>NZ_CP192700.1:0-282788 GCF_021462805.2 Allorhizobium sp. Av2 | reverse complement strand
GGTGTAATCTCTTGTCACGGTTAATTGGCGCGTATTGCCATTTATCCGTGACGATTACCCAATGCGTGTGAGGTTGCAAGACGTTTTTGGTTAATGAAAGGTTAAACACGTTTCAATCGAAATCATAAAAAATGCCGATTCTTCAAATGCTATCTGTTAGTTAGACAGATTCCCTCCTTCTGTGCGACGTGTCACCACGTGCAGATTTGCACAACCTTGTCGGCATCTAGCCGTTCTCACCCACTCGCATTCTATGCCCTGGAACACCGACTCGGTAGAATCACCTCAGGTGCAAATCTGCACGTAGGCACACGCGCCGCGAGATGATTTTTTGTTCGCATGACCTGTTCATGTGGAGATCGTGATGCAGATACTGACAGTCTCGCCGGACCAATACGAACGTAGTCGAAGCTTCCTCAAACAAATGCACCGTCTTCGCGCGACGGTGTTCGGCGGCCGCCTGGAATGGGAAGTCTCCATTACAGCCGGGCAAGAGCGCGACCAGTACGATGGTTACAAGCCGACCTACCTTCTGGCGATTACCGATAGTGGACGTGTCGCAGGTTGCGCCCGTCTTCTTCCGGCTTTCGGCCCTACGATGCTGGAGCAGACTTTTCCGCAACTCCTCGAAACGGGTTCGCTCGTCGCGCATTCCGGGATGGTCGAGAGCTCGCGCTTCTGTGTCGATACCGCGCTTGTCTCGCGGAGGGACGCAAGCCAACTGCATGTCGCCACGCTCACCCTGTTCGCCGGCATCATCGAATGGTCTATGGCCAATGGCTACAACGAGATCGTCACCGCGACCGATCTTCGCTTCGAGCGCATCCTGAAGCGGGCGGGCTGGCCAATGCAACGGCTCGGCCCACCGGTCGCAATCGGCAACACCATCGCCATTGCGGGCAGCCTGCCGGCAGATAGGACGAGCTTCCGGCAGGTTTGCCCACCGGGCTATCATTCGATCCCCCGGATCGACGTGGCAGCGATCAGGAGTGCCGCGTGACCCAGTTGCGCTCCCATTCGCGTCTGGTCCGGAAACTCCAGGACGCCCTCGGCGATCAGCTTTGCGTCGCGCTTGATGATGCGATGGTGGTCGAGATCATGCTCAATCCCGATGGCAAGCTCTTCATTGAGCGCCTGGGTCATGGCATGGCCCCGGCTGGCCAACTCAGCCCCGCCGCCGCAGAAGTTATCATCGGCAGCGTCGCCCACGCACTACAATCAGAGGCCGACGACGAGCAACCGATCATCTCTGGCGAACTCCCGATCGGCGGTCACCGCTTCGAGGGTTTGCTGCCGCCGGTCGTTTCCGGGCCGAGCTTCACGATCCGCCGGCGTGCTTCACGCCTGATCCCGCTCGACGACTATCTGAAACACAAGATCATGACCGAGGCGCAAGCGTCGGTTCTGCGCAGCGCAATCGCGTCTCGCATGAATATCGTGATCTCCGGCGGTACTGGCTCCGGCAAGACGACGCTCGCCAATGCCGTCATTGCCGAAATCATCGCGAATGCGCCGGACGATCGGATCGTCATGCTGGAGGACACCGCCGAGATTCAGTGCGCGGCCGAGAACGCCGTGGCGCTCCATACAAGTGAAACGATCGACATGGCCCGCCTGCTCAAGAGCACGATGCGCTTGCGGCCCGATCGCATCATCGTCGGCGAGGTCCGCGACGGGGCGGCGCTTACACTGCTCAAGGCGTGGAATACCGGCCATCCTGGCGGTGTCACCACCATTCACTCGAACACGGCGATGTCCGCTCTCCGTCGACTGGAACAGCTGACAGCAGAAGCGAGCCAGCAGCCGATGCAGGAAGTGATCGGCGAGGCAGTCGATCTGATCGTCTCGATCGAACGAACGGGGAAGGGGAGACGGGTTCGCGAAGTGATCCATGTCGAGGGCTTCACCAACTCCCGTTACCAGACCGAACATTACGCCCAGATCGATGAGGACAGCCATGTCGCGTAAGACCGAGACTGCCATTGCACTTGCGGCGTTCGCCGTTGTCTTCTGCGTCAATCTGGCGGACCCAGCCTTCGCCTCTTCGGGCGGGGGTGGGTTGCCGTGGGAATCTCCGCTCCAGCAAATCCAGCAGTCGATCACGGGACCGGTGGCCGGCTTCATCGCCCTCGCAGCGGTGGCGATCGCCGGCGCAATGCTGATCTTCGGGGGCGAGTTGAATGATTTCGCAAGGAGGCTTTGCTACGTCGCCCTCGTGGGCGGCGTACTTCTCGGCGCGACCCAGATCGTCGCTCTCTTCGGAGCGACAGGCGCTTCGATCGGCAAGTTCGAGGCCCGACCCGCGTCTGGGAATGTCAAGATGTCGGCGGCACCTCGACCGGAAGGGGAGGGGGCTCATGGCTGAACCGGGCTCCAACCTCGCCCGCTCACGGGTCCATCGAGCGCTGTCACGCCCGAACCTGCTGATGGGCGCCGACCGCGAACTGGTGCTGCTCACCGGCCTTACCGCCGTGATCCTGATCTTCGTGGTGCTGACCTGGTACGCCGCACTGTTCGGCGTGGCCATCTGGCTGATCGCGGTCGCTGCCCTTCGTATGATGGCGAAGACTGATCCGCTGATGCGCCGCGTATATCTGCGGCACGTGTCCTATCGATCTCTCTACCGGCCGACCTCTACGCCGTGGCGCAAGTTCTGAAGAGGCGGACATGGTGGCACTGAACCTCTTCCGACACTCCGGACCGTCATTCGCCGATCTGGTTCCCTATGCGGGCCTGGTCGACAATGGCGTGATCCTTCTGAAGGACGGCTCACTGATGGCCGGCTGGTATTTTGCCGGCCCGGACAGCGAAAGCTCGACGGATGCAGAGCGCAACGAGGTGTCGCGGCAGATCAATATGATCATGTCGCGGCTGGGTTCGGGCTGGATGATCCAGGTCGAGGCTTTGCGGGTTCCGACGATCGACTATCCGGCAGACGACGCCTGCCACTTTGCTGATCCCGTCACGCGTGCGATTGATACCGAGCGCCGGACTCATTTCGAGCGGGAGAGCGGGCATTTCGAGAGCCGGCACGCGTTGATCCTGACCTGGCGGCCGCCCGAGCCTCGGCGCTCCGGCCTGGCGCGCTACGTCTATTCTGACACCGCCAGCCGTTCGGCCACCTATGCCGACACGGCGCTTGAGAGCTTCCGGACCTCCATCCGCGAGGTCGAACAGTACCTCGCCAATGTCGTCTCCATCCGCCGCATGGTGACGCGCGAAACCGAAGAACGCGGCGGCTTCCGGATCGCCCGCTATGACGAGCTGTTCCAGTTCATCCGCTTCTGCATTACCGGTGAGAACCATCCGGTCCGGCTCCCGGATATCCCGATGTACCTCGATTGGCTGGTCACGGCTGAACTCCAGCACGGCCTGACGCCGACGGTCGAGAGCCGATTCCTCGGCGTCGTCGCCATTGACGGCTTAGCCGCGGAGAGTTGGCCGGGGATCCTGAACAGCCTCGACCTGATGCCGCTCACCTATCGGTGGTCGTCGCGCTTCGTTTTTCTCGACGAGCAGGAGGCACGCCAGAAACTGGAGCGCACCCGCAAGAAATGGCAGCAGAAGGTCCGTCCGTTCTTCGATCAGCTTTTCCAGACCCAGAGCCGCTCGCTCGATCAGGATGCGATGATGATGGTCGCCGAGACGGAGGACGCAATCGCCGAGGCATCGTCGCAGCTCGTCGCTTATGGATATTACACGCCGGTCATCGTGTTGTTCGATGAACAGCAAGAACGGCTTCAGGAAAAGTGCGAGGCGATCCGCCGATTGATCCAGGCCGAAGGATTCGGCGCCCGGATCGAGACGCTGAACGCGACCGATGCCTTTCTCGGCAGTCTGCCGGGAGTTTCCTATGCCAATATCCGCGAGCCGCTCGTCAACACGCGCAATCTCGCGGACCTCATTCCGCTGAACTCGGTCTGGTCGGGAAGCCCCGTCGCGCCATGCCCATTCTACCCGCCGGGATCGCCGCCGCTCATGCAGGTCGCCAGCGGCTCGACGCCGTTCCGGCTCAACCTCCATGTCGATGACGTCGGACACACGCTGGTCTTCGGCCCGACCGGTTCGGGCAAATCGACTTTGCTGTCGCTGATCGCGGCGCAGTTCCGACGCTATGCGGATGCGCAGATCTTTGCGTTCGACAAGGGGCGGTCGATGCTGCCGCTAACGCTCGCCATAGGCGGTGATCACTACGAGATCGGCGGGGACGCGGCCGAAGGAGGGGAGAGGGACTCGCCACGACTAGCCTTCTGCCCGCTCGCCGAACTCGCGTCCGACGGCGACCGTGCCTGGGCGGCGGAGTGGATCGAGACGCTGGTCGCCCTGCAGGGCGTCACGGTCACGCCTGACTATCGCAACGCCATTTCCCGGCAGCTTGCCCTGATGGCGGAATCCCGCGGCCGCTCGCTTTCGGATTTCGTCTCAGGCGTGCAGATGCGCGAGATCAAGGACGCGTTGCATCACTACACGGTCGATGGACCGATGGGCCAGTTGCTCGATGCAGAGCAGGACGGGCTGGCGCTCGGCGCTTTCCAGTGCTTCGAGGTCGAGGAGCTGATGAATCTGGGCGAGCGCAATCTCGTACCGGTCCTGCTCTATATGTTCCGGCGGGTCGAGAAGCGGCTGACGGGGGCGCCCAGCCTTATCATTCTTGACGAGGCCTGGCTGATGCTCGGTCATCCGACGTTCCGCAACAAAATCAGGGAATGGCTGAAGGTGGTGCGCAAGGCCAACTGCGCCGTAGTGCTCGCGACCCAGTCGATCTCGGACGCCGAGCGTTCCGGGATCATCGACGTGCTGAAGGAATCCTGCCCGACCAAAATATGTCTGCCCAACGGCGCGGCACGCGAGCCAGGGACGCGCGAGTTCTATGAGCGCATCGGTTTCAACGAACGGCAGATCGAGATCGTCGCCACCGCACTGCCGAAACGCGAATATTACGTCGCCTCCCCCGAGGGCCGCCGGCTGTTCGATATGTCGCTTGGTCCCGTGGCGCTTTCCTTCGTCGGCGCTTCCGGCAAGGAGGACCTGAAGCGCATCCGCGCCCTTCACTTCGAACACGGGGCGGATTGGCCCAAGCACTGGCTCCAGCAAAGGGGGATCGCCCATGCCGAAACACTTTTCCAGGCCGCTTGAAGCGGCGCGCGCCGCTATGATCACGGCCATCATGATCCCGGTCGCTCTCCCGGTTCCGGCCTTTGCCGGCGGCGTTACCGGACAGGCAACCGAATGGACGCAACTCGCCAACAATGCGGAGCTCATCAGTCTTGTCGGCAAGTCGGCCGAGCAGGTGAACAATCAGATCACCCAGATCAGCCAGCTTGCAGAGCAGATCCAGAACCAGATCAACATCTACAAGAACCTGCTGCAGAACACCGCGCAGCTGCCGAACCATATCTGGGGTCAGGTCGAGAACGACCTCAACAAGCTCCAGAACATCGTCGCGCAAGGGCAGGGCGTCGCGTTTTCGATGGGCAACGTCGATGACGTCCTGAACCAGCGGTTTCAGAGTTTCGCCGACATGAAGAGCAACCTGCCGGACGGCCAGAGCTTCTCAACGACCTATCAGAACTGGTCCGACACCAATCGCGACACGATCGCCGGCACGCTGAAGGCGGCGAACCTCACGGCCGAGCAGTTTTCCAGCGAGGAATCCACCATGTCCTCGCTGCGCTCGATGTCGGAGAGCGCCGACGGCCAGATGAAGGCCCTGCAGGTCGGGCACCAGATCGCAACGCAGCAGGTGGCGCAGATGCAGAAGCTGCGCGGGCTGGTGTCACAGCAGACCACGATGATGGGAACATGGTTCCAGTCGGAACAGGCACAGAAGGATCTTGCCCAGGCCCGGCGCGAGAAATTCTTCAACGCGCCAACCAATAACATCCGCGGCGGGCAGACTATGGAGCCCCGCTGGTGAGCCCGCGTATCATCATCGCCCTCGCAGTCGCGGGTGTCGTCGCCTTCGGAGCCGGCATGATCGTCTGGGTGGTGGTCCAACCGGATGCTGCGACTGAAACACCGGCCGGGACGTCGCGTTTTGGCGCAGCGCACCGTGAGCACCGGGAGCGCTTCTTCGGGGGCGACCCGGATCGCGACGTGCGTGGCGGGCAGGAAATGAAGCCGCGATGGTAGTCATTCGCCCGTCCCGCAAGCTCGAAACCGCATTCATCGTCGTCGCGATCCTAGCTCTCGCGACAGCGCCGGCGCTCGCCCAACAGGGTTCCGTGCTCACCACCTTGGAGAACCAGGTCGTCACCGCCGCCAAGGGCTGGGAGACGACGATCATGAACGCGGCGCGCTCCCTGTTCTGGATCCTCGCCGGGATCGAGATCGGCATCGCAGCCGTGTGGCTGGCGATCAATGCGGCAAGCCTCGACGCCTGGTTCGCCGAGCTCGTGCGTCGGATCATGTTCATCGGTCTCTTCGCCTTCATCCTCGATCGCGCCCCTGCGCTCGCGAAGGCGGTGGTGGACAGCCTGTTCCAGATCGGCGCCGGCGGGGGCTCCGCTTCGCCGGCCAACATTTTCGATGCCGGTATCCGCGTAGCCTCCAAAATGTCGGAACAGGCGAAGTTCGGGCTTTGGGAGGATAACGCACTGGCGATCGCCGCCGTCTTTGCAATGATCGTGGTCGTCGTCGCCTTTTCGCTCGTCGCAGCGATCTTCGTCGCTGTCATGGTCGAAATGTATGTAGGACTGCTGGCCGGCATGATCATGCTCGGTTTGGGTGGCAGCTCCTATACCAAGGATTTCGCGGTCCGTTACCTCGTCTACGCCTTCTCCGTCGGCATGAAGCTGATGGCACTGGTCATGATCGCCAAGATCGGTTCCGACATCCTGATCGGGCTGGCCGAAGCGCCGACGGCGACCTCCGACCAGTTCATCACCACAATCGGCATCGCCGGCATCTCCGTCGTCGTGTTCATCATCGCCATGTATGTCCCGCCGATCATCCAGGGCGTCGTCCAGGGAGCATCGGTCTCGGGCGGCATGGAGGCGATCCGGCATGGCGGGCAGGCGGCTTCGTTCGCGGCGGGCGCCGCCTTCCTCACGGCAGGCGCTGCCAGCAAAGGTTTTCAGGCGGCGAGCGCCGCAAGGGCAGGGGGAGCGTCACTTGGCTCTGCCGCCATGCGCGGCATGGAAGCTGGCATCGGCGGCGCGAGCAGCGCAGTCGGTTCGGCAGCAAGGGAAAAAGCAATCGGATCGCCCGGCGCCTATGCCGGCTCACTGCTCGGTCTTGCAAACGCCAAGCTTGATCAGACCCGGCAATCCGGCAGGCCCTCGGCGCCTCCTCCGCCTCCACCCGTCAACGAAAACAAGTAAGAGGCTGACCGCACATGGCCGGACGCACCCCGCCCGACAATCCCTATATCGCTGCGAGAACGGAATGGAACGAGCGCTACGGCTCCTATGTGAAGGCAGCCGCGGCCTGGCGCCTGGTCGGCGTCACCGGGATGACCATGGCGGTGATCGGCTTCAGCTACGCTCTCTACCAGAGCACGCAGGTCAAGCTGGTGCCGTATATCGTCGAGGTCGACAAGCTCGGCACGGCCTCAAGCGCCGGGTTCCCGCAGCAGATCGAATATGCCGATCCGCGCGTGGTGCGCGCCACGCTTGGCAGTTTCGTCTCGAACTTCCGGTCGGTGTCGCCGGATGCGGTCGTGCAGAAACAATATATCGACCGCACCTATGCGCTGCTCCGCACCTCGGATCCTGCGACCGAAAAGGTCAACGCCTGGTTTCGCTCCTCGTCGCCCTTCGAGAAAGCGAAGAACGCAACGGTCGCCGTCGAGGTCAACAACATCGTCGCGCTGTCGAACCAGTCCTACCAGATCGATTGGACCGAGTTCGAGCGCGATCGCCGCGGCAAAGAGACAGCCACGCGCCGGTTCCGCGGGATTGCTACCGTGACGCTTACACCGCCGCAGGACGAGGGCGTCATCCGGCTTAACCCGATCGGACTCTATCTCAGGGATCTCGACTGGACCGCGCAGCTTTGAAAGGCATGGCCTCGAACATGAACATTCGACTGAGACGTTTTTCGGCCACGCTGACTGCTGCCACGATCGTCGTTGCTCTCGTGCCGTTGTCGGCTTCTCTTTCCTCACGCGCGCTCGCAGCCGATGGCGTCACCGCCAATGAGGCGAAGGGGATGGGGATTTCCACTCAGTGGCGCGGCTCACGCGGACTTGTCACGAAAGGACCGGACGGGAAGGTGATCTTCCTTTACGGCGAGGTGCAGCCCTCCGTCGTCTGCTCGCCGCTGCAGGTGTGCGACATCGAGCTTCAGGGCGGCGAAGTGGTGCGCGACGTCCTCGTCGGCGACACCGTAAGGTGGAAGGTCGAGCCGGCGACGTCAGGTGCTGCGGGTGGGCAGGCGATCCACCTGATCGTCAAGCCATCAGAGCCGAACCTCGTCACCTCGATGGTGGTGACGACCTCGCGCCGCACCTATCACATCCAGCTCAAGTCGCATCAGACACAATACATGGCCCGCGTCGGATTCGAATATCCGGAAGACGTGTCCAACAAAGTCGCCGACATCAATGCACGGATGGAGGCGAGCACGATCCCCGGCGCCGGCGTACCGGCCGAGCAGTTGAATTTCTCCTATTCCGTCTCCGGCAATGCCGGCTGGCGGCCGACACGGGTCTATAGTGACGGGGAAAAGACCTATATCCAGTTCCCGCGCTCGATCTCCGGCCAGGACGCGCCGGTGCTGTTTGTCGTCTCCGGCGGTCAGAACCGCATCGTCAACTACCGGATGAAGGGCGATATGATGGTGGTCGACTATCACGTCGATCGCGCGGTTCTCGTTTCCGGCGTCGGCTGGAAACAGGAGAAGGTGACAATCAAAAGGGGAGGGCGGTGATGCCAAGCCTGCCCTCCCGCACGCACCCCTTGCGCCCCCTCCGCAGCCTCGCTGCCACCTGCGCCCTCGCCCTCCTCCTTTCCGGATGCCAATCCGCCGGGACGGACGGGTTGAGCTCCAGCAATGCCCCTGCCGAGATCTCGGGGCCGGCGGCCAGCGCCATTGCCGGCGACATGGTGAGCAGGCTCGCCGAGCAGATCGGTCCTGGTACCGCGACCGTCTCGCTGAAGCAGGACGGCTCGCCCTTCGGGCAAGCGTTGGAGGCGTCCCTCAAGGGATGGGGTTATGCGGTCGTGACCGACCAGAAGACGGATGGCACGACGCGCACCGTGCCGCTCGCCTATGTCGTCATTCCCTTCGAGGGGCAAGTGCTCGCCCGTCTGTCGACCAACAGCGTCGAACTCGGCCGCGCCTATACCGTCACAACGATGAGCGCGCAGCCGGCGAGCGCGCTCTCGGTCATGCAACGCGGTTAGTGGAGAGGGCGGTCATGGTTCAATCGCTCAAGCTCGGCGGCTCTAAAAACGAGGAGGTGGGCTCCGGCATGCGCCGGATCAACCGCATGCCGATCATCGTCGTGATCGTGCTTGTGGTCGTCTTTCTAGCCGTCATCTTCTACGGCCTGACCTCACGCGGACTGTATTTCCGCGACACCGGCCCGGACACAAGCTCCGGCAATCCGGCGTCAACCTTCGCCGATCAGATCAAGCGCGGCGTTTCCGACGGCATCATCGGCGAGCCGCAGCAGGTGACGACGCTGCAGCCGACGCCGGTCGAGAGGGAAGAGGAGAAGCGCTCCGTCAATCCATTCACACCTCAGCCCGGTCAAAGGGAAGATGCGCGGACGGAACCGCAACTGGAATCTGAACAGGTCTGGCGCGCCCGCTTGCAGCGCGAGCAGGAAGAGCAATATCTTCGTGAGCGGCAGCGCCAGAGAATGGCCCGGCTGCAGGCCAATGACGCCGCCTATGACTCACCGATCGCTATCGACCGCGGCAAGTTTGACAGGCAGGGAGCTAATGCAAACGACACGGCCGGGACGACTAACGAGGTTTCCACGGCAACGGCTCCCGGAGCATCCGACCTCTACGCCGCCGCTCTTCGTGCGGGTCTCGCCGGGCAAAATGTTGATCCGAACGGCCAGAAGACGAAGGAGGATTTCTTCAATGCCGACCTCAAGGAGCTCGGTTATCTTCCGAACCGTGTCGTCCCCCAGCAGTCGCTTTACGAACTCAAACGTGGCTCGGTCGTTCCCGCGACATTGATCACCGGGATCAACTCCGACCTGCCCGGGCGTATCACTGCCCAGGTAAGCCAGAACGTCTATGACTCGGCGACAGGACACCGCCTCCTGATCCCGCAGGGAACGAAACTGTTCGGCCGCTATGACAGCAAGGTGTCGTTCGGCCAGAGCCGTGTGCTCGTCGTCTGGACGGACATCATCTTCCCGAATGGCTCGACGCTCCAGATCGGCGGCATGTCCGGGACGGACGCGCAGGGCTACAGCGGTTTCCGCGATAAGGTGGATCGGAAGTGGCTCCAGACGTTTGGTTCGGCCGTCCTTATTGCGGTGATCGGCACGGGGATCGACATGGCCGTGCCCGAGAGTTCGACACTGGCGACGCAGGATACGGCCTCCGATGCGGCGCGTCGGAACTTCGCCGAAACCTTCGGTCGTGTCGCTGACCGGACCATCCAGAGAAACATGGACGTGCAGCCGACGCTCGAGATCCGGCCTGGCTACAAATTCAATGTGCTGGTCGATCAGGACATTGTTTTCCCGGGAGCATATCGATGAGACACGTGTCCAGTCCCAACAAGTCTGCTGTGTTCAGGCAAAACAACACCGTGTAGAAAAGTACCCAACCGCTCGAATTGCGTAGACGCCCACCGCAGCGCTGCTTAAGATCAACGATGGTGACGCAGTCCTCCGAGCTCTGGGCGACCATTGATCGAACAAAACGCAAGAGCAGCGGTCCGACCGATCGACACCTAAAGAACTTTGGAAAGAAACTCTTTCGTCCGCAGGTCCTGCGCGTGGTCAAAAAGCTGAGCTGGCGGACCACTCTCTACGATCCGACCGGCATCCGTGAAATAGACCCTGTCGGATATTTCCCGAGCGAAACCCATCTCATGGGTAACAAGTACGCAGGTCATGCCCTCGGCCGCCAGTTCCTTGATGGTAACGAGGACCTCCTTGACCATCTCGGGATCCAATGCAGCAGTCACTTCGTCGAACAGCATGACGTCAGGACGCATGCAGAGGCTTCTGGCGATCGCCACACGTTGCTGCTGCCCGCCGGACAGCTCGGCCGGATAGGCATCGGCTTTCCCTTCGAGACGCACTTTAGCAAGAAGAGAGCGCGCGCGTTTCTCGACTTCGCCTCGCTTTTCACCAAGGACCAGCGTCGGCGCCATCATCAAGTTTTGAAGCGCTGTGCGATGAGGAAACAGATTATACTGCTGAAATACCATGCCAACTTTACGGCGGAGGGCCAACTTGTCCAGGTTTGCGTCGTGGACCTCTTGCCCCTCCACCTTTACAGATCCCTTCGTGACCGGCGTGAGACCATTGATCGTTCGGATCAGCGTCGATTTCCCGGATCCTGACGGCCCGATGATGCAGACGACCTCGCCTTTCATCACCTCCATCGTGATGCCTTTCAAGACTTCGAACGTGCCGAAAGACTTGTGCACGTCCTGGAGAGCGACGATCGGCTTGTCGGGCGACCAATTTGTAGAGGTGTTCATTTCAAACGACTCCGTTACGAGCCGGTCCCAAATCGCCGTTCGAGACGGCGCGTGAAAACCGAAAATGGATAGATGAAGGCGAAGAAGATCGTCATGAGGAAGAGATAGAAGGGCACCAGAAACTCCGGGCGTGAGCCGGCGGCTTCCATAGCCGCTTGCGTGTTTCCAAGTGCTTCATGAACACCAAGAATAGCTGCCATTGGGGTCATCAGTGTCAACAAAGCAAACCAGTTCATCCATGGAGGAAGCATTCGTTTGATGCACTGGGGTAAGATGATATGCCTTAAGTGTTGATTGCCACTGAGAACTGACCCGGTAGCATAGGATAGGGGGTGCGGACGAAAACTTGGACCACCAGGAGGTAGTTCATGTATTCCTACGCAGACAGACTTCGAGCTGTTGAGCTCTATATCCGACTTGGCAAGCGGCTCAAGGCGACCATTCGCCAGTTGGGTTATCCCACGAAAAATGCCCTGAGGGGCTGGTACCGCGAGTACGTCGAGAATCACGACTTGCGTGTTCAGGCGGTAGCTCGACCGCCAAAGTTTTCCGAGGCGCAAAAGCAGGCTGCCCTTGAGCATTACCGCACTCACGATCGTTGCATCTCTTCGACGATGAGGGCGCTTGGTTACCCTGGTCGAGGAACTCTAACCGCATGGGTTCGTGAGGCGTTTCCGGAGGCGCGGACATCGATGGTCGGTCGATCGTGGCACCCTGGCTATTCCGAGGAGGTCCGGCAAGCGGGGGTCATCGGATTATGCAGTGGAGATGAAAGCGCTCAACAGGTAGCTGACCGACTGGGCGTCTCAAGGCCGACACTGTACAGCTGGAAAGATCAGCTACTCGGTCACGAGGCTCCCTCATCCATGAAACGCCGCAAATCCAACCCCAAGGTGCCTGAACGTGAAGAGCTCGAGCGACAGCTTGAAGCCCTCCAGCGTGATGTCCGCCAGTTACAACTCGAGCATGATCTCCTGAAGAAGGCCAACGAACTCCTAAAAAAAGACCTGGGCGTCGATCTGCAGATCCTGAGTAATCGGGAGAAGACACAACTGATTGACGCCCTTAAGGAAGTTTATCGCTTGCCAGAGCTGCTTGCCCAGCTTCGGATTGCCCGAAGCTCCTACTTCTACCATCGCGCCCGCATGTGCCTGGCAGACAAGTATGCCGCCGTCCGCCACAGCCTAGCGGAGATCTTTGAAGCGAACCGTCGTTGCTACGGTTATCGACGACTGCAGGCGTCGCTGGCCAGACAGAGCGTGATAATCTCGGAAAAGGTTGTCCAGCGATTGATGAAGCAGGAGCAGTTGGTCGTTGCCAGTCCGCGTCGACGGCGGTTTGGATCCTATCTGGGAGAGATCAGTCCAGCGCCCGAGAACCTGATCAATCGCGACTTCCATGCAAAAGCGCCGAACGTGAAGTGGCTGACAGACATCACCGAGTTCCAGATCCCAGCTGGCAAGGTGTACCTTTCGCCTATCATCGATTGCTTTGACGGCATGGTCATCAGCTGGTCGATCGGAACGCAACCAGATGCGGGGCTGGTCAACACCATGCTGGATGCAGCCATCGGAACCGTCGCCAACGGCGAGGAACGGCCAATCATCCATTCTGATCGCGGAGCCCATTATCGATGGCCCGGCTGGTTAACCCGTATCAGCGAAGCAAGACTGGTTCGCTCGATGTCCCGAAAGGGTTGCTCGCAAGACAACGCCGCGTGCGAAGGGTTCTTCGGTCGGTTGAAAACCGAGCTCTTCTATCCACGAGACTGGAAGGCCATCACAATCGAACAGTTCGTGGCTGAGGTGGATGCCTATATCCGGTGGTACAATGAGAAGCGTATCAAGATATCGCTGGGATCGCTCAGCCCGGTCGAATATCGTAAAAGCCTCGGCTTGTTATTATGAAGCAGTCCAACTTTTTATCCGCACCCCCGCCGGGTCAGTTCTCAGTGAAAATCAACAGCGCGTGCGCTGGTCGGACGCAACAGCCTCACGTTCATCTCAAACGGCCTCGACATCGTGGCGGAACTGACCCGTGTCGAGGGGCAGAACTTATATTCTGTCGGTGGGGAATACTTTGAGGCGAACCGCTCGTTTGGTGGCCCGTTAGCCGAGCAGTTCATTCGCCAGTTCAACGTCGACAAGCTCATCCTCAATGCCGCGTCCATCGATGTGGATCGGGGACTGGTCTGCACCTCGACGCCGGTCAACGCGAGTATCGCGCGTGCCATGATTGAAGTTTCTCGCCGGGTGATCGTCGTGGCGGACCACTCCAAGTTTACAAAGTCTAGCATGTCGGTCACCGCAAAGATCGAGGACATCGGCGTCATCGTGACCGACGCCGGTGCTCAGTCCATCATCGAAGCGGCTCCGGAAAAACTGCGGAAGAAGTTCGTCATCGCGAGCTGACGTCCCGCACCAGGGCGACACACAGAAATATCCAGCGGAAACGGCTCGGAGCAATCCGAGCACGGTGTTGCTCGCTCAAATTTCCCCGTCGCAGATCTGTGCATGAGGGAAGACACCGCCGTACCGGCGGTTGTGGTTGGTGAAACAAGATCATTCGCGGGTACGGCAAGACCAGCCCGCTTTCTCAAGGAGTGGCTTCAATGAAGAGAAGAACCTTTATCGGTACGGCTGCTGCGATTGCCGTATCGCTTTCCAGTGGAATCGCTTTCGCTCAGGAGGACACGCGTCCGGACTTGCGCATTGCGGTTCAAAAGAACCCCGAAACGCAAGAACCGGTGGATACCGCATCGAACGTTGCTTTCCGCAACAATCCCTCGATCCACGAGACCCTGTTGAAACTCGACCTCAACGGTGACTACACGGTACAACCTAACCTCGCAATCACTTGGAAATGGGTCGATGACAAGACCCTTGAACTGAAGCTCCGCAAGGACGTCATTTTCCACGATGGCCGCGAGATGACCGCTGACGATGTCGCCTTCTCCTTCGGCCCGGAACGTTTGACCGACACGAAGGCCCCCGGTTATCCATCGTATCTCACGAATTTTAGCAGCCTCGATCATGTCGAGGTTGTCGATCCGGAAACCGTGCGCTTCGTGACAAAGTTCAAGGATCCTATTCTGTTGCAGCGCCTCGCCGCCTATCCGGCGGTTGTCATCAGCAAGGACGCTTGGGTAAAGATGGGCAGCGACTGGGTCAAGTGGAAGCAGAAGCCCGTCGGTGCCGGCCCGTACAAGGTGGTCGAATCTGTCGCGAACGACCATGTCACACTGGCTGCCAACGACCAGTATTTTGGTGGAAAGCCGAACGCAAAGACCATCACGTTCAAGGTCGTGCCTGAAGTTTCGTCTCGTATTGCTGGCCTTCTCGCGGGTGACTACGACATTGCTACCGATCTCCCCCCGGACCAGCTCGACGTTGTAAACAAATCGGACAATGCAAAGATTGTCGGTGGCCCGGTTCCTAACAACCGTATCCTGTTCTACGACAAGAACAACCCGGCGCTGAAGGATCCGCGGGTCCGTCAGGCGCTCAGCCTCGCCATTGATCGTCAGGCGATTGTCGACTCCATCTGGAACGGCAAGACCGTCGTCCCGAATGGCGCGCAATTCAAGGAATTCGGACCGGTCTACCTGAAGGGCCGCCCGAAACCCGAGTACAATCCGGAAAAGGCACAGCAGCTCCTGAAGGACGCCGGCTATGACGGCGAGCAGATCACGATCCGCTCGCAGAACAACTATTACACGGCAGAAAACCCGGTCAGCGAGGCGATCGTTGCCATGTGGCAGGCCGTCGGCATCAATGCCAAGCTGGAATTTGTCGAAGCCGGCAAGCTGTTCGACAATGCCAATGGCCGTGCAGCCGGTAATTGGTCGAGCACCGCAGTCATTTCGGACCCGTATGTTTCAATCTATGCGCTCTCGTTCGCAAAGACCGCGACGATGGGCACGCAGAAGATCTGGATCAACGACGATTTCGACGCCCTCGGTGCGAAGCTCGAACAGGCCGTCGCTCCAGCCGATCGCGCCAAGACCTTCTCCGACATGCTTGATATCATCGAGTTGAAGGATCCCGGCATCACCGTCCTGCACCAGAACGCCGTCTTCTACGGGATTTCCAACAAGGTGAAGTGGGAACCGAAGCAGAGTTTCGCCATGGACCTTGGCCCCCTGAGCCTCTCCTTCGGAAACACCCGGTAAAGTCTGCGAGCGGACGCTTTTCTCGGCGGCCGCTTTCATGCCTTGCCGTGGCCGGTATTGTGCCGGCCATGGCCACTGCTTTTCAAGGCGAATGGGGAGACCACGCCCAACGGTCAAGCCAGGATCATGCGGGGGCTCAAGAGCAAAATCTGCTCTGTCGACAATGCGAGCCTCCTATCCGCGGTTTCGGGCCCTGTTTCACCTGATTGGCTGACGCGTCGGCGTCAATCCCGGGGTGCTGCCCCGAAGCTTTGGATCTCGGGCAACCTGACGACACAACCACCATCAGCCTGATTTGCCTTTTATGATCGATTTCGCTCAACATACAGCAGGATTTGTGCGACGCAGCACACAATTAATTCAATTCGTCAGCAGATTTACTATGCAAAAGCCAACAAAGCTGTCATATAGCTGTCATCTACGGGAGGTAGATATCGCTCACGATTGATCGATAAGCATCACATACGGACGAGGAGGAAACGCGTGTTGACCCAAGCGGAAGATCGCCAAGCGAAAATTGTCGACCTGCTGCGGACGCGTAATTTCGTGGATATTCGTACACTGACGGAGCACCTCGACATCTCGGTCGCGACTGTCCGCCGTGACCTTGGCGAGATGGAAGCGGCCGGATTGGTGCGCCGGACGCACGGCGGCGCCGTCAATATCAACCAGGTCGCGATGGACGCATCCAACGCCGCCCGTGCCGTCTCAAACCAGACCGAGAAGGCGGCCATTGCCGCTGCCGTGGCTGAGATGGTTGTCGATGGCGACACTGTTCTTCTTGATGCAGGCACGACAGCATTGGAAGTCGCCAAGCACCTCGCTGGACGCAACACCCTCACATTCATTTCCAACGGCCTCGACATTGTTGCCGAACTGACGCGTGCCGAAAGGCAGAGCATTTACTCGGTAGGAGGCGAATATTCCGAAGCGAACCGCTCTTTCCGGGGGCCGCTGGCGGAGCAGTTCATTCGCCAGTTCAATGTCGACAAGCTTATCCTTAACGCGGCGTCGATCGACATAGATCGTGGTTTGATCTGCACCTCAACGCCCGTGAACGCGAGTATCGCTCGCGCCATGATCGAGGTTTCCCGGCGTGTCATCGTCGTGGCGGATTATTCGAAGTTCACAAAGTCCAGTCTGTCGGTGGCAGCAAAGATCGAAGACATCAGCGTCATCGTCACCGATGCGGGCGCCAAGTCGATGATCGACACCGCTCCAGAGAAGCTGCGCAAGAAGTTCGTGATTGCAACGTGAGGGTCCACGCTCGGTGTGCGTCCATCCTCGAACAGAGTTCGATGGGCATTGATTGCCCGTCTCAGGTCTCGTCTCGCCGGATCAAAGCGTGGGGGAAGTCGCCAACATAGCGTCGGCGACAGGGAGTGAAAGCAAGAAGCACCGGCTCGGTACAGCCCAGCTGACCGGCCTCGTCAGGGAGTGGAGAATATGAAGAGAAGAACATTCATTGCGTCGACGGCACTCGTCATTGCCTCGCTGGCGGCCGGGGCAGCCGTCGCTCAGGAGGACAATCGTCGCGACTTGAGAATAGCAGTTCAGAAAAACCCCGAGACCCAGGAGCCGGTCGACCAGGCATCCAACGCCGCGTTCCGCAATAACCCATCGATCCACGAAACTTTGCTAAAGCTCGACCTGAACGATTACACGGTTCGGCCGAACCTTGCGATCTCGTGGAAATGGATCGACGACACGACCCTGGAAATAAAGCTTCGCAAGGGCGTCATCTTCCACGACAGCCGTGAAATGACCGCAGACGACGTGGCATTTTCGTTTGGTCCGGAACGCTTGACTGATCCAAAGGCGCCTGGATATCCAACCTACCTGACAAGCTTTAGCAGCCTTGATCATGTCGACGTTGTCGATCCGGAAACAGTGCGCTTCGTCACGAAGTTCAAGGATCCCGTCTTGTTGCAGCGTCTGGCGAACTATTCCGCCGTTGTCATCAGCAAGGACGCCTGGGTGAAGATGGGCGGCGACTGGGTCAAGTGGAAGCAGAAGCCAATCGGCGCGGGCCCGTACAAGGTCATTGAGTCTATCGCGAACGATCATGTCACGCTGGCTGCTCACGATCTATATTTCGGCGGTAAGCCCAATGCTAAAACCGTTACTTTCAAAGTGGTGCCGGAGGTCTCGTCGCGCATCGCCGGTCTTCTCGCGGGCGACTATGACATCGTCACCGATCTTCCGCCGGACCAGCTCGACGTTGTAAACAAATCAAATGAGGCGAAGATCGTCGGCGGTCCGGTTCCGAATAATCGCATCCTGTTCTACGACAAGAACAATCCTGTGCTCAAGGATCCGCGCGTTCGCCAGGCGCTAAGCCTGGCCATTGATCGACAGGCAATCGTCGACTCCATCTGGGATGGAAAAACCGTCGTCCCGAATGGCGCGCAGTTCAAGGAATTCGGACCGATCTACCTGAAGGATCGTCCAAAGCCCGAGTACAATCCAGAAAAGGCGCAGCAGCTCCTGAAGGACGCCGGCTATAACGGCGAGCAGATCACGATCCGGTCGCAGAACAACTATTACACGGCAGAAAACCCGGTCAGCGAGGCCATTGTCGCTATGTGGCAGGCCGTGGGTATCAATGCCAAGCTGGAATTTGTCGAAGCCGGCAAATTATTCGAAAACACAAATGCTCGCGCGACGGGCAATTGGTCCAGCACTGCCATCGTTTCGGATCCTTATGTATCCGTGTACGCGCTTTCGTTCGCAAAGACCGCAACGATGGGTACACAAAAGATCTGGGAGAACCCGGAATTCGACGCTCTCGGTGCGAAGCTCGAACAGGCCATCGATCCGGCTGATCGCGCCAAGATCTTTTCCGACATGCTGGACATCATCGAGTTAAAGGATCCGGGCATCACCGTCCTGCACCAGAACGCCGTCTTCTACGGGATTTCCAACAAGTTGAAGTGGGAGCCTAAGCAGACTTTCGCCATGGACCTCGGCGCCCAAAGCCTGTCCTTCGCAAACACCACCAAATGAGGATGCGCCAATGAGTGAACCCGTTCTCTCCATTCGAGACTTGAGCATTTCCTTTTTGAAACTGACTCCAGTCAAGTCCGTCTCTTTCGATGTCAAGGAAGGCGAAATTCTTGGGATCGTGGGAGAGAGCGGTTCGGGAAAATCGCTCTCCTGCCTCGCCATAGCCGGCCTCCTGCCGGCTATGGCTCATGCTTCCGGTACGGTGACGATCGGCGACCACGCATTTGAAGCCTCCGATCTGCCAGGGGCACTTGCGTCGAAAATGCTTCCACCGATCGGTATGATTTTCCAGGAGCCGGTCTCCTGTCTTAATCCGGTGCGAACTGTTGGCGAACAAATCGCCGAGGCCGCAAGAAGTGCCGGACACTCTGCGGAAGAAGCTCGCAAGATAGCACTGCAGCTCCTGAAGGACGTCGCGATCGACGAGCCTGAAAAGCGTTATCACTACTACCCCTCGCAATTTTCCGGAGGCATGTGCCAGCGCGTCATGATCGCAACGGCCCTTGCTCTTGAACCGCACCTGGTCATTGCAGATGAGCCGACGACGGCCCTGGACGTTACTGTTCAGGCCCAGGTCGTTTCGCTTCTCGTTTCGTTGGTCCGTAAACGCGGCATCGCCATGATCTTTATCAGCCATGATCTCGATCTAATCGCCGAGGTCTGTGATCGCATCGTCGTCATGTACGGCGGCGAAATCATGGAAATCGATACGACTGAGAATATCTACGAGCGGCCGAGCCATCCCTACACACGCCTCCTGCTGGACGCGATGCCAGGACACGGCGAACCGCTGACCAGGTTGGTGGAAATGCCTCAGAACTGGCGGCTCGAAGCCGTAGCATCAACAAACGAAACGGAGCTCTCGCCATGAGTCTGGAAACATTGGGCAGGACGACCGTTCTCGAAGCCCGCGATCTTGATTTCACTTACAAATCCGGCTTTTCACTTTTGCCGAATAGCCACAAGGGTCACCATGCCGTCCGCGGCGTCTCCCTCACCCTCGGCCAGGGCGAAACGCTCGGTCTGGTCGGTGAGTCTGGATGCGGTAAATCGACCCTTTCCGCACTTCTTTGCGGTGACCGCAATCCCGATAGCGGATCGCTGGAGCTGTTCGGCGAGCCATTCAAAACGTATCTCCGGCCGAACCGTCGGCGCCTGGCACGTGTCCTTCAAGTCGTCGCCCAGGATACGCTTGGCGCTTTCGACCCGCGCCATACGATCGGTCACCAGATCGAGGAAGTGCTCGCCATTCATTCGATCGGACGCAAGACAGATCGGCGTGATATGGCCAGGGATGCGCTCGATGCAGTCGCACTTCCAAGCGCGATGCTGGACCGCTATCCCCATCAGATGTCGGGCGGCCAGCGGCAACGCGCCGCCATCGCCAGGGCGCTCGTTGCCGAACCGAAGATCCTGCTCTGCGACGAACCTGTCTCGGCGCTGGACGTGTCGGTCCAGGCACAGGTTCTCAATCTCCTGCTCGATCTTCAGGAGAAGCGCGGTCTCTCCATCCTGTTCATCAGCCATGATGTGCGCGTGGTGCGGCATGTGTCGCATCGCGTCGTCGTGATGCAGGCCGGTCGCGTGGTGGAGACAGGACCGACCGCAAAAGTCTTTGCCGGGCCCTCCGATCCCTACACGGTGAAACTGCTCGCGGCGGTCCCGAAAGGCAGGCGCCGGGCAAATTCGGCGGATTCCGCATCCAACCGCCAGATACCTACGGAGGCTGCATCATGCTGAACACAATGACCAGCGCAGTCCTGCGCGCAATCTTAACGGTCTGGCTCGTCATCACCTTCACCTTCGTCATGCTTCGCATCAGCGGCGATCCGATGACTTCGCTTCTTGGTGTCGAAACCCCACCCCAGGTCATCGAGATGCTGCGCCAGCAATGGGGTCTGGATCGTCCTGTCACCGAACAGTATTTCGCTTATATCGGGCGCATGCTGACCGGGGATTTCGGAGTGTCGCTACGTAGCGGCCAAGACGCGCTCGGTACAGTCCTCGGAAAGCTTCCGGCCACTTTGCAGCTCATGGCGGCAGCACTTGTACTTGCTCTCGTCGTCGGTGTTCCACTCGGCATCGTGGCCGCACGTTACCGTGGCGGTATCGTCGACCGGACCGTGATTGGCCTTGCTGTGCTGACCCATTCCGTCCCGACTTTTCTGACCGGAATTCTCCTCATCCAGCTCTTCGCCGTGAAATTGCGGATCCTGCCGTCCGGCGGAGGATCGACGCTCGCTCACCTGGTGATGCCCACATTGGTAATCGGTCTTTACAACGCGGGAGTCATCGCGAGGTTCGTTCGCTCCAGCGCCCTCGAGGTCATGGGCCAACGCTATATCCTCGCGGCGCGCGCGCGTCGTGTCTCGGAGTGGGGACTTATCGTCAGGCATGTGATGCCGAACGCGGCCCTCCCACTTCTGACACTGCTCGGATTTCTGCTTGGTGGAATGATCGGTGGATCGGCGGTCGTTGAAGCCGTCTACGCATGGCCCGGCGTCGGCCTCCTCCTCATCAGTTCCGTGGCGTCCCGCGATGTCGCGGTCGTGCAGGCTATCGTCATTCTCATCACGATCGCCATGGTCAGTGCAAATCTGCTCGTCGATTTCCTCCAGACGCTGGCTGACCCGCGCCTGCGCTACTCGAACCGGTCTTGAAGGAGGCATCCATGACAGATCTTACGCCCGCTACTCCGAAGAGCTCCGACCTCGTCTCGAAGCTGCCGCGCATCAACCCTCTGCTGGCCATGTGCCTTTTCGTGATGGTTGCAGCTATTTGCCTGGCCGTCTTCGCCGACAAACTGGCACCATACGGATTTGCTCAGATTGACCTGAAGGCGCGTAAGATGCCGCCGCTTCACGTCGGGACCGGCGCCGTGCACTGGTTCGGCACGGATGAGATGGGGCGCGATATCCTCAGCCGCATCTTCTATGCACTGCGCATGAGCATCATGATATCGCTCGGTGCGGCGATCATCAGCATGACCATCGGCACCACGCTGGGCCTTATTGCCGCCTTCCGCCGTGGTCTCGCCGATGCCATTATCCGGGTAGCTGTCGATTTCCAGGCATCCATGCCGTTTATCATCATCGCACTAACGGTATTGGCCTTCCTCGGAAACAGCCTGACGCTCTTCATCTGCCTGCTTGGCTTGTTCGGGTGGGAGCGTTTCGCGCGACTGACGCGGACCATGGCCGGTCTTGAACTGGAAAAACCGTATATCGCTGCCTTGCATCGCAATGGCGCCGGCAGCTTCCGTATCGCGGTGAAGCACGTTCTTCCCAACATTCTTGCCATCGTGCTCGTCACGTTCACGGTCGTGATGCCCGAGGTTCTGATTCTGGAATCTTCATTGAGCTTCCTTGGGCTCGGTGTGCAGCCACCGATGGTCAGCCTTGGATCGCTGGTTGGTGCGGGCCGCGACTACATCATGACGGAATGGTGGATTTCGATCGTTCCCGGAGTCGTCATTTTCGTACTTGGACTGACCATCAGCCTTATCGGCGATCAGTTGCGCGACATCTTCGACCCCACGCTGAAATGACCGGAACGGTTTAATTTCGTCTGACGCCCCACTCCGGCCAGATAGTCCACAACCGGCGTCCGGACGGCGTACTTAGCCAGTGACAGGATTTATACCATGTCGATTTTACGATCAGAGACCGGGACAGTTCATATCTGCGGACACCGCGGTCACCTTGTCGCTTCGCCTGAAAACACGTTTGCGTCCTTCCGCATGGCAAAGGAGCTCGGTGCAACCATTTGCGAGACCGATCTGGTCCTGTCGGCCGACGGTGAGTTGATCCTTTTCCATGATGCCACGGTCGACCGCACATCGAACGGCAAAGGCTTGGTGTCAAAGATGACGCTGGCCGAACTCAAGGCGCTCGATGTCAGCAGTTGGTTTTCTCCGGAGTTTGAAGGCGAGCGCGTACCGACATTGCGCGAGGCCATCGTGTTTGCCCGGGAGAACGGGATGCTGCTGCAACTTGAGCTGAAGGTTCAGGGACTGGACGACCTGCTCTTTCCGAAGACGGCTGCGTTGCTCGATGAGCTGGATGCCCACGACGTCGTGTGGTTTTCGTCGCTCGACTTCAGGCAACTTCGGGACATCAAGAGACAGATCCCGGAGGTCCCGACCGTCGGTCTCAGCCACACCAGCTTCATGGATCCGGTCGCGCTTGCGAAAGAGGCGCATCTCGATGCGCTTCAGTTCGATTGGCACCGGTTCTCGCCAGAGGAGGCAATCCTGCTCCACAGGAATGGCATCGCAGCCACTGTCGTCGTCATCGCAACCCAAAAGGAGATCGAGCGTCGAGCCTCCTATGGCGACGATATCGAACGCCGTGTGGCCGGTTGGATATCAGATGGACATATCGACCAATTGCTGGGCGACGACGTTGCCTGGGTCGAACGCGTCGTGCGCAGCGCAAGCTGACATCCGCCTGGAGATGGGCAGTTTTTGTATGCCGACAGAAATTACCTGCGTGATCTCCCAACGCGCAGTTCGGTTGAACGAAAGGAAAGAAAATGAATCCGCTTAGAATGACGCCGCAGACTCTGCGTCTTGGTGGTCACCGAGGCCATAGCGCCGGCGCTCCGGAGAATACGCTCACAGCCTTTAGAAAGGCATCCGAATTCGGGGGCCCCAAGGTCACCTGCGAGACCGACCTCTCGATCACGCGCGATGGCGAACTGGTCCTCATTCACGACAAGACGGTCGACCGGACCACCAACGGTCGCGGTCTCGTCCAGAACATGACCTATTCGGAGATTTCCAGGCTCGACGCCGGAAGCTGGTTCGGCGAACAATTTGCCGGAGAACGGATCCCGCTGCTGAAAGATGCCCTTCAGCTCGCCCGTGAACTCGACATGATCTATCAGGTCGAGCTCAAGATCTACGACCAGAATGACATCTTCTTCCCGAAGCTGAGAGCGCTCGTCGACCAACTGGGTTGTGCCGACCTTATTCAGTTCTCCTCGTTCGATTATGTCCAGCTGAAGGCCGTGAAAGCAGCGATACCGGAAGTGCCGACCGTTGGTCTCATGCACTCCCGCCTGATCGACCCTGCCGCTATTGCCCGCCAGGCCAATCTCGATGCGATGAACATTGAGATCTACCACTTCGCCAGCGGCGAGGCGCGCCAGCTTCGGGACGAGGGCTTCGCGGCATTCTGCTATTTGCCAGCCGGACATCACGAAAAGCTGATGCAGTACGGCGTCAATGTCGAAGCTCAGGTCGTTCAGGGGATTCGCGATGGTCAGCTCGACCAGCTACTCGGAGACGACGTCGCACAGGTTGCAAGGCTGAAAGAAGAAGCAAATGGCTGATCAGAATAATCCGAAGTCTGCGGGCCAAGATACCGCGGCCATTGTCGAGAAGATCGCGCGCAAAGCCGGCGAGCGCGCCCTTGCTCACTTTCGTTCCCTGTCGAGCCTTCCGGTAGAGACAAAGGGACACCTTGATCTCGTTACCGAGGCTGACAAGGACGTTGAGGAATTTCTGATTGCCAGCTTGCGAAAGGCATTCCCGGATGACGGCATCATGGGTGAGGAGAGTGGCGAGATCGCTGGTACCTCCGGTCGCGTCTGGGTCATCGATCCGATCGACGGAACATTCAACTTCGTCCGCGGCGGCCAGAACTGGGCAATCTCGGTCGGCCTTTACGAGAACCGTCGTCCATCATTTGGGGTGATTTATGCGCCTGTTCGAGATCTGACTCTGGTCGGCGGGAAGACTGTTCCGACTCAACTCAACGGTCAACCGATCAAGCCGCTGCCTGCGCTTGATATGTCGCGCGCCTCGACCGGTTTTAGCTATCACCCCTCGGCATCGACGGCTGACCGGCTGGAGGTCATTCGCTTTATTTCGGATGACCTGAATATCAGCTTCCGGTTCTGCGGGGCGGCGACGCTGTCGATGATCGAAGTGGCGATGGGCGAGACCGACGGCTACGTGTCGCTCGGGGATTCGACCTGGGATGTGATGGCAGCACTGCCGATACTCAGCAATCTGGGTATCTCCAATACGATCGACTGGGACAGCATCGATCTCTCTTCGAAGCTCCGCTTTGCGTGTGGAAGCGAGGAATTCCTGAGCAAGGTGCGCCCGCTGATCGAAAAGGTCTCTGCGGCTGCATAGTCGCGGCCCTGGCGGTTTGATTGGACACCTCTTCGCAATCCGGGCGCCGCGTCATTGCTGGTCGCGGCGCCCCTCAAAAGCCGGGCGCGGTCCCTTGTTTCAGGGCGATGCTGCTTCGGAAAGGAACATTCAGTTCGTAGAGCGTGCCCCTCACCGAGGATGGCCGCCATCGCTTTCTCAATTTGAGGGTGGATCACGCCATGCCCGGTGAACCTGCAGGACAAACAGCTTTAACGCGGTTGACCCTGGTAGCAGACAAGCTCTGGAACAGAGAGAGCAGGCCCCAGTACGCGGCGATCTGCTACCGGCGAACCGGCGAAAGTTCATGCCCAATTGAGATTCTTCTCATCACCAGCCGCGGGACCGGTCGATGGGTCATACCCAAAGGTTGGCCAATGGGGAAAAAGAAGCCGCACGAGGTCGCAAGCCAGGAGGCCTGGGAAGAGGCAGGTGTCCGGGGGCGCGTCCGAAAAAAGGCTTGGGGTCACTTCACCTATGTCAAGAGGCTCGATGACGGTGAGCTCATCCCGGCAACGGTGCAGGTTCATCTTCTCGATGTCCAGACAACGGAAGATGACTTTCCGGAGCGCCATCAGCGCGATCTTCAATGGTTCAGCCCGAGCACGGCGGCATCTGCGGTCGGAGAGCCGGAACTGCGCGGCCTCTTCGCGAGACTGGAACAACGAGAAAAGCAACGGACCGCAGGCGGCGCCTCCAAGGCGGGCTGAAACATGAGGAGCGGAAATCACTATGAGCAATATCATTGCAACCGGCTTCAATACGGCATCGGCAGACGGCGAGCTTGGCAGCCTCGAGAGAGATCTGCGCCGGCTTCAGTCAATCGGCGTCGACACGGTCGAACTGGCCCTTTCCAGCCTCGATCTGATCGCGGGCGGCCGTATCATCAAAGAGCGAGCCAATCGGCTCAGGACCCTGCTTCAGACATTCTCCTTTCGCTATACCGTCCACGGCCTAGTGTCCTCGAACTTCATGGACCCCGCCACGCACCGGTATCAGGTCGATGCTGCAAAGGCATTGGTCGAGATATGCGACAGCATTAACGCGCGCGTCCTCGTCCAGCACGCGGGGTTTCTTCGCGCCGACCAGGTTGCTGAACGCGCCAGCGCTGACGAGCGCCAACGCGAAGCCCTGTCCGAATTGGGCGAGCACGCCAAAGGATACGGTGTTCGCATCGCTTTCGAGAATATTTTTACCACAGAGCCGGGCCAGTATCGTCAAACTCCGGCCGAGGTTGCGGCGACGGTAAAGGCCGTCAACCACCCGAATGTCGTAGCCCTGATCGACTTCAGTCACGCCTATCTCGAATCAACCTATCGGGGCCTTGATTTTCGCGATCAGCTCCGCGCCATGGCCCCGGTCGCTGGTCATCTGCATGTCCACGATTCCTTTGGCCGACCGTTTGAATTCTACAAGGGACATTTCCCCCAGGAATACACGGCACTGGGTATCGGCGACTTACACATGCCTCTCGGGTGGGGCGATATCCCTTTCGACGAAATCTTTGCCGAACTCGACTTCCTTCCGGAAACCATCCTGATGATGGAGATCAACTCTCGCTATCGCAGCGAACAACCGGACTGCCTTCAGCGCGCCCATGAGCTGATCGACTTAAATCGAGGTCGATGAAGATGGCCGAGGGCTTCGACATGGATACTGATCTCCTAAGACGAACAGCAGATCTGCGTGCTCTGGCAGATATTCGGCTTGTGACACTGGACGACGGACCAGGGCGCGGCCAGCGACTGTTGATCGGCCGAAATGCAAATGGCGTCGCATTCGAAATCGCGGTCGATCGAGGCTTCGATGTTTCGGGCCTGTCGTTCAGAGGCACCAATGTCGGATGGCATTCTCCGACTCAAATGGTGTTTCCGACCCACGATCCCGACTCCGAGGAAGGATTGGGCTTTTTCCGCAATTTCGATGGCTTCATGGTCACATGCGGCCTGGATCAGTACAGCAGGCCTTATGACGCCGACGTAGGGCACTACAACTATCCCAACCTGAGAACCCGGAGGATGCCCCAGCATGGCAGGATCTCGACTGAGAAAGCGCGACTGCATCGATATGTTGTAGAACCAGGAACCTTGAGAATCGTATGCGAGGGGATCGTACGCCAGGCAAGCGTCTTTGGCGAGGTTTTGGAACTGCATCGCAAGATCACCCTCCCCGTTTTCGAAACCGCTCTGATCATTGAAGACACAATTACGAACCGCAGCTTCCGACCTTCGGACCATGCAATCCTCTATCATCTGAACTTCGGCTATCCCTTTCTGGATGACGGCTTGACGATCGCCGGACTTCCGGAGGGGATCCTCGCTGAGATCAATTCCACGCCGCCCGTTCCACAGGATGGCTTTGGCGAGAAAGTCGACCACGTCGATTTCCGTGTAACGCCACACGAGGCACCGATCAGACTTCACAACCCGACGTGTGGGTTTGCCGTCTCTTTGAAATATGACCAGAGCGCCCTTCCTAAGTTCGCGGCATGGCGGGCATATCAGTCGGGAGTCTTTGCGCTTGGCATCGAGCCGCGCTCGGATCTTCGGCCGGCTGAAGGAGGAAAACTCGGCCCTGGTGAGAGCCGTAGCTATTCTTTGCAATTGAGCTTCACTCAAGAATGACGGCGGGATCGAAGCACATAGCCCCGCGCGAGGGGCCTCGCGAAATGGCAAGAGCTCCCTGGCGACCGATGTCTGCTGGTGCAGATCAAGAGACAAGCAAGCTTGAGCTCTTCCCTGTCGCTCCCACCAAGGCCAGCGCCTTTCGCCAAAACAAGACACTTATCCTGCCCGCGTGGCAAAGTCGGCAGGATAACGGTGGGCAGCGATCCTCCCTTGCTGTCCACCGACCTTTTCAAGCTGCTGGATCGACGAAATACGTGAGGATCCTCATCGCGCGACGCGCGTCGGCCAAACCCGTGTCCATACCATCACCTTCAGCGGTCAACGTTCAGTCGTGCGGTGTGCCCGGCCGATCGAGAAAGGAATAGCCGTTGGAATCGACCATCGTCATGATCAATCTGCTTGGCGCCGTGGCATTGCTCTTGTTCGGCCTCTCTCAGGTGAAGGACGGCGCGACCCGCGCATTGGGAGCCAGATTGCGATCTGGTCTCGCAACGGGAACGCGCAGCAGTCCCCGTTCTTTCCTCTCCGGCTTCGTCGCCACCGTCGCCCTTCAAAGCTCCACGGCAACAGCACTGATGGTCTCGTCCTTTGTGGAACGGGAGCTGATCAAGCCAAGGATGGCGCAGGTAGTTCTGCTCGGCGCCAACGTTGGAACGGCTGTCACGGCATGGATTGTGGCAACCGGCATAGAATGGATTTCACCCGTTCTCCTTTTTCTTGGCATCATACTTCATCGGAGTGGCTCGACATCTCGCCAAGGCGCAGGAGCGGCACTGATCGGCATAGCCCTTATGTTGCTCTCTCTCCATCTGCTGAGCACCGCCACCGAGCCTTTGCGGCATTCTGCGGCGCTTGCAGCCTTTGTCGGTTTGCTCGACAACGCCTGGCCGGTGGCTATGATTTTCGCAGCCGTCATTGCCTTCGTGTCATCGTCAAGCCTCGCCGCCGTCATCCTCATTCTGTCACTGACGTCGGCAGGCATGCCGTCGGGTGGCCTCATCGTCGCACTGGTCCTTGGTGCAAATCTCGGCGGAGCCATTCCCCCCGTGATTGCATCGCTGTCAGGCTCAAGCGCCGCGAGGCGCGTTACCCTCGGCAATCTGATCGTCCGGGCGATTGGTTGTTTGTTGACCTTGCCCATCGCCCAGTCTTTGGCTGAATGGCTCGCCTTGATACCGCTCCCGCCATCGAAACTACCCGTCGATGCGCATCTTGCCTTCAACCTTGCGCTTGCGGCGCTCGCCTGGCCATGCTCAAGGCTTATCGCTCGCTGGATGGCAGTTCTCATCCCGGATCAAACCCAGGCGGAAAACACACCCAACTACCTCGACACGGACGAACTTTCGACGCCGGTCGTCGCTCTGGCCAGTGCGGCGAGAGAGGTGCTCGGCGTCGGCGATATTGTCGAGAAGATGCTCCTGAAGGTTTCCGATGCCTTCGACCGGAACACCACCGCGAGACTGGCGGACATTACCTCTCTCGAGCGTCAGGTCGATCGGTTGCAGCAGGAGATCAAAGTCTATCTTTCAAAGCTGGGACGTAACGGGCTGTCGGAGGAAGAGGGGCGCAGATCGATTGTCATCATCGACTACGCCATCAATCTCGAACATATCGGCGACATCATCGAAAAAGGCCTGGTGCCCGAAGTCACGAAAAAGGTCGCGCAGGGCCTGAAGTTCTCAGACGATGGTTTCGAGGAACTCCAGCAGCTTTTCCAGTTGACAATCGACAACCTCAGGATCGCGCAAACGATCCTGATTACTCGCGACATAAAACTCGCCACGCAGCTGATGGAAAGGAAGATCGACGTACGCCGCATGGAGAAACGCTCTTCGGAGCGTCATCTGGAACGCTTGCGCGACGGGCGCGCCGACAGCCTGCAAACGAGTTCACTTCATCTCGACATCCTTCGCGATCTCAAAAGGATCAATGCTCACATCACCTCGGTGGCGCATCCAATCATGGACGAAGAGGGCCTGCTTGGAGAAAGCCGGCTTCTCACCAGCAATTCTGCGCCTGACGCATAGGAACATTCGACGGCCCAATTCGATGGGTCGGACGCTCGATTATGGAGAAACTGGTGCTCAGTACCAATTCAGGACAAAGCCATACGACAATATCGTCGAAGACGATGCAGGGGATGGAAACGATCGAGGTTACAGGGCCCCGGTACCGTGCCCGAATAGCTTTGCAAGGCGCCACGCTTCTCGACTGGTGGCCAAGAAGCGTCGATGGTCTGGAAGACGAAAGCCTCGTTGACGGCTATCGTGACCTGCACGAACTGAAGTCGCAGAACGGCGTCCGCAATGGAATCCTCGCTCCGTTTACCAATCGCCTCACAGGAGGTCGATTCGATTTCGACGGCCGTGTCCACGAGCTTTCGCCGATCGCCGAAGGCGAAGATGAGGTTTATCACGGATTTGCACGTGTCAGGCTTTTTGCGCTTGGTCAGGTCGATTCTGACGGAGACAATCTCCGGATCGAGCTCATCCATAAAACGGCAGATGTCGGCGCCACCGGCTACCCGTACGATCTTAGAATCTCCGTTGTATATATGTTTTCTGCACATGAGGTCGAGCTTCAGATCGCCACCACGAACCTCGGCCAACAGCGAGCTCCCTATGCTGCTGGATGGCACCCCTATTTCAGATTGCCCGGAACCACCGCGATCGATGATCTGATTTTGCAGGTTCCATCGCGGTCTGTTGTCGAAACCGTTGATCTCATCCCCAAGGTCGCGTCGAACGGCGAGGTGAAGCTTCGAGACGACGATACCTTCAACGAGCCGGAGAGGATTGGGGATCGGGTTCTCGATTGCTGCTTTACGAACCTCGTGAATGAGAGAGGCACTCTACGCACGATCCTTGTTGATCCGGGCTCTGGAGCGGAATTGTCGGTATGGCAAGAACGCGGGCACATGCACGTTTTCACGGGTGACACCCTTGCGAGGGATCGACGCAGGTCCATCGCGCTCGAACCCGTTGAAGATTTGACAAACGCCTTCAATCTGCCGGGTCGCATCGATCACTTACTTCTCGATCCGGGGATAACTCGAACCTTCCGGTGCGGATTCACGTACGAGGAAGGCGAGAGATCATGACAACAATCTCATCGGCGAGGCTCTTTCGATGCTCTTTTTTGGACGAGCGGACCTTGATCGACAGCTGTCCTGGAGAAAGTCGACCGTCCTCGACTGAAGCAACTTACAGAAGTCGAAGACCAACGTACCTCAAGCGCCAGACAGTAGACCGAGAGTTTTGAATGAAAAACAGTGTACAACTTATCACCTACGTCGACCGGTTAAGCGGAGGCGGTTTCCCGGAGTTGAGAGCTTTGCTCGACGGGAGGCTACAAGGCCTGTTCGGCGGCGTCCATGCCTTGCCTTTCTTCAACCCGATCGACGGCGCTGATGCCGGGTTCGATCCCACCGATCACACGATTGTCGATCCTCGCCTCGGTAACTGGGATGACGTTCGCGGCCTAGCCGCTTCCGTGGAGATCATGGCCGATCTCATCGTCAACCACGTCTCGGCGCAATCGAGCTGGTTCCAGGACTTCATCACAAAGGGACCTGAATCAGAATTTGCAGACATGTTCATGACATTCGGCAAGGTCTTTCCCCGTGGTGCCAGCGAACAGGACCTCCTGAATATCTATCGGCCGCGCCCTGGCCTGCCGTTTTCAAAGGCCACGCTTGCAGATGGCCGCCAGCGGATGCTGTGGACCACATTCACCCCCCAACAGATCGACATTGATGTCCACAGTGCCCATGGCGCCTTATACTTGGAGACCATCCTCGATCGCTTTGCTGAAGCCAACGTAACGGCAATCCGCCTCGATGCCGCCGGCTACGCGATCAAGAAGGCCGGAACCAGTTGCTTCATGATTGATGAGACCTATGCCTTCCTTGCCAAGCTCGCCGAAAAGGCACGGGATCGCGGGATGGAGGTTCTTGTCGAAATTCACAGCTACTATCGTGACCAGATCGAAATCGCCAGGAAGGTTGACCGCGTATACGATTTCGCGCTGCCGCCACTGATATTGCATTCATTGTTCACGGGCGATGCGACAGCGCTGGCGCGTTGGCTGGAGATCAGCCCTCACAACGCAATCACCGTCCTCGACACTCACGACGGGATCGGCGTCATCGATGTCGGCGCGCACAGTGATGGCCGACCCGGACTTTTGGAACCGCAGGCAATCGACCATCTGGTCGAGGAGATTCACAGGCGCTCAGAGGGACAGAGCCGTTTGGCAACAGGCGCTGCAGCCTCTAACCTGGACCTCTATCAGGTGAACTGCACCTATTACGACGCGCTCGGCCGTAACGACGACGACTACCTCATCGCCCGCGCAATCCAGTTTTTCGCACCCGGTATCCCGCAAGTCTATTACGTCGGCCTCCTGGGCGGGATCAATGACATGGAATTGCTGGGAAAGACGGGCGTCGGGCGTGACATCAATCGGCACTTTTACGAAGACCGGGAAATTGATCTCGCTCTTGAATCGCCGCTCGTCAAACGACTGTCGGACTTGATCCGCTTCCGTAACACCCATCCGGCCTTCAATGGATCGTTCGAGGTAGCAACCGATGACACCGGAAGCCTTGTTCTAAGCTGGAATTTCGACGCCGAGTTTGCTCGGCTAGTAGTTTCGTTCTCCCAAGGCAAGGCAACGATCACGGCTTCAGGCTGCTACGATTTCACATTCTCAGGAGAGGCCGCATGAGCAACCTGGTGAGACCGGGAAGCCACATCCCATCTGAAGTTCAGCCATCGATGTCCTCGATATGCTGTCGGACGAACAGCGACGACGAGGATACTGGCGACACCTAGAAGGAGATAGAGAATGCAGCATTGGCTGGACAAGCTGACCGATCTTACGGCAATTGAGGGCGATGGGTGCATCCTCAAAACAGGGCTGGCGGACGTCGCCGACCATTTCGGCTTCACCGGCTATGCTTATCTCCACATCCAGCACAAGCACATCATCGCCGTGACCAACTATCATCACGATTGGCGGTCGCTCTACTTCGACAAGAAATTCGACGCTCTCGACCCGGTCGTCAAACGCGCAAGATCCAGGAAGCAGGTCTTCGCCTGGTCTGGCGAACAGGAGAGGCCGAAGCTATCGGAGGAAGAACGCGCCTTCTATGCACAAGCGGCCGATTTTGGCATCCGCTCCGGCATCACCATCCCCATCAGGACCGCCAACGGTTCGATGTCGATGTTCACGCTGGCGTCGGAGAGGACGGCAATCCCGCTTGATCGGGAGATCGATGCGGTTGCAGCAGCGGCGGCCGTCGGGCAGCTCCATGCCCGCATCTCCTTCCTTCGCACCTCGCCCACCGCGGAAGATGCCGCGTGGCTCGATCCAAAAGAGGCGACTTATCTGAGATGGATCGCCGTCGGTAAGACGATGGAGGAGATCGCGGACGTGGAGGGGGTCAAGTACAACAGTGTCCGCGTCAAGCTTCGCGAGGCAATGAAGCGCTTCGACGTCCGCAGCAAAGCTCATCTCACCGCGCTCGCGATCAGAAGGAAACTGATCTGAACGGAATACGATTTTGACCGCCGCACACTCGGGATCCCGGAGGAATGAAATTGGCAGATGGATTGCATTGCACATTGTACAGTTATTCGCCGGCAACCGCTCAGCGCAAGCAGCGCTGGCATGAAGACGGGGGTCAACGGCATTTCTATGGAACTGCAGAGGCTGCCCGCCAGGCGGTTCTCTACCTCAAGCGCGAAGTGAAGAGAGATCCTGAGCACGTGTGGGAGCCTATGCATCTTGAGAAACTAGAAATTGCCGTGCCTTCGACGGACGTTCTCGTTGTCTTGCTGAACCAGGGTGTCTCGTCGCTCGTCAAAAGCTGCGACATCATCGAGACCATCGACAACGTCGACTAATATGAGAACGCACAAACGACATGGTCGAGGAGCAAACGGCGGCGAGCCATAGTCTTGCATGCGAAGCTACGGCGCTGCTCGAATTGCCGGAGCAATTCAGGTTCGATGATGTGAAGCAGGCGCCAACCTCCAGCAACTGCGTTCACCATTGCCCAGCCGACGGGACTGCCTGGCGAGGGCCCCACGTGCTCCCGCTTCCCGCAACCCAGGGCTCAGCGCTCGGACCGGCAAAGGCCTAGTCGGCCCGAAGCTGCGATTTTGGCCAACCCGAAGAACGTTGTGGGAACATAGCCTGCGGGATTGACCTGATAAGCGTCTGTTCGTGACATTGCGCTCCGATTTGAGGAGCGTTGCAATGAGTACGGATATTTCGAGTTCGGATTTTGTCGGCCAATGGAGCCTGAGCTTCGCCGACATAGATTTCATCAATTCCAAACCGGCAATAACAAGGTTGGGTCTGGCAACGCAGTTGAAGTTCTTCAGCGCACGCGGTTTTTTCGCTGACGATGGCACATTGGTCCCGAACGATGCTGCCGAATATCTGGCCGAGCAGATCGGCGTCCGAGCCGACGAACTATCCGGCTATGATTTCAGCGGGAGAACTGCCCGTCGGCATTGCGCCGAGATTTTACAATATCTCGGATTTCGCCGCATGAAGCGGGTGGACCGGGAAGCGCTGTCTTTCTGGATTATCGACGACCTTTGCCCATCCGGCCGATCTGTCAGCGCTATGCTTGAGGCGGTGTTCCTCTGGTGCCGGGATCGCGATATCTATGGTCCCTCGGCCAAGGAACTGGAACGGCTGGTTCGCTCGCAACGCCAACAATATCTGGATGGTTGGCTTCATGAGGTGAGCGCCGCGCTTCCGCCTGAGACTGTTGCAGCGATGGAAAGCTCCCTGGCTGACGCAGAAGGACCGACGGGCTTCAATGCGATGAAAGCCGATGCAGGTCGGGCAACGCTGGACAACATTCTGGAAGTCACCGAGCGGCTGTCGTTCATCCGAAAGCTCGCTCTTCCCCGGCGTTTTCTCTCGAACATTAACCCGGCGTGGATTGAACATGTCGTCCGCCGCGTTTCCGGCGAAAAGGCGTCGGAGATGCGCCGTCACACGGAGGCTCGCCAACTCGCGCTTTATGCGGTGTATCTGATGGCGCGGGAAACGGCGATCACGGATGCGATGGTCTTCTGGTGGAGACGGTGCACAAGATCGTAACCCGGTCGAAACGAAAGGTGGTGGGCGATATCGCCAAAGATGTTGAGCGGGTCTATGGCAAGGAACGGCTGCTCGTCGATATTGCTACAGCATCGATTGACGATCCGGTTGGTCGCATTTGCGATGTCATTTTCCCGATTGTCGGCAAGGAAAAGCTGGCGGCGATCATCAAGGAGAGCAATGCCAAAGGCGCGCTTGACCGCCGCATTTACGCGGTGATGCGCAATTCATGGGCCAATCACTATCGTCGAATGCTGCCAAGTCTGCTTTCAGTGCTTGAGTTCCGCTCGAACAATACGGTCTGGCGACCGGTCTTGTCCGCTCTCGACTGGATCAGGGCGAGGCTGGATGATGGGTGCCGGTTCGTGCCGCAACACGAGGTGCCGATAGAAGGCGTGATCCCGGCAAAGTGGCGCAGTTCGGTCATCGACGGAAATGGTCGGGTCAACCGCATCAGTTATGAACTCTGCGTCCTGACCCAATTGCGGGAATGCATCCGGTCCAAGGAAATCTGGGTTGTCGGCGCTGACCGTTACCGCAATCCCGACGATGATCTGCCGAAGGATTTTGCGGCTCGACGCTCCTCTTATTACTCCCGGCTGAACCTGACGCGAAATGCCAGCGAATTTGTAACGTCAGTTCGCAAAGAGTTGGAGCATGCGTTGCTACTGCTGAATGAGACAATCCCGCGAAACGAGAAGGTTCGCATCCTCTGGCGCGGCGAAAACCGGATTTCGATCACGCCTTTCAAGCCAGCGCCAGAGCCGAAGGGGCTGGCCGCCATCAAATCGGAAATCGGTCAGCGCTGGCCGATGACCGGCCTTCTTGATGTCCTGAAGGAAGCAGCCCTCGACACTGGGCTTCTCGACGCGTTCGAAACGTCGGCGTCCCGCGTCGCGCTGCCCAAGGCTGTTCTGGATCAACGACTGCTTCTTTGCCTCTATGGCCTCGGCACCAATGCCGGGCTGAAGCGGGTCGCCGGTGCCAGCTATGAGGAGCTTCTGCATGTGCATCGTCGCTTCGTTCACGCGGGCGCTTTGCGGGAAGCCTGCGGTCGGGTCGCCAATGCCACGCTTGCAATTCGCAATGCAGCGGTCTGGGGTGATGCAGGAACCGCCTGCGCATCGGATTCCACTAAATTCGGAGCCTGGGATCGCAACCTGATGACCGAATGGCATGCCCGCTATGGCGGGCGCGGCGTTATGATTTACTGGCATGTCGAAAAGCGCGCCACCTGCGTCTATTCCCAGCTCAAACGGTGTTCGTCATCGGAGGTCGCATCGATGATCGAAGGCGTTCTCCGGCATTGCACCGATCTGGAAATCCAGCGGCAATATGTCGACAGCCACGGGCAGAGCGCCGTTGGTTTTGCCTTTTGCCGGTTGCTCGGCTTTGAACTCGCCCCACGCCTGAAGGCGATTGCCCGGCAGAAACTGGCGTTACCGGATGCGAGCTTCCGGACAAGATTGCCGAACCTGCTTCCGATCCTTTCCAACCCGATCAACTGGGAGGAGATCGAGCAGCAATATGACGAAATGGTCAAATATGCCGCCGCCATGCAGACGCGCACAGCTGACCCCGAGGCGATCCTGCGCCGTTTCGCGCGGGCGGAAGTGATGCACCCGACCTACAGAGCGTTGAGCGAGCTTGGTCGCGCGGTCAAGACGATCTTTCTATGTCGCTATTTACGGCAAGAAGCATTTCGTCGGGAAATTCATGAAGGGCTTAATGTTGTTGAAAATTGGAACAGCGCCAACGGGTTCGTCTTCTTCGGCAAGGGCGGTGAGATGGCAACCAACCGCACCGATGAGCAGGAGGTTTCCGCGCTGGCGCTGCATCTGCCTCAAGCATCGCTCGTCTATGTGAATACGCGCATGCTGCAAACGGTGCTCGCCGAACCGTTGTGGGAAGGCCGCATGGCACCGGAAGATTATCGCGGCCTCACGCCGCTGATCTATGCCCACGTCAATCCCTACGGCCGGTTCGATCTCGATCTGGACAGCCGGATAGATTTCGGCAAAATCGCTGCCTGAGCAGCGGCGCGAAAGTGCGCGTTGCAAAACTCAAGCGCAAAATTCCAACTTCTGTTGGGATTATTGCGACAAATAAGAGAATGTCGATATATGGAAATGTTGCTTTTGCACGCGTTGCCTTTCGACGGCTCGATGTGGGCGGACCAAATGCATCTGCTGCCCGGATCGACCTTTGCACCAACGCTCTATTCTTTGGGTGAGAATATCGAGGAGTGGGCCGTCAAAGCTCTGGAGCTGGTTGAAGGTGATCATATCATCGTCGTTGGTTGTTCGATTGGGGGGTCTTGTGCGCTGGAAGTTGCCGCACTTGCACCCGACCGAATAGCAGCTCTGGTTCTGATCGGAACGAAAGCGCGCCACAGGCCGGAGCCGGCCTTCCAATCTTCGGCTCTGAAATTGCTTCAGGAACAGGGGCCAGAAGCAGCATGGGAAACCTATTGGGCTCCGCTATTTTCAAGATCAACCGACTGTCAGGTGGTCGAGACCGCGAAGACCAACGCGCTTCGACAGTCGCTACACGACATTGAGAACGGTGTCAGGGTGTTTCACACGCGGCCGAGCAGAGACCAGGTTCTGTCAAGCTTACCGAAGCCAATTCTGGTCGTCACCGGCGAAGACGACATTGCGCCTGGTCTCAAGACTAGTTCGAAGCAGGCGAAGCAGGCACAACATGGGCGGCTTCAGATCGTCCCAGATTGTGGTCATTACGTTCCACTGGAACGGCCCGGATATCTCAACGGGGTGCTGAACGAGCTGATCCTGTCTTTACGCCCGGCGAGCCTTGACAGGAATCGGCCGAACGAACATTTTTGCAAGCAAGGTTGATGCTGCCGGCCGCTCACGCCCATCCGGGATGGTGAAAGCATCTGAATGACGATCAATTTCCTTGCGAGAGGTCGATCCGTCAGCAACGTGAGCACTGGCTTTTGGATTGACCCATCACAGGGAAACTCAATGCACACCTACCGAGACGCCAAACGTATGGCGAAAGTTCTCGAATCTTCTCTACGCGAGAAGAATGTCGATATCTCTCACGGCGAAAGCCTGAATATCATCGCAAAGCAATTTGGGCTGGATGATTGGAATACCCTCTCAGCTAGGATCAAGCGGACCGAAGCCTCCGATGCACGCCGCATGCAAGCGCTTCAGTCCTGGGATTTCGTGGGCGAGCACCCAACCGAATTCGATTATGGAGTTGATGACAACGCACTCGGGTCCGGCCGGAGGGCGGCGCTGATCCGCTACACACGGTTCCCATTCACACGATATCGCGATACGGCACGGGTGTTCGGAACGCTCGCGCAAACCATCGCGGCAACACCCTACCATGGAAAACGGCTTGAAATTCGCGCGGACTTGGCGACCGAGCGGGTTTCGCACGGCGCAACCCTATGGGCGCGGGTCGATAAATCGCCTGGACACTCCCTCGCATTCGACAATTTGAAGCATCACCCTGACGGATGGCTCTTTGGTGACAATGGTTGGACCACCCGCAGGATCGTCGTGGATGTGCCATCGGAAGGCATATCGCTTTTCTTTGGTTTCTTCTTGAAGGGAACCGGCGCTGTCTGGGCGGCAAATTTTGGGCTTACAGTTGTGGACAACACCGTTCCGCTAACCCGCGAGCCGAAAGACCAAGCACCACGCGAAATGGGTTGGATTACGCCTCAAAACCTCGACTTTTCGAAAGTCGTCGATTTGATCTCTTGAAGAGCAGGGAGCGGGAAGCCTTCCCGCTCCCTTGTCGCAAATGTCGGTCGGAAAAGTCTGCCTGAAGCGGGTGACTTTTGCGACAGCGTTTTGCCCAGCGTCACTTTTGGGTATACCCTAGCGAGACGTTGGAGAGTTACGCAACGATGTGTAACAAAAAGGTGGATTTTCGATCAAAGTGACGTTACGCAATCGAAACCACCCTAATGTGACAGATTCGCAATGGCCCGCATCGGATACGCTCGCGTCAGCACCACAGACCAGGATCTCGATATTCAAAACGAGCGGCTGAAGGCCGCCGGTTGCGAAATCATCCGGTCAGAAACCGGATCGGGAGCCTCCCGGAGAGGTCGCTCTGAGCTGGAAACCATCATGCAGTTTCTGCATGCAAGCGACGAACTGGTGGTTCTGCGGCTTGATCGGCTCGGTCGATCTACCCGCGATGTTCTCAATCTCGTTCAGGAGCTTGACGAAAAGGGCGCATCCCTGCGCGTCCTTGAACCGGAAGTCACGACGGCAGGCAGCATGGGCCGAATGGTCATCACCATCCTCGGCATGGTCGCCGACATGGAACTCAAGTTCATCAAGGACCGGCAACGAGCGGGTATCGACGCGGCAAAAGCTGACGGCATCTATAAGGGCCGGAAAAAGAATGTCGATGACGCCGAAATCCGCCGGCGGATTGCTGCTGGCGCGACCAAAGCCGCCGTTGCCCGCGACCTGAACATTTCCAGGATGACTGTCTACCGCGCCTTGGAAGGTCAAGGCGCACCGTCAGATTCTATTTGATCACGAGTTCGCCATCTGTTCTTTGAGTTGGCCAAAATCGCAGCTTCGGGCCGACTGGGCCAAGCTCGGCGGCGCCAAGAACGAGGAGACGGGCTCCGGTATGCGCCGGATCAACCGTCTGCCGATCATCGTCGTGGTCGTGCTGGTCGTCGCCTTCCTCGCCGTCATCTTCTTCGGCCTGACGTCGCGCGGGCTTTATTTCCGCGACACCGGACCGGACACAAGCTCCGGCAATCCGGCGTCAACCTTCGCCGATCAGATCAAGCGCGGCGTTTCGGACGGCATCATCGGCGAGCCGCAGCAGGTGACGACGCTGCAGCCGACGCCGGTCGAGACGCAGGAAGAGAAGCGCTCGGTCAATCCGTTCACCCCGCAGCCCGGTCAAAGGCAAGAGGCACGGCCGGAACAGCAACTGGAATCTGAACAGGCCTGGCGCGCCCGTTTGCAGCGCGAGCAGGAAGAGCAATATCTTCGTGAGCGGCAGCGCCAGAGAATGGCCCGGCTGCAGGCCAATGACGCCGCCTATGACTCACCGATCGCTGTCGACCGCGGCAAGTTCGACAGGCAGGGATCAGATACAAACGACACCGCCGCGACGAAGACGAACGGCGTTTCCACTGCGACGACACCGGGCGCATCCGACCTGTACTCGGCCGCTCTTCGTGCGGGACTCGGCGGTCAAAATGTTGATCCGAACGGCCAGAAATCCAAGGAGGATTTCTTCAATGCCGACCTCAAGGAGCTCGGCTATCTTCCGAACCGTGTCGTGCCCCAGCAGTCGCTTTACGAACTCAAGCGCGGCTCGGTCGTTCCCGCGACCTTGATCACCGGGATCAATTCCGACCTTCCCGGTCGCATCACCGCCCAGGTGAGCCAGAACGTCTATGATTCAGCGACGGGACATCGGCTTCTGATCCCGCAGGGAACGAAACTGTTCGGTCGGTACGACAGCAAGGTCTCGTTTGGCCAGAGCCGTGTTCTGGTCGTCTGGACCGACATCATCTTCCCGAACGGCTCAACGCTCCAGATCGGCGGCATGGCTGGCACAGACGCGCAAGGTTACAGCGGCTTTCGCGACAAGGTCGATAGGAAGTGGCTCCAGACATTTGGATCGGCGATCCTCATTGCGGTGATCGGCACGGGGATCGACATGGCCGTTCCGCAGAGTTCGACGCTGGCGACACAGGACACCGCCTCGGATGCCGCCCGGCGGAATTTTGCCGAGACCTTCGGTCGTGTCGCAGACCGGACCATCCAGAGAAATATGGACGTGCAGCCGACTCTCGAGATCCGGCCGGGTTACAAGTTCAATGTCCTTGTCGACCAGGACATCGTTTTTCCTGGGACATATCGATGAGCGCTTGGCCGGACAAACGGTCGCCCATCTTTTTGTTTCTTGGTGTATCGCGCTCAGAACGTGCCGGCAAACGCGTCCTTTATATGCCCAACTAGCCGACGTTCGATTTCACTGAGTGGATTGTCGGTGGAAAAAATCGCCCATAGACGCCGTCTGGGCACGATATGGTCGAGGGGGAAGGCCTCTACCAAGTCATCCTCAAGCTCCTTGCGCACGACAGAAGCGGGCAATATCGTCCCGAATGGCGAGCGCCGTATGACCGAAACAATCAACGGGATTGAGCCAAGTCGCATGACTGGTTCGAGTTGCACCGTCGCCTTGGCAAGCGCCGTAATCAGAGTTTGATGCATCGTCACTTGTGCCGGTGCCAGAATGAGCGGAATTCCCCGTAGCTCGTCGGCAGACACGCGTTTGGATTGTGGACAAAACCCAACGTTCTTATTTACGATTAACGAAATGTCTTCGCTCGCGCCTACGGGTAAACTCCCGACTTGAAGGTCAACTCTCCCCACGACAGCTATATTAAGTTGACCGCTGCGTACTCCTCCATGGAGAGTGTCACGGGGACCTTCAACGACTTCAATCCGGCAATCTGGAAATTCACGGTGAAACGCGCTCAACGCTTCGGCCATGCATTCCGACGTGCGCGAATCGCTGCTCCAGCTCGGGGGTAGACCGATGCGAATAGACTGCCGGAACTCCGCAGCCACCTTGCCGCTCTTTGCGAGAGCATCATTGAAGCATTGTTCGATCCCAAGGCAGATAGGATGTAGCCTCATGGCGGATTCCGTTGGAGTGGAACCCCCGCGGCCCTTAACAATCAATGAGGTTTCCAGGGCAGTTTCAAGCAGAGCGATCTGCGTCGGGACCATAGGAGCAGTCAGGCCAACAGCGCGCGCAGCGGCGGCCATGCTGCCCGTTTTCACGACAAGGTTGAACGTTGCTATCTGCTTTAGCGTCGCCGCAGGGCTGAAGGGCTGGAAGCGGCCGCCGGACGAGCCGTCTGTTGAAAGAGACCGCCGCAACTCTGCCAGGAATGTTTGCATAACGGGGTCCAATCCCGACTCGCGCGCATGAATGACGCAAGGTGGACCATCAGGCACCGCGTACATTCGTGGTGCAATATCTGCAATACGGGCTGGCATAAGCGGCCGCGGCAACAGAAGGTCATGACTGGAAAAGAGAAGTGCCATGCCGAAGTAGTCTTGAAGGCCAACTGCCGCTGTACCGACTTTGTGCGACAGCCGGGGCCAATTAGGGTGTCGTGCTATGTCATCGCTCAATGTTCCCGGGAGTTCGGGAACTATCATGTCTCTGAGCGCATCCTTATTCATCTGCGGATCGAACGCACCTTCACCTACCGCCATCCACGTACCGATGGGCATCACGGAAGGTTCGTCTGGTCTGTTATTTCCTTTGGTGCACCGGACGGACAACTCCAATATTGACGAGGAGTTTGCAATCATAGGCTGCTGGTCGGCGCGTGACTCAAAAGGCGAATGACGCGACGAAATAAGATCGAGAAAGCAATCCTGCTGGATGGAATGCACGCGTCGGATCGCGTCCTGGACAGCAAGCGCCATATACGTTCCTGTATATGCTTCGTCCAATTGGATGATAACGCTTCGAATAGTTTCTTCGGCGCCCGAGCGAACGCGCAGGCGCAGGCGCAGAAATTCCTCCGCCAGCAGAAGGCGGACACTCCGATTATACAGCCAAACGGCTGATGGCAGCGGCCACATGTTCCGACCGTGGCGAGCGAAGAGTTTCAACCCAAGCCGCGTTTCCAACCCATGCAGTCGTGCGCTGAAGGCAGAGGTTGTGAGTCCAATCGCATCCGCCGCTCGCGACATGCTGATACTATCGCAGGCGGTGATAAAAGCTGCCAGATGTGAGAGGTCTATTTTCGGCGTGGTCATCCTGGCCCAACTCCTCACATTCTAGACGCATTGACTATTAAAGCGCGTCCCCTCGCTAACTCTCTGAAACGCCTGACGATGTGCGCGTGCTAGAGCGTTGCTACTGAAGGCGCGGATTCACTTACCCAGGACACTATTGTTCTGGCCAGTATTCCCGGCAAGGCCTGCTGGAAAATCATGTGCGCAAGAGATCGAGAAATTCGGACTGTTTATCCATTTCTCGCAATCCTGCAAAAAGCGTTTCAGGATGGACCGGCCTAAGTCTCCCGGCTCGCGCCAGGCCGTCCCGCAGCTTTCCGATGATATCTTCCCAATCTGCGGGGGTTTCTGGAGATCCTCGGGGAACGTCCCGGTACGCCGTCAAACGTAATCCGCCCTTCAGGATTACCTCGATTTCCCCAGCGTCCTTCTCGTCTGGGCGAACGACCATGTGAACCTTAGGCATGAGCAATGCGATATCGTCATGCCCCAGAGCGGCCGTTTCGAAATCGTCCAGTGTCACTTTGCCGCGCGCCAACGCCACGGCGACTGTGTAGTTCATGCTGAATTTGCCCTCGATGCCGGTAGCCGGATTGGGGAAGCGCAAGTAATGCGTGCATTCTTCGCGAACCGCACACGTGACTTGCTCAATTCTTTCCGGGTCGATCGCATGACGGCGTTGAATTTCAATCGCCCCGTCGATGGCCAGATGGGTGCAACTGCAGCATGGGTAAAGCTTTACAGCGAGGCCAGGAGAAACCAGTTCCCAAACGTCACCAATTCCAGAGAGGTCGATGCGGTCCTTAGATCGGTCGGTTAGTGCGGCCAGAAACCCATTCTCGGCCTCCAGGATATCCGCGCCGGCGGAGAAACCTTGCTCGGCAAGCGCGGCGGCGAGATAGGCGGCCTGCGCCGCACGCCCACAATGGAGGCTTTTGGTCATGGTTCCCGTGTTACCCAGAAGCCCTCCAGCGAAAGAAGAGGCGATTGCCAGGGCACGCTCGGTTTGACCGGTATGAAGACCACGAAGATGGGCGGCGGCAGCCGCGGCGCCGAGAGTTCCGAGGGTCGACATAGTGTGCCAACCGCGACGCGTATGTGCCGTGCCGATGGCGCTGCCGAGCTTGCAAGCTACCTCGATCCCAACAGCATAGGCGCGAAGCATTGCCATACCGCTCGCTTTTGTCGCAACGGCGGTCGGTATCAGCGCGCTGACGATGGGCGCGCTGGGATGACCATTCATCGAATACTCGCTGGTATCGTCAAAATCGTCCGCGTGCGCGCAGACACCGATAAGCATGGCCGCCAGAGCCGGATCGCTCCAGCGTCCCAAACCGGGGGCGATAAATGGCGCGTTGTCGTCGGAAGGTGCGCAGACCCGCTCCAAAAGCGCTACGGCTTCAGAAGCGGAACCGGCATAGATGCATGCCAGAGTATCCGCGATATGTAGCTTGGCTTTTTCCGAAACCTCCGTCGGCAATTCGCGTACGTTCGCGATGAATTCCGAAAGGCGGGTAGTTGCGGAGATAGCCATGACGATTGTTCCATTGCGTCGATCCGCAGGGTTTCGGACCGTCATTTAAGCCTCTCCGGGCCAGCGACCTTGTTTTTCCAACCCTGATCGCCCAGGAAGTCGGTTCGGAGCCAATGATGGCTCGATTACTCGACCTCTGTTGCGGTCAAGCAATACGTTCCAGGAAGGACGCTGTACGCGCGTTTTTCGGTGCCGAGAAAATCTGCTCAGGTGGTCCTTCCTCGATAATGGAGCCCTTGTCCATAACAACGACACGATCAGCCACTTCACGGGCAAATCCCATCTCATGTGTCACGACAATCATGGTCATTCCTTTTCCCGCCAGTTCCTTCATAACAGCTAGAACCTCGCCAACCATTTCAGGGTCAAGCGCGCTGGTTGGTTCATCAAACAGCACGACTTCTGGATTCATGGCGAGGACACGTGCAATCGCGACACGCTGCTGCTGTCCTCCTGATAATTGAGCGGGATACTGATCTCTTTTGTCTGTCAGACCCACACGATCGAGGAGCGCCAACCCGCGCTCGGTCGCCTCCCGTTTTGTCTGCTTGAGCACATGGACCGGTGCTTCAATGATGTTTTGAAGGGCGGTCAGATGTGGGAAAAGATTGAACCGCTGGAAGACCATACCGACGTTGCGTCGTATAGAGGCCTTCTCCTTTTCGCTGAGGTCAACCTTCTTGCCGCCAACAATCTTGTTGCTGACGAGGGTTCCATTCATAAATATCTCGCCGTTCTGGATTTCTTCGAGATGATTTATACACCGAATAAGCGTCGTCTTGCCTGATCCAGACGGACCGATCACGACAACAGTCTCTTTGGGTCGAACGGTCATCGAGATATTTTCAAACACGCTCAAGGTGCCGAATGATTTGCTCACGTTGCGGAGTTCAACGGCAGGTGCGACGCTGCCTTCGGAATGATCGGCCATATCAGGTATCCATTTGTAAGAGGTTGGCAGCTTTTGCGTCTGGTCTTCGCGCGGCGGTTCGCGGGCTCCAGGAAAGCCGGTTCTCGATCCATTGCTGCAACCCAGTCCATACTCCGGTCAGGACGAGGTAGTAGACGGAAATCGCGGCATAGGCTTCAAATGTCTTGAAGTTTTGCGATCGCATGCTGTCAGCAACATGGACGAGTTCCGGTACGGCGATAACGCTCAGGAACGCGGTGGTCTTGAACATCATGTTGCACTGGTTTCCGAGCGATGGCAGGATTATGCGCAGCGCCTGGGGAAGAATGATACGACGCATCGCCATCGATGGCATCATGCCGAGTGCCTTCGCAGCCTCGCTTTGTCCATTGTCGACCGACCTGATACCAGCACGCGTGATTTCGCTCATGTAAGCTGCTTCATGGAGGCTAAAGGCTAAAATCCCGGCGACAATAGCGCCGCTGATCGAGAAGACCGGTGTGCTGATCGTGGACGGAAAAATATCGACGCCGATGAGGTATGGCAGCCCGAAATAAATCAGAAACAGCTGGACAAGAATTGGCGTACCGCGGAAGAACCAGACGTAGAGCCAGTTGAACCCCCTGAGCACACCGAAGCGGCTCAATCCGAACAGGGCCAGAAACAAGCCGGCCACCACGCCAGCTATCATCGAGGTAAGTGTGACGGAGACTGCGATCCAAACAGCATACAAAAGCTGCGAGGGCGGCGAGAAAACCAGCTCAAGGAAGTAGTTGAAATCGAAGTTCATGGTTGAGCTCCCGGAGCAACTTGTCTGCGTTCACGAGAAATTTGTGGCTTAGCGCGAAGACGCTTGCAGAATGGGGGACGGAGCGGTGTCATATCGATGCGAACCCCTTTGAATAGCGTTTCTCCAATGCGGCTTGGACGAAGCTCCACGCGGTTGTCAGGGCCAGGTAATAGATCGATACACCGAGATAGACCTCGAAAGTCTTGAATGTCACAGAGTTGACTGCATCGGCGATGAACAACATCTCCGGAACTGCGATCAGGTATAAGAGTGATGTCGCCTTGAACATGCCGTTCATCTGGTTGCCCAGCGGTGGCAGCATGATGCGGATCGCCTGTGGCAGAATGATTCTCTGCATCAGCAGCCTCGGTGTCATTCCCACGGCCTTGCCAGCGTCCCACTGCCCGTGATCTACCGACGCGATCGCGCCGCGGGATATTTCGCTGAAAAATGCGGCCTCATGCAATGCAAACGCGGTCACTCCCGCGACTATTGTGCCGCTGAGTGAAATAAACCCGAACAGGTGAAAGTCTTGTGGAAAAAGGTCAATATTGGTGAGGTAGGGCAGCCCGAAATAGATGATAATGACCTGCACTAGAAGTGGGGTGCCTCGAAACACAAAGATGTAAACACTGTTGAACCAGCGAAGCACACGCAATCGCGAAAGCCCGAAAAGCGAAAGCACCAGTCCCAGCACGACGCCGATGACCATGGAGGCGAATGCCACCAGCACCGTCGTCAGCAGGCCTCGCAGAAGCGCCGGGCGAGGATTGAAGACAAAATCCAGGTAAAAGGTGATATCGAACTGCATTTCGATAATGGTCCCCATTTATTTTGTTTGAGTCCGCCGCGCCGAGAGATGGTCCTCTTATGACGGAAGCCTGCCGCCGCGGCGGCAAGCTAAAGCCTTACAGCTGCCCGAACGCATGGAGCTTACAGCGTCATCGCCCGATCACGGGCACTGCTTGTCATCGCGGCACAGCTCGACGTGGCCATCCATACCCCAGGTCTTGGCCGCTTGCTCGACATAGCCGCCCTCAAAAAGAGCGACGTAGGCCTTACGCACTGCTTCGTGCAATGCAGGATCGTCCTTTCTGAGGACGATTCCGATCGTTAGGGGATCGATCGGAAGGCCGCCGATCTCATACTTGTCGTCCGTAAGCTTCATGAAGTAGGACAACGTCATAGCGTCGCTGACAAATGCGTCGACGCGCTTCAGATCGAGCTGGCGGAACGTGGTTGTATTCTGGGGGTAGGATTGAATTTCGATAGCTGGCTTGCCTTCAGCTTCGACTTTCGCGCTCGCCTCTTTCAGCAACCGTTCATTCGTGCTCGAGACAAGTACCGCGACGCGATGGCCTGCAAGATCCTCATATGTCTTGATATTAAGAGGGTTTCCCTTCGGGACGAGAAGCCCCATGCGTTCGCGGATGTATTCGACGAAGTTGTACTTAGCAATACGGGCCGGGCTTTTCGAATTGTTGGACATAACCGCATCGCATTTGCCGGTGTCGAGGGCAGCGAATATACTTGCGAACGGGTAGTGAACCACTTCACTTTTGATGCCCATGACTGGGCCGATTGCCGACATGACGTCAACGTTGAATCCCTTGGGGGTTACCCCGTCTTCAGCCAGGAAACCACCGGGCGGATTGCCCAGTTCCGTGCACATCACGATCTTGCCGGCCTTAGCCAGCTTCTCGGTCGGCTCGACGCTCTTCGCGGGCGTGGTCGGAAGCTTGACCTCGTAGGCGGTACCTTCTTTTGCCTCCTGGGCGCTGGCGATCGAAGTCGTCAAGGCCACTCCGGCGGCGAGCCAAAGGCTCATGATCATTGCGGACGAACGAGTATTCATTGTATTCCCCTTTCTTTTCATTGCGTCAAAGCCGAACTGTTTAAAACTCCCAGTTTCGACAACAGTCAGGCTTGGTGTTGTTCACATAGAGCGAAGTGTATCAACGGATTACGGCATTGGACTCTCCATTATAGTTGAAGCGGCCGGCCTGCCGACCGCTCCCGCATCCCACTACAATTGCAGTTTTCTGTTTTCCTCGGCCAGAGCGTCGGATATTGCTTCAATGGTCGCGGTTTTGCTGCTCTCCATGAAGCGCGAAACTGTGTTTCGCACGAGGATTGGTCTTACCGAAGCGTCATAAGCGAAGGCTCCAACCGCAAGCGCGGCTCGGACATCGGTTGGCCAGATCGCATCGAATGCTCGCCGGGTCTCGCAAACGGAGAACCGCCCTTGACGAGCTGCCATTTGCGATCGGGCGGCTTTGGTTTCCGCATCGTCGATTGTATAATCATCACGAACGACAACCCCGTAGGCGGTTCGAGCCCAATCCACTGAGACCAGGCCACGCTTGACGTCGCTGGCGACCTGGTGGGGATCCCTTTCTGCAGCAGGGCCGAACCCGCCACCGGCTGGAGTGATCAAGCGAACCACGTCACCGCGTTTGAAATGCAGAACATCGATCTTGCCGATGTCGCGCTCATCCTTGCGGCCTGGGTTCATGATGACCCGGGCGAGCGATCCCGGCGCTCCGCCTTCGACGCCCCAAGGGCTGAATTTGAGACGATCCATTCCGCGGACGGTCATGACCGCTTCGACATCGGTATTCTCGAGATCAAGAACAACGGCCGCGCCACTGCGCCAGCGTCCCGGCGCCTGACTGTCTGCGAGCAGACCATAGCGCCGCACGCGCATGATCGTTTCGACTTCGACAGTTTCCGCGGGGACCGTCAGCAACGAACCGGAACGGTTGTCGATGCCATCGATCCCATCCTGTCCGATTCGACCACCGCCGCCGCCGCAAATCGGATTGATTACACTAACGCGCTTACCACCATGCAGCCTGTCGCGGCCTGTCACGACTATAATGCCGGACATGCCAGGACCCGCCGCTGCCAGCGCGTCGGGTATTGCTGCGTTCAAGCAACCGAGGACAACGTCGTATACGCGTGTCGACGCAGTAACACGCGATCCCCCGGCCGCTGGGAAGTTCGCGTTAATGATGGTGCCGCGAGGCGCTATGATCCTGACGGGGCGGAGGAGACCCCGGTTTCGTGGCGCATCGGGCGCCTTCGTCAGAATGTAGTAGATGAGCGATTGCAACGTATACGGGTGGGTTGTCGTCCCCGTCACGTAGTTGAACGCCGCGAGCACCTGTGGATCTGTACCCGTAAAATCGAAGATCAGGTTGCTTCCGTCGACGGTCATGCGCGCGTGAATATTGATGTACTCACCAGGCCGCATTCCTTCGATGTAGTCAGCGAACTCGTAGGTGCCATCCGGGATGGCCGAGATCACTTCCCGTGCACGCGCCTCCGACAGCGCGAGGGTCGCGTCCATTCCCTTCAGGACCTCGTCGGTCGAATAGCGATCGCACAACTGGCCCAGCCGGACATCCATGCTTTTCAATGCCGAGAGCATCGCCTGGATATCACCCCAGAGTTCGCTGGAGATGCGACTATTGTCCAGGAGGATGTTCTTCACAGATTCATTGAGGACACCTTCCCGATAGAGTAGGACCGGGCGAAGTCGCAGCCCTTCCTGAAAGACCTCGGTCAGGGTCGGAGCAATGCTACCTGGCACTGCGCCGCCAATATCGGACGCATGTACGAATGCCCACGCCAATGCGATGAGTTGGCCATCCCGGAAGATCGGACGGACAAGCGATACGTCCATCATGTGAGTAACCATCCCGTCGCTGGAGAACGGGTCATTCGTGATAATGCAATCACCTGGCTTGAGCGAAGAGAGCGGGATATCCCCTAGCCCTCCTTTCACCGACAGGCCTATGAACGCACTGACGCCAGTATTGATCGGGTAGGCAAATGCTTCTCCATCCGCATTGGCGAGCGCGCATTGAAAGTCCTGGACGAGCTTCACGAAGGTCGTGTGCGCCGTGCGCTGCAGCGTCGACGACGCTTCTTCGACAATTGCGTTGAAGCGATTTGCCATGATGGCGGTTTGAACGGGATCCATGTTTTAGCCCCTCCGATCCAGAGAAATAGCACCGGAGCTGATTGCTTCGGCCGTGTAGGCAGGCGGGACAAGGATCGTTGAGTCATCCTCTTCGATGATGCATGGCCCCTCGACCCTGCTTCCTCTTTCGAGGTCACTGCGGGCATAGATCGGAGTATTTGGATAAAGCCGCCCCGCGATACGGAGGTCGCGCCTGGCGATGGCTGAGACCTCGCCCCTCCTGGAGCTCCCCTCGATATTCACCTGCGAGGGAGAGGGCAGGCTTCCGCGGATGCGAACGCGCAACTCTACAAATTCGACGGCAGCATTCCGGTCGCAATGGGCATAAAGCCTGTTGTGCTCGTCATGGAAGCGATCGGAAATCGTTGCCAGATCCGGGAAGCTGCCATCGGCTTTGGTCGGGACGACGACCGGAACCTGGAATGACTGCCCTTTATATCGTAGTTCCGCCCAAAATTCGTGATCGATCGACGTCAGGCGATCGAGTTCCACCTGCTGCTTGAGCCAGTCGACCGTCTCCGATGCGAGGTGCCTGAATGCGTCAGAGAGCGATTCATGCGTTATCGTCGTGCCTTGAATGACGTTGACGACATCGTGGGTGAGGGTCGTGACCACGCCGCCACAGGCGCAGAAAACCGAAGGCGCGGCAGGCACGATGACCGAATTTATTCCAACCTCGTCCGCAAGCAGTGGTCCATGCAGAGCTCCGTTTCCGCCGAACGTCACAAGCGTCACGTTCTGCGGGTCGAGTCCGTGCGCAGCGAGATAGGGCAATATCCTGCTGACCATTGTCGAGGTTGTCACCGAAAGGCAGGCATCGGCAGCTTCCGCAGTCGACACACCAAGCCGGCCCGCAATACTGTCATATGCGGTCGCAGCGCGGTTCACGTCCAACGGCATGGCACCGCCAAGGAAATTGCCGGCATTGAGGTAGCCGCACAGAAGATAAGCGTCGGTCACTGTTGGGCGGACGCCACCCCTGCCGAACGCTGCCGGGCCAGGATAGGCACCAGCGCTTTCAGGGCCTATCCGCATTGCGGGTCCCTCGAGATAGACCAAGGAGCCGCCGCCAGCGCCAATCGCTTCTATCTCGGTCACGGGCAGGGTGATCGGAAAGTCGCCTACTGCTCCCTGCGAGGTGACCGTCGGGTTGCCCTGACGGACCAGCGACACATCTGTGCTCGTGCCGCCCATATCAAAGGTGAGCAAGTATTCATGCTTGCTGAGCGAAGAGACAGTCTGTGCGGCGGTCACCCCGGACGCCGGCCCCGACAACAGCGTGTGAACCGGAAACTTCGCCGCGTCCGCAAGCCCAAGTGCACCACCATTGGAGCGCGTCACAAACAGCCGGACAGATGAAAGCCTGTTAGTGACGTAGCGCTCAATCTCCTGCAGATATGCCTGGACGCGGGGTTTGACATAGGCGTTTAAAGTTGCATTGACAGCACGCTCGTATTCCCCGATGCGCGGCCAGATTTCACTCGAAATACAGACGTCCATTTCCGGGTCGATCTCATTGATCAAGCCACGGATCTCGCGCTCGTGCTTAGGATTTCGAAAGCTGTGAAGAAAAACGACGGCGATTGCCTTAACGTCGGCGGCCTTAACGCCAGCCACTGCCCGGCGAACTGCTTCGGCGTCGATCGGTGTAAGCACCTCGCCATCGGCATCGAGACGTTCCGGGATCTCGAAAACGAGGTCCCGAGCTACAAGCGGAATTGCGCGGGAGGAGAATAAATCTACGGGATTCTTGAGACGAAGGCGCTGGAGCTCAAGGATGTCGCGGAAACCCTCCGTCACGAAAAGCGCGATGGGTTCTGCGGATCGTTCGATCACCGTATTGGTGCTAACCGTCGTACCGTGCATGACAACGACTTCGTCATCATCCGAAATTCGCAGCTGGTCGAGAAGCGGCTCAAACCCGTCCTTGAACCCTTCCGCAAAGTGCGGAGGCGTAGAGGGAACCTTCAGACGAGTAATTCCCTGGGAGCTGTCAGAACGCCAACCGACAAAGTCGGTGAACGTTCCGCCGATATCCACTCCTATGCGGACGAGAGCCATCAAACACTTCCTATCTTGACCTTTGCAACGGCAACAAACGTCCTTCCCGGGCGAAATGCTCGGGCGTACTAATCTGTCGCAATCGGCTTTGATGAGGATTATGTTATGTCGGAATGGCCAATGGTTTATAGCGGGGTTTCATTGAAATGGGCGAATAGTTTCTTCGAACCATCAGGGCTGCATTGCAGCCTGTTCCCAAGGGCTAAAGAGGCCGGCGATTTGTCTTCGCCCGGAAACGCAGTTCAAGTGGAAAACCGCGACGAAGCCACCGAAAAAGTTCGGCAGCTTCGCCAACCCACCAACTTACAAAGTTTGGCTTATCGCCCGACGAGGCAGCCTAGGACACGCCCGGTTGTGCTGACGGCTTGAAGCGCACCACGAAACGGTGGCGGTCGCCAGGATAAATAAGACGGACGAAGGTAATAAGCTGTTCATCCAGCCAGGTCCGGCGCGCGATGGATATGCATGCGGTTCGCTCAACCACTTGCAACCGGCGAGCAAGTATGGCGTCAGCCGACACCGCTCGTATCGAATGTTCTCCGTCTGTGAACGGAACGTTATGAAGGAGCCAACTGCCGGGCGGTTCGTCCTTGAACTGAAGTCTCTCCACCTGGGGAACCGCGTCGAGGTTGATTTGGCGGGTTTCCATGGTGAACGGGAGATTGTCAGCGTAGTGCATGACTTCAAGGGTCAAAAGACGCGTCCCGACAGGAACGCCGACATGACGCGCATCTAGAGGGTCGGTCGCCTTGCGAATGCTCCGATCCGTGATCTCAAACGTGTAGGTCCGGTCAATCGCCATGACCTCTGCACGGATGTCCTGAATGTGCATCAACGGCTCTTCGATCCGCGGCGGAGCTACAAAGGACCCGGATCGGCGCTTCCGGGTAATCATTCCCGAAGCAGCCAGGCTCGACAGAGCCTTGTTCACCGTCATCCGAGAGCAGTTATAGATGTCGACCAACTCACGCTCCGGCGGAATCCGGGCACCTGGGCCCCACTCACCCGTGGCAATCTTGTTCTCGATGTCACGCTGGATCTCCGAGTATCGAGATGCGGCATGCTTTTCTATTGCAAGATCATCCATGGGCAAGCGACGCTGCCTTTGAAATATTGGAACTGCTCACGATCGTACCTCTTTCACCATCTGCAAAAACCGTATCAATGGTCTATAACATATGGTTGATTAATCGTACACCAAACGAAGGCCAGATCGCGATTGCTAAGGTCCATGGAAAGAAGGGTTTTCGACCGAAATGTGAAAATGCATGGCGGCGAGATTAACGTCGCCGCCACCAGGACAATATCACTGCCAATCAGAGAACCGGCAGGAGGCCCTTCGTCAACGGAGCAATCAAGCGACCGCTCGCGACAAGCTCGGTTGCGCGCTTGAGATCGTCAGCCATGTAGCGGTCATCTTCGAGCTTGGGTATTACGGCGCGGATTCCCTTGCGGACCGTATCAAGCGCCGGGCTCGAGGAAAGAGGAGCCCTGAGATCAATGCCCTGAGCGGCGCTGATAGCTTCGATCCCCACGATAGAGAACAGGTTTTCGGTCATCTGCAGGAGACGCCTGGCACCATGGCAAGCCATGGACACGTGGTCCTCCTGGTTTGCGGAAGTTGGTGTGGAGTCAACCGAAGCAGGATGCGACATCTGCTTGTTTTCCGACATGAGAGCAGCAGAGGTCACCTCGGCGATCATGAAGCCGGAATTCAGACCTGGTCTGGGTGTCAGAAATGCGGGGAGACCGTAGCTAAGAACCGGATCCACCAGCAGGGCGATACGTCGCTGTGCGATTGCACCGATCTCGCAGATGGCGATGGCAATCTGATCCGCGGCAAAGGCTACGGGCTCGGCGTGGAAGTTGCCGCCAGAGACGATCGTTCCATCGGAGAGCACGAGGGGATTGTCGGTGGCAGCGTTCGCCTCGATCATCAAAGTGTTGGCAGCCTGACGCAGGAGGTCCAGGCAGGCTCCTGCCACCTGTGGCTGGCATCGCAGGCAGTACGGGTCCTGAACCCGCTCATCGCCTTCTTCATGACTTGCGCGGATTTCGGAGCCATCCATGAGCGAGCGCAGCGCCTGTGCAGCGTCGATCTGACCCTGATGGCCGCGAAGAGTGTGGATCTCCGGGTGGAAAGGCGCGGTCGATCCCATCGCGGCGTCGGTTGAGAGCGCACCGGATACCAGCGACGATACCAGTGCCCTGTGAGCCCGAAAGAGGCCAACAAGTGCGAGGGCGGTTGAGGTTTGAGTACCGTTGATCATCGCCAGGCCTTCCTTGGCCTTTAGCGTAATCGGGGTGATACCGGCTTTGGCCAACGCCTGCTTTGCCGACATGACTTCGCCATCGAACATGGCGTCGCCTTCACCGATCACAGCCGCCGTCATGTGAGCGAGTGGCGCGAGGTCGCCCGATGCGCCCACAGATCCCTTTTCGGGAATGATCGGAAGGACATTCTTCTCGAGCATGGCGGCGAGCACGTGAATGACTTGCGGCCTGACGCCCGAAGCGCCCCGTCCTAGCGAAATCAGCTTTAACGTCATGATGAGGCGCACGATGCCGTCGGCGAGTGGAGCGCCGACACCGCAGCAATGAGAAAGGATCAGATTCCGTTGCAAGGTTTCGACGTCGTCGGCGGGAATGCGCACGCTCGCCAGCTTTCCGAAGCCGGTATTGATCCCGTAATGCGCCTCATCTCCTCCCGCAATCTCGGCCACCCTGTCGGCGGATGCCTGTACCCTTTTCAGGGAGTCCGCATCCAGCTTTGGGATCAATGCGTTCTCATAGACGGCTGCCAATGTTTCGAGCGTTACTTTTCCTGGGACGAGCGTGTTGGGCATATTCAAACCTTTAGGATGAGGGAGGGGCAGACATATTCGCGTTGTGGCCCCATATTTGTATATACCATACCAAATCTGCCCCTGTGTAAAGCTCCATCCCAAAAAATGGAGCGGGCGACCACGTCGAAACGGGCCGCCCGGAGGAATGGATATATTCTATGAGACTGATTAGTTTGGCTTAATCTGGTTGAATCGACCGGAAAATTCCTGACCGTTCACTGCACGCCCATAAAACATCCCAAGGTACCAGGGGAAGTAATGATATGACCAGGCGCATAGCCGATTGCCATACATAATGAAGGTTCGCAGCAGCGTGCGGAGCTCTTCCTTGTCGTCAGTCTCACGGATGGCGGCACGCAGCTTGTTGGAGAAGTCGAGCAGCGTGTTCAGTCCGGAGTAGCCAAGATATTCCGAATAGGCAGGATCAAACGCCTCGACCGCCGCCACAAAATCCTCATGCGAGAGTGTGTCGATCAGCTTCAGAAGTGGATACGCAGTGTACATGATGTAGTCGCGGAGCATGCCGTTGGCGAAGTCCCACGCAGTGAAATACTGACCATACGTTCCAGTGTCACCAATCTCACCCGTCCGTATGCGACGCAAGTCTTCCGGTTCGTCCGTCTGGATCCTTTTGGCTTCCGCATAAAATACCGCAGCAGCGCCCTTCAGATTTGCAAACCTGCCTTCGCCTTTGAACGCCTGTGACACGTCGTGCGGCCTTACCTCCACGAAGATCTTTTCCTTTACGAAAAACAGGTTGTTCCAGATCGCCTTGCCGACGACTGGCAGCAGATGATGATATTCCTCCAGGACTTTTCCGAGGACGGGCTGAGCGAGCGGCTCAAGTCCCTTGCCGTACTGGATCGAAAACTTGTTGCCGGTGGCTTGGGAGTATCTCAGGTCACCGATTGCGCAATCGACAATGCGTCGGCGCAACCGAACTGGTGCCGTGCTGATCGTTGGCGTCCACGCATAAAGCGACTCTCCCGACACGACCGGATGCGCCTGCATGACCTTGAATGGCAGGTCCTGCCAAAACTCCTCGCAGAGTTCGGGATTTTCCTCGTCTGCGAGCTCGGCCACCACGACGATGTCGAGCTCTGGCCACGCGATCTCAACCAATCTTCCCATTTCGCTTCCCCTTTTGGAATTTTTTCAGGTCAAACCGAAAGCCATAACCTGAATAGGTATAGACCATATTTGTTTATTCGCCGATCTCAAGCCGAAATGATGATAAAAATAGTCGTTCTCGCAGATTTATGCTATACATAATGCCATATTTGTCTACTTATCCCCCAATTTTGACCATTTATGGAAAATATTTCTCCCCAAGCAGTCACCCAGAGGACATCGACCTAGAGTGCCCGGCGTGGCTTCACGGCACTTATGTTCGCCGTACGTTCCAATTTCGGGAAGCTAAGAGCATCATCGTCCAAACCAGAATGGATAAATGGTCTATACAAAATGGCATTATTGGATATGCTTATCCCCGTGCGGCCTCGTAGCCGCACGATCAACGATAGGGATCTGCGAAATGTCGTATAATAGCTTGAGTGACGTCGTGAAGGCGGTGAAGGAGGCGACCCGTGCTTATGAAAGCACCGAGCCGAAGGAACTTCACGATATCCGCACCGGGACCTTCGCGGTCGGCACAAACAACCAGTACTTCACCAACCTGGACTTCGTGAACGGCATGCTTCGCGACCAGTCGATGTACACATGGTACCCCCTCCTGCTCACGTTCCAGGACGAGCGCTTCACCCTCGAGCAGTGCTGCGCACTGGTTCATCGCTTTGATTACGCATACAGCAACTACCTGCGTTATAGCGGCCTGCAGGAAATGGGCGCGTTCGCCGAAGCGATCACGAAGCACCTGCCGACAGCTTCCAGCCGCGGGGAAGCGGTTGAGGCGGTCAAGGCGTTCCTCGGATATCTCAACCGACTGGCTGCCTGGTCCTTCCACTATTTCCCCTGGAGCATCGGCAAGCATCTCACCTACGAGACCCCCGAAGGTTCTATCGCGGCACTGGCCGATCTCTCGCGGCGCGTGAAGATCAACGAAGGCCAGAAGGTACGCCTCACATGGCAGCCACTCGGCATAAGCGTCATTGCCTATCTTGCTACCAAGGAAAACCCGGAACTCTGCAATGACCTCATCGAGGCTTTGCCGTTCACCGTCGTTCAGGACCACGCTGTTGTCAGCGGTGAATCCATGTACGCCTGGGCTCCCGTGGTCAGCACTTCGCCGGTTCATGTGAAGGAACGTCAGTGTGACGCTCCGGTCGGCCGTATCCGCTATTCGCAGGGCACCGGCAACAAGGTCATCGTGCAATACGGCGAAGTAACCGAAGACATCGCAACGCCGGTGCTCGGTGAGATCCTGCCGCAATACGCCGAAGACCTCGCCAAGGTTGGCCGGGCGGTTCTGGACAGCAACTTTGGCGACAAAACGCCCATCATGTTGACGGTCGAACTCGCGTAAATGCGTTCAACCATGCGGCCCCCGATAGCGGGGCCGCCTTACGTTTAGGCCTGCATAAAAATTGACTTGATTGGCCATGCCAATCTGTTAATATGTATAGACCAAACCGCAGCAAAGAATGCGGAAAGAGGAGAACAGGAAATGGCATTCTGGTTCGAATTCGAAATGATCAATGAAGTTCCGAACAAGACGCTGCGCGCCGGACTAATCGCCGGCGATCCGTGGGTGTCTGGGCGTGTACACAGTTTGACAATCCGCTCGATCCGGAATGGTCTCGAAAGACTTTTGAGCTTCAGGGCTCATGCAGGACTTGCCCGACCACGCTGATTATCGCCCGTCGCCGGCAACAGACTCCTCGAGCGAGCCGCTCGTTTGCGAGTTGACGCGCCCCAGGAGGGGCCAGTCATGAAATCCGAACTCAACTGAGTGTCTGCGCGCGGCAAAGATTCCGGCGCGGAGCGGTTTGTCTCGTCTTAGTGCGGGTCGAACTTCAACCAAAGGGGAACTGATATGAAATGGCATTTTGGTAAAGCCATCGCCGGTGGCATGTTGCTGGTTGCAGCCTGCGCATTGAGCTCGGCAGCGCTCGCGCAACAGAAAGAACTTATTCTCAGCGGCTTCGGCGGCGCTTACGACGAGGCGATGGCTGCGAGCGTCAAGTCCTTCGAGCAGGAAAACGGGGTGAAGGTGACAATCGTTGCGGGTTCCGGTGCCAGCAACATCGCGCGCGTCCGCAATAAGGAAGTCGATGTGATCGTTTCCGATCCGGTCTTCGCCCTCCGTATGGAAGCTGAGAAGGCCTTTGCGCCCCTCGACCCGAAGCTTGTTCCCAATCTCAAAAACATCTACCCGAAGGCAATCTACTCCGATGCGGTCGTTGCCGCGAATTTCGGAGCATACGTCATCGCCTACAATCCGGCCGAAGTTAAGGCCCCGGAATCGTGGTACGATCTCGCAAAGCCGGAATATAAGGGCCGGATCGCACTGCGCGGCTTCCGACCCGAAAACATCGATCTGATCACGCTCTTCGCAAAGCGCGCCGGCGGCAGTGAGCGCAGTCCGGACGCCGGCTTCGCTGAAATGGCAAAAATTGCCCAGAACATCGATGTCTGGGTCGATTCCCATGCCAACCATCTCGAACTGTACCGCAACGATCAGATTTCCATGAGCATGTGGACCGATGGTCGAATTGCCTGGGCGCGTGACACTGAAGGCCTGAAAATCCAGGGTGCCATTCCGAAGGAAGGGTTCTTCCCGCTCTCATCGACACTCAGTGTCGTTGCTGGACGCCCGAACGCGGATCTCGCCCAGAAGCTGGTGAACGTACTGCTGAGCCCTGAAGCCGGTGTCATCATGGCGCAGAAGCTTGGCTACTTCCCGACGAACAAAGAAACCAAGTTGCCGCAGGATGTTCAGGCCAAGATCATGATCACGCCGGACAACGTCAATGACCTTCAAAGTGCCGACTGGAAGTACATTGTGTCGGTCTATGATCAATGGCAGCAGCGCTGGGAACGGGAAATTCAACGCTAATGGCTGAAAATTTTGACATTGAGCTTTCGCATTGCCGCAAGGCTTACGGCGACGTCATCGTTCTCGATGACGTTTCTCTCCAGGTCAAGAACGGTGAGTTCATCACCGTTCTTGGTCCGAGCGGCTGCGGCAAGACGACAACGCTGCGCATGATCGGTGGGTTCATCATCCCCGATAGCGGTCGCGTGTCGATCAGAGGCAGAGAAGTAACCCATCTGCCTCCATACAAACGCAACATCGGCGTGGTTTTCCAGAATTACGCCCTGTGGCCCCATATGACGGTCGCGGAGATACTCTCGTTTGGTCTTCGCATCCGCAAACTACCCAGAGAAGAAATTGCTCGTCGTGTAGATCGGGCGCTTGGCATGGTACAATTGACCGGGTTGAAGGATCGCTATCCGCGCGAATTGAGCGGAGGCCAACAGCAGCGCGTCGCAATGGCGCGCGCCCTTGCCATTGATCCGGAGGTCATCATTCTCGATGAGCCGCTATCCAATCTGGATAGGCGGCTGCGTGAAGAACTCCGCATTGAACTGAAGCGGCTGCAACGGTCTCTTGGCGTGACGATGCTATTCGTCACCCACGACCAGGAAGAAGCGCTCTCGATGTCCGATCAGGTCGTCGTCATGCAATCCGGCAAAATTCAGCAGATAGCAGACCCACGGACCGTATACGAACGACCAGCGAACCGTTTCGTCGCGGGCTTCCTTGGTAGCGCCAATTTCATGCATGGCGAACTGGTGCAGAATACTCAGGAGAGCAAAGCCGAGATCAAGCTTGGCAATGGTGCGATCGTGACCGCGCATGCGCCCGCGGCAAAGCCGACAGGCGAGAAGGTTACCGTCATCGTTCGACCCGAGTGGCTTGTGCTTGAGCGGCAGGGAACCGATCTGACTGCAAACCAGCTCGAAGGCACCGTGAGTGACGTGGTCTATGAGGGATCGGCGATCCGTTACGGTATCCATCTCACGCACGACCCCGAGGCGCCGATCTTCCTTCAGGAGCGATCGAACGCCGATATTTTGAACCCCGGAGATAAGGTCAGGATCAATGTCACCAATGCCGTCATTGCCGCAGACTGACGATCAGGGCGGCCTGCGGGGCCGGGTAGTTGCCTGGGCCGCGCGTGCACCGCTATTCGTGCCTTTCATCTTCGTCATCCTGTTCTTTTTTGTCCCCATGGGCTGGCTTGTCGGAACAAGCATGTCCACGCATGAGGTTGGCAGTGCGCCTGTGTTTACCGGCACACTCGAGCATTATGCGCGGTTCTGGACAGATCCCTTCTATCTGGAAACAGCGCTTTGGACGACCGTAAGGCTGTCGGTTGTCTCCACGGTCTTTGCTTTAATTATCGGCTATGTGCTTGCCTACTATATCGCTGAACTTCCCCCGCATCGGAGAGGTTTTCTCACCAGCATGGTGGTCGTCTCGCTCTCGGTAAACATTGTCATTCGGATTTTCGGCTTGAATGTGCTTCTGATGAGCGGCGGACTTGTCGACAGCGCCCTGACCTTTATCGGCATGCCAAAGGTCCGCATTATGTATACCGAGCTTGGCGTCTTGATCGGCTTGATCCAGATTGCCGTGCCTTACGTTGTTTTGCCCCTTATCGGCGTAATCGCCGCGATCGACCCGGCGCTCAAAGAGGCGGCAGAGAGCGTCGGTGCGAACAAGTACAGGACTTTTTGGGCCGTGACATTTCCGCTCTCGCTGCCGGGAGTGGTCGCGGGCACCCTGATTGCTTTCACGCTAAACGCTGCAGCATTCGCCATCCCGTCCCTGATGGGGGGTGGTCGAGTGAGAATGATGGGGATGATGGCGTACGAACAGGCAACCGTGCAAGGCAATTTTCCCTTCGCCGCCGCGATCGGGATTAGCCTGACAATCCTGAGCATCCTGATTACCGCAATCTATTTGTTCGCCATCAATCGAACATTCCGAACGGCGAGGAGAGCGGCATGAGCACCACCTTAATAGCTCCAGGCAGGAAAGTGCGGTTACCGCTTCCTTCGGCACTGGGAATTGCCGCATTTTGTGCATTTGTCTTTGTTATCGCCCCGCTTATCGTGGTCGCGGGCGCAGCCTTGAACGCGGAAGCGATGTTTTTCCCACCGCGACAGTTGACCTTGCACTGGATGACTGCGGCGCTGACCGACGGCAGCTTCGTTAATGGTGCGCTCATCAGTTTTGTCGTCGCATCGGTGGCAGCTTCTGTCTCGACGCTCTTTGCCCTTCCCGTTGCGTTGCAATTGCGAAAAGCCCCGCCGACGGTGGCGAAAATCCTGACCTTGTCGTTCATGGGACCGTTGCTGGTGCCCTCGGTGATCTTCGCCTTGTCCCTTTATTCCGTGATGATCTACGTGTTCGGTGTGACCAATCTGTTCATCCTCATGATTGGCCACGTGATAATCACCATGCCGTATCCGGTTCGTACCATCACGGCGGTTACCGAGCATCTTGATCCTGCGCTGGAGGATGCAGCCAGCAGCATCGGGGCAAATCCATGGCGGACTTTCGTTTCGGTGACACTGCCCTTGATCAAACCCGGAGTCATTGCCGGCTTCCTGTTTGCGTTCATAACGTCATGGAACGACTTTTCGATCTCCGTGTTTCTCACGCCGCGCGAATTGCAGCCGTTGCCCATCAAGATCTACGAATATCTCTTGTACCAATATAGACCGCTGATTGCTGCCGTCTCCACCTGGTCGGTCATTGGCTCGGCAATTGTCGTTCTGATCATCGACCGCCTTGTAGGCCTGAATGTCTTTACCGGCCGGCGCAACTAGATCGACCGGATCAACATAAAAGACAAAAGGGGCGCTCGACGCCCCTTTTGCAGTTGATGCTGCCAAGGAGTTATGTTCTGGACGCCGGGCCAAATATCCTCGCAGCGTTACGGGAAGTGTTTCCCGCGCTCGCACTTGCAGCCCGCTATCGACGAAGCAACTTATGCATCGTGGCGAGAAAGCGACGATTGATTTCGTCGCGAGCGACATGGCGTCCCGCAACGACTTGTCTGCGGCCGCGAACCCAGACGCTGTCGATCGTCACCCCGTCGGCAAATATCCAGTGGTCCAGAATTTCATCTCTCTCAAGGTAGGAAACGGCATCGACATTGAGCGACAGCAAATCGGCTGAGTTGCCGGCCTCGATGCCAATCTCCGATCCCAAAGCCACAGTGCCACCGCGGCCCGCTGACTCAAGAAGATGACGGCCCGTGGATTCATTCGGCGCCGCCAGTACGTTTCTCATCTGACGTCCCAGCCTCTGCGAGTATTCGAGTTGCCGCAATTCACCAGCGAGGGAGATCAGGATGTTCGAGTCCGATCCGATGCCGATCCTGCCTCCCTCCTCAACGAATGCATGGCCGGGAAATATGCCATCCCCGAGATTGGCCTCGGTTATCGGGCAAAGACCCGCAACTGCACCACTACGCGCAACTCTACGCGTTTCGGTTTCGGTCATATGGGTCGCATGAATGAGGCACCAGCGCTGGTCGACCGGCGCATTGTCCAGCAACCATTCGACCGGGCGGGCGGAGGACCAGGCGAGACAATCTGTGACCTCCTTCATTTGCTCGGCAATGTGAATGTGGATCGGCCCTCTGGCCCACCTTTCAGTGATCTGAAGCAACTCTTGCGGCGTGACGGCTCTCAGGCTGTGGGGCGCCACGCCGAGTTCGGCGCCAGCAATTTTCCCGACTAGCGATTGGCACTCGCTCATCAGTTGGTCGTAACTGTCGAGCGAGTTGATGAACCGCCGTTGCCCCTCGACCGGAGCAAGGCCACCAAACCCCGAATGAGCGTAAAAGACCGGCAGTAATGTCAGACTTATTCCTGTGGCGCTGGCCGCCGCGATAATGCGTTCCGCCATCTCGGCAATATTTGAGTAGTGGCTGCCATCTGGGCTGTGATGCAGGTAGTGAAACTCACCGACACGGCTGTAGCCAGCTTCAAGCATCTCCATGTATAGCTGCGAAGCGACGGCCTCGACATCATCGGGGCTCATTGTCAAAGCGAACCGGTACATCACATTTCGCCAGCTCCAAAAGCTGTCATCGGTTGGTCCGCGTGTTTCGGCCAAGCCTGCCATGGCGCGCTGAAAGGCATGGCTATGAAGATTGCCCATCGCGGGCAAGATGAGGTTGTGGCGCTCGTCGGCCGGCGTTGCCGCCGTACCTGTTTCGACGGACGCGATAAAGCCGCCCTCGATCCGCAGCAGAACGTTCTTATGCCAACCGGTGGGCAAAAGGGCGCTCTTCGCAAATAGTGTGGTGCGATCCAACTCTCCCATAACCTCTTCTCCGAGCTTGATGCGATCGCCAAAACGATCAACTTGGTTCTTGCAATTTACGCCATTGGTATATACAAAATACAGATAAGGAAAGACAAATCCAATTGATGGGGGGATCGCGATGTCTGAGGCAAAACCCACATCCGATGAGGAGATCGTCATCTGGAGGAATGCGCGACTGGCAACCGTCGCGGAGGGAACGGATGGCCTTGGCGTCATCGACGGTGGCGTAGTCATCGTCAAAGGCGAGCAGATTTCTTATGTCGGCACAGACAATGATCTCCCCTCCTCCCTGACAAAGGGAGCGATCGAGGTTGATTTGGGAGGTCGGTGGGTAACGCCCGCCCTGATCGACTGCCATACACATCTGGTTTTCGGCGGCGACAGGGCGTTGGAATTCGAGATGAGGCTTTCGGGCGCAACCTATGAAGAGATTGCGAGAGCCGGCGGCGGCATTGTCTCCTCTGTCAAGGCGACTAACGCGCTTTCGGAGGACGAATTGGTTCTTCAGGCACTTCCCCGATTGGACGCTCTCCTCTCCGAAGGAGTCGGCACCGTGGAGATCAAGTCGGGCTACGGCCTTAATGTCGCAACGGAATTGAAGATGCTTCGAGCTGCGAGGCGGCTCGCGGCGTTACGCCCTGTGCGGATCGTAACGAGCTATCTGGCAGCGCACGCGACGCCGGAAGCTTATCGTGGTAACAACGGTGGGTACATCGAAGATGTTGTTATTCCTGGCCTCGAGGCAGCCAGACGAGAAGGGCTGATTGATGCTGTCGACGGTTTCTGTGAGGGTATTGCCTTTTCTCCTGACGAAATGTCTCGGGTTTTCGACGCTGCCAAAAGGCATGGATTGCCTATCAAATTGCATGCCGAGCAGTTGAGCAATCTCGGTGGAGCAAAACTCGCGGCTTCTCGCGGGGCGCTTTCGGCAGACCATCTAGAATATCTCGATGAACATGGCGCCAGGGCTTTGGCTGCGTCTGGGACCGTTGCCGTCCTCCTGCCCGGAGCTTTCTACACCCTGCGGGAAAAGCGGCTACCACCGGTTCAGGCGCTGAGGGACGCAGGTGCCAGCATCGCCATCGCGACAGATTGCAATCCAGGAACCTCGCCTCTGACGTCCATGCTGCTGGCCATGAACATGTCGGCCACGCTTTTCGGATTGAGTGTCGACGAATGCGTTGCTGGGGCGACCCGGGAAGCTGCGCGTGCACTCGGCTTGGTCACGACCACAGGCACGCTTGAAGTTGGTAAATCCGCCGATTTCGCTGTGTGGAATATCGGGCGACCGGCCGAACTCGTTTATCGCATCGGGTTCAATCCGCTGCATGCCCGAATATTCAAAGGCCGCAGATTGCGGCCCTGAAATCAAAAACCATGACTACTCGTGCGTCGCGATCAGCACCCCACGAGTCGTCTTTTGCAATAGAGAGCAATCGATGAGCGTTTTTGAAGTCCAACAAGGTACTTCCCCCATCATTCTTGGTATGCCGCATACCGGAACTGATGTTCCAGGTGATATATGGCACAAACTGAACGACAATGGTCGACGGCTTGCTGACACCGATTGGCATATACATAATCTGTACGATGGCTTGCTGGAAAACGCTACTGTCGTTCGAGCAACCTTCCATCGCTACGTCATCGACGCCAATCGCGATCCGGCTGGGACGTCCTTATACCCAGGCCAGAATACGACCGGACTCGTTCCGACGACAGATTTCGACGGCAATCCTATCTGGACTATCGGCGCCGAGCCTAGCGCCGAGGATGTGGCCGCACGTGTCGCCAGCTTCCACGAACCTTATCACGCCGCTCTGCTGGCGGAGATAAAACGGATCAAGGCGATCCATGGTATCGCCATCATCTATGACTGCCACTCAATCCGATCACATATCCCCTTTCTGTTCGAAGGCAGGCTTCCGGATTTCAACATCGGTACTGACGGAGGTGTGACCTGCGATCCGCGGATCGAAGAGGCCACAGTGGACGTCGTTGCGTCGGCCAAAGGCTTTAGTGGCAACCTCAACGGCCGCTTCAAGGGCGGGTGGACGACGCGCCACTATGGCAGGCCGGAGACGGGCGTGCATGCGATCCAGATGGAGCTTGCCCAGTCGACGCATCTCCAGACCGAAGCGGCGCCCTTCGCCTACGACCCGGCGAAGGCAGAACGCCTTCGTGTCCATCTGAATGAAATACTGACGCGCCTGGAGCGCGTTGCAGCTGATCTCAAGAACGAAGCGAGGAGCTAAAAACTAGATGACCAACCCACGCCATAACATCCGCGAAATCCGCGCGCCGCGCGGCCCGGAGCTCAACGCCAAGAGCTGGATGACCGAAGCGCCGCTCAGGATGCTGATGAACAATCTTGATCCGGATGTCGCGGAAAACCCAAACGAACTGGTCGTCTATGGCGGCATCGGCCGCGCCGCCCGCACCTGGGAGGATTTCGACCGTATCGCCGCGACGTTGAAGACGCTCACCGAGGAAGAGACGCTGCTGGTGCAGTCCGGCAAGCCGGTCGGCGTGTTCCGCACCCACAAGGATGCGCCGCGCGTGCTCATCGCCAATTCCAACCTCGTGCCGCATTGGGCGACCTGGGATCACTTCAACGAGCTGGATAAGAAGGGTCTCGCCATGTACGGCCAGATGACCGCCGGTTCGTGGATCTATATCGGCACGCAGGGCATTGTGCAGGGCACTTATGAAACCTTCGTAGAAGCTGGCCGTCAGCATTATAACGGCAGCCTCAAGGGCAAGTGGATCCTGACCGGCGGGCTCGGCGGCATGGGCGGCGCGCAGCCGCTGGCGGCCGTCATGGCCGGCGCCTGCTGCCTTGCCGTCGAAAGCGACGAGACCCGCATCGATTTCCGCCTGCGCACCCGCTATGTCGACGAGAAGGCGACGACGCTCGACGAAGCGCTCGCGATGATCGACCGCTGGACCAAGGCCGGAGAAGCGAAGTCGGTGGGCCTGCTCGGCAATGCCGCCGAAATCTTCCCGGAACTGGTCAAGCGCATGAAGGCCGGGCGGCCCACGCCCCGACATCGTCACCGACCAGACCTCCGCGCATGATCCGCTCAACGGCTATCTGCCGCTCGGCTGGACAGTCGCCGAAGCCAAGGCGAAGCGCGAGAGCGATCCGAAGGCTGTGGAAGCCGCAGCTCGCGCCTCGATGAAGGTGCATGTCGAAGCCATGGTCGCCTTCTGGGACGCCGGCGTGCCGACGCTCGACTATGGCAACAATATCCGCCAGGTTGCCAAGGACGAGGGCCTGGAAAATGCCTTCGCCTTCCCCGGCTTCGTGCCGGCCTATATCCTACCGCTGTTCTGCCGCGGCATCGGCCCCTTCCGCTGGGCGGCACTGTCGGGCGATCCGGAGGATATCTACAAGACCGACGCCAAGGTGAAGGAACTCACCCCCGGCAACACCCATCTGCACAACTGGCTGGACATGGCGCGCGAGCGCATCGCCTTCCAGGGCCTGCCGGCGCGCATTTGCTGGGTCGGCCTTGGCGACCGCGAACGTCTCGGCCTTGCCTTCAACGAAATGGTCAAGAACGGCGAGCTGAAGGCTCCCGTCGTCATCGGCCGCGACCACCTCGATTCCGGCTCCGTCGCCTCGCCGAACCGCGAGACGGAAGCGATGAAGGACGGATCGGACGCCGTTTCCGACTGGCCGCTCTTGAACGCGCTGCTCAACACCGCGTCCGGCGCCACCTGGGTGTCGCTGCATCACGGCGGCGGTGTCGGCATGGGCTTCTCGCAGCACTCCGGCATGGTTATTTGCGCCGACGGCACCGACGACGCGGCACGCCGCATCGAGCGCGTGCTGTGGAACGACCCGGCGACAGGCGTTATGCGCCACGCCGATGCGGGCTACGACATCGCCATCGATTGCGCCAAGGAGAAGGGGTTGCGGTTGCCTGGGATTCTTGGAAATTGAAGGCCGCCAGCGGGGAGGTCGCCAACCCCGGCCCTCCGCGAAGCCAGGAGATGCAGCATGCAAATTGTCCGAAAGAGCGACTTTTGTTCCATGCCATGGAAGAATGGCGGCGGTGAGACGCTGGAGGTTGCCGTCCATCCTTCAGAAGCCTCAGTAAACGATTTCGATTGGCGTGTCAGCATCGCTAAAGTGGCGTCTGATGGCCCCTTCTCTATTTTTCCGGAGATCGAGCGGACACTCAGCGTGCTTGATGGTGACGGTATCGAGTTTGCATCCAAAACGGGATCAACTAGAACACTACAACGCGGCAGTGAACCGTTTTCTTTTCCTGCGGATCAACCAATTGATGCTCGCCTTTTGAATGGGCCGATCACTGACCTGAATGTAATGAGCAGAAGAGGGCGCTTTACGCACCGAGTGCAACGCCGCGTCATCGACAATACTGTTTCGATCCCGGCATGCGTAGGCGCCACTTTGATCATTGGCAACTCATCGTGGGTTGTCCTTCAACCAAAGGCCGAAATGCAACCTTTCGATCTCGTCATATTGACAGGCAGCGAAATTAAAGTGCGGCCGCATAATCGGTTCGCGGTTATTTTCGTTGTCGACTTCATCCCTGTTACGAATGACTCACGACGGGGTCCCGGTAGGGGCGATGGCGCAACCATCGTCGTCCCTACCGGGATCACTCACGGCGCTCTCACGAAAAGAGCTCCACAAAGCCGATCAATGATGAAACAGGCGTCCCCTCATGCGCCATCAGGCAATGGGTTGAAGATAACGCAGCATGATAACACGTAAAAAAGCGGGCAAATCGGTCGGGCTCTCCAAGCGGATCGCTTGTCTTCTAAACATCCGGAAAGCGGGCCTCTCACTGCCAACTACGGGCCGGTCGGCATCAAGGCGGTCATCGCAGCTTGCCTTGCCGCGAAGACAACGGAAAGCTGCTCTTCAATGTGGCATAAGGCAAGCAATTCCCGACCATCGTCCGCTCTGGAACGAACAGGGCAGCATGGGGAGCGATCTCCTCGCCCGGCTTTCCTGGATACAGGAGCCTGAAGCGTCTTATTCTGAGCGATAACGCAACAACAATTCGGATTTGAAGATCGGATGACTTCGTTTCTACGACCCTGAAGAATATCGCGCACTCCACCTCCGTGATCAAATAGCTCACGTCTAATCGTAATTTACCAACGCCATCGTCCATCTTATTTGAACTTTTGAACTTTTGAACTTTTGAACTTTTGAACTTTTGAACTTTTGAACTTTTGAACTTTTGAACTTTTGAACTTTTGAACTTTTGAACTTTTGAACTTTTGAACTTTTGAACTTTTGAACTTTTGAACTTTTGAACTTTTGAAGTTGACTCTATAATATATCCTGTCAACGCCGTACTTGTGGATTTTTCGTGGACTAATAACTGAGTCATTTCCTTTCACCGCTATATTTGACGAATATAGAAACTTTCCATCTCCTCAAATAAATAATTTTTTCACGCCGGTCCCATCCAACGTCCACACCACATCGATCTCTACTAAAGGAGCAACCTCCGCTTTTCCTTGAGCTCGCAATTATTGAACGAAGCAACAAGTCCCCAATCACCTCTTCCCAAATTGAAATTTGGCCGGCTCCATTTTTCCGTCAACTTTATGGCCAATGTACCATATGCGAATCTCTCTGCGGTTTTAACCGCCATAAAGGGGAAAACGACGGCTATCGAGAGCACCGAGCCGAAGGAACTTCACGATATCCGCACCGGGACCTTCGCGGTCGGCACAAACAACCAGTACTTCACCAACCTGGACTTCGTGAACGGCATGCTTCGCGACCAGTCGATGTACACATGGTACCCCCTCCTGCTCACGTTCCAGGACGAGCGCTTCACCCTCGAGCAGTGCTGCGCACTGGTTCATCGCTTTGATTACGCATACAGCAACTACCTGCGTTATAGCGGCCTACAGGAAATGGGCGCGTTCGCCGAAGCGATCACGAAGCACCTGCCGACAGCTTCCAGCCGCGGGGAAGCGGTTGAGGCGGTCAAGGCGTTCCTCGGATATCTCAACCGACTGGCTGCCTGGTCCTTCCACTATTTCCCCTGGAGCATCGGCAAGCATCTCACCTACGAGACCCCCGAAGGTTCTATCGCGGCACTGGCCGATCTCTCGCGGCGCGTGAAGATCAACGAAGGCCAGAAGGTACGCCTCACATGGCAGCCACTCGGCATAAGCGTCATTGCCTATCTTGCTACCAAGGAAAACCCGGAACTCTGCAATGACCTCATCGAGGCTTTGCCGTTCACCGTCGTTCAGGACCACGCTGTTGTCAGCGGTGAATCCATGTACGCCTGGGCTCCCGTGGTCAGCACTTCGCCGGTTCATGTGAAGGAACGTCAGTGTGACGCTCCGGTCGGCCGTATCCGCTATTCGCAGGGCACCGGCAACAAGGTCATCGTGCAATACGGCGAAGTAACCGAAGACATCGCAACGCCGGTGCTCGGTGAGATCCTGCCGCAATACGCCGAAGACCTCGCCAAAGTTGGCCAGGCCGTCCTAGAAAGCACCTTCGAGACAAAAGCCGTTATCACCTTCACAGCAGAAATTCTCGAATAGAAGCGGAACCCAGCCCTGATAAAATTGCAATACTGTATTCTAATATCCGGATACTATGATTTTCCGTCCACCTTTACATTTTCTGTATTTTTGCTTTATTTAATAAAACGACGCCCGTGATTATTGTCGAATAATTTCGTCCTTCGATGCATACAGACATCGCCCATAACTTTTAGTTGCGTGGTTGTTAATGGTTACCTTGCAATAAATTTCAGTCTTCAGTAATAAGAAAAATCGCAATTTGACACCTATTAGAATAATGATTTCGACGGCTATCGATGGGCATTTAAACAGGCCATGATATCAAGTGTTAAATTACTAAAATATTTTGGATATTTTGCGGTTTCTTTCGTCGGGGGGAAATTCCATATTTTGTGACAAACACCTCGCAAATCAGGCAACGCAATAATAAAATGACAATCCATTGGAACTTAGGGCATAGAAGTACTTTTTATCTATTTTTTACAAAAAAGCGTTGATAGGACTATTAATACATCACGACATCCAGATTAATTTGAAACAAACACCGTTTTCATTACAGAATTATTAAAGTAGAAAATTCGAACTAGCCATCAGTCATCTGGATCCGGAGGATCAAGAGCAGCCTCAGGAAGAAAAGATGAGCGACCCACAGCAATTAGATCGTAGGGTAGCAGCTCACCAGCGTGCTGAACGTTCCTTTTCCACACCGCCTTGGTAACGCCAGGTCCGTCCTGGATGGCCCCGACCTCCTCAAACTCGTTGCTGGCCTGTATCATCAAAAAGTATGAGCAAGACAGTTCATTTGCAGCGTAGTTAATCACACCGTCGCCGCAGAAAGCCTGCAACTGTTCTCTCACTTGCCGGTAGGTATAACTCTCAGAGTGCGGCTCCAGTGCTGTAGCAAGCACTCCATCGCCCGCGTTTGGAACAAGAACGTTCTTCTCTCGGCATTTTTTGTAATTCTCTTCATCTAGGTAAACATAGAGAAAATCTCCTTTAGGATCTACGATTTCGCCAGACGGAGCACGCAGGGCGGCTTGGAACTGCCGCCGATAAGCTTTTCCTATCTTACGAAGATCACCCACTAGTTTATTATCTTCGCCATGAGTAAAGCCTGGAACAAACCAACCCCTTCGAGCCATTTGCATTTGGCGATACGGGAGCCAATCGGCACAAGTAAACCTATAACAAACCAATCGAAAATTTGCCGCAACTTTGTAAGCGCGGTCTCCGCCCCATTGGATTGGGTGTATTTTGAGGCTTGCTGCGTATGCGAGAAGGTTTCCAGTTTTATCTGGAGATTTGCATGGCAGATGATGGATTTGTTGGTCGCTACGAAGTTGTCGAGCCGCGCCGCGGTAACCGGCGTTGGCCGGATGATGTGAAGGCGCGGATCGTGGCGGAAAGCTTTGAGCCTGGTGTTCGTGTTGTGGATGTCGCGCGCCGTCACGGCGTTATAGCAAACCAGCTTTCCGATTGGCGACGTCAAGTGCGTGACGGCATTCTGGTGCTGCCGTTTGCGGCGGCAACGACGCCGTCGGAGCACGATGGTGTCGAGCCGTCATTTGTTCCTCTGGCAATCGCTGCGGAGCCGCCTGAGCCTGTCAATCGTTTGCCGCTGCCGAAGCTGGCCTCCGACGGGCCGAGTGTGCAGGTTTTGACGTTGGAGATTGGCTCAGACGTTGTGATGCGGGTTCCTAATAATGTGCCCGTTGAACGGGTCGCCGCTCTGGTTCACGCTGTGCGAGGAGCGTCATGATCGTCGCGGGCCAACGACTGCCGATCCTGATCGCAACCCGTCCGGTTGACTTCCGCTGTGGGCATCAGGCGCTGGCTTTGATGGTGCAGACCGAGTTGAAGCTGGACCCGCATTCCGGGGTGACGGTGATCTTCCGGTCGAAGCGCGGGGATCGTCTGAAGATCCTGGTGTGGGATGGCACAGGAATGGTGCTAACTTACAAAATTCTTGAACATGGAAGCTTTGCCTGGCCCAAGGTTCAGGATGGGACGATGCGTCTTTCCAGGGGTCAATATGAGGCTTTGTTCGAAGGTCTTGACTGGCGGCGGGTGATGGCGCAACGGGTGACCGCGCCGTCGGCGGCAGGATGATTGTTCGGCCGTCTTTCTATTGTTTTATTTGGATTTTTTGAGCTGCTTTGCTATAAAGCGGCATGTCGCAACCTATTGATCTCAGCCTGTTTCCGGACCTTCCGCCAGAGGTAGTCAAAGCCTTTGCGGCGATGCAGTTCGAACTGTCGGTCGAGCGTGCGGCACGCCAGCATGAGCAGGCGGTCGTTGCCGAAAAGGACGCGTTCATCACTGAGCTGAAGGAACTGATCGAGAAGCTTGAGGGGCAGGTTCACGACTACAGGCGCACGAAGTTCGGGCCAAAATCGGAAAAGCTCGATCCGGCGCAGATGGAACTGGCACTGGAAGACCTTGAAACGGCGATTGCCGAAACACAGGCGCGGATCGCCGCCGTCGAGAAGAAGATCGAAGCCAGCGCAGATGATCCCGAAAAGGCTGGCAATTCTGGAGAGGTTGGCGATCCGGACAAGGCCGTTTCTCGCAAGGAGCGCAAGGCCCGTGCACTGCCCGAACACCTGCCGCGGGTCGAGCGCGTGATCGAGCCCGATAGCATCGTTTGTCCCTGCGGTTGCGGCAACATGGTCCGGATCGGCGAGGACCGGACGGAACGGCTCGACCGGATCCCGGCGCGCTACGAGGTGATCGTCACGATCCGCCCGAAATACGCATGCCCCAAGGGTCGAACCGGCGTCGTCCAGGCCAGAGCGCCGGCGCATCTTCTGGAAGGGAGCTGGCCGACGGAGGCCCTTCTGGCGGAGATTGCCGTCTCCAAGCATTCCGAACACATGCCCCTCAACCGTCAGGCCGAGGTCATGGCGCGACACGGCGTGCCAATCGACCGCACGGTGCTGGCCGATTGGATGGGGCGCACGGGTAGCGAAATCGCACCGGTGGTCGACCACATGGCCAAACGGCTGCTGTGGGAAAGCACGCGCCTCTATGTCGACGAAACGACCGCCCCGGTGCTGGATCCTGGGCGAGGCAAGACAAAGACCGGCTATCTCTGGGCCGTGCTGCGTGACGACCGCGGCTGGAATGGTTCTGCTCCGTCAGGTGTGGTGTTCCATTATCGGCCCGGGCGTAAAGGAGAATATGCCGCTGAGATCCTTGACGGGTTCAACGGCACAATCCAAGTGGATGCCTACGGCGGTTACTCTCATCTCGCTACGTCCGATCGTATCGGCGGCGCTCCGCTGAAGTTGGCTTTCTGTTGGGCACACGGGCGCAGAAAGCTGATCAAGGCCACGCCAAAGAGCGGATCGCCCATCGTCGACGAGGCGTTGGTGCGGATCGCCGCGCTCTACAAGATCGAAGACAGTATCCGAGGCTCAGACCCCGAACATCGCCGGGCAGTTCGACAGGACCTGTCCCTCCCGCTGGTGGAGGAGTTCTTCACCTGGCTGGCAGCCCAGGCCGCGCGCGTCTCACGCAAATCTGACCTCGGAAAAGCCCTGGCCTATATGCTGACGCGACAGGACGGATTCCGGCTGTTCCTGGACGATGGCCATGTCGATATCGACTCCAACCTGGTGGAAAACGCGATCCGCCGCCCGGCCATGAACCGCCGCAATGCGCTCTTTGCGGGGCACGATGAAGGGGGCCGCAATTGGGCTCGGTTTGCCAGTCTTATCGGCACTTGCAAAATGAACGGCGTTGAACCTTACGCCTATCTTTGCGACCTCTTCACCCGCCTCGCAAACGGCCACCTCGTGAAAGACATCGATGCCCTGATGCCTTGGGCCTATGCCACCCGCATCAAGGCCTCACAATGAGCTCGTCAGATACTCATCGGTGAGCTCACATCCGGCCCCCAGGCAAAACTATCAAGCCGCTGCAACTGAAAAATCAATGGGGCGTGGACGCCGCATACGCAACTTTTGACTTCTGCCCATAAAGTTTGCGATCATATCTCCCGCTGATTGCGCGGCGCTAAACATGCTCTTGAGCGCACGATAGACATGGTTCGGGACCTTTAGCAGCGTGGCAAGTCACGCAAACAGATCACGCGCACTGACCCTAAAGTCCGCATAATTCGGCCCATGATTGCGGTGCGCACTAGCTCATTATGATGGGCACCTCGGCCTTTCTCCAAACGCCACCGATCTCTTTGACAGCTCCTCGCGTCGCCCAATCTTCGACCCCACACGCTCTGAATTTCCACCAAAATGATCACGGTTACGATCTTAGGGCTAGAAGATGTGGCCTTAGCGCTAGCTGGTGATATTTTGGTTCGTCTTGGACGTGTCGTTGAGGTGAGAGTCTGGGTGCCGACAGGACAACGTGAGGTCTTAGATTCTATTGCTAAGCATAATCGCCTTTACCTAGTTGGTCCAAATATTAGAAGAGGCGAGTTCTTTCCCCACTTTGAAACGGTGTTGGGTGAAGCAGTTCACGACGCAAATTTCATTATCGTCACAGGTCCAGCTTCCAGACACTCAACGGTGCTCAAGATCCTTACTCCGCATGATCTGAGCAACTCAACTCTCGTTGCCCTGCCTGGCTGCGCGTTTGCTCTCGAAGCCCAGCGTTTCTTTACCCCCGAGCGAAGAGCTAAAGTCATAGTGGAGACCAACACGAAGCCATATGTGTGCAACCGGAAGGAGAATGTTGTCACTATTGAAATTCTGAAGTCCCGGATTGCCATAGCTGCATCTGGGAAAATTGACGCAAACGTTAAGGGTACGGTCGAGTTACTTTTTCCTCAGAGCGTCGAATGGTACCAGGACCTTGCCTCGATCTTCTTTTCCAATACTAATCCCGTTAGCCGTCCTGTTGGTCTAATCAAGGCGAGAGCGTACCTTGTCAGCGGAGGGTGCCCACCACCACTGTTCTACAAAACGCTAGTTGCGAGTGCGATAGATTGGGTTCTTGCCATCGATTACGAACGGCTCGTCATTGTTGAAGCACTTGGACTAGAGTCTGACACACATCTCGGTTTCTTTGAGAAGTGGTTTGAACTGAAAGCAGCCGACCTAACGACGGTTTTTCAAAATTATGAGGGGTGCACCAAGATTCACACCCCCAATCCGATCGATCTGCGCTATCTTGAGGACGATGTGAAATACAACATGGTTCTTTGGGTGGAGATCGCCTCGGCCTGCGGCATCAAAGTTCCCGTGATGGAAGCGATCCTTGTCCATGCGAGCGCAGCGTTTTGCTACGAATTTCGCAAGAATGGCAGGACCTTGAGCTCGCTCGGGCTTACCAATGCTAGCAAGGATGTCATCCTAGCACGATTAAACGGCGTTGTAGCCTAAATCAAATTAGGTTTTATGTATGAATGTATTTGCAAAGAAAGAAATAAAACCTGAAATCCGCTTATAGCAGATAAAATATCCATTCTACGATATATTACAACGTATATTGCACACGCCCATCCTTATTCATATTTCACATCCGGGTAAACGGCACGTATGTGGCTTAAGGCCACCGCAGCTGAAATGGATGTCCTTCATAAACTCCTCCAACTTGAGCGGGTATTGGAAGTTCCCGTTCCTGCAAGCGGGCATGGATAAGATATTCCCGAGCTATCCCATCCACCAATTTTTCCATCTGATCGGGCCCAAGATGAACCAGCTCATCCACTGCAAGATTGTTGAGCTTCGAGAAATGTATAGCATATCGATAGCCGTCAATCTTTTCCAGCTCAGACCTCACTGCTCGGTGCGTCCACAGGTATGCCAACTCCTGCAAAAGCGACTCACCCTCTTGCGGCCGCAACATATTTCGAACTCTTGTCTTGGCCGCAGTCAGGAATGCCTCCTCATCTCGAAGTTCGTGGCGAGTGATATGCCACCGAAAATGGTTATCCCAGTAGCGACTTCGAGCCATGCACTTCATTAACGAGATCGATCCGCCTTCAAGGATCAGCCCTCCTTGTGGCTCGTGTAAATAGACTTCCCCTATAAGATTGTCATGTGCACGTTTGGCGGTGATGATGCCTTCGGTTAACGGGAGTTCCGTCAGATAGATGCGCTTGGTTTCCCGAAGTTCGGCAACCGTTGGCCGACCGCTCCCGGTCGAAAGCTGAGGGCAGCACTGTACACGGTCCAACGCCACGACCGGGACGCCAGTCTGCTTACTGAGGGTTATCGCTGCTGCAGTTTTTCCCGTGCATGTTGGTCCGAAAATCAGGTACATGTCCATGATGCTTCTGATGGCGGTAGCACTTGATGAACCATTAGGTGGAGATTTATAAAAAATCCGTGGCACCAAAGGCAGTCCTTTTCCGGGACATAGCTAAAGTCGCCCACTGCCGGATAATTTGACATCACCCAGCACGCGTCTCAATTGTCTTTAGGGGCCACCGCAGGGCGAGATGCTTTCATTGACAGCTGATGAGCATCATTTCCACTCATATGACACACCGCACTCAATGCTTTTGATGCTTCAATTGGTCGTAGGGCTTATCATTTTGCAAAACTTTATCCACAACTTTTCGTAAAATATCTCGCAATTTATTTTCAAACGCCATTATGTTATTGACATCGTCAGTAACATAATTGATATTCTTCACCATTATAAAATTACAACAGCACACTATATCATAATAATAATTATAATACATGAAACTGATACTCTCCTTTCCTAAAGAGGAGACACATTACATAACTTATTATCGGAAATACATATATTGCAACACACCATCACACATAAAACTTCGATACAAATTTAAATGTTGCCACAGTAATGGAACAACTTCAAATCGGACCTTCTAGCTTCACTCCCGAAACACCGGTTTGATTTTTCAGGTAGCCGTAACCACCTTCAAGCGGCGCTATAACCGAGGCAACCGAGGACGTTCTTCACGATCCCTCTCGAGGAAACCGATTCCTCTAAGTCACCAGGGAAATACGCCCTGCCGAAAGACACAACTTCGCAACAAAACCTGGCCGTGGAAGACAAAGAGAAAAAGATATGCGCCTGTTCCTTGAGAACATCCAAGCGAAAGCGGATTGACCGCCAAAGTGACGTCGTTGGCAGGAATGCAATAAAGGCTTCCAGAGCATCCTCTCCGACGAATGACGCACTGCGCATTATCTTGTGGCACGAACGCATTTCTCCTCTTGTAATGGACTTCGAGTAGGGCGGGGTTGTGCAGACTACTGCTACACGTCCCGGACTTCCGTCATAGAAGCGTTTATGTGCATAGCCTTCCATCTTCGTGAGAGGGCCATACAGGTACATCAGAGGTGCATCGAAGATCGCGTTGAGCGGGCTCAGCGTCGGGCCATGAAGGCAAGGAGTGGTGGCAAATTCTGTCAGAATGTCCCCAATGACATCATAGGGAAAATCTTTATGGCCTATGAGGGTGCTGACCCATGAAGATTGGGCGCTGCCGACCACTTGTACGAACTCCAAGTACGCACCTCGCGCGTCGCTCAACACTAGCTCGGCCTTGTTCGGGTCTATTAAGTGCTGCAGATCGAACACATTGAATATGGGACGCACATAGCCCATGCCTTCTTGCATAAATTTGGCGAAGCAGCGAAAACCGCTCTCAGGGTGTGTAAAATGCAGCACCGCGCCCTTTATTTATGGACTGAATTTGCGCTTTGAAGTATCCGAGGCACTTCACATGCATGAAGGCACTGTGCACGATGTGGCTGTAAGAGACTGTGTCACGTGAATGAAGATTTCACCATTTTTCCCGACACTATAACAAATGCATAGTCCCCTATATTATGAGTGCTTTAGATTATGACATAAAGCACTTTAGAAAAAGGCGTGAACAAGAAATCTGTAAAGGGTCAAAAAAAGTAGCGAGCGAATGATTCTAATTTAGTGTGTATTATTAGACTTTTTGTCAATAATGCTCGAAAGCGTTAAATCGACTCATCTTTTCAAATAATGGAGGCCTCTTTTTGGGGCGGCATGGGTTTTGATGGATCTCTATTGCGAAACACCAATAATCGCCACAATTCAATACATTTTTTAATTGTGTAAAAGAACACTAAAGCATTACCCAATTCTTACTAATCGTGCTTCCGAATGCGCAACTTGTTTTTCAACCGATGGCAAAATGGAGGTCGCAATCTTGAAAAAATCAACAAAAGTTAGGCACACATCCCCCTACTCGCCGCGAATGTGGAATTTCTCTTTCAATTAGTGCTGGGTATTATTGGAACCACGTTGGTTACTGTCGTCCGGTAATCCCCCCGCGAATTAACGGGCTTCAAAAGTAGAATTTTCTCGAGCTTTATGATCGAGGAGATTTTGATGAAGACGAGCAGATTTAGCGAACCCCAAATCCTTGCCATCCTTCGCCAGGCGGAAGGTGGTGTCCCTGTCCCCGAGCTTTGCCGGGAACATGGAATGAGCACGGCGTCATTTTACATGGCGATCCAAATACGGTGGCATGGATGCCTCGATGATCAGCCAGATGAAGGCTCTGGAAGACGAGAACCGTCGGCTGAAGAAGATGTATGCCGAGATGAGCATGCAGGCCGAGCTTCTGAAGGAGGCTCTTGCAAAAAAATGACGCGGCCATCTCAACGCCGAGAGATGGCTGCAAAAGCAGTGGCGTTGCGCGGGGTCAGTATTACGCTGGCCTGCCGCACCTTCGAGGTCAGCGAGACCTGTTATCGTTACAGTGCCAAGCTGAACGACGAGAACGAGCAGATTGCCGATCTCCTGATCGGACTGACACAGGCAAAGAAGACCTGGGGTTTCGGCCTGTGTTTCCTTTATCTACGCAACGTCCGGGGGCATCGCTGGAACCACAAGCGCGTATACCGCATCTACCGGGAGTTGGAATTGAACCTGAGGATCAAGCCACACAAGCGATTAAAGCGGGACAAGCCCGATGCACTAACCGTGCCGAATGCGCCGAACATGGTCTGGTCCATGGATTTCATGGCCGACCGGCTGGAGGACGGTAGGCAGTTCCGGCTGCTGAACGTCCTGGATGACTTCAACCGCGAGGGACTGGGCATCGAAGTGGATTTTTCTCTACCTGCCGAACGCGTCATCCGGAGCCTCAACCAGATCATCGAATGGCGCGGCAAACCGTTCGCAATTCGTGTTGATAATGGGCCGGAATATGTCAGTGGCAAACTGATGGAATGGGCTGCGAACCAAGGCATCGCCCTGAGCCATATCCAGCCCGGCAAGCCACAACAGAACGCTTATGTCGAACGCTACAACCGCACCGTTCGGCATGAATGGCTCGACCAATACATCATCGAAAACATCGAGGAAGCACAGGAATTCGCCACACAATGGCTCTGGACGTATAACAACGAACGGCCCAACATGGGCATCTGCGGCATAACGCCTGCACAGAAACTGAAAATGGCCGCGTGAATTCTACGAAAGAGCCCCGCTAAAAACGGGGGGATTACCGTCCCTCTTTGATTTCCCACCCAAAAAACTCGATGTTTCTCTACAATATTGCGCATGCAATAATTGCGAATTTATCTCAGCGTCAATTTTGAAATGGACAGTTTACCAGCTAGTGGTTTGATTCCAACACTTGGTGCCCACGCTTGACGGCTGCGATGATGTCGTCAGGGTCTGCTTTCCAGATGAACGGCTTCGGCTCTTCGTTGTGCTCTTTGATAAAGCGGTTGATGGCTGCCTGAAGATCAACGACCGAATGAAAGACACCGTTCTTCAGCCGTCGACGGGTGAGCTTTGCGAAGAACCCCTCGACGGCGTTCAACCAGGAACATGATGTCGGAACGAAGTGGAAGGTCCAGCGTGGATGCCGTGCCAACCAGGCCCGGACTTTGGGCTGTTTGTGTGTGGCGTAGTTGTCCAGGATGACGTGAACCGCCTTATCCTTCGGCAACTGAGCCTCAATCGTGTTGAGAAAGCGGATAAACTCCTGATGCCGGTGGCGCTGCATGTTGCGGCCGATGACGGAGCCGTCGAGAACATTCAGGGCAGCGAAAAGTGTGGTGGTGCCGTGGCGCTTGTAATCATGGGTCATTGTGCCGGCGCGCCCTTTCTTCATGGGAAGACCCGGCTGCGTCCTATCCAGCGCCTGGATCTGACTTTTCTCATCGACGGAAAGCACAATCGCATGGGCAGGCGGCGAGACGTAGAGACCGACCACATCGTGAAGCTTCTCGGCGAAAGCCTTGTCGTTCGATAGTTTAAAGCTGCGCCACCGATGGGGTGCGAGACCATGCTCATGCCAGATCTTGACGACTGAGGACGCCGCAATCCCCACAGCCTTTGCCATCGCGCGAACCGTCCAGTGAGTGGCTTCCTGCGTGGGCGGCTCCTGCGTCAGAGCAACAACCCGGTCGACAAGGTCAACCTCAAGCGGCGCAGTGCCGGGCGGCCGGCTCTTGTCGCGCAAAAGGCCGTCTACGCCTTCCGTCATGAAGCGCTCCTGCCATCGCCAGACGCAGGTCTTCGACTTAGCCGTCGCCTCCATGATCGCGACCGTTCCCAGCCCCTCGTCGGTCATCAAGATGATCTTCGCCCGCCACACATGCTTTTGCGGCGAGCTGCCTGCCGAAACGATTGCGTTCAGCCGAACCCGGTCGGCAGCGGAAACCTCAAATGTGACACCTGTGCGCATGCAGGACCGTCGCATATTCATGCAGAAATTGGAATCCAAAATCGGACTCTTTTGTCTCGATCAAACCACTAGGTCAGCAATAACTATTGAACTTAAATTGCGCTCATATCATTTTAATAATTTAAAACACGTGCATTATAAAGTAAAAATTCGATACAGTACCAACAGATTCACGTAACTAAATTATTCGTAAGTACGTATACCGACACTCCTGTACTCGACCCCATAATTATACTGTTTCCATGGGTGCGTGAGGGGGTTACCCTCTGCTAGAACCCCTCCTGAACTGTGGATAACTGCACAGGCAGCATTGCACGCGGTCTGAATAGCACCGTCCGCCCATCCTCCGGTGAATGAACAGCTACAGCCAGCCAAGTATAGCCCTTTATCTTTCAAGCTATTCATTACGTCAAATGGCTGAAAAAAAAGCCTTTGAGAATACACGTCCTCACCGCGACGATTGAGCTTGAAAGCACCGCCGGCGTTCGGGTCAGTCAGCCAATCATGCTGAACGACATTTCCGTCATAGTTCCCATTTGCAGGAACCAGGTGTTTAGCAAAGTCAGGGAGTGTTTTCCCAATATCTCGCCGTAGCAATGCCAACCTTTCTCTCTTATCCGGAACAGCCAGAAGCTTATGGGAATCATCCTCCCATGTGTAACTTATTAGCACTAGCCCTTTACCTCGGGGATCCTTCGGCTCATAGTCGAAGCAATAAACCGCTCTCGCCACCCCAGTGGTGAGAACACAGGGCGGTAGTTGATGTTCGAGCCAGAATTTTCCCTCAGTCAATACGAATAGCTTTGACGATCCGGTCATATGGCTATTCTCAACCGCTCCGTTTACTTCTGCTTGCAAAAAGGTGGCATCTAACGTCAAAAGGTGCCTAAGCTGAATATTTGTCAGTCCAGATGTAACAACTACCCTGTCATAAAGGTCAGAATTTCCACCTTTAACCCTTACCCTTATTTTTGTGTTTTCCTTCTCAATCGCCTTAACTTGAACATGGCGTATGCGCTCCCGGATTGAAACACCGTGAACCACCTGGGCCCCGATTCGACGAGGCAGTTCTGAAATCCCTTCATAGATCAACTGTGCATTATCTTCATATCCGTTAACGACTAGGCGAAGGATTTCAATAAAGCCGCTTTCAAAGACTGGACCAAACCCACCGGATCCGATCCCTAGTAGCTTGAAAAGATCCCAGTCATGAGGAAACGCCCATTTTTCACCACCTGGTGGATGTGAGCCGAGGAAAATTTTCTCTATACCGGAAGAGAAAGATTCTCTGCCGAAACATGTTAGCCAACTCTGCCAGAAGTCATGCGCCTGCTGTAAATGCCCTAACTTCAAGGCCTCACCGATAGCACAGGGCGAAGCCAACACCATGTCGTCATTAAGATATCCCTCTCGTATGAATGCTTGCCATCCGTGGTAAACGCGGCGAAACAGCTCCGGTGGCCCCTCTCCCGCCTTCCAGATATATTGGTGGCCGTCATAAATCAGTGTGGTGTCAACGCTTCCGGGATTAGGGAAGCGCCCCATGGAATCCAAGCCATACTTCTTGAGAAAGAAAAACAAACAGGATTCACTGGGAGGAAATCGCATCGCCCCCATTTCGGCGACGACGTTTGGAGCGTTGTCAAATCTGTATGACCACAATTTTCCTCCAATCCGATCGCTCGCCTCATACAGCGTGACATCGTCGATGCCGGCATGAAGCAGTTCACTCGCTACGACGAGACCTGAAAGCCCTGCTCCCACGATAGCAACTTTTGGCTTGCTAACACCCTCAGGAAAGTCGCCGATACGGCCGGTGGCCCTACAGCTCTCAAAAAAATTGCGATAGTCATATAGTAGATCGACCGACGGAAAGGATTCCGCGCAGGCCTTTGGCATCAAGTTGCGACCATAAGCTACCATCTCAAATGCTGCATCACCTTTTGAGGTGATGGGGAAGCCCATGAAGCTCCGTGCCAAGTCTCCCTCGAATGGTGCCATGGTTAGGGTTTTAGAGAAGGCGTCCTTGGAGATAGCAATTGCGATAAAGTGACTAATATCATCGAGGCCGCATCTGCCACTTCGCAGCAGGTTGATGGATTGAAGGAGTAGCGCTCTTGAGACATTGGTGCGAAACGGCGCAACATTGATGGCGACAAGACTGGCGGTCGTTGCCTGCGCAAGGGATCCCGAATCTATGATCAACTGCAATGTCGCGTCATTGATGTAGATGAACGCGACGGTAATTTTGGCCCTTTGATCAGCCGAGCTTTCCGGAAAGCCATCCTTGGCTGGCCCTTTGCATGCCAACCCTGTCTCGCACTGACAAGAAGCCTTAGTACTTATCTTTCTCGTAATTTGCCGCTGCAAGAATGTGTTGAAAAGGCTAGTTCGTAGCTCATCCACATCAACCAGATCCATCATATTGACGAGAAACTGATTGCCTTGGGGCTGCGAGCAAGATAATTTCTCCATTCATACAGTTGAAAAGAGTGTTCTTAGTTGGGAAGTTGGCTGAGTTGTAGCGATACACATCAACGCAATCTACCATCAATTTATGTTATAATTTCGGAGACAGAAATATAATTTGAAATATTAATTCAGGTCATTGTCACTTGATGGAGTGCACGCCATTCAATAGTAGAAAATAATTGAGATTTCCTCTGGCCAAAAGAATCTAACGTGATGATGATACTACACCATGTATTCAAATAAATACTATTAAATTTTTGAATTTAGCTAACGGTGGTTGACCGTTTTTTATACATTTATCATGGCGCATGCATTTTTGACAATTTGTCTCTACAATAATTACATGCTTTCATTGCAGCTACGATACATATATCCTATGTGATTATCTTATTACAAATGAGATCTCTGTTATCTCTGAACTTCCTCAATAACATTCAAGAATGGTGACCCTAGGTTCAATCAAGGAAACCCTGGAATGTCTCAGGCTGAAAAAATACTCCTGTTCCGAACTGGCTGAAACCATAATAGCCCGTTGCGAAGCCGCGAAATCTCTCAATGCTCTTCTGGCGACTGACTGGGATTACCTGCGGCGTAATGCCAAGAAAGTAGATGAAGATGGAAGCGCCGGCGAGGGTCTTGCCGGCATCCCGCTGTGTTTTAAAGCGAACATTGCAACAGGCATATTCCCAGCAAGCGCTGCCACGCCGGCCTTGATGAAGCATTTACCTACAACACCAGCCGGCGTCGTAAAACCGCTTCTAGACGCTGGGGCACTGATAGGCGCTTCGGGAAACATGCATGAGTTATCGTTTGGCATTACCAGTAACAACCACGCCACTGGTGCGGTGAAAAACCCCTGGGATCCAGCTTTAATACCAGGAGGCTCGAGCGGCGGCGTGGCTGCTGCTGTAGCAGGCCGGCTGATGCTCGCCGGTATTGGCACCGACACGGGGGCATCGGTCCGCCTACCTGCATCCCTATGTGGCGTAGTGGGATTCCGCCCGACGATCGGCAGATATCCTGGAGACCGAATCGTGCCGGTTAGCCCCACCCGCGATACAGCCGGAATTATCGCACAGAGCGTTCCTGATGTGATACTCCTTGACCAAATCATTTGCGGGAAGCTCACGACCCACCAACCTGTACCCCTGGAGGGATTACGTATCGGCTTGCCAACCACTTATTTTTACGACGATCTTGAGCCTGACGTCGCTGTGGCCTCGCAAACCATTATCACGCTGCTGGCCAGCAAGGGTGTAACCTTTGTTAAGGCGGAGATTCCAGATCTGCAGCGTCTGAACAACGGGGTTAGCTTTCCTATTGCCCTGTACGAGTTTCCGTTCGCCCTACAAAAGTATATCGATGACTTTGTGAAGGATGTGTCTTTTTCTGACGTTATCAAAGGGATAAGCAGCACGGATGTGGCGAAAATCGTCAATGCTCAAATTGAGGAACACCAAATTCCCGAAGCGTCATATCAATCGGCGCTGAAATGCTTGAGACCAAAGCTGCAAGCCGCCTACTATGATTACTTCAAGCTGCACCAGATAGACGCGATCCTTTTCCCGACAGCTCCCCTGACAGCCAAACCGATCGGCCAAGATTTATCGGTGATGCACAATGGCGTAATGGCCGACACGTTTAAAATCTTCGTGCGAAATGTGGATCCGGGGAGCAACGCAGGCCTGCCAGGATTAAGCCTTCCCGTTTCTCTTACTTCAAAGGGTTTGCCTATTGGAATGGAAATCGATGGATTAGCGGGCATGGACGACCGTTTGCTAGCAATCGGAGCGGCACTAGAGGAAGCGATAGCTTTTCAAAATTTACCTGACTTCCCGAAAGTCGAGACAAACTACTGATGTGAATTCTATATGTCGGATCGAATAATTTAATATTATTAGTGCAATAATATATTATAAGTAGAAATCGATTTTACTTTCCCTCTTTTTATAGCTGTATAAATAAAATTATTCCATTATAAATTAGAAAAGAGATGTTCGCCGAAATATCAATAGTTTATATTCATCGAATCGCATTTATATTGATAATATTCAACGAGTAGTTCTAGCGAATATATTTATCAACATTAGGTGTATCTGTGTTGATATAAAGCGTAACGCAATATTGTCTCTCCCACAGGAAAAACGTTTTACTTTAAGAAAACAATTAAGTATTTTTTTGACCTGCACCGCTGTTTTGACTTATAGGCTGAAACAGGGCCGAGCCTTACGCGTTGTCTTTTATTCCATAGGTAAGAGAACAATTATAAAAGCGCTTTTGCATTCCTTGGATGCCCCAAGCCTGGGTAAATTAGCTGTGCCAAGTTATCAATGGAGAACCAGAGCACTGCGGGCGCGACGATAGATAGAAAGCTCAAAAGTAGCTGGCTTCACACCCTCCATTTCAGGAAAATTCTCCCTTCACCATTCTTGGGAGGACCTTACTCTTACATCACTGAGGAAACCGATGTCGGTCAGGAAGCGGACTGTATTCGAGGCTATTCCGTCAGTCCCCTACCAGAAGATGACCCCACGGTGTCACACCACATGCAGCTGATATTTGGTTCAACGGCCCAACCAGATCCTCATGGATGCGTAGACCCCCTTCCTTCAAGAGCAGCGCCGGAACCGGTCGGCTTACCATTTGAAGAAGGTATTACCGACAAATCTTATCATCCATTCACTAGCTCGAACGGCAGTTTGACGGATATGCTCACGAGCATGCCTCTATCTACACGAAACGCTTGTGCTGCTCGAGCACGCAAGGAAAGAGATGACGCCTTTCAAGTTATTGCTGAGCTCCCCTGCCTGCCCAAAGAAGTTAAGAAGTACTTGCATGAAAGCGCGCAATCCATTCATAGGCAGGAAATGAGGTGGCAACTAAAATCCCACATACCCATTCCGGAGAGAGTTCTGTTTTGGCTGTGGTTGGTCATCATGCAGGCAGCGGTTGTCGTACCCGACATAGTATCAGCATCTCTCGGGGCGGAAGTTGCCGTTCTGCGGTCTGGGCCCATCACTCTACAAACACAGCTCATGGTGCTAGCGATTCTTGATTTTCCTTGGGCGGACACGAGGCTCGCAGCTTTCCTGGCTTGCGAAGTTTTCCTCGGAGGATTGCCAGCTGTCATTTTTGGCTTATTGGCCATTTCTATGCCACATGCGCGAACCACATTCCACAGCGCCAAAGATGTTGCGTGGAAGGCGTCATTTTGTATTCTGTGGCAGATGTTGATGCAGAACAGAAAGAACATCAAAGATTTACTGAAATACTCTTCCTTGAGGATGAAAAGGATCGCTGTCGCTCAACGTCCCGATTTCACGTCTGAATACACGAGATTGAGGAATTCCAGCACCATCATCTATTCCTGGCTTGACACCTTTGATGTGAGCAATCGTCTCCGTGTCCAGATCGGTTACCACAAACAGGACCATGAAGATGTTCTGAGGGTTCTTCGGTGGGTTGGCCACATTACCGATGATAAAGGCGGCAATCCCCGAGGACGCAAAGTAGGCATACTAGTAGCAATCCTGGCGATGGCTGTACTGATATGTCTCTCCACGTTTCCAACCGATCCGTATTCAGGCCTTATTGCCGCGGCGAATCTTGTGCCGCTAGCTGCACGGGCCGCTGTTGACGTTATGGATAAATCACAAAGCTCGCACGATTTGCTGCGCCTTTTCACCGCAACCGCCGGCGTCAGTTTTCCAAGCACATTATTCGTGGTCGGCAATTCGTGTTATTGGCTTTTGAAGAAAAAATCTTTCCTGGATGGGTTTTCGAGCATTCAATTCTGGCTGTCCTTTGTATTGATCTTTTTCCTGAGCCTTTTTCCAAAAATTTGGGGCAAACTATTCATGTATCTTGGTTCAAGGTGCATGAATTATCGTTAGCATCCTAATAGTTCATTGAACCGGTTCGAAGAAAGTTGAAATAAATTGTTGGTCAGAAATACTCCATGGAGTTCATCTGCGCTTTCAGATGCCATTATCTCTACATAGGATTCCGGTAGTAAATACTATTACTACGGGATTTTCTTCAATTCGCATATGACATTATTCTCGCTAACCAATACATTGCATTTTTATTGCTAAAATATGAAATACCAAGCAAACTTAAGGAAATACATACATCAAAACAACATACTTCAGGAAATGTTCTTTTATCAGAAATGAGCGACAATCCAATCTCGCTAATTATACATAGTTAAAAAGATAGCATACGATGACTAGGGCACGAAGAAGCCTTAGATGATATGGTCAGGCTCTTCAAAGTCCCTTTCTTGCAGCCTCCGATACTGCGCCACGGGAACCGTGCGCCATTGGAGTGAGCTTTTGAGATAGTTCTTGACGAAATTCGACAACCATTTCTTAGATTTCTCTGCAAGGGTGCTGCCTGCAAAAAGAGCCCGCCCGACAGCAAATATTTCACAAGAAAAGGTATCCTTCTGCGACGGAGCCAAGAAGCTATAGGTACCATTGCTCATGTGCCAATAGTTCGAATTCAGCAGCGAATGGGTTGGCAAGAACGCAATATACGCGGCCAAATCCTTCTTGCCGCTGCAGGTGTTCGCGCAGGTCTGATTTTGCCACACACTCATGGCGCCCCTCGTTACCTCCTCAGCATAAGGCGGTACAGTACAGATCACCACGCCGCGGCTGGAAAAACCATCATAGGACCCTCTATTTGCATAACTTTTCATCTCTTCGACAGAACAATAAACATACATCGGAGAATCTTCGAGTATCAGATTGATCGGCCCGATTTCCGGACCAGGCGCGCGGGGTTTGTCAGCAAAGCCTTTCAGCATCTCACCGAGCCAAGGCAATTCAGAAGCAAAGAGCTCGACAACCGAGGCAACCCAGGAGCACTGAGCAGGGGCAACCGTATTCTGCAAGAAATTGCGATAGTCTTTTTCCGCCGCACTCAGAGCGCGTCTGAGTTTCTGCCTTTTTCTTATCTTCCAGGTATTGAATATGTTGAATGTCGGTCGGCGGTACTCCATGGCCTTGGTAGCGCTTCCAAGTTAGCTCGTGGGATTATCTGCACCTGCTGTGCATACCAGCTACCTAATAAATATCTTGGACATCTATTCAGTTCCGTAGCTCGTCAACATTGAAGACTGTAAGAGGCCCGGGCTGCAAATAAGTCAAATCGTCATGCTGTAGGATTTGAACATTATGGCATCCGATGCAATCGCAGCCGACACGGATCTATCTTTTCAAAAAAAGCGCCTGGATTCCCGGGCATGTCATTTCTGATGCAACCCAAGGCACATTTTCCTCGACGTCCAACTGGCAGCCCAGATGAGCATGATTTCACATCACTCACCTAGGTTTACTCAACTCACCGATAGATCGAACGATGTGGCTCCATCGCAGCAGCCCATGGCATCATTCGGTATAAAGAATGCGTGCCAGCGGAAACCTGCTGCTCACTTCGGCAACGCCTTATTTCAATTATGAATGCGTTTGACACTTCAAATTTTTAAATTGGAATAATACAGCAAACCGAACAATCGAGCGCGGCTATGATTTCCCTCTAGAAAGCAGGCGTGCATTGAAATTTTCAAACGCTTGGCCCCACGCTATTATTAGGCGGGTTCACCATCCGCTAAACTTCTGATATCTCTCTTTTATCCACTTGAAGGAAATAAAGTATTATTCTGAACATACACTGCGATTGAATGTTTATTATTTAATCGATATTTATCTGACACTCCTCTTCCTCCTGCCAACCTCGTTTCCGGAACAAATCCGTCACCGCAAAGCTCGCCATGGACGTAAGCTTTCAGTTTTTTCCCGGTATTCATTTGCAACCCTCACTAGAAGCCTTGACTTCTATTCTTGCAGGTCCTTTGTCAGCGCAAACCATTCTCCGTCGTAGGTACGTGTTGGCCCGGGTGGAGACTCCAATGGGATCTTCCGGAAGACGTTACTGCGGAGGAAGTCCTCGCGCGCCACTCCGTACCACATCTTCTCGAACACCTCGAAGAGCAACTGCCACTTCAAGTCATAGAACACAGGGGTATGTACAACTTGGGGAAAGGCATACAGGAGTGTACCGAAACTTCGTTGCTGTCTGCGGTCGACAAGTTAGGCAAGCGCAATCTTGTTGAGCTTGATGCGGCGCTTTGCGCCGATGAGGTGCCTATCGCGTCACATGATCTCAGTCTCTGGAGGATCGCAGATGTACCCCGTAAGCCCATCCGAGAGTTCCACTCCACTGAGGTCGTTGGAAAGACGGTAGTCATCCGAGAAGTGCTCAATGCTAACGTGTCGGATTCGTATGTTGCCACTGGTGACACAATTCAAACTGTGGACTATCTCTTAGAAAGGGTGTTTCAGGAGAACGACGGAGCAACGGTCTTTTTAGACTGTCGCGAGTTCGAAGCACACATTGTTGCCGCCCAACTAAGTCATCGGCCCAGATATCACCAAAAAGTTGTTATCACCTTCTACACCTTCAAATATGCAAGCGGTGAGCATCTGGTTGAATCGATCGAAAAGGCTAATCCTGCTACTGGATGGAGAACGACCGTTGCGCTTATGCCGATCCTGTTTCCAGAAGAACTATCACGATTAGCGAAAGGTTTGAATCTCAGCGAGGACAAGGAAGACGACCTTTTTGAAGCGGGAAAATTGTGGATCGATTCTATACTTCGGCAACCGATAAGAGTCGTGGCTGTTGAGATCGTGATGGCCATGGTCACTTGTGAACAACTTGGTGACAATACCGAATCAGACGTAATTAGGGCGTTCTTGGCAGATTTTGCTGCAGTACGGCTCGCCGCTTACTTAAAAAATGAAGTGGTGGTGAGGACAAAACCTCACCTCAAGCTGGCAACTCTCACGAGGTGCTATGACTTTTCCGTCGAGCTAGAAAATATGGAACGAGCGGAATTTAATTTTGACTTTCTGTCGGGAAGAGCGCGACGAAGGGAGACAGATGAACGTCGGCACATTCGCCGAGGATACGGCATACCAGGCAACGCGGCAGTTGGAGCAGATTGGGTAATTTCAGATAGACCTGAAGATGATATGGCTTATCTCGAATGGCTCGCAGTGGGGATTCGACGACAGGTCGATCACTGTGCCCCGCATCTCGATTTACTGAGCTTATAGGCTGATGTTGCGCCCAACTAATCTGTTGAATCTTCTTTAATAAGTTTGCATCTCAATTTATAGATTTGCAGACTTGAATTTATTATCTATCTTGCCCACAATTTATGCATTTATGCGATAATAACTATATATGCCTCGTAACAATAGAATAATATTTTTCTACCTGCATTATAAAATTATTTTTTGCATGACTTACATTAAATGCCTAGCCGATACCCACAAATCTAAATTTCTATTTCCCGCACGCGAGATAGACTTGCCCGTCTAAACAGATCCTATACAAATCGAACGTCAGGCAATTTCCTTAAGATTCCCTGGCTAACAAAACACCTTGCGCCAAAAGTGCATCCAATCAAAAGATTACATAACGATATATCCTGCCACTCATTTGGGTAAAGTCTTATGTTGAACTGCACCGAATTTGCCGGAGACGCAACTTCTGGGAGAGTGGAGCCGATATGAGCAAGACAACGAACAACTTTTTAACTGAAGTCCGTGAGCATGCGATCCGCATGGTTGTGAACATGAAGCAGAACATCAGTCAAGGTCGGCTACTCTGCGCTGCATGGAGGGTTGAAGAAGACCAAGGTCGATACCGGGAAATGAGCAGGCCTGCCGAGCGATCTGGCCGAGAAGATGAATGCCCTGGAGCGTGAGATCCGCGAGCTTCGTCAAGCCAACGAGATATTGCGCAAGGCGTCTGCCTATTTCAACCAGGCTGACCTCGACCGCCCCCTTCAAACGATGATTCGTTCATCGACGAACACCGTGGCGTATTCGGGGTAGAGCCGATCTGTAGACTATTGCCGATTGCCCCATTGTCGTCACCGGAGCAATACTTCCCCAATTGCGGAAGAGCCTGCTATAGGGGGGTATTGCTCCGGCACTCACACGCTATCGCCGGCTTATGAGGTCGATGAGCTGTAAGGCCTCATTCGAGGAAAGCCGGTTCGCACGACATTCTCCGACAAGACAAGACGGCCTCGACCCCGTTTGACCGGGTTAACCGGCAGTTCAAAGCCCCTGCACCAAACAGGCTATGGGTTTTTGACTTTATCTATGGTGCGCCTCGCCCCCATCGGGTATGGCATATGACTGGAATGCAAAGAGAAAGGAGGTTTCAAAGATTTGCCCGTCCCCTGCTGCGAAGGAGCAGGAACCCAAGCGGCGGTGACCTGCCGTCAACTGGTGATGACATAGCCCGCAGGCAAAGGGGATTGAGACGAAGTATCATCGCGGAACAACGGGCGGCTTGATCGGAATCGGCACTATAGGCAAGACGATGGAGGAGGTCGTCGGCGTGGGCGCCGTCAAGTACAAGAGCTTCCGCGTCCAACTTAGGGAAGCCCTGAAGCGCTCGACATCCTCACCAATCAGAAGATAGTTGATTTGAGATTTTAAATCCCCTGACCACAGATATCCGGTTAGTTGAAAAACAGCTCCTTGAGTGGAACAAGCGCCGCACCAATCACCGCGGGATCGCCTTCAATCTCGCTTAGAAGAATTCGCGGGTACTCTGGGGGGGTGTTCATTCGAACAAAGCGCGGAGTTGGTGGAACCTCTAGCAATAGGTCCCCCAGTCCCTTGGGCAATTCCCCGCCAAGGACAATCGCAGCCGGGTCGATGACAGCCCACATTGCGTCGATGGCGCGATTGAGGAATGGCGAAACCTCCTCAACCCACTCGCGTACACCCGGCCATTCGGGATCGAAGTTTCTACGAAGGTCTCTGATTCCTTCCACGACGACACCACGTTGCTGAAGCTGCGACAACAACCCTCCCAGTGCCGGCCGATGCACGCCTTCCTCCGTCGTGTAAATGCGGCTAATCTCGCCCGCGTTGCGGAAAGATCCGAATACGGGTTTCCCGTCAACGACCACGCCTGCCCCAAAACCATAGTTGAAAGAGAGATATCCGAACGTCGGATAGGTCAGGCCGGCACCCAAAATGGCTTCGCCCACCGCGCCTGTTGTGCAATTGTTCTCGGTCCAGATCGGCACCTCAAAAAGCGCGGCCAGTTCGCTTTGGAGATCGACCAGGGACCAATCAGCGAGCGGCTCCGGTGCATTGAAGTAGTGATCCCGGCCAACAAAAAAACCCGCCATCGCGAAGCCCGCTCCAACAAGCTTGTCACGTGGCACATCGTTAGACTTCATCGCCCGCCAGACACGCTCCTTAAGGAGCACCAGAGTTCGGGAACGATTAGTAGGAGGGATGTCGAGTATTTCTTCGTGGATGACATTGCAGCGCAGATCGCAGAGACAAAACGAGGCGCTGTCAGTGTTCACCGAAATACCGATCGAGTAAGCTGCCCTGGCGTTAAGCTGAAGCCCCTTGCTTGGCTTGCCTCGCCCTTCAATGACGGTGTCCCCGAAAATCAGATAGCTGCTCTCAATCAGGCTATCAATGATCCGGTGGACCGACGGTTGGGTAAGATTGGTCATCGACGCAATCGCCGATCTCTTTATCCCGTTATTTCGTCGGATGATCTCGAGGATCATTCTCTCATTTTGCGAGAGGGGCTTGCTGAAAGCCTTCTGCGGACTGACCGGAACCAAGGATGAGTTGTCCGCCATTCTCCAACTGCCTTCTTACGTTGCTCCAACTCGAATATTATAAGCAGCGTATGTGAAACATACCTAGGTTTCAAGTCGCCTTGGACACCGGTATCCTTTCAGAGATTTTTATCCAATGAATTTCGTAGCTTGCGCGAAATATCGGCAATATGATCGAAAATTCATTTGCATTTCAGGCGCTAATTTTTATTATACACAACGCATTATAAAGGAATTACCAGTCTGGGAGGACAAATGAGCGTACTCGATGTGGCCAATGCAAGGATCCGATTTGGGTCTTATGAAGCCCTGAAGGGGATAACGTTTGGAGCTCAGCAAGGGCAGTTCGTAACGCTGCTCGGACCTTCCGGCTGCGGGAAGACCACTCTACTGCGCGCCATTGCCGGCTTCATCGATCTTGACGATGGAAGGATCGGGATCGATGGCGACGATATGACCGGCGTTTCTCCGGAGAGGAGGAACACCGCGATGTGTTTCCAGTCTTACGCGTTGTTCCCGCATATGACGGTGTTTGAGAACATCGCTTTCGGGTTGAGACAAAAGCGGACACCAAAGGCCGAGATCGAGAAGCGCGTGGCCGAATCCGCTGCACAAGTGTCACTCCAAACTCAACTAAGCAAGCTACCCGGCCAACTGTCGGGCGGACAGCAGCAACGTGTCGCGCTCGCGCGTGCTTTGGCCGTGCGACCAGGCGTCATCCTTTTTGACGAACCGCTTTCCAATCTCGATGCCCGGCTTCGCGATCAGGTTCGTTTCGAGATCCGCCAACTTCAGAAAACCCATGGTTTCACTGCAGTCTATGTCACACATGATCAATCGGAGGCTTTGGCGATGTCCGATCTCGTGGTGGTCATGAACGGAGGAAAGATCGAACAGAGTGGCACACCGAACGAGGTCTACTATCAGCCGGTCAACCGCTTTGTCGCCGACTTCGTCGGGACGGCAAACATAATGGCTGCTCATGTCACCGGACGGGACGACGCGACCGGTCACTATCGAGCGACCACGCCGCTTGGCGAGACTTTGATCGCTTCGGAAACGCCGCCAGTGGCTAAAAGTGTCTACGCCAGTTGGCGACCGGAAGATGCCGTCAGTCGCCCGGACGATGGCCCGGGCGCCAATATCTATTCCTTCGAGGTGCGAACTCGCAGCTTCCTTGGCAACCTCACTGACCTCACAGTCGCTGCTCCGGAAAAACAGGAGAGCACTTTCCGAATTCAGGTGCTCGGACAGTCATCCATCAACGAAGCTTCCACATACCGCTTCGAGATTGCGCCGGAGAAGATCCGTTTCCTGAAGGAGGCCGTCGAATGACCCTCCGCAACAGTCTGCAGGCCTATCTTCTCCTTCTTCCCGGTCTTGGCGTCATCCTCGTATTCACCAGCGTCGTCATCGGAATGGCCGTCTCACAATCGTTCGGCTTCCTGAATTTTGCTGGTTCAAGCGGATTTTCCCTTCGGTTCTGGCAGACCATGCTGTCGGACGGCCAGGTCTGGCGCGCCTTCTGGTATTCCGCCCGGATTGCAATCATCAGTTCAGTCCTTGCAGTTGCGGTTGCCTATCCGCTTGCATTATGGCTTCGCAAACCGTTTCTCGGATCCGGAGTGATAAGTGCTGTTCTGAAAGCACCACTGCTCGTTCACGGGCTTGTCGCCGCTTTCCTGTTTATCAACTTTATCTCATTTCAGGGATTTTTGAATCTCGCGCTGGTGAAGCTCGGCATCGTCGCCCGGCCGATCCGAATGCAAAACGACAGTTATGGCATCGGCGTGATATTCCTTCAGGTTTGGAAGCAGATGCCATTTGCACTGCTTCTTCTCACCGGTGCGGTTCAGGCCATCGGGGATGACATTCTCAATGCTGCCCGAGATCTGGGCGCAGGCGCTATGGACCGGTTCCGAAAGATCATCGTGCCACTCACAATACGCTCTTTGCAGGCGGCTCTTGTCCTCATCTTCATCGGAGCTGCCGGTGACTTTTCCTTCCAGGTCGTTGCCGGACCGACCACCATCAACTCGCTGGCGCAGCTGATGCTTCGGACACAGGACGCAAGCGCTGACGGATGGAACCTTGCGGCAGTCGTCGCGATGCTTTTGATGGCCCTTTCTCTTTTCGGGGCAATCCTGCTGGCTGGTGTTGCGCAGCTTCTATCCCGTCTTGGGAGGGCATGACGATGGCGAGCATGTACCTCAAGAACCATCACTGGCTTAACCGCCTTCTTGTTGCAACCGTCATTATCGTCGGGGCAGTTTGGCTTCTCCTGCCCTTTGCAATGGCGGCCCTGTGGTCGCTTGTCGATGTCAATCATCCATGGGCCTATCCTGACGTTTTGCCGCCGGTACTTTCCTTCTCACGCTGGATTGAGGTCTGGAACACCACGGCGCTGCCGGAGGCGCTGAGAAACAGTTATACGCTGGCCCCTTGCGTTGCCGCGATTACTCTCGTCCTTGCTCTACCCACGGCCTACGCCTTCGGCAGGCTGGAATTTCCGGGAAAGCCGGTGTTGCAGGCGCTGACGCTACTGCCGCTCGTCCTGCCGGGTTTTGTGGTCGCAATTTTCTTCTCGTCGCTGCTTATAAATCTCGGGCTCTATTCGAGGTTCCTGGGTATTCTGATCGGACACACGGTTGTTCTGCTGCCTTATGCGATCCGCATTCTGACGGTGTCGTTGTCGCTTATTCGACAGGACCTCATCGATGCTGCACGCGACATGGGCGCATCTCGCATTGCAGTATTCCGCATAGCTTATATGCCAATTATTAAACCTGGCCTGATCGCTGCATTTATTATCGTTTTCATCCTCTCAATCGAAGAATTCGGCATCGCCTATATTGTTGGCGCACCGGATTTCACGACAGTCCCGACGATTCTTTACTCTTATCTTGGCTACAACTTCATTCGACCCAATGCCGCGGTCGTTTCCCTGATCCTCGTGGTCCCCAACGTCCTTCTGATGCTGCTCGTCGAACGCTTCCTCGCAAGCAATAACCCAGCGGCAATCACCGGCAAGGGATGACGAGGGTGTCCAACAGCAAGTCAATCCAAACGGGAGGTAAAGTGCGATGCTGAAGAAACTCGCCGCAATAAGTGTAGCGGTACTGACGATGAGCGTGCCGGTCCAGGCACAGGACTTGAAGTCGATGTCGTGGGATGAAATCGTCACGCAGGCAAAGAAGGAGGGTGAACTCACCTGGTTCAACTGGTTCAATCAAGCAAAGTTTCGCGAACAGGTGAAGCAATTCGAGTCTGAATACGGGATCAAAGTGACGATCCCCGATGGAGATTCGAAAGCCAACATGAACAAATTCCTTGCCGAAAGGGGACGCGCCGAGGGCGATATCGACGTCCTTTCCACCGCCGGCAAGGAAATCAAGAAACTCCCTGAAGACAGCTTCTATGGGCCGCTGAGCAAGCAACTGCCCGAGGCCGCCAAACTTCGCTATTCCATCGAGGGCACCGATAGCAAGGGATATGCAGTGGCGTTCTGGGGCAACCAGACGGTCATTGCCTATGATTCCGCCAGGACCCAGGAAGCCGATCTTCCGCGTACGCTCGACCAATTCTCGGCGTTTTTGCAAAATCATCCCGGAGAACTCGGATTCAACGTTGAAAACGGGGGCGCAGGACCAGCGTTCATTGAGGGTGTCGTGCGCCAATTTGCGCCTGATGTGGATTATACCGCCGGAACGACCAACTCAGAGATACAGAAAAAGTTCGCGCCGGCGTGGGACTGGTTCAACAAGAGAAAAGACCAGTTCGTGATAACCGCGTCTTATGCAGACAGCGTGACCCGGCTCACCTCGGGGGAATTCACGATCGTCGCGGGATGGGAGGACTATATCGCTGCGCTCCAGAAGAGGGGTGAAGTGCCAAAGACTATTAAAGTTTACGTCCCTGATTTCGGCATGCCCGGCGGAGGCAACGTCGTGTTCATACCGGCCAATGCAAAGCACAAGGCTGCAGCCCTTGTCTTCATCAACTGGCTGACCAGTGCGAAGACCCAAACTCAATTCACTCAGGAATTTGGCTCGGTCCCGCAAAATACGGATGCAGACAGCAGCGCAGCGCTCGTTCCTGCCGCGCAGCGAAAGGCCAGCTTCACCTGGGCAGCCCAGCCGCTGAGTGACGATATCAAAAACGAATTCATCAAGAACGTCACCCTTCAGTAACCGATGAGCGAAGGGCGGTTCAGCCGCTCTTCGCGTCCTTTTTTCGTATAAGCAAGGATCTTCCATGTCTCAGAGCTCGGCGCTCAAACGCGCAACAGACACTGGCCGCCATTTCGTTGTTCCCGAACCCATCATCGCCCATCGCGGCGCACCTCGCCTTGCGCCTGAGAATACGCTTGCAGGGATCAGAGCTGCTGTTGAAAAAGGCGCCAGATGGGTTGAGGTCGACGTTAAACTGACGCGTGATCAGAAGCCGATCATCATCCATGATGATACTGTCGACCGCACAACGAATGGCAAGGGTTTTGTCGCAGGCATGACGTTTGAAGAGATCCGACGTCTCGATGCCCGCGCGTCATTTGGCGAGGAATTCTCGGGCATTCAGGTTCCAACGCTCGAGGAGTTGATCGAGACCGTTCTCGACCTTGACGTCGGCTTGCAGCTTGAATTGAAGCCCACACCGGGCGACGACATCGAAACTGCGGAGATTGCGCTCAATGTGCTAAAAGCCTTGTGGCCGAAAGATCGCGAACGACTCTTTGTCGGAAGTTTCTCCATTCGCTCGATCCACGCTGCCGCCCGCATCCTGCCTGACGTGCCACGGGCATACTTTGTATGCATTCCTCCAAAGGATCCGGTTGCGCTACTCAACGAGACAAAATGCCAGTTGCTTCACGTCACGAAAGACGTGCTGGACGACGAAGCAATGAAGGTGCTGGCGGACAGCGGCATTGAATTTGCGGTTTCTGTCGTTAACGATCCGCCCGTTGCCAGGAGATTGCTTAATCTTGGAGCACAAACCATTTCGACTGATATCCCTGACCTTCTTGACGCGCATTGAAGGTCAAACCATGGATTATCTCAAACGCCTGGATGCGGCAAACACGATCATGACCGAGGCTGCGGCGTTGGCTCTACAGCTCTTTCACGAGCGTGGCCAATTCGTTGCGGAGGAGAAGACGGCAAGCGAGTTTGTCTCGGAAGCGGATCGGCGCGTCGAGGCACTTATTCGAGAGACGCTTGTTACATGGTTTCCCGACGACCACGTGATGGGAGAAGAGATGGGCGGAGGCGGATCGGACGCATTCTGGTCTATCGATCCCATAGATGGCACGGTGAACTTCCTGCGCGGCTCCCCGCTCTGGGGAGTTTCAATCGGCTTCGTGGAGAACGGATTATCCCGTGTCGGCGTTATCGCTTATCCGTGCCTTGGATTACGACTTGGTGCCGCGACAGGGGCGGGCATCTTTAAAAATGGCGCTCCCTACCAAAGAAGGGTCGACTTCCCTTCCGTCCGTCTCGCCTCTGTCGGTGAAAGTGTTCGCTGGCCCGCCAGAGAAGTTGCCGAGGTCGAGCTCGCACTGAGAGAGGCAGGATGGGGAGTGACGGAATATCGGTGTGGAACGGTCGGTCTTGGGTTCGCGGCACTTGGAATGACCGATGGCTATGTCGAAAAGAACACGAGTATCTGGGACATCGCCGCAGGATCCGTCATCTGCGAAGAAGCAGGCCTTCTTGTGGTAACCAGCGGATCGCACGAGGTAGCCGGCCAGAATATCGTCGCGGCTACCGAGGACATTCACCGCGTCGTCGCCCCTTGTTTCTAGCCGGCTGACTGCCGGTCTCAAGGCAGAATGACAACCGTGCATGATATGTCGGGTAACCTGCCCGCGCGGCGGTGTGGGCGGGCCGCCGGTGGGCAGCATTCCTCCCGGTTTGCCCACCGGCACTTTGATTTGACTGCATTGAAGGCCCACGGACTGGCCTGTTTTCAGTTGCGGAGTCAGAATTGGAATCACTGATCGTCATCATAAACCTGTCCGGCGCCGTGGCATTGCTACTGTTCGGCCTCGCCCAGGTGAAAGACGGGGCATCGCGCGCACTTGGGTCAAAGTTGCGAACCGGCCTCGCCACTGGGACGAGAAGCAGCACCCGGTCGTTCCTCTCCGGTCTTGTTGCGACCGTGGCGCTCCAAAGCTCCACGGCGACGGCATTGATGGTCTCATCATTCGTCGAGCGGGAGCTGATCAAGCCGCGCATGGCGCAGGTCGTTTTGCTTGGGGCCAATGTCGGGACAGCCGTCACAGCCTGGATCGTTGCCACTGGCATTGAGTGGGTCTCGCCGTTCCTGCTGCTTGTGGGCATCGTTCTTTATCGCGGGGGCTCGACCACGCGCCAGGGCGCCGGCACGGCAATCATAGGTATCGCGCTGATGCTGCTCTCGTTGCATCTTCTCAGCGCAGCGACCGAACCCTTACGCCATTCTCAGGCGCTTGGAGCATTCATCGGGCTGCTCAACAACGCGTGGCCTGTCGCGATGATCTTTGCCGCAGTGATCGCATTTGTGTCATCCTCAAGCCTTGCCGCGGTCGTCCTCATCCTGTCATTGGCTTCTACCGACCTTCTGTCTGGTGGCCTTGTTGTCGCGCTGGTTCTGGGGGCTAATCTGGGAGGCGCGATCCCGCCGGTGATTGCCGCTCTGTCGGGGCCGGCAGCCTCCAGACGCGTCACGTTGGGCAATCTGATCGTTCGGGCGATAGGCTGCGTGCTCACTCTGCCTGCGGCCGACATTTTGGCCGACTGGCTTTCGATGTTGCCCCTCCCCTACGCCAAGCTACCAGTCGATGCGCATCTGGCCTTCAACATCGCCCTGGCACTGCTTGCATGGCCCTTTTCGCGATTGCTAGCGCGCTGGATGACTATCCTCATTCCGGAACAAACGCAGAATGAGAGCGCGCCCAAATTCCTTGATCACGAGGCACTTTCGACACCGCTGGTCGCCCTGACCAGCGCGACCCGTGAGGTGCTCGGGGTTGGAGACCTGATCGAAAGGATGCTTTTGAAGGTCTCCGATGCGTTCGACCAGAACAATGCCGCCAGACTCAAGGAAATTCCTCTGCTCGAACGCCAGGTCGATCGGCTGCAGCAGGAGGTCAAGGTCTACCTTTCCAAGCTCGGGCGGACCGGACTGTCCGAGGAGGAGGGACGCCGCTCCATTGTCATTATCGACTATGCCATCAACCTCGAACACATCGGCGACATCATCGAGAGGGGTCTTCTGACTGAAGTCACCAAGAAGATCGGGCACGGCCTCAAGTTCTCCGAAGATGGCTTTGCCGAGCTCCAGCAACTTTTCCAGCTGACCATCGACAATCTCAGAATCGCGCAAACGATCCTCATCACGCGCGACGTCAACCTCGCGAGACAACTGATGGAGAGGAAGATCGAGGTCCGCAACATGGAGAAACGGTCTTCGGAGCGACACCTCGAACGATTGCGTGACGGACGGACCGAAAGCCTGCAGACCAGCTCCCTTCATCTCGACATCCTGCGTGATCTCAAACGCATCAACGCCCATATCGTTTCCGTTGCGCATCCGATCATGGACGAACAGGGTCTGCTTGGAGAAAGCCGTCTCATCACCGGCAGTTCAACTGAAAGACCCCAATGACCCATGCGCCCTCCTCAGTGGAGGGCCCCAGACGAAGAGACCGTATGAAAAACAGTGTACAACTTATCACCTACGTCGACCGGTTAAGCGGAGGTGGTTTCCCCGAGTTGAGAGCTTTGCTCGACGGGAGGCTACAAGGCCTGTTCGGCGGCGTCCATGCCTTGCCTTTCTTCAACCCGATCGACGGCGCTGATGCCGGGTTCGATCCCACCGATCACACGATTGTCGATCCTCGCCTCGGTAGCTGGGATGATGTTCGCGCCCTCGCCGGCTCCGTGGAGATCATGGCCGATCTCATTGTCAACCATGTCTCGGCGCAATCGAGCTGGTTCCAGGACTTCATCGCAAAAGGATCTGATTCAGAATTCGCAGACATGTTCATGACATTTGGCAAGGCCTTTCCCCGTGGTGCCAGCGAGCAGGATCTCCTGAATATCTATCGGCCACGCCCTGGGCTGCCGTTTTCAAAGGCCACGCTTGCAGATGGCCGCCAGCGGATGCTGTGGACCACATTCACCCCCCAACAGATCGACATCGATGTCCACAGTGCCCATGGCGCTTTATACCTGGAGACTATCCTCGATCGCTTTGCTGAAGCCAACGTGACGGCAATCCGCCTCGATGCCGCCGGCTACGCGATCAAGAAGGCCGGAACCAGTTGCTTCATGATTGATGAGACCTATGCCTTCCTTGCCAAGCTGGCCGAGAAGGCACGGGATCGCGGGATGGAGGTTCTTGTCGAAATTCACAGCTACTATCGTGACCAGATCGAAATCGCCAGCAAGGTTGACCGCGTATACGATTTTGCGCTGCCGCCACTGATATTGCATTCATTGTTCACGGGCGATGCGACAGCGCTGGCGCGTTGGCTGGAGATCAGCCCTCACAACGCAATCACCGTCCTCGACACTCACGACGGGATCGGCGTCATCGATGTCGGCGCGCACAGTGATGGCCGACCCGGACTTTTGGAACCGCAGGCAATCGACCATCTGGTCGAGGAGATTCACAGGCGCTCAGAGGGACAGAGCCGTTTGGCAACAGGCGCTGCAGCCTCTAACCTGGACCTCTATCAGGTGAACTGCACCTATTACGACGCGCTCGGCCGTAACGACGACGACTACCTCATCGCCCGCGCAATCCAGTTTTTCGCACCCGGTATCCCGCAAGTCTATTACGTCGGCCTCCTGGGCGGGATCAATGACATGGAATTGCTGGGAAAGACGGGCGTCGGGCGTGACATCAATCGGCACTTTTACGAAGACCGGGAAATTGATCTCGCTCTTGAATCGCCGCTCGTCAAACGACTGTCGGACTTGATCCGCTTCCGTAACACCCATCCGGCCTTCAATGGATCGTTCGAGGTAGCAACCGATGACACCGGAAGCCTTGTTCTAAGCTGGAATTTCGACGCCGAGTTTGCTCGGCTAGTAGTTTCGTTCTCCCAAGGCAAGGCAACGATCACGGCTTCAGGCTGCTACGATTTCACATTCTCAGGAGAGGCCGCATGAGCAACCTGGTGAGACCGGGAAGCCACATCCCATCTGAAGTTCAGCCATCGATGTCCTCGATATGCTGTCGGACGAACAGCGACGACGAGGATACTGGCGACACCTAGAAGGAGATAGAGAATGCAGCATTGGCTGGACAAGCTGACCGATCTTACGGCAATTGAGGGCGATGGGTGCATCCTCAAAACAGGGCTGGCGGACGTCGCCGACCATTTCGGCTTCACCGGCTATGCTTATCTCCACATCCAGCACAAGCACATCATCGCCGTGACCAACTATCATCACGATTGGCGGTCGCTCTACTTCGACAAGAAATTCGACGCTCTCGACCCGGTCGTCAAACGCGCAAGATCCAGGAAGCAGGTCTTCGCCTGGTCTGGCGAACAGGAGAGGCCGAAGCTATCGGAGGAAGAACGCGCCTTCTATGCACAAGCGGCCGATTTTGGCATCCGCTCCGGCATCACCATCCCCATCAGGACCGCCAACGGTTCGATGTCGATGTTCACGCTGGCGTCGGAGAGGACGGCAATCCCGCTTGATCGGGAGATCGATGCGGTTGCAGCAGCGGCGGCCGTCGGGCAGCTCCATGCCCGCATCTCCTTCCTTCGGATCACGCCCACCGCGGAAGATGCCGCGTGGCTCGATCCGAAAGAGGCGACCTATCTGAGATGGATTGCCGTCGGCAAGACGATGGAGGAGATCGCAGACGTGGAAGAGGTCAAGTACAATAGTGTCCGCGTCAAGCTTCGCGAGGCCATGAAGCGCTTCGACGTCCGCAGCAAAGCTCATCTCACCGCGCTCGCGATCAAAAGAAAACTGATTTGAACACTTGTCCCCTTTGCGGGATTCACGCCGAACACATCAGACCGTTTTGTGACATCAAGTCATCGTGGAAGCTCCAGAATTCGGTCGCGAAACGATCCACTATGGTCGAAGGTGCTGCGTTGTTTGAACGTACCAATAGGAACCCTGCATCGACGAAAATCGAGAAAGGCCGCAGCACAATCCTGTCTTTGAACTCGATGGCTGCGGCGGGATCGATTATTGCAATTCCCGCCCCTTCTCGGACCAGACTGAGTGCCGTATGCGACAGGCTCACTTCGAGAGAGGGTCGCCGTTGGATGCCGCCAAGAGCGACGTCAACTCGCATGGCGAAGAGTGTGCCAGTTTCCTGCTTTATGATCCGTTCGCCAGCCAGGTCCGGAGGAGTTATCCGCTCGAGACCGGCGAGCCTGTGTCCCATCGGAACAGCAACGATTGCAGCAAGCGAACGGGTTTCCAGAAGAAAGCCGGGACGATCCGAAGGGCCGTCGGCATAGCCAATGTCGGCCCGGCCGGAAGCGACAGCCTCCATGACCATGGTGGAAGGAAGGCCTGTCAATGACGCTTGCAGGTTTGGTTTGTCATGCAGGAACTGAGCGAGAAACCGTGGCAGAAGGCCGTTCGCCAGAGCAGGCATCGCAGCTATGCGAAGGGTGCCGGCCGCCTGTCTGCCGATATCGGCCGCAAGGTTGGCAATGTGATTGAGCCCGACGAATGCCCTGTCGACCTCTTTCCAGAGGGTCGTCGCCTCCTGTGTGGGAATTATGTGGTTTCCGCGCCTTTCGAACAAATGAAGCCCGGTTGCATGCTCGAAGTCCTTGATAAGCCGGCTGACGGCTGGCTGGGTCACCAACATCAGCTCTGCTGCCGCTGTCATCTGCCCAGTCAACATGACGGCCCGAAATGCCTCAACCTGCCTTAGGTTCATAGCCTCACCATAACATCTGCTTATTCTCGCCTATCCATTATGAATTTGACCTAATGCGGGTCGAATGTAAACCTGAACTCATAAATGACAACTCTTCCGGACCAACCGGGGTCAGACGTGCGGCTAATCGGTCGCGCGCAGGGAACGATATGGATTATTTTCAACTCATGGGCTTCGGCCCTGATGGCTGGGGCTATGATATGCTCAAAGCGACCGGGATGACGGTCGCCGTGGCATTCAGCGGCTTCGCAATCGGCCTTGTCTTCGGCTGCCTTGGTGCCGCCGCAAGCTTTTCAAGCTCGCGCGCACTTCAGGCAACGGCATCCGCTTACACGACAGCGCTTCGTGGCATTCCGGACTTGCTTATCATCTATCTGTTTTACTTCGGATCGAGCTCCGTCATTACCGGTGTTGCCTCACTTTTCGGAAGTAGCGGTTTCGTTGGGGCTCCGACGTTTCTGATCGGCGCGCTTGCGATCGGCGTTGTTTCCGGGGCTTATCAAACCCAGGTGCTGCGCGGCGCGGTTCTGGCGCTCAACAAGGGAGAGGTCGAGGCAGGTCGAGCGTACGGCATGGGTTCTTTCCTGTTGTTCCGCCGGATCGTTCTTCCCCAAGCGGCGCGCTATGCCCTGCCCGGCGTCGGCAACGTCTGGCAGCTGGTCCTCAAGGAATCCGCCCTTATCTCGGTGATCGGCCTTGTCGAACTGATGCGCCAGGCGCAGGTCGGTTCGGGGTCGACGCGCCAGCCGTTCAGCTTCTATCTCACTGCCGCGGCACTCTATCTGTCTATTACTTTTGTCTCCGGACAGGCTTTCCGCCTGGCTGAGGCGCGCTCAATGCGCGGATTGCGGAGGGGCGTGTGATGCCGTTCGATCCCGCATTCCTCTGGCAGACCTTCGTTGCTTTGCTGGCCGGTATTCCGCTCGCGCTCAAGCTCGCGGTTTTTTCGGTTGCGGCAGGTACGGTCCTTGCTTTCGGATTGGCTCTGATGCGTGTGTCGCGCCGCTGGTGGCTTGATCTGCCAGCGCGGTTCTACATTTTCGCGTTTCGTGGCACGCCGCTCCTCGTCCAGATCTACATAATCTACTATGGCCTCAGCCAGTTTCCGGAGCTTCGGCATAGTTTTATCTGGCCATTCCTGCGCGATGCCTACTGGTGCGCGATGGCGGCGCTTGCATTGAATACGGCTGCTTACAGTGCCGAAATCATGCGAGGCGGACTGCTCTCCGTGCCCGCAGGTCAAATTGAAGCCGCCAAAGCCTGCGGTATGGGCAGGGTAAAACTGTTCCGGCGGATCGTCGTCCCGCAGGCGATACGCCAGATGCTGCCAGGCTACAGCAATGAAGTGATCTTGATGGTCAAGTCGACGTCTCTCGCGTCGACCATCACCATCATGGAAATCACCGGAATTGCCGCGAAGCTGATCTCGGAAAGCTATCGCACCGTCGAGGTTTTTGCCTGTGCCGGCGCAATCTACCTCATCCTCAACTTCATCGTCGCGCGTCTCTTCACGTTGCTCGAATGGGCTTTGTGGCCCGAGCGACGCAAAGGGAGACGCACGTCCGATCCCGTCGATCGAAAAGGCGAACTCCATGCCTAACCTTGCTCGCCCAGCTGTTCAGCTGAAAGACATCAGGAAAAACTTCGGTAACCTGGAGGTCCTCCACGGTGTATCGCTGACGGCCAACGAGGGAGAAGTGATCTCGATCCTCGGCTCGTCGGGCTCTGGCAAGTCGACGCTTCTGCGATGCGTCAATATGCTCGAAGTCCCGAATGCCGGAAGCGTTGCGATCATGGGCGAAGAGATTGCCCTGGAGCATCGAGCCGGCCGGCCCGCTCGTCCAAAGGATATCAAGCAGGTCAACAGGCTCCGGGAGCGGGCCGCAATGGTCTTCCAGGGCTTCAATCTCTGGTCACACCTGACGATACTCCAGAATGTTATGGAAGCGCCCTTGCATGTTCAGGGCCGTGACCGGAAGTCGTGCCGCGATGAGGCTGAGGCATTGCTTGAGCGCGTTGGTATTGGCTCCAAGCGCGATGCCTACCCATCCGAGCTGTCCGGCGGCCAGCAGCAACGTGCAGCAATTGCCCGTGCCCTGGCGATGCGACCGGATGTCATGCTGTTTGATGAGCCCACGTCGGCTCTTGATCCGGAACTCGTCGGTGAAGTTCTAAAGGTTATGCGTGATCTGGCGGCCGAGGGCCGAACCATGCTGATCGTCACTCACGAAATGGATTTTGCCCGCGATGTTTCATCGCGCACAGTCTTCTTGCACCAAGGTGTCATCGCCGAAGAAGGCCTTTCGTCCGAAATGTTCGCCCACCCCCGCACGGATCGCTTCCGGCAATTCCTGCGGCGCGACGGCGGTACATCCCACTGACGATCAATTCGTCACGGCTCGCGTGTCCAGGAAACAAATGAACAGAGGTGAACTTATGAAACTCAAAACTATTCTGTGCGCAGCGCTTCTCCTTGTTGCCGGTCAGGCAGCAGCCCAGGAAAAGTCGATTACAATCGCGACCGAGGGCGGGTATGCGCCCTGGAACTTTTCGGGACCAGGCGGCAAGCTCGACGGCTTCGAGATCGATCTCGCCAACGCCCTGTGCGAGAAGATGAAGGCGAAATGCCAGATCGTCGCGCAGAACTGGGATGGCATTATCCCGTCGCTGACCGGTAAAAAGTACGATGCGATCATGGCCGCCATGAGCATCACCCCAAAACGGCAGGAAGTGATCGGCTTCTCGACTCCGTACGCAGCAGGCATCAACGGTTTTGCCGTCATGGGTGACAGCAAGCTGGCGGACATGCCAGGTACGGGCGAAACCTATTCGCTCGACAGCCAGGCAGATGCCGCCAAAAAGGCCATTGCCGATATATCGAGCTTCCTGAACGGCACGTCGGTCGGCGTGCAGGGATCGACCACAGCATCAACATTCCTGGACAAGTACTTCAAGGGTTCCGTGGATATCAAGGAATACAAGTCCGTCGAGGAGCACAACCTCGACCTGACCAGCGGTCGCCTGGATGCTGTTCTGGCAAACGCAACCGTACTCGCCGCTGCAATCGAAAAGCCGGAAATGAAGGGCGCGAAGCTCATCGGGCCGCTTTTCTCCGGTGGCGAGTTCGGCGTGGTCGCTGTTGGCCTTCGCAAGGAAGACACCGCACTCAAGGCCGATTTTGACGCAGCCATCAAGGCGGCAAGCGACGACGGCACCATCAAGACGCTCTCGTTCAAGTGGTTCAAAGTGGACGTCACCCCCCATTGATCGGTCGCTTCCAGGGGATACGGCGTTCGCGCCGTATCCCGGTGCTGCGAATAAACAAGAACGCCGAGATACGATGTACGAAGTTGATATGACCATTATCGGGGGCGGCCTGGTTGGCGCCTCCATTGCCTGGGGTCTAGCACGCTCAGGAACGAAACCACTCGTCCTCGATGGCGCGGATCTGGATCTGCGAGCATCGCGCGCCAATTTCGCGCTGGTCTGGGTGCAGGGTAAAGGGCTGCATGCGCCCCATTACGCTCTTTGGTCAGATGCGTCCGCCAAGAGATGGCCGACGATGGCAAAAGCCCTGTTCGACGACAGCGGCATCGACGTCGGTCTTCAACAGGACGGAGCATATACCTTCGCACTCTCTGAAGAGGAACTCGAGGTCAATCGCGAGGATATGGAAAGCATTGCGCTCGAAACAAACGGGCGAGCTCCGCAATTTGAAGTTTTGAATCGCCAGCAGACGCTTGACCGCGTGCCGGGTATCGGCGCGGAAGTTCTAGGCTCGATCTATTGTGCCGCGGACGGGCACGTGAATGCGCTTCGCCTCTTCCACGCGCTTCACGCAGCGATGGAAAAGAAAGGGGCGACTTATCGTCCAAATCATCATGTTCAAACCATAGAACCAACGACTGAAGGCTTCGTTCTCAAGGGTGGTGGGTTTTCCCTATTTTCACGCCGGGTCGTTCTCGCCGCCGGCTTGGAAAACGAGAGGCTTGCGCCAATGGTCGGGCTGTCTTGCCCGCTCAAGCGTAGCAAGGGCCAGATCCTCGTCACGGAAAAGAGCCAGACCGCCCTGCCGTGCCTCTCTGCCGGAATGCGGCAGGCCGACGAAGGTGGTATCATGATCGGCGATAGCGAAGAGACCGACAGCGCCAAAATCTCATCGTCATCCGAAATCAGCGCCGTGCTGGCCAGCCGGGCCTTAAGAATTTTCCCCGCCCTTTCTGATCTGAACGTCCTGCGCAGCTGGACGGGTTTCAGGGTCAAAACGGCGGATGGAATACCCATTTACGATCATTCCGAGCGCCACCCGGGTGCATTCCTCGTCGCCTGCCATTCTGGCGTAACCTTGGCTGCCAATCACGCACTGATCGTGGCACCGCAGATTGCCGCGGGTAAGCTTGAAGACGATCTGTCAGCCTTTTCCGCCCGGAGGTTCCATGCTCAACAGGCTGCATAGGATAGAACAACCCGTACAATTCACCTTCGACGGCGTGGTCATTCAGGCCGAGGAGGGGGATATGCTCGCCACCGCTTTGCTGGCCGCTGGGATCGACCATGTTCGGCAATCCGTCGTTAGCAAGAGCCCACGAGCGCCCTACTGCCTGATGGGCGTTTGCTTCGAGTGTCTGGTCACCGTGGATGGCGTGCAGAATCGTCAAGCTTGTCTGACCGAAGTCGAAGACGGGATGACCGTTTTGAGCCAGAGGGGCGCACCCACATTCCCGAAGCTCGCGGCAAGCCAAGAGGGGATAGTCCAATGAGCCTTCGCGAAGTTTCAACAGCATCGGACCTTCTGGATTTTTACGATCTTATCGTCATCGGCGCTGGACCTGCAGGTATGGCTGCCGCTGTTGAAGCATCTGCGGCTGGCGCTCGCGTTGCTGTACTCGACGAGAACCCCCGTCCGGGCGGACAGATCTACCGTGAGATCACAAGAAACAGTCCCGACAGAAAAACCTACCTCGGCACTGACTATTGGAAGGGAAAGCCGCTCGCAGAAGCGTTCGGTCTCAGCAACATCGATTATGCGCCGCGCGCCACGGTCTGGAGCCTGGAGAGCCGGGACCAGACGGCTGGTCAGACGTGTAATGTTGTCGGCATAACCATAGCCGGCTCGGCTCGGATGATTGAAGCTGAGGCCATTGTTCTTGCCACCGGCGCGCAGGAGCGTCCCATGCCGGTGCCCGGCTGGACCTTGCCAGGTGTGATGACCGCGGGCGCTGCTCAGATCGCGCTAAAGGCGGCCGGAGCGATGCCATCGGGACCTGTTGTCATGGCCGGCTGCGGACCACTTCTCTATCTGCTCGCAAGCCAGCTCGTCGATGCAGGCGTATCCGATCTCACCGTGCTCGATACTGCTCAATCTCCCTTCCGGGTCGGCGTGCTCCGACACATGCCCGAATTCATGCTTTCACCTTACGTGTTGAAAGGCATCGGCTTGCTGGCGAAGGTAAAACGTCATGCACGCGTGGTTTCCGGCGTCAGATCCATCGCGATTACCGGCATTGAGCGCGCTGACGGCGTGCGCTTCATCACGACGGGTAACGAACAAGTCCTCCCTGCCAGCTCGGTGCTCTTGCACCAGGGGGTGATTCCGTCGACGAGCCTGACCAATGCAGCAGACTGTGAGTTGAAATGGAATGACGAACAGCGTGCGTTCGAGCCTGTCGCAGATCATGAAGGTCGGACCACCAAGGCAGGCATTTATGTCGCCGGCGACGGAGCCGGGATCGCAGGTGCTCAAGCCGCGGAGGTCAGCGGACGCATAGTTGCACTTGCGGCACTTTCTGACTTGGGGCTTGGCAGTACGACGGCAGTGCCTACGCAGATCAAATCTCTGCACAAGAAAGCCCGCCGCTTCCTGCGCGGAAGGGCGTTTCTGGATGCTCTCTACACACCCCATTCGGGCTTCCTCGCACCGGCGGACCCCGAAACGATCGTCTGCCGCTGTGAAGAAATCACAGTGCGCAAGCTGCGGGAGGCCATTGCGCTTGGGCCGCCCGGTCCGAACCAGTTGAAAACATTTGTTCGCTGCGGAATGGGCCAATGCCAGGGCCGTCTTTGTGCCGCGACCGTTACGGAAATCATGGCGGAGGAAAGAAAGGTCAGCCCCGGCGACGTGGGAACCTATCGCCTCCGTTCGCCGGTCAAACCCGTTCGGCTTGCTGAACTTGCACATCTCCCGCACACGCCCCACGCGCTGAAGGCGGTAACCGGCAGGGATCCTGTCGATCACGACACCAACGAAGCAGGACATTTCTCATGACAGAGCGACTTATCCGGATGCCGACATTGCATCGCGTCGTCAAGCACAACGGCATCGCCTACATCGGCGGGATCGTCGCTGACGATGAAAGCCTCGACATGGAAGGGCAGACCCGTCAGGTCCTGACCAAGCTCGATGCATATCTCAAAGAGGCAGGCTCAGAACGCGCAAACCTGCTCTCCGCCACGATCTTTATCACTGACATGAACGTGAAGCCGCAAATGGATGCGGTGTGGAAGGAATGGTTTGCGCCGGAGGAGTTGCCCGCCCGCGCGACCATCGGCGTCGCTGATCTCGGCGACACGGCGCTTATCGAGCTCATCGCGACCGCTCACTACTGAACCTGGCGAAGCCTTGGAGGCGGCTGCAAGATCGCAGTCGTTGCTGGAGATTGTTATGGAATGCATACTGATCGGAGCACCGCTGCAAATTGGGGCAGGACATCTCGGTTGTGAGATGGGTCCGAGCGCGTTCAGGATCGCCGGTCTTGCCGGCGCGCTTGAAGAATTGGGGCACAGGGTTCGGGACGTCGGCAATCTGGGTCCGAAGTCTTTTCCGGCGATCGCCCATGCCAACGCTTCCGTCCATCACCTCGGTGAAACGGTGGCATGGATCAAGCTGCTTTCGGCGGCAGCTTACGAGCACAGCAATAACAGTGTGCCGATCTTTCTTGGCGGCGATCACACGATCTCCGCAGGAACGATCCCGGGAATTGCACGGCGCGCCTCGGAGAACGGTCGCCAACTCTTTGTTCTCTGGCTTGACGCCCACACCGATTTCCATACGCTGGAAACCACCGTCAGCGGAAACCTGCATGGCACGCCTGTGGCCTACTATACTGGCCGGCGTGGATTCGAGGGTTTCTATCCAGCGCTGAACCACGCCGTCCCGACCGAAAACCTATGCATGATCGGCATCAGGAGCGTTGATCCCGCAGAGCGGGACGCGCTGCGGTCCTCGTCGATAACCGTGCATGACATGCGTGCCATCGATGAACACGGGGTCGCCAGCGTGACTCGAACGTTCCTCGATCGCGTCCGCGCCGCGAACGGGATGTTGCATGTCAGCTTCGACGTCGACTTTCTCGATCCGGAAATTGCACCCGCCGTTGGAACGACTGTCCCCGGCGGCGCGACGTTCCGCGAAGCGCACCTGATCATGGAAATGCTTCACGACAGCGGTCTCGTCACCAGCCTGGATCTCGTCGAATTGAACCCCTTTCTCGATGAGCGCGGGAAGACCGCAAGGCTCATCGTAGATCTCGTTGCAAGTCTCATGGGCAAGCGGGTCATGGATAGACCAACCCGCGCTGCCTGAAATCTACCGTCGAATGACCGGAGGAATAATGACCGTCGATCGCAAGCTAAACGTGGTTCCGTTCGTAAGTGTGGATCACATGATGAAACTGGTGCTCAAGGTGGGTATCGATACCTTTCTCACTGAACTGGCGGCGGCGATCGAGGAAGACTTTCGCCGTTGGCCCATTTTTGACAAGACCCCCAGGGTGGGCTCCCACTCCAACGAGGGCGTCATCGAGCTGATGCCAACCAGCGATGGTGCGCTCTACGGCTTCAAGTACGTCAACGGCCATCCGAAAAATACGCGGGATGGCCGCCAGACGGTCACCGCTTTTGGTGTCCTTGCCGATGTCGGAAACGGCTATCCGCTGCTTTTTTCGGAGATGACGATACTGACCGCGCTTCGCACTGCTGCGACATCCGCTCTTGCCGCGAAGTATCTGGCGCGACCGAACTCACGAACGATGGCCATCATCGGTAACGGTGCCCAGAGTGAGTTCCAGGCTCGCGCCTTCAGAGCGCTCCTCGGAATCCAGGAACTGCGTCTCTACGACATTGATCCAGCGGCGACGCGGAAATGCACACGCAATCTTACCGGGCTTGGCTTCAACATCGTTGAATGCAAATCGGTCGCCGACGCCGTTGAGGGCGCAGACATCATCACCACTGTTACCGCCGACAAACAGTACGCAACAATCGTGTCTGACAATCATGTCGGACCAGGTGTTCATATCAACGCTGTAGGTGGCGATTGCCCCGGCAAGACGGAGATCAGCAAAGAGGTCCTACTGCGCTCGGACATCTTCATAGAGTATCCACCGCAGACCTGGATCGAAGGCGACATTCAGCAGCTTCCTGCGTCGCATCCGGTTACTGAGCTTTGGCAGGTTATGACCGGCGATGCGATCGGCCGAAGCAATGATAAGCAGATCACCTTGTTCGATAGCGTCGGCTTCGCAATCGAGGACTTCTCGGCCTTGCGCTATGTCCGCGGCAAGATTGCCGAATTCGCCTTGTTTACCGAGCTGGATTTGCTGGCAGATCCAGACGAGCCTCGCGACCTCTATGGCATGCTCCTGCGCTGTGAGAAAAAGCTCGAGCTGGCATAGGCCCAATTGAGTCCAGAAAATCAGCCCTGCTGTACAGGAGAATGAGAAACTCTTCTTGCACATGGACAGTGACCCGCCGTTTTTTCAAGCGAATGCTGCTGCTTGTCTAATAACAACGATGCAAATTAGAATAAACGTCTGAAAATTTTACGGATATACAATGAATATTGGACACATAAATCTAAATGAGGTGTCTTTTTCTAAAATACATCAAATCTATAGGCTAAATGCACTTTTCTTTATTGAAGGCACAAGGTCATATAGCGCCATTGCGAAACGACGCAGCTTACAATTATGAACTCATGAAAGGCGCCTGTATGTCATCAAAAGTCACTATTCTAGACGGGGGTATGGGTCGCGAATTGCTGCGCAGCGGCGCGCCGTTTCGACAGCCCGAATGGTCCGCGCTTGCGCTGATTGAAGCCCCGGAGTTCGTCGAAAAGGCGCATGACGCTTTCGTCGCAGCAGGCGCGGATGTCATTACCACGAACAGCTATGCCGTGGTGCCCTTCCACGTCGGGGACAAACGCTTCGCCGAAGATGGCCTTGCGCTTGTAAGCCTCTCTGGAAAGCTCGCTCGCGCAGCAGCCGCGAAGTCTGGCGGCCACGTTCGTGTAGCCGGATCGCTGCCCCCGGTCTTTGGCTCCTATCGTCCCGATCTGTTCGATCCGGGCAAGGCTCCAGAGATTCTCAGCGTCCTCGTCCAGGGGCTAGGCCCTTACGTGGATTTCTGGCTGGCGGAGACCCAGGGTTCACTCCGCGAGGTCGAAACAATCCGCGCGGTTCTGGGCAACGACACCCGTCCGCTCTGGCTCTCGTTCACCCTTGAGGATGGCAAGGGGGTCGAGGATGTAATTTCCGGGCGCAGTCTACCGACGCTTCGATCTGGCGAAGCCGTGGCCGATGCGGCGGTAAAGGCAGTGGAACTTGGCGCCGGCGCGCTGCTGTTCAACTGCAGCCAGGCGGAAATCATGGAGGCAGCAATCAGAGCTGCGCGCAGGGCACTCAATACTAGCGGCTACTCAACGCCGATCGGCGTCTATGCCAACGCCTTCGTGCCGAAACCGGAACCAGACGCGACATTGCCTGCCAATGCTGGCTTGAGCGGTCTCCGCGACGATCTCGATCCTCCCGGCTACCTGCTGTTTGCTCGTCGCTGGGTCGAGGCCGGCGCCACGATCGTCGGCGGCTGCTGCGGCATTGGCCCGGAACATATCGCAGAACTCCGTCAAACCTTCGATCCGCGGCCAGTCGCCGCCTGACCTTCACCCCCCTCTTCGAGAGCCGATCATGACACAGCACCCGCATCTTAGCGCCCCTCTGGAACTGGGCCGCCGCCGTTTTCTCAAGGCAAGCGCCGCCGTCGCTGCCAGCACATTGCTCCTTCCCGGCATGGCGCGCGCCGCCGGGCCGAAGAAAGGCGGCCACCTGATCCTCGGGATCGACAACGCCTCGACCTCCGACCGCCTCGACCCGGCCTACTATTTCGAAGCCTATACCTATAATGTGGGCCTCCAGCTTTTCAACACGTTGACCGACCTCAACGACGATTCCAGCTTGCGCGCTGGTCTCGCCGAAAGCTGGGAGCCTGCGAAGGGCGGTAGCGAATGGATCTTCCGGCTTCGCAAGGGCGTGCAGTTCCACAACGGCAAGGAACTGACGCCAGAGGACGTCATCTATTCGCTCAATCATCACCGCGGCGAGAAATCGGAATCGGCTGGCAAAGGCTATCTTTTGAGCGTAACCGACATCGTAAAGTCAGCACCGAATGAAGTCACCTTCAAGCTCAACGGCGCGAACGCCGACTTCCCCTATCTGTTGGGAGACGTACATTTCGGCATTACGCCGGATGGTGAGAATTTCGACAAGGGCATAGGTACTGGAGCCTTCATTCTGGAGGACTTCCAGCCCGGCGTACGCACACTGGCCAAGCGCAATCCGAACTATTGGGATCCGGAACGCGGACACGTCGATTCCGTTGAGACTGTCGCCTACAACGACAAATCCGCGCGTGTCGCCGCACTGCTCAGCAAGTCGGTGCATGTAGTGAACAATGTCGAGTCCCGCGTCGCACAGCGCCTGAAGGGACACCAGGGCATCACGCTCCAAACAGAAGCGGACTCCTCGATCGTCCTGTTTGTCGGTCGCGCCGACGCCGACCCCTTCAAGAATATCGACGTCAGGCTGGCTTTGAAATACGCCATCGACCGTGAACAGATCGTATCCTCCATCCTCAATGGAGCCGGGACGGCCTCAAACGACAATCCGATCTTCCCCTCCAATCGCTATTTTACGAACGACGTGCCGAAGCACGCCTACGACCCGGAACAGGCAGCGTTCCATTGGAAAAAAGCGGGTTTTGACGGAAAGATCGTCCTGTCGGCGGCCGATGGTGCGACTTTCTCCGGCGCTGTTGATGCAGCCCAGCTCTACCAGCAGTCGGCTGAAAAGGCCGGCATCCCTTTCGAGGTCAATCGCGTACCAGCCGACGGCTACTGGAATGATGTGTGGCTGAAGCATCCCTTCGTCGCTTCCGGCTGGGCCGCGCGGCCGACCGCGGACGCTATGCTGTCGCTGATCTATCTGTCTGACGCCCCATGGAATGAGTCCGGCTGGAAGAGCAGCGCTTTTGACGAGTTGGTTCTTGCGGCCCGCGGCGAACTTGATGAGGACAAGCGCAAGAAGCTCTACCACGATGCCCAGGTGCTGATCGTCGAGGAAAACAGCTCGGTCATCCCGGCCTATGCCGCACAGATCAGCGCCTCCGTCTCCAACCTCCAGGGGTTCAAGGCAATCCCAGGTCAGATCGGGCCGCGCACCACCGAAAAGGTCTGGTTCGACGAATAGGCAAGAGCTTCCGGGCAGGCTGACTTTCCTGCCGGCTCCCCTCATGGAGACAGATTGATGACCATTGCCGAGCCCAACGACGCCTTGGCGACCGAGCAGACAAACAGAAGGCGACGCGGGCTCGCCGCCTATATCTTGCGGCGCCTCGCCGCAGGGATCGGCCTGTTGCTTGTGCTGTCGAGCCTGGTGTTCGTCGGCAGCGAGCTTCTGCCTGGCGATGCGGCAACCGCACTTCTTGGACGCTCGGCCACGCCTGCAGCGGTCGCAGAACTACGCCAAAGGCTTGGCCTCGATCAGCCTCTTCCCATCCGCTATCTCTCCTGGCTGAACGCATTCGTTCACGGCGATCTCGGCACAAGCCTCCTCAACGGGAGGAGCGTCGCCGCAAGCATCGCCGCAAGACTGGGCAATACGCTATTCCTCGCCGGGACCGCAGCCTTCATGTCCGTGCCCCTCGCCGTGCTCCTCGGACTTCTGGCTGCTCGATATCGTGGCAGCATCATCGACAGGACGATCTCGCTCCTGACGCGCGCCTTCGTGGCGCTCCCGGAATTTTTCATCGGATACCTGCTTATCTATGTGCTTTCGATCTCGCTCGGATGGTTCGCGAGCAGCAGCACGGTGTTCGCGAACATGGGCCTTGGCAACCGTATCGCCGCGATTACGCTGCCCAGCCTAACGCTCGTCCTCGTTGTCACCGGCCATATCGCCGCAATGGTGCGCGCCTCGGTGCTGGATGTTCTCGAGAAGCCCTTCATCGAAATGGCGGTGCTGAAGGGGGTGCCGCACGGCACGGTGGTCTGGCGCCACGCGTTACCGAACGCTCTTTCGCCAATCATCAACGTCGTGCTGGTCAATCTTGCGTATCTCGTCGCCGGTGTCGTCGTGGTGGAGGTCATATTTGTCTATCCCGGCATGGGCCAGTTCATGGTCGACAGCGTCGTCAATCGCGACGTGCCCGTTGTCCAGGCGACCGCACTTTTGTTCGCCAGTGTCTATATCGGGCTCAATCTCTGCGCGGATGTCCTCTCCGTGCTCGCCAATCCCCGTCTGGGGTTTCAATCGTGAGCGCCGTCAAACTTCCACTTTCCGTCATCCTGTCACTCCTGACGATTGGGGTTTGCCTCCTCGTTACCCTCACCGCGCCCTTCATCGCGCCCCACGGCGTGAACGAGATCGTTGGACCCGGCTGGGAGCCACCGTCCGCGTCCCATCTGTTCGGCACTGACATGATCGGCCGAGACCTCTTGTCACGCTTCATCTGGGGCGCTCGCGTCACCGTACTGACTGCAGCTGCCGCCGTCCTCATCGCCTTTGTGGCGGGTACCGGCTTCGGCCTTCTGGCGGGGCTGCGCAAGGGCTGGCTTGACATGGTGCTGTCGCGATTCGTCGATCTCGTTATGGCGATGCCGACACTCATTCTGGCAATGGTGCTTCTCACCATCCTGCCGCGTTCGGTTTTCTTCATCGTGGCGATCATAGCGCTCGTGGAGGCGACCCGTTTCTTTCGCCTGGCACGGTTGATCGCGGCTGATACAGCGGCTCTCGACTATGTCGAGGCAGCGTATCTACGTGGCGAGAAAACGAGCTGGATCATTCTGCGCGAGATCCTTCCCAACGGCATGGCGCCACTTCTGGCCGAGCTTGGCCTGCGCTTCGTCTTCTCAGTTCTCTTCCTGTCCACCCTGTCCTTTTTGGGGCTGGGCGTCCAACCGCCGGTAACCGACTGGGGAAGCCTGATCAAAGAGAACAAGGACGGGCTGCTGTTCGGGGTCACGGCAGCCCTTGTACCGGGAGCGGCAATCGCAGTGCTCGCCATTGCCGTCAGCTCAGTGGTGGATTGGGTCTCGGCCGGGCGCGATGGTGGGCCGAAAAGATGAGCCCCACCCTTCTCGACATTCGTAATCTCACCATTCGCCCCACCGGCAGCCCAGGATCGTCGTTGATCGTGGACGATGTCTCGCTCCGCATCGAACGCGGCAGCGTTCTTGCCCTGATCGGCGAATCCGGCGCGGGAAAGTCCACCATCGGCCTTGCCGCTCTCGGATATGTGAGACCCGGAACCGAACGCATCGGTGGATCGGTACAATTCGACGGGATCGACCTGTTCCGCCTGCCTGAGTCGCAGTGCCGGGCGCTACGCGGCCAGCGGATCGCCTATGTTGCACAGTCGGCCGCGGCGTCGTTCAACCCAGCCTTTCGGCTAATCGACCAGATCATAGAATCGAGCCTGCGTAGCGGCCGTTTCAGCAAGGCGGCAGCGACCGACCGCGCCATTGCCCTGCTCGATGTGCTCGGCCTCGATGCAAAGGCAATTGCGGTCCGGTTTCCCCACGAAGTCTCGGGGGGGCAGTTGCAGCGTGCCATGACTGCAATGGCGCTTTGCGCGAAGCCCGACCTTGTCATATTCGACGAACCGACCACCGCCCTCGACGTCACGACGCAACGAGAGGTACTGAGCGCGATCCGCAAGGCAATCGCCTTGGAGTCGACGGCGGCTATCTATATCAGTCATGACCTGCCGCTCGTCGCACAGATCGCCGACAGCGTGCTCGTCCTTCGCCGAGGACGAAGTATCGAGGAAGGCCCGGTGACGACCCTCATCCGCAACCCGGCTGACCCTTACACCCAGGCTTTACTCTCAGCAGGTACTCTCAGTTTTGCCGCGCCCCCCGAGACCAGCGAGCCGGTTCTGGAAATGGGGAGCGTCACCGCCGGCTACGATAGAAACCGGCCCGTAGTAAATGACGTTTCGCTCAGTGTCTGCCGGGGAGAAACGCTTGCGCTCGTCGGGAAATCGGGATCAGGGAAGTCGACGCTCGGTCGGATCGTAAACGGGCTGCTCCTTCCAACCTCCGGCCAGATCTTGTTCGAAGGAAAACCCCTCGCCGCCTCTATCCATGACCGTCCGCTTGCTAGCCGCAGGTCCATCCAGACCATTCACCAGACGCCCGACACCGCGCTTAACCCGAGGCACCGCGTAGGAGAAATCATTGGTCGACCCTTTGCCCTCTACGAGGGTCTGCGCGGCCGGGAGCGCGATCGTCGCGTCGAGGAGATGCTCGACCAGGTGGAGCTTGGCCGCGATATGGCGGAGCGCTTCCCAGCTGAGCTATCTGGCGGACAGAAACAGCGCGTCGCTATCGCGCGAGCGCTTGCCGCCCGTCCTCTGATGCTTGTTTGCGACGAGCCGACGTCGTCGCTGGATGCACTGGTGGCCCGCGAGGTACTCGGACTTCTCATGCGCCTGCAGGCGGACGAAGGCATCGCATGCCTCTTCATCACCCATGACTTGAACATTGTCAGCGCCATTGCCGGTCGCACTGCCGTTCTGGACAACGGCCAAATCGTGCGGTCAGGGGCAACGGCCGAAGTGCTTCGCCAGCCATCTGATTCACATGCAGCGGCGCTCGTCGAGTCTATCCCTTGGTTCCCATGAGCCGGAGACAGCGAGGATATCGATATGGCTACGCAAATCCAGAACGACCGAGCGGCGATCAACGACGCGGAGAGCAAGCCCGGTGCTGCTGGGGACTATGTGTTTTCAATCACAAACGTGGTGATTGCAGTCCTCTTTTTCATCAGCTCCAGGGAATATTCACATTTTTGCATCCTGCAGGACGCAATCCTATGAGGCCCGTGCGGCAAATTTATCGTAAGCGCGGTCTCCGCCCCATTGGATTGGGTGTATTTTGAGGCTTGCTGCGTATGCGAGAAGGTTTCCAGTTTTATCTGGAGATTTGCATGGCAGATGATGGATTTGTTGGTCGCTACGAAGTTGTCGAGCCGCGCCGCGGTAACCGGCGTTGGCCGGATGATGTGAAGGCGCGGATCGTGGCGGAAAGCTTTGAGCCTGGTGTTCGTGTTGTGGATGTCGCGCGCCGTCACGGCGTTATAGCAAACCAGCTTTCCGATTGGCGACGTCAAGTGCGTGACGGCATTCTGGTGCTGCCGTTTGCGGCGGCAACGACGCCGTCGGAGCACGATGGTGTCGAGCCGTCATTTGTTCCTCTGGCAATCGCTGCGGAGCCGCCTGAGCCTGTCAATCGTTTGCCGCTGCCGAAGCTGGCCTCCGACGGGCCGAGTGTGCAGGTTTTGACGTTGGAGATTGGCTCAGACGTTGTGATGCGGGTTCCTAATAATGTGCCCGTTGAACGGGTCGCCGCTCTGGTTCACGCTGTGCGAGGAGCGTCATGATCGTCGCGGGCCAACGACTGCCGATCCTGATCGCAACCCGTCCGGTTGACTTCCGCTGTGGGCATCAGGCGCTGGCTTTGATGGTGCAGACCGAGTTGAAGCTGGACCCGCATTCCGGGGTGACGGTGATCTTCCGGTCGAAGCGCGGGGATCGTCTGAAGATCCTGGTGTGGGATGGCACAGGAATGGTGCTAACTTACAAAATTCTTGAACATGGAAGCTTTGCCTGGCCCAAGGTTCAGGATGGGACGATGCGTCTTTCCAGGGGTCAATATGAGGCTTTGTTCGAAGGTCTTGACTGGCGGCGGGTGATGGCGCAACGGGTGACCGCGCCGTCGGCGGCAGGATGATTGTTCGGCCGTCTTTCTATTGTTTTATTTGGATTTTTTGAGCTGCTTTGCTATAAAGCGGCATGTCGCAACCTATTGATCTCAGCCTGTTTCCGGACCTTCCGCCAGAGGTAGTCAAAGCCTTTGCGGCGATGCAGTTCGAACTGTCGGTCGAGCGTGCGGCACGCCAGCATGAGCAGGCGGTCGTTGCCGAAAAGGACGCGTTCATCACTGAGCTGAAGGAACTGATCGAGAAGCTTGAGGGGCAGGTTCACGACTACAGGCGCACGAAGTTCGGGCCAAAATCGGAAAAGCTCGATCCGGCGCAGATGGAACTGGCACTGGAAGACCTTGAAACGGCGATTGCCGAAACACAGGCGCGGATCGCCGCCGTCGAGAAGAAGATCGAAGCCAGCGCAGATGATCCCGAAAAGGCTGGCAATTCTGGAGAGGTTGGCGATCCGGACAAGGCCGTTTCTCGCAAGGAGCGCAAGGCCCGTGCACTGCCCGAACACCTGCCGCGGGTCGAGCGCGTGATCGAGCCCGATAGCATCGTTTGTCCCTGCGGTTGCGGCAACATGGTCCGGATCGGCGAGGACCGGACGGAACGGCTCGACCGGATCCCGGCGCGCTACGAGGTGATCGTCACGATCCGCCCGAAATACGCATGCCCCAAGGGTCGAACCGGCGTCGTCCAGGCCAGAGCGCCGGCGCATCTTCTGGAAGGGAGCTGGCCGACGGAGGCCCTTCTGGCGGAGATTGCCGTCTCCAAGCATTCCGAACACATGCCCCTCAACCGTCAGGCCGAGGTCATGGCGCGACACGGCGTGCCAATCGACCGCACGGTGCTGGCCGATTGGATGGGGCGCACGGGTAGCGAAATCGCACCGGTGGTCGACCACATGGCCAAACGGCTGCTGTGGGAAAGCACGCGCCTCTATGTCGACGAAACGACCGCCCCGGTGCTGGATCCTGGGCGAGGCAAGACAAAGACCGGCTATCTCTGGGCCGTGCTGCGTGACGACCGCGGCTGGAATGGTTCTGCTCCGTCAGGTGTGGTGTTCCATTATCGGCCCGGGCGTAAAGGAGAATATGCCGCTGAGATCCTTGACGGGTTCAACGGCACAATCCAAGTGGATGCCTACGGCGGTTACTCTCATCTCGCTACGTCCGATCGTATCGGCGGCGCTCCGCTGAAGTTGGCTTTCTGTTGGGCACACGGGCGCAGAAAGCTGATCAAGGCCACGCCAAAGAGCGGATCGCCCATCGTCGACGAGGCGTTGGTGCGGATCGCCGCGCTCTACAAGATCGAAGACAGTATCCGAGGCTCAGACCCCGAACATCGCCGGGCAGTTCGACAGGACCTGTCCCTCCCGCTGGTGGAGGAGTTCTTCACCTGGCTGGCAGCCCAGGCCGCGCGCGTCTCACGCAAATCTGACCTCGGAAAAGCCCTGGCCTATATGCTGACGCGACAGGACGGATTCCGGCTGTTCCTGGACGATGGCCATGTCGATATCGACTCCAACCTGGTGGAAAACGCGATCCGCCGCCCGGCCATGAACCGCCGCAATGCGCTCTTTGCGGGGCACGATGAAGGGGGCCGCAATTGGGCTCGGTTTGCCAGTCTTATCGGCACTTGCAAAATGAACGGCGTTGAACCTTACGCCTATCTTTGCGACCTCTTCACCCGCCTCGCAAACGGCCACCTCGTGAAAGACATCGATGCCCTGATGCCTTGGGCCTATGCCACCCGCATCAAGGCCTCACAATGAGCTCGTCAGATACTCATCGGTGAGCTCACATCCGGCCCCCAGGCAAAACTATCAAGCCGCTGCAACTGAAAAATCAATGGGGCGTGGACGCCGCATACAATTTATCGACAATCCATTCGAGCGTGGGGGATGCGGATGAAAGTTCAGTGGCACGTCACACTTGGAATCGCTTCTACAAAACTCACAGAAACAATCAAACAAACATACACAGCGATTTATTCACACAAACCCGAATTACAACGGTATATATCCTGTCAGCCAGCACCAAAACATCAAAAAATAGTCCGTAATGCCATGAAACTTAAGCCTTCGCAATTGAGGTCTACGAGCCTAATTCGCCCTCAGCCGAACCATATCACTCTCGGGTGCGACGCACCCATAGTACGTTGAGGTGGAAATTAATGATCCGTATTGAGACCTACACGCCTACACCTGACTGTATGCTCAAAGGTCCACCAAAAACGTAAGCGCTTACGTATATGGTCCACAAGAAAAGGCAATTTGCAGATATAAACATCCAACGTCGCTTTCATGGATCGTTTTTCCAAATTTCGACAACCCATCCACATCGATGATGGGCAGAGAAGTCATGGGATTGTCGTAAGTCAATACTTGTCCATTCATTAATCTATTTAAAGGTGCGGGCTAAGTGATGATCACCAAACGGTTCAATTTAGAATCTACCAAATGGCTAAAGTGGCAATTTTGGGTGCCGGGAACTTAGCTCTCACTCTTGCAGGTGATCTCGCCCGGAGGCTCGGCCAGACACCCTCGATCTGGGCGCCAATCTCTAACAGGAGCAGCTTCAATGATGTGAGGTGCCTTGGCTCCTTGGAGCTAGTAGGGCCGGACTACGGAGGCGACTTCCAGCCGCGATTGGAGGATGATCTTGGAACCGCGATTTCGGGCGCGGCGTTCATTTTTCTTACGGTTCCAACCCTAGGCCAGCAAGGGATTCTGCGCGAGTTGGCGAAGTTCAATCTGAGCAACTCAGTGCTCGTGGCCTTGCCCGGTAGCGCAACGTCTCTGGCTTGCAAGCAAACTCTAGTTCCAACTTTCGCGCCGATCGCAGTCATCGAATCAACAACGTCTCCTTATGCATGCCGCCGTGTCAAGGCACGTGTGCTAATGCTCGGTGTGAAGGCAACGTTCGAAGTTGCGACAACTCAGCCTTTGAGCGAGGAGGTTAAGGGGCGCTTCGAGGTTCTCTTTCCAAATCCGCCTCAGTGGTATCAACATCCCGCGTCGATATTTTTTTCAAATACCAACCCTGTTGCTCATCCTGCTGGAATTCTAGCTGCAAGAGATTCCATCGAGCAAGGGATATTGCCGGTCCCAAAATTCTACCGGCAGTTTGTCCCACAAGCCATCACGCGTGTTATCGCAATAGACGAGGAACGTCTTTCGATTGTTGATGCGCTTGGACTCGAGTCCGAGACGGATTTCTCATATTCCAAAAAATGGTATGGTGGGCATGCCTGCAACGCAAGAGAATTCTATGAGACCTACGAAGGCTATGCTGAAATCGAAACTCCCAAGACCATGAACCATCGCTACCTTACTGAGGATGTGAAGCACATTCTGGTGCTCTGGGTTGAGATAGCTGAAGCGATCGGTGTGCAAGTTCCAGAAATGAAATCTGTAGTGCAGGAGGCAAGCGACGTGCTGAACGAGAACCTTCTTCGCACTGGTAGGGGGCTATCGTCCCTCAACCTAGGAGGCGCAAACGCGAATGCCATCGTCAGGGCTCTCAACGGGGTTTGAATCAAAACTCCGAGCTGCTTTAATGTAATATGCGAGACGCCTATGAGCGCACGATCTATGCTTTCACTTCTGTTGTGTACGTTTGAATAAACCTGAGCATGTATTTAGTGTAGCTCAGATCCTTACCGCTTGTTTCGGTTCATGCTAATGTATAATTCACCCCGTACCTTTTACGCAAATTAAGTATAATGTTCATCAATCGTATTTTTATTAACAGATAATCTTTGGTCAATTTATTGATTAGATATTAATAATTATATATACAATATTAACATCAAATAAATATATGGGTTTTAATATGTTAATAACGAATATTTATGTATGGCGCTACAATAACAAACCATTACGTTTTATTCTTACAAAATCCAAGCTTATAAACCAGCAGAACAGGTCAAACCTAAGAGACTGATTACAAAAATCTTATTCAAATGTCAAAAAGTGCCCCAGGGGGCTAGTATCTACCACACACCGAACAGCGAACCAACCACGCTCACTGAAGGGAACTCCAGTTCCCCGCCGGCGCGCATGGGTGAGATACCCCTGAAGTTGAGCAACATTGGCCGTTCGCTCTATCGAAAGTTACGGGCAACATTCAACCCGGTCCAGCGCGATGGCGGGGTAACCGATTTGCTGCCCCGAGAATTATGCAGCAGTTTTTCGGTGCGGGCCCACAAATGTGGTGCAGGTCAAAGCTTGACAAGTGACGACAAATAGTTAGGCGGGCCTAGAGGGACTTTTGCGACAGCGTGTCGTGGCTCAGCTGAAAATTCAAACACACTAATTAATGCTGTCAAATCCGCTGTGTATTCACATGGCATCAAATGGTCACCAATGACGTCATGGGCTTCCTTTTCTCCAGTATAAAACAAATGGCTCAGGCCTATCTGCGGCAGATATTTTGAAGTAAATACAAAGCTATCACTCTCTTAAGATGACGGTAGCCAATTGGCAGGTTCGAGATTTCACACGCATCCTGAACGCCGGCGAGCTCCAGGGCCGCTTGGAACAGGCGCGAACCGATTTCGGCGCTTTACTGGCCGAAATTGTTTACTTCCACCCTCCGGGGGCTACGCCTGAGGAGGGTGATGATGAGTACATCCTCACTGGTCAAGGGCTGGTTTATGTTTACCTTAGTGAACAAACTGCTCGCCAATGCGCCTTAAATCGGCTCCTACCGTCCAACTCCTCCAACTTTGGAACAGTGGTAACTGCAATACCGCCATGGTTGATGGATACACAAACGCTGAATCTCACTCTTCAGGAGCGGTGCGATCAAGGTGGGATCGTCAACTACTATCATGGCTCGCGTACGAATGAGTTCTTTTTAGCGATCATGCTGAGCAACTGCTTTGTTCGGTTTGGAACCGACGAGATCAACGGTGCAAGCTACGGATTCTATGCCCGGCGCGGAAATTACACCGAGGAAGGAGAAGATGACGACAATGAGATTGGCGATGAAGGCGAAGCTGGTGGAGCCGAAATAAGAGATTACCAGTTCGGAGACCTTGTCAATTATCCAATCGTTGCCCTAGGGTCAAGCCGTCTTTCGGCATAGTTCGCGTCGGCAGCAGCTAGTAAAGTCGGATAATCTATGAGAGCGGCCCATGGATCTTTGTTATTTTCACGTTTCCAATATCATCTAGTAACGAAATAAAAAAATTCCTTCTCGTCTAAAATTAGAGAACTTTTTCGGCAAACGCCATCACCCAACATGGGTGTTGCTCACAGTGCTCGAAGCTAGATTAGGAGCAAGCTACACGGCATTCTATTTCAAACCGCACCAATCGATTCTACGCTGCATTGTTTTGATAAACAACTTAACGATATTAATCTTGAACAAGAAAGAGGTATATATCTACGCTTACCAGCTAAAATTGAATATATTATGAGAGTTTCAAGTGCCAAACCAATAATTTAGAAATTAATACTAAATTTAAAAGTTTTAACAGATATTTGCTGAAATAATAATGAATTTTACAAGAACATCTTGTATCGCACAACTAAAATTACATAGATTTCGAAACACGACACCTTAAAACTACACAGAACTATCTGACTCCACGTCATCAAGAGCAGCTACCACAGACAGTAAAGGGCAATTAGCGAAGCGTAAAATATAAAGACACGATGAATTATCTCAAACACGCCCCCCTACCACAACAGGATAAACTTAATAACGATTGAGAACATCTTATTCAAATGAAGACAAGTGTGACGCAAGGCTGGTGTAAACTAGTACGCTCCGAATGGTGGGCCTTCAAATCCTTCGAAAGCTGCCGCGCTCACCGGCGGGAATTCGTGTTCCTGCCGACGCGCATGGATGAGATACTCCTGAGCGATCCCATGAATCAACTTACCCTCCATATCTGCGTCAAGCTGCAATAGCATATCGGGCGTGATCCGATTCTGGCTAGCAAACAACATGGCATATCGATATCCATCGATCTCTTTCAGTATGGGCCTCAGCCGAGGCTCATTCCAAAGATAAACCAACTCTTGAATAAGAGATGGGCCTATAGCGGGGCACAACATCTGCTTAACTCTGGCCTTGGCCGCTTTCATGAAGGTCTCCTCGTCTGCTAACTTGTGGCGAATAATATGCCAACGAAAATCGGCGCTCCAATAACCGCTTTGCGCCATGCACTTGAGCAACGAGATAGATCCTCCCTCAAGAATAAGTCCGCCGTGGGCCTCATAATTATACACCTCCGCGATCAGCCTCTCATGAGCTTGCTCGGCTGCGATGATACCCTTCACCAGGGGCCGATCATCAAGGTACAGACGGGTCGTTCCTTTCAGTTCTTCCACTGTTGGTCGTCCGCTTCCGGTTGACAGCTGAGGACAGCATTGGACCCGATCGAGCGAAAGGACTGGAAGCCCAGTCTGCTGGGCAAGAGCTATCGCCGTCGACGTCTTTCCTGTGCAAGTTGGACCGAAAATTAGACGCAGATCCATAATTGTTTGCGATATTGTGAATACAAATTGATTTATTGGATTAGAGAAAGTTTATTACCAGAGCCTGTTATATTGTCTTCCTCCGGGTTACTTATTGTAGAGCAAGTGGCTTTAGCGTCTCCCCAAGGGGCAACTTGTTTTTCAACAAAGTGTGGGCCATGGCTGTCTCCTTGAAAACAATTTTCACCAACGAAGGCGCATTCAAGTCAAGATAAGCCTGACTAACTCAGCACTAAGAGGCAACTATTCATGCCACTTGGGGGGACGTTTTTCCGCGGTTTACTGCCACTTTTCTGCGCTGATTATCATCATTACTGGTGAGAAAGTAAAATCGTTTTTAATAGTTGATTAGGTGAGACGCCAAAATAAGGGTGACGATTTCATGTTTGACCTCAATATATCCCCGATAGTGGGCACATAATATAATTATGACTTAAGAACGGCCTCTATTATTTACTTACTTCAATCATTGTCGTAGTGGAAAAATTAAATTTATTATATGTTTTACCTACTGAGGTTATTTCAACAAATGATATAGATAGTTAATCTTTTAATTATATATTATTATATCACACCATATCTCAAAATAATAAGAGACAGATACAATAACAAGCATACATCATCATCGTTACTAAAACGTCGATATAGTGTAAATATGCAATCTATAGAACGCCCAATACTTGCAACATGACCCTTAGATTAATTTCTATTGCGGTAGTTATATCTCTTCCAAGGGTGTTTAAGAGGATTGTCCTTCGCTAAAATGCCTCCACAATTGTGGATAATTGCGCAGACGGCGTTACACGCGGTCTGAATAGCGCCCTCCACCCATCCACCGGTGAAGGAACAACTGCAACCCGCCAAGTAAACTCCAGTATCATTAGTCGTGTCCAGCGCTTGAAAGAAAAGTTCTTCAGAATAAAAATCTTCGCCGCGTCGGTTAAGTTTGAAAGCTCCGCCGGCATTCTCGTCTGTAAGCCAATCATGTTGAACAACATTTTGGTCGTAATCAGCGCAGGCGGGAACTAGATGCTGGGCAAACACCGGGAAAGATTTTGAAATTGCGTCACGCAGCAGACATAATCTCTCTTTTTTGTCGGGGACCGCCAATAGCTTGTGGGAGTCGTCCTCCCATGTATAACTGATGAGCACCAGACCTTTACCGTTCGGATCCTGCGGCTCATAGTCCAGGCAATAGACTGCTTTTGCGAACCCGTCCATGAGGACACAGGACGGGAGCATATGGTCAAACCAAAATTTTCGTTCAGTCAGCAGGAAGAGTTTTGAAGAGCCTGTCATGTGGCTGTTATCAACCGCTTGGTTCACTGGTGCACGAAAAATGGTGGTATCGCATGTCAGACAATGCCTGAGTTGGATATTTGCGAGTCCAGATGTAACCACCACTTTATCATAAAGTTCTGATATCCCGCTCTTAAGCCTTATCTTTATTTTTGTCTTTTCCTTCTCGATCGCCCTGACTTGAACATGGCGTATACGCTGGCTTACAGACACACCGTTAACCACTTGAGAGGCTATTCGACGTGGAAGTTCTGAGATTCCTTCAGAGCACATCCGCTGATTTTCTTCATATCCGTTTATGACCAAGCGAAGGATCTCAGTAAACCCGCTTTCAAAAACTGGACCAAACCCGCCAGATCCTATTCCCATTAGCTTGAATAGGTCCCAATCATGAGGGAAACTCCATGTTTCTCCACCAGGAGGATGCGTGCCCAGAAAGATCCTCTCTATCGCTGAGGAGAACGACTCCCTCCCGAAACGGTTCAGCCAAATTTGCCAGGAGTCATGAGCCCGCCTAATGTCCCCTGATTTCAAGGCCTCAGTGATAGCATCAGGCGACGCCAACACAATATCTCCCTCAAGGAAACCGTCCTTCAAGAACGCATGCCACCCGCTGTAAACGCGATGGAACAACTTCGGTGGCTGCTGCCCGGCTTTCCACATGTATCGGCAACCCTCGTAGACCAAGTCAGTGTCGACTGTGCCGGGATTTGGGAACGGCCTCATCGAAGACAGACCGTATCGCTCGAGGAAGAAAAACAAGCACGATGCAGCAGGAGGAAATCGCATCGCCCCCATTTCGGCCACGACGCCCGGAGCGTCCTTGAAGGCATGTGACCAAAGCTTACCTCCAACCCGATCACCTGCTTCATATATTGTAACATCGTCTACGCCAGCATGAAGCAGTTCGCTTGCCACCACGAGCCCGGAAATGCCAGCCCCAATGACCGCTACTTTTGGCCTGGGAACATCTTCCGGAAAGAAGCCGATCCGCCCACTATCGGAACATTTGTCGAGAAACAATCTGTAGTCATAGAGCAAGTCGATCGTTGGAAAGGACCCTGCCGAGGCTTTCAGCATCAGGTTTCGACCATAAGCTACCATGTCAAATGGTACTGCCTCTTCAATGATTACGGTAAACCCGGTAACGCTTTTCAACGAGCCTTCTTCGTACGGCGCCATTTGCAGGGTTCGGGAGCGGGCAGTCTCAGAGATTGAAATGGCCACGAAATGACTAAGGTCGCTGGGTGCACATCTTTTACCACTCAGCAAATTCATGGTTTGGAGAAGTTGAGCTCTGGAAATATCCATGCAAGATGGTGCAAGGTCGATGGCAACGAGACCACTCACTCTTGTTCGCACCGAAGCTTCTGGTTCGAGTATCCACCTCAGAATTTCCTCGCCAACATAGATGTAAGCGGAGAGGACTGCGACCCTCTGACCGGCTGATATCTCCGGAAAGCGACCGTCGGCCAGCCTTTTGCAAGCTAACCCAGCGTTGCACTCGCCGGAAATTTGACTAATTCTTCTTTCCCTCGAAGCTTCTCGTTCTGAGAAGGCTGCGGCAACGCGGCGGTCCAACTCATCAGCCTTGTCGACCATTATCAGATCCACAATTTTGGTAGAGAAATGATCGCATTGTTTATCAAGAAGAGATGAGGCTGACATTGCTAGGGAAGATTGGTCTTTGTGTAGATAACTAAAGACATCAACCGTTTCTATTTAAGTTGAGAATCGGGGAATACTGTGCATTGACATCCCAATGGAAAGCGACAATTTTGGCGTTTTTCAATAGAATATTCACGCGGGTCCACCTCGCCGCTCAATCAGGTTGAATATTGATTGATACAATACTGTTTCCGTTTGAAAAAGTGCCCTTAATACCTCCAATAATTCGGATCATACGCCGTGATTGGGAAATTCCCTCCAATAATCGCGCAATTTGGGCCCAAGCGCGGTATATTTATTTGATCTGAAATGGGCTTAAAATCCCCAATCCAGAAAGATGGTGCCCATTACCTCGTTAGCACAAACCCTAGTGGTTTGATTCCAACACTTGGTGCCCACGCTTGACGGCTGCGATGATGTCGTCAGGGTCTGCTTTCCAGATGAACGGCTTCGGCTCTTCGTTGTGCTCTTTGATAAAGCGGTTGATGGCTGCCTGAAGATCAACGACCGAATGAAAGACACCGTTCTTCAGCCGTCGACGGGTGAGCTTTGCGAAGAACCCCTCGACGGCGTTCAACCAGGAACATGATGTCGGAACGAAGTGGAAGGTCCAGCGTGGATGCCGTGCCAACCAGGCCCGGACTTTGGGCTGTTTGTGTGTGGCGTAGTTGTCCAGGATGACGTGAACCGCCTTATCCTTCGGCAACTGAGCCTCAATCGTGTTGAGAAAGCGGATAAACTCCTGATGCCGGTGGCGCTGCATGTTGCGGCCGATGACGGAGCCGTCGAGAACATTCAGGGCAGCGAAAAGTGTGGTGGTGCCGTGGCGCTTGTAATCATGGGTCATTGTGCCGGCGCGCCCTTTCTTCATGGGAAGACCCGGCTGCGTCCTATCCAGCGCCTGGATCTGACTTTTCTCATCGACGGAAAGCACAATCGCATGGGCAGGCGGCGAGACGTAGAGACCGACCACATCGTGAAGCTTCTCGGCGAAAGCCTTGTCGTTCGATAGTTTAAAGCTGCGCCACCGATGGGGTGCGAGACCATGCTCATGCCAGATCTTGACGACTGAGGACGCCGCAATCCCCACAGCCTTTGCCATCGCGCGAACCGTCCAGTGAGTGGCTTCCTGCGTGGGCGGCTCCTGCGTCAGAGCAACAACCCGGTCGACAAGGTCAACCTCAAGCGGCGCAGTGCCGGGCGGCCGGCTCTTGTCGCGCAAAAGGCCGTCTACGCCTTCCGTCATGAAGCGCTCCTGCCATCGCCAGACGCAGGTCTTCGACTTAGCCGTCGCCTCCATGATCGCGACCGTTCCCAGCCCCTCGTCGGTCATCAAGATGATCTTCGCCCGCCACACATGCTTTTGCGGCGAGCTGCCTGCCGAAACGATTGCGTTCAGCCGAACCCGGTCGGCAGCGGAAACCTCAAATGTGACACCTGTGCGCATGCAGGACCGTCGCATATTCATGCAGAAATTGGAATCCAAAATCGGACTCTTTTGTCTCGATCAAACCACTAGAACGCCTAAGACGGAAAGACTACTCATGCTTAGAACTAGTAGAAACTCTAATCGCGCGTTGTGAAGCTGCAAAAGCATTGAATGCCCTTCTGGCAACAGACTGGGGTGGCTTGCGGCGGAGGGCCAAAAAAATTGATCGCCATGGAAACGCCGGGGTAGGTCTTCGCGGCATTCCGCTCTGCTTCAAGGCGAACATCGCGACCGGCATATTTCCTACAAGCGCTGCTACGCCAGCGCTGATAAACCACTTGCCAAAGATACCATCCCGCATCGCAGAAAGACTTTTTTCAGCTGGAGCACTGCCGGGTGCCTCGGGAAACATGCATGAGTTATCGTTCGGAATTACGAGCAACAACTATGCCACCGGGGCGGTGCGGAACCCGTGGAATCCAAGTCTGATACCAGGAGGCTCAAGCGGTGGTGTGGCTGCTGCGGTGGCAAGCCGATTGATGTTAGGCGGCATAGGCACCGATACCGGGGCATCTGTTCGCCTACCCGCAGCCCTGTGTGGCGTAGTAGGATTTCGACCGACGCTTGGTCGATATCCAAGAGATCGGATAATACCGGTCAGCCCCACCCGGGACACCGCCGGAATCATAGCGCAGTGCGTAGCCGATGTTGTAATCCTCGACCAGGTTATTTCCGGAAGACCGGCGAGAATTCTACCCATACCGCTGAAGGGGCTTCGGATCGGCCTCCCCACTACCTACTTTTACGATGACCTTGATGCTGATGTGGCCTTCGCGGCTGAAACGACGATTCGCTTGCTGGCCAACAGAGGCGTAACGTTTGTTGAAGCCGATATCCCCCACCTAGAGGATCTGAACAGCGGTGCAAGTTTGCCAATTGCGCTTTATGAATTTCCGCACGCCCTAAAACAGTATCTCGACGATTTTGTGGGAACAGTTTCTTTTTCGTATGCGGCGTCTCCGTCCCATTGATTTCCCTGTTGCAAAGGTCGGGTCTAGCGCTTGGAGATGGTCCTATGAGCACGTCGGGGAGTCCCGGACGAGCTCATTGTGAGGCGCTGATCCGTTGCGCATAGGCCCAGGGCATGAGGGCGTCGATGTCTTTGGCGAGGTGGCCATTTGCGAGACTGATGAAGAGATCGCGCAGGTAGGCGTATGGTTCAACACCGTTCATCTTGCATGTGCCAATCAGGCTGGCGAAACGGGCCCAATTACGGCCGCCTTCATCATGGCCGGCAAAGAGAGCATTGCGGCGGTTCATGGCCGGGCTACGGATCGCGTTTTCGACGAGGTTGGAGTCGATGTCGACGCGGCCGTCGTCCAGGAACAGCCGGAAGCCGTCCTGACGTTTGAGCATATAAGCCATGGCCTTGCCGAGGTCGGACTTGCGCGAGACGCGCGCGGCCTGAGCTGTCAGCCATGTGAAGAACTCGTCCACCAGAGGGCGGGACAGGTTCTGGCGGACAGCCCGGCGATGTTCAGGATCACAACCTCGGATGCTGTCTTCGATCTTGTAGAGAGCGGCGATACGCAACAGCGCCTCGTCAACGATGGGCGAGCCCTTCTTTGGCTTGGCCTTGATCAGCTTTCTGCGGCCGTGTGCCCAGCAGAAGGCCAGACTCAACGGATCGCCGCCCGTGCGTTTTGGCGTGGCGAGGTGGGAGTAGCCGCCATAGGCATCGACCTGGATCGTGCCGTTGAAGCCATCGAGGATTTCTGCGGCATATTCGCCGTTACGTCCGGGCCGATAATGGAACACCACGCCCGGCGGCGCAGATCCGTTCCAGCCGCGGTCGTCGCGCAGAATAGCCCAGAGATAACCGGTTTTCGTCTTGCCGCGCCCCGGATCCAACACCGGGGCCGTAGTCTCGTCGACATACAGTCGCGTGCTTTCCGACATCAGGCGTTTGGCCATATGGTCTACCACCGGCGCGATCGCAGCGCCCGTCCGCCCCATCCAATCCGCCAGGACCGTGCGGTCGATCGGCACTCCGTGTCGGGCCATGACAGCCGCCTGCCGGTTCAGCGGCATATGTTCGGAATGTTTGGACACGGCAATCTGCGCCAATAGGGCTTCGGTCGGCCAGCTACCTTCCAGCAAATGCGCCGGCGCCTTCGCCTGCACCACGCCCGTGCGGCCCTTCGGGCAAGCGTATTTCGGGCGAATTGTCACGATCACCTGATAGCGCGCAGGAATTTGATCGAGCCGTTCCGTCCGGTCTTCGCCGATCCGGACCATGTTGCCGCAACCACAGGGACAGGCAATGCTATCGGGCTCGATCACTTGTTCGACGCGCGGTAGGCTCTGGGGCAGCGCGCGTGCCTTGCGCGCTTTGCGAGGGGCGGCCTTTTCGGGATCGGGTCCGCTGGCCGCGATCTTTTCCTCGACGAAGGCGATCTGCGCCTGCGTTTCGGCAATCGCGGTCTCCAGATCTTCCAGTGCCAGTTCCATCTGCGCCGGATCGAGCTTTTCCGATTTTGGCCCGAACTTCGTGCGGCGATAGTCCTGAACCTGGCTCTCCAGCTTCTCGATCAATTCCTTCAGCGCGGTGATGAAGGCGTCCTTTTCGGCCACCACCGCCTGCTCATGCTGACGGGCCGCGCGCTCAACCGACAGCTCGAACTGCACCGCCGCAAAGGCGTTCAATACCTCGACAGGAAGGTCCGGGAACTGGCTGAGATCGATCGGCTGCGACATATGTCTTCATAGCAAACCGAAGCAGAAAAGCCCAATAAAACAATGCTAAAATCAAGCCGGTGAGTCATCCTGCCGCACTCGGCGCCGTTACCCGCTGCGCCATAACTCGTCGCCAGTCGAGACCTTCGAACAAGGCTTCGTATTGAGCCCGAGAAAGACGCATCGTTCCATCCTGCACCTTCGGCCAGGCAAAATTGCCCTGCTCCAGAACCTTGTAGATCAGCACCATTCCGGTGCCATCCCATACCAGGATTTTTAGGCGATCCCCGCGCTTCGACCGGAAGATCACGGTGACCCCGGAATGCGGATCAAGCTTCAACTCGGTCTGCACCATCAATGCCAGCGCCTGATGACCACAGCGAAAGTCCACCGGCCGCGTCGCGATCAGGATCGGTAATCGTTGGCCCGCGACGATCATACAGTCCCTCGCATCGCCCGCACCAAGGCTGCAACCCGACCAACCGGCACGTCGCCGGGAACCCTCACAACGAGGTCTGCATCTATTTCTATAGTCACGATCCCCGAAGGGGCCGCGACCGGCTCCGGAACTGGCGATACATCGGCAGCCTCCTGCGGCTCCGTCGTAATCGCCAGGGGCACAAAGGCTGGCTCGAGTGAGCCGCTATTGTCGCAAGGCACGGCCGGCATGGATGGCATCAGTTCGGCAGGCAACGCCAGAAGACCCTGACGCGCCTGCCGTCGCCAGTCCGAAAGCTGATGCGCAGCAAGATCATAAGTCAGCGCAACATCAACAACCCGCGCACCGGGCTGAAGGCTTTCCGCTACAATCCGCGCCTTCAGATCATTGGGCCATCGCCGGTTTCCACGACGAGGCTCGACAACTTCGCATCGCCCGACAAATCCCTCACCATCCGCCATGCCAAATCTCCAGCTCTTGCCGAAAACCTTCTGGCACAAACCTCAATGTTCACAAACACGCGGAATCAATGGGATGGAGGCGGCGCATACTCTTTTTCTGACGTTATCAAAGAAATTCGTAGTCCCGATGTAGCGAACATTGTCAATGCACAAATTGATGGACATCAAATTTCCAACGCTGAATATGAACTGGCGCGTCAATCCTTCAGGCCAAGGCTCCAAGCCGCTTATCGCAACTACTTCAGACTCTATCGGTTAGATGCAATCCTCTTCCCAACTGCACCCTTGGCGGCCAAAGCCATAGGTCAGGATTCCTCAGTCATCCACAATGGCTCAATGGTGAACACTTTCAAGATCTACGTGCGAAACGTGGATCCAAGCAGCAACGCAGGCCTACCTGGGTTGAGCCTTCCTGTCGGCCTTACACCTGATCGCTTGCCTGTTGGAATGGAAATTGATGGATTAGCGGGTTCAGACCACCGTCTGTTAGCAATCGGGGCAGCGTTAGAAAAAGCGATAAATTTTCGTTCTTTCCCCGATGTTCTGAATTAGCTGTTTTCCAAATCTGCGCTTCATTTAGAATTATTCTTGAAATTGATAGAATATTCAGTTCGTCTTTGTCGTTCCCAAAATCAAAACATCTGCTTGATATAATAAAAATCGATATATAAAATTTATAGTTAATGCGTCTTCACAGATTAGAACATGAATTATTTTATAATTCAGCAGTCAGGATTCCCAAGTAAAATTAAATCAGAGAACTCCATAGACTGCACCTACAATTTGCTTTGAGTGCCAGAACGGCTCAAAGATTAGATTGCGGCTCAAGACCAAATATTAACCAGATATATCTATAGAGAATAGTTTATTATTCATAAAACACACAACAATACGACATCGGCGATTAAAGTACATATTCAAAATACACTGATTCTCTGCATGCAGGCTACATACTTTTATTATCATTACATAGGATCGATACATTTCGTTACAATCGGACACTTTTGCTTCATTCCCGCTCGCACAGATGTGCGTATTAGACCAAGCGCTTCAACAAGGAGGTGAGAGCCATTGACCACCCCGCCTTGGGTGCCTTTTTCAGGCCGTTATCCTGAAAGAGAGCTTTGCCGACCGCGACTATTTCAACACAGAAAGGGTCAGCCCGGGATGGCGCCAGGAAGGCATCGCCGCCGATCTTCACGTGCGAGAAACTTGTGTTCTGAAGCGAAGTATTCGGAAGGAAAGCAATATAAGCATCCAAATCATTTTTTTCATTGTTTGTAATGTGACAGACCTCGTTCTGCCAACACCTCATAGCTTCTTTTGTTATTCCTTGGGAATAGGGTGGAACGGTGGAGATGACCACGCCTTTGCCGGAAAAGCCCTCATAAAATCGCTCGCATGCATACCTTCGCATTTCTTGAAACGAACAATAAACGTACATTAGAGAATCATTGAGTACAATATTCAGGGACATACCTACCGGTGCTGGCAAGCAAGCAACACTGCGAAAGCGCTTGACCACTTCGTCTATAGCTGGATCAATCGGTACATTGGTATCAATGATAGAATCTATCCAGGAGCGTTGAGCAGGTATGAGATCCTGTTGTGCAAACCTAAGATAAGCTCTCCTTGTAGCAAGTAGGACGATTTCAAGTTCACGCCGGTCTTGTATATGCGAGCAGTCGATAACGTTGAATATCGGCCGACTGTGATCCATATCGAACAAGAGTGTTCTTTTTTGAATGTCAATCAGTCTAGGTTGATTATTATACGTGCTTGAGTACCCTTAATATTGGCTACCCGATAGCATCAATCACGGGATTGCGGTTTGAATCAATTGAGACGCACCGAAGCATTTCGTTTTTTAGCTCATCAAATTTATGTTGTGGACGATTTTTCAAAGTAGGGCCCACATTTCGGTGAAACCGCCGGCAACGGCGCGATGTGAGGCCTGCAGTTTGAGTATTTTGCGCAACTAATCGTATAGTGGGGGACAAACTGACACCGAAAATAAGACACTGACTGATTAGGCGGGCAGTGATTCCAGCTAGGTTAATGAGCCCCACTACATTATTAGTTAAAACTGTCAGCCTTTATCCATCATTTAAATATATATCTTGCCGGTATTTTTATACGTCGCACCGAGTTTTTTGCTTGTCACTTTTAGCTCGAGATCGCAACAATTCAAATTTTGCTCCCGGCAATCCGCTTTAGTTCGCAGATGGCTATGAATGTAAGAATGCTTTGTTGTTTTCTCATCAAGACGCGTCCTGACGTCCCGTTTTTTTGCGCAGGTGCTTTGTCAGCGTAGGCCACACAAGATGGAAGGAACCGCTTGGCCGGCTTGGACGCTTCATTGGGATCTTCCAGAAAACGTCACTCCCCCTGAGGTTCTCGCACGCCATTCTGTCCCAAAGCTTCTAGAGCGGCTCGAGGAGAACCTGCCCTTACAGGTCATTGAGCATAGAGGAATGTTCAATTTAGGGAACCGCATTCAAGAATGCACCGCGAGCTCATTGTTAGCCGCGCTGGGGCAAGGAGGACGTAATCTGAGCGAGTTAGACGTCTGTTTAACTTCAGATAATATCCCTGTGGTTTCTCATGATCTTAATACCTGGCGAGTGTCTGAAAAACTGGGAGATAACTTTTTCAATGAAATTCACTCATCAGACATCAATAATGTGCCTGTTATTATTCGAGAGGTGTCCAATGGGATAATACAGGATAGGTATCGTGAAACCATTGATCATATTCCTTTGTTAGACGAAATATTGGGGAAGGTATTCTCGGCTAATCCAGATGCCACCATTTTCCTAGACGGCAGGAACTACGAGGCTCACGTGATTGTGGCTTGGCTTAGCCACCGACCGGTATACCATCAAAGAGCTGTTGTACTTTTCTACACATTTGAATACCCGGACGGTGGTGCCTTTGTCGACGCAGTTTTAACAGCCCAGCCCGCATCTGATTGGAGAAAATCAATCGCTTTGATGCCCGCTCTTTTTCCTGAAGAACTTTGCCGATTAGCCCGTCTGCGTCAAGTTAGTGAACCCACAGTCGATGATTTGTATTTGGCAGGCAAAGCCTGGATTGATTCCTTGCTGATGCAGGACATGCGGGTTGTGGCGGTACATGTTGTTTTCTCCGAAGTGTCCAGAAATTTGTTGGATCGGGTTGTCGATAAAGATGTCTTGTTGGCTTTCGACTCTGATCAAGCTGCAGTGAGACTCGCGCACTACGTCAAGGAGGATACAATGATCAAAGCTAAACGCCCTCACCTAAAGTTCGCTGCGGTCACCAGATGCTACGACTTCGCGGCCTTACTGAATTCCGGCGAGAGGGCTGAGTTCTCAATCGACATTAACACAGGCAGGGCTCGACCTCATGAGACAGACGAGCGGAAACACATACGTTGGAGAAAAGGAACACCAGGAAATTCTGCAACGATTGCGGACTGGGTAATCTCAGATCGATCTGAAGATGAAATGGCTATCTGGGAATGGCGAAATCAGGGCATCGATCGTGAAGTTTCTCATCTAAGCCCCCATCTGGATGTCGATGTAGGAACGTCGGAATAAAAATATCGAAACCAGAATAATTTGTTTATTAGGTTTAGCAAATCAATGTATTTTTTCGAAATGTATCTGTTTATTTTCCCAATGTAATGAAACTGTGCTTCACATATATTTCCACTTTACACTAAATAGATAGAATTGTTTTAATTATATTCAAATTTTATCATCATATTCATTGGCGATCCGTCTATAATTCTCGAGACTGGATACATTTACAATTCAATATATCCTGCCGCCGCCGCGTCGCTGTGAGCGATGGGGTGGACGCTCCCACTCAACGGCATCTTCGTGCCAGAATGGTTGTGTTGGAAACCATTACAAAGGAGAGCGTCCATGGAAAAGGTTAGCATAATCGGCTTGGATTTGGCCAAAAGCATAATTCAAATCCATGCGGCCAGCGTAGACGGCTCGGTGCTTTTTCGGCGGAAGATTTCGAGCAAGAAGTTGCTTTCCTTCCTATCGGAGGTCGATCCTTGCGTTGTGGCGATGGAAGCATGTGCCGGAAGCCACCATTGGGGCCGCGAGATTGCCAAACTTGGGCATCGAGTGAAGCTGATTGCGCCCATTTACGTCAAGCCGTTCGTCAAGCGCCAGAAGAACGATGCAGCCGATGCGGAAGCTATCTGCGAGGCGGCTATGCGACCAACTATGCGTTTCGTCGCAGTCAAAAGTGAGGAGAAGCAGGCTGCGGCGACGGTATTCAAAGTACGTGACCTTCTCGTGCGGCAAAAGACCCAGATTATCAATGCGCTGCGTGGTCTAATGGCAGAGTTTGGAATTACCGTTCCACAAGGGCCCTCACATGTCGGAGTTCTGATCAATCACGTTGAAGATGATAGCTCAAGCTTGACGGAGGCAGCACGCGCACCCTGTTTGGCACTGGTTTTGACGCTGCGGGCACTCATTGATAAGGTTCGGGAACTTGATCTGGAGATTGGTCGGAGGGCTCGGCATGATGATGTTGCCAAGCGGCTCATGAGCATTCCCGGAATTGGCCCTGTCATCGCAACGGCGCTCGAAGCCTTAGCGCCGCCAGTTGAGACATTTACACGAGGTCGAGATTTCTCCGCGTGGATGGGTTTGACACCGCGGCAGCATTCGTCTGGCGGCAAGCCACGGCTCGGCAAGACCTCGAAGATGGGGCAGCGAGATCTTCGACGACTGTTGATCATAGGGGCATCAGCCGTTGTTCGCTGGGCGTCAAGGCGCGGGGCGGTTGAAGGGTCCTGGTTGTCGCGCATGATCGGCAAAAAGCCACACCAAGCGGGTTTCCCCGACCTGCCTCGTGCACTTTGATCGTAATCGCTACAGCGTTCCGGCATCCTTCGCCAATCGGCCTGTCAGCGTTCGGGTTTACCCAGATCGTATCGCTGTTGCAGCAGAAGGTCTGATCATATGCGAGCACCGTCGCATCATCAGCCGTTCGCATGATGGTCCTGGGCAGACGATTTACGACTGGCGGCACTATCTCGCCGTCGTTCAGCGCAAACCAGGCGCTCTTCGCAATGGTGCGCCGTTTATCGAGCTTCCGGAAGCCTTCAGAATACTGCAGCAGCACCTGCTCAAAAAGCCGGGCGGGGATCGCGAGATGGTCGACATTCTGGCGCTCGTCCTCCAGCACGACGAGCAGGCTGTGCTCTCGGCCGTCGATATGGCCTTGAAGTCCGGGGTTCCGACCAAGACCCATGTTCTGAACCTACTGCATCGCTTGGTCGATGGTAAATCTTCCACGCCACCGACGATAGCTGCGCCCCAAGCTCTCACACTTGCCAACGAACCAAAGGCCAATGTCGAACGCTACGATTCCCTGAGAAAGACAACGGAGGTGCGCCATGCGTCATAATCCAGCCAGCGGCGCAATCGTCATCATGCTGCGACAACTGAAGATGCACGGCATGGCCCAGGCAATCGGTGAACTCACCGAACAGGGGTCACCTGCCTTTGAAGCTGCGATTCCAATCTTGTCACAACTTCTCAAAGCCGAGACAGCAGAACGTGAAGTTCGTTCAACCGCTTATCAGCTCAAGACTGCTCGCTTTCCAGCTTATCGTGACCTGAACGGCTTCGATTTCTCTAGCAGCGAGATCAACGAAGCACTCGTGCGACAGCTCCATCGTTGCGACTTTCTCAATGATGCCAACAACATCGTGCTGGTCGGCGGTCCAGGCACAGGCAAAACCCATATTGCCACCGCTCTCGGCATCCAGGCAATTGAGCATCACCACAAACGCGTCCGGTTCTTCTCGACCGTCGAGTTGGTCAACGCGCTTGAACAGGAGAAGACGCAAGGTCGCTCAGGGCAGATCGCCAATCGACTTGTCCATTCCGACCTGGTGATCCTCGATGAGCTTGGCTACCTGCCGTTCAGTGCGTCAGGTGGCGCGTTGCTCTTCCATCTTCTGAGCAAACTCTACGAGCGCACCAGTGTCGTTATAACCACAAACCTCAGCTTCAGCGAATGGGCCAGCGTCTTCGGCGACGCCAAGATGACGACCGCGCTGCTCGACCGGCTCACTCATCATTGCCACATCCTCGAAACCGGAAACGACAGCTTCCGCTTCAAGAACAGCTCCGCCCACGAACCGAAAAATACAAAGGAGAAAAACAGCGACTTGACCAAATCACCAGACCCGAAACATATCTAAATGGCGGGTCAAATCTCGGTGGAAATGGGGTCAGTTCTCAGTGAAAATCAACACCCTGTCCGTCGAAAGCAGGATGTTGGTGCTGCTGCTCACTACAGCAACCGTATATAAGCTGGATCCGGCTAACTCAAAAGCCGCGTCACGCAAGGGTTCACATCTGGATCAGTCATATCGGAGAAACCAAGATGCCTCCCTAACGGAACCCTGATTGACAAACCTCATATAAACAGTGGAAAGGCCAGCTCCTTGAGGGGGCGACAGGCGTTTTCCGCGATAGACCCGGCAGCGGAATGCAAAAAAACAATTTTGACTCCCCATCTGCGATTAGAAAGACCCATCTGTTCAGTGTAATGGTGGACGCCGAGTTGATGGGCACCGGTGTTGACCCGGTGAACCCGGACGAAATCAACCTGCTCTACTACATGCCGCTCTTCAGCTTGGTCGCATGGAAGAACCGCGTACGGATCATGGTGGCGACCAAGGCCCTTATCGCATCAAGCCTGGCAAGGCGGTCTCAGCCCGCAGCTCCGCTGGCGGAAGGCTCGAGCTGCTTGGTATGTGAATCCGTCTAGAGTGAAAAACCTCGTGACGCCGAGCGTTCTCGACTCCGCGAATTTTCAGGAGTGTTGAGCTCCCGCGGTTCGACCGTCTGCGAAGAAACAGGTAGCGGTATACCAAGCAACTCATTCAGCAACGCTTCCTGTTCCGAGCCTGTCAGGTGGTCGACTCGCGAGGGAGATGCTGGTCTAAATTCTGAAAGGCGCGACAATTCCGGTTCGCCGAATAATGCTTGTGGATCGATGGAGGCGTTAGTCAAGCGATCACGTCCCACATGCCCCTCCGAAGGTTCATGGACCAAGCTCTCCGCCACAGAGCTTTCTGGCAAGGATGTACCAGGGTTATCGTACCCAAGCCCGTCGCCATTATGTGCTGGCAGAGTCGGGACTGGCACACTCTGCAGGAGGTTCAACAGCTCCTGGTGTCCTTGATCTAACGCATGACTGTTCGGCACTAACGGCACCGACTGGCCCTGAGAATCCACCTTTTTTGCCGGTTCTCGCACACCGGATAACACGTGTGACGATGCCTCGAGTTTGCCCTGCCCCTCTATTCCCTCCAACTGAAGAGGAGCCGGAACCTTTGATTCCGGATAAGTTGGCGAGAACTGATGTTCCACAGGCTCCGACAGGCTTGTTCCCGCTTGCACTCCGGTTTGATTGTGGTGCGGGAGAATGTGCAACGCTCGGCTATCGTCCAAAGTCACCACTCTCGCTTGACGATCTGGAGTCGGGAATTTGGAAGCAGCCTCGCGCTCCTGCCAAGCCTGCTTATGACGGACGGACTCTGACGCGCGCAGTGTCTGGGCGTCGTGTTCTTGCTCATTTAGCCCCCGCAGCCTCCGTTGAACTGTCACGCCAAGTATTTTTTTCGAAACTTTAATCACCTGATCGCTCAGGTATTCGGCTTCATTTTTATAAAGCTTGCCGAAAGTATGTTTAGTGCCTTTCAGTTCCCCTGTGGCGTCGTCGTAGATCGCCGATCTCTTATTGAACAGCCGCCGGTGACTTAAGATATCTCGGCCCAGTTCATTACCTTCCTTGTCCAGGAGAGATCTATAAGATTTGCTGAAAGTGCCCCCAAGTTTCCGAATCTTTGTATATGAGGTATTGTGATCTTCCGATTTTGTTGAATTCTTGGAAAAACCAAGTCCTTTGCGAGCGATAAGTTCAAGATTACCTTTGTCGTCCCGCTCAAATGTTTCCCGTTTGGAACCTACTTGTCGGGTTAGTTTGCGATAAAGTCTGTTCTCTCGTCCACTGCGGTAAGGCGCAGTCATCTCTTCGGACGTGGCCTGAAACAGCCGCCGGTTGAGCCTGCCTCGGTTGACATACCGTGTACGGATCAGGGTGTCGTTTTCGTCCCGCTCCCATTTTTCCTCAAAACGTCCGTCTCTATGTTTTACATGCTTTGTACGAAGAGTGCCGTCCTCACCGTATTGATGCCTGGTAACACTTGCCCACGTCTTCCTTTCGTGAAGACTCAAATAAAACGCTCCTGTCTCCAGGTTACGCTTCAAAACTTTCATGTTTTTTCTTAGTAGGCCGTGCTCGCGCGTCAATTCTCTTGCGTTGTCAACTCGCAGCCTTTTATTTCCGAGAAGTTTATAGCTGATTTCACCCCGAAAGCTGGCGCCCAACTTGTCGACGAGCCGAATATCCGCAGCGTATTTTTGCTTCTTCTGCGGAGCTTCGAACCGCCCGCGCCGCTTCATTGCCTTCTCTTCCGTAAGCACCGCGTTGCGCATTTGCTCAACCAGGCGCTGAGTAGCGCGGCGCATGTCGATTGTAGGGGATTTCGCGACCGTTTTCTTTGTGATGTTGACCATGACTAAGCTCTTTCAATCAGATGCTTGTGACGTGACAAGTCTCATTGCCGGCGCGGCAGTAGCAAAGTCACAGGCTGTTTTCAGTTTGGCCCCGCGGCCGACTTTCGTAGCTCCGACGGCTATCAATGATCGGTCGGGAAGTGGGCTCTGGGCGGACAAAATCACGTGAATACTTATCGGCGGGACCGCCAAGCAGTTGGGCAGCGTCCTCTGGCAGCTTCATCATAAGGCGCTTATATTCCGCAGCGCTCGTATAGGTGCCGGTCCGCTGGCTTTTTTCATTGCGATCCGCAATGAGCACATCTTTATCCGTCAGCTGCTGCACTTTGTCCGGAGAGAGGTCTCGAATGTCGCGTAGATCCGCGCCATTCGAAGCAATCACCGCTGCCTGCTCGGTAAACCGTTCAAACTTGACGGTGTTCGCATGGCTTTGTCGGCCCATCGAAAGGGGCAATCCGACTCGGCCCATCAACTGCGTGAAGTGTTCGGGATCGGAATATTCCAGTCTGGGAGGTGTCATATAACGGTTTCCGTCGCGAGCAAGGACTTGAACGCGATCCCATAATTCTCCCTTTTTCAACGCTAGCGCCCAGGGGGAATTGGGTGCGTTGTGCATCAGGAAACCAACACTAACCAAGCGATCGCGAGTCATCCCGCCGCTCCCGTCTGGCTGCCGTCCCATATTGACCGTCGCGAGCGGCAATTGTTTGTTGTGGGCTCGATTCTCTCCTGCAAACTCGGCAAAGCGTACATCCGCGCTGCCTTTTTCCCATGCTTCCAAGTATTTGGAATCATGCATAATACCTGACTTCGACCTAAGCTTGATCTCGGTGTCGTTGCCATATTGGGCCTTTATGGTGCGTTGGAATTCATCGAAGGGTTTATTCGCATAGTTGTCACCTGCGAACCTGTAGACGAAATGGATATCGTTTTGCGGAGTCTTGATCAGAATGTCAGGGAGCAGCGATCCTGCCTGGAATTCGTGTTCATAGCGCTTTTGAACTTCTCTGCGGCCATATTTCTCTGTTTGTATATACCGATCTTCTGGCTTCAATCTGTAGTTTTGATCAAGCTTTATATTTTTATCTGTCTGATAAAAAATATTGGTACCCGTGATACCCATCTCGGCATGAGCGCGATTCCACACTTCCAGCTTGTGTTGAAAACGCGATTTTGTATCGAGTTCCTGCGGAGCGGCAATCCTTTCAAATGCGAGCGGCGGCGGAAAGTAGTTGCCTGCTCCGTCCCTGTAGAGACGGCAGCTCGCATTAAATTCCGCCTTGGTCGGTAGATGTTCGAGGTTACCTTTAGTGACACCGGCGACCGCGTCACCTCCGGTTTGTCGGACAAGAATATACTCATCTGGCCGCCGGTCGTGACCCGGCAATGCCATGTTTGCAAACAAGCTGGATAAATCATTGTGTGTGTCAGCTTGCGTAAGGTGGGAGCTCGTCTCATGCAGACGGGACTCGAGGCTTTCAGTCTGAGCGGAGCTGCTGCCGTGGTCGCCAAACTCGTGGGTTTCTTGGCTACTCACCATCTCGAAATCGTTGGTCGTGTCGGAATTGACTATCTTCTGCCGCTTGGTGGAACCGTCATTGGCAGTTTCGATGCTGTGCACGCCCACTACGACGCTGTTTTCATCACTGCCTTCACTGTTCGGATTCATTATCGAACTCCTTTCAGTCAGCCAGGTCTTCGTTGGGAAGCGGGCACTGATGAACAAAATTCTCCAGCTCGATCATGTCGAGGTCCAACTGTGTGAAACCGCTTGGTTCGTGATTATCGGTCTTTTTCTGTTGGATTTCTCGATGTGTCTCGGGCGACGAGGAATTGCTGCTATTGCTGGGATTGAGTTTGACTATCGCCATTTTTGTTCTCCTGCAGGGCAGAGCCCGGCTCCTGTTGATTGCTGCTCCAGTCAATCACGGTCATTCGTGAACGGTTGCTCTACGTGGCGGTGCCGATTAACTCAGCGACACGGGGCGCGAGTCGTCCGATGGCCAGTCGTGACAGCCTGTTGATCTCTCCGGATTCCTGTGCCAGCAGGTCTTTCCTGCAGCATAATTCAGAGTCCGGATGGAAATCGACAACATGTCGAAACTACCATCCGGGACCAAATTGTTGAACGGGTTTATCGTTTCATCTGTAACCCTCGTTCAGCTTTGCGCGATCTGGTAGTTCTCATGCGAAAAGGGCAAACGGCCAAGCACAGATATCTTCGACGCGATTTTCCGGAGAGGATCGGCACGCGGTGGCCTGCAGATATCGGTTGGTCATTCCTGTACCACCGTCAGCGCTGAAAGAGGCTTCGTCGGCCTCGCTCGCGCGGATCATACTCCCGCCGTTCGTCTGGCAACTCAGCCGTATTATAGTGTTCCGCGCTTTGCGACTGAGCTTTCAAAGGCGCCGCCCCTATCAAACTGGCGGTTCGGTCCAACGCGGAGACGAGTTCCTTTCTCTTTTGCCGTACACTGAGCGAGCTGGTCTCAAGTTTCATCTTGAAATCGTACAGGGCCAGGAACTCTCCATAGACTTCACGTTCACGATCGCGCGTTGGCCATTGTCCGGTCAGTGCAGTCTCGCGCGCGAGTACAGCTTCTGTCTGCCCACGAGGCCCAAGATGAAGCACTGGCGGCTCTTGCTCTTTGCTGGGAGGTGACAGCAGGGGATCACGGCTTACCGTATAATTGTAGCTGGTTGTTGCGACACGAATTGGCATAGTAACGCTGTCGGACGATACGCTTTGCAGGCCATCCTTGGCGAGTTGGTGTGCGTAACCCAGTTGATTCAACTGATATCCGTTTGAAGCCGCTGCACCTTCAGCAGACGCGACAGGGTCTGACAAGGTTGCTCGTTGATCTGAGCGATAACTGGAATCATCTGTCCATCCACGCCCAACTAGCCCGCTTCGCCTCCATCCAGTTCCAACATGCTGCCGATGAAGCTCTTTACATTCAAGATAGGCAGGCATTGGCCTTTCGAGACGACGGCCTTCTTTCGTTCTGCGTAAAACTTCGTGGACCACCTTAAAGCCAAAAATGTGCTCCGACTCGAATTGTCCAGTCTCGGTAGCGAGCCGCGCCCGTTCGTTCCTACGACTTCCGTATGTGCCGATATTATCGCCTCTCGGGCAACTGGATCGGACTGGCGGAACAACTTGTCCGCCTTCGTCGGACGCTGTTCCTTTCGTACCGGGATTCAGCCCTTGGAGAGCCCCGTTTCCAGTCAAGTGGCTTTTGAAGCCGAGCCTCTTTATCTTGCCTCCGCCATTGAGAGCATGGCCACTGGCAATTGTGTTCTCCCGACACGCGTTCAGTCCAGAAAGTTCAACATGAGCTGCGCTCCGCATCTCCGACCGTAGGCACGTCCCGGGCCCTGTCTGACACGTTTCTTTTGAAGTTTTTTCACATCTGTGGGCCGGTCGATTGAGATCAAGCTTACCCAAAGTGCGCTTGGCCTCACTTGGGGAAGTCGATCGCGAAGGCGAGTTGAGCTCCTCGACTTCCTCAAATGGGTCATGTTCATCGCGAATCCAAGCCGAAGGGTCAAGTTCCAACAAACGCGCGTTCACCACCAAATTCTGCCACCGCGGTTGAGCAGGCTGCCTCCACCTTGCGTATGCCCGGAGTTCCGCGTTTCCCAGCGCAATCCCGTCATAAAAGAAAGCTGAGTTGGTTTCTTCTCCAGGCGCCAAACTTGAGATCGAGGAATCCTGTACCGCAGCGAGGCGGGCATCCAGGATTAGATCTTCCCATGAGGGTCGTTCGGGCTTGTCCCAGTTCTCGTACACGTCACGCTCGGGCGCTCCGAGTGTCACTCCATCATACACAAAGGATGCACGAGCGTCCTGCGCACCGTCAATTGGGGAGCCCAACATGCCCTCCAATTCGTCAGGTGGAAGTTCCTTTCCTGCTTCAAGACTTTCGTTCTCACACGAGGTCCGATCAGACTGGTTTAATTCAGCAACGCGTGCGTTCACGACGAGATCTTCCCATCCGGGCTGCGCGGGCTCCAGCCACCTTTCATATGCCAGGCGTTCCCCCTCACCCAGCGGGATCCCTTCGTACTCAAAGACCGAAGCGCCTCCCGATTCATGGAACCAGGCGGACCTGTCAATAGCATCAAGACGCGCGTCTATTATCAGGTCTCTCCACGAAGGTGGTTCCGGTTTGCTCCAGTTGTCATATACTTCGCGCTCGGGTGAGCTGAGCCTCATCCCATCATAGTAAAATGATGCAGGGACACTCTCGTCTTGGTCTATTGAGCCTTTCCGCTTGCGCTTGGGCGCATCGGACCGGAACTCCGTGCTTCTTTCAGGGGGATCGCGCTCATGCGAAACTGAAGCAGACGGGTGTAGTTCTGCAATGCGAGCGTTCACAACGAGCTCTTGCCACCCCGGCTGTCCGGGCTCCGGCCATTCCTCGTAGACACGTCGTTCTCCTTCCCCCAGAGGAACACCCTCATAGACAAAAACCGACGAGGTCGTTTGTCTGCCATCGAAATTCCAAGCGGAACTGTCGATATCATTAAGACGGGCACTCAGCACGAGGTCTTTCCACGTCGGTCGGCCCGTTTCATTCCAGGCCTCGTATGCCGACCGCTCTGCAGCGCCCAGTCTCATTCCATCGTAAAAGAAAGATGCAGATGATTCTTCCCAGCGATCCGTTTGACTGCCAGATGAGGAGCCAGCACAACGGTTCCTGAACTCCTTGGGACGAAGGACAGGGTTAACTCCGGAGTGAACGTCGGGCGAGGATCTAGCCGACGCGGTGAGCCCAATTTTTGAATTTCCCGGCGGGTTCATGGCGATGTTTCATCAATCTGCAAACTTCGTTGGTCATGAATTCACGAACTGGCATCTAACGGCGCTCACAAGGCTCGATCGGAAATGTCGTCACAACGCATTTCAAGTGTCAGGCGCAATTTCACCGCGTCGCTGGAGCGAAATGATCTGCTCGAGGAGCTCGCGTTGCGCCAATAGTGCTGGAGCTATTTCCGGAGGCATCTCGGACACAGGTTCGGCGGCGGCGGAACCGCTGCACTCGCCAATGTCACCAACTTCGTTTGACCCAGGGTAAACCTCCATCCCAATTGCGACACTATCCTCTCCATCAACCATGGTTTTACTCAGGGAAGTATCGGCTTCTCCATAGTCTGTCGGTTCGATCTGCACCGCCTCTAGCATAGTGGTGCCAGTTGCTCGTTGACTGAGATTGTCGCCAAAGAGATTCGTGTCTTCCGGGAGCATCAAAGATGCGGGCTCGGGAAGGGAACCCGCTTGGCTTTCGAAAATCCGCTTCAACATGAAATCGGAATAATATCGCACCTTCCGGAGTTTGAGAGGAGGCTGGCCCTTGATAAGGACTATTTCGTAGTTGTCGTCGAGCAGGCGGACTTGTTCGGGTCGCAAAAGAGGAGCACCCTGATCGGAGATCTGGATGTTATGATCAAACATGCGAGCTTGGCTGTATGACGTTGAGCGAGCCTGGAACGTGTATTCGCCGATAGCTTTAGAAATGTAGGTTGGTGTCTCGTCGTCAGCCGTAGCCATGAATACCTGCACGCCCGTATTGCTGAGGAAATTTTGCTTGCCGGCCTCATCATAAGTTCCGGTCAAGGCCGACAGACTCTGTATAATAAACATGAAGCGGCCCTTATAACCGGCAATCGTGGTGATTGCCGTTTCCACCGCTTCCAGCTTGCCCAAATGCTTGAACTCGTCGAGGAGAAACAGGACCTCATGCCGTTCATCCTTAACAGGCAGCGTTCGCTGAAGGATTGACACAACCTGCTGAAAGAGGAGGCGCATCAACGGCGCTACGACCTCAAGATCATTTGGGCTGACACAAAGATAAATGCAGGTCCTCTTCCGACGTAGGTCGTAAACGGAAAAATCGGATTGACTTGTCGCTGCTTTGACCAGCGGATCGGCCCAAAGATTGAGCCCGCCGTCGCCGAGCACCGATGTATAGGATGTCAGAATTTTGGTGTCATTTCCTGCCATGTTGTCGAATATGCGCTGAGCCTCTTTGTTTTGGGTTTCCTCCGCGAGTTTAGCAAAAAGCTTGTATTTCTCGCCCGGCTGAGCAAATAGGTCGTAAACGGAACCGATTGTGGGTGTGCCGCGCTCAATGCAGCTCAGGATGCCTGCAACGAAAAGATCCCTTGCGCCGTCAATGAAACCTTCTGCTCCCTTGCCCTTGGCTGTGATAAGATTGGCGGCGAGGCGGCGCGTTTCGGTAAAGCGCCGCTCGGGTGGCAACGCGGCGATATCCAGTACAGGATTGTAGCAGTGCGTTCGCCGCTCTGGATCTAACGGTGAGAACTTGAAAACCGCGTCGCCGCTCGATTTACGCGCTCGCGACGTGAGTTCAAAAAGCTCACCCTTCACATCCAAAGCAATCACCGAGCCCTGAAAGGTTAGCAATGTCGGAATAACGACGCCAACGCCCTTACCGGCGCGGGTTGGCGCGACAATAAGGCTGTGAGGTTGGTCTCCATTGGTTAGATAGCTTCCGAACCAGCGCGGCCCACATATCTTTCCGAAGATGGGGCCCTTGATGCAACTGTATCGCTGGAGGTAGCCGGCGTATCGCATTTCGCCAACCCCGGCCCAGCGAGCAGTTCCGTGATGCTCGGGATCGCGCATCGATAGGAATAGTTGGCACAGCAGTATGAACGCGGAGGTGGCAAATATAATCGCCAATCCGTGATAGAAGATGGGGCTTGCGTATCCCAAATAAGGTGGTGCCTCGTACAAGAACGCGAAAACGCTGAACGTCATCATCGCTTCGCCAGTAAAGCCATGGCGGAATGTTGCATAGAGACTTGCCGCGCAAAACCCAGCGACCAGTGAACATACTATGCTTATAGCTAGGCGTATTGGCGTGTACTTGCCTGAATTCATCACGTGACCACGCTTCGATCCCCTATCGGAAAGGGCAACTTGTTGTGCGGATAGCTGAAACTACCGCCCATAGTCTTCACGCATACGGGATTCCCTCGTATCAAGCGGCGCGTCGCGGCTGTGTCCGCTGCGACCCACGGATTGCGCCCCGGTGCGATCGGTAGGTTGCGCGCGATTTGCGCCGGGCATGATGTCGCGGACATTTTTTACGCTTGAAGTTTCAGGGTTATCGGCGTGGTCGAAGACATGAGCGGGATGTATGAACTTGGCAAAAAGGTCTTCGGCGCCATCCGCCGCTCTGGAATTATACGTCGCCGGCGTCATGTAAGCGTTGTCTGGTGATTTGAGCCAAACATTCTCCGTGCCATACGTGTTCGTCACAGTGGCAAGTTTTTCCAGCCTGAGGAGCTTTGGCCAAAACGCAAAGAAGGTTCCACCACGATGCTGAACCATCACCTCCGGATTGTGCACACCTGCCTGTAGCGGGAACTCATAGTCATGATCGCTGACTCGTGGTCCAGCAGGTGTATTATAGTGATATTGCCTATCGGTCTTCAGCCTGCTGAAAGTGTTCTCGGAAAGACCGAGCGCCTTCATTCGTTCGAGATACTTTTGGGGACCGAGATGCAAAAGAAGCTGATTTCGGGGCATATAAGATGTTTGTGCGCCATCCACTTTTTTGACCAGGATCACACTGTTGTCCAAGTCCTCCGCAATGGGCCACTTCCCTTTTCTTTCAAATATTTGTCGGCATGTCTCAAAGAGCACGACATGCTCCCACGGATGGGGCCACGGGGGAACTGGCTCGTTCCCGATCAGCAGGTTATCACCAATATGTTCAGCATCAAAAATCGTATGGGTTGACGGGTGCCGCGGCTGGTAAGCTTGGGACGTGCTGAGGTCTGGCCGAACCTCATCTCCTAACGCGACCTTTTGTTTCCCCTTTTCAAAAGCTATGTTAACACGCGATGCTTCGCTGATATGCGAGGGCTCTACGGTGCTCAAGCCAGGAAGGTCCTTGCGGATCGCTTGTGATGATCCAGGCGCGCGTTCGATGCTCGTTTCCGGGGCAATAGTGGGCGAACCCACTTTCTCGAAAGCCTCATTCAAGCTGACCCCATGGAAATCGCCTGTAACATCCCGCGCGGAGCGAGGTCTCTTGGAATGCGTTTCAGATAGTGCGTCGATTCTAGCCAGTTCCTCGTCGGTCAAATCGGGGAAGTCATCGGATTTTGCTTCTGGTGGGCTAAATTCAAGCCGAGAACCCTCCCGATGGACCGCAGGGCTTGCACGCAGCTCGTCGGCACCCGCAGCAAAATCCACTCGCGAGAGAACATTATCCGGCATGACCGGATGAATATTGGGTGCAACATCCCGTTTCGAAGTGGTGCGAGGTTCAGATAGTGCGTCGATTCTCGCCAGTTCCTCATCGGTCAAATCGGGGAAGTCATCGAACTTTCCTTCTGGTGGGTTCAACTCGAGCCGAGAACCCTCCCGATGGACCGCAGGGATTGCACGCAGCTCGTCGGCACCCACAGCAAAATCCACTCGCGAGAGAACATTATCCGGCATGACCGCATGAATATCGGATGCAGAATTCCCCTTCGAAGTGGTGCGAGTTTCAGATAGTGCGTCGATTCTAGCCAGTTCCTCGTCGGTCAAATCGGGGAAGTCATCGAAGCGCTCTTGCCGCGGCCTCACAGCTTGAACCGAACTTTCATGGATCGATCCTGAAACTGTTTGGCCATCGAGCTCGTTCCGCTCGTCGGAATCGTCAGTGTTAACGTCTTCGAGGATTTGGGTGCTTGCAATGCTGGGGGACCCTGCGTCAGTGCTTGAATCCCCAGCGGCTATGTTAGCAGGAAAACTCTGAGTACTGTGTCCATAAGGCGAAGCACTATCGTCAAACTCATGAAGGTCATCTAACCCCGGCCATGAGGAAAGTTGTGGAGTCGACGGAACGCTGTTAGCCGCCCCCTCATTATCCCTGTCGTCTTCGATCGCGTATGGCGCAGCGTCGAATGTTTCTTCAGGTTGCCCCTCTCCTGCAATGACGGTGTCCAGACTTGAAACCAACGTGGTTGTGTCAACAGGAAGCGTCGAAATTTCATGTTGAGGTTCCGAATAACTCTCTTCAATCTCCTCGAGATCATCCAGCCCCATCACAGACGCGTGCGACCCTTGCGACCTGGGCGCCGTAGTCGCGCCTTCCTCCACAGTCAGAGGTCTTGCAATCATATTGATCTCGTTTTCTGAGGGGGCGCGCTGCTTCGCAACGGATTCACTATCGTCACCAGACTGCTCATCTTCGCGTGATCGCTTTGTTCCTCCTTTGCGAAAACGTGACGATGGAGTCGCTTCGCGGCGGCCTTCGGCGGCGTATTCCTGTTCAGTCTCACGCAAGTATTGCCTTGTCGCACGAAGATACCGTTCGCTCATCGGTAAATCTGCAGGTCCGCCCGCGGGAGCCTCGGTTGATCTCAGTGGGATTCCGGCATGGGTATTCCGGACATGGGCTGCTGGCCCCTGATTTGCGGTTGAAGTACCCGGAAGGTCGGGTAGGCCGCCAGAAATTGGTGATCGTGAGAAACCAGTTGTTGTCATGGGGTCCGTGCCGTCTTGTCGGACAGCGGTCGATCGTGGTGTGAGCGGGACTGGTACAGTTCTGGCTCCTGGGCTATTCGAAGTCACGGGAGCGGAGCTGCTGAAGTCTCGACGGAACTCTTCGTCTGCCATAATTTAGTTCCTTTCCACCTTCGATGTCTCATCCATCCTGGCTGCGCCCATCTCTTGCACGCTTGCGAACGCTCGGTTCGGCGTCATCATCGCGTGGACGCTTAGAATTTGGTTCTCCCTGCCGCGGCCGATCGGCTGGAGGCGGCAACAGGTCTGCTGCGCTGTTGGTCTGTCCAGGGGCCCGCAGAGGAGTTGATTCAACAGGCTCTATCGGCGATGTATCCGGATCGTCCCGGTCCTCCCCTACGCCGGTGTGGGCCCTCCCCGCCTCAAGATTGTTCACCCTAATGCGCTTTGCGCCGCTCTGCTCTTCCTCGTCACGGCGAGACCGTTTTGGATGAAGCCGTTGCCGATCGTCACGTTTGCTTGTTGTGCGCGTGACGGGTTCTATTGCCAGGCGGCGAGGACCAGAACGCCCCTCAAGGTTCCGCCCGGTGTCTCCGGCGACACTGGGAGAGCCGTTCTTCAAATTGTGATCGCGCCCATCGGCTTCAGAGCTGCGCGGTTGAGCATCGTAGCCAGACGCCGACTGCAGACGCCCGTTTCGTGCCGAGCCTTCTGGCATATTTGGGAGTGGCTCACCGTGCGAAGAATCGAAAGATCGTTTCAGTTCCCGGTGAGTTCCTCCCGGCGACCACGATTCGACATCAAAATCCTCGAAACGATCTTGTTCGGCCTGTTCGCGCTCGATACGGCGATATTCTGCATACGTGATTGGCCGCTCGGTAATGCCACGTTCTGCTCGCGAGGTTGCGTCAAGAACAATGCCGTGGCGAAGCGATATCTCTGCCATCCTGACACGCAATGCGTCGTAATTGAGGTGGGGGTGGCGTCGGGATATTTTCAGCCATTCCCGCCCAAAAAGCTCCCGTCGGTTGACCACGACATGCAGATGCGGATGATCGCGATCTGTATGAAAGCTTGTAAGATAGTTGTAGCGGCCGCCACCATTGCCTGACCCAAACATGTCGGCCGCCCATTCGCGGCTTGCTGCATGAGCCGACGTAGGATCCGTACCTGGGGGGAAGCTTACGATAATGTGCGTGGTTAAGTCCTGTTGCCTTTGCTCGTCCGGCAGGCTCTCGTCATAATTTCCGGTCTCCAGAACCCAGCTCCGAGCAAACCTGGTAATTTGATCAGGCGGTAGCGGAATATCGAGGTGCCGGGCTGAGAGCCGGAGCTCCAACTTGCCCTTCCTGGAGAGATATTCCCACTGATTAATAACCTGCTGAATGGTTTTAGTTCCGCCCCTAGGCACAATTCGAATGACAACCTGAGCTGGATCGGCCATCCCGCACCCTCCTAAGCAGGCGCAACATCAATGCTGCGGAGCATCTTTAAGCATTGAGCACCCATCTATCCGTCGTCGTGATACGGATAAGATGGAACGGAGCAAGCCATCGAGATCAGCGAAAGCCATACCGAAAGCGATGCGTTCATCTCGCAGAGCCTCCAAATCCATTTCCGGACGTTCGGCATAGGCGGAAAGCAGCGCCGAGATATTGTTTGAAAGCGTTCCTATTGAATGAAGTATTGCCTCCATTTTCTGACGGGTCTCGGCTTCAATTTCGAGGAAGCCGCCAATGCGGCGTACCGCGACTCGTATGGCCATACTGTCGGAGAGCCCGAGCAACCGTGCCTGGCTGGAAAAACTCTCGTACTCGGCCAATCGCAAACGCGCGCTCACGACTTTGAAGCTCTCAATCTTCACACTTTCATACGAGGCGGTGGCGACGCCATTCGAGGTGGGCGTGCTGTTTTGCGACATAGCTTCCTCCACTGAAGGATGGAAAGATCTAGTTTTTTCGCGGAACCACCGCGTTGGCAAAGTCAATAACTAGTGCTCAAAACGATCGCAATCAAGAATAAAAGAGGAATACTGCATAGTCTATCGTTACATCTGCAATTTATATGAAACGAATCTGAAATATAAAATCGCGTGAACCAGCATACCTTTCATGCTATTCGTGCGAATACATGAACCAACAGAAATACAATTTGTCATCACCCGCGATACGGCAGGAATCACATGAAACTACTTACATTTTGCTCATTCAAGGGAGGCGCTGGCAAAACGACTGCGCTTATGGGTCTCTGTGCCGCCTTTGCAAACAGCGGTCGACGAGTGGCTCTATTGGACGCGGACGAGAACCGACCACTCAGGCGATGGAAGGAAAATGCTATACGAAGCAACACTTGGGATCCTCTCTGTGAAGTTTATAGCGCAGAGGAAATGTCGCTTCTCGAAGCGGGATATGAGGAGGCCGAGCGCCAGGGTTTCGACTATGCGCTAGCGGATACACATGGTGGTTCGAGCGAACTCAACAATACGATTATCGCTAGCTCAGACATGCTTTTGATCCCGACTATGTTAACGCCGCTTGATGTTGATGAAGCACTTTCAACTTATCGCTATGTGATCGAGCTCTTGTTGAGCGAGAACCTGACGATTCCAACGGCCGTGTTACGCCAGCGCATGCCGGTCGGCCGCCTCACCGCCTCGCAACGGGCAATGTCAGACATGCTAGAGAACCTCCCCGTCGTTCAGTCGCCCATGCACGAGAGAGATGCATTCGCGGCGATGAAAGAACGGGGCATGTTGCATCTAACGCTGCTGAATACGAAAACCGATCCAACGATGCGCCTCATCGAGCGGAACCTCAGGATCGCAATGGATGAACTCGTCGTCCTTTCACACTTGATCGGCGATGCCTTGGAGACCTGAAAATGGGAATTCGCAAACCCGTTTTGTCGGTAGAGAAGGCTAGGCAGCTTGCTGTTGCTCGAACCGAGACAGTACGGCCTCTCCTGCCGATAGCAGCCCCCAACTTGGCCGTTTCGCAGTTTTCCACCGATATCGATCTGGCGCCGCGTCAAAGTCGGCCAGCCGCAACCAGACATGATCATCCCGATCAGCATCCAACGCCTACGGTCGATGCCCTTAGCGCGCCTGCAGGTTCCGAGAAGGTACAAGTGTTTCTTTCGGCCCGTCCGCCTGCGCCAGATGTATCGGCGGTTTATGACAACCTTATCCGTCAATACAGCCCTTGCAAATCGCTGCAAATGATCTTGCGCCGAGCGCTCAGCGATTTCGAGATAATGCTGGCCGATGGATCGTTTCGTGCCGCGCCGAAAAGCTATCCGGTCCGTGATATCACCCCTGAAAAGTCCATCCTTGTTCAGACCTCCCGTATGTTCCCGGTGTCGCTGCTCCAAGTCGCTCGCAGTCATTTTGATCCCGTGGGACTAGAGACCGCGCGGGCCTTCGGACAGAAGCTCGCCACTGCGGCGCTGGCATCCTTCTTTGCTGGCGAAAAGACCCGCCGTTGACCTCTTAAGAATGACGCGACAGGCCGCCCGAAGGCGGATCGTTTGCAGGTGTGGCCAGGAAAGTTTGTCCCTGGCAGTCGGATCAACCAAGCGAATTGTGACACACTACGATAACGCGAAAATTCGGGTCCGTCAGGCGGCGATTACCCCGCCGTAAGAGATATTCACATCCGCGTCAAAAAAATAGCCGGCACCCCGCGCTGTTTTGATCAACTTTGGGTTTGTCGAATCCCGCTCAAGTTTCCGGCGCAGCCTCAATATGAGAACATCAATGCTCCTGTCATATACTTCCTCCTCACGCACGCGACACGCGATGAGAAGCTGCTCACGGGACAGGACATCACCTGGCTTTTCAAGGAAAGCGACGAGAAGATTGAACTCCCCTGCGGTAAGTTTCACCTCGCTACCCTGTGTGGACATCAAACGGCGTTGCCTGAGACTAAGTGTCCAGTCAGCGAAACAAAACAAGCGCCGGTCTTTGGTTCGCACCACATTGGGTCGCACGCGCAACGCAACACGGAGGCGCGCCAGGAACTCGCGTGTTCCAAAAGGTTTTGCGATAAAATCGGTTGCCCCCAGTTCGAGCGCAACAACTTTGTCTGCCTCCTCAAGGCGATCGCCGCTGATGATTATAATCGGAACATCGGATTTTGTGGCCAGACTGCGGACGATCTCAAGTCCGTCTTCACGCCCTAAATTGAGATCGACGACGACCACGTCGACCGTCTCAGACGACATTACGCGGTTGAATTGTTGACTGTCTGATACGGCAGTGACCTTCAACGCGTGGACCGTAAGACACTCAGTGATAAGATGGCGCATGGCGGCATCGTCATCGATGACAAGAACGTGTTTCAACAGTTTACCTTTCAATTCCCGATTCTGTGGAACTCACAGTATCTAGACAAGCAAAGGCTGTACGCATCGTACCGCTCGTCAATTTTCTCTCGCTATACGGATACTTCGGCAAATTTTCGGCTAAACCGCGCATGACAATGCTAACGGCTTGTTTCAGTTTGATGACAAAGGTTGCTCCGACTTGACGCTGCAAAAGGCGGAGCCAGGATTTTGGCATGGATATCTAGTGCTGGTTTAGAAGATCTCCTATCGTTTCGCCGCGCCGGCGGGCATCGGCCGCGAGCCATATTTCGCCAACTTCGTAGACATCGCAGTAGGCGCGGAACGGGACGATGACATCAATTGCCGTTGCGAGCATGTCGATTAGCGTGCGATCTTCCAAGCTGGCCCCCTGGGCGCTGCTCTTCACCAGCGAAAACAGCTTTTTGAAGCCTTGGACGGGATTTGCCCCATGTATGGTTGAAATCGACCCGGGATGTCCTGAGACGACTTCACTCAGGTAGGCCCACGCGGCATCGTCACGCATCTCACCCAGCAGTATTCGATCAGGCCGCATCCGAAGACTTGCCTGGAGCAGTTGTTCCGCAGTCACAGCACCCAGTCCGACCCCATTCTTGGAGTAGAGCAGCCTGACATGATTCTCATGGGGAATGACGAGTTCGAGCGTATCTTCAATGGTGATCAGCCTTTCTTGCGGCGGAATAGCACTGATCAAGGTCTTGCTCATTGTTGTCTTGCCACTTCCAGTGGGACCGCAAAGCAACATTGTCAACTTACCGACGACGCATGCACGCAAGAATGATTCCAGATCGCCGCTGTCGTAGTGTCGAAGAATATCTTCGTCTTGTCGATCTTGGCACGTTTTCCGCATCCGCCACTTGTTCCACTGGCGAGCATCGTAACGAGACGAGACTTCGCCCAGTCCCGAAACGCGAATGCTTGGCCGTCGAATCGTCAAGCTCACCGTGTCCGATGGGACCGTTGGCGGCAAACAAATTTGTATTCGTTCGCCGCCGGGGAGTTCAGCGGCGCAAAGAGGATTGCGCGGGCCGACATCTTGTTTGCGCGATGCGCCCGCTAAAATGGCGATATCTTCGAGATCATCATAAGAGAGGGGTAAAGAGAACTTAGTGAAAACCCCTGCCTGGCGTACAAATGCTTCCCCAGGCCGATTTATCGCCACTTCTTCAGTCTTCGGATCATCGAGCCATTTCAAGACGGGATTGAGAAGGAAGCGCAATTGCGGATTTACTGCCATGTGTGCATCTCCGATGCTTTGGCTATCTGAGAATTAACGCCGATGCCAACTCTTCGCCAATCCACCAGTTATGTGAAGCTGGTAGATGTCTGAGAAATCCAGGTCCCGTGCTACGAAGATGGAGACGGTATCACCCTGATTCTTCTTCAAGGTTGGGGGAATGTTTATGGTCGCCCTCAGGGCTGTGTCGGCCGCTTGTTCACCGTTATTTTGAAAACTGTTGAAGCTGGTCCCGCCATCCGAACTGCCAGCGTAATGACTTGCCGCTTGCACGGCGCCCTGGACGACGCTCAGGAGCATAGCCCCACCGAAACGCTTCCAGAAGTGGTTGTCGACCGTGCCTGGCAGTCCGGATCGGCCAAGTTCGTCAGCACCCGGAGAAAAAAGAGAAACGACGGCGTGAGCCGGCGTCTCGGCGCGATTCCAGAGAACAAAAACACGGGCATCTCCCTGTTGCAGCCCATGCTGGATTTCGCCCACCACGGTCGTGCCGCGATCCAGGAGCACAACATTGCCGGTTGCTCCGCGTATGTCCCCGGGCAGCACACATTTTACATAGCCTGCCAGGTTTGTATCAATGGCTGTTTGCAGTATGCAGGGAATGATCGTCCCTTGCGTAACTGTGAAATCGGGGTGCGGCAAAAGCGCAGCACGGCTGGGTTCCAACACGGTGGGGTTCATGCGGATTGAAAGATCGTTTTCAGCAGACGCCTCAGACTCCGGTAATGAGCTGGATTTCCTATTATCCTCCCCGTCGCTGTGAATATCGGCGTTCCGCGTAGGTTTGTCACTCTGATCACTTCCGCTATAGGCAAAGATTGGTGTTTCTTCCGGCCGCACTTCGTTGTGTTCTCGCTGATGTTGATCGGGCGGAGAGGTTGCCTCAGTGGTTGGCTGGGAAGCCGTAGGGTTTGAGGGGATGTCAATCGGCGCCGGCCGAAAAGGCTTGGTGTTGGCGTCGATCATTGTGTCTGGGGGAGAGGGCTCGGTCTTTTTCTTTGGACGCGCACCAAGCCAAATCAGACCCAACGACAGTACGAGAACCAGACCGGCAACAACAAGCTTCTGCGATCCCGAAAGACGTCGGCGATGAGGATCGGAGACCAGAGATGCCGATGCATCTATAGCTGCTCCAGGTTGAGAGTTGACTTCATTCATCGCCTCGCCCCCTTCAGCACGCGCATTACATCGGGTCTGACCGTACCAGTCCCAGTCTTTCGTCCGATGGCGTCATATGCTTTATTCCAGATGCACAGCACGGTATGACCGTCCCGCAGACGCCACTCCCGGGCGACCGAGGCGACCTCCACGTAGTCTCCTTTAACTGAGTAGTTGGCAGTGGCTTCCTTCCCATCTGGATTGACGACGTAGATCGAAGGTACACGCACGTTTCCGGGAAAGCGGAATGTCGTGGTAGATCCGTTGTCGAAGACCTCGAGCGGCCCCAGCGAACGGTTTCCTTGGGCAACATAGTTCCAATTTTTTGCACCCGGGACGCCGGTTGCTGTCGGCTGATCCAACAAGTCCTGTGCTCGATGCTGGTATTGTGTTTGCGCTCTTAGCCTGCCCGCCAGCTCTCTCTGTTCTGTCTCTTTTCGGCGAGCAGCGGCAGCATCGGCGGGATAAGTGAATTGCACGCTGTAGTAGAGATCGGGCGTCTCTTTATCGAGACGAGACATCGTCTTTGTCGTGAGGCTGAAAACATAGCGCCGCATTCCTGCGTCGCTTGCAGTCAGCACTATGACGGGCTGTGGCTGGAGGACCTTGCTTGCCTTGAAGAACAGATAATTGCCGCGGGGCAGAGCCGCGAGGTCCTTGCTGTTGGAAACGGCGACGGCTGTCACGGTCTCGTTGGCACCGAATGTTACGACCACGGTGGCCCCAACAGCGGTTGAAAGGTGCACAACCTGATCAGGGTTGTAGGCGAGATAGCGCATTCGTGGATCTTGGGTGCCGACCGCTGGCGTGTCTTCCGCCTTCGCCCCGCTCGTAACAAAAAGCACACAGGCCAGTGCCAAAAACAGAAGCTTGGTCATTGCTGGCTCCGCGTCGCGTTCGAAACCGTATCTTCCGAGGTTTGATAGGAGGTGACAATTAAACCGCCTGGATTGGTCAGCCTCAGTCGGCTTGGCAAGTTCGTCAGTTTTTCATAGCGGACTGTTGCGGTCCAGGTGGTTACTATGGGAGTCTGCCCGTCTATGAGGAGGGCGCGTTTGTAACGGATCTGCTGCACACCCGGCATGATCTCATTTGAGCCGATATGGTCGACTTCCAGCTTTCCGCGCTTGCCGATTATGGTTTGGGGCGAGCTTGGATTGGGATAGTTGAAGAATTGCTGATAATCTTGGCGCACAGTTGGAGCACTGAAGTCCGAGACCAGATCATAGGCATATTGGGCTGTATCCGCCGTATAGCCTTCGCGCAGACGGACATACTCCCACAAAGATGCATTAATAACTGCTTGCTCCTGCGTTGCAGGCAAGCGCGAAATAGACACTTCACTGTCAATCGTACCGTCAGGGCGTACCCACAGATAGACTGGCACAAGTTTGTTCAGTGGGACCATCGTGGCGATAGCGAAAGCCTGCGCCACATTTCCCACGACCGCGACAATTGCCATAGCGCCCAAGGCTCTGGAAATTCGCCGAGCTGATTTGGCACGCGCAGATTGAAACGCTTGTACTTGCTTATAGTGGTCCGCCAATGCTTCCCGCTCTACCAGCAGGGCATGTTCAGGGTCCTTCATTTGCTCCTCCCGCGTTTCCAGGCTGAAGGTCCGGCTGAGCAGGCTGCCATCGCCCGACGTTCAGCGGGAATATGGGCCCCTTGGGGCTCGCCAACTGGTCATGTGATTGACAAGACGCCAGGCCGAGGATCAGAAAGAGCAGACAATATCTCATAGGATTCCTCCATTCATGGGGCTTAAGCTAACGGCGGACTACCCGGGCGAAATGGCGATTTAGGCTACCTGCAGCTTGCGTCGCACCGCTCCAGTAGCTACCTCCAATATTTCCAGCGATTGCCGGAAGTGCGACGATCAGAGCATCTCCCGTCAGGAAGAACATATCGATCTCGTAAAGGCCGATTATCTTGGCGGCGGTCGTGCCGGCAGAAGTGACCACTCCCAACATTACTGCGAGCGCGGTCGCTTCCGTCAGAATCACAATAGTCGCCACTATGTTCAGTAGAAGAAGAAGTATCCCGTAGGTGACAAGTTGGCCGATCCATTTCGCTGCCATATCTCTGGTGCGATCGAAGAGATAGCCCACCAGGAACAATGGGCCGATCGCCAGCAGCACCTTGGTGAGAATTCCGACTGCATCGTAAATTCCAAACGCCGTCCAAAGCGTTCCGTAGAAGATCCATTGTGCGCCTTGAAAGGCGAGGATATCTTGGTCGTTCATCGGCCCGATCTCAGAAGCAATCTTCTGGAAGGCTACCTGTGTTAGCGAGAACATCGTGTCGAGTTGGGCGGGGATGGTCTCCAAAGGAAGACCACTGACACTGAACCGCCGAATGAAGTTTGGAATCGTATCCTCGAAAACCGAGGCGATGTAATCATGATAGTCTGCTTGCCCAACGACAAGGGCACCGACGATCGATACCATGATAACCCGAGTAATGCCGCTGCGTGCCTCCATCTCTCCACGCATTACAAGGATGCCCTGGACTATGATCCACAGTGTCACGCAAGCCACGAGAGGTGCGCTCACTGCCCGTTGAATATCCCCAAGCAAAGTGTCCAGTCCGACTGTAAAGGCGAGATCGAAAATCGTGTGTATCGCCGTGAAAGGCGCTGGAATGCTAAAATTCATTTGCCCTTACCTGGATTCAGCCTTAGATTTCTGTAGGAAAGGTCGGCTCTGCTTCTGGACGAGGAGCAAGGGGCTCAATGAAGCGAAGCCGCGCCAAACATGAGCGCAGTTGCCTGGTGTTCCTTTCGTTGGGCCACCGCCTCTTCAGCTTCGTGCAGGCCCGCCTGTGCTGTGGTCATCGTCAACAGGCTGGTTGCCTGAATGTTTTGGATAATTGCATCGTGGATCTGTTTGAGAAGCAACCCGTTGGTGACAGTTGCCTGCATAATGTTGCGTGAACGGGAGAGCTGGGTCGCTGTCTCAGAATTTGCCGTAAGGCGCTTGTCCATTGCATCCAAATTATCAGCAGCGACACCGGCAGCATTTGCAGCGCCCGCAATCTGTTCGCGCAGGAGACTTCCTTCAGCGTCGTTACCCACGACTGCCCGGTCGGCATCCAAGGTGATCGCACGCGCCGTTGTCGAAGCGGGCATCTGGGGCGAAAACATTTCCCTGTCGAGTTGATTGGGAGAAGGATATTGGTTCTTCTGATCGAGCGCGGACAACAGGCCGGTGACGCCAAACGACGATGTCAACATTGTCACCATCGTGATCAACTGTTCGAGGTTCGCCGCGGTATTGATGGCCGTTGTCAGCGTTTCGGCCTCCGTCGGAGGATCACTGACAACAAACTGTGCTCTGGCGGTCCCCGACAGAAGCAGGCATATGAATAGTGCGTTTATTGCAAGCTTCGTGGTTTTCATGACTTCGATCTCCAGATCAATCCTGTGCTTCATGGTAGCGCGTCATGAATTTTTCGAGCCAGGCAGAGGGATCCCCTCCATAGGTCTCGCGCAACTGTTCCGCCAAACGCACCGTATTGGCCCGCCCGGACAGCACAGCAACGTATTCGGGCATGTCGCGAAGATCAAATTCGCAAACGACACTTCCGCTCTCGCGCTTAAGCAGGAACTTGCGACTGCCGACTGCCATGTCCTCGCGGATAGCTTGAAATTCTCGCTCTGTGCACTTCAACCCGTCTATATAGGCGGACCGGTCGGCCGTGGGTGATGGATAGAAGATCTTTGTCATGCACTGTGCGACGAGGCTGGCGCCCAACGGGGAATCAAGCACGTGCTCAGGTTGCTGTGTCGCGAGAATTAGCATTCCGTTATTCTTACGAACAGTCAGCAGGAACTTGTCGACGACTGCTGCGAATTTCGAGTTCAGCAGGTAGGCGCGAAACTCGTCGCAGCTCATAACGAACCGCCGGCCATCAACCATGGCGCCTATTCGATGCAAAAGGTATGCCGCGGCTGGCGCGCATACCTCCTCATATTCAAGGAGGTGAGTCATATCGAAGCCCGTAATCGAAGGATCTAGCTTCACTTCATCAGACTCGCCGTCAAACGCCCAGCCAAGCGCATTCCCCCGGCACCACCGCTGCAATCTGGCTCCTGCACCTTCAGACGGCCCGTGCAACAAGAATTCTCGTAGGCCCACAAGCGACCGCATGTTCGGCTCAAACGATAACTGCCGTTGGATACCGCGCTCTAACCGGCGATTTTCTTCCGGTGAAATTCCGCCCCTGCCGTCGCTCTCAATCAGCGCCACGATCCACTCGCGGAGGAAATCGCGCGCCGATGCTGTATTCTCCAGGCCGCGCAAAGGTGCAAGGCCGCTTGGCACACCTCTAGGCAGCGTGAGATAAGTCCCTCCGGTAGCGCGCACCAGCAGTTCACCGCCACGATCCTTATCGAAGAAGACGAGCGTGCCACTGCGATTGGCTATGCTCTGCTCGAGCATCGCCAGGATAAAGGTCATAAGTGTCGTTTTTCCTCGACCGATAGGCCCGAATATTGCCGTCATGCCAACGTCGTTCTCATGCGGAATATAGTCGAAGGGAGTCCCGCCGTTCGTCCGGAAGCGTGCAACGGCACCACCCCAATGGCCTGAAGTCCTCCCGCCTGGGAAATTTTCGAAGGAGACCAGTCCTGCGAAGTTGCGCGAGGTGATAGCCCCAGGACGCGTACGCCATCTGCTGTTTCCTGGAAGCTGAGACCAGTACGCAGCCTCTATTCCAATGCTCTCCTGGACAATAACCGCTCCTACATCCGCCAGGCTTGTTCGGGCGCTCGCCCCATGGTCAGCAAGAGTATGGAGATGGTCGGCATAGACGCAAAGACTGAGATGATGCGAACCCATCACGAATTCGCTACTTGCCAATGAGTCCTCTGCTTGCGCGAGTTCGCCAATCTGGGTGACTGCTTTGTCACCGGAGCTGGTCATTTGGTTTGACTTAAGACTGAGCTTGGCGTGAGCCTGCGCGCGAGTGAGAAAAGAGAAACTCTGGCTCAAAACCAGCGGAAAATTTGAGGACAGTAGCGTGTTGAGCATACCAGGCCGCGTCTTCGCGGGATATTCACGGAATGAGAAAATTGATCCGACGTAGTGATCTTTCGGCGTTCGAATCTCTAAGGCACGTTTGCCGCAAATGACTCGATCAGTATAGATGGAGGCGCCAAGCGAACCGCTAACGACGGGGACCGCTGAAAAGCGACAAGTCATTATCAGCCGGAGGGCCTCACCAATCTCCGTGAAAAGCACCTCGTTTTTTTCTCGGATACCAAGGCGGCGGAGACCATAGGCATCAAGCGCGCCAGCGACAACATTCCAAAGGTCCTCCAGATGCCGGATCTGATGTGCAAGATCGCCAGCGTTCTTCCCATACAGCCTGGTGAACCTACTTCCCACTTTGCCGAGAGCAGTGCGAGGATATACCATGAGTGTGAGAAAGTAGTCGTTCCGAAAAAGCTTGCCGGCGAGAACACGTTGCTCGAACGTTTCGCTTAGGTTCGAAGCGAAGCCGCTTCGAAAATGCCTTGGGGGCGGTGCCTGCACATCGTTATGACGGACAAGATGGGCATACACCGAGACGTTGTCGTCGGCGATATTGCGAAAGAGCGTGTTGAAGGCACGGCAGCGCGCATTTCGGACTTCAACCTCCTCCAGTTCGAAGGGCACACCACTGATATGTGCCATGGTCAAGATGGAGCCGTCCTCCAAAAGGACGACATGGTCGCTGAGGTGTCCAATGTAAGGCAGGTAGATTTCACCAGATCGCTCGGTCGCTCCATTTGTTCCGAACATCACGCCATTCCTCTTCCTCGCGGCGGCACTCTGATTGGGTTGGGACTGACACTCGCCCCGCCCCACGTATGGCTGTCAACACTTCTCCCCGCCGTCTGGAGAAACAGAAAGACCACACTTGCGGCGTTGTAGTCGCGCTCTACGACGAGCCGGGCTCCAAGCCACAGCGGCAAGAGAACGATTTCGTAGAGCGGATTCTGGACAATAACGATAAGAAAGCCAGCCAACATCATGAACAATCCAGCCAGCGTAAGCGGCACGCCAAAGAACAATGCAGGTCTCGTCGCCGCTAAATAGAGTGTGGCTTCTTCGAGACGGTCCTTCATCCGCCGCCCCCGGTGAGCGTTTGGCCGAGAAAGCTGGCTCCAAACATAATAACGATCCCGCCGACGACGCCAGCTACGAGACCAAGAGAAGCTCGACCGAACATCCATGATATGCCGATGGCTACGATGCCAAGAACTGCGAGCGATTGACCAAACGGACCAAGAATAAAGGTGCAGATATTGTTGACCATGGTGGCGGGATCGGTTCCGCCCGCCGCTTGTGCAGCGGCTGGCTCAGAGAAAAGCAAACTCCAGCCGATCGCGCCGCTGAGGCTCGGCAGGTAAGTAACCGCCAGGCGCACAACCAACTCCCTGAGGCAACGCAACGTCGAACGCACGCGGTATTTTTCAAAGCATGCCATGAGGGTACATCTCCATTACTCAATTCAAAAAACTTGATCGTCTTCCGGAGTTCTGTGTTCATTCGGCTCCTGCGGCTCTGGCGAACCAGATGAACCGCCTGCCCCACCTGCTGAGCGGGTGTTGTCGTAAGAACGCCAGACATTCCACGGTTCTTCTGGGCTCTGCTCATCATGATCTTGATTTTTCGCCGACTGAGCCAGTGGAGGCACGAGTTGCTGAGCCGCCAACTCGACCCTTCGCACATATCCGTTCGTGAAGCCGCGCTTGAGATTGCCGGTATTGTACGCCGAGATTGCTCGCCGAAGCGCGAGCTGTTCTTCTTGCGCCGTGTTCCCGCCCGTAAAGTGCCGTACAAGCAGTCGCGCCGCGGCTGATAGAGACGCACAGGGCTCAAATGCATTGCTAGACGTCAAACCCAGCATCGCGAAATTGCTCGAGTTCACCTGCATAAGGCCGACATCGATTGAATGCCCTGCTACGAGACGATCTTCCACACTTCGCCTGGCATCCGCCTGATCAGTCCAGTGAAGAGTTTCATCGGTAGTATTGTCATGAAGCACGAGTGGATCGGATCGGCTTTCGACTTTGGCAATCGCTGCAAGCGTAGATGGAGCAACCGAAGGGGCGCATTCGCGAGCAAGCTGACTGAAATCGGCCGGAGAGAGCGGCGCGGCCTCGCTTGGCTGGACCATTAGAAAAATGATCCCGAAAGATCCTGCCGCCTTCAGCATTCTATATCTCCTACGTCTCGCACTGATCTTCGCTGCAGTCTCAAGATGACGTGACCGCTAACGATCGCGACTATGGGAAGGATCTGTTACTCTTGGGTTTTAATGTTTTCGTTATTGATTTCATTTGAAGCAAATGACGTCGTTGATGGATGCTTGTTTGGTTGGCCGAGCTGAGTACGAGCCAATTTCACCTAAAAGAGACGGTCGGGCGGATTGTTTGCGTGGGGCAGGTATTGCTGTCGAATCGTGCCTTCTTTGGTTCCGCTGCGGAGAAGCACATTTCTCTTTGTTTTGAGTTTTAACCGACGTTGACCGAGAAACGTCACAAATCTCGCGGGGCTGTCACGGCGGTGCAGTCAAAACAGATCATATAAATGCGCATACGGGATCATTCGAGTAATCACGACCAGCAGATTGATCGAGTCGGCCTATTCAACAATGCTGTCCCCTGAGTGTCTCAGCAACGCCATTGGAGGCATCTCGCTGCCGTAGCGCAGGAGATCTCGGGTCATCCGGAATCCCACCCAGTTCGTGCGTCATTGAAAGCTTTATTGCGTTGCATCTCTACCCGAATTATGCCGACCCCATCCTTAATCTGTCCATTTATTCCGTTCTGATATTCGCGCGAACCACATAGGCGAGAGCCTTGGATGACACCGGTTTTTGCAAAAAGTGGTTAGATGCCTCGCCGTCCGCCGAAATTGAAACGTTTTTTTGATGCTGCCCGATCATGATGATCGGCACTTTTTCTAGTGTCGCGACCCAGGAGCCTACACGTTCTCCATCGAGAAACGATGAATGATCAATCAGAACAATATCTGCCTCTTTGCCTGCCAAAACCCAGTCAGTCAGCCCTTTGAACGTGTTAAAGCCGACTGGCTCATAACCGAGCGCCGCGATCGTTTCCTCATACCTTTCAAGCGTCACCGGATCGGGTTCAACCACAGCGACAATCTCTCCGCTACCGAGCGGTATTTTTTCAGGTCCAAAAAAACTCTCTGAATTCACTGGCTTCTTCGCCGAAGTTGGCAGATAAATGTCGAAGCGCGTACCTCTGCCAACAGTTGAGATCACATCGACAAAACCCGCCATTGCGCTGACGTGGCCGTGCACGGTGGAGAGCCCCAGCCCAGTGCCGCCGCATTGCGCGCGCGTGGTAAAAAAAGGCTCAAAAATATGTGGCAATGCGGCTTCGCCTATGCCTCCACCGTTATCCTCAACTGAAAGAAGGATGTAATCGCCAGCGGGTATCGTGCCGTTCGCAAGTACCTTATGCTTCCATACAAACGATCTATAGACGCTGACCTCGATACGCCCGGAGCCTATACAAGCCTCTGCGGCGTTCTTACACAGGTTCATCAGTATCTGCTCAATTTCGAGCGGATTTCCTTCGACAATCATCTGAGCGCTTTGAATATTGAAATCGACCTCCACCTCTGAAGGCAGCGCAACACGTAACGAAGGTGCAATCTCCCTCACCAACGCCGACAGGTTGAACGGCCTTGCTGTCCGTTCACGTCGCCGGCTAAGCGCAAGAATCTGATCAATAATCAGTCTCGCTCGATTGCTTTCAGCATTGATGCGATCGATGTAGTGTCGAGCGTAAGTGCGGCGGTGTAGAATGTTTTGTGCCATTTCGGCGTAGCCGAGAATTACCCCAAGAATGTTGTTGAATTCGTGCGCTATGCCTCCTGCAAGTGTCCCAACGGCTTCAAGCCGTTCCGCATGTTTCAAACGACGCTCAAGAATGTCTCGCTGGGTTTGCTTGCACCGAATGACCACATAATGGCTGACACAGCCAGCGGCAAGTTCCATAAGTTGAACTTCACTTGACGCTGGCTGCACGGGGTCTCGATCGAACCTAAGGCCGAAAACAGCAACTAGTCGATCGGACACCTTGAACGCAACCAACGCCCACCGGCCAGGGGCGTCTTCATTAAAGCAACTTGCCTTTCGGGCAGGATAGTCTCGAAAGATCGATCCGTGCTCGTCGGCCTGGACCAGAGAAACAATTTTCCGGATCCGCCGCTCGTTCCAGCTCGGCGGAGGCGCGCTTGCGGAAAACGTCTCGGCAATTTCGTTTTCAGTAACGTTCACTAACCCTAGCACACACTGGTTAGCTTCAAAAAAATTCTCAATAGTTCCCAGTGCGGCTTCCGCTGAGGATTTCAGTGACTGCTTTGTTTCTGTAGAATCTTCGAAGCAAACCCCAATTTTCTTGATAACTTCTTCAAAATCCAGGCGTCTCGCCAACCTGTCGGTTCGTCGACGCAATTTGTGAACCAGAATTACTATCCCAAAGCAGAAGAATACTGAAACAGCACCGAGAAATGTTCGTACCCGTTGCTCAACCACTCTGGCCAAGCTGTCAGCTTCCAGGTATGCCCGCTGCAACTTCTTCGTATTCTCGAACGTTCCAGAGGCCTGAACCAGCTTTACAGTTTCATTCAACCTCGGCAGTACGCCTAGGATAACCCTTCCATTACGGACGACCTCCTGAATAGCGACCTTATCCGCGTTCGTCGACATCTGAAGCTGGTCTAGACTTTGAGTGATCTGTAGTGCGAGCTCGGTGTTTGGTCGAAACGAAAACTGCAGCATTAAATAGCCCAGCTCAGGCACCTTCGCTGCGTTCAAATCTCGGCTATCCGAGGTTCTCAGAAGCGAGCTTATTGACTGATTAAAGGTCGCCAATGAATCCTCGAACACCACATTTTGCGCCCCGAACGATGCAACCGCCGCGTCGGTCGTGTTTATCGAGGACTTCAGTCGCGCAAGCAGTTCGGAGAGTTCCCCTACATCTTCAAGACGCGCCTTCTTAAAAAGCTGCTGTAGATTTGCGATGCTCGAGCGCACTCGCCCCAGAGGAACGATAAGAGGACGGTAATTCCGAAGAAGGCCGGCGTGAGCACGCAACACGTTCCGCTGGAGCAGCGCACAATCGACGTCGATTGACTGCAACTCAGTTAGAATCGCTTCACTGCTTTTTTCATTTTTCCAGGGTCCAATGGCCAGAACCGCAAAAGATATAGCCGCAACTACCAATGCTAAAACGTACCAGGAATTGATAGCGAGCAGAACCTTCCGGGAAGGTAACAAACGATCCCAAGTCATTTAGTTACCTCTCTTTGCAACAGCCGACCCGATTATGCGGATGTCGAGGGATTAGCGTCACCCGATGATCTCACCCCGGAATTACTTATCATTCTTACATCCGTGATACGAATTGCCGCACGGAAGAAAATTCCAGCCAAACAAGCAGAAACCAAGCTGTCCATGCGAGACTATAGGCGGCGGCGCTTAGATGCTGTCTTCCTCACCTCCACGACGATCGGCGCCACGAGGCCCCGGTTTCAATTCTCCCCCCTGATGCAAACTCTCATTTCCGCAATTCGACGCACCCCTCCATGACCATGTAACGTCGGCCACGCCCCTTCGATAGAGAGAGCGGGAGCATGTCTGAGTATTGTTGCAAGTCCCTCCTGCAACTCTAAACGAGCCAGCGCTTCGCCAAGACATCGATGTGCACCCGCACCAAAAACCATATGCCAGCGCATCTGCTTGCGGTGGATATCAAAAAGTTCAGGGTGTAGGTAGTGTTTCTCGTCTCGTAGCGCAGACATCGTGCAAAGCGCGAGAAGACTACCTTTTGGTAGCAGGAACCCATTAAGGTCAATATCTGCGAGTGCGATCCTTGGGTAAGATCCGACTGGTGGCTCGAAACGCAATCCCTCCTCGACGGCAGCGGGCACAAGAGTCTCATCCTTCAATAGGGCTTCCCATGCCTGTCGGTGTCGCAAAAGCAAGCCGATCAATGCAGTAATGCCGGTTTTGGTTGTGTCACTTCCAGCCAAGATAATCAGCATCAGTTGCACGACCCCTTCATCGGATGAGAGATCTTCTGCTTCTCGCGTGGCATTTATGAACGATGAAAGGAAATCATCGCGCGGATCGTTTCGACGATCATCAATCACCGCCTGCACATAGTTTTTAAACTCTGCTGCTGAAGCCTCCATGTCTGAAAAATCTGCGTCTCGCCATGAAGGGCTCAGGCAGCGGGAAACCCGATAGACAAGCTGTGTAAAATAAGGAACGTCGCCTGGCGGAAGACCTAGCACGCTTGCTATAGCAGCGGCTGGGAGCTTAGAAGCATATTCTTCGACGAAGTTGAAGGAACCAACCTCTTTCAAATCTTGAAAAAGGATCTCGGTCAGTTGCCTTATTTTCGGACGCAGGTTTTCAATCATGCGAAATGCGAAAGTCCGGGTAAAAGGAGAGCGACGCCTGCTGTGGGTTTTATCATTTGAGAAAAGCATGCTGAAGCGAACGAAGTCGAAAACTGCTCCTTCTTTGACGCCACGATTGAGCATCAACTCCGTCTCTATCTGACGGGTGCGCGGATCGCTGCTCAAGCCAAATACATCGTCAGCCCTCAAAACAAGATATACGCCGTCCTGCCTACGAAGGAAGGGGCGCTTTGGCCGCCACTCGGTGAAAATAGCGTGGCCACAGCGATCCAAGTCTGAGACACTAACATTGTCCGGGTCGAGGAAGGCAGCTCTGATTGATCCGGCTTCTTCCGACGCTTCTTGAGGGACTTCGACACTCATAGCAACCTCCAGATGATATAGTCTTTGGCAAAATTCGAGCAGAAGCGCTGGATGCGGCGACAGGCCTGCTCGAGAGGATCTTTAGTCGCAGAAGCCTTGGAGGCGCCGTTCATCGTCAGCGTGGAGTTGTAAAGCTTGGGCTCGTCTTCGACGGGCGTGATGAACTTGAAGTCGCCATAGGTTAGTGCTCGTACATGTCGTCGGTCAGAATCCAAACATGCCGGATGCCTGACGAGCACTTGGGTCAGTGCCTTCATCTCGTCATGAGCATAGGCGGCACCCGTCGTGTTGGAAGGCAAGTGAAAGATGAACCACTTGGTCTTCGGCGTGATCGCCTTTTCGAGATCGGCGGCTTGGATCTTGAAGTTGTTCTCGTGCGTGACCGAAACGAAAGCCAGCGTACCGGCGCAAAGCGTCACCATCTTCGGATAGGAAACCCAGTAAGACGCCGAGATGGCGACTTCCTCGCCGAGGTTCGGCGTCGCCATGAAGGCGTCGAACAGGAAGTGGTTGCCGCCGGTGACAACAATCACCTGCCTCCAGGAATATTCGAAGCCGTGCTCGCGCTTGAACTTGGCGGCGATCGCCTTGCGCAGCCCAGGACTGCTGGAAACCGGTGTATACTTCGTCTCGCCGAGGTTGATCGCGTCGATGGCTGCCTTTTTGATGTTGTCGGCTGTATCTAAATCTGGCCCGCCGATCTTAAGGCGGACGAAGTCCCTATGCTCAACTTTAAGCTCACGAAATCTCTGCGACATGACGTTGGTGGCAGAAGGCTTTACGCTGGAGAGAGCATCGGCTCGTACGAACATGGCGGTCAATCCAAGCATTTCAAAAGGAAGCCTTCAGCCGTCTTCTATCTTAAACGTACTGCGGACTTCAATTGACTGGTGGTCGCTTGTTACAAACGAAACCAAATTTCGCTCCCTCGGCAAAATGCATGATCTTTGTCGATCGAAGGCGTATTGGCTGGCGGGTCGAGCGTGCTGCTTTGTCTTCGATCAAGATTGTCAAATAAGGAATATCTGGCTATTGCCGAGAATCTGCCGCTTTAGGATTCCGAAGAGCCCCCTCAAGTCAGCAATTCGGCCGACACATCTGCTACTTCTTATGCATTACAGATGAAGTTCGATTCAACTTTCCTTGTATTTTGACTTTGTGAGATAAGGCCTCAACGAACGCTCGCATCAGCGAGGAAAACAGCGCCGCGTCAATGATCGCCCGCCTCTACGAACGCCTTTTTTGCGTTAGGCGATCTAAACAATGTGGGAAAAAGAGGCTGGCTCTAAGGAGCCTGTTGCAACTTCATGTCCGAAGAGAGCCATCTGAACGAACGCCACATGACGCCGCGAAAGCGGTTCTGTCTTGCGCTGGGTTCTGTCGGTGTCGTCTACGGCGATATCGGCACCAGCCCGCTCTATGCCTTTCGCGAAGCGCTGAAGCCGGTGGTCCATGACGGCGCCACCCGTTTCGAGATCATCAGCCTGATCTCGCTGATGATTTGGGCGCTGACGATCATCGTCACCATCAAATATGTGCTCTTCCTGCTGCGCGCGGACAACGACGGCGAGGGCGGCACGCTGTCGCTACTTGCCCTGCTGATGAAGACCGCCAACGGCCATACCGCCATCCTGATGCTGCTCGGCCTGATCGGTGCCTCCCTCTTCCTCGGGGATGCGATGATCACCCCGGCTCTATCCGTGTTGTCGGCCGTCGAGGGTCTGAAGCTCGTCGCACCCCGCCTCGCGGGCTATATCGTGCCGATCTCGGTGGTGATCCTGGCGCTGCTCTTCGTCGTGCAATCACGTGGCACCGGCGCCGTCGCGAAGTTCTTCGGCCCGATCACCGCCATCTGGTTCCTCGTCACGGCCGCTGCCGGCATTTCTCATATCTCGGACGACTACGGCATTCTGGCCGCCTTCAATCCCTATTATGCCGTCAGCTTCCTGCTGCATGAGGGCTTCGATGGCGTCGTCGTGCTCGGCGCCGTGTTCCTGACGGTGACGGGCGCGGAAGCGCTCTATGCCGATCTTGGCCATTTCGGCCGTCGTCCGATTCAGTGGGCCTGGTTCCTGCTGGTTTTCCCGTCGCTGACGCTGAATTATCTCGGGCAGGGCGCGCTCGTTCTCGGCAATCCGGGGACGATGTCCGACCCCTTCTATCTGATGTATCCGAAATGGGCGCTGCTGCCTGTCGTCATCCTGGCGACCGCCGCGACGATCATCGCCAGCCAGGCTGTCATCACCGGCGCCTTCTCGATGGTGCGCCAGGGCATCAACCTCGGCTTCCTGCCGCGCATGGAAATCCTGTTCACCTCGGAAACCAATGCCGGGCAGATCTTCGTGCCTTCGGTCAATGCCGTGCTGTTCATCGGCGTCATCTTCCTGGTTCTGAGTTTCAAGACATCGGACGCACTGGCGACCGCCTACGGCATCTCCGTCACCGGCGCCATGGTCGTCACCTCGATCATGGCCTTCGAATTCGTCCGCGCCCGCTGGAACTGGTCGCTCCCGGTTGCGGTGATCGCGCTCGTGCCACTGGTAGTGCTCGAAATGATCTTCCTCGGCGCCAACCTTTTGAAGATCCACGACGGCGGCTATATCCCGATCATGATCGCCACCGCCTTTACCGTCGTCATGTGGACCTGGCGTCGCGGCACGGCGATCCTGATGGAAAAGACCCGCCACGCCGATATTCCGCTTGCCTCCTTCCTTAGCTCGATCGAGCGCAAGGGTGAACATTCGCCGGCCCAGGTTACGGGCACCGCGATCTTCCTGACCGGCGATCCGGAGTCCGCCCCCGCCGCCTTGCTGCACAATCTCAAGCACAACCACGTGCTTCACGACCGCAACGTCATCCTGACGATCCGCACGATCAGCAAACCGCGTGTACCGAGCCACGCCCGTTACAAGATAGAACAGATTTCCGAGCGTTTCTCTCGCGTCGAACTGCTCTTCGGCTTCATGGAACCGCATAATGTGTCTCAAGCCCTGGCGACGTTGCGCAAGGCCGGATTGAAGTTCGACATCATGTCGACCTCCTTCTATCTCGGTCGCCGTAAGCTCCTGCCGGATGCCAAGTCGGGTATGCCCTACTGGCAGGACCGACTTTACATCGTACTTGCAAATGCTGCCGCAATGCCGTCAGATTATTTCAGCCTGCCAGCCAACCGCGTGGTCGAACTGGGATCGCAAGTCATTGTTTGAGATCTGCCCCAGTTATGCCGATGTGGACGCCAAGGAGAGTTGAGTATTTTTCGGCGTCCGCCCGCATGGCTTTTGAGGTGGGGCAAAGGCCAGAGGCGCGATGAGGACTTTGGAGCAGACATGCTTCGGAAGCAATTCGGCGTTCTGGCGGAGAGCCCGCGCCAAAACATTGATATAGACGGAAATTTTCATTCGTCCCCAGCCAGCCAGAGGCTTCACCTTGTTGATCACCAAAGATTTGGCAGTGGCGCCGTCCTTTGATGAGCCACCTGGCCGCGAGTTTAATCCATCGCTGGTAAGATTATCTGCCTCTGTTTCATCTGTAACAACTCACAACACAGCCGACATCAACTTGAAACAGCAGTTGGAAATTATCCATATCCGACACGCAGGTTAACAACTGACGCAGGGTCTCGACATGGTAATAAAGTTGTTATTGGTATTCGCGTTAACACTTATTCCCGGAGTAAATTCCGCATACGCAAACCAACGCGTCAACCATGTCATGTGGTCGAATAGAGGCGCAAATCGACTAGGGATTCCTCTTCGCGTGTTTAGCGCCAATCCAACCAAGAACACGGTCGCGATCTTTTACTCTGGCGATGCTGGATGGCAGAATATCGACGAAGAGATTGCTAACTATCTGCAGACGGAAGGGATTCCCGTCGTTGGCGTCAATTCACTCCGTTATTTTTGGTCCGAACGGTCTCCAAGCGGAACTGCGGCAGATCTTGGACATTTAATTGATGTCTACACCAAGCTTTTCGGCGTGCAGAATGTTTTACTTGTAGGATATTCCTTCGGCGCTGACGTCATGCCAGCAAGCTTCAATCGGCTTACCCACGAGCAAAGAATGCAGGTTAAGCAAATCTCCCTCCTGGCATTGTCACATCAGGTCGACTATGTCGTTTCACTCAGGGGCTGGCTTCAACTCGAAACCGAAGGTAAAGGCGGCAATCCTCTGAATGACCTCACATCGATTGACCCAACAATCGTCCAATGCATGTACGGGCGCGATGACCGCAATAATGCTTGCCCATCGCTCCGGCAGACCGGCGCCGAAGTTATTGGCTTTAGTGGCGGGCATCATTTTGATAATGATTTCAATGGATTGTCTAAGCGCATCGTCTCAGGCCTCGTGACACGCCTAAGACATTAATAACGTTTAGAGTGCTTAGCTTCGCCCTTATTTAATGGTTTTTCCAATTCGGCAGTATTTTGATTCACTCATGGCGGGAGAAATTGGCATGAATGATTTGTTTTGTTGACCCCTTCACACTTCAGCCAGATCCAGCTGTTTTTGCCGATTGCTCGCGGCGTCGAGCGCGTGGATGGTCTGAGGGTGAGAGGTTGCATGGGCACGTTCACATCGCCCCTCCCCCCAACAGAAATTTGAGCGGTTCCGAACGCCGCTCGATGTTCATTTGATGAAGGAGATCATCGCTCCAGGGAGCAGTCGAGGTCGCCACCGCGAAATGTGCAGAAGCGAGCTTTTCTGCTCATGGGTGTCCGCGCCGACGGAGGCAGCGCTGGTCATGCCATGGTGCGGGACCTACGCCATGAGTCCGCATCTGGCCGAGCGGTCGCGGGCATACTGGCATCGGAGAAGCCCGCGATCGATCTCGATCGTGAGATCGATGCAGTTGCAGTAGCGGCGACCATTGGACAGATCCATGCCCGTATTTCATCCCTTCGCACCACGCCCAGTGCGGAAGGTGCCGTATGGCTCGATCCGAAGGATAGCGACCTATCTGAGATGGATTGCCTTGGGCAAGACGATGGAAGAAATCGCTGACGTGGAAGGCGCCAAATACAACAGCGTCCGCGTCAAGCTTCGCGAAACCATGAAGCGCTTCGACGTCTGCCCAACGCGCATCTTACCGCGCTGGCAATCCGACGAAAACTCATTTGAGGGTTAAAGCAAATCCGGCAGTTAACGCATCAATCGTGCTGTGACGGGGCGAACCCAATACGCGTAGGTTGTCCAGTTACTTCTCGACAAGGTGCGTCCGCGGGACGTCACATAGAAGGAGGGGCCGTGGCCGCACTCGCGCGGCAGATGTTCAGAAAATGGTTTGCGTGATGGGCGTTTGCGCTCGAACGCTTTGAGGGCTGAGGATTTGGCTGCACTTTCAGCCGCAAGTTCGTCTTCATTCGGGTCTGCCGCGAGTTGCAGTTCCATCTGCTCAAGGGGCCGTAGAGTTCACGGCGAACGTTGTCGATCCCCAGCATCCCCTTAACCGCCTAACAGCACGGTTCCGATCGAAAACGAACAATTTGAGCACACTTTGGAAGGAAACGCCGCTCCGGTACTTTCAGCAAAACGTTTATATCGCATGAATTGCTCAGTGGGCTCTTAAGTCCAGTCTTAACAGCTCAAACTCACGGGATAAATGGAATGTCGCGACTACTCGCCTCGGAGAAATCCTGGAGCCCATGCCGCAAGTTCATCAATTCGATTGAACGCGTTTGCAGCAGCAGCCACTTCTGCAATGATGGTGGAATTGGCAAAAGGTGTGCTTCCGTCGCTGCGCTGCTCGTCCGAAACCTCGCGAAAACCTAGTTCACCGTAAATGCCTATCTCGACCCGCGGCTTTCTCTGCGGAACGAAGGGTGGTGCATCATGCCAGTCAGGCGGCCGGAACCGAGGGACTTTTCCTCACTGGGGCTAGCGGCTTTGATAACGAGCGATCCGGTTTGATATCCAACAGCGGTGTTTCATCCAGGCAGTCAAGGCCACGTACGGCAATCGAGTTTCCAGATACTCGTTCCACCTTCACGATCGACGTTCCGATCGGATTGGGCCTCACAGGTGATCGCAGAGAGAAAGCGCCGTGAATCTCTCCATCGTCAGCGGGACTTAGTAGGACAATATCGCGCGGTGACTCGTGCAGCCAATAAAGAACTTCAAGCTTCGCATACACCTCGACACCCTTCAGCGCCAAGGCCCAAGGTTCCGAAATCTCAAGCGTGCATAGTGGCCCCGATTCACTGCCCTGCCGAGGAGTGTCAGCTCGACTTTTCCAGGGGGTCCGGATCTTTCCAACAAAGAAAAGCGATGCGTCACCGTCTTCGGGTAGCGCGACCGCAACTTCATTTGTTCGCAATCTGGTTGAGTGCATAACAGCTCCTGCCAAGTTTAGTGAGCCAACAGATTTCGCTTCGCTCCCAAATCTTGTAAGAGGTGAGTTAACCGGTCATTTCAGGTTCGCCGTATTTCATTTCAATTGTAATATGCTTCTGCCGACGCAGGCTGCGCGGCTTTGCGGTACTCAAACCGCCCCGCTCACCAATGATGACCCCAGATAATCCCGTCTAGCGCAATCGAACGGATGCCGTGACTGCCGTTCCAAGGCGATCACTCCGTTGGCTTAAAAGATGCGCGGTACCGCCGATGAGGGGGACGTTGAACGACTGCTGGCAAATCTGACGACATCTGCTTTCAGCCCGAAGCCCCGACATGTGAAGTAATTTCAATGTAAATATAACAGCATTAGCACTGCAAGAGTTGTTCTTCTTCTCTATAGAGGTTTCAAGTCTATTAAATCCTCAATATCTTCGAGAATGTGAGTGGGATTGCTGCAGGCCAAAGCCTCTCTCTTGGCATAACCCCACGTAACTCCCGCGGAGGCAATGTTTTGACTCGTCGCTGCCTCAATATCACGAACCTCATCTCCGACAAGAAGGACTTCATTCCGGGACTTTTTGCACCGGCGAAGTATCTTATTGATCCTTTTGCCCTTCCCAAATACCGGCGAGCTACCCTCTATATAAGCAAAGTATCTCTCCAATGGCCCGAGCACGCGCTGAATATTTTCAATGCTGTTCGAACTTAAGATTGCAAGCTCCACCCCTTGATCTTGGAGGAGAAATAAGACCTTTTCTGTCCTAGGGAACATATCGAACGTTGCTTCGCGAGCCAGTTTACGCAAATCTCTCACGATCAGAGGAACGCGCCATACCGGTACTCTCAGCCATTTCAAAACCTGGCAAACTGAAAGGCCACGCAGATATTCAATCTGAGTGTCGCTGGGCGTTACAAATCGGTGTCGTTCGGACATTTCCCTCAGAGCGCTTATCATCCAGGCGCTGCTGTCGGCCAATGTACCATCAAAATCAAATATTATTAGCCTATAAGCGTCACTTTTAGCCATACATACTTTCCATATTTGTATATACGCACAATTGTCATTATATATATCATGTTAATACGATATCTATATTTAGATAATGCTGTATCAATACAGGTTTACAAAACACATCTCTTCAGTATACCGATTTTGTAACAATATATTCAGGGATATTCGAATTGTCCCTGTTGGCCGCGATCTCGCTTCAGGACTATCATTCCCTGAATGCTGGTTAAACAGAAACTGTGTTTCAGCAGTAACGCCCGCGATCGGTTTGCTGCTGGGGGATACTGGGGAGCGACGTCGTTCGTTATACAACGCTACCGAATTCAATCACATGGCTAAGAAGTATCTGGTGATCCACGCACACCACCTCGTGACGGCGAGCTAAGTTAAAGACAGAATTTGCAGCAGCTCGACCATGAAATCGAGCACGCCATCTTTCGCCCTCCCATGCGAACTCGAGGCGACACGGGAGATCGATACCTTCACGAACGTCTGGAACACCGGCGATCTATGTCGCCTTGCTTTTTGTTTCTGCCGGAACCTGCCACAAAAACTTCAGTGTTTCAGTTGAAACCCGGTTTTTTCCAACATGGATTGCTAGGACAGCTCAATGCACCAATATGCCGTCCCAGAAAGAGGGCCAAGCATTGATGTGTAGATTTCTTGAATCAGCAAAAAACATGTTGATGAGACCGTGGCGCGTGTCGGTTAGACGGGAAAAGCCGTCGAATTCATCTTCGTGCACAATTGTCTATATCTGTGAGTCAGAGCTGCAGGTAAGAGATTGCGTGCAATTATGCATTGATCGGAAAGTCGACTATTTGATAGTCGACGAATTTAGCCACCATCGTTTTGATAGACATTCTGTTGTTGTCCGCAAGTATCGCGAGCTTTGCCTTGAGGTCGAATTTGCTGACTGTCTTGTTATTGTCCGTGACTTTTATGACAATGGAGTTGGCGTCCGAGGCGGCTGATTAGATGCATCTACAGATTGCGTTCGGTACAGCAGAGATCGATCATCATATAGAGCGAAGTCTCCGCCGTCTCAGCTCTTGCGCTGGTACGATGGCCACGAGAACCGGCGGAAGTCAAATATGCCCGTCATCAGGTCCGCCACCGCCAGTGCGCATCTCGCACGGAATGTAGGGCAAAGTCGAACATATATGCGATCGATATAAGCCTCTCATCCTGTTTGATTCGCGCACCGCCGGCCATTTTCATCTCCAACATTACTCCATCATGACGGTGCTTCTCGCATGGAAATACCAGGCGAGCGCTTCAGATTGTTCGGATGGCTGGGATGTTCGGCCAACCTGTTGCTGCTGTCATGGGCACCGGAGACGGCAATGCAGTTCATGCAGGCCTCGTCTTCTACCAAGGCAGCGACAGGGTTAGCGTTGTGTTTTGACCCTCCTCGCCTAATTCGCCAGCGATTACGGACCTGGCAAATCGCCGGCGGGCATGGCGGTGAATTTCCTCTATCTCGTCGCTCCCTGGCAACGCTGTTTGGCTTCGCTTCTCTCAGCGATAGTCCATCCATCTACACCATCCTCGGCGGCGCGATGGCAGTGCTAGGGACAATCATCGTCGCCCATTGGGAAAGATTTCATAACGGGCTCCACAAAATTACACATTGCCTTGGCCACGCCGGAAGAGCGGGCGCCGCATTGTCTGTGGCTCCATCTCCCCGTGATTTACTCAGACGCACGAAAGGTCGCGAGCACCAAGTCGCAAAACCTGGCCCCCATCAGATCAGGCCGCGTGTACCCAACCCGCCAGTCTTAAGAAGAGTGCGAGCAGGTCCTTCTAGGCGCGCGTCGAAGAGCGCATATAGTCATAGACCGCGCGTTCCTCGAGGCCTTTCCACCGACATCAATTCCGCTCGCGCATCGTCGTGGGCCTCTTTGATCGATCTGGCGATAGGCCGAACTTTTGCCATCACCTCGGTAGCGGAGATCTCATTAAACATAATGGGTTCCGCAACATTGAAGACCAAATCAGGAATATTCTCAATTTTACGGTTCAGGTCGTTCCCTGACAAACTCTCTCCTGGTTGGCCGTCGTGATGGGTATACGCTACGCCTAAGACTGGGCGAATTGCGACTTCATTTTGCATTTGCAATAGTTGCGCTTCACTTAGTTGTTCTCCATCCGGCAGTGTTGCTGCCTGCCGCACGGCATGACACAACAGTTTCGCCTGTGGCGCCAGGATCTTAAGGCGTGACGAGAATTTTTCTAAAGGTTCCGTTCGAACCACGTCCCTTGTCGAGCGATGGGATTTGCTAAAATTAGCTATATTCTCCGCGGACTCAACTGGATTGTCAGTCGCTAGACGTTTGGCAACTTCCGTCAGCACAAGGTCTGGCAGATCAAGCAATTCTGTTTTGTGGGGTACCTGTGCATCGTCGTTCCCAGATGCATCATGCAAACTCGAATTTCTCATGATATCGCTCCTTTGTTCATCAAAGGATAATATGCTACTCGGGTGGAGACGATTAAGAATTTTTCTGTTTCATTTGTAGTTTTACGGCACAATTGATCAGCTTCGGCATCATCAAAGCGTTGGTCTGGCCATCTTCCGACGCAGCTAAGAAAAAGATTACTGTTTTTGAATACTGAAGAGAAAAACTTATAAATTTAAGAGCAATCTGCGGTAGTCTGTCCGCTCTCTTTCTCCTGCGGTCAGTACTGAACAAACTGTTTGAAGATTAAGACATCAAGTTGTCGTCAACTGTCGTTTCTGTCATTCGCGCTTAGAGCCTTCAACGTTTAAGCAGACCTCCCCGTCGTCCCAGTCAGCACCGATGACACCTAGCAAAATGCCTTGTTGGTAGCGGCCACCGATAGGCAAACCAGCGAGGAGCGCTGGAAGGGTCGCTGTCAATCGGCCCTTTGATTGCGACTTAGTCAAGTCTGTTCTGTCCGTGCCGGGGTCATGGCCCTTTACTTTTACGAGAGTTCGGATGCCGCCCGTGAGGCAGTTTACCGGTTTAAGCGCGAGGCGGCCGAGTATCCTGAACATGTGTGGAAACCGGTTATCTCGTGAAAATTCAGATCCGCGCAATTTCGCCGAACGTGGCGCTTGTGTTACTAAATGAAGACATCTCGACGCTCATCAAAAGCTTCGAAATCATTGAAATGATCGACGACACAGAATAAGCTTGCTCCCGCCGGGGAGCACAATGGGCAACGCCACCACTAGATCGCGCAGCTTAAGCACGGAAACCAAACTATACAGCCATATCCGCCATCACACGATGATGTCGGCGCCTGACTTTGACCGCTGTCAGTTAACGACGACCTTGGGAATGAAGCCAAGAATACTGATCAGCGTGTTCAGGGCGCTCATCTGCGCATGCATTTCGATGCTCGCTTCAATGTATCGAATATGCTGTGGGCCGCCAGCTTCTTTTCCGGTTTTGTAAGTCTCCGGGAGAGCCTGGAAGAGTTCATCGGCTTTTTCCACCAACTGCCGGTGTGTCCGGATAGCATCGATCGTGATTGCTTCCAGGTCCGCCGGAGGTAGTCCACGCGTCAGCCCGATCAATGGGCGGAGCTCGACCCTATTCGTCACGATTGCATCTTCCAGTTCCATTCCTGACCTAACCCTGGTTAGTCTGCGGTACGCCCCCGCAAACGTTGAACCCTTTGAACCCTTGCCCGGGGGTTAGAATCCGAGATGAATCGGCCCTGCGACCTTTAGCCGGAGCCTGGACATACGTCACAGGCCCCCGGACACAAGGTCAGAGGGTTCCTGGCGCCATTCCGGTCAGCGCCAACCGTTCATCTGCGGATTCTAAGCCGCAACGCAGCACGTACTGCGTGCCCTCTTATAAGAAACATTCCAGAATGACGCCAGTGTCGATCGAAATCACCGCGGTGCAAATCTTCACATCCTGTCCTCGGCCAAAGATATTCAACACCATACAACGCCATCATGGGACAAACTTGTTCCAGCTTTACGACAAGTGGTGGAAATTCCTTCTCATGTGAGGCTGGCATCGCCTGCAGTTTGGCGAAACACACTATGTGGCCGGACCCAGCCGTAATGTACGCACTTTTCCGCTGCATGCGCCTCCCGAGAACAGCCCAATTGGCCAGATGCCAACATTTGTGCTAATGTGGGTTTGTGACAATATCCGGAGCTTGTTGTATGAGCCGACTGACAATCGATATTACCGACCAGCAGCATCAAAATCTGAAGGCCACTGCCGCTTTACAGGGAAAGACGATCAAGCAATATGCGCTGGAACGCCTGTTTCCCGGGGACGCGGATGGTGAAGTGGCATGGCAGCAGTTGAAATCGCTGCTGAGCGATCGCATCGGTGAAAGTCTGGCGGGAAAAGTGTCCACCCGTAGCGTAAGCGAGGTTCTTGACGAGGAACTGGCCAAGGATAGCCGCGGTTGACCACAACCTATGTTCTGGCGAATGGCGCGGAAGCGGACCTGCGCGGAATCATTCGCTACACGCGCAAACAATGGAGCGATGCGCAGGTGCGCCGATACATTACCAGGCTAGAGCAAGGTTTTGCCCGGCTTGCCTCGGGGCAACCACCGTTCAGAGACTTGGGCGAGCTTTATCCGACGCTCCGCATGGTCCATTGCGAGCACCACTACGTCTTCTGCCTGCCGCGCGACAACGAGCCCGCGCTGATTGTCGGCATTTTCCATGAGCGCATGGACCTGATGACGAGGTTGAGCGAAAGGCTGGGGATGACCACCACGTAAAACCAGGGTCAATCCTATGGTTTTCGAGCGCCAATCCCCGACAGATCGATGCGAATGTCGGAAGTGTTTGGATCGGACGGAGCGTCGTCCTGTTTTGCGTTTTCGGAGCCGTCACCGGCCGGAGCCTCATTGGTGGCCGGTTCAGCTCCGTCCTTTTTCACAGGCCCAGGATCGGCGAGTTTCATCTTTCCTGGATCTTCCGCTCGAAACACCGCCGTTCCTTCGAAGTATCCCGTCTGCCAGGCAATGATCGCGTCGTCGAACACTTGCGGTAGGACTTGCCTCTCGGTCGGATTGCCATACCATTTCGTGACAATCCGATAGACCTTGGCGAAGAGTGCCGTGCCCATGCGGATGTTCTCGCAAGCATCGACCAGGTCCGGCTTCAGCTGGCCCGCCTCCAGGATGCCGAGGCCGGCCGGATATTGTGTGATCCCGACGCGAACGGTATTGCGACCGAGGTTGTCTCTGATCAGCGCCAACGCTTCCTCCGCCGTCTTCGGCCTGGGCACCAGCACGACGCGGTTTCCGGAGCGAACCGTGACCGCCAATGGATCCTGCGACCCTGCCTGCTCGATGAACTGTTCGACGATCGCCGGCTTCAGGCCGGGATCGCTGCATTCCTTGATTAGGGCGGCATCGACCATCGCAAACAATTCCTTATCTGTTGAAAGACGTGACGACGGGCAGTCCGAAGAGTTTTGCCCAGGCCATCACGCTCACGTTTTGAATGGCGACGATCGACGTTCCCGCGGTCCACCATCCGTTGCCCGGGGCGACGATTACGGTGGGGGAATGCAGCATCGACTGCAGGACCGGCCAGAGGACAAGCTGTTCGTAGCAGATCAGCACGGCGACCTTCTGGCCGTCGTTTTGCACAACTGGATTGCCGAAGAGGTTGGCGCGGGCTCCACCGCCCTGCCCGGTCCATGCCCGCCATGGCTGCCACATGGACACCGGGACCGGCATGCGTTCGCGATAGAGAATTCGTGCCTCGTCAGCCGAAATCGCCACCATTACATTGTCGTAGCCGCCCGGATCGATGACGGCCGCGCCGGCGATCACAGTGAGCTCCGAGCCTTGCAAGCCTTGGCTCCAGAGCCTCGCGACGGTCGGCGTCCAGAAGCCCAATGCACTTTCGGGAAGAACGATGAACCGGGTTTTCTCTCCCGCAACCGCGCGCACCGTTGCGATCAGGTCACGGTGATCGTCAAGCGAGCCGTCTCGTCCGAGTTTCTGACCTTGTTCGAGGTCGACGCCCTTCCATCCCTCGGGTAGTTTCGGTGATGTCCACGTGGCAGTGGACCAGAGCCAGAATCCTCCCATGACGATGGCGACAGCCCGCCAATATCGCGATGTCATCATCGCGAGGCCGGCTGTCATCGCGACCAGCCCCCACCATCCCCATCCCGGAAAGAGCACACCGGTAGCGGTGAGCGGATGCGCCCAGCCGGTTATGCCGAGGGGCGGCAGTCCCATGAGCATCGCCGCCGCCAGATAGCGCCCCGCCATTGCCATTCCCGTTCGACCTTCTCCCGGAGACTTGCCTTCCGGTTGCCCCTTCCAGAGCGCCGCATGCACGCCGGCGAAGGAGAGCGAAGCAACTGCCCAGAGCAGAAGCCCGGGCCAGAGATCGGCGGCATAGAAGTTGGCGACACCCTGCGGCAGCCCACGCGAGGCAGCCAGAAAATATCCGGCCGACACGAGCATCGCCGTTAGCCGCGACGGCGACATCGCCCAGAGCGCCGGAAACAACACAGCGACCGGAAGGGTCAGGACATGACCGCTCCAGGCAGTCCAGCCGCAAGCAACAGATACGGCGATAAGCAGGCAGGATCGCCGCCAATTACGGTTCGAAAGTGAGGACTGGCCGCGCCAGGCCGAGAAGGCCCGTGTCGGGAACCGGTCCAAAATACCGACTATCATAGGAGCTCGCAAAGGATGAGTGAAGAAACAGATTTCTCAGTGGCACGATGCCGGTTTTGAATGGTGTGATCGGCCTGCCCTCTCCATCGCTCGCGCGATTGATCGATGAGGCGAGAGGCCTGCCGTCGACAGTGACATTTACGCCGATTTCCACATGCTGTCCGGGAAGCGCCGCCACTGTCTTGATCAGCGGCGCAAAGCCACCGGGGCAGAGGCCACGCCTAACATAGCCGCGGCGCCGCGCCTCCTCGAAAGACGCGGTCGGCGGTGGGCAGATGAACACGAGATCGCCGACCTCGACCGGACGCTGCAGGGCCATGATACGCCAGAGCCCAAGCGGCTCGCTCGGCGTCAGGTTCAATCGAAAGCCGCCGAAGTATGCGATTGCCGCCAGAGCGGCGATCATCCCACCTAGGCCGGCCAGGAACAGGAGAACGCGCCGCCTCATTGCTTCATCACCAGCGTCTGGCGCTGGGCGAGACGCAAATCTTCGGCCTGACGCAGGGTCTGAACGGTGCGCTCATGAGCGGCGAGCTGCTGGGACGTGCGCATGATCGGCCAGGCCTCTGTCAGACGCTCCTTCTGCTCGGGCAGCATCCCTTCGGAGAGTTTGTCGAAGAGCTTTCCGGAGGGTTCGCGCGCGGCATTGGTGAGCATGGTACGCTCGCCGAAGCGTTCGGTGACGGCTTGGTTGAACCCGTCAATTTCCAACTTGGTTTCCCGGTTGCTTAGTGCATATGCCATGGCCGCCGGCAGATCGTTGCGGTCGATCGCATCACGCACGCGCTCCAGCACCACATGCGCTGCCGGCGACAATGCCGGGATGTCGATCGACACGCGCTGACGCAATGCCTGCTCGTCAGCCTGCAGCCGCTGCACGGCGGTCTCGTGCATCCCCAGATACTGCTCAAGATCGCGCTTCAGGGCCGGAACATTGAGGTCTGCAACGCGACGGTCCTCGCGCTCAGTCTTGCTGGCAAGAATGCCGGTCTTGCCCTTCAGCGGTCCGATCGACGCCGGGGCGGTCGTCAGCGTCTGAAGCGCCAGTTTGGCCGTTTCCTTATCCACTAGCACCGCATCGAAGTTCATCGCCCGGAAGGCGGTCTCGGGATCGGCGAAGACGTAAGCAAAACGGGTCGAGACCTCTTCCCATTGTTGTCTGAGGGCTGGATCGGCGTCGAGTTTTTCGCCTACCGTATCGGCAACGGAACCGGAAAATGTCTTGATGCCTGCGACCATGGGCGCGGCCTCCTTCATCGTTTGGGTTTTCGAGGGATGGTGCAGACCGAGACGCTCTGCAAAGCCGGCAAGGCGCTGGCTGAGATCGACCAGTTTCGTCTTCTGGCGCAGTGTCCACTCGAGTTGGTCGCGTAGCAGCGTACGCGCCACCTGGACGATGTTGAGGCCACGGTTTTCTGCGTACCGCAGCGCTTCGCGGTAAAGCTTTCCGCGCTCGTAATCGAGGGTGGTCTCCTTGGCATTCTTTCGGGAGAGTACCTTGGCCAGGCCGCCGTTGAAGGCGAAGGACCGGCGTCCGTAGTAAAGCTGCAAATCCTCGCGATGGCGGGTCATGGCCACATAGGTCAGATGCCGGTCCAGCGAGAGGCTTGCCAACACCTTCACGCGGTCGACAGTAGCGCCTTGCGATTTATGGATCGTGGTAGCGTAACCATGATCGAGATTGCTGTAGAAGCGTTGCTCGACGATGACCTGCCGGCGCTGATCACCCTCTCCGATGACAGCAACGATCCTGCTCGGTGCGGCCTCAATGACATGAGCGATCATGCCGTTCTTGACGCCGAGCGAGGTCTCGTTCTTCAGGAAGACGATCTGGTCGCCCACGTCGAACTGCCTGACACCGTCAGCCGTTTTGAAGACATGACCCTCACCGACAATGCCGCGTTCAACGAGTTTTTCGCGGGCCATAATGTTCAGCATGCGAACGTCGCGGCGCAGATGCGCGAGGATCAACGTTGTCTTCGTCTGATCGTAGTCGTGGTTCCAGTCACCGATCAGCCGCTCGACGGCTTCCGCCTTCAATCGCGTGCCCGTGATCCTGACATTGGCATCATAGGCGGTCAGCGCCTTTTCCACATTGCCTCGGGCCAGATCGAGTGACGCCTTGCGCATCCAGTCCTCGCGCTGGCGATAGATTGTCTCGAGTTCGGCATAACCTATGCGGTCGACGATGGCGCGGAAGGCAGCCCCCGCCTCGATCGGCTGGAGCTGTTCGGGATCGCCGACCAGCACGATCTTGGCACCTGCCCTGACCACGGTATCGACAAAGCCGGCCATCTGTTTTGAGGCGACCATACCTGCTTCGTCCAGGACAAAGACGGTTTTGTCATCGAGAACGTCACGACCACGGTTCCAGCGCAGTTCCCAGGACGCAAGCGTCCGGCTCTGGATCCCGGCTTCCTTCTCCAGACCCTCGGCTGCTTTGCCGGCAAGCGCTCCGCCGACAACCCGGTATCCGGCCCGTTCCCACGCCTCGCGGGCAGCCTTCATCATCGTGGTCTTGCCAGCACCGGCACGGCCGACCACCGCTGCGATCCGGGCGGGACCGGCGATGCGCTCGATTGCCGCTTTCTGCTCCTGCGACAACCGCTCATGCCGCCGGAACGTTGCGTCCAGAGCAGCTTCAGAGACAGCATGACCGTCCCGGTTCGACAGCCATAACGCCTGCCGCACCATCGTCGCCTCAACGCGGATCATCGCCCGGGTCGAATAACGGGCGGGCACCTTTTCTCCGGTCGCGAACGCGATCGTGTCACGCTGCAAACGCAAGACTTCCGGGTTCAGGATGATGCGTAACATCAGTTGCTGGAAGACAGCCGGGTCATCGACATAGCGATGCAGAACCTTGGCGACATCGCGTTCATCGAAAACGCTCTTCTCTCGCGTGATCACGTCGAGCACGATGGCTGGATTGTTTAGAATGCGGCGGGCATTCTCGCTGCGGCGCTGCTCGTTCAGCTCGATCCTCTCCAGCTCCGGCCGGACGCCCTGTTGCTGTGCCTTGCGCTCGATCGCCTTGGCGCCAACGCCGAGATGGATCGTCGGTTCGAGGTCGATGCCCTGCTTTTCGTAGGAACGGCCATCGATCTTGAGATCGATGCCGCCAAGCGCCAGGTGATAATTCAGCCGCTCGAACCATCCATCGCGCAGGACGTTGAAGTCACCCGTCGATCCGGCCCAGAGCTCATAGAGGATTTTGCCGGACTTCGTGCGGACCGGCTGGCCGTCCTTGGCCGTAACCGCAACCTTCTTCGATCCGAACCCCTCCTCGGTCAGCGGGCGCAATGTCGTCATCAGATGGATGTGCGGATTGCCTGGATTGTCGTGGTAGACCCAATCGGCAACCATGCCCTTGGCGTGGATGTGTTTTTCCACGAAGTCGCGAACTAACGCGATGTTCTGCTCCGGGGTGAGCTCCAGCGGAAGAGCGATTGTGAGGTCCCGGGCAAGCTGCGCATCGGCACGTTTTTCGAACGCCTCGACCTTGTTCCAGAAGGCTTCGACCGCTCCCGATACCGAGCGATCGGCGATCAGCGCCCGCACCCATTTCGGAGCATCCACAGGAAGTAAAAACTCCTCATGAAGCAGCCCCTGTTTGCGGGTGTAGTCGATGGTACGGGCCTCGCGCTCGTACTCCATCTTCGCGCAGTGCCGATAGGCCGCAGACAGCACCACGCTGCGGCCACCGCCGCGGCTGACGATACTGGCTGCAAAATGGGCGATGGCCACGGCGTAAAACACTCCTGGTTCGAACCTCGTTCGTCGGAAGCGACAACCCTACGACGGCCCCGCCAGGGCCGTGGGCAAGCACGTCGCATCAGCGACGTATAATTGCGCCCTTGGATCCGCTCCTTCGGAACGGCGCCCTTGGATCCGCTCCTTCGGAACGGCGGGATCATCCTCCAAAGTGTCGGCTTTGCCGACGTGCAGATCTGCACATTCCTTCGGACGTGCTTTTGGGGAAATCTTGCAACGGAACAGACGCCCAAGATTTCCAGGGAGATGCGACCGGAATGAAGAAACCATCATCGAAGATCAGGGAAGAAATCGCCAGATTGCAGGACCAGCTGAAACAGGCCGAAACACGCGAGGCCGAGCGCATCGGGCGGATTGCGCTAAAAGCTGGGCTTGGGGAAATCGACATCGAGGAGGCCGAGCTTCAGTCAGCCTTCGAGGAAGTCGCCAAACGGTTTCGTGGCGGCAAGGGCTCGGCGACCGGAAAGAGACAAGCCGGAGAGAGCCGGACCGGTACCGAGCCGTCCGCGGCGCTCGCGTCTGGCGCGGATGAAGGCGGGTCTGGCGAGGCTTGAACGGATGGCAAAGTCGATGACGTCAGAAGCACGCAAGAAGGACTCCCGCGAAAAAATCGAGCTCGGCGGGCTGATCGTCAAGGCAGGACTGCGTTACGAAAAGCGGGCGCTGCTGCTCGGGCTGTTGGTCGACGGCGGCCGCCGGTTCAAGGGCGACGAAGAAGAGCGGTCACGCTTGACCGCCATCGGCGCGGAGGCCTTTGGTCGTGACGGTGAATAGAATTCTCCTCGCCGTCATCCCGGCCACAATCATGATCGCCGCGATGATGCTCATGCCGGGGATCGAGCGATGGCTGGCGGCGTTCGGAAGGACAGCGCAGACAAAGCTGATGCTCGGGCGGATCGGTCTCGCCCTGCCCTACATCACAGCGGCTGCGATCGGCACGATCTTCCTGTTCGCGGCCAATGGCGCTGCGAACATCAGGGCGGCCGGGTGGGGCGTTGTCAGCGGCAGCGTGGCGGCGATCTTCATCGCGGCGATCCGCGAGGCGGTCCGGCTTGCCAGCATCGCCGGCAACGTTCCGGGCGGACAGTCGGTATTCGCCTACGCGGACCCGGCGACGATGCTTGGCGCGTCCGTCACATTCCTTGCCGGCGTCTTCGCGCTGCGCGTCGGTCTTCGCGGCAATGCGGCTTTTGCCAGTTCGGCGCCGCGCCGTATCCGCGGCAAACGCGCCGTGCATGGCGAGGCCGACTGGATGAAGGTGCAGGAGGCGGCAAAACTTTTCCCCGATCCCGGCGGCATCGTCGTCGGCGAACGGTACCGCGTCGATCGCGACAGCGTTGCGGCTGTGTCGTTCCGCGCCGACGATCCGTCGACCTGGGGCGCGGGAGGCAAGAGCCCGCTCCTATGCTTCGACGGCTCCTTTGGCTCCTCGCATGGCATCGTCTTCGCCGGATCCGGCGGTTTCAAGACGACGTCGGTCACGGTCCCGACCGCGCTCAAGTGGGGTGGCAGTCTCGTTGTCCTCGACCCGTCGAGCGAGGTCGCACCGATGGTATCGGAGCATCGCCGCAAGGCTGGCCGGAAGGTGATCATTCTCGATCCCTCGACGTCAGGCGTGGGCTTCAATGCGCTCGACTGGATCGGGCGACATGGCAGCACGAAAGAAGAGGACATCGTCGCCGTCGCAACGTGGATCATGACCGACAATCCCCGCTCGGCCTCTGCGCGCGACGACTTCTTTCGGGCGTCGGCCATGCAGCTTCTGACGGCTCTGATTGCCGACGTCTGGCTGTCCGGTCACACGGACGAGCAAGACCAGACGCTGCGCCGTGTGAGAGTCAATCTTTCCGAGCCGGAACCGAAGCTGCGGGCGCGTCTGACCAAGATCTACGAGCAGTCGGAATCGGACTTCGTGAAGGAGAATGTTTCGGTCTTCGTCAACATGACGCCTGAGACCTTTTCCGGGGTCTACGCCAATGCGGTGAAAGAAACCCACTGGCTATCTTATCCGAACTACGCCGCGCTCGTCTCAGGCGACAGTTTTTCGACCGACGATCTCGCCGAGGGCGGAACCGACATCTTCATAGCGCTCGATTTGAAGGTACTGGAAGCCCATCCCGGACTGGCGCGAGTGGTTATCGGATCGCTGCTCAATGCCATCTACAATCGAAATGGCGATGTGAAAGGTGGCGCGCTCTTCCTACTTGATGAGGTCGCCAGGCTCGGCTATCTGCGGATCTTAGAGACCGCCCGCGACGCCGGACGGAAATACGGCATCACGCTGACGATGATCTTCCAGTCCATCGGCCAGATGCGCGAGGCCTATGGCGGGCGGGACGCGACGAGCAAGTGGTTCGAATCCGCGTCGTGGATTTCGTTTGCCGCGATCAACGATCCTGATACTGCCGACTATATCTCGAAACGCTGCGGCGATACGACGGTCGAGGTGGACCAGACAAACCGCTCGTCAGGGATGAAGGGATCGTCGCGCTCACGTTCCCGGCAGCTCAGCCGCCGGCCGCTGATCCTGCCACATGAGGTGCTGCGCATGCGCGCTGACGAGCAGATCGTGTTCACATCGGGCAATCCGCCGCTCAGATGCGGACGCGCCATCTGGTTCCGTCGTGAGGATATGAGGACTTGTGTCGGTGAGAACAGGTTCCATCGTCCAGCCAAGGCGCAAACGATGCTGGAGTCTCGGCAAGCCGACCAAAAGTGACGACGAGAAGCTTCACAATAATCACACCGGCTCGCGACCAAGACGAATGGCCACTTCTATCGTGACCGAAAAATTGTATAGTTGACAGCGCTCAACAAAAGCTTCGTTGGAACTCTTGATCACACGGGGGAACGGCATGCGGTATTTTGAGGAAAACAACGGCCTGAAGGTTCGCGCCATCACCGGCACGCGTTCGATCCTTCTAGCATTCGATGCCGATCGGGACACGCGAAATAGCCTGAGAGGATTTTCGATCCGCCGCTCCGAATATCTCAAGAAACCCGACGGCGAAACGGTTACAAGCGTGAAGTGGCTCCAGTCGAGCAAGGTGTTCAGGACGGTCGAACCCAAGCCGAAGGAGAAGATCAACGGAAGATTCAAGATCTTCCGGACGGACAAACACCCGATCCAGAAATTCTTCTGGTCGGATTATGGAGCGGAGCCGAGCACCGATTATCAGTACGAGATATTTCCCGCCTATGGTCCGGTAGGCGATCTTCAGCTTGATAAACATCGTATGATCGCGCTGAAAATCCGGACAGAAGACGAAGACGACGGCAAGCACGGAATCTGGTTCAATCGAGGAGCAATTGCGAGCCAGCATTATGCACGCGAGTTCGGCAATATCCCTCCGACAGAAGAAGAAGTGCTTGACCTCAACAATATCAAGACGCGGTGGCTCTCGCGTGGGCTACTCGAAGCCTGCCTTGCCTATATCAAGGCACCCAAGAAAGGGGAGTGGCTTCACGCCTGCCTCTACGAGTTCAGCTATCAGCCCATCATCGATGCTTTCGACGATGCGCTGAAGAGAGGCGTCAACGTTCGAATTATCTATCACGCCACCGAGGCGAACAAGAAGGCGATCGGCACGAAACTATCCGGCAAAGATGTCCTGATAGAACGGACACGACCTACCATTCCGCACAACAAATTCATCGTCCACTCTTCGAAATCCGACAAGCCACTGGCCCTCTGGACGGGCTCGACGAACATTACCATGTCGGGTTTTTTGGGACAGTCCAATCTTGGTCACCTGTTCCGCGATCCAATGCTGGCTGATCGTTACAAGAAATACTGGGATCTGCTATCGAAAAACCCGACAGGCGCACCGGTTAGAAAAGAAACGAAAACCATCTCGCCCCAACCGCAGGAGGTTGTTGAGCCCGGCTCAATCTCCCCGATCTTTTGCGCGCGCGACGATCTCGCAATGCTATTCTGGTATGGTAACAGGATTCTCGACGCACGCGACCTTGCGATGTTCACCGTCGCGTTCACTGTCAGCCCACTTCTGATCTCCGCTCTGGCGCAAAAGCGTGATTGCCTGCGCATGCTGGTGATGGAATCGCGTCCACCGGCAGAATTGATTGCGGCCTTTCGTAAAGACGGTCGTGACCCGATGTTGACCACCTCCTATGGGGCGGTGCTGGGCAAGAAGAAAATCATGATCACGCTGCCGAACGGGAAAAAGACCACCAGAACCATCGACATCAAAAATTTTCCGCTCGGGGAATGGTTCTGGCGCGAGGAACACACCCGTGAGAGCGGCAACATCTTTTTCATTCATACCAAATACCTGATGATCGACCCGCTATCTGATGATCCCCTGATCTGCACCGGATCAGCGAACTTCTCCGCCAACAGCCTTCAGAACAACGACGAGAACATGGTCCTGATCAGAGGCAATACCCGCGTCGCCGATATTTATCTGACGGAGTTCCTCAGGCTCCACGAACATTTCTATTTTCGGGACGCGGCCAATAGTCAGGCAGGCAAGGGAAAGGACGCAGAGGGCGCGTTTCTCGAAGAGATCAAAGACTGGACAGCAGATGATTTTCTCCCCGGAACCTATCTCAACGCACGGCGCGAGATGTTCTTCCGGGACGCTCCAGGTTCGTGGGGCGAGCAGGCACAAGCCCGCGATCCGAATGAATCCGCCGTCATGGCCCAGCAACAGGCGCTCGAGGACAAGCGGAAGGCCGCCGAGAAGCGACGAGCCGCCAAGCAAAGCTGAGCGTTGCCGATCGATAATGAGAGCTGCATGCGCAGTTTTGCCGATTGACTTGGGTGAGCCAACCAGAGTTGGGTGACGAGAGGATCGTGACCCGCATGGGACGGAACTGCTGAGCGGGTTCGGTGCGCTCGCGCATAGAGCCAGTGCGGCGAAGTCGCCTCGCCCATTCCCGATCGAACTCATCACACAGATGAATCGATACTTCCTGATTGATTCAGAATCGTCATTGGACGCTCCCTCCAAAGGAAGCGAGAATCCAGCCATGGAAAAAGACGCAACTGGCCTGGTTCATCTTCACCGCATCGATACGACGCAGAACATGCGGCGCTTCTATATGCTTGCGATTCAGCCAACGCTCTTCGGCGGCGCCTCCGTCATTCGTAACTGGGGCCGGATTGGATCGAGCGGGCAGACAATGGTTGATACCTTCGATAGCGAAGAAGATGCGGATACGGCACTTGCACGCATCGAGCGCACAAAGAAGCGACGGGGCTATATCAGCGTTCAGCCCAGCGAATAGCCGGCGCCCGCGATCCAAACCCGAATTTTCCTGTGGTTTTCGCCATTCTTGCAGCAAATCCAGCTTTTACGCCCCTATCCCCGCCACATCTTCGTTGTCATACCAGAAGAACACCAATCGATAGAGGAGACTATTCTTCCATGACCACCACCAACGAAATCGCCGACAAGATCGCGTCCGAACAGAACCTGACCAAGGTTCAGGCGAAGGCCATCGTCGAAAGCGTCTTCAAACAGATTGCGGACGCAGCCCAGGCTGGCACGGAAACATCCATCCCGTCCTTCGGCAAATTCAAGGTCAAGGAAACCCCGGAACGAGACGGACGCAATCCGGCGACGGGTGCTACGATCAAGATTGCGGCGTCTAAGAAGCTGACATTCACGCCAGGCAAGGCGGTAAAGGACGCGCTCAACGGCTGACGTCCCTGTGCTGCTGGTTCGGTGGCGTTTCCTTGACGTTTTTGAAAGAAGACGCCGCAGGTCGGGAGGCGATGGCGGGGTCAAGGATCGCGAACGCGACTCACGGAGCCGGGAGTGGAGAGCCGAAATGCGCTGGCATTTTGGGGGTACCGCTCTCCTTGATGCCGGCATTGGCTCCCGGCACCATGGGTCGATCTGATGGCACCAGAAAAGTCGGGAACGGGCTCGATACCCGCGACCGGTTTATCTGTCGCAAAGAGAAAGAGCCCCGCCTTGTCTAGCGGAGCTCCTCGGTGGAAGCTCAGGCCTCCCGCTTCGGTCGGTTCCAGATAAGGGCGTAGTCGCCTTCCTTCTCGCTCGGCCACAGGGCTGCGGTGATCGGGGCGTTGAAGCTTGGATCGTCCAGCTTGACCGAGATGTATTCCTCGCCGTCGTTGGAGACCGCCTTCCAGCCTGCACCGGAGCCGTTGCGGGATGACGATCGAGACGAAGTCGTCCTTCGGTCACACCAGATCCATCGAGGTCCGCGCAAGTGCGCCCAGTCCGGGACCGGATGGGTACAGTTGCGAAAAAAACATCGGCGAATTCAAGACCGATCCGCCACGGTATCGTCTTTGGCCTCGGGGCTCTTACCATGTCACGGCTGTGATCCTACCAGTCCCGTCGATGAGCTGATCGCAAGTCGGGCCGGTTTCTTTATGAAACTCCCGTGGCGGCCTTGCGGAGAAGGACAATAGACACGACAAAGCATCGAATCGGAATTTCTTGCGTTCCCTTTCATGCACATGGTTTCGCGCCAGACCAAAGTGACAATAACTCTATTAGGGGTAAACAATCTATTCTCGATGGTCTATAGGACGTTTCAACTCCAAGTCTTCTCTGTTCCGAGATATTAATGATCCTCTTTCATCATACTTCCGTTTCCCTCGCTGAGGGGATTTTGGCTTCTCAGCTCAACCTAGGTCACGTCAAGAGACGATCTGGAGAGCCGTTGCGCGATGTCGTTTGGCTGACAACCGATGAAAGCCACGAAGGTCATGGGCTGACGACAGGAGAACAACTCGATCCGGTTCATCGTCCGTATGTCGAAAAGGTAGAGCAAACGAAGCTCCGCCAGGGTCGTGTCTGGACGGCTGATAAGACGCGCATCAGAATTAAGGTCAAAATTCCGACTCGGGATCGCAAGCTTTACAACTACTCCGCCTGGTCCCGAAAAAATGACGGTCCGAAATTCGCGAAGCTCATGGGCCTTTCCTGCGTTCAGACCGTCGCCGGTCTGAACGCCTCGGAGCTGGAAAGAATGATGTCGATGACAGCAACGAAGGAAGAGACATGGTTTCTTTCGTTTCGGCCCATTGTTCCCGAGGAATTTGAAGAAGTATTATACCGGACCGAAGACGGCTACGTGCCTTATGACTTCGAACAACACGGCCGTCGCGAGCTTGAGGCGGTTGGAATTTACGCCGCAGACGAAAAAGCTCTCTCCGAATTGCGCGATCTTCTCGGTTCTCGGCACAGATATGACCGCGCCAGCGCCGTTGTGACCTGCGCCAATCTTGCAATGCCAGCAAACGTTGTCGTTCGCGGCGGAGGAATCAACGTGGCATTCAACCTCGTGACCCTTAGAGTGCTCGAAGGTAGTTCCGGTCGATATGGGGAAGAGATTGTCGCCTGGATCGAGCGGCATCTCAATGACCTAAACGAGGCTTGGGAGAAGAGCAGGACGCAGCTCATCAGCAATTCGTGAAATCTGGTCAACAGCGACCCGTTGCCGGTTCGCTTGGCGTTCTCTGTTTAATCGCTAATCATGGTGAGCAGTTGCGTCATCCCACAATCGCCACAGTCGTCACTCCGCAGTCGAAGTCGGTCAACCAGTCCGACGCTTTCCTTGCCAGCAAACACAATCAGCTCAACCTGTTCAACTCGCTCGATCATCTGGTTACCGATGAGAAGAAACTCAGCGACAGCGAACGTGGCGCAATCGAGCACCATATCGTAAATATTCGCGCGGCGATGGCCCGATTGTTATGGTCCAGGGAGATCTATGTCGGAACGTCTCTCCTGGATGAGCACGTTTTCGCCTGCGCCAAGCAAGGTGGTGGTGGTGTTCCGGCAAAAATCCTGAGCGGTCTCGCGTCGGCCGGGATCGAGCGCCCGGGGTTCGTACTTTACCCGTTGACCAGCTTCGGCATGAAGATGGAAACGCTGCCGTGGATGAATTCGGGACTAAAAAGCCACATCGTGTTTCGAACTCCGGGTTTGCGGTCAGCGCCCAGACCAATTCCGTTGCCCGGGCTTATGATCGACTGGTCGAGATGGCGCGTGGTTTGGGCATATGCCAGTGCATAGAGCGCAGCGGCATCGAGCATTTTTTTCATGCTGCGCAGTGGCTCAAAACCAACCCCTCGATGTTGGTCAGACTGACATCGCACACAGGGGATATGTATGAGAACCAGTTCGTTTACAGGCTCAATATCCGATCTGCTGCGTCGGCACTGTTGATGCTTCACGCGTTGTCGGTTAAGCGCGATGGCACCATCGACAAGTTCAGTTCGTCGGCACACGTCAACAACTGGGAAACACTCGATATTCGTCACTATCTGATCGGGGAGGGTCGGCCTTTGCCAGATGCTTCTGCAGCCTCCTCGCTCGGCTCTCAATCACCCGGCTACCGACCAGCGATCCCGTCCGCAACTTGCTCGGCGACACCTGATCAATTGCGAGTGCTCCTTAAGAGGATTGGCCTTTTCGTCCTCGATAATGCTTGCTATATTAAACGAAAGATTGGAGCAGACATGGCAAAAGTCGTCGTCAAAAAGCTTGGTGGCCCAAAGTCCGGAGTGCGTGGCAAGGCGGTCACGGAGAAACGAGTTCGCGATTCGAGTAGCGGGCAGTTCGTCACCGTGCGCACGATCGACGCGAAAAGCCAAACATTCGGACAAGATCTTACCTATGTATTTAGCAAGAATGTGGCCAAGGCGCGCCGTGACAACAAGGCTGTGACTGGCGTCGTCGATCGTGCTCCTGCAAAAGCTTGAACAGCCCGTCTTTCTGATCGTCGCTGGACCGAACGGATCCGGCAAGAGTAGCGTCTACGCAAATGCGGATCTCGAATTGGAAGGGCGGTCCGTATGGATTGTCAATCCGGATCTTCTAGCCGCCCGGATCAGTGAAGTGGAGAAGGAGCCACTTCCCGAAGCCAACTTGGTTGCAGTTCAGCGCATCGAAGCGTGGATCCAGTCATCCATAGCCGTTCATAAAACAATCGGTGTCGAGACCGTATTATCGACGGATAAGTATCGGCGTCTGGTTGAGGCAGCTGAAGCTTTGGGATTTGCCGTATGGCTTTTCTACACCGTTTTGGACAGCCCGGAGCGGTCGATCGAGCGTATCAAACTTCGTGTTGCGAAGGGTGGGCATGACGTGCCTGCCGATAAGGTGCGTGCACGCTACGTAAGATCTCTCGCTCAACTCCCTTGGTTTCTCGAACGAGCTGACAGAGCCTGGATTTGGGACAACAGCGGTGCAACGCCAAAGCTGATCGGCGAAAAACAGGATGGTATCATTACTCTTGACGAGAATGCCCTTAGCGTCATCTCGTCTGCTGTGCAATCTATCGCGACTGAGTGAATAGCGCGCCGCAGCCACGCGACTTTGTTGCAGCTTCCTTTCACTGAAAAGAGCCCCGCCTTTCGGCGGAGCTCCTCGGCGTGGATCAGGCCTCCCGCTTCGGGCGGTTCCAGATGAGGGCGTAGTCGCCTTCCTTCTCGCCCGGCCAAAGGGCTGCGGTGATCGGGGCGTTGAAGCTCGGGTCGTCCAGCTTGACCGAGATGTATTCCTCGCCGTCGTTGGAGACCACCTTCCAGCCGGCGCCGACCTCGACGCCGTTGCCGGCGGTGATGCGGAAGTCCGGAGCGTCGCGCGAGACGCGCTCGATGGGGTTCAGGCGGGCCTTCATGCTGACGGTGAGCGTGCGCACGTTGCCGATGATCGAGTTGTTGCCGTTGGTGGTGAATTCGCCGATGACTGCCATTGTCGTAACCTTTCCGGTTTGCTCGGGTCGCGCCCATCGCGTCCTCGATGACGGTGTTAAGACCGACGGCGATCGACGCCGCACCGCTGGCGGCCGGAACGAAGTGGAGGACGGCCGGGAGCGGCTTTCTTGGCCCGCGAGGAATGCGAACCTGTTCGCAGGGGAAGAAAGTTGCGTATGGCCGTTGCGGCCAAGGCGATCGAGACGAAGGCGTCCTTCGGTCACACCAGATCAATCGAGGTCTGCGTGGGTGTGGCCTGTCCGAACCGGATCGACCACGACATGCCGCGAGACCAATCGTTGAACTCACCACCAGCACGCCGCTGGCACAATCGTTTCGGGACCATGCTCACACCACGTCACGGCTGCAGACCTGCAGTTCCCTTCGACGCCATCGCCGATGGGTGCGTCTGCACTACCGACTGTTCGACAGCAGAGCCATCTTCGACTGGATGGTGTCTCCTCCCAACCGGCAAGGCCTCGGCTATGCTGCAATCGCACTCGCCCTCAGCGCCCCACACCCCAACGGCTGGTCAGCATGGAACATGTCCCCCGCTTCAGGAACTGACTGGGCCGGCGTCTTTCACGGCAGAGTTCCACCATATGGCGGTGCCTCTTCCGCTCCAAATGGAGCGGATCCGTCACCGCAGCGCCAGAAGGCTGCCCTAGACGCCACACATGCCTTCGCATTCGATGGGCCAGAGATCGAGTTGGCCATGATCGGCGGCCGTCGACAGGTCGGCTTCGTCAAGAGGAACACATGAGCGATGAAGATAAACTTCGCCACGGATGCGTCGAATGCCGGTCCGCAGTGCTCGATCGACTATCACCGCTTCTGCCCAGGCTTCCGGATCATGATCACGCATGTGGCGCCAGCGTCCTTTATCGTGAAACGGGCATCCGATGCAGGCCGATTTTGGGGGCGTCGGATAATCATGACGGCGCAACCAGGCCAGGCAATCGCGCCTGCTCATGCGCTGTTCGATCAACGGCCAACGATTGATCTGCCAGTCCTCGAATGAGGGTTTGATCCGGCTGACCTCGTCTGTCGAAATGCCAATCCACTGCTCCGCGACCGCATGATCAGGTGATCGCTTGCGCCTGAGGCCCGAACAATTCCGGGACCTTCCTCCGGATCGGCACGATCTTGTAATCCGCAGTGCAGGCCCTGCGCATCATGCCGATCGATACGGTCTCGCGCGATGTCGCGCGGGAACCGATCTGGACGAGTTCGCCGTCGTCGTCCTCATCGAGAACCGGTCGTGCGCTCCCGGCTGGCGTCACGGTTTTTGCAAAAGCCGGAATCGAAGCCCACCGTTTGCCGGCGACGGCGTCCATGAGATTGTCGCGAATATTGCCGGCCGACACCACATGGATCGGGAACGGAACGACATTCGGCGACATCAACCATTCAAGATGATCGTAGACGGCTTTTGGCTCCCAACCGGTATCGGCAAAGATCGCGCAATCGGGCATCGGCCCGATCTTACCATGCGCTGCCATCAGCGCCATGGTGGTGGACTGGACGCCGGCGCCGAGCGAAAGCGCCCGCAGCCGGATCGGCGAGGACGCGCCCTCCCCGGTAAAGTTCGACACCTGGAGCATCAGGCCGCCTCCTGTCCGGAGGCTGCCTGCGGCTGAAGGTCGTGCAGATAGGCGACAGCGCGCTGCGCATGCGCCGCCGCATTGAAGATCGCCCGCTTGTCAGAGCCGAGGATCTCGGCCCAACTCTGGATATAGGCGGCATGATCCGGGCGCGGCTCCAGCTCCGGCACGATACCCAGATCGGCGCAGATCATCGCTGCCCCAAGCTCCACCAGCATCTCTTCGAAGGCCCTCTCGCGGCGATCCTTGTGATAGCGGCTCAGGTCCCTGTTCAGCCGGGCAGGACCGCCCGCCCAATGGACATTATGCCGATATCGGCATAATGTCCATTATGCCGTAAGTCCGATTATGCCGCATGGCCAATTTTCAGCGCGGAGACTTTCCCATTCAGCCATGCGGCGGTTCGGCATAATCAGAGCGATTCAAGGAACGCGAGCAGTTCGTCGTTGGGTCGATACCGCCCTAGATGGGCCTCCGGTCTCGCGACCTGAGAAAGCGCCTTCTCCTTCAACCGCATGTCGGCGTGGATGTAGATCTGGGTCGTTTCCACGGATTCATGACCAAGCCAGAGCGCGATCACGGATTGGTCGACGCCGTGATGGAGCAGTTCCATCGCGGTGCTATGCCGCAAGGTGTGCGGTGTAACCCGTTTGCTTGCCAGGCTCGGGCATGCTCGGGATGCCGTGAGGCAATGCTTGCGCACCAGATGTTCCAATGCATCACGACTGAGCCGTTCGCCCCGGATCGAGGGGAACAGGGGACTGTCGCTGTCACTACGCTCCCCAATCCAACCCCGGATCAGCTTTGCCGTATCGCGACGGAGAGGCGTACTACGCTCCTTTCTCCCCTTGCCGATACAACGGATGTGGGCGCCGTCTCCCAAAACCACGTCCTTACAGCGCAGACCGATCAGCTCGGATGCCCGCAATCCGGTCTGAAGCGCAAGCAACAGCAGGGCGTAATCGCGGCGCCCCACCCACGTCGTCCGATCCGGCGCGGCCATGAGGGCTGCTATTTCGTCTGCGTCGAGGAACGTCACGCTTCGCTTGACGTATCGTTTGCTTGGCATCGAGAGAATGCGCTGGCAATGGAGAAGCCAGGTCGGATCGGTCATCGCAACGTATCGGAAGAATGAGCGGATTGCGGCAAGGCGCGTATTGCGGGTTCGTGCCGTGTTACCGCGCGCCGTCTCGACGTGGGTCAGGAAGTCGGCGACAAGATCGGCGTCAAGATCTTCGATCGTCAGCTTCGTGGGCGGCTTTCCACGCCGTGAGCCAGCGTAGCGTATCAGCAACCGGAATGTATCCCGGTAACCGGCGATGGTGTGGGGACTTGCCTCCATCTGTGTGCAGAGCCGGTCAGTGAAGAAGCGTTGGATCAGCGCGGGGAAACTGCTCGCCTTCATCGAATCCCCTCCGCTGCGCTTGCTATGCGGGCGGAAGCCAATTCCAGCAATTCCGGAACCGCCTCCAGGTACCAATAGGTATTGGCGGGGCTCGCGTGACCGAGCCAAGTCGTGAGTTTGATCATCTCGCGCCCGACATCCTGGCCGGAACGATACCAGTTTAGCAGCGTCCGAACCGCGAAGGTGTGACGAAGGTCGTGAATGCGTGGCCCGCGCCCATGGCGCTTGTAAGCCTGCCTCGGCCTCAAACCAATCTGTTGGCAGACCAGCGCGAAGTTGTAGCGGGCGCCGCAATCGCCGAGACGATGGCCATCGCACGTGACGAACATAGGCTCTGATCTGTGACCTAATAGCCGGTCCCGTTCACGCCCGTAGGTCTCCAGTTGGTGCACGACGGTTTGATCTAGGGGCAACATTCGTTCCTTGCCGAGCTTTCCGAAGCGAACACGAAGGACGCCGGATTCAACATCGAGATCGGTCTGGTCGAGACGCAAGGCTTTGTTAATCCGAAGTCCGGTCACGGCGATCAGGCCGAAGAGCGTCGAACAGGTGAGACCGCGCATGCCGTAGACTGATGGCAACGTGCGGGCATGCTCGATAATCGCAATGATTTCGGCGTCGCTGTAAATGTGTGGATGTACACGTTGGACATGAGCAGGCACTAATCCCTGGGGCGGAACCTCGTGCCGAGGATCCATGCCGTGTAGCCAGAGGGCAAATTGACGAGCCACCCGGAAGCGAGTGCCTCGTGTTCCTGCACTGGCGGATGACAGGCTTTCGAGCCAACACATGATCAATCTGGTATCGACGTACTCGGCACCATTGCTGTCGGCGAAGGCGGAGAAGCGACGCAATATGCGTTCGTCTGTACTCAGGTCGGCACCCAGCCGCCTTCTCATACTGATGTAACGGTGCTGTTCAGCAATGAAGCTCATTGTGCTGCCTCCGTGATCGGCCAAGGCTGGGCGATGGAGCGCAATCCATCCGTGTCGAGCTTCGCATAGATCATCGTTGTTGCACGCGATCGATGCCGCAACAGATCGCCGATCTCCTCCAGCGAGGCACCGGAGCGAACCAAGTTTGTCGCAAGGCTGTGGCGCAGGACATGCGATCCGACATATGGTGTTGGCGGCTTCACCCCGGTTGCCGCGAACGCCTCCCGCAAAATCGAGTTGATGATCTGGCTATCCTTGAACGGGCGGTTCGGCGCCCGATGGCTCACGAACAGTGTGCGGGTTGTCGTCGAAGTCCGCTCCTCCCGCAGATACCGGCTGATTGCCTGACCGACGTCGGGCGGGATTGGCAGCCGGTCGTGACGTTGACCTTTTCCGCGAACGAGAAGCTCTCCAGCTCGCCAGTCGATATCATCGAGCTGGATCGCCATGACCTCCGGAGCGCGGATACCGAGCCTCGCCATCAACAACAACATGGCGTAGTCGCGGGCGCCTCGCCGCGGATTGGTCGCGACCGATGCCAGAACGGCCTCCACTTCATCGGGCGACAGATATCTCGGAAGCCTCTCGCCCCAGGGCTTGTGCACCCTGGGCACGCAGAGCGATAGGTTGGCGGTAGTGAGACCTTGGGCGAACAGATACTGGAAGAAGCCGCGCAGATGCGTGGACAACGTCTTGTCGCGGTAGGGCGTCTTGCGCGCGATAACATGCTCCATAAACGCAACGACGTCGCGGGCGCCGAGCACAGCAAGATCGAGCCCACCGTCTCCAAAGCGATGAACCAGGAAGCGGGCGGCAAACCCCCGCACGTGTTTGACGGACCGCGGACTGAGGCCGCGCTGCCGCAGAAGGTAAAGCTCAAGGTTGCAGAGAAGCTCTTGGCGTTCGGCTTGCGCAGCAGTGAGTGGCGGTCGCGTCGCCACGCCGATTTCGATCAGGTGCTCGACGAACAGCGTGGCAAGGTTGGGAACCTTGATCTGGGATTTGGGTGACGTTGGCAATCGCCGTCCCAATTCGACGGCAATATCCGCCGTCAGCTCCGATGGCGCGATGCCCTCGACCTCCAGAAGTCTGCCAAAGCGTCGGAGGTGGTGACGATAGTTTTCGAGGGTCGCAGGTTTGTAGTTCCTGGCAGCAAAAGTCTGCTCGAATGACGCCAGGTAAGCGTCAAGGCAGGTGGTATGGCCGGATATTGACATTTTAGCGCTCCTTGTTGTTGGAGCGGCAATCTTCACGCCAAAGACACATCTGTTAAGCAGATCTTCGACAGCTTCCGACCCCTTTCGGACCGTTGACCAAAATGATAACTGCGAACTGAGCAGACATCTCCGGCGGCACACTCAATGAAGTTTGATAAGTTATTCATACCCTCAGCTGAGTCTGAAGCTCGATTGGAGATCGTCGCCGCGAAGCCCACTGGCAAAGGCCCGTTTCCAACGATTGTGTTCAACCACGGCTCGACCGGCAGGGGGCAGAATAGATCCCTCTATTCCAGAACGGTGGCTCCCGCGATTGTGGCAAACTACTTTGTCGAGCGGGGATGGTTGGCACTGTTCCCTCAACGTCGAGGAAGGGGAAAATCTGGCGGAGCCTATGGTGAAGGTCTTGCCCTAGACGGTTCCGGCTATTCCTGCGACGCAGAAATAGCCATAGCCGGCTTCGAGCGGGCCGTTGAGGACGTCGATGCGGTAGTCGACCATCTGCGCGGTCGATCTGACGTAAATCAGGAAAAGCTTGTCATCGGGGGCGTCTCACGCGGGGGTATCTTGGCCATCGCTTATGCTGGCATGAGGCCAAAGACGTTTCGCGGTTCCATCAATTTCAATGGAGGCTGGCTGGGAACAGGGTGCCCGTCACATGCATTGGTCAACCCACTGCTTTTCCAGCGGGGCGCATCCGCAGAAGTTTCAACTCTTTGGCTGCATGGCAGCTCAGATCAATACTACAGCATAGCACACTGTAGGGGGAACTTTGACAAGTTTCAGGCCGCGGGCGGACAGGGAAAATTTGTGGCGGCACCCATGGGCCACGCATTGATGTTCAAGCCAGCGCTTTGGACCGAGCACGTCGACCAATATTTGCAAGACGTGATGGTTTAAGTCGCAGTACCGGGGCAGCTTAACACCGGACAAGCTAGAACGCGCACTGTCGTCTTGTCACGCGATAGTCGCCACTCTTGACGGCTCTGATTATGCCGACCAGCTGCATGGCCAATTGGAGGAGCTTCCGCCCTGAAAATTGGCCATGCGGCATAATCGGACTTACGGCATAATGCAAGGTTTCGTGCGCTCTCGTCGCAACGAAAGAGGCCATGTCCCGGAATTGTTCGGGCCGCGGCAGCTGGATGTGGTCGGAGGCAGGAGAATAATAGGCCTTGTCGCCGCCGTAACGGACGACAACACCCGTGTTATCGAAGAAGCGATCGGCATGCTCGATACGCTCGAGCGGTTTCGCGATCGGTTCGGGGCGACTGTAATAATGATCTGCAAGGCCATCGATTTGATCGCAATTGAAAACTGTATAGGCCTTCAGGAAGGGAATATCGCGCTCGACCTCTCCGCCGCCCGCATCGGGTTCGGTCTTGGTGAAGCGGCTGGCATAGACGACGGTCGCGCCGCTCTCGCCCTTGCGCACGTGAGCGCCGAGTTCGTTTGCCTGGCGCAGCGTCATCCATGTTGACGACATGAAACCACTGGCGACGCTCTCCGACCACAGAAGCAGAACATTGAGGCCGGTGTAAGCTTGTCCGTTGTGACGAAGCGGCCGGCTCACCCGGCCCGATAGATTGGCCGCACTCCACGGCTGCACCCACGGGCGCACGCCCTTTTCCAGATCGGCGACGATCCTATCGGTGATGCGTGCATAAATGTCGGTCCGCGTGTTTGCTGCTTTCCTGCTCATTTCCAAACCTCCGTTTCAGGAGGCCGCGCCCATCGCGGCCCCGTTGCGGAGGGCCGAAAGCAGGAGCGATCGGGGCGAAGGCGCACCGGAACGGCCGGAACGCCAGTGGAGGACGGCGCAGCCGTTGCGGCTTGCCGCCGGCTCCTGCAGGACCGACGAACGGGACGGGGCAGCGATGTCGCCCCGCGTCTCTTCGTCTTTCTTCTGTATCCCCATTGAGCTTTACTCCAACGGCGACACAAAAAATGGCCGCCTCGGAGTGAGGCGGCCTCGTCCCGACGAAGGCGGAGCTGGATGCTCCGCCGGAGACGTCTCAGCCAAGAGCGTCCATCTGTGCTGCGGCCGCCTTGCGGTCGAGCGCCTGGCCGGGGTTGTCGACCGGCCGATCGAATGGCTTCCACGCTTCGCCGACAATCTGTTCGTAGGCTGCGACGGCGCCTTCAGCTGCCAGGCGGAGCGCGTGGGCCTGAATACCCATGTCGGCTGCGAACTCGCGCTTGCGCTGGGCGGCGCTGTCGTAACCGACGGGGCCATCGAGATCCTCGTCGCGAGCGTCCGACGCACCCTTGGCGGTCGCATCGCGTGCTTCGGTGACGGCCTTGCTGTAGAACTGGCCAGCGCCATGGGCCGATCCCACATAGGCGCCGACGATGCGCTGGAGATGGATCTGCATCGCCCGTTCGCCGAGGCCATCGGAGAGGCCGGTCGCGGTTTCGACGATAAGGCGCTCGTGCATGTCGCGGATGCCGTCGCTGTCGAGGATGGCCGTTCCGAAGCTTTCGGCGATCCGGAGCGCCTGCGCTTCGTCGGGGCATGTCAGGCGGACCATTTCGATCGTGGCGCCCTTGCGGAGCTGCACGACACGGGCGGCAGGGCGAGAAGCTTGACGGGAAGGGGTTGCGGGCTTTGCCATGATGGTTTCCTTTTCGGTTTGCCCGAAGGGTTCGGCCCCTTGGCCGTTCTGTCCTTCGGTGCGGTCGAAAAGAACCGGCGCAAGCCGGGCGGTTCAGGGTCCGGGCAGGCCAGAACGAGCGAAGCAGGTGGGCGGGCAAGCGGAACCCACGGTTCTGCGAAGCCCGCGTGCCTGTTTTGTCGAGAGCGGCATGACCGGCCGCCCCGCGGCGCGACAGCGGCCTTGAACCGGACGGGCGCTGGTTCAGACCGCCACGAAACCGAAGGACAGAACGGCAAAGGGGCTGATCCCGGATGCCGAAGCCGGAAAGGAGGTCATGCAAAACGCGCGCCAGGCCCGCGCCTGCAAGCTGGTCCTTCCATGCTGACGTCACTGCTGCTCCGCGTCGCCAGAATGGATCGCCGATATGCCCGATGTGCCTGTCAGAACACCCTGATTTGCTTGCGCCGGCTTTCCACGATAGACGCGCCTCTGGCGTTACGACCGACCAACAGTATTCGCGAAAGGAACACCGCAGATGAGCGATCATAGCGGCGACGATTATGTCTATGACGAAGCAACCGGCGAATGGCGTCCGGCATCCGAGATTTCCGCCGAAAAAGCAAAAGCCGCAGAAGTGCGCGACGCCTCCGGCAACGTGCTGGCCGATGGCGACTCCGTCGTGCTGATCAAGGACCTGAAGGTCAAAGGCGCCGGCCAGACCTTGAAGCAGGGCACGGTGATCCGCTCGATCCGGCTGACAGACGATCCGGAAGAGATTGACTGCCGGCATGACGCAATCAAAGGCCTGGTCCTGCGCACCGAGTTCGTGCGCAAGCGTTGATCAGGGCTGTGCCGATTGCTCAAGGTTTCGGCAGCCGATAGCGGTCCAGCCAGGTCGGGCCGTGCGTGTTGCGCAGCTTGCGAAGGATCTGGTCGTCATCGCAGCGCCCTTCGCCCATCCAGACGGTGTTGAGGATGCGCTTCCATGATCGGCCGTGCCTCGCTGCGTAATGCTGAAGCGCCTTTACCTCCTGATCCGTGAGAGACGGAAGCGGTTCATGGCGCTTCATGGTATCGTCTCCTGCAATGCCGCAATCGCGGACTGCTGCCGCATAAGCTTGCGCGCCAGAGCATCGATCTCTGGCTGGCGCTGCGCGGTGATCGCCGCAAGATTTGAGCGGTAGCGGGTGAGGAAGGCTTCGGGTTCAGGAGGCCTGCCGCGGCGATATCCGTATTTGCGCCGTCCAAGCGATGGGATCAGCGCGGTCATCCTGCGAATGATCTGGTGCTCGATCATGTCGAGCTGATGCCGCGTCTGCCGGCACGCTTCTTCCATGCGCCGCAATTCCGCCTGTCGATCGATGGACCGGTTCATGCCGCCGTCCTCCCCTTCCATGAGGCAAGGCTTGATGGGCCGTCGTAGGCTGCATGGCGCGCTTCATCGATGACGTAGCCGAAACGGCCTGCTTCGTATTCGGGTGACGGCACGAGAAATCGCCGTTCCTCGCCGCCATGATCGCGCCTGCCTGCTCGCGTGGCGATCACCTCGGTCATGCCTGGATGATGATCCGATCGAAGTGCCGAAATCACAATCCAGTCGCTGGCGTGGTCCAGCTTGAACGCGCGGCGATCCTTCACATGAGATTCGCCGTGAGCAAGCACATTCGCGAAAATCGCCTCCCACGCATCGGGCTCCCAGTTCTTTAGCGTCTCGCTGGCGCAACGCTTCTCGAAGCTGGTGAACAGTTCAGGGAAGGTGAGCGCCATGGCAGCCCAGGCGCAATCCTCCTCGTAGAACCCGTCGTCCGCCCGGAGCAGCGGATGGACAATGCGGTTTCGGTCGGCCGAGAGCCTGAAGCCGCCGTGGCTTGCAGTGGAGTGGAATTCGATCCCCTCGGCATAGGTTGTCGAGTGCTGGGCCGAACCCCATGGCGTATGCACATGGGGGGCGGTATTCCGACGTCCGAGCGCCTGTATTTCGCGCTGATGTTCGGCCTGTTCAAGGACGTGTGCACTAAACGCCGCCTCATCGGCGAGTTCGCCGCAATGGCCGTAGAAGTCTCCCCGTCGCCACTCGGGAAGCGGACGCCCAATCTTCCAGCCGGTGGCCAGATAATGCCGTCCGGAATGACCTGACAGCATGGCAAAGGCGTGATCGCCGACGCGGGCGACGGGGAACCCTTCGCAGGACAGACCAAAGGAAACCTCCGGAAATCCGGGGGTGCAGTCGGGCGTGTTCGTGTTGGGAAGATCGATCATGCGGCAGCCCTCCCTTCCACGACATCGGCGGCTATCTCATCCGCCGTGACGTCCTCGAGGACGGCGGACGGATAGCCATGGGTGGTCAGCCATTCCTGCGCAGCCTGCCGGCTCGTCGCGAGATGGACGAGGTCGGCGCTGTCGCCAGGGCGGTCGAAGACACGGCAACTGCCGACCGCCGGACGTTCGACGATGGTGAACATCAGGCTGGTTTCCAGCGAAAATGTGCGGTGGACGCGGATCGCAATAACACCGCCGCTGCCATAGTCGCCTTCGTGGAGCGTGAAGCTGGGCGGCAGGCTGATGTTGCCGGTGCCGCGCTCGTCCTGCTTGCGTATCAGCCGGCCTCTGCTGTTGTTGGTCTTCCATTATGCCGAGGTCGTAATTATGCCGAGTAGGTTTTGTCTTGGGGCGCGTTTCCTACGCTTAGAAGGCTGTACGATCGGCATAATATCATCCTCCCACAACCAATGGAGGATATGCATGTCAAAAGTATCGTTGTTCGATTATGAGCCTCACGTTGCCGCAACTTCGCTGTTGCCAGACGAGCTTATTGCGGAGTTCGTGGCGCCTTACGTCATGAGTTCCAATCACCTTCACAGAAACGCCTCACGACATTTGATTTGCTGGCTTGATCTCCACAAGATCGCCCTGGCTGACGTTACCAATGCGACATTGGAACGGTTCGGAAAGCATCGATGCCGGTGCCCTGGGTTCAAAGCCACTCCCAACAACCCTCGGCAATATATGTCGGTGGCGCGGATGTTCATTCATCTGCTTGAACAGCGAGGTGTGATTCCGTCGAGGAACCGGAACGATATTTCACAGTATTTAGGCCATTATGCCGCTGCACTGGCGGCAAAAGGCTACACTCCCAAGACCGTCAGGCCTATGGTTTTCAATGCACGGCACTTTGCTTACTGGACCGGCAACAATGGCGGTTGGGATCATGTGAACCGTGATACGATTGAGTTGTTCGCTCGGCACGATTGCTCATGCCCACGTGCCAAGAGCGGCCCCCTAAAACATGGCACTGTGGCGACTCGCCGCCGTGATGCTACCACGTTCGTCGCCCATCTCGTTGGCCAAGACATTGTAGCGTCGCCACCGCAACCCTCCAAGTTAGATGACAGGCTGGCGGCTTATTGCCATTGGTTGGCCACGGCCAGGGCGCTTTCCCCCAGAGGCATCGAAGACAAATTAAGGGAGGTGAAGCGGTGGTACGCTAAGATCTGTGGCGAAGAAGTAACGTGCTCGACTGAGGTACTACGTTCGATCCTGTTCGACCAGGCACACCGCTCGACTGGATCAATCGGTCGAACGATGAGCACCTTACGATCATTTGTCCGGTTCTTGATCGCTAAAGGCGAGTGTCCACCCGATCGACTTGCCGCACTGAATGTTGGGCCAACGATTCGCGCCAAGCAAGTCCCAAAGTACATCGATCGCGAGTCGATCGAACGCATCATCGGATCATGCGATACCTCGACGCGCAGAGGCATTCGCGACCGGGCTTTGATCCTGTTGCTGGCCAGGCTCGGCTTGCGCGCCGGCGACATCGCCACATTGCAACTCGATGATATCGATTGGGGCCAGGGCACAATCCGCGTATCCGGCAAGTCCAGGCGTGCGACCCGACTCCCTCTTCCCCAGGACGCCGGGGAGGCGATCCTGGCCTATATCGAACACGTTCGCCCAACTGTCCCAGACAAGCATCTCTTCTTGCGCATGAACGCGCCACATCGGTCGTTCGCTCATTCGAGTATCGTTGGGTGGGTCGTCACGAAGGCGATCAAGCGGGCTGGTCTGACCGGTATCCCTTCCGGATCGCACGTTTTCCGTCACTCGCTTGCCACCGCGATGCTGCGCGAGGGCTCCACTCTCGAGGCGATCGGTACGGTGCTCAGGCACAGGAAGCCGGATACGACCGCGATCTATGCGAAGCTGGATTTCAACAAGTTAGGTGAGGTGGCGCAGCCCTGGATTGGAGGTACGGCATGCTGATCGAGCACTTGGAGCGTTATGTTGACTACCGCCGCAAGCTCGGCGCCAAGTTCGAGACAGGCGAACATGCCCTCACCAGATTTGCGCGCTATGCCGATAATTTCGGCGATACGCACGTCACCACCGATCGGGTCCATGAATGGTGCAATCTCGCCTGTTCGCCCGATCGCGGTAGGACCATATACAATCACCTGCGTCGCTTCTCCACTTTTCTGCAAGCGGAGGACTCCCGGCACGCTGCGCTACCTAAGGGCGCGTTCGGATCGCGGAGGAACCCGAGACCGGCGCCACATCTGCTCCAGCCTGACCAGATCGAGGCGATTTTGTCGGCTGCTCTGACCTTATCGAACCGGACGATCGCTCCCTACACGTATCACTTCCTGCTCGGCCTGCTGGCCGTCACCGGCATGCGTGTATCGGAGGCGCTCGCTCTACAACGGTCAGACCTCACCTGCGACGGACTGCTGATTCGCCGAAGCAAGGGTGGCGGAAGCCGACTATTGCCGATCCATTCAACGACGCGCGAGGCGATTACCACCTATCTCGTCACGCGCAACCGGGCCTTTTCCATAAGCGACGATCTGTTCATCTGTTGCACAGGACGGGCGCCGACCAAGCAATCCGTCGGCAGGACGTTCAACAGCTTAACCCGTCAGCTTGGCATTCGTGGCCCGGTTGGCACTCCAGGGCCGCGATTGCATGATCTTCGGCACAGCTTTGCTGTCCGTTCGCTCGAGGCGTGCGCACACGATATCAACGCAGTCCGCCGCCACATGGTCGCGCTTCGCGATTATCTTGGGCACAGCAGCATTCTTTGCACCTATTGGTATCTCGAAGCCACGCCGGTTTTAATGCGCGCCATTGCTGCGGTAAATGAGGATCGCTTCCAGGGAGGTGTCCGGTGACCCCGCTCGCTTCTCATCTTACCGTATTTCTCGTCGATCATTTGCCGCGGCATCGCAATGCCAGCCCCCACACGGTCGCGACCTACGCCCACAGCTTCACATTGCTGGCCCGGTTCGCTGCGGCGCGGCGGCGATGCCGGCCAATCGATCTCCAGATCGAAGATCTCGATCCGGATCTGATACTGGCTTTTCTGGATCATGTGGAGACCGGTCGTCAGAACAGCGCCTCTACCCGCAATGTCCGTCTTGCCGCGATAAGATCCTTCTTTCGCTATATCGAGTACAAGATTCCTTCTTGCCTTGATCAGGTGCTGCGCATTCACGCACTGCCCCAAAAGCGGACCGACATGCGGCTGGTCGATACCCTGACCATCGATGAGGTGAAGGCGCTGCTCGCCGCTCCCGACAGCCGTAGCTTTGGTGGGCTTCGCGATCGAGCGATGCTTCACATGGCCTATGCATGCGGACTGCGAGCATCGGAGCTTCTTTCCATAGAGATGACCGCGTTCCCTCCCGGCTCGCTGGCAACAGTCCGCATTCGTGGAAAGGGACGGCGCGAGCGTGTCCTGCCCTTGTGGCGTGAGACGCAGCAGGCAGTACGAGGCTGGATTGGCGCTCGCGGCAATACCAGCGAGCAGACCCTGCTCCTAAATCGGCTTGGCGAGCCGCTTAGCCGCGACGGTCTCGCATTGGTAGTAGAGAAGCATGCTCGTCAGGCGGCGATAGCGTGTCCATCACTCCTGTCAAAGCGGGTGACACCGCATGTCCTTCGCCACAGCTGTGCCGCTCATACATTGGCGGCTACCGGCGACATTCGGAAGGTCTCGCTATGGCTTGGGCACGCGTCGCTTCGGAGCACCGAAATCTATCTACGCTCCGATGCGGCCGAGAAGCTTGCCATTCTCGCCGCCCATGCACCGCCGGGTGTGAAGCCTGGCCGGTTCCAACCGCCTTCGGACAAGCTGCTCGCCATGCTCGCGACCGCCAGCAACGGCACCTGACGGCTGAACAGATCGATATTATGCCGAGCATTTTGGACCACAACCCATGCCCTGACGTCGCAGCTCATAAGATGCTCGGCATAATTACGACCTCGGCATAATGGGAATTATGCTGACGTCAGCATAACTTCCACGCGGAGAGCTTTTTGCGATGGCGCTCCGGCGGGCGCGGCTGGCCGTTGGACCACGCCAGAACGGTACCGATCGGCGCCAGGAATGCGAGATGTGCGGACATGTTGATCTCCTTGATCTTTAGGGCAGGAAACGAAGCCGCCGCCGGTGGAAATCACCGGCGGCGGACAACCATTCGGAAGGGGAAGGAGGGACGCGGCTACTCCGCGGCGATCCCGTAAGCATCCTGCTCTTCGTCAGGATCGACGGCTTCGGGAGCGTCGTCGGCGCTGCCCGGAAGATCGGCCTCGTCTTCGGGGGTGGCGAGGGCTTCTTCTCCATCAAGGGCGGGCTCATCGACGTCTGCTTCTTCCGCGCTGTCGTCGTCATCGAGAACCTCGCCACTCTTGATGAGATCCACGATGTCCTGCGGATCGGGCGCGAAGAGTGCGGCCGTGTGAACGAAGCGCTCTTGCCTGAAATGATCAACGAGAGCCGCACGGGTCTCCCGCACCTTCTGGCGCGGAAGTACGTTCGCATCCTTCGCCGCTGCTTCCATCGCCTGACGAGACAGGCACAGCAGAAAGTCCTCCGAGCCCATGTTCGGCAGGAAGTTGTCGGCGCCGATCGCGTCACCTGCGATCCGGGAGATCACGCCGCTGTTGGACATACCCCGCCGGCACGACAGCACATCGATCAGCATCGAACGCGCGGCCACGCGCAATGTCTCCCCGTCGAAGGCGAGCCTGCCGTCTTCGCCGATCAGCCGGGCGGCGTGGCGCTTGAAGCGCTTCGACCCGAACACGGTATCGGTCGCGCCGGAATCCACGCGGACGTTCAGGCCGGCGAACGCAAGCACGAGCAGGGCCATCAGCATGTCGTCCTCGATCGGGGCGCGTCCAAGCGCCTCATGCAGGGCGTCGGTGCGGAAGTCGCCGATCATGTCCTGCCCCTTCTGAGTCACATCGGGGCGCGGTTTCGGCGCGTCGACGATTGCATCATCGGCTTCGGCCAGAGCGCCCATCGTGGACGAACCGCCCTTCTTCGTTTTCTTGTCCTCCGGCATCCGGTACCCGACTGACTGCACCTTGCCGTCACGGTCGAGATACATCCCGACGTGATCGGACTTGGACGGCTTGCCGTAAACACGCTCCGCTTTCTTCGGCAGTTCCGGCTGGCCCCAGTTGTTGACCTCGATGATCGACCCCTTCTTGGGAAGGTTGTTCGTCATCCATTCCTGCTGGGCGCCGAGAAACGCTTCCGCGTTGGTGGTGTAGCGGCTGTCCTGGTCGGCCGGAGCGAACAGATCCTCGACCCATTCGATGCCATAGGCAGCGGCGAGATCATCCCCGAAGCTCGCATCCTTGGCGAACATGCGGGTCTTGGAGAGTGCTCGAGAGATGTTGTACCAGTCGGCCCGCTCGGACTTCTTCGGCTTGTGAGCTTTCCAGACTTGCCTCTGCTCGTCGAGCGAGGCTGCGGCAATGGTGCGGAGCTGCTGCTCGTTCGGCATGTCGCCGAGCGCCATATGGTCGAGCATGGCAGGCAGCACGTTGGCCAGGAGCCTGAGCTTCCTGATCTGGCGGACCGGCAATGCGAGCGCCACGCCGATCGCTTCCTCGGTCCAGCCGAGCGCAACCAGGCGTTCGATGCCGCGCCATTGGTCGACGGGGTTGAGCGGCTCGCGGGCGATGTTTTCCACCATCGAGCGCATCGCGCCATTGTCGTTGGCCGCTGCGACGACGAGGACGGTGATTTCCTCCAGTCCCGCTGCGATCGCCTGCTTCACGCGGCGGTGTCCGGCCTGGATGATGTAGCCATTGCCACCGTCGACTTCCGGCGAGATGACCGGCGGCTGGATGATGCCGACCGCTTTCACTGTCGCAAGCAACAGCGCGTCGGATTGTTGCGAGGATTTCGAGCGACGCGTGTCATCGGGATTGTCTTTCAGCGCACGGGGATCGAGTTTGAGGATTTGCATGAGATTGGCTCCTTCCGGGATTGATGGGCCAGCGCCTTGCCAGCCCTCTTCCGTCTTCAGTTCTTTCCAAAGACACTTCCCGGACCGCGGAGCGGACGGGCCGGTGCAACTGCGGCCGAGCATCCCTGCCCGGCTGGCCAAGCGGGGCTTACAGCCCTGCGCAGGACGACGGGCCGGGATCGCGAGTGGCGCGGTTGAGCGCAAGCGTCAGCGGCCTGCCCGATCTGCGAGCAAGCTTCCCCCCTTCCCTATTTTCTCATTTCAGAAGAGCGTCCGTGCGGGCGAATGTTGTCACGAGTGTCGCTTCTCAAGCCACGATCCGCTCACCGACATCAGCCGCCAGTGCCGCCTCGACCTCGGCAAGCTGCCGGTGTTTTTCGGCCAGTTCCCCGGTGAATGCGAATTCACTGCCTTCGCCGCGCGACTGGTACGACGCAAGCCTGCGGCGGGCGTCGCCGAGACGCTGGCGATAGCGCTCCCGCTCGCCTTCGAAATCGTCGAGTGCGTGTCCGAGGCGGGAAACGGCCCCGAGCGGCGTCACCGTAATCGGAAGCTCGACCTCGTAGTCCGCGCCGGTTCGCTTCATCTTGGTGGTGTAGCGATAGCCATCCTTGCCATAACGCCGGCCGTCAAATTCGAGCTCGAAACCGCCGATCGAGGCGATGACGGCCTTGCCCTCCTGGCTGAGCTGAACAAGGATCAGGATCTCCTTCATGAGGGCGCGACCCGCGTCCTTGCGTTCGGAGTAGTCTTTCCCCGCGACCGTCAGGGTGAAGGCCTCGCCAGCGGTCGGAATCAGGCGCGTGATGTCCTGATCGATCTCCGCAATCCGCCGTGTCGATACCTCGATGTCGCGCTCGGCATCGCGAAGCTGCCGGCGAACGGCGTGCTAGTCGTCTGTATGCGCTGCACGGAGCCGCTCCAGCCGGGCGATGTCCGCTTCGAGCCCGGCCTTCTGCATCAGCCGCTGATCGCCCGACGCGATGGCCTTGGCCATTGCGAACTGGTTGGCCTGCCCTTCGCCCATATCGTCCAGCCGCCGGATCGAGGTGTCACCGGAGAGCGCGGCCGCGATAAAGCGCGCCTTGCGCTCGTTGTTCTGCCACATCGTCGCGTCGAGCGAACCCTCGGTGGCATAGGCGAAGATATCGACCTCATCATGCTGGTTGCCCTGCCGCACGATGCGGCCTTCCCGTTGCTCGATCTGCGAGGGAAGCCACGGAACATCGAGATGATGAAGCGCCCTCAGGCGGAGCTGGGCATTGACCCCGGTCCCCATCGTTTCCGACGAGCCGATCAGGAAGCGGACCCTGCCGGCCCTGACGTCGCCGAACAGCCGCTGCTTGGCCTCCGACTTCTTGAAGTCCTGCATGAAGGCGATTTCCGATGCCGGGACACCCATGCGGATCAGCTCATCGCGGATCCAGCGATAGGCGGAAAAGCCCCTCGTCTTCTCGACGCTGATGGTGCCCAGGTCGGAAAAGATCATCTGCGCAGCACCTGGCAACTCGAACGGCTTGCCGTCATGGCGGAGATAGGTGCTACCCTCGGTCGCCTTCCAGATATTGAAGGCGTTCGAGATGAGGTTGTTGAGCTTGTTGTCCGCCTCATTGTCGTTGTCGGCATCCACGAGGCGCAGGTCGATCGCGGCATGCCGGCCATCGGTGATGACGGAAAGCAGGATGTCGTCGCCCAGCTGCGGCGGCCCCTCGCGCTCCTCGATCGCCTTGACGCGCTCGGCCAGCACCATCTGGTAGTGCTTGAACGCCTGCGTCGGCTTCGACGTGACGATCTGGCGCCTGCCGGTCGAGACCGCCGGCACCTTCACGTACTCGCGCAGGTCCGCCGGCATCACGACATCCGCGAAGCTGCGGAACATCGCGATCAGCTCGGGCACATTGACGAAGCTGGCGAAACGGGACACCGGCTTGTACTTGCCGGATGGCTGAAGCTCCAGCTCGGTGGTCGTGTCGCCGAAGGTCGACGCCCAGGCATCGAACTCGTGCAGGCCACGCTCCTCCAGTGCCGCGTGGCCCATCAGCCGCTGGACCGAGAACATTTCTCCGAGCGTATTTGTAATCGGAGTGCCCGAGGCGAGCACAAGCGCCCGACCGGGATTGACCGTCTCGATGAAGCGGGATTTCACATAGAGATCCCAGGCCCGCTGCGAGCCGTTCGGATCGACGCCCTTCAACGTCGACATATTGGTTGCGAAGCTGAGCTTCCTGAACTCCTGCGCCTCGTCGACGATGATCTGGTCGACGCCGATCTCGGCGATGGTGAGGAGATCGTCCTTGCGGGTGGAAAGCGCTTCGAGCCGCTCCTGCAGCCCTTCCTTCAGGCGCTCGAGACGCTTGCGAGAGACGCGGTCCTCATCCTCGACCTTCAGGAGCAGGGTTTCGTAGAGCTCCAGTTCGTCGTGGATCATCTGTTGTTCGAACGCCGCCGGCACACCGATGAACCTGAAGGCGGAATGCGTGATGATGATCGCATCCCAGGTTGCCGTCGCCGCGCGCGACAGGAACCGGGCGCGCTTGTCCTTCGAAAAATTTGTTTCGTCCGCAACGAGGATGCGAGCCGTGGGATAGAGCGCCAGGAACTCGCGCGCGGCCTGCGCAAGGCAATGCCCCGGCACGACCTGCATCGCCTTGGCGACCAGGCCGAGACGGCGCTGCTCCATGATGCTTGCTGCCATCGTCATGGTCTTGCCGGCGCCGACGGCATGGGCAAGATAAGTCGAGCCGGACGAGATGATCCTCCAGATCCCGCGCTTCTGATGTCCATAAAGAACAAAGGCGCCCGAGGCGCCGGGAAGTTTGAGATGATCGCCGTTGAACATTCGCGGCGCGATGTTGTTGAAGCGGTCATTATAGATGCGTGCCAGCCGGTCGGTGCGATCGGGATCGGACCATATCCAGCGCTGGAAGGCCTGCTTGATCTTGTGAAGCTTTTCCTTGGCCGCTTCAGTATCGACGACGTTGAGAACCCGCTTTTCGCTGTCGCCGTCCCTGATCGTATCGAAGATCTGCGGCACCCGGCTGTTCAGGGCGTCGGACAGCAGTTCGCCGGCATGGCGGCGGTCCGTTCCCCATTCGGATGTTCCGGCGGCGAGGTAGGAAAGCTGGCCGGCCTCGACGGTCCATGACGCCAGTTCGGGCATGTGATGGATCCGGATGTCCGTTCCCATCATCTCCTTGACGAAGGCGACGACGTCTCCAGCCGGTATCCACGGAGCGCCGAGGCGCGCGGTGATGTCCGAAGGTCGAAGATCGACCGGCTGGACGGCTGTGAGCGCCGAGACGTTGGGCTCATAGGCGGGATCGAGCGCGGCCGCGGCTTCCGCGACCTTGAGCTTGTCGCGGACATGACCGGACAGATAGGCGTCGGCCATCTGCCAGGATCCGTCGGCGGGATCGCGGAAGATCGCGCTGCCGAGCTCAGTGACGACGTCTTCGGGATCACGGTGCAGAAGCTCGGCGATATGATCGAGATCAACGCGCCCGCGTTCGTTGAGCACCACGGCGAGCGCATCTGCGGCACTGGTGATCACCGGCGGGGCGGGCGGCGAGATGACACGGTCGGTGAAGATCGGTCCGGGCCTCGCCGTATCGTTTTCGAGGTCATAGTCCTCAATCGAGGCGACCAGCCAGCAATCGGGATCGTCTGCGAACGGCTGGAGATTAGGCCGCCGATGGCTCTCGCGCGTCTCGCCTGTCTCCGGATCCTCGTTGATCGAGACCGTGGTGTGGTTGATCGGGCCGAAGTCGCGCACGAAGCTCGACCAGGCAATGCGCAGCTTGACCTGCAAATCCTTCCAGGGCTGGTCCAGTTCCTGGGCCTTCAGCACCACACGCACCGCGTCGCGGACCGAGATCAGCTTACGGATGATGCGGATGTGTTTCTCCGGGATACCGTCGGCGCTGCGACCCTTCCGGGCCTTCACCGCAACGGGTTCGCCGTCGATCACCTGCATGAGGCCTCGGGCGTTATCGACGAAGAAGCTACCTTCGCGGACATGCTGGCCGGACGGAAGATCGACAGGACTATCGTCGGTCGCGCCCTCAAGATCGAGATCGATCGCGGTGGGCTCGCCGTCATAGCGGCCTTCCGGAAGACGATGGACGGCGGCCGACAGCGCCGCGGCGAGATCCTCGCTGTCACCCGGAAGGCATGTATAGGCTTCGCCGAAGGGCCCGGAGGTCAGTGCGTGGGTGCCGAGCACGAATTCCGGACGCTGGGCGAACCACCTGTTGACGCGGATGGCGCCCTCATCCTCCGTGGCGGGCCGGATTTCGTCCGTGTCGAGCCAGGAAAGATTGCCCTCGGGCTCGGCGACCTTGCGCTTGCGGAAGAACAGAATGTCGACGACGACGTCGGTTCCCGCGTCGGCCCGGAAGCTGCCTTCCGGCAGGCGGATGGCGGCAATCAGGTCCGCCGTCCTTGCAATATGCTCGCGCGCGGAGGAATCCGCCTTGTCCATCGTGCCGGAGCTGGTGACGAAGGCGGCGAAAGCCCCCGGCTTTAACAGGTCGATCGACCGGGCAATGAAATAGTCGTGCAATCGCAGCCCGAGCGAGCGATAGGCGCGGTCGGAACGGACGGTCCGGTCCGAGAAAGGCGGATTGCCGATGGCAAGGTCAAAGCGCGCCGGCAACTCCGTGCGCGCAAAATCTCCGGTGAGGATCCGCGCTCGCGGCTGCAAAAGCCGTACGATGCGTGCCGTTACGGGATCGAGCTCGACGCCGGTGACGTGCGACAGATCACGAAGCGCTTCCGGCATCAGCGCCGGAAACAGGCCCGTGCCGATCCCCGGCTCCAGCACCCGGCCGCCGCGCCATCCGAGACGCTGAAGGCCAGACCAGATCGCCCGGACGATGAACTCCGGGGTGAAATGGGCATACTGGGTGCAGCGGGAGAGCGACGCATAGTCGGTCTCGTCGACCGCGTCCTCCAGATCGGAACCGATCTCGTCCCAGCCCTTGCGGAATTCGAGTTCGCCCGGACGGCGGAAGACGCCGTTGGCAAGATCGGACGCGCCGAAACCGGTGAAGCGGATCAGCGTCTCCTGTTCCGCGCGCGTCGCAGGACGTTCACCCGCCTCGATCTCGGCAGCGAGCCGGATCGCGGCGATATTGTTGCGCGCACGGTCCTTCCAGCTGCGGGCGAGACTACGGTCATCGGCGAGATGGAAGTTCAGACCACGGGCACGGCAGGCCGGGGACGATGGCCGCATGACCGCGGCGATCGGCAAGGCCGGCGCTGGAGTTGTAGGATCGGGATCGTCGTCGGGCTCGAAGTTGCTGCCGAAGGCCGTCACGCCAAGGCCGAGGCCGGACGAAAGCGCGGTGTTGCCGAAAAGATCGATGGTGAAGGGATCGTCATGTGACATGCTGGAATCTCCTGGGTGAAGGCGCGCGTCGCCGGCCCGCTGGAAGGTTCCAGTCGGCCGGCGACATGCGTGGGATGAGGGGGATTGGGTGCGCTTGACCGCCGCCAGATGGCGACCGTCGATGGATCGCTAATTTCGCTCGATCGCTAAAAGCTGCATCGAGTCCTGCAGGAACGCGATCTTCAGATGCGTGCAGCCGGGGCTTGCCGCGATCAGCTTCACGAGCATGGCACCGTCGAGAAACTCGATTCCGTCATCGCCGCCGAAATGGTGGCGCTTGTAATGCCAGTAATCGGGGTTGGTCTTCGGATCACACTCTTCGGCATAGACGACAAACGGACGTTGCCCCTCTGCGAGCTTGCCGTTGGACATGAGGTACACGCCCTCGTCCCCGACAAGCCAAAGACCGGCCTTCCCATCGCGGCCCGGAAACATGCCGTAGTGGGGATTGCGGAAGCCGCCGTTGAGGTGCGCGTCGAGGCGTCCGCGCATCATGACGACGTGGATGTCCGTCACGGAAAAGGTGAACATCGCCGCCTCCCTTACGCCGCTATCGCGTCAGGGAGGTAGCGCAGATGCACCGGCAGCTTCGATGCGATCTCCGCATCCGTGAGGTCGTCGAGCAGCTTCAGGACGGTACCCTGGCGTCCGCCGTAGAAGAGCACGGTCCGCTTGCCGTGGTCGTGTTCCGGCCAGCGCTCGCCGGCATAGCCGCGATAGTCATCATGGGTGCTCGACCAGATGTGGTCCAGGCGTTCCTCGCGCGTCATCGCCCGAACGGGCCGGGTTTCGCGCTTGACGATTGCGGCGCGCATCCGCTCGGGCGAGCAATTGTCGGACAAGTCGCAATAGGCATGGAAATACCGCATTCGGTCGTCGATCTTCAGCGTGAAAAAGATGCTGGTGATGCTGTCGGTAAGGAACTCGCGCATGGCGAACATATCGCCCCGCATGAACAGCGGCGGCAGGATCTCGAACATGTAATCGTGTTGCGTCTGGGCGACTTCAAACCATTCGCCTCGATAGAGCGCGCTGTCGTCACCCTCCCAACGGTTCGGGCGTTGCGCGTGGCGGTCGAACAAGCGGAACATCTGCCGGCGATCGGCAATGCCTTCAAAGACTTTTCGGATCGGAGAAACGGTCATGGGCGGGCTCCTTTCAGCCTCGTCGGGAAAGACACGCGGCTCATCCTCGCGATGTCGCCATCCTCTTCAGCCCTTCCTGACCCCTCCTTGGCGCCGCCTCTCCGTCCGGACGGGTCAAGGGCCGCGCAGCGGGCGAAGCTTTACCCTTGACGCGGCTGGCGGGCATGCGGCAGCCGGCCTTCCCCTTCCCCTTCCCCTTCCCCTTCCCCTCTTTCCTTCTCTTCCTTGCTATTTCATTCAGATGAAATCAGCTTACAGTCTGATTTGAACTCTTGTCTGATCATACTTTGGACTGATTATTTTGCATTGATGATCAGGGTGTAACCTGATAATGTGCACGCAACAATCAGCCTGTTGTCTGATGACAGCGGCGGAGGAAACATAAACGATGAAGGACGATGCAAGGAAACGAGCACGCAAGAGGCTTGACGAGCGTCTTCGCGGACTGCAGCCGGCGGAAGGCTTCAGGGCACCGCCGAAAGGATGGGTCCGGGCGTTGCGCGATGCGCTCGGCATGACGGGGTCGCAGCTCGGCTCGCGGATGGGAATTCGGCCGCAGACCGTCGAAGCGATCGAGAAGTCAGAGGCGTCCGGAACGATCCAGCTCAGTACGTTGCGGCGTGCGGCAGAGGCGCTCGACTGCACGCTGGTCTACGCATTGGTCCCGAATACGTCGCTCGAGGCCACCGTCGATGAGCGAGCACGCAAGATCGCAATGCGCGAACTCCAGCGGGTCGCGCATACGATGCGTCTGGAGGCACAGGGAACGGACGATGGCGATCTCGAGGCCCGCGTCCAGACCTATATTCGCGACCAGCTTTCCGAGCGCGATCTCTGGTCAGAAAAATGACCGACCTTTTCCAGGAACCAGAGGACGCAACACCACTCGAGCCGCAGGAGCGCGAGGGCCTGCTTCAAAGCTGGATCACCCACAGGCAGGATCTCAACGAGGCCGAACAGGAAAACATCGTCGAGGGCGCAGCCTGGGCTCGCGGACGACGCCGTATGCCGGTCGACAGGATGCTGACAGAAAACTTCATGCGTACATTGCACCGACGCATGTTCGGCGAGGTCTGGCAATGGGCAGGCAGCTTCCGAACGACGGAGCGCAATATCGGCATCCAGGCCTACCGAATTCCGGTCGAACTCACGGCGCTGCTCGATGACGTTCGTTATTGGGTCGAGCATGAGACATTCGCGCCTGACGAGATCGCAATACGTTTCCACCATCGCCTGGTCGCCATCCATCCGTTTCCGAACGGCAATGGACGTCACGCTCGGCTTGCCGCCGATCTGCTCGTGGAAAAACTGGGCGCCGAGCCCTTCAGCTGGGGTAGCGGAAGCCTGGGCGACGTGGGAGATCTGCGCACGCGATACGTCGCGGCACTGCAGGCGGCGGATAATCACGACATCGCGCCTCTCCTCGAATTTGCGCGCAGCTGAGCGCAAAGGTCCTCGTTCCAGTCCTCGTGGTGGGGGCGATGGCGCTCAAACGCGCAGTTCGCGTCCCGGGCAATTGCTTCCAATCGATCAGCATAGATATCGCCCTGCGCGTTATTATCCGTGGCGGCGACCACCGACACACCCTTCCGCGCCGCCAATAAACGGATCGCCGCATCGGTGGCAGGGGCCCAGCCGCCGCCGGTACTGACATAGAGGCTATCGCGCCGATTACTCTCCAGCGCGGCAAGGCTCATTGCGTCGATGGCAGCCTCCGTCACGCAAAGGCGCGGCGCATGGATCGCGCCGAACCTGAACAAGACTTTCGCCCCCCCGGTCGAAAAGCCGCGCCATTCCGGCCCGCGTTCCTCCCAGCCGGTGACGGCGCCCTCGCTGTCACGGTGCGCGGCCCACATACTGCCGCGCGGGCCTTGGCGCACGAGATCATGCCGGATCGCTGCGCGGATGGTTGCTTCAGGAACGCAGCGTTCTTCGCAGAGATAGCGCCAGGTCATCGAACCCGGCCACGGCTTGCGGCGCTTCGTCCATCGTTCTGAAACTCCGGCCGGCAGATCGATCGCGCGCGCAGCGTGGGTCCAGACCGGCTCCTTCGGGACGAAGCCGACCAGCGATGCGACATGGTCGAGGGCTTCGACAAAGGGCACTCGGTCGAGATGCTCGACAAGACCGAACACGTCACCCTTGGCATCGGACAGCGGATCGAACCAGCCCCTGCCCTCGTGAATCACGATGATTATGGCCCCGCCGCCGCGGAATTTGACCGCCCTGCGGGTGCTCTCCTTCAGGTCGATGGCAAACCCTGCCTGCTCCAGCACCGCGGCGCATTGCACGCGGTCCCGCAGTTCTTCCAGTTCCTTCTTTTCCATTTGAATTCCCGACGCACCCTTGCGTCCGCCTTTCCTTCTATTTCTTTTCCCCGCACCTTGCGGGCCCGCTCCGGACATCGCGAAGAGCAAAGGAGGCAAGGGCGCGGCTGGCAAGATGACAATCTGCACCTTGGGCCACCGCCCGGGTGCCAGCAGCGGCGAAGCTTCCCTTGCCGCCTGCGGCTCGCAAGCGGCACCAAAAAGGCGAGAAGGGTCTCAATGAGACCCGCCCGGAACGTATTCATGCACGATCTCCAGATCGTCTTCGTCGTCGAGTTCGTCGCTCGGCAGAACGCCGAACTCGTTACCGGACCTAAAGAGCGTGACCGGAACCATCAGGGTGCGGGAAAGCTGGAAGGCATGGTTCTGCGCAAGGGAATTATGCCGACATCGGCATAATTCCCTTAATGCCGCCATCGCGATTATGCCGCGCCGGGTGTGTCCTGCCCCGGCGCGGCGATACTTTGCGACCCAATGGTCGGCATAATCATAGGGCTTCGAGGAAAGCGAGAAGTTGGTCGTCGGGCCGGTATCGGCCAGATCTGATGTTTGACGCGGGCAACTTCGCCAGTGCTCGTTCTTTCATCTGCATATCGGCATGGATGTAGATCTGAGTGGTTGCGATGGCTTCGTGACCCAACCATAGCGCGATGACGGATTGATCGACGCCATGCCGCAGCAAATCCATAGCTGTGCTGTGCCGCAGAACATGGGGCGTAACCCGCTTGCTCGCGAGGGTCGAACAACTGCGTTTTGCACAACCCACATGCCGCTTGACGAGTTTTTCAAGCGCATCTCGGCTGAGCCTGCGACCACTGATTGTTGGAAAGAGGGGTTGATCGGGACTCCCCTCACGTTCCTTCAACCACACGGTCAGCACCTTGATTGTCGCACGGCGCAGTGGGGTACAGCGCTCCTTGCGCCCTTTGCCAATACATCGGACGTGAGCACCCACGCCGAACACGATATCGCGCACGTTAAGCCCGACGATCTCGGATGCCCTCAGACCCGTTTGCAGGACCAGAACAAGCAATGCGTGGTCGCGTCGACCCGTCCACGTCGATCGGTTCGGCGCGGATGAAAGAGCTTCCATTTCGGCATTGTCGAGGAATGCGACAGCGCGGCGGTCGAACCGTTTGCTCGGCATCGCCAGTATCTTCTGGCAGTGGAGCAAGAGCGGCGGTTCGTGCAATGCCGCATGCCGGAAGAATGATCGGATCGCGGCCAGACGCGTGTTGCGGCTTCTCGCACCGTTCGATCTGGCCGTCTCAATGTGGAGAAGGAAGCGCCCGATCAAATCGGCGTCAAGGTCTTCGACGGCAAGCGCGGTTGGCGGCTTATGAAGCTCGGTGCTCGCGTACCGCAACAGCAATCGGAACGTATCGCGGTAGCTGGCGATCGTATGCTGGCTTGCCTGCATTTGCGCACACAGGCGGGCTGTGAAGAAGTGCTGGACCAATGTCGCTAGTGTGGAAGCGGTCATGACGGGTCATCCTCGCTTGCACAAGCATCTGCACGCTTGCTGGCCAACTCGAGTAGTTCCGGCACTGCTTCAATGTACCAATATGTGCACGCCGGCGCCGTGTGCCCGAGATAGGTCGTCAGCTTGATCATCTCCCGGTCAGGATCCATGCCGCTTCTGTACCACCCGATCAGAGTGCGGACTGCGAAGGTGTGACGAAGGTCATGGATGCGCGGCCCGCGCCCATAACCATGGCGCCGTTGCGGTTCGCGCAATCCGATCTTCTGGCAGATATTTGCAAAGTTGTAGCGTGCCCCCGTGCTGGTAAGGGGCCCACCCTGGTCGTTCAGAAAGAACCGTTTTGACTGCTGGCCAAACAGCCTATCCCGTACCGCAGCGTATTCACCGAGCCGCTGCCTTGTGGTCTCCTCGATTGGAACGAGACGTTCGCCGCCGAACTTGCCGCGCAGAACGGTGATGATTCCGGCGTCGAGATCGACTTCATTTACGTTGAGCGACACGGCTTCGGTAACACGCAAACCGGTGACAGCGATCAATCCAAAAAGAACGGAATAGGAGGCTGCGCGCAGGCCATTTCTTGAATGCAGTGCGCCCGCTTCCCGTAGAATGCTGCGGATTTGTTCCTCGCTGTAAATATATGGCCTGCTGCGCCGTTGACGATAGGGCATCAGCCTTGCGGGTAGCACCTCGTGCGTTGGATCAAGTCCGTGCATCCAGCATGCAAACAGCCTGACGGCTGTGTACCGTTGTGCCCATGTCTCACGCGATGCGACGCCGAACGTTCCATGCCATTGCAGGAACAGTTGCGGGGTGATGCGATCAGCATCCTGGGTTGCAGCGAACCTGACAAACCGCCGCAGGATGCCTTCGGGCGCCTTCAACTTGTGACCAAGGCTGCGGCGGATAGTCAGATAACGATCAAGTTCAAACGAGAGGTCGGTCATCACACGTCTCCTCTCGCTGGCCAGGGCTGCGCGATCGAGCGCAGGCTCTCAATGTCAAGTTTGGCGTAGATCAGCGTCGAAGCCGGAGATCTGTGGCGCAGAAGGTCTCCGATCTCACCAAGCGATGCGCCCTGCCGCGCCATATGTGACGCAAGGCTATGTCGCAGCATATGGGTGCCGACAAAAGGAGCCGGCGGCGTTAGCCCGGTGAGCGCGAAGGCGCGTCTCAAAATGTTAACCAGAACATTTCGGCCCAGGAAGGAGCGATAGGGCGCTTTTGCCGTGATGAAGAGGATCCGCAACGATGCGGCAGGGCGCTCGAAGCGTAGATAATCAACCAGTGCTTCACCTACGTCTGGCGGCAGTGGCAAACGGTCATGAATTCCGCCCTTTCCGCGAATAGTAATCTCGCCCCTTCTCCAGTCGATGTCGTCGACCTGAATGGCGAGAACCTCCGGCGCCCGCAGACCCAGCCGTGCCTGCAGCAAGATCATCGCATAGTTCCTGCGTCTGACCTTTCGCGGCGAGCCGGCCCGGATTGCCGCCAACAACAGTTCCACCTGTTCGGGCAACAGGTACCGCCTAAGCCGTCCAGCAAATGATCGCCGCATATTGGGGATCGCTGCCGCGATGTCCGTTTGCGTCATGCCGGCCCGGTATAAATACCGAAAGAAGTTCTTGAGATGAGATGGCGGTCTGCATTCGCTCAGCGGTGATCTGCGGTTTGCGATGAGATGTTGGAGGAACTGGACCAAGTCCTCTGGTTTTATCGCCGACAGATCGCCCGCGTGGGCTTCGAAGCGAAAGTCTAGAAAACGGACAGCCCATCGCCACGATGAATTGATCGTCGCGTCCCTCAACCCACGCTCTTGTCGCAGATACGATTCAAAATCGTGCCGTAGCCGAATTCGCGCATCATCCATCTGGGCAGCAACGGGCGGCTTTGAAAGACCTTGCTCAACCAAGAAGGCCACGAAGCGTTCGGCTATGAACGCAGGCCTGATCTGCAGGCGTTTCAGGGCCGCAGATCGGTTTACCAGCTCTTGCGCGGTCCTCACATCAAGATCGTTAAGTGCGATGCATTCAGCGTCCAGTAAGCGGCAAAGCATTTTGAGGCATCGTTCGTGCCGCGCAATGGTTGTGCAGCTGAACAGCTCCTCGCGCATCGTATCGGCATAGCGTCGTACCAGGCCGGAGACAGCTTCGTCTTCGGGAACAGGAGATTTACTATTGGTGTTGGACATCGGTTCTTTCTCCGCTCGGGATTGAGCAGAGTTAACCCGCGTCCACCAGCCTCACGCTGGCAACTGGTCTGGCGAGATTATGCCGACCATTGGGTCGCAAAGTATCGCCGCGCCGGGGTAGGACACACCCGGCGCGGCATAATCGCGATGGCGGCATTAAGGGAAAGATCGGTGTTCATCTGAAGGCTCCATCTTTGGAGCGGGCCATTCCCGCTCGATGGCTCCCGTCAGTGTCCGGAACCGGTCGCGATCACCGCGAGGGCGAAGCCGAGCGGCGGCAGCTTGCTAGCCGACCCCGCAGCGGGTTGATCGTCGGAGATCCGGGGCCGGACCAGGAAGCCATCCATCAAGAGCGGAATGGGACGTCTCCTATGGACCTCGTTCAACCGACAATGATCATGCGGGAGCAAACCTTATAGCGAATGCGGATCTCGCCGAGATCTGCTCTCCTCAGAGGCCGGTTTTGGTATCAATTCAGAGGCGCGGTAAGATTGAGCTGGTGAGAACAGCGTGCGCGCGTTGGGGTGTTGGTAACAGGGCCATCGCACGCACTGGTGTTCTTGGTCCCAGGACAGAGGAAGAAATTGGAACGCGTGATGAAAAGCGAGGACATTGCCGTACTGCCTCAACAGCTAAAGCGGCAGGAGCGAAAGCATGGGTTCGAACGCTTGCGTCTAGAGGCCCGGGGCGAGGACCCGTATTAGTCATGCATCACTCGCGCAGATCGCCATGACCTTAGTCTGAAATAATCGTCAGCTTTACCGTTCAGCAGGTCAGCCTCGATATCAAAGGCTGACTGCACGATTGAGTCCATTTCCCTTTCGCGATCTACTGCGAAATAACGCTCCTCAAGTGTGCGCTGCTGTATTTCGATGGAATCCCGCCAGTAGCGGGTTCCCTTTATGTCAGTATGTGTCTCGACATATCTAGCCAGGGGACCGCCACGTTCCCGACCCATGTAGCCCGGGCAGGCGCAGCAAAACTCGTAGAGCTTATCGTCGCTCGATGCTATCCAGACATCATGCTCGATGATCCCGAAGTTGAACTGCTCGCGCGAATTGTTCACGATATCTGCAGCAGCAATCAGCTTCAGGTCATTGGCTCCATTCAAAGCGATGCGCTCCAGTACTTTGACGGGTGTCAAGCCTTTGCCGCCACCCTTTTTCAGTTTCACGAAGTTGTTTGTGATAGCTACTTTCCGCGTCCTGAGTTGGTCAGTTAATCCATTTTCGGGGGCGAAGACATATCGAGCGATCGTCAGTTCCTTGAGACTGATGAGATCCAGTACCTCGGCGCAATAATCGATGTAGAGGGCGAATTTTTCCAGGCCATTCAACGCCTCTAATCGATGTATGACGTTCATAGCGAGCAGCGAAGCATATGAGCACGAGATTGCCTTCTGACGCTCTAGCGACAGCGCGCTAAAATGCTCAGGGTCCATCTTTCCACCAGCATACGGAACCTTTATCGAGTTTGGGTCCTCACGGAAATTTGGCAGATAGTCTGCAAGAAACCTGTCGAACGCTGCTTCAACGTTGCCTCGACGCGCTGGGGGCAGTTCTTGGTAAGCCGCTGCGGGCGAGATGAATACGCCATACCTGGAAGTTTTCTCGATGAGTCTCGCCAGTTCCAGAACACCAGCATTCTTAAGTTCCTGGTGTCGCTGACCAGTCTTATAGGCGCTTTCGATTGCAATCAGGATATTGGTGTCGAACATAATATTGGTTTGTCGACCATTCCGATGGTTTTCTCGGATGGCATCCCTGTCGAGGTTGATAATTTCGGTTGAGTTCGACGACGATTTGAAAGCGCGTATCATGAGGTTCTCTGTTTTATGCTCTGCGTGAATTCTCGGTCCCGAAATCTGGGTCTTCTTGTCGATACCAAGCTTCCACTGGCCTCTCCTGTATAATAATCTGATGCTCTAGACTTAACCTCGGGTTCAGACAGCGATTTTGTTCTGGAAATTGCGCTCAAGCTTTATTTTGCTTTAAAATTGCTGCGAGCGGACTGACAACTCCCTGGGCGCCACCGCGCCTCAGGATGGGGAAAATCAATGGAAGTTCCGGCTTTTGATTTTCAGCGTATCAATGTGAAGATCGGGCGTGAAAATGTCGCGCGGGGCTACAACAGGCTTCGACTTGTCCCGCGTATCCGAACTTCCCGGCGATCCGTGGGCGAACTCATCACCCCTGCCGGCCGGCAGCTTGAACTCTTCATCGCGATCAGCCAGACCGGTCAGATCGCCTGACAGGTCGAACAGCTGCTGGGCGACAAGATGCACGACCTCCCCTTCCCGCTGGATCCGACCATTGATGGCCATCATCGAGGATCCGAGCACGACCCGCCGGCGTTTTTCAAACAGCGTCGGCCAGACAACGAGATTGGCCGGCCCGGTCTCGTCCTCAATGGTGATGAACATGACGCCCTTGGCCGATCCGGGCTTTTGCCGCACCAGGACAAGTCCGGCGGTATAGACCCAACGCCCGTCCCGCGAATTCATCGCCTCGGCACAGGTGATGATGTTACGCACTGATAAATCCTTGCGCAGGAAGGCGATTGGATGCTGCCGCAATGTCAGTCCGGTATGGCTGTAATCCTCGATGACGTTATGCCCGTCCGTCATCTGCCGAAGCGCGACCTCCGGCTCCTGCTGCTCGGCGATCGCAGCCATCTCCCGCTCGGCGGCGGCCGCAAATAGTGGCAAGGGTTGGTCGCGCAGCGCCTTGATCGCCCACAGCGCGTCGCGGCGCTCAAGCTTCAGGGACGGCAGAAAGGCATCGGCCTTGGCAAGCTGGACAAGCGCCTCCGATGGCACGCCGGATCGACGCCACATGTCGTCAACCGAGACAAAGGCATTGTTCATGCGTGCCGCGACGACGCGCGCCGCATCAGCGACCGCCAGTCCTTTCACCTGCCGGAAACCGAGCCGGACGGCGTCGCGCCCAGAATTGCCGATCCGCTCCAGCGTGCAGTCCCATCGGGACCGATTGGTGCAGACCGGCCGCACCTCGACGCCGTGGGCTCTCGCGTCGCCGACAATCTGCGCCGGCGCGTAAAAACCCATCGGCTGCGAATTGATGAGCGCCGCGCAAAAGGCTTCCGGATAATGGCATTTGATGTAGCTCGAGGCATAGGCGATCAGCGCGAACGAAGCCGCGTGGCTCTCCGGAAAACCATAGGAGCCAAAGCCTTCGAGCTGGGAGAAGGTCTTTTCGGCGAATTCCGACGCGTAGCCGTTCCTAACCATGCCGGACACGAGTTTGTCCTTGAACTGCGAGACGCCGCCGGCGAACTTGAAGGTCGCCATCGACTTGCGCAGCTGGTCGGCTTCGCCACCGGTAAAGCCGGCGCAGACCATCGCGACCCGCATCGCCGACTCCTGAAACAGCGGCACGCCGAGCGTCTTGCCGAGCACCGCTTCCAGCTCCGGCGTCGGATATTCGACTGCCTCCTTGCCTTCTCGCCGGCGCAGATAGGGATGCACCATGTCCCCCTGGATCGGACCGGGCCGGACAATTGCGACTTGTACCACAAGGTCGTAGAAGGTCCGGGGTTTCAACCGCGGCAGCATCGCCATCTGCGCGCGGCTTTCTATCTGGAACGTGCCGAGCGTATCGGCCTTGCGGATCATCGCATAGGTCGCAGAATCCTCCTGCTCGATTTTCGAGAGATCAAGATCGCGGTCCTTGTGCTCGCGGATCAGATCGAACGCCTTGGCCATGCAGGTCAGCATTCCAAGCGCCAGGATGTCCACCTTCATGAATTTCAGCGCTTCGACGTCGTCCTTGTCCCATTCGATGATCTGGCGGTCCTTCATCGTCGCCGGTTCGATCGGCACGAGATCGTCGAGCCGATCATGAGTGAGGACAAAACCGCCGGGGTGTTGGCCGAGATGGCGCGGGGCGCCCATCAGTTGCTGTGCGAGCTTCAAAGTCAGCACGAGACGTCGGTCGTCTGGATTGAGATTGAGTTCGCGGACATTGCGGTCGCAGACCTCCTCCGACCAAGCCCACATGCCCGACGACAGCGCCTTGATCACGTCCTCCGGCAGGCCGAGTACCTTTCCGACATCGCGGATCGCGCCGCGGGCGCGGTAGCGGGTCACGGTGGCGCAGAGTGCTGCCTTTTCTCTGGTGTAGGTGCGGTAAATCCACTGGATCACCTCTTCGCGCCGCTCGTGCTCGAAATCCACATCGATATCCGGGGGCTCGTCGCGCTCCTGGCTGACGAAGCGCTCGAACAAAAGATCGTTGGTCAAGGGATCGATGCTGGTAATGCCGAGAATGTAGCAGACGGCACTGTTGGCGGCGGAGCCCCTGCCCTGGCAAAGGATACCTTCAGACCGCGCATAGCGCACGATCGAGAAGACGGTCAGAAAATAGGGCGCGTATTTCATGGTGCGGATGAGATCGAGCTCGTGCCGCACGGTCTTTAGAACCTCAGGTGGCAGACCTTCGGGATAGCGGTTGGGGACGCATTCCCAGACATAGTGTTCGAGCGATGCCTGGGCGTCCTTGCCCGGCACGATCGCCTCCTCGGGATATTGATAGGTGAGTTCCTCCAGCGAGAATTTGCATCGCCCGACGATCTCCATCGTCCGCGCGAGGGCTTGCCGGTACCGCGGAAACAACCGCTCCATTTCTTCCGGCGGCTTCAGATAGCGGTCGGCGTGGCGCTCGCGCTCGAAACCGACCTCGTCGATCGTCGTGCGGGTGCGAATGCAGGTAACGATGTCCTGCAACTGCCGGCGGCCTGGCTCATGGAAGAGGACATCATTGGTGACGACCGTCCGTACCTTGAACCGCGTGGCGAGATTGGAAATCTCATGCAGGCGCAGCTGGTCGTTCTGCCGACGGCGCAGACAAAGCGACACATAGGCGCGATCACCAAACACCTCGGCCATCTTGCGCAGCTGGATCCCGCAGGTGTCATCCGGCAGGTCCGGCACAAGAACGCCGATCATGCCGTCATTGTATGCGACGACGTCGTCCCAGTGGAGGATACAGTTGTTCTTGCCGCCGCGCGACTTGCCAAGCGTGATGAGGCGGGTCAGCCGGGAATAGGCAGCCCGGTCGGTCGGGTAGGCCAGCACCGACATGCCGTCGGCCAGATCGAGCCGGCAACCGATAACGAGGCGTAATCCCGTGGCGCGCGCCGCCTCAAGCGCCCGGACGATTCCGGCAAGCGAATTGCGGTCGACAACTCCGAGGGCTTCGATGCCAAGAGCCTTGGCGGTCTCGAACAGTTCCTGCGCCGAGCTTGCGCCGCGCAGGAAGGAAAAATGGGTCGTGACCTGCAGCTCGGCATAGCTCATGCGAAGATCCCGTGCACGAACCAGCGGTGACTTCCGGTTTCAGGATCGATGCCATCACCGGAGCGAAACACCCAGAGACGCTCGCCGGCCTCGTCTTCGATGACGAAATAGTCCCGCACCGCCTCCATCTCCGCGTCGCGCTGCCACCACTCGCCAAAGATCCGCTCGGGCCCATCGGCCCGCTTGACCTTCCGCCGCTTGCCGCGCCAGGTGATCGAAACCGGCGGGCGGTCCGGTAGCAAGGCGATTGCCTCGATCAGCTCCGGACGGGCCAGCAGCCGGACCGGCCGGCGCCAATGGCTAACCCAGGTAACCTCGACCGGATCGGCAGCAGGACTGATGCGCTGGACGGAGCGCTCTGGAACATCGGTGGCAACCGGTGCCACCCGATAGACGCGCTGCCCGCGGTTGCCGTAGATATCGATCAGCGGCGTCACGTCCTTCACTTCCTCCTCGACCAGCGAGGAGGATTTCTGGCGCTCCTCCAGGGGCTCAGCCATCACCGCGACCAGAGTGAGCTTTTCGATCCCGAAGCCCGGCTCGATCTTCTCCGTCCGGTCGCGAAACAGCTTCGTCAGCCAGGCGACGTCGCGCACCGGCTTCACGGTGCCAGCGCGGATCGCCTGCCGTGTGCCATCGACCTTGTCGACGATCAGGTCGGCGCGCCGGACACCAAGGCTGCGCCTTTGCAGCTCCTCGATCAGTTGCACGACCAGCCGGCCGACATATTTGTTGATGGTTTCGGCAGCACCGATCGGTTCGGCGAAGGCGCGGCTCATCTCGACGAGCTCGGCGGTGCGGATCGGATCGATCGGTTCGCAGGCGCGGCCAAACATCTGGTCCAGCCGCCGGCCAATCTCCGGGCCGAAACGAAGGGTCAGCGGCGCGCGCGGCGTGTTGGCCAATTCGCCGACGGTCCGGAAGCCAAGCGTGCGCAGATCGCTGACGACTTTCCCGGGAAGGCGCAGCAACGATATCGGCAGCTTCTCGACGGCGCGGACGGTCTCACCTGAAGGCACGATGACCGTTTCGCGGCTGATGGCACGGGCGCAGGCGTGTGCTGCACCCCAGGTGTCGGCGATCGCGACCCGGGGAGTGAGTTTCTTTGCCAGGAATTGATTGGCGATCTTCGTCACCATCGCCAGCTCTCCGCCCTGCAGGTGATCGGCACCCTCTGTGTCCATGACGATCCCGTCGATCCCATCGACCGCGACGATCGGCGAATAGAGCGTCAGCGCCCAAAGGGTAATGCGTTCGAGTGCTGCGGCATCCTTTACAGGATCCGCATCGACCAGCATCAGGCCGCGAAACAGCGCCTGTGCTTTCGCAGCCGGCATGCCCACATGAACGCCGGCTTGTCTGGCGGCTGCGTCGGCCGCCGATACCCAGCGTTTCGAGCCGCTCCTGGCAATCACAGCGATCGCCTGTTCAGGCGGAATAGACGGATCGGCGCGACGAATGCGATCCGTCGGCAGATCCGGAAGATAGATCGAGACAACCCTTGTCATCGCACGCCCTCACGAGAAACTCAGCACATTCACCCGCTTTCACGCGCATCAATTCCAGCAACCATTGGGCCCTCCCCACACCCGGCACTGGCAAATCCTCCGATGGCATGACGCTCACCCGCCACCGCGTGGTCGACGCCGTCGGCTGCCCGAAATCATTGGCCTCTGTCTGCCGCCTCCAACGACGCACAGCCAATGCCATTGTCCCCGTGCGCTCGGCCGCCAGCTGCAGGCGGCGCGAGCTGACCATCGGCAGGCGAACGAGTTCACCGACGACGGCGCCGAGCCCACCAAAGGACAGCCCCTCCTCCATATTGGCGAGCACGTCTTCCTCCTTGTCGGACTCGACGAAGATTATCCGGTCGTGATGCAGTCCGACCTGCGCAAGCGCGGGGAAAAACAGATCTGGTCGCGTCAGACACCACACGATCGGCCCCTTCGTCCGTGCCGCTATGCCGGCTGCAAAAAGAGCAGCGGCCGCACCATCGACGGTGCCCGATCCACCACCGGCAAATTCGTGAAGCGCGCCATGAGCAAGGCCGCCGCCAGGCAGAACCGCATCCATATCCGGCACGCCAAATGGCAACCAACCGGCTTTTTTCGCCGTGCTGGTTTCGAGCGATGCAATACGCTCCCGCAGATCGCAGATTACCCTTTCGCGGGCAGCAGTCATTGTTCACGGCTCCCTTCAAGGTCGTGTTGGCAGGGCGACTTCATGTCGTGCAAATGTCAATGTTCTGTTTTTGTTCCCATATGAGAAAGGAGTCAAGGCGGCAAAAACGTACGAGTATTGTTCCGAACATTAGAAGTTCGAGATTCTTCATGAGAATCAGGTGAATAGCTGCGACCAAGAAATTTCGCTGGCTTCTACAGTCTTATGTCCTGATCGGTGAATAGCGGGGACAATATAGGGATAGTCACAGTATTATTAAGGTTTTTCTGATGAACTGGCCGGATGACGAGGCCTCCGAGATCAAAACCCCTCCTTCGCGACACCGAGCCGCCGATCCGCTCAAAGCCGCGCAGGAAGCGTAATCCAGCTCAACCACAGCTCCTCTTCGATCCCATACCTGATCGCGTCGAGCCGGCGCTGGCCCTATTGAAGGCTAAGCCTCCCACCGGAAACGAATGGAGTTGGGAGCTGAAATGGGATGGCTATCGCCTTGCGGTCCATATCGAGCCCCAGCGGATCCGGATCCTTACCCGCGGCGGCCACGACTGGACACATCGGTTTCCGGCCATAGAGCAGGCCGCCCGAGCGCTGGGGCCGGCGACGATGATCATCGATGGGGAAGCCGTCGTGCTCGACGATGAGGGGCGGCCGGATTTCGGGCTGCTGCAGCAATCGCTGGGTGCATCCGGCAAACAAGCTGGCAGGCGCGCCTCCCACGCCGTTCTTTACGCTTTCGATCTTGTTTATCTGGATGGGCACGATCTGCGCGGTGTTGAATACCGTTCGCGCCGACACCTTCTCGAGGACACGATAAACGGCCCAACGAATGAAGCCAGCGCCATTCGGATATCAGAAACACTCGATGCCGAGCCAGCTGTCCTGCTTGAGCATGTCTGCCGCCTCGGCCTGGAAGGCATCGTCGGCAAGCGCCTCGATCAGCCCTATCGTTCGGGCCGGACCGGGGATTGGGTAAAAGTCAAATGCATCCAGAGCGAGGCTTTCTTCATCGTCGGCTATGAGAGGTCCGCATCGTACCTAGCCGGCTTCGGCTCGTTAGCGCTTGCCGCCTACCGCGATGGCGATCTCGTCCACGTCGGAAGCGTCGGCACGGGCTTCAAGGGAGCCGAGATCATCCGGTTGCGGAAGATACTGGACACGCTGCGATGGAAGCGAAAGCAGCCGCCCCTGCCCCATTCCGGAACTGCCGACATTGTCTGGGTCCAGCCTACCCTGATCGCCGAGATCGAGTTTCGCGCCTGGACATCGGACGGGAAACTCCGTCATCCGTCGTACAAGGGCCTGCGGGAACGGCAAGACAATGCCGACGTTTACCAGCTCGACTAGCGAAACAAGCGACATGCGCTAGAGTAGCCGTATTTGGTCGAAGCGGAGGGGGTCGCATGTGTAATCTCTATCGGATGGAGGACAAGGACTGGGTTTCAAAATGGGCTCAGGACGCCGAGAGCCTCATCAACCTCATGCCAGCCTATCAAATGAACCCCGATCAGATGGGACCGATTGTCCGCAACACCGCTGATGGAAGGACACAATTGGCACGTGCGCGTTGGGGTCTTCCCTCGCCGCGGTTCACCTTGGAAAAGGCCGCCAAAGCCAAGGCCGAAAAACTGAAAGCCAAAGGGAAGCCCGCCGATCTTGAAGAGCTCATCCGCATGGAGGCGGACCGCGGCACGACCAACGTCCGCAAGCTCACCTTCCCACACTGGAAACGATGGTTTGGTGTCGAGCACCGATGCCTCGTCCCGGTCACCAGCTTCGCCGAACCCGATCCAGCCAGCCAGCAACCCGGCGGGAACGTGCCGAACGCCTGGTTTGCGCGCGACGAGGAAAAGTCGCTGATGTTCTTCGCCGGCATCCATGTCCCGCAATGGCAGAGCGTCCGGAAGGTGAAGGATGGGCCGACGACCGACGACCTCTATGGGTTTTTGACCACTGATCCCAACAATCTCGTGAAGCCGATCCATGAGAAGGCGATGCCTGTTCTTCTCCTGACCGAAGAGGAGACCGAGGTGTGGATGCAGGCGCCATGGGACGAAGCCAAAGATCTGGCACGGCCTTTGCCAGATGATGCGTTGATCATTTCGTCGCGCGAACCGTACGGATCCACGATCGTGTCCAAATCCGGAGAGCCCGTGGAACAGGGCAGTCTGCTTTGAGGCTAGAGCTCAGACGATCAGCATGGCGCCTCGCCAGACAGGACAGCGTTATCAGTTTTGCGACCAACCCGCCTACCCAGAACGCCATTTTAATGTTTAGGCTGGTTGGTCGCCTTCGCTTTCCACCCGGGATCAAAATTCAAGGCGATGGGGATCAGGCGCGTGTCGATCACTGAGTGCTCCGGCATCGAACGCATAGACATAGCAGCCTTCCGCCGCCGTCTTTCTCAGAACGGCGAGCAGCTTGCCGGATCGGGTCGCGCCTCGTCGACCGTGCCGGCATTGCGAACGCGCACCATCAGATGAGCCGCGCCGGTGTCGGCGCGACGGCGCTGAAGGGTGGGGTTGGCGCCGCACAGCGCACTTTACTCGGGGTCACGCTTATCACAATTCTGAGCAATGGCGTGTCAACGCACCGCAGTCGAACATGGGAGCAGACTGCCCGATGGAGCAATCGGCAGTTCGCTTTTGATCATCACCGGCCGGTTTACGGCCTACGAAACCTTCTCTGTCGACTTGTTCACGACCGTCAACACCGAAGCGTCGCTGGACGAGGTCCAGCGGGGTGAGCGGCGCATGGTGGGCCGCTTTCTCTCTGTCAATCCGGATGGCGGTGTATTGGATCAACCCAATAAACCTCTTCCGGCTTCTCTACAGGATCGACATCCGTGATGTTTACGACGACTGCCTCGTTGTCCGATCGCACCAGGACGCACTCGAGCACGTTGTCAGGATCGGCATTGATTTCCTGGTGCGGTACGTAAGGCGGCACGAAGATGAAGTCGCCTGGTCCCGCCTCCGCGACATATTCCAAATGATCCCCCCAGCGCATACGGGCCTTGCCACGGATCACGAAAATAACGCTTTCGAGCGCACCGTGGTGGTGGACCCCGGTCTTGGCGTTCGGCTCGATTGCGACGGTGCCTGCCCAGATTTTCTGTGCGCCGACGCGGGCATGATTGACGGCTGCCTGCCGGAACATGCCAGGCGTCTGGGCCGTGTTGGAATCGAGCTGGTCGCCCTTGATGACACGGATCCCGTTGTGCTTCCAATGGTCCGAGTGATGGTGGTCGTGGTGATGGTCGTCGCTCATGGTGCGGTCCTGCTCAGATGACGTTGAAGAAGTGCGTGCCGTCGCGATCGAGCTGCGCGACCAGTCCGTATTCCCAGTCGAGATAGGCCTGCATAGCCTCCACGGGGGCGTCCGTGCCTTCGTAGGGCCGACGATAGCGATCGATGCGGGGTGATGCGAGGTGGGACTCATCGGTTTCCAGGATTTGACCGGCAGCCTTCCAGGCAGCGTTGCCGCCCTCAAGAACGAGGACTGGAACATCGACCAGTTTCTTGAGGTCGACGGCGGCATAAATGGCGAGCGCGCTTGTGCCGCATGTGACGACGTAGGTTTTTGCGGGAGGCACGCGCTTGATCGCTTCCGGGAGCTGGGAGCGTAGCGCTAACCACGCACCCGGGATGTGCCCCTTTAGGTAGTTCGCGCTGGTCGTGAAATCGAGCACGACGATATCGGAATTCGGATTGGAGATCGCGGAAGAAAGATCGCGGACGCAGATCGTCGGGGTCGGCTCGACTTCGGGCGATATGCTCTTGAAGGATCCTTGTTCGCTGAAGGCATCACTCGGAGCCTGTTCTACGACATAGACTTCCCAACCCATCTGCGCGAGCCAAGACGCTGCCATATTGGCACGCGTTGTCTCGTCATCGCTTAGTACGATACGCGCACCACGGACAGGCGCGTAGTGATCAGTCTCCTGTACAAGCTGTCCCCCTGGCACGTGCATGAAGCCCGGCAGGTGGCCTTCGAGGTATTCTGGTTCGGTGCGGACGTCGATCAGATAAGTCGTTCGGTCCGGGGTTTGAAGGCTGCCGATGTCCGACAGAGCAATGCTCCGAACACCCGCGCGCGCGGCGACGGCTGCAGCGGATTTTTGCGCCTCCGAGCGGTCCCTGGTTTCGACCTCAGCGAAGCTCCTGCTCGCTCCCTGTTCCAGTGTCTGACCTGCCAAAGTCCATCCAATTGTTCCGTTGCGAAGACCGACGACCTTGTTCGGTATCCCGGCATTGATGAGAGACTGCGTCCCGATGATGCTGCGTGTGCGGCCAGCACAGTTGACGATCACAAGGGTCTCGGGATCGGGAGCAAGGTCCCGTGCGCGCAGGACGAGTTCACCACCGGGAACGTTGATACCCTTTGGAATGCTCATCGTTTGATATTCGTCAAAACGGCGCGCATCGAAAACGACCGCGTTGGCTCCTTCATCGAGAAGCGCCTTTACCTTGGTCGCGTCCCAGAGCGGCGTGTGCCTTTTCGCTTCGACCAGTTCACCGAATGACTTGCTCGGCACGTTGACGTCAATGAACAGTTCGCCGCCGTCGGCCTTCCACGCTTCCAATCCCCCTTCGAGGATATGGACATTCGTGTAGCCGAGCGATTTCAGTTTCTCGACGGCGATGGGAGCGAGGTCTCGTATGCCATCGTGACCATACAGAACGATCAGCATATCGCGTTGTGGGATCCTGCGCCATGCATCCAGTTCAAGCCGGGCAATGGGAAAGTTGGCTGCCCAGAGGGGATGCCCTTGCGCGAAAGGATCTTCTTCGCGGACGTCGGCGAGAAGGATTTCCGAGCGGGCCAGAAGATGCTGCCGCACTTCGTCGTACCTGAGGCTGTGCTTCGTTATCGGGGCTGACATATTTTCTCCTGCTATCGATCTCGTGTGCTATTCACGAGGTGATGGTCTGGCTGGCAGCTTCAAAGTCGACCAGCCTGCTGGGAGCTGCCGCGCCCTGAAACAGCGTTGCGGCTCTCGCTCCAAATGCGCTGATGGGTGGTTCGAGAGCACCGAGAGTCGGCGCGTGACAGAGCCAGAGTTCTGCGCGCAACGAAAAGTCGCTGACTGTGATGATCTCCAGTTTGGTACGGTGGGGGCTCATCTCCAGAAGGGGCACGGGAACGAGTCCAAGTCCGAGACCTGCGGCAACCATCTCCAACTGCGTCTCTCGAGCAAAGGTGTCGAGATTGACCTTGAACGGAAGATTGAGCACCGCATGCACGCGCTGGAGTTCTGCCCTGAAACCGCATCCGTCGGGGTTCAGAATCCATCCGGATTTGTGAAGGGTGACAAGGCGGTGGGCACGGTCTCCGCCCGATCCGAGCGGCCCCACGATCGCCATCTCGACCTGCGCCAGCGAAACGGCGGTCACTTTGTGCGGAAAGATTTTCCGTGTGGGCATCAATACGATCGCGGCATCGATCTGGCCGTCGACGAGCTTTTCAACAATCTGGTTCGCCCAGCCTGTGGTGGCACGTATAGACAGTTCCGGCCATCGCTCCTGTTGCAGATGGACTATGTCGGCAAGAATCACATCGCAGACTGCCTGGGTCAGTCCCAAGCGCGCACCACCCGTTAGGTTCGAGCGGGCACTCAACGTCAAGCGGAGCTTGTCGACCTCCCTGAGAATATTGAGGCACTGCTCGTGGACGCCGAGACCTACGGTGGTTGGAACGGGTGGCTTGACGCTTCTGTCGAGCAGGGTAACACCGAGGTCCTTCTCGAGGTTCTGGATGCGCTTCGAGATTGCCGACTGGGTCAACGAAAGAATTGCCGCCGCTTGGCTGAGCGACCTGGCTCCGACCACTGCGATGAAAGCTTCGATGTCGTCGAGGTTCATTTGCAGTCGTCTCCGCTTGGTGCATTTCTGGAGTTCAGTACCCTGGAAAGAACCTTCTCCTCGATTGACGTGAACGCCTGCGAACTGCGCACACGAGGATGCGCAAGCTCGATATCCAGCTCGAGAACGATCTCGCCTTGCTCCATCACGATGACGCGATCGCCAAGAGCAATGGCCTCCTCGACGTCGTGTGTGACGAGAAGGACCGTGAATCCGTGGCGCGCGCGGATGCTTTCGATGAGGTCCTGCATTTCCAGTCTCGTCAGTGCATCCAGTGCGCCGAGCGGTTCGTCAAGCAGCAGGAGACGCGGGCGGTGTATAAGGGCACGGGCAAGGGCAACGCGCTGCCTCTGTCCACCTGATAATTGGGACGGCCATTTGTCAGCGTGTTCGGAAAGACCAACCTCGGCAAGCGCCTTGCGTGCGCGGTTCTGCCATGGGTTGGGCAGGCCGATCCCGATGTTTTGGAGAACGGTTCTCCAGGGCAAGAGGCGCGCGTCCTGGAACATCATCCGCACCTCACCGGAGATTTCGGATAGGGGATTTCCGTCGATCTGGATCGTCCCGCCATCGATAGTTTCGAGGTCCGCGATCAGCCGCAAAAGCGTGGACTTCCCACAGCCCGAGCGGCCGACAATCGAAAGAAACTGCCCGGCGGGTACGTTGAGCGAAAGGTTCTTAAGGACCTCTGTCCCGTCGAAACCCTTCCATAAGCCGAAGATGTCCAGACCGGCTCCACCCACAAAAGCGCTGCTTAAGGAAACCTCTTTTGCCACGTTCGGCCGCGTCGATTTCAAGGAGACTACAGTCACCAGAGACCTCTCTTACTTCTGATAGGATGGATGCCAGCGTAGCCAACGGTTCTCCGCGAGCCGCGCCAGCCAGTCTGTCAGCTTGCCGAGAAGCGCGTACAGGATGATCGAGAGCACCACGACATCGGACTGAAGGAATTCACGCGCGTTGGTAGCGAGAAGGCCGATACCGGAACTCGCTGCGATCGTCTCGGCCACGATCAGCACGATCCAGGCCACCCCGAGCGCGTACCGCACACCAACGAGAATAGACGAGATGGCTCCAGGCAAGATGACATCGCGCACAAGACCGGTTCGTGTCAGTCCGTAGTTCCGCCCCATCTCGATCAGACCCTGATCGACTGATTTGATGCCGTGGAAGGTGTTGAGGTAGATCGGAAACATGGTAGCGAACGCCACGAGGAAAATCTTGGCTTCCTCGCCGATTCCGAACCACATGATGACGAGTGGCACCATGGCGAGCGACGGAATGTTACGGAGCATCTGAAGCGAACTGTCGAAGAGCGTTTCCCCGGTTCGCCACAGGCCGTTCACAAAACCGAAGAACAGCCCCAGAGCCGAACCTATACCGAAGCCGACGGCCGCGCGCCAAAAGCTGGCTGCCATGTGCTGCACAAGCTCGCCGCTTGCCGCCAGAGACCAGGCGGCCTCCAGGACGGCGAGCGGCGACGGAAGAATGCCTTGGGAGAGCAGTCCTCCCGATGAGGCGATCTGCCAGAGAATGACGACGATTACAGGAAACGCCCACGGAGCAAACGCCTGGGCCAGATACCGTCCTGCTGTGGTTGGAGTCTTCGCGCTGGTCGTGATCATCGTCAGCCTCTGCGTTCGTCAGTCTGTCTGCTTGGGAGAGAAGGAGTCATCCAGCAGGTCGCTGGCTTTCAGCTTCTTGTCGATGATCCCGGCTCCATAATAGAGATCGATCGTGCTTTGCTGGAGCTTCTCGACGTCTGCGTTGATCAGCTGGGGAGCGTGCCTTTCGCGGGTCTGCTTGCCGAGAGCCACGTCATCGGGAATTTTGACGAGCTGGGCGATAATCTTCGAGTATTCCTGCGGATGCTCGAGCCCCCAGGCGCGAGCCTTGGCGCTGCGGGCGACGAAGTCCTTGAGGATATCGCGCTTGCCTTCGATAGCAGCCTCGGAAGCGATGAAATAGGAAAGGCTGGGGTAGTTCTTGCCATCGACGATGATGCGAGCCCCGGACTTGAGCGTCGCGAAGGAGATGTAGGGTTCCCAGAGCGAGACGGCGTCGACCGATCCGTTCGTCAAGGCGAGCGTCGCCTCCGCGGGCGGCAGGAAGACCGGCGTGATGGCGTCTTCCTTGAGACCAGCCTCTTTGAGCGACTGGAGGATAAGGGCGTGGCCCGCCGAACCCTTCACGAAAGCGACCTTCTTGCGGACGAGATCCTTGATGCCCTGATAAGGTGCGTCGTTCTTTACGATGATGGCGTTGCCTTCGTACTTCGTGGCGAAGATGGCCTTTGCCTTGACACCACGTGCAGCGGCAAAGATCAGTGGCGCGTCGCCGACCGAACCAGCGTCAAGAGCTTCGGCAGCGAGAGCTTCGAGCAGAGGGGCGGCGTTGGCGAATTCGCTCCACTCGACTTGATAGGGGACGTCCTTGAGCACGCCGGAAGCGTCCATGACCGCGCGCGCGTTGCCGCGCTGGTCGCCAACGCGCAGGACGTCCTGGGCCGAGGCGACTGTTGCCGCGACGGACAGCGCTAACGACAGCGCCAGGCGAATGATTGACTTGGTCTTCATCACAATACTCCTTGATGCGAGGTCAGAGCGCAGCGCGCCTTTTCTCGGTTGTTTCGCGTGTTTCGAATTGATTGGCTGGCCGTTCGAGACCCAGGGTCTCGCGGAGGGTGGTTCCGGGATACTCCCGACGGAAAAGTCCGCGCTCCTGGAGAACAGGGACGACGCCTTCGAGGAACAGGTCCTCGTCGCGACGGATGTAGGGAGGCAGGATGACGAAGCCATCACACGCACGCTGGGCGTACCAATGGGCCAACTGACTGGCGACTTCCTCCGGCGTACCGACGGGCGCGAAGAAGGAGAGGCTTTCAGCGTACCATTTTCCGACCTCGGCAACCGTCATTTTCTGTTCAATGGCGCGCTTGATGACGTATTGGAAACGGCCGACGCTGCCCGTGATCTTGTCGGTGATATCGGGGAAGGGTGCATTCTGGGGGAACTGGGCGAGGTCGAAGTTCATGCTCGCCGACATGAAGCTGAGGCCTGCCTCGGGCAGAATGAGTTCCTTGAGCTCTCGTTCCTTGTCCAGTGCTTCCTTACGGGTGCGACCGACCACGGGGACGATGCCGGGGAGGACCTTTACGGCGTTCTCCGAGCGGCCGCCTTCGACCACCTTTTCCTTGAAGCTCTTGTAGAAGCTTCGTGCGCGCTCCAGTTCAGCATGGACGACGAAGATCACCTCGGCATTCTGCGCCGCGATCCCCTGGAACCGGTCCGAGACGCCAGCCTGAATGAGGACCGGACGACCCTGCGGCGGGCGGGGTACGTTGATAGGCCCGCGGATTTTGAAGAAGTCGCCTTCGTGGTCGATGTAATGGAATTTGGTGGAATCCGCGAAGACGCCGGACTTCTTGTCGAGGACGAGCGCATCGGCTTCCCAGCTATCCCATAGCTTGCCCATGACGTCCGCAAATTCGATGGCGCGGAGGTAGCGCTCCTCGTGTCCGAAATGTTGCTCCCGGCCGAAATTGCGCGCCTCGCCATCGCTTACGGAGGTGACGAGGTTCCAGGCAGCGCGACCGCCGCTGATATGGTCGATGTTCGCTAACATACGGGCGGCGGCATAAGGCGAGGCATATGATGATGAGATCGTGCCGCCTATGCCGATGTGATCGGTGACGGCTCCGAGCGCCGCCAGTGTGGTCAAGGGCTCGGGCCGGGTGACGAGACGATACTTCACCGTGTCGGCAAAGTGCTGGCCGTAGTTGTCGTCGATCGAAAGCTTGTCAGCGACGAAAAGCATGTCCAGCTTCGCAGCTTCTGCGCGGCGGGCGACGGTCTTGTAGAGCGCCCAGTCGACGCCGCCGGAGGTGGCCGACTCCGGGAGCCGCCAACCTCCGAGATGTGTGCCTGCCTCGAGATAAAGAGCGAGATGCATCCGTACGCCTTCCTGAGATAATCATTCTCAGGAATGACTATTTATATACAATCTATCGTCAATATAGAAATAATGGAATAATATCTGATCTCGAAAGAAAGCCTCAAGGGACTAATTATACGCGGGTTGAGGAAACAATTTCCTAGTGGACAACAATTCTCGCGAATGGCTGCCTACCACGATAGCGTCGAAATTGTCGCACGCGTGCATCCCTGATCAGTCGGGGGTAAAGCTAACTTCTGTCCTTCACGGCGGTGGGGCCGGAATCCGCCCGTATGAGCTATCGAGTCGGGTGACTGACGGGAAGGCAACATGTCTGGGATGTTCACCGATATCTCCAATGCGGGAGGGTCTAAGTCTCAATCAGAATTTCGGGCGCCACCTCTGGAAGGATGGGGGTGCTGATCGGGGTGTAGAGATCGACATCAGCCGCAGTTCGCAACGTTGCGACAAGTGCATAACGAACCGCTGTATTACCCCTTCTCTGACCGGTATTCTCCCGCCACCATCCGCCAGTCGGATAGATGGCGATAGCGTCACGCTGGGAGAGCTCGACGGCGTTTCCCTCCCAGATATCCCCATGCAGCGATCCCCGATTGCGAAGAACGGGACCAAGCGTCCAGCCTGCATCTCCCGCCGCCCTTGCCGGCGGCCTGGCCCCGGCCGCGGCATTGATGCGACGCAAGAAGACATCGGGGCGCTCGTCGCCCGGTTTCAACGCAAACCGCAATCCATGCGAAGCGTAGCTGTGACGGCGTGTTTGGCCACGCTCCCCAGGATTGGGCTCAATGAAATAGCTGAGCGTGATCCGCAACTGAACCTGGGTTTCACCAAGAGCCTCGAGTTCCTCTGTTGGCCAGGGAAGCGCGTGCAGGACCATGTCCTTGGTCTCGATCTTGCTGCCCACGGTCTTGAATGGTTGCATCTGGTTCTCGATGACCATGGTGACATCGTTATCGAGACTTCCAAGGGCGCGCACCAGTGATGGAACCCCGAAACCGTAACGCCGAATCAAGCCATTCTTGTTGATCCCGCCGAGATGGGCTTTCATCGTCGGTGTCCATTCCGCCGAATGGACGATCAGGGCTCTGACCGTCTCGGGCCACAGATCAGGACGCTGCCCCAGGATCTGCGCGCCCATCCTTGCCGCGAGCGCAGTTGCTGCACTGGTCTCGCCGGTTGTCGTGAACGCCCGGTGCTCGGGCGTCCGATAGGTCGTCAGCAGCGCGAGATCGTCAAGGTGATCACCAATGAGCGTCGCCGGATCTACGCCCAGATTGCCACCCTCGAAGACAACATCGGGTTTGAGGGGCCAATCGTGGTTCCAAGTGACGGAGGTACGGCTACGTGGCATGAGATCGCCGACCTGGGCCATGACACCCCATCCGTTGAAGACCGGGTCGGTGATCGCCGTCTTCTCGGTAAATGCTCCGACCGTCAGCACATTCCACGCCTGGGCCGGGCTTTCGATCGGCGTGATATCGTTGCGAACGAGATAATCGTTCTGATGAATGTCCTCACGAATATTGCCGGCAGAAACCGCAATCAGGCGCGGCGCATTGTCGGCGCCATAGGCAAGTGCGTCGAGAGCCGCAGACCATGACGACGGACGGCCGCGCCAGTGATCGCCGTCACTGGTCAGGGCAAGGCAGATCGCGCGAGGCCGGTCCGGTGCGACGATCTCGGCACGCGCTATCGATTGGGCGGTGATGGCGCCGAAGAGATCGGGGTCATTCGCGCCATGGTCAGGCAGGATCTTCACCGACTCCAGCCGGTGCGTCAGTATGATCTGCCCGGCTCCGGCGAGGACATCGGTCAGGTCACCGTATAGGGCGACGCCGGAAAGCTGGGTGCCATGTCCGCCGTGCCCCTGATTACTGGTGTCTTCGACGTTCCAGCCAGGATCGAATGCCTGCTGATCCACTGCTGCGAGCGCCGGGAGGATCAAAGGGTGACGTCGGGTAGAGCCTGAATCGAGAAGGCAGACGGCGGGACGGTCACCATCGGGGGCCACAATGCGGCCCGCCGTCTCCGCAGCCCAGGCGCGTTGCTCGGCGCCGTCCATCTCCATAAAGAAGGCCGGTGTATCGCGGGCGGTTCGTAGCTCTGCGATCGTGTCGGTGTGCGCAATGATCCGCCCGAGGGTTTCGGCGCTCGCGTGGACGATCAACACCTCGCGCTCCGGAAACTGAAGGGCATGTTCACGCACCGGAAGCTCCAGTCGCTCAGCCGCCGTCGCAAAGGTATCTCTGGTCCCGAGACGCAGCCAGACCTCCCACCAGATGGCCGTACCGGGCACCGGAAAGAACGCCTCGTCATCCGTATAGAGGGATCTGGCCACCGCAAGACGCGCGGTCTCAAGTGAGGCCACGAGCACTTCATTCTTGGGTCCGTTGTTTCTTTCGACGATCTCACCGTCCCCCTCGACCCGTTGGATCCGGTCCTGGTCGCGATATTCGGCCACCTTCTTGAGGTAATAGTCGCGCTGGCGCTCGGGGACGAAGACGGTGGCGGCAATCGCGTTCCCTCCCTCCCCTATCGGGCGAACGCTAACAAGTTCGATCGGAAACCTGCCCTGGCGGTTTTCGAGCTTATCGACGATCTCGCTCTGGGATGAAGGGAGTTCGAACTCAAGATAGAAACCTGGCGTTCCACCCGCAAGGTCGGGCTCGCGGGCTCTCAATTGCGCTTCCGCGTCTGCCACTGCGCGGGTAAGGGCTTCTGTCAGCTTTACAGCATGCTGAGCCCTATCGCGCACCGGCACGGTTGTGCCGCCACCTCCGCCTCTGGCAGTGTAGTCCTGGATGTTCCCGTGACCGGGCAAATAAACGTGTGGGAGTGGACGCGGTGTTTCTTCTGCCATCGATTATTGCGACGCCGCTCCTTTGCGTTCGGCTATCGCGAGGGACAGATCGTTCTGGGTGATGCGGTCCCGGTCGGACAGGACGACGAGTTTCGCGGCGTCGGCCGCAGCGCGGGCAATCTCGGCCTGGCTCAAACCGGCAGCATCTGCAACCGCTTTTTTCCAGTCGATATCCTGGGTGTCGAAGCCGGATAGGCGCGCTTGCAAAATGCCGGTCGCGACTTCAACGCTCGGCAATGCATACTCGATGACGTCATCGAACCGCCGAAAGAGCGCTGGATCGAGCAATTCCGGGTGATTAGTCGCCGCCACCACCAGACCGTCACTCTCATCCTCCTCGAGGAATTGAAGGAACGAATTGAGGACACGCCGGATCTCGCCCACGTCATTGCGTTCCGCGCGCTTCGCGCCGATCGCATCGAACTCGTCGAAGAAGTAGACGCCTTTGGTTTCAGCCATCGCCGAGAACACCAGCCGCAACTTTGAGGCGGTCTCCCCCATGAACTTCGTCATCAAGCCATCGAGCTGCACGGTGAACAACGGCGTATGGAGTTCACCGGCGAGCGCAGCCGCGGTCATTGTCTTTCCGGATCCGGGGGGACCGATGAGCAACAGTTTGCGCCGTGGGGCCAGCCCATGGCTGCGAAGCTTATGCTGTTGTCGCTGCTCGAGAATGACTCGTTTCAAACGAGCTTCGAGCTCCGCAGGAAGGATCATGCTCGACAACCGAACGTCAGTGTAGCGCACCGCAACCAGGTTCGCGAGATCACCGCGTGGCTGCGCAATAGGAACAGGGGCTTTCTTGCGCCCGGAGGTACGATCCTTGTTGGCGCGCGCTGCATCGACAAGCTCGCGGAGTTGCACAGCCACCTTTCCATGACCCCTGCGGGCCTCACTTGCTGCAGCCTGCAATGCAATCGTCAGGAACTGCTCGTCGTCGCCTTCGACGTGGCTCTTCAGCAGCGAGATCAACTGCTGCGCCGTGGTCATGACGACTGAGCTCGGTTCATAGATCGAGCTCCTTCTGATTGAATGGTCCACATTTGCGTCATCGTGTCCCTCTCGCGGTGACTTTTTGGCACTTTCGAGAGATAGACGCCTCTCCCAAAGAACTGGTTAAAATCCAGTTTAATGATCGCCATAGCGAAAAGCAATTTGAACGGAGCAACAGTTCCCAACATTTGAGACTGCAACGAGAGCAAATTCTTTCCTATCAGCTTGATGGATACATTCGCATGGTTATCCATCTATCTCACTCGGCATTGCGTTAGCGATCGAGACCAGCGTCGAACGCATCCAAGCGGGAGCCCGGACCGCATTGGATGCTAGCGTCTTCTTGTCGCTGGCCGACAGTCGACGCGAGGCGATCTGCGCAACGTCGGCGGCACGCACCGCCCCGACGTGACGAAGGGCCTGAACAACTGTGCCGGCAGCACTGCCCGGAGCAATAAGGTGCTTGGGCGAAGCGTGGCGCAGATCAACGACGCGCTTATCGAGCACAACACGGCGCGACGGGCCATCAGTCAGATAGATGCTATGTGCGGGGACCTGTGTTGACAGGCCAAGGGCATTCGCCGCGCGCGCACCGGCGATCTGCACCTGAGATCCGGTCTCCCGCGCCAACGCTTTCGCCACATCGTCAGGCGCCGAAGCTTTCCATTCCTGGCCAACCGAGAAAGCGCTTGGTCGACGGCCGCGCGCGCGGCCACGTCCAGGAAATCACTGGGCGTGAAGACACTGCCGCGCCCGCCGGCACGGGCACGCTTCATAATTAGGTCTGGAACTGATGTCGCGAGGGGTTTCATGCGTCAGAAATTAGGCTATATTTTTCTGACATTCAAGAGCGCGCTTCATGTTCGAACAATATGAGTAGATCCAAGGCGACCATTCACACGGTCGTCGTTCAGTCTACTGCCGGCACGGCTCTGCTTTCTTACATACGAAAGCAATGCCTTGAGTGCGGCGGAGATATTCCGGTTCTTTGGATAACACAGCATGAACCCCGGATGGGGGGCGACCCAGCCTTCCAGGAGTGAAATCAGACTGCCGTCGTCCAGAAAAGGCTTCGAAATTGGCTCTATGCCATAGCCTATGCCCTTGCCGCTGAGAGCGGCTGAAAGTGTGTAGGTCGAATCCGACACGATGAGCGAACCGCTGACAGCAACCTCGAAGCGTTCTTGACCGCGCTGAAACTCCCAGGGGTAGATTGCTCCGGTGTGGGGGCCTCGAAAGTTGATGCAATTATGATGAACGAGGTCTCCCGGTTCAGAGGGCGCCCCGAAACGGGCGAGATATCTTGGTGACGCGTAGACAATGCGCTTTAATTCCGGTCCTAACCGAATAGAGACCAGATCGTCCTGGATGCTCCGGTTAGGGATGACCGCAGCATCAAACCCGGACACCGCGATGTCGACGAGCACATCTCCAATCGTGAGATCGATGGTAATGTCCGTGTAAGCGGCTTCGAAGCCATTAAGAAGCGGTTCCATATAAAGCCGCATCGGCATACGCGGGACGCAAAGCTTCAGCGTCCCGGAGAGCTTTTCCCGAGGCTCCGTCAGGTCCTCCATCAAGGTGTCGAATTCGGACATCATTGGCCCGAGGCGCCGGGCCAATCGACTTCCAGCTTCGGTCAATCTGACCGTTCTCGTCGTACGCTGCAGCAGTTTCGTCCCAAGCCGCCCTTCCAGAACCTGGATTGTGTAGCTGAGAGTGGAAGGCGCGATTTTCAGGGCTGCTGCGGCCCGAACGAAACTGCCGGAATCCACGATCATCATAAAAGCACGCAGATTGCCAAAGTCGGTGCCCCGCATTCTTCGAACCTCTCGAATAGTGAAATCGAAAACAAACATATAATCGACAGGAATATGCACCAACGTCTATAGAATTAGTAGACTTTTGCTTCCTAAATAGGCCCGCCGCCCGCAATTTGAAACCGTCTGTCATGGGCGCGGCACCTCCTTATTCCTGAAGCAAAGAACGATATGCAACGAGAACTTCATTTCACCGCAAATTACAATCTTGGCCTCGGCTTGCACCCAGCGCGATGGCGCCTCATCGACAACCCCGCGCAGTTTCTCGATGTGAACGCTCACATCGAGGTCGCGCAGATCGCGGAGAAGGCAGGTTTCGACGCTGTTTTTCTATCGGACTTCCAAAGCCTTCCGATGGAGCCGCCAGTCGAACCGTGGCACGCACTCGATCCATTGCTGGCACTTTCGGCGATAGCGGCGAGAACTGAATCCGTGGGACTGATCGCCACTGTTTCCACGACATTTTCCGAGCCCTACGAACTCGCCCGCAAGCTCTCTTCGCTCGATCATATCAGCGGTGGCCGTGCTGCCTGGAATATTGTGACAAGCTATCTTCCGGAAGCAGGCTGGAATTTCGGCATGGACCTGCCGACGCATGACGAGCGTTACGACCGTGCGGAGGAGTTCGTGAGCGTTGCAAAGGCTCTCTGGGCAAGCTGGGGAGACGGTGCGCTATTACTCGACCAGGCTGGCGGCACGTTCGTCGACTGGAAGAAGGTCAGCCATCTCAACCATGTTGGAATGCATTTTAAAGTCCGTGGGCCCTTGCAGGTGCCGACCAGCCCGCAAGGAAAGCCCATCCTGGTACAAGCCGGATCCTCCGAGGTCGGCCTTAGCTTCGGCGCAAGGCACGCCGACCTGATCTATAGCCTCCAGACCAACCTCGAGGCGGCCCAGGCGGGTTACAGAAGGACGAAGGATGCGGTGCGCAAGGCGGGGCGCGATCCCGACCGGACGCTGTTCATGCCTGGAATCTATCCGGTCGTTGGCTCAACCGAAGAAGAGGCGCTCAGAAAAGTTGAACGACTCGACGCGCTTCGCGACCTCGCCGCCGATGCGCGCTGGTTCGGGATTCGTCTTGGTGTCCCTCTTGGTGGCGAGGACCTCGACAAACCGGCTCCGACCCGCGCTCAGGCTGACTTCACACCTGCGGTTTCAACCGGGATTTCGGAATCCACCTGGCAGATGATCGAGCGGCGGCCCGGCGCGACGCTGCGGGAAATCCTGCTCAGTTCGCAGGGACGCAACCGCTTTATTGCCGGGACGCCAGAGAAGGTCGCCGATGAGATTGAGTTGTGGTTCCGCAGCGGTGCGGCTGACGGCTTCAATGTCAGCGCCACGCATTTTCCCGATGGCTTCAGTTCGTTTACGGAAAGCGTCATCCCCATCCTGCAGCGACGTGGCATCTTCCGGTCGGAATATCGGCACAGCACATTGCGCGGAAACCTGGGGCTCGGTGAATGACGCGCGACCCTCACCACACGCTCACATCCACGGAACTAACGCAGAACGATCCGGTCCCGTCACCCGCTGATTTTGACGAAAGCCCAGTCGCGCGCATCTTCCGGCAGCCGACGATGCTCGGCCTCTTTCTGCCACTCAATGCCGGTGGCTGGAGTGCGTCGCATCTGCCACGCACGACGTCATGGGATTTCGGCTACAACCGCAACCTCGTACGAATCGCTGACGAACTCGGCTTCGACATCGTCTTTGGACTGTCGCAATGGCTTCCGAAAGGCGGGTTCGGCGAAGTACTGAACGGCACCTCTCTCGACCCCTTCGTCACCATGGCTGCGCTGGCGACAGAGACGAAGAATATCCTGCTCGCATCGACCGTGCATATCCTGTATGGACCTTGGCACCCGCTTCATCTGGCGCGCGCCGGCGCCACCCTCGATCACATCACAAATGGCCGCTGGGGCCTCAATGTCGTGACCGGTCATCGCCGGATTGAACACGAGATGTTCGGCGGCTCGCAGATCGAGCACGATCAGCGGTACAGGCTCGCCGACGAATTCGTCAATGCGCTGAAGGCATTGTGGCGCTCGGACGAGCCCGTCACCTTTTCCGGTAAATCGCCATGGCGGATCAAAGAGGGCTTCATCACGCCGAAGCCGCGTTTCGGCCGACCCCTTCTGATCAGCGCGACAGGCTCGCCCGCCGGCATAGACTTCGCTGCGCGGCAATCGGATATCGTCTTTGTCACTAGCCCCGGCGGGGGCAGTTTCGAGGCAGCGCGGGCGTCGCTCGGCGCCCATACCGCCACCGTCAAGGCAGCTGCGGCTCGAAACGGGCGCACAATCCGCGTCATCCTCAATCCAATCATCGTCTGTCGCGACACGGATCAGGAAGCTCAGGAATACTATGGCGCGATTGTTGCCGCCGTCGAGCAGAGGAATGTCGGCGGGCTGCATAACATTGCTGACACGAAGGATTTCGACAAACGGCTGGTCAGCGACGCGCAGGCGTGGGCGAAGAGCAACGATGTAAACTCGGTCGATGCGATCGCTGTCGGGGGGAATGTCCGGCTCGTCGGCTCGCCTCAACGGATCGTCGAACAGCTTGCCGCTTTGCATGCCGAAGGAGTGGACGGTTTCCACATCTCCTTCTTCGACTACCTGCCCGACCTCACCCATTTCGGACGAACCGTTCTCCCGCTGATGCGGGCAGCCGGTTTGCGGCTCTAGGGGTGATGAGATGACAGTTCAACAAAAAATCGCGTCGGGCCGATCAAGCGGGAGAACGGTGTCGCAAGAGCGTCTCAACCAGCTCAGTGAACAGACGCGTCGCGCAATCGCGCAGCTCGAACCGGTCACTCTGGATTGGGTTGCTCCGGTCGCCACAGATATGGACGTTGCCGTCATCGGCGGTGGTCAGAGTGGTGTTGCCATTGCGTTTGGACTGCGCCGTGCCGGCATCCGACGGGTGCAGGTTTTCGATGCCGCCACGCCGGAAACAGCGGGCGTCTGGAATACCATAGCCAGGATGCACACGCTTCGCGCGGGCAAGGGATTTACCGGTCTCGAACAGGGCATCCCTGAACTGACATTCGAGCACTGGTACGTTGCGCTTCATGGTGACGCCGCATTTGCCGCAATGGCGGAAATACCCCGCACCGTCTGGCTCGACTATCTCAACTGGTATCGCGAAACGGCGGGGATCGACGTGCGATGGCAGCATCGCCTGATTTCGATCGATCCGCGTTCGGACGCCGAAAACGCACCGCTCAATCTGCGCTTTGAACTGCAGGACAAGGGCGTGATAGATCTGTCAACACAGACGATCGTACTGGCAACTGGCCTGGACGGCTTGGGCGAACCCTATATACCGTCGGTTCTTTCCCACACTCTTCCTCCCGACCGCCTTGTCCACACGAACGACCTCATTAATTTCGCTAGCCTTCGCGGCTTGAGCGTGGGTGTGGTCGGAGCGGCCGCCTCCGCGTTCGACGCAGCGGCTGTCGCGCTGGAACATGGTGCAGCGAGTGTGCATCAATTCGTCCGACACGGCGATCTCGTAGAGGCCAACGATCAGGCTGCCGCCAGACCCTCGGCTGACAAGCTGTTCTTTCCGGAATTCGATGATGCAATGCGATGGCGTTTGATTTTGGAGCGCCGGCGACGCAGCTCCGCGCCGGATGCGGCCATCGCCCGGGCCTGCCAGCATCCGAACCACTATCTCCATTTCAACGTTGCGGCAGAACAGATTGTAGCTCTTGGCGACGATATCGTAGCGAGAACGACGACGGGCGATATAATGCTGGACACGGTCATTGCCGCGACCGGCTATAGGCAAAACGTTTATGCCCGGCCGGAACTGACCGCCGCGGCTCCCCACATTCTCCTCTGGCAAGACCGCGTTGCGGCGGCGGAGAGGGAAAGCGGCTGGTCTTCGCATCCCTATCTTGGGAAAGGTTTTGAATTGCAGGAGATAGAGCCTGGTTCGGCGCCATGGCTTAAGCGTATCCATGTCTATACCTTCGCGGCGATCATCAGTCACGGCATCCATGCTGGCGATATCGGCAGCGCCGCGATCGCACTGCCCCGCCTGATCGCGGCAGTCGCTCGCTCACTCTTTATCCATGCTCGCGCGGACTACGAGCGGCTTGCGAGCCTCGGGCCGTCCATCGCGGTCGACCGCGTCGCTCCCTCACCCGTCTCCGGACCTTGGGAGGCAGCTCCATGAAGAGGCTTACGCGGGTTGGCCGCAGTCTGCTACGCAACCTCATTCAGGCGGTCCCGACGATGTTCGTCATCGTCACGCTCGGTTTCTTCGTGCTGCAGCTCGCGCCTGGGGATGCCGCCGATTACATGGCGGCCGAATCCGGTGCCGCCACGCAGGAAACGGTGGCCGACATTCGCCGGGCTTTCGGGCTCGATCTGCCGCTGCTCGATCAGCTTGCGAACTACTATACAAGTCTGGCGCATTTCAGTCTCGGCATATCTCCCCGCTACGGTGTCCCCGTCGCCGATCTCATCATGGAGCGTCTGCCGGGTACCCTGACGCTCATGGTTCTTGCGATCGTCATCGCCCTGCTGGTGGGGATCGCAGCTGGCACGATCATGGCACTGAACGCAACGCGCGCGGCCGATCGCATTCTTTCGGTGGCATCGCTGCTGTTCTACTCAGTCCCGACATTCTGGATCGGATTGATCTTCATCATCGTCTTCTCGGTGAAGCTCGGCTGGCTACCGGCTGGCGGCATGAAAACCATCGGCGCTTCCTCGGGGGGCTTTGGCTGGCTTATCGACCGCGCCTCTTATGCATTGCTCCCCGCGACGTCACTGGCGCTCTATTACATGGCGATCTACGCACGTCTCACCCGATCTTCTATCCTTGAGGTCATCGGGCAGGATCATGTCCGCACCGCAAAGGCGAAGGGTCTGGCGCCACGACAGGTTGTCCTTCGCCACGTGCTGCGCAACGCGCTCATCCCGATCACCACGGTGGCCGGTATCCACGTGGCCGGCATTCTTGGCGGCGCCATCGTCATCGAAACGGTCTTCAGTTGGCCAGGCATGGGTCGGCTTGCCTTTGATGCCGTCATGGCGCGTGAATATACGCTGTTGCTCGGCATCATGCTGGTCTCGTCTGTCCTGGTGATTTGCGTCAACGCTATCGTCGACATCATCCAGGCTGCCCTCGATCCCAGAATCGAGGTGCGCTGATGAGCGGCTTCGATATCGAATCCTCAACCGCACGCATGGCAGCCGGTGAAGCCCCCTGGAGCAACATCGGCAATCCTGTCATTGCGCGCTCGGTCCTGCGCGACTTTCTCTCGAACCCGGGCGCGACAGCCGGTCTCATGACACTCAGCATTATAATGCTCCTGGCGCTGTTGGCCCCGTGGCTGGCTCCGGGCGATCCGCAGTCGATTGTCGGCCCTGAGCGTCTTTGGCCCGGAGAAAATCCGGACTTTCTACTCGGCACGGATTCACTCGGTCGAAGCGTCTGGGCGGGACTGGTACATGGCGCCCGTGTCTCGCTGCTGGTGGGGATTTCCGCAACAATTCTCGGTCTGGTGTTCGGTGGACTTATTGGAGCCATCGCCGGCTATTGCGGCGGCTGGATCGACGATCTCATCGTCCGGTTCATCGAGATATTCCAGACCATTCCTAGCTTCGTCCTGCTGGTCGTTCTCGTCGCCTTCGCGACACCGACAATCGGTACGGTCATCGTCGGCATCGCACTTGTGTCCTGGGCGATGATCGCGCGTCTCACCCGCGCCGAGTTCCGCTCGATCCGGGAGAAGGATTTCGTCATGGCTGCCAGGGCGTCTGGCATTTCGGCGCCACGGATCATTCTGCAGGAAATCCTGCCCAACGCCCTGCCCTCGCTCATCGTGGTCTCATCGATCATGGTTGCCTCGGCGATCCTGATGGAATCTGCGCTGTCCTTCATGGGGCTTAGCGATCCGAATACCGTCACCTGGGGATCAATGATCGGCGCCAGCCGCGAGGTGATCCGCAGCCACTGGTACCTCACGCTCATGCCCGGTGGGTGCATCGTCCTCACCGTGCTGGCGCTCAACCTCATCGGGGATGGCCTCAACGACGCGCTCAACCCGCGGATCAGGCGCAAAGTCCGCTCGCGGAAAGCAGTGGAATGATGGCGATACCTTTGCTTGGTGTCCGCGACCTCTCAGTCCGATATCACAGCCGGAGCGGTGAAGCGGTTGCCGTCGAGAACCTTTCCTTCGACATCGCCGCCGGCGAGGCTGTCGCTCTGGTCGGCGAATCCGGTTGCGGGAAAAGCACGACTGCCCTTGCGCTGTCCAACCTCCTGCCGGACGAAGCGTCCAGCAGCGGCGAGGTGACCTTCGATGGCCTGGATCTCTTCCGCCTCCCACCCAAGGCATGGCGGCCCATTCTCGGACCCCGGATCGGCATGATCTTCCAGGAGCCGATGAGCGCTCTCAATCCGGTCTATACGGTCGGAGACCAGATCGCCGAGGTACTGCACGCCCATGAACGGCTGTCCCGGAAGGCTGCACGTTCGCGGGTTCTGGAATTACTCGATCTGGTGTCAATGCCGGAACCACACCGTCGTATCGCGTCCTATCCACACGAACTGTCCGGGGGCCAGAGACAGCGTGCCATGATCGCCCAGGCGATCGCGCTCACGCCGCTCCTGCTGATCGCAGACGAACCGACCACGGCTCTCGACTCGACGATCCAGAGCCAGATCCTCGAATTGATCGATCGTCTTCGGCGCGATCTGTCCATGGGCCTGCTTCTCATCTCCCACGATCTGACACTGGTGTCGCGCTGGACCGACCGCGTGGTCGTCATGCACAACGGCAAAAGGATGGAAGAGCTCAAGGCAGAGCATCTGTTTCAGGAGAGCCAGCATCCCTACACGAAAGGGCTGATCGGCGCATCGATCCGTCTCGGCGATGGGCGCCACGCTTCATCGGAGCGGCTGAACGAGATCCGGACCCACAGGAACAGCAACGGCACAACCAGCTTCGAGATCCGTAGCCCGCCGGTTGCAGCGGAACCGCGCACCAATGCAACGGCAGATGCGCTTCTGGAAGTCGAGGATCTCACGGTTCGCTATGACCCCGCTAGCAAGACACCGCCTGCCGTCGATCGTGTGACCTTCGAACTCCTGCGCGGCGAAACGCTCGGGCTGGTCGGAGAATCCGGTAGCGGCAAGTCTTCGCTTTCAAAGGCGCTCAGCCGTCTGATACCCGTTGCCGGCGGACAGATCCTGTTCGAAGGTCAGGACATCACCCACGCAGGTGGAGCCGACCTGCGCGCCTTCCGCGGGCGCGTGCAGATGATCTTCCAGGATCCTTATTCTTCCCTAAACCCGCGCCGGACCGTTGGAGATATTCTCGATAGCGTGCTGCATGCACACAAGTATCGCAATTCCGCCGACAGGCAATCGCGCATAAGCGAAGCTCTCGACCAGGTCCGCCTGCCACGTTCGGCGGTGGAGCGCTTTCCCCATGAATTCTCCGGTGGGCAGCGTCAACGGATCGCGATTGCCAGAGCCCTGATCGTGCGGCCCTCGCTCGTCATCTGCGACGAACCGGTATCGGCACTCGACGTGTCCGTTCAGGCGCAAATTCTCAACTTGCTTGCCGATCTCAAGGAGGAAGCCGGTCTTTCCTATCTCTTCATCTCCCACGATCTGGCTGTCGTGAAATACATCTCGGACAGGATCATGGTCATGAAGGATGGACACATCATCGAGCGCGGCAACCACCAAAATCTATGGAGCAATCCCTCCCATGAATACACGAGGAAGCTGATCGCAGCAGCTTCGTAACGGCAACGGACTCCCTAAAACAACAGAACCCGAAACTTCACGAGCCAGGAGAATTTCATGATCAAACTGTCGCGCCGGACGTTCAACGCCGCCCTCGGAATCGGCGCATTGGGTACCGCCATACCCGGTATTTCGTTCGCTCAAACTACGCCGGTGCGTGGCGGTACCGCCCGCATCGTCGCCGCCAGCGAACCCGCCATGCTCATCGAATTGTTCCAGAACACCGGCAACGCCGGCGTCGGTTCCCGTGTCATCGAAGGGTTGTTGAAGGTCAGTTTCGACCGGACCTTCAAACCACATCTTGCGGAGAGCTGGGATATCAGCGCGGATGGAAAGACCTACACTTTTCACCTGCGCCCGGGCATCAAGTGGCATGACGGTCAACCGTTCACCTCCGCGGACGTTGCATTCTCGCTGCTGACGTTGAAGGAAACCCATCCGCGCCGGCGTGTGACGTTTGCATCGCTCGAAAAGATCGACACGCCCGATCCACTGACGGTCGTCGCCCAGTTCAAGACACCGGTTCCATTCCTGTTGCCGGCCCTTTCCGGCATCGCTTCGCCCATCATCCCGAAACACCTCTACGAAGAGACGGATATTCGGGCGAACCCCTATAACGCAAAACCGATAGGCACGGGCCCCTACGTGTTCAAGGAGTGGGAACGCGGCAGCCATATCCTGCTCGAACGCAATCCCGATTACTGGATCAAGGATCTGCCCCTGCTCGATGCTGTGGTGACACGGTTTATCGTTGATGTCAGCGCCCGCGGGGCGGCTTTCGAGGCGGGAGACGTCGATGTAGGCTATCACACACCCGTGCCGCTCGACGAGATCAAGCGCCTTGGCGACGATCCGCGCTTCGGCGTCGAGACTCGCGGTTACGAGCTTGAAGGCAGTCTGAACCAGTTGTTTTTCCGTCTGGATCATCCGATTCTCAGCGATCTGCGTGTTCGCCAGGCTTTCGCTCACGCCATCAATATCGACGACTACATCCGTCTCGTCTGGAAGGGATATGCTGTGCCGTCCCCGACCGCGATTGCACCGTCGATGGCAGAATATCACGATCCAAGTATCGGCTTCTATGCCTTCGACAAGGCCAAGGCGGAAGCGCTTCTTGATGAGGCCGGCCACAAGCGTGGTGGTGATGGGAAACGGTTCGCGCTGCGCCTTACCTACAATCCTGTCTACGGGCCAACCCGTGTCGGCGCAGAATTCCTCCGATCCGCCTTCGGCGACATCGGCGTCGACGTGGCGATCCAGAGCTACGACTACGCGACCTACATCAAGAGCGTCTATACCGACGCGGCCTTCGATATCGACCTCCAGCATCTTGCCAACGGTTATGATCCGACGGACGGCATCCAGCGCGGCTACTGGTCGAAGAACATCAAGAAGGGCGTGCCGTGGTCCAATCACTCCGGCTACAGCAATGCCGAGGTCGATGAGATCTTCGAGAAAGGATCGATCGAAATCGATCCGGCGAAGCGCAAAGAATACTTCGTCAGGTTCCAACACATCCTTCACCGCGATCTGCCGGCGGTAAACCTCGTTCAGTTCCAGAACCTGACGCTCTATCGCAAGACGCTGCACAACCACACCGAGGATTCGTCCGGGCATTCGGTCGACTTCGCCGCTGCGTGGCTGGGAAGCTGAGCTTTATCCGGCAGGCGGGCTCCACAGGCGCCGCCTGCCACGTAGCGCGACAACACCGTCATTATTTCCAAATTGTAAGTGAACGCCCTTGACCCATCATCCTCATACCTGGCCGACAATCGACACACCCGCATTCCGCACACTCGTGGCAATTTTCCGGCCGGTGTTCGCCGAAATCGCCGAAGGCTCGCGCCAAAGAGATGCGACACGCACACTCCCGCGCGATGAAGTCGCAAGGCTGAAAGCGCTCAAATTCGGTGCGCTGCTTCTCCCCAAAGATAAAGGCGGTTTGGGAGCGACACCGCTGGAACTCCTTGCATTGCTCGTCGAGCTTGCAGAGGCAGACTCGAATGTCGCGCAGATCTTCCGCGCCCATTTCGGATTGCTCGGACAGCTTCTCGACGAACCATCCAACGCCTGGACGAGGCGTTGCATCGACATCATCGGATCCGGGGAGATCATCTCCGCTGCAGCGACGGAGGTTGGAAATGCCACGCTTGGCAAATTTTCGACTTCCATCATAAAAACCAATGAGGGCCATCGTCTCAACGGCCAGAAATTCTATACGACCGGCGCTCTGTTCTCGGAATGGATGACTGTCAGCGGCTTGAACAATGCTGACGAGCTGATCATAGCGCTTATAAAAACGACGGCGCCAGGAACGTCCATTGTCGATGACTGGAACGGTTTCGGACAGAGACTGACCGCCAGTGGGACCGCCGTATTCGATCAGGTCCTTCTGCACGATGACGATATTGCGCCATCGGCATCGCGGTGGCCGTTCCTGACGGCCTTCGCTCAATTGGCCCATCTGGCAACGCTTGTCGGAATCGGGCGGGGGGCGTCCACTGCCGTTGCGGACTATGTGCGGTCACGCAAACGGACATATTCCCACGCGGCTGCCAGCACCGCGAGCGACGATCCGCAGGTGCTCCAGCTCGTCGGTAAGGTGTTTGCCAATGCGCACGGGGCAAACTCGATCGTACTTTCAGCCGCCGACGCCTATCACCGCGCTGTTGCTAAAGGCTGCAGGGAAAGAACGGAGATCGGCAAACTCGAGGTGCAGATTTACCAGGCACAGGTCGTCGTCCACCAACTCATCCTCGATGCGACGACCGTCCTCTTCGACGGACTGGGAGCGTCTGCGCTCAGCAACGAGTTGGGGCTGGATCGCTATTGGCGAAACGCCCGCGCCATCTCCTCCCACAATCCGGTCATCTACAAGGAGCGTCAGATCGGTGATTTCGCGGTTAACCGCAGCCTGCCGCCGGATCTTTGGACCACCGGCATTGGAAAGGCCTAGCGGATGTTTCGCGTCGAGGCTGGTCAACCTCACCTCAGCCGGCGCTGAACCAGATCGCGTGACTTAATTAGGAGATCTTATGGGAAATAAGCTGTTCGTTCTCGACCTGGGTGAAATTCGTGTCGACGAAAACTTCATCATCGCCAACTCCACTTTTGTCACGCCGCAGAAGCCGACGGTGAGTAGTCGTCTGATCGACATTCCGGTCTCCGCCTACCTCATCCAATGCACCGATGCCACGGTCCTCTACGACACAGGATGTCACCCGGAATGCATGGGAACGAATGGCCGGTGGCCCGCGCAATCGCAACTGAACGCGCCCTATATCGGGGCGTCGGAATGCAATCTGCCGGAACGGCTGAGGCAGCTCGGCCTTTCACCGGACGAAATTTCGACGGTGGTCCTGTCGCATCTTCACAATGATCACGCCGGTTGCGTCGAGTATTTCGGAAAGTCGAGGCTGATTGCACATGAAGATGAATTCGCAACCGCAGTCCGGTATTTCGCGACGGGGGATCATTCGTCGCCTTACATCGTCAAGGATATCGAGGCGTGGTTTGCGGCCCCACGAAACTGGGATCTTGTCAGTCGCGATGAGAGAGAAAGAGAACTCGCGCCTGGAGTGACCCTGCTCAACTTCGGAAGCGGCCATGCTGCCGGGATGTTGGGTATTGCCGTGGAGCTTGAGAAGCGGCCCGGGTTTCTGCTCGTTTCAGACGCTTGTTACACCGCCACAAATTATGGTCCTCCGGCCCGCCGAGCCGGCGTTCTCCACGATACGATCGGTTACGATCGGACGGTCAGCTATATCAGGAAATACGCCGAATCCCGTTCTCTCAAAGTCCTCTTCGGTCACGACCGGGAGCAGTTTGCGAGCCTGATCAAATCCACGGACGGATTTTATGAATAAGGAGCTCGCCAGGACTTCAACTGGCGGCGGCCGCGGCTGTGAAAACGCCAAGGCAACTACCCCAGTAGAACTGCCCAATTGCCTCTACCTCAAACCGCATAAGCCAATTCACCCTATGAAAGGATCCTTCAAATGACTTCATCTAAAGTAACTTCTTCACCCTTATCAAGCTCGCTTTCTCGCCGCCGTCTGCTCCAGGCAGGGGCGGGTCTTGCCGTGGCGGGAAGTGGATTTCTGCCCAGCTGGGAAGCACGCGCTCAGAGTTTTAAATCCGCTCCGCTGCATCAGCTTTTGCTGCTGAGCAATGAATGGAACACCATCATCAACGATGCGGCAAAGCGGGCCGCAGCTGTTCTCGGCCTTCCCTATAGTTCGACGACGTTCAACCTCAACGATGGCACGGCCGTTACGCAGGCGCAGTCCGCCGCTGCGGCAGGTGCAAAACTCTTCCTCATCGTCAGCGCCGACGGGAGCAGTCTGAAGCGGATTGCCCGGACAGCGCAAGAGGGCGGCGGCTATGTGGTCAATGTCGGCAACAACATTCCCTGGACATCTCCGATTGACGCCGGAACCGGCTTTGCGCAGGCAATCGTTGCGCGTGAGGACGGAAATCGCGGCGGTAATATGTATGAAGCCGTCAAATACACCATTGGCCTGGCGGTGAAGAAGTTCGGGCCGGACGCCAAATTCCTGCATATCACCGGTTCGAAGGGTTCATCCTACGACAATCTGCGCACGGCGGCCGTGAAGCGTGCGCTTGCCGAATTTCCCGGTGTAACGATCGCCGGAAGTCTGCCAGGCAATTGGAGCGCCGAGGAAGGGCAGAAAGCGACCGAGGACCTCATCGCCCGCCACGGCGTGCCCAACGGCATTATCGCCCAGAATGATGGATCGCTGACCGGGGTTCTGGCAGCGCTGCGCGGTCTCAAGATCGAGGCCGGTGAGGAAGTGCTCACGGTTGGAGCGGATGGCGCAACCGATATCTTCAGGGCAATCAAGGCCGGAAAAGTCGCGGCCACCGCGTTCCAGTCTCCGGCCTATTACGGTGTCCAGGCTGTCGCCCGGCTCTTCGATGCTCTGAACGGCTATGAGGCGTCCGCCCCGGAAAGGTTCGTGGGGTTCAATGGGCTTCTCGTCACCAAAGACAATGTTGATGGTGTTCTGGCGCGCTACGTGGACAATCCGAACCTGCCCTTCGATCCGAAGCTGCTGTCGCATGTCATCAGCGGCGACAAATGGGACCCTCAGGCGCCGCTCGCCCCGATCAGGTACGACGACTACTTCACTGCCACCGGCATCGAGAAGCCTGCAGATTACCGACCTCAGGCAGACTATGCCAAGTCTATCGAAACGGGCGAGTTCGACGCTGTCACGAAGCGCTACGAGAGCGCCTACAAACTCAAGCTGGACGACTTCAGCTTCAAGGGCATCAAGGCCTGAGAATGTCCATTCTGAGCGTCGAGAGCCTCACCCATTCCTTTGGTCCTTCGCCCGCCCTTCGCGATATAAACCTCGCGATCCGGTCGGGAGAGGTTGTCGGTATCGTTGGGGAAAATGGAGCTGGCAAGTCGACGCTTCTTAACGTGCTTTCCGGTACATTGAAACCATCCAGAGGAACCGTAGCGATCGGCGGCACGCCGGTCGCCCTGGAAAATTATTACGAGGCCAATCAGCGCGGGATCTGGCGGATCTTTCAGGATCCCGCGCTGATCGGGGCCCTGCCTGTCTATGAGAGCCTTTTCCTCGGCCATGAAAAGCGTTTCACGCGCTTTGGGGTGCTGAATAAGGCGAAGATGATTGATATTGCCCGCGACCTCGTGCGTTCCATGGGTATCGCGGTCGACGTCAAGCACCTGATGCTGAACTACGACTTCGCCACCCGGCAATCGCTGGAGGTCTGTCGGGCAATTCTGTTACCGAAAGTGCTGGGGTTGCCCTCCGGTTTCGTACTCTTCGACGAGCCGACAACCGGGCTTAGCCGTGCCGAGGTGGTCCGGCTTCTGGAAAGCATGGGCAGGCTTCGCAGGCAAGGCGCGGGCGTGGCCTTCGTTTCGCATCGCCTGCAGGAAGTTTTCGACGTCTGCGATCGGCTGATCGTCCTGAAGGATGGTGCGATCGTCGGAGAAGGGCCGATTTCTCAGTTCGATGAGGCCGGATTGCACCGGTTGATGGTCGGCCGGGCTTTCGAAAGCACGACGCCGGGCAAGAGGTCGACGCTCAATGAAGAGCCCTTTCTTGTCGTCAAGGGGCTTTCACGTTCCAGCCGACCGTCGGCAGGGCAACGCTTAACGCACCTCACCGACATTTCCTTCAACGTCGGAAAGGGCGAGATCGTCGGTATCGGCGGTCTTCTGGGATCGGGCAAGGGGCAACTTCTGCGCGTTCTGGCGGGCGTAACCTCCCATCGGGACGGCACGGTCGAGCTTGGGGGCATGCCGCTTGCAGGATCTATCGCCCAGCGGAAACAAAGGGGCATCGCATTCATTCCCGGTGATCGGTCGAACGAAGCGGTAGTCGTGACCGCGGATGTCGCATCGAACATTTCTCTGCCGAGCGGTCATGCCGGCGCTCGCGGTTTTTCCAACGCATTCGGCATCTGGCGTTCTGCTCGTGAGCAAAATGTCGCCAGACAGATGATCGTGTCCCTGCGGATCAAGGCCGTTTCAGGTCAACCCCTGCGTACACTGAGCGGTGGCAATCAGCAGAAGGTATCATTGGCGCGCTGGATCCATCGCGAGCCGGTGCTGCTTCTGATAGAGAATCCAACCGCTGGCGTGGATGTGGGAGCCAAGCGTGAAATCTACGCGCTTTTGCGAGATCTTACCGCTCATGGCACCTCGATCCTTTACGTTACAGATGATCTCCCGGAGCTGATCTCGCTCAGCGACCGGATACTGATCATGCGAGATGGTCGGATCGTCAGCGATATCGACAACCGCCAAACGCTCACGACCGAGCACGCCCTTGTCGCCGATATGATTGGTCCCGCCTCGAACGAGAAGACGCCGATTGTTGCGCCTTGAAGAGATTCCTATGATCCCGAAGCAGATTAGTGAAATTGAAGTTCCGCAGGCAACCGGCAAAATAGAAACCTGGAAGGCGCGTGTTGCAACGGCCATCGTTTCGCGCGAACACCGGGCGACCTGGCTGCCAGCATCGGCGCTTCTCATTCTTATTGGCTACTTCGCTTTCCAGCAGCCCGCATTCTTGTCGCCGCTCAACCTGACGGTCATGGGAGCCCAGGCCGGGCCACTGCTCTTGATCTCGCTCGGCGCGACCTTCATCGTGCTAATGGGCAGCATCGACCTCTCCGTTGCTGCTGTCGCAGCGCTCGCCTCCGCGATCAGCGCCGTTCTCCTGCAGAAATTTGGCACGGGTTACACAACGGCCCTCCTCGCCGTGCTCGGTTTCGGCATCGCTGCCGGCCTGCTCAATTCCGTTCTTTCGACAGTCCTGCGGCTGCCGTCGTTCATTGCAACTCTTGCGTCCAGTTCCATCTTTACGGGCATCATGCTGCACGTGCTTGATGGCACTGCCCTGTTCGTCAACGACGACGACTTTTCGATGCTCGCCAACGGGCAGATAATCCCGCGGGTGCCCAACGTCCTTCTCCTTTCGCTGCTGCTTTGGGTCGTGCTGAGCCTGACAACGTCCCATACCCGGTTCGGCCGGTACATCGTCGCGATAGGGGCTGGCGAGCGTGTCGCGAAACTGAGCGGCATCGCTATCAACCGCTACAAGACCTATGCGTTTGTGCTTTCAAGCACACTCGCTGCGATCGGTGGGTTCTTTCTGTTGTCGCGTTTGGGTTCCGCCACCCCCTCAATCGGGGACGGGTATCTTCTCGACACGGTCGCTGCAATCGTCGTTGGCGGCACGGCACTTACAGGCGGGGTCGGCGGCGCACAGCGCACCCTGCTCGGGGTCGCGCTTATCACTATCCTGAGCAACGGCCTGAACGTTTCTGGCGTCAGCACGTTCACCCAGGAAATCGTCAAGGGCGTTGTTATTGTGATTGCCGTGCTCACGACGATCGACCGCGTCAGCCTTCAAGACATCGTGAAATGACGACACAGTGCCCCAAGCAACGGCGATGAGAAAGTTTTTCTCCCCACGCGTGCGAAATTAGATTCGTCTAGTTCGTCTATATCTATGTATTAAGTCATGAAATGTTGTTCTCTTTTTGGGCACGAGGAAGCAAAGTGAGTTTCTAAGTTATTCAAATGCAGAATTTTTGCCGCGGGCCATCACGTACTGGCTTTGGGGAGCGGCAGGGCAAAAGTCTCGCGTCGGGGCCGCCGGTACAGTCGTTATGGAAAATGCCGCGATCCTAAAGAATTGGCATCACGTGTTCGAGGAAGAGAGCGCCGTTGGCTCGCATGAAGGGCGGCAGCACGATAAAGTCGTCGCCCCAGAACCAAGAGACGTCACAGCGCCGGCTTGCTGAAGTTTGAAGGATCGGTACGTGCGCAGGACCGGGTGCAAGCATTAAAGCCGGATCACGCCTCTCAACACAACAATGCCTGTCCCGGAGAGTTCCGGTTCGGGCTTCAGCCGGATATGCAGAATGCTGCGGCGGCCCATCTTGGTACCTTGTTCGATCACCAATTCGTTGTTCCTGAGGTTTCCCGTGGCTGCAAGATACGCCGCCAGCGGGCCAGCGGCGGTTCCGGTCGCCGAATCCTCCCACAGACCAACAGTTGGATTGAAGAACCGGGCGTAGGCAGTGTTCGATGCTCCGGCATCGAACGCATAGACATAACACCCTTCCGCCACCGTCTTTCTCAGAACGGCGAGCAGCTTGCCGACATCGGGTCGCGCCTCGTCAACCGTGCCGGCATTGCGAACGCGCACCATCAGATGAGCCGCACCGGTGTCGGCGGGACGTGGCGCCGGTTCTGACAGAATGTCGCCCAGACCGAGGCCAAGAGCGTCGGCGAGAGGCGCGACATCACTGAGCGCGTCCGACAAGCGCAGCGGCGCCTGGAGCATGCGGCCGTGGACGCGGCCGGCGATCAATTCGAGCTCGATCGGAAGAACATCCTGACCGATCTCCTGCTGAAGGGTTCGGGCGGTCGTCAGCGAACCGAGATTTCCATGTTCTCCTAGCCAAAGCCACGCACCGAGGGCGTTGTGGCCCGCACCGAATACTTCCGCGCCGCTGGCGGTGAACGACCGCAGTTTCCAATCGGCACGTGCGCTCCGAAGTATGAAGGTGGTCTCGGCCTGATTGAATTCACCGGCGATCCGCCGCATCGCATCATCGGCAAGGTCGTCGGCGTCCTGCACCACCGCGAGCGGATTGCCGGTCAATGGCGCATCTGCGAAGACATCAATGAGACCTGCGACCAGTTCGACCATTTTTCCTGCTGCCTTGAATGAGTTTATTTTGATAGGGTTTGACGATCAGCACTGTACAGCCGCTTATACAAATAGAAAAAGTCAAATTACTCAGCTTCAAGGTGAACTGGATTCAGCATGAGTCGCTCTCGCTTGCCGCCATTGTCCGCCCTTCGCGCTTTCGAAGCCGCTGCACGGCGGGCGAGTTTCAAGGCGGCGGCTGAAGAACTCTCGGTGACGCCGACGGCCATCAGCCATCAGATCAAGCAACTCGAAGCCCATATGGGCCTGCGCGTCCTGGACCGGTCGCCGAGAGCGGTGACGTTAACGCCGCAGGGCAAGACCCTGTACGAGGCGACGGCCTCTGGTTTCGGCGAAATCGAAAGAGCAGTCACGCGACTGCTGGCAGATACGACCCCGACGACAGTCACCCTCTCATCCACCACTGCTTTTCTCAGCCACTGGCTGGTGCCGCGGATGGACACGCTCCGCCAGGCTGTTCCGATGATCGATCTCCGGCTGCATACGTCGAACTCCGTCGAGGACTTGCGGGCGGGTGGTGTCGAGACTGCAATACGTTACGGGCGTGGTCCCTTCCCCGGCGTGGTCAGTACCTACCTTTGCCGTGACGTGATGACACCCGTTTGTAGCGCACGGCTCGGTCTGTCCCACCCTGATGATCTGCGGCGCGCTATACTGATTCATATCGACGGACGAAACCGGCCCTCGCCGGAACCAGACTGGTTGCGCTGGTGCGCGCAGGCCGGTGTGGCCGACGTCGACACCAGTGTCGGACCCCGCTTTCCCGATAGCATGCTAGCCGTCCAGGCGGCTATCGCGGGACAAGGCGTGGTCATAGCCAGCCGGGTTCTGGTAGCGGATGCGCTTGCTGCGGGCTTGCTGATAGCGCCTTTTTCCGGGGAGCTTGCCGGAGATGCCTATCACTTTGCCTGCGCTATTGGGTTAGAAACAAGAGCTGACATCGTCGCACTTAGGGAGTGGTTTCAGGCATCGCTCGGGCCAATGTGTCATTAACGGACCTCTTTCGGCAGACGTGTCCATGGTCGATATGATGATCGAACTTGGTCCGGATTCTTTTGCGCCAACTCAACGCAATCTGAACGCCGGCAGTGGCGGCAATCTCAATCCGCGGCGCGCCATCATGAGAAAACCGCATATGGAGCTCACGCCACAGGCCTATAAATGGATATTCGATCGGGCTCGAGAAGTCTCTGATGCGGTCTGGCGCGCTCGATCTCACCGATCCGCGCTTCGACCTACCGGCGGTGCAAGACAGCTCCCCGGGTGTGTTTGCGACCGTCCCACAGGTGCCAACGCAGTCTCCAGAGGAGTAGAAAATGGATATACCGCACGTCTCTCGTCAGCCACCTGAGATCGGCAGCCGAGTGAAAATCTACTTTGACCGCACGTCTGGTGATCTCATCATTGAGACCCCTAAAGGCCAGCGCAGCAGGGATTTCATGGGCGTTTGCATCAGCGACGCCGTCTTCGACACCGAGGCCACTGTAAGGGGCAGCACCCGTTGCATCGTGACGGGAACTTTTCTTGCTGTCCCGGGTTCACGTGAGAGCCGCGATATCGAGTCGGAAATCCGCGCGCAGGGCAGATCGCATCTGGAGTTTTACTGGTGGCGAGATAAGACGTGGCCACTCCGCAAAGCGCGCCTGGCGTTCATTACGAAGCCTCATGGTGGCTTCACGACTTCGATGGTCGTCGACGGAGAAGTCTGACAGGGGGCGCTTCGGCGCCGTCTGTAGTCTACAGATCAAAGATTTCGAGGCCTGGAATTATCATTTGCGCCGTTCCCAGCAATGGTCTGGGAAGTCTCGCTGCAAAGGCCTGCCTACCGCTATCGACAATTGCCATTATGCGATGTCGGCCGTCCATGACTGAGATCCATCCCTCCTCTTTTGAGGTCGATGTCAGCACCGGAAAACCTATTGGTTGGTTGGAACCGATCCGGCGCACCCAATAGTCATATTTCCCTTGCTTGAAATCCACGCCGCCGCCGCCTCTCCTATCGATCGACCAAAACCATGGTGCATGATTTCCGAGGTGCTGATCAAACCCAGCACTCGGCACGTGGACGGTTACATAGTCGTCCAGGTCCGCGAGCGGCACTTTTTCATTTGAGATATATGTGAGGCCGAGAAGGGTCGTCATGGAGCGAGCATCTCTGATGGAATTATGGGATTGTAGTAAATCACATGATTTGCTGGTCAGAAGGTGAAACCAACACACCGACATAAAGTCGGCCATTTAACCCTGCGTCCGGAAGCGTCGAAGGGCGCGCGGCGAACGGCGGTCAAGAAGCAGGACCCCGTCAAGGCCGGACGAAACACTTCTATCCTGCCGACCCGCATAGTTCTGCGACCGATCTTCAAGAGCAGAGAAGACCTGGGCGACACGCCTGCGACGCGTTGCTTCAGTCGGGGGCCGCTCTCGTACCAAGGCAAGGATTTCCTTGTCGATACCCAAGAACACACCATCATCGATCTCGCGTCCGACATAACCCGCACCAACCTGATCGGATAGATCAAGTACCGGCTGATCGAGGATAATGGAGTAGGCTCGTGTAATCGCTTCGAAGAGATCAAACGTCACGGTGATGTCGTCACCCTTTGCCGGCGGATCCAGCACTCTGCCCTCTGCACCACCGGCCTTGAACATGAAGAAGTTTGCACAGCGTGTGGTCGGCGCCCGTCCGTTGACCGTGTGAAGCGCCGAAACCTGCCCCAGTGCCTTCGCAACGGTGCTTGCGGCTGGCGCTCGGATGCGACCCTTGCTCTCGAACACATGGCGTTCCCTTCGCTTGATGCCGATAAAATCGGGACGCGATTTTGGAGGAGGAGGCGCTGCGCCAGCTTTCGGCGCGACCGGAGCCGTTGGGGATCCCCATCGACAGGAGGCAAGGCCGGCGACATGCACGAGATACTGCACGCTCATCTGACTCTGAGCATACCAGTGCGTGAACGCCTCGCCGAAAAGGAACGAAACCCCCACCTTCTCCGACTGCTCCAAACTCCGAAAATAGGCCGTCGTGTTCAAGGAGGCATCCAGATAGCCCGTCGCCATCGCGACCAGCATTTTCTCCCGCCAGGGGCCAACGGTGCGGACAGCGGCTCGACGGCTGGGATAGCCGACGGTCAGCAACGAGCGGATGATGTCGGCATGTGTCGCTGGCAACGTTTTCGTGCCATTCAACGCCGTAAATCGCCCAGAGAAGTTTGCGGAAGTGACTGTAACGGACATGCTTATCGCCCGGCCCGGATCGACACCCCGATAGACCGCAGGGCGGCTATCAAGTCGGCTTGACGAACCAGCTCGACCGCCGGAGAGGCGACAAGTTTCGCAGCGACAGCCCGATCGTAGACCGCCACGCAATCTGCCGCCGTGAGGCGTGAGGAATAGAGCAATCCATCGACAGCATAGGATCGAAAGATCGACTCGCTCAGTCTCTGCCCTTCCTGATGTTCCTTGCCCCGGGCTGCGTCCGTGCTGACGCCCAACCTCAGGAGGCCGGTCGTGCGCAGGTCGAGAAGAATGAGAGCATCCGTGGCCGTCACCTCAGTGACCGACCAGTCCTCGATTTCGCTCTCATCCAGCACTCGCTCCTGGGTCCCCTCGAAGCGGTCGCGCACAATCGTCTCCGCAATCGCGGTCGCGAGATCATATGCGGCATAAAGCAGTCGGAACATCTGGTTGGGGCTCGAGAATCGCGATTGGCCGAAACCCATGCCAAGCGGGGTCGACATGTGGGCTACAGGTATAATGCGGACATAAGATTGCGGGAGAAAGGCAAGCGCGAGCTCCCGAACCGTTTGGGGATCAAGTTTCACGATTCAGCTCAACCAAAATCGCGCTCGGCCGCATCCAGAACTTCGTCTAGATTGCCCATTTTGAGATTGTCGAGCGGCGTTCCGCCAATGCTCGGCTTCGGCTGGATCAACCATTGCCACGCCACACGCGGATTGCGGATGATTTTGGTGACCTGAGGCATGCCCTCGACCGGCCGGCCATCGACAAACTGAGCCAGGGGAAAGACATGCTTTCGCTCGCCCTTGAGCAGACCGACGACAGCTCCGCGCTTGTGCCAGTCGTGCAAGGTCGATCGCTTCGTGCCGAACTTCTTCTCGATATCGCCCGGACCAGCGACCGGACCGGCCCAGTCTTCGATGCGGGTTGGCGTCGCAAATTCGTCGAGCCTGCGGCGCCCTTCCTCCATGTCTACCGATTGCCCCAGACCAGCACCTCGGCTGACCTCCACAGGCTTTTCGACCGATACCTCCGCGAGTACATGACCTGGCTTCGCAGCCAGTTCGGCGACGGCGGCTTCCACAATATGGGCGAGTTCCGTTTCATCGTCGGCAATCCGATGCTGTTGCTCGACAGAAAGGCGCGCTGCCACCGCAGAGACCACGGCCATGACCTTGCCAGTCGCTGCAAGCGCCGGCTTTGAAAGGCCTGGATTGTGTCGGGCCAAAACCTTGAGAACATCGGCTACCGCAGCCGGATTGACTTCTAGCTTTGCGCGCATCTGCGATTTACGGGTGACAGCAACCATCTTCGTCTTCCTTCTTGACTACAGCCAAGATAATGCGGATTGTCCGATTTGTCCAGATTGTTGCCCTCAGATTCGGGAGCGGCCAGCACTGAGGCCCTTAGAGATTTGATGGCGAACTTACCCTCTTTTTATCGACCTGATTTACAGACGGGCAGTTAGGCTTATTCGCGTATTACTATCGGACTTTTTAGTTTGCGTATTTTTCTACTTGGCACGAGGGTTGTCGTTTCGCAATGGAAGAGCACGAAATACAGAAATGGCTGAAGGAATTTCCCGGGGCGCGCCGCGCCGCGAATGGTTTCATCATCGGCGATGAACGTGGCGAGTTCTACGTCACAGGGATCGAACCACTCGATCCAGATCTCAGCAATGAAGAACTGGTTTATGCGCCCTTCTGCTCTAAGAATGAGATTCTCCGGCTGAGGTCGTTGAGAAGCGCGCATGACTACTTGCTGCGAATTCGGGCTAACTCCGTTGCCGATTCTCCTCGAGTTACGAGGGTGCTTGCCCACCGGAAGCGTGCATTTCAGCAGAACGGTCGCCCTTGGACTCTGACATCCTACTACGAAACCGTCAATTTGGCTCCGAGACGCTATCTTGAGCGACTGCCGAAGGCCTTACGAAAATCCGCTCGCTCAATCCCCTATGGCTACGTCCCAACCCTGGAAGTGAACGCCGCTTGCTTAAAGTCCCTGGTAGGCGAGGTGATCATCGTCTCCGAAGCGTTGCGCTACTTCCTCTATTTCATGACTGTATGTTTTCATGGCGCACACTATGAATTTCCGATGGGCGACCGGATTGATGCAGCCTTAATCGCCCTGCGGACGATGATAGGGTCAGAAGCCCAGGACTTTGACATCGATCCGCGAGCTAAACTTCCAGCGAGTGTGGACGCTGCTATCAAGCGCGATGTAGACGACATGCTCGAATTCACATTCGGGCATGAGTTTAGTCATTTGCTTCTAGGTCATATGGAAGAAGCATCTTCGACCGAAAATCTGGAGGATCTAAAAACCTATAACCACGATCTAGAATTCAGTGCTGACCTCCACGCGATTACAGCCATCGGGTCGGATAAAGATGCAAAACTCCGCCTTTCCAACGGCGCCTATCACATATTTCTCTTCCTCCACTTAATTGAACTTTTGGGCTCCCGATTTCTCGACATACCTCGGTTTTCGGTATCCGAGACCCATCCAGCGCCGCTTGAACGGCTGTATGCGCTGAAGGCAGCGCTTGGAGATAGGAACCAACCAACAAAGCAACATCTGGACGCACTCGTAAAGCACGTCGGCGTGGTGGCCGAGGCGCTAACACAACGAATCGACGGTGCGCCGCGGAGCGATCTGTTGTCATTTTATGGCTCCATGTATTTATTTGGCCTTGGTGGTGAAATGCGAGAGGACAGAATTGATTTCTGACTTTCAACCTTGGACGTCTGTGAATTAGTGGATGCAGAAAACATGGTTTGTCATCCTGCTCCTGCCATATCGTTAGGCGTCAGTAACGCCCGCCGAAAAAATAACCTGCAACACGTCTTTCTAAGTAGTAGGTATTTTCAATGCCTCTCTCTTGGGCATACATCTGTTAAAGCAGAACTGTCGGTAAAATGGGGGGCAAGAGGTGGTCGATTTCAAAAAGCTTCGCGAGGACAAGGCAAAGCCGAAGCCCGTCGCCCCACGAGATATCTTTCATTCCCTGCCGAAAGCCGTCGGGATCAATGACCTTTATGTTAGCCAAGCCGAAGCTCTCGATGCTTGGTATCCATCCCGGAGAAACGACAAGGATGTCGTTGTAAAACTGCATACGGGGGGAGGAAAGACCCTGGTTGCGCTTCTCATGGCACAATCAACCATGAATGAACTCGGTGAACCCGTTCTTTATCTCGCACCAACTACCCAGCTCGTCGAACAGGTTATTGCCAAAGCGACTGAATATGGAATCCGCGCGGTGCCCTACACGAGGGGGCAGCCTTTAGCCTCCGAGTTTCTTGATGGTAACGCCGTTCTCGTGGGGGCCTACGAGAGCCTTTTCAGTGGTCGCAGCAAATTTGGTGTTCGAGGTTCCGCCAAACCGGCAGTGAAAGTCGGAGGCATCATCTTAGACGACGCGCACGTCGCGCTTTCCTCTGTTCGTAAAGCATTCAGCCTGACGATCACATCGAAAGACCACCTCGAGGTCTATCAGGAGATGGCGGATCGTTTCAGGGGCGCGTTCGACGAGGTCGGACGAGGCGGCGCCTTTGCTGACATCACGAGGGGGAAGGACTTCGGCGTGATCGAGGTCCCCAGCTGGGCTTGGCTGTCCAAGGTCCCCGAAGTTCGGGAATTTCTTTCACAGCATGTCGAGGGCGTCGATCCCTACATATGGCCTCTCCTACGTGACAATCTGGCCATGTGCCACTGCCTCTTCAGCCGCAAATCGGTGACGATCACCCCCACCTTTCCGCCGGTTGATCTTCTTCCGACGTTCGATGACGCTAAACGCCGGATCTACATGTCTGCTACGATTTCGGACGACAGCGAGATTGTTCGCACATTCGGTGCCTCCCCTGCTGCAGTTGGCAGACCGATTCAGTCTTCATCGCTCGCGGGTGTAGGCGAGCGCATGATCTTGGTGCCCGAGCTGATGCCGCTCGGCAATGTCGCTATCACACCGATGGTTAAACAGATCGCGAAATGGATTGCCGGTTACGCCGGCGTCGCGATTTTGGCGCCGTCCGGGACCGTTGCGAAAGGATGGTTGGATACTGCGGAATATCCAGAGACAAGTGAAGCGGTTAGCCACCGCATAAAAGATATGCAGGCCGGATCGTTCAAGGGTCCGATCGTTCTTGCTAACCGGTACGACGGCATTGATTTGGCTGGTCAGTCTTGCCGCCTGCTGATTATGGATGGCCTGCCACAGGGTACGACCGACTACGATATGTTTCGGACGAATGTCCTTGCAGATTCCGCGGTCAACTCGTTGTTGGCCCAGCGGATCGAGCAGGGCCTAGGGCGCGGCTCCAGGGGTGGCGGCGATTTCTGCGTGGTCGTCCTGACGGGAAGCGACTTGGTTGCATGGATCGGACGCAAGAAGAACCTTGAGCATCTGACCGCGAGCAGCCGCGTACAACTCAACGTGGGACAGGAAGTGAGTGAGGCTGTCGCCAGCTATCAGGAAATTGGCGAAACGATGCTCAAGTGTTTGAACAGGGATCCGGATTGGGTTGCCTACCATGCGTCAGAGTTGGCAGCCGCCACCCGGCCCCCGGGGATCGACGAACTGTCGCTGAAGGTCGCCGGTGCTGAGCGCAGGGCTTTCCGGCTGGAAAGAGTGGGACAGTATGAAAGCGCCATTCAAGAACTCGAACACCTGATTTCCTCACCAGACCTAGTCCAGGATGGTCAGAGAAGGGCATGGCTTTCCTCGTTGGCAGCTCGCATCGCTTTCCATATGAATGACGATCACAAGGGTCAGCGACTTCAGACGTCAGCTTTCGCAACCAACAACAACCATATCCCACCTCGCATCCGACCCGCCTATATTCCGCGACCAATGGCAGGTCCACAATCCATGGCGATTGTTAGCCGAATCCTCGAATATCAACGTCGTGGATCGCTCATTCCTGCTTATAACGAAGCGGTCTCGGCTCTAGTGCCCGACGCCTCCCCATTCCAATATGAGGAGGCGTTAAAGAACCTTGGAGCATATCTTGGTTTTGACGCCGAGCGGCCGGAAGCAGTGCACAAAACAGGGCCTGATGTATTGTGGCGAACGAGCGGTTTGTTCGATTTCGTCATAGAAGCCAAAAGCGACAAGGAGAAGGACAACCCGCTCTACAAGAACGACCATGCTCAACTCCTAGAAGCCGAGCAATGGTTCAGGCGATGCTATCCCGGAAGGCAGTCTTTACGGGTTTCGGCGCTTCCGGAGCCCATCGCCGATCGGAAAGCAAGCACCCAGGGAACGTACGCCCTTAAATTGGAGGAAGTGACAAAGCTCGTCGGAGCGGTCCGGAATCTCTATGTCTATCTAATTGGGCAACCCGGAGACAGGGAGGTTCTTCAAGAGCGCTGTGAGGCTGAACTGCGCCGTACTGGCCTAACGCCGGACGGCATCAAGACGATCTATTTAACTGAGTTCAAATGAACGTTGCCGCCCTCTCCCGCGGATTTTGACTGCGGCGAATGCGCTGTCGTTTGCGACATGCGTCGCCACGAACGAGCCGCGAAACAAAAGGAATTCTATGACCAGAAACATCTAAACGCGCGAGGACCCGACCGCCTCAATTCGTTCAATTCTCGCACCGACCATGTTTGCTGCCTTCACATCAAATCACACCCCATGCACGGAAGCTTCCTCTCCCCGTCACTTCCCGAACGCCAAGTTCGGCGACGAGATCGAGCGCCGCACGATGGCTAACCTTCAATTCCTTGACTATCATCGACGAGGACACGATCGGTCGCGCCATCAGCAAGTCCACAACGCGCGGCAAACTGCTGGACGAGCGCTTTCCCTTCAGTTTTCGCTCGAGGTGCTCCCTCGCCTGTCCCAGCCGAATGACTTCCTTCATGGCCAGTTCAGCGCTGCTCGCCATTGCATCCAGCCCGGCAAGCATTCGTGAAGCGCGATTGTGTGATCGCCGCCGTTCCCGCGGCACAGCTTTAAGACCGGAGCAGATGCCAAACAGGTGCGAGGACACCTTTCCGCGCACCCGGAAATATGAATTCACGAGTTGGGTACCAAGCCAATGCTGCCGCTGCAATGGCTCCATGCTTTCCCATGCGTCCCATATCACTGCGGCCGCCAAGGTAGTCGGCAAGGCGTCAGCCTGAGCCAGAACCGCTCTCCAAGCCGAAAGGCGCCCTTCCTCGTCCCATCCCGGATCCCGGACAACGAGCTCACCGACCATCAGAGGATCCGCCTTGCTGCCCTCCACCGTTACCACCGCTTCGAGTGCGCGGGTCGACCGATCAAGAACTGCATCGATTTCGGCCATCTCCGCGGCGAAACAGTTGTCCTCTTCGTTCAGCGTCAGTTCGGCGGGCAAGGGCGATCTCCCCTTCCCTACCGACTCTCGTTCCGCAGAGCCCTCTGACCGCCCCACCAGGTTTACGATCCCAGCCCTGCTCGTCGCCCAGTCAGGGTCAGCTTTTTCGATGCGCCGCCGCGCTCTCAGGATCGAATGTGCGATGGTGATTTCGTGGGTCGGGGTACGCACATCCCGATTTGCGTCGTGGAGAACGAGATCCTCGATGTGGACAAGCTCGCCTGCGATCCACATGCTTGCGGCCGCCTCGGTGAAGTGAGACCTTTCGGTAAAGCCCTGCCTGACGGGGCTGCGACGAACAATTTCGTCCAGACGCGCGATTTGATCTTCTGCCCTTGCGATAGCCGGAAGCAGCACTGTCAAAGGCAAATCGCCAATTTCATATCTCATTGTTTTAACGTATCTATTTAGACCATCTTGAAGCTATAATAGCATACACTTCAATCATAGCAGATACTTTTTCTCGCGCGCGTACTATTTAGAGCTGCCAAGGCGTTCGAACTGTACAGGATTAGCGCCGATGGACGTGACATCGATGAAAACCACTGTTTTCCAGCCACTTGCGACGTGTTTACTTTGACTCCAAAGGACCAAGAGACGTTTACAAACGATCGTTTGTTAGTATCTTCTGCATTTGTACAAGGCGCTTGCGAGACGCTTAATGTGTCGTTATATTTTGATTCTATCGACATGAATTAACGATATGTCGATACCGACGACATATCCACCCGACATGTCGATCGCATGAGGATTAATCGACATGCCGTTTCAGCCGAACCGCCCGTTTAACGACCTCCCCACCTTGCCGCCACGCGAGGACGTGGAAACGAAAGCCGTGCTGAAAGCCTGCATCTCGGCACGCGCGGCGCTGGCGGAACTGCGTGTGTCCGGCCAGCTCATTCCGAACCAGGCGGTCCTTATCAATTCTATTCCGCTGCTGGAGGCGCAGGCGAGCTCGGAGATAGAGAACATCGTCACCACGACCGATAGACTGTTCCGCTTCGCCAATGAGGCCAACAACCAGGCTGATCCGGCGACGAAGGAAGCGCTGCGGTATCGTACCGCCCTCAGTGAAGGCTTTCAAACGCTCAAACAACGTCCGGTGTCGACGTCGACAGCGATCGCCGTCTGCAGGACCATCAAGGGCGTCGAACTCGACATCCGCGCGACGCCGGGAACGGCGCTGATGAACGAGGCGACCGGCGCCGTCATTTATACTCCGCCAGAGGGGCAAGCACTGTTGCGGGACAAGCTCTCGAACTGGGAGCGGTACATTCACGAGGCAGAGGACATCGATCCGCTGATCCGCCTCGCTGTGATGCACTACCAGTTCGAAGCCATCCATCCATTCACCGATGGCAACGGTCGAACGGGCCGGGTGCTGAACCTGCTCTACCTCGTCGACAAGGGCCTGTTGGACATTCCGGTCCTCTATCTCAGCCGTTACATCATCGGCAACAAGCGCGCCTACTATGACCGCCTGCTCGCCGTGACGACAGACGCTGCCTGGGAGGACTGGATCCTCTACATGCTTGAGGCGATCCGTGAGACTGCAAACTGGTCGACCGCGCGCATTCGTTCGATCCGGGATTTGCTCGATCAGACCGCGGAGCGCATCAGGCGGGATCTGCCGAAGATTTATTCGCGCGAGCTGGCCGAAGTGATCTTCGTGAACCCTTATTGCCGTATCGGCGATCTGGTGGCCGCGGACATTGCGAAACGACAGGCCGCATCGGTCTACCTGAAATCCCTTGCTGAACTCGGCCTGCTGAAGGAAATCAAAGCCGGCCGGGAGAACCTCTACATCAATCCGGCGCTGCTTGCTCTTCTCAGCGATCTACCGTCGGCGAAGCTTGCCCAATGAAGCGTCCGAGCGCCAGTCATCGCCTGATCGGCTACGCCCGCGTCTCTACGGACGAGCAGGCGACAGAAGCCCAGGAAATCGAGCTGCGATCGGCCGGGTGCAATGTGATCGTCCAGGAACACGGATCCGGCGCGTCGCGTGCCCGGCCTGCCCTTTCCAAACTCGTTCGCGAGATCGGCGCCGGAGACACGCTCGTTGTGGTTCGGCTTGACCGTCTGGCGCGCTCGGTCAGCCATCTGCTCGAGGTGATCGAGAATCTGACGGCGAGGGGCGCGCATTTCCGATCGCTTCGCGATCCTATCGACACAACCACGCCGCAGGGCATGTTCTCGCTCCAGGTTCTCGGCGCCGTCGCGCAGCTCGAACGCGCGCTCATTTCCGAACGAACGAAGGCCGGCATCCGGGCAGCCAAGTCCAAAGGAAAACTTCCCGGCAACCCCGGCATACGAGAGAAACGCCCCGAGGCGTTGGCCAGGATGACGGCCGCCCAGAAAGCGGCATACGGCGATCGCATTCAGGCCTCCGCGAACCAATGGCTTCCGACCGTTCGGCGCATGCGGCCCGATCACACATGGGACGACATAACCCGAGTGCTCAAACAGCAGGGCCTCGACTGGACGCCGGAACGGCTTCGCCGGGCTGTGAAGTGGATGGTGACTGAACGCATGGCGGACGCAGCGCTGCTGAAAAAATCTCCGCCCCGGCTTCCCGAGGATCGCCTGATGACGCTTGTGGCCGGCATCCATTCTTCGAACGCAGACCTCACCCTGCGCGATATCGCCACCCAGCTCGAAAGGCTGCACGAGCGCACCCCGCGCGGCGGCTCCAAATGGTCGCCCTCGTCCGTGAAGAACCTCATCGATCGCGCCCGACGTTCGGGGTTGATCACCGACGTCGACATCGCCGCGGCCGAGTAACGAGGAGATCACCACGACCTCGGCTTCTGCAGGCTTTTCAGCAGCGAATCCGATACGTGGACGCGGCTATCGTCTTCTGCATCCTCATCCGTTCGTGGTTTTCCGACGCTGGCTGCATTCTTCTGCTCGTCCAGCTTCGTCCGTAGCAACGCCATGACCATCGGCCAGGTCGAAAACTTCCCGTCCCTGGCCCGATCGGTCAGGCTGCGCAGATAGCCGCCGGCGTTGTTGATCTGACCGGCCCGCTGATAGATCGCCGCCAGCGTGATCGCCGCGTGTTGCTCACCCATGGTTTCTCGGGCCTCCCGCCAGGCGCTGGGGCTAATCCCCAGCATCGGCCGGGCAAGGTCAGCCGCCGCCACCAAGTCGCGCCAGTGCCGGATTGTCCCTGCCTGGGCCAGTTCCTGCATTTCGGGGCAGGCATCCAGCACGATTCCCAAAGGCAGCTCGCGTTTCGGCAAGCTCCGCACGTTGTCGGTTTCCGCAACGCCGCCGCACGCTTCTTCTATTTCTCTAAAGCCGTGTTCAGATTCAGATTTAGAGTCTGGTTTTGAATTCTGTATGTGACGACCGGAATGGGACTCATTGGCGTCCGGATTCATTGTTTTCGTAAACGATTCCAATACGTCACGGATCTCAGCGCAGAGTTCCTGAAGTTTCTGGGCAATACTCTCTATAAGCTGACGGGGTGCAGAGCGCGGCAGGCGGCCGATGATCCCCTGATAGGTCTGTGTAACTCTTCCCCAGTTTCCCGGAACGCTCTCTTCAATGCCAGTTTCGATCATTTTGACGATGTCGCGGCGAAGAAGAGTCAATCGCTCCTTCGCCACCCGGAAAGCCTTCTTTTCAGCTTGCACCGCCTGGGCCAAATCTCGGAACTCTTCGGCCCGCGCTACGATTGGCGACAGATCGAAGCCGTAGGCCTGCTCGATCTCCCCTCCCCTTCCCTTGCGGGCGAACCGCTTGCCGTTGGGGCTGTCGCGGCGAATGATGAGCCCGCAGTCAACCAGTACGGCAAGATGCCGGCGCAGTGTCGTGGCAGGCATGCCGTTTGCGCGAGCCATCAGCTGCTCGTTAGAAGGCCATACGACCAGTTCGGCGCCACCAGTCAAGGCGGTCTCCGGGTAAAACGTCAACAGCGCGTTCAGGATCGAGAGTGAGCGGTCCGTGGCTCCGATCTGTTCCCGGGATTCACGGATGTGCTGGAAGACCTGCCATTTGTGGGCGACAGCGTCCAATGCGACCGCTTTTGCTGCCATCTGGCTTGCAATATGGCCGAGTGTCATCGGCCGCCGCCCAAAGGACGTCGTTGAAATATGCGTCTGCATTTCCTTTTACCTTTTGTTAGGCAATAGAAATCCGCCCGTCGAAATGACGCTTTCCCTCACGGGACCCTTGACTACGATTCCTGGAAATGCGATTCTCTTAGCTGCGAGACTACAGAGAAGGTCTTCCGGAACGCCGTTTCGGGGGCCTTTTTCTTTTGCGGTGAGAGCCAGTCCATCTCAATCGAGCGAAGCTTTGAATTGGATGAAATCCTGGCTATTGGTCGAGCTTGCCTCCTCCTGTTGTTTCAATGAATTGGGCGTACAGGCCATCCAACTGGTCAGCGACATATTCGCCGAAAGTTGGCACCAATCTCTCATCGAAAACCAGAGCCGTTCGTCCGGCTTCTTGTCGGATCGTCGCAGCCTTTTTCCCCTTTGGCGTGCTCCAGGCCCTTACCTTTTTTGGAGCCTTAGCGGGCGGCTTTGAAACGGCATTGAAAATGAGGGCAAAGCGGGTATCGCTATCTGAGTGCTTGAACTGCTCCGACTCAAGCACCGCGTCGATTGCGTCTGTTGCCTTGGGCTTCCCAAGCCCCTCGGCAAGTGCGACCCAACGCGATCGACCCGCTTTCGACGCTGGACCGATTTGTGTGGCGAGGTTCAGCGGTATGCCTCTGGCAACAGTTATGTAACGGCTGAGGTCGGCCTTGTCAGTGGAAAGCGCGGCAATGATGGTGGCCCGATCAAAACCCGCATCTTCGAGGCGCAGGGCGAAGAGAGCCTTTTCAATGAAGGAAAGGTCAGCACGGTCAAGATTTTCTCGGCCCTGGGCCACGACTAGTTCACGGTCCGTGAGATTTCGGACAATTGCAGAAACCTCTCTCCGCAGATTTACTGCCGCGCGCAGTCGCCGCCTTCCATATACGATTTGATATCGACCGGCAGCCTCAGGATGCGGCCTGACAAGAATCGGTACCTGCTGCCCCTCCTGCGAAATGCTCGCCTCAAGCTGCTCGAACTTCGGATCCACGTCCGCGGGCAGCCGATCCGCGATCGGAGACCCGTCGATCATTGATGGATCCAGGGACACGACGGCTTCGCCCGCAGCCAGTTGATCCTGCAGCCGAGCTGCAGCTTTTGCTCCCTCGGCCATCTCTTGCAAAGACGAACCCATGGCCGAAATCGCGCCTGTACGAACACGAACGGCTGACTTGTCGACTGCTGTTCTATCGGTTGCAGGCTGCTTCTTGAGGAACAAGGTATCGATTGCGTCTTTGCGGCTCATGTTATTGGCCTCTTGGGTTTGGCGTCGTGGCGTCGCATTTTTGATTGCAAATGCGCTTGGTTGGGAGCTCCCAACAAGAGAAGACAATTGCACCCTGGCCAATTAGCGATTGGCATGCATCGTTGTCTCAAATTTCTCCGGTTTCTCCAGTGCCCCATGTCCAAGGGGCGACTCAACACCTCTCGGTTGGGAGCTCCCAACAGACCTGTGAGGAACGCAAAGCCTTTCATCAGACCCGCCCCCACGCCATCTTGATCAAAGCCTCGATCTCCGAGTTCACCGCATCTAAAGATTCCATCGCCCGGTCGTATGTCGACCGCGTAAGGTTCTCTCGCCCTATCTCATAGAGCGTCTGCTTGGTTAAACCGGCATCAGACACCGCTGCCGACTTAACCATTGGATTTGTAAGGACGTGATCCTCGAACATGTTGCGCAGTAGTGCCGTCACTTTCGTCTGCGGCGCGTCCTGGGGCTCATAGCGCGTCAAGAGATAGCGTATGAAATCGTATTGAAGATTGCCACCCGCCTCTTTCACGACGCCCAGAAGGTCGCGTGTCATGAGGAGAAACTGGCTCATGGAAGCGATATCTAACATCTGAGGATGTACGGTGATTACCATTGATGTTGCAGCACACAACCCGCTGAGCGTCAGAAACCCAAGCTGAGGAGGGCAGTCAATGACCACGACATCGTAATCGTCGGCCACCTCGTCAAAGGCTTGGGCCACGCGAGTAAAGAATAATCCGTCGCGTGTACCACGATCAGTCAAGGCTTTCGGCGTGGTATGCTCGAACTCCATGAGCTCGAGATTTCCAGGAACCAGATGAAGACCGTCAAAATACGTCGGTCGGATCACATCTCGCAACGGACGACGTGTCTCGTCATACCGAATAGCCGCATAGAGCGTTTCGTTCGCACCGACATCAGTTTCTGGCAGAACGCCGAGGAGTGCTGAAAGACTGGCCTGCGGGTCGAGATCGACTGCGAGCACCCTGTAACCTTGCAACGCCAGATACTGTGCAAGATGAGCCGACGTCGTCGTCTTCCCGGAGCCGCCTTTGAAGTTGGTTACGGCAATGACTTGCAAATGCTCAGAACCGCGGCGATGAGGCACAAACTCGATGCTTTCGCGTCCACGAGCCGAACCTGCGAGCATATGCCGGATCTCGTTTATCTGACCGAGCGTGTAAAAGCGTCTTCCGTTGCTGGCAAGCTCAGGCTGGGGGCCTTCGCCTGCCAACGTCATCTTTCGAAGCGTTGAGTCAGATATTTTCATCAAGCGTGCGGCTTCACCCGAGGTGAATTTGCGAAGGCTCTTGTGCGACGTCGGAGGAAACAAAGCCTCGCTCATCGCTTGAAGCTGAGAGCTGAGCTGCTCAGCATGCTCACCAATGGTAACATCTACCGACGGGCGATCATTTCGGGATATGGCAGCGGCTTTGCTCAC
>NZ_CP192701.1:0-78527 GCF_021462805.2 Allorhizobium sp. Av2 | reverse complement strand
GGATAGTATTATCTATGTGGCAACCGTCAAGGGGCACGGCACGCTCACAGGGTATATATTCTATACCATTTTATACTAATTCGGGGTATATCATACCTTATATACCCGCATTCTATAGCTAATACTACCAAATTGTACTATATTTATACTTATCTAAGCAAATCTATGCTACGTGGCAAAAATCATCTAAATTATCGCAAAATATGGATTATATATGCTTGTAAGTCATTGGGTTTGCGTGCTAGCATGGCTTCTATATGCGTCGCGCTAGCCGGTCAGCCTTCCCCTTGGGGTTGGCGGTCGCAGCTCAGCGCACACAAATTACAAAGCAACATATATTTCCTATTGCGTTTTCGTCCATATTGGCATATATTTCCCATGTAGAACGCAATATATATTCGCCGCAAACGGAGCGATCGCTGCATGTCTTGCCCACCTATCACGCTTTGCAACGTCCCTCAACGCAGGGCCTTCGACATCTCCCCATACATGCCTCTCATTCAGGATATCTGCGCTCTCGCCGCGATCGTCGCGTTCCTCGCAGCAACCTGCATCTGGATGCCAGAAATAGCCCCGCAACCCTTCCAGAAAGGCTGAAAAACATGGATGAAGAACACACCAACGCAGAAGAAACCCATGGGTGTCGCCCACCTCTGCCGCTCATGGAGCTTCGGAATCTATCTCTATCGCTGCACACGCAGCAGGCGCAGCCTGGCTTTCTGAGGACAGGACAATGAAGAAAAGTTACACAGTCGTTGAAAACGCGGGCTACGAGCGTGAGTGCGACGTACACACCGCCAACAGCCACGACAACGCTATCAAATGGCGGGATCGCTACTATGAGCCAGGGGAGATCGAAAGCCTCCATGTCGAGATCGCGTGCGACTTGCCGGATGGAAGCCGCACCTACGAATTCTGAACAACGGTGAGCATCATGTCAAAATTGAAAATCAGTACCGTGCAAACAGTCTCCCGCACTACCGCACAAGGCGATATTTATGAAGCAACTCGACCCGACAACGACAGCCCATGGGAGATCAACTTCCCAACAGGAAGCGAGCGCTTCCACGGAAGCCAAACGGAGGTGCTCGCTGAGATCGGTCGGGTCATTGCAATCCACTCAGCGTCTACTGATGATTGATACAGGAGTAAAATTGTGAAAACCGAAACATTCTACGATAACGGGGCGACCATTACGCTCAAGCACGATGACGAGGAGGGACTGATGTCGTCTGTTCTCATCGTAGATCCTAGCGGTGTCGAATTTGATATCCCCGTACCAAGATTAGATGAGCAAGGCGTTCCTAACTTCAAAGGACGGCCAGTTACGTTGGATGATCTCAGGGAACTGGCACTGCTTCGAACGACCTATGGGCCTATTCTGCAAAGCACATCTGAGAATGAACGAAGTGAGATGGCCGAGACAATGGGTTCCGACCTCGATGAAGAGGGGAATTACTTTGCGTGGCTTCGCCTTCTTAGGCAGGCAATCAACGAGGGCGTCTTTCGCCCGCACTCCGCCTAAATTTCAGCCGTACTACTTTCAAAGGACCAACCATTGTTCATCAGAACCGGAACCATCGCTGCCCTTGCAGCACTCTTCGCGTCGTCGGCCCCGGCCGCGCAGGATCAGTGGCCGATATGTGCCAGCGGCAAGCGCACAACCTGCATTGTCGATGGCGACACATTCTGGCGAGAGGGCATCAAGTACCGGATCTTAGGGTATGATGCGCCGGAGTCCGGAGATGGCGCTCGATGCGCTTCAGAAAGGGCGCTGGCAGATCGCGCAACGCGGCAACTCCAAAGCCTCATGACTGGCCCCGGCATCCAGTACGAAGCTCAAGGCAAAGATCGGTACGGTCGTGTCCTGACGCGGGTAGTGACGCAACAAGGCGATATTGCCGAACAGATGATCGAGCTTGGCCTTGGCCATGCCTACCAAGGCGGCTACCGTGATCGAAACCAATGGTGCCAATCATGAAGCAGAGTACGCCTGCGGAACCAGTAGAACCCACACTCGACGAGTTTACGATCCCGCACGTCGCCTTCGCAGCAGCGGAGCATTATGCCGTTCATCCGCAAAGCAACAAGGACGAGTTGATCAACCGTCTCAGGCAGGATGTCGAGACACGCTACGGGCGCGAGCGCGACAACACCGCAGGACATTCAGCGGCCTTGCAGGCTATTCAGGACGCGGACGCTCGTGGCCTCCTAGAAGCCGTGTACGGGCAAGGGGAGTGAGATGGAGACTGACGAAAATATCACGGCGCTGAACTACAGCGCTCATGCCATCGAAAGCATAAAAGAGACCCTGAAGCGTCTGCCGCCGCACTTCGGGCAGTCTAGGGATGCAATCCAAGCTGTTAGCGACATGCTGCGAAAGTCGGTCAAGTTTCTACTTCCGAACTGTGCAGAGCTGCTCGATCCCATGCACGTTTCCCAAGCGCACATCGATCTTCTGAAGCTGCCGTATCCAATCACGGCATTCGAAGCTCCATGGCAAAAGGTCGATGCGGTAGACGCGGGATACCTCGATCATTACAAGTCAACCAGACGCATTGCGTTGTGTTGGGAGCCTGACGCAACACCGCCGCACCTGGCGCACCTGAACATCGTTCTGGATCGCTTTCCGCAAGGTGGCGTCTTCGTTCTTCCAATCTCGTGGCTCGATCATATTGGCTTCTGGAACGTCGGGATCGGCGGCGCTTTCGTCCCTTACGAGAATACCTTGGCTGAAATCGATCAGGCGAAAGTCAGCCCGCTCAGCGCCAAGGCGATGGACGCCCTGAACAGCGCCGGTCTCCTTCCGAAGAAGGCCCGGCAATTCGCCGCCGAACCCTTCATCCTCCAATCGGAGCACTTCGAAGCCGTCATCGCCAACCATGGCCGCGACACAGGTTTCGCGAACATCATGAACGATAGCCGTGATGAAGCTCTTGCAGTCATCCAAGCGTGCGCAGTCCTAAACTGTGAGAATGTCGCTACATCGGAAGTCGAACCGCCCGCGAAGCTCAACAAGGCTCGCGTTGCCAAAGGCAAAGAACCATTTTTCTCGTACAAGGTCTTAGCGCTGGCCGCTGATCGCCCGGCAATGCGCGGCGAAGGAACCGGAGGCGGTTCACACGCCAGCCCACGCCTTCACCTTCGCAGGGGGCACCTCCGTCGCCTGCCAGAGAAAACCGTTTGGGTGAGAGCCGCCATGATCGGTGCGGCGAGCGAGACGGGGACCGTGACGAAAGACTATCGACTGGTGAAAAGCCAGAACAAGACATCCTGATCGAAAAGAAAATTTCTAACGGCGAATTGGCCGGTTTGTCCCTTGCAAGGAAGCAGGCGAGAATCTTTGTGCAGGCAAAAGAGAGCCTGCGGCTCAAACACGGAGATGAAAATGAGCACATCGACAGAAGCTACTATCCTCGCCATCATCGCATTTACTATAGGCCTACTGGCAACAGGCTCCCCAAAGATCGGGCTCGGCGCTGGTCGCATCGTCAAGCTCGGATATCGAGCTATGGCGGATTGGCTGGACGGTCTTTGCCGTCGCACCCACTGGCTTCCGTAAGCAAAAGGGAGGGGCGTTCGCGCCCCTTCGCCCCCCAAAACCTAAGCGGACTCGGGCTCGGAGTCGTCGCTTACGGCAACAGACTTCACGAGTGCTATGATTTTCTTTCTGAGAATTGGATCAGCGATTTTCGTGAACGCCCGATTCAGCGCTAACCCCTCTGGTGTCCCAAGGAAGGTTGTCACCAAGTTTGCTTCCGGTACAGCCTGCGCACCTCCCGTTTGATCGTTCTCAGCAGACGCAGGCATACCTTCGAAGAAATATGCGATTGGAACACTAAGGAAGCTGGCGATGTGCTGGAGGCGGCTGGCACCTACGCGGTTCGTGCCCTTCTCATATTTCTGCACCTGCTGAAACGTGATGCCAAGAGCATCGGCCAAGGTGGTTTGGCTCATACCCAACACCGTCCTCTGCAAGCGAATGCGTCGGCCAACATTGACATCGATGTCATTCGGTTTCTTCTTTTCTACCAATTTGTGTCGCCTTCCCGCGTTATTCTGGGCGCTCTGGATTCATACCACGTTGATCGCTGCTCCTTGGGTTCATAAGCGCGGCTTTGCCGATGCCGGCGCGCTGGTGGGGGATTGCAGCTCCTTCGTGATTGCCGCATCGAGCGCGACACGATGGCCGTAAAGGCGCTTCACGTCGTAAAGGCCGAATACCACCCAATCCAACTTGGCAGGTGAATCCCCGTTGAAACTTACGGTCATGATGCCGTCGCAGCTCTTATCATCAATGACGAGGTCATTGAACTTGTAGTCGAACGCTCCCTTGCCTTGATAAACCCACTCCGCCATTGCCGCACATGGCTCCTTGGCTTTGAGCGCTTTTACGGGCGTCCCATTCCTGGGCTCATACCCAGAGATAAAAGACCCGCAGTCGCCCGCTCCATTGCTGCAATTCGCATGTTGCCATCCCGTTTCGGGGAGAAGCTTTCCCCCTGCATAGAAATAAGCGACACTCGTGACGTGACCGGATGCATCTTTGTTGGTGATGGTTGGTCGGCCATATTTCTCCTCGACCGTTACGCGCATAGCTTCGGCGCTCATCATCTCTTCAGGGCCGAAGTACAGCGAGCGCTCGACACCCGCAGCGCGGCTCCCGTAAATCGGCGAGCTGAAATAGACGATCGGCCAATCGCCAGCTTTGCCCTTCCGATACAACGGGGGCTGTCCGCTATCAGCTCCACGCCTCAACTCGGACACAAAATCGATTTTCACCTGTGCGCCATTAGGACTGGCAACATTGCCCTGCATCCGAACATCAGCCACACCATTGTCGTCAGGAAATAGTTCTTTCAGCTTTGCCCTTACCTCGTCCTGGGTATCGCCAGGGCGGATGCCAAGAACGTCGAAATTGAGAGATCGATCGAAACGAGTATCTGCTGGAGTATCATCGACGGCAGGGAAATCCTGAGCTGATGCCAAAAACGGTAATGCGGCCACCAGTGTGACTGCTGCAAAAAACGTCTTCTTCAATTCTATCTCCTATCGTGCGGGTCCATCATGGCCGGTTTCAATTTCGCTTCTTGATGCCCTGTCTAGTTGCCTCGACTTATAAAATTCGGCCAAACACCAGAATATCACCGAGGCAATGCCGAACGGCAAAAATCGGGGTAGGAAGAGCCAGATTGCATCCCCGGCAAGACCAGAGTGCAATTTCTCAGGCAGGCCCTCTGCTGCGCCACCAAAGCCGGTGCCGTAGATGAAAGTACAAACTGCGATAGCTTTGATCAGGAAAATCACATTCAAATCCTCCCTGGTCTGCGCATTTCCATCACGCGGTTCTGGATTGAAGCCGGATCATCCAATCCGTACATCCGCAACAGAGAAGCGCCTCTCATATCAACCACCAAATCACCGGTTTTCAAGAAGCGTTGGAAAATCGACTGCTGTAAGTCGATACTCGCGATCTCCTGCAATGGAATTTTGGCCACCCGGCGACTAATGATTCCCTGCGAGAAGACGAGATATCCCTCCCCCAACGTTAATGTCGTATAGATCCATTGGAGATAGCCGATTACAAACCCAACCGTCATCAATCCTAGAATGATGAACGCACCAATATAGTAATACTGGCTGTAGAAATCTGAAAGGATCGGCCACAACGCTACGACTTGACCGATAATGATGAATACAACCATCAAAATGATCCAAGGAATAAGCTTTATCGCAAAAAACCACCAATGAAGTTTATGCACCTCGGGCGTATTTTCAGCGTCCATATCGTTGCCCATCCGCTCTAAACGTTGTGTTGTCGTTGTTTCTATTGCTCTCATCGGTGTGAAGTCAATCAACGTCCTTCCGGTGAGGACCGGCGATAATCATTCTAATGCGTCACAGATGTTGCATTATATGTCTGAATAGACTATCCATATTGCATTATGAAAAGCAGAACCCTCCCTTCTCTCAACGCTATTAACGGGCTAAAGAAGCTCGGAGCCGACATCAGTGCTGCTCGCAAACGGCGGAAGATTACGCAGCAGCGACTGGCAGACGGCGCTGGTGTTACCCTGCCGACCATTCGTCGACTTGAAAAAGGTGATCCCGGCGTTTCGCTCGCGACACTCGCGATGGTGCTCGTCGTCCTCGGAGAAGGAAAACGGCTGGCCAACCTTCTCGATGTCGGAGGTGACGACGTAGGACTGATGCTGGAAAACCAACAGCTTCCACAAAGAGTGCGCGGCCCTCGGCGGAAACCAGCCAGGGCGACAATCGACCAGGCGAGACCAGCGACTGTCCCACACCATGACGAAGATTTTGGAGAGGCATTCTGATGGCAAAAGCACTGCAAGTCTGTATCGGCAACAGTGGTATCCTTGTTGGCACTTTGCGGTTTGAAGCCCAAGGCAACCGCGAATTCAGCAGTTTCGAGTATGCAGATACCTGGATCGACAACCCTCGTGGATTTGCGATTGCGCCGTCAATGCCTCTCGATGGAGGCCAGTTTTTCTACAAGAAGGATGGCGATTATGTCTCACCGCTTCCGATGCCGATCGCAGACACCACCCCCGACTCCTGGGGTAGAAATATCATCCGCAGGGATGCTCGCGAGAACCGGAAAGATACCTCTCCCCTCAATGAGCTGGACTACCTGCTATCGGTCGATGATTTCAGCCGGCTAGGCGCGCTGCGCATCCGCGAGGAAGGTGATAATCAGCCGTTTCTTTCGAGCCAGCCTGGTGGTCGTCACGAGATCCCGCCCCTCCTTCAGCTCAATCAACTCGGGCAGTCGATCGCCAGCCTTGAGCGGGAAGACCCCCAAACCGCTGAAGCTCTCAAGCGTTTACGGCAAATCGGAAGCGCGTCGCTCGGGGGCGCACGGCCGAAATGCTCCGTTGTTGATACGGACGGGACGCTGCTCATCGCGAAATTCACCTCGATCAGAGACACGGAAAATGTCGAGCGTGCCGAAGTGCTGACACTCAATCTTGCACAACAGTGCGGTTTGAATGCACCGTCCGCTCGCCTCGATATGAGCGACGGCCTGCCCGTCGCGCTGATAAGGCGCTTTGACAGGACTTCTGCTGGCCGTCTCCCTTACATCTCGGCGCAAACCATGCTGGAAGCGGCCGACGCTACCTCTGGCACCTACACGCAGTTGGCCGAGGCGATAAGACAGCATTCCGACCAACCGAAGCGAGATCTATCCGAACTGTTCAATCGAGTAGGCTTCACAATCCTCGTCTCGAACGTAGATGACCATCTGAAAAACCATGGATTTCTATATGCCGGCAACGATCACTGGCGCCTGTCACATATCTTCGACGTAAACCCGGCACCGGAACGTCACCGCGAACTGAAAACAGCGATCTCAGAGATTTCCGGAAGCGAAGCGAGCCTAGACGCACTGATCGAGCACGCGCCTTTCTTCGATCTCACTGAGGACCAGGCCGTACAGAACATCCACGATATGGCTACGACGATCAATACCAATTGGGAACCGCTTGCCGAGCGCTTGGGAATGACCAGGGATGACATAAAAACCTACCGGCCCGCATTCGAACACCGCGAGATGACCAAGGCCCTCCAACTCGACCAACCGGGTCCGGGTCCGTCCTCCCACTTTGAGCCTTGAGACCCCCGATGATGCCCCGTAATTAATGGAAGCCGTGCCGGCCGTGTTTTACCACAGGCTTCGGCCTTCTCTTCAGCGCAATTTGGATAAGCGCGTTCAGGCCTGCGCCTGCTTCGCCCGGTTACACACGAACCGTGTCCTCGGCCCCATGAGCTGGAAAGCCAAGGTCTCGTAATGGCCGCTCAATAATACCCTTACATATATATTTTCGCAATATATACCATTGCATGACATGCATGGTTTATATATGTATGAGGCAACTCAAGGAGCGGATCAATGGTCAACACGAAAGCAAAAACTAAGGTCCCTGTGCTGACAGATCGCATCAACGATTTCGTCGGCCTTGTCGCGGCGACGAAGGATGCTAATGGCGATTTCGACGGGAAGGAAATCAGCGTGCTTTGGGACGCTGAGGTTCGGTACCACTTCGAAAATGGCCGCACGGAAAAGACGATCGAGCTATACATCAACAAATACCGGAAGGCGTTGAAAGAGGCCTTTGGGGATAAGAACACACCCGTTGCCATCTGCAACATGCGCAAGCTGCGCGACCGCTTAAAGAGCTATATTGCCGCTGCCGACCTCCCTCAATCAGGCGTCGCCGCGTCGATCGAGGAGCGCATCGAACGCGCCGAAGAGAATATTGTAGGTCGCAAGCCGACGCTACTATTGCAGATCTCCTCATTCATTGAGGCTCTTAACGATGTCAGCGACAAGGCAGGGATGCAGGCTCTTTGGCAAAGCGAGCTGAAAGTGCATGAGGGCAAGGCTCTCACCACGATCATATCTTATGTAACCAGATATCGGAATGCCATTCGTGAGGCGTTCGGTGAAGAACATCCTATGATGAAGATCGCTTCGGGCGATCCTGCAATGTATGATGAGGCCAGAAAGCGGAAGATGGCCACGATCGCCGTCAAGCATGGATCGCTCATCACCTTCGAAAATTACAAGGAGGTCGTGCGGATCTGCACCGACCTGCTGAAGTCTGATAAACCGATGGAAGTTGCCATAGGCCTGATCGGCACTACTGGCCGGCGTCCGTTTGAGGTGTTCACGCGCGCCGAGTTTTCTCCCGCACCCTACGCAAAAGGCGTCTCCAAATGGAGCGTCCTTTTCAAGGGCCAGGCGAAGACGAAAGAGCGTGAAGGTACCAAATTCGGGATGACCTACGAAATCCCGACACTGGCACCCGCAACGCTCGTCCTTGACGCCTATCAGCGGCTTCGCGCAAGCAGCCAAGGTAAACTGTGGCTACAGATGAAGCTCAACGACTTCAGCGACGACGCACGACTACCGCTGCGTGATGCTGTCATCGAACTGTTCGGAAAGCTGTGGCCGAAAGAAGAAGATCCCAAGCCCTATGGACTTCGGCACCTCTACGCGGAGGTAGCGTACCATAATTTTGCGCCTAAGACGGTATCGAAGAACAGCTATTTCGCCGCCATCCTCGGTCACAACAACAACGACTTGGAAACGTCACTCTCTTATATGACCTACACTCTTCCAGAGGAGGTCGGGGAATCGTTGGTGCGTGCTGAGCGAGTAGCAGACCGCACCACCCATCGCCTCGAAAGCCTGTAGTAAACGCATGGTTGGACCGCCCCGACTTTACCTGAGACCGTTTGGTCTAAGTTATGATTTGAAAATTCAAGAGCCATAAGAGTGAAAGGAAGAACTCAATGCACATAGAATCTATACCAGTCCTGCTTATCCTTATGCCACTGGGCATTATATCAGCCTACCTGTGGTATAGGCGTTCACTGGATAGCCAACATAAAATCAGGATATCAGGAGACGCTAAGCTTTTTGCATTTATCGGTATTGCTGTATCCCTATTATCACTTGCGGGATTCTATGTGATCTTTTTCGACAATAGCTCCATCCCCCTCAGTGCGCCCATTCTAATCGCAACTCTGGGGGCAGCACTTCTTTATTTTGCTCGGCGGATGCACTTTATCTCCAAACAATTATGATGATAGCGGATAGAGGCGAAATAAGGAGTGGCAATGGATGTAGCAACGCACGATGCAGTGGTCGAAAAACTGATCCGTGAAAAATTGGCAATCGAGGCCGATCTGCGGAAAGCGCGGCAGCGCGCCGACCGTATGAGTGCTTTTCTCGATCAGATTGGACTAAAGAGCAGCATGATTGGCGATGGATTTCCTTGGGAACACAACGTCGCGCAGCTTGCGACAGTACAGTTTGATGAAACCCGTTTGCAGAGTGACTTCCCCGACACGACGCGGGCGCAGATTCTCTTGTCAGCCAACCAAGTGCAACGACAGCTGCCCGAATAATTGGTTCCAGAAAAGCGCGTTTCGGCGTCTAATGAGGAAAAAACCATGAACGACAAAGAGACATTCATCCGAGAGAAAACAGAAGAGCTTGAAGAGCTGGCTATCTTGGAGCTTTTGCTGCGCTAGGAGGGCTTATGGTGGTAGGACTTTTGTGGAGCTTTATTGTAACAGAATATGATGACGAAGATCCTGATGTCTTAGAAACGCCAGAGATCGAGGACGAAAGCGAGGCCGCGCTGACGCGCCCAAAAGAGAGGCCCCAAGAGGAGCCTTTGCGCAGGGCGCTATAGGAAACGAAGGACCGAATTATGGCAAAAAATAACAGCGCGGCCATGGCCATCTGGACGTATCAGATACCTAAACAGTATTTGAACGCCGCTACTTCTTTTTCAAGTTCAACTTGAAGCTTGTCTCGCTCTTCGCCAGAAGCAAAAGCGAATGCTGGCTCCCAATCCATGAGAACCAAGAAGAAATCCTTCCTAAACTCTTCATAGCTAACTGTAATTTCTTCATGAGAGCCAATCTCAACAAGAGACACACTCTGGCCATCTGATTTTTTACAGACGAAGTCACGACCAAGCCCTTGGTAACGCATGAGTGTTTCCGCCCCATGCACGGACCTATATTGATCGAAACCGTCAGTCCAATTTGAATCAACCATAGTTTCAAAACCTTCTTATGCTGCTGGCTGTAACGGTTGCACTTGTGGCTGGTCCCTCTGCGCGGCCAAAGACAGCTCATAGTTGGACTGCAAATTCATCCAGAAGCGCGCGGTGCTGACACCAGCACGCTCCAAACGGATCGCCAAATCAGGACTAATCCCTGACTTTCCATTGATGATCCTCGAAAGAGTTGTGCGAGCGAGCCCAAGCCGATGTGCAGCGTCGGTCACTTCGATGCCGAGAGGCACCAAAACATCCTCACGCAGCAGCTCGCCCGGATGGGGGTGGTTCTTCATCATAATAAGCTCCATTAGTGATAATCCACATAATCGATCAGCTCAACGTCAGCGCCCACAAAGCGAAACGTCACGCGCCAATTGCCATTTACCCATACTGACCAATACCCCTTCATCTCGCCCTTTAAGGGGTGCAGCTTATAACCGGGGTGATTCAACTCAGTAGGTGCCGCCGCCGCATCCAAGGCCGCGAGGATGCGCGATAACTTGGGTGCGTGCGCGGCTTGAACGCCACGGGACGATCCTGTTTTATAAAGGGTCTCTAGTCCCTTATGACGAAAACCAATGATCATACATAAGGTGTAGCATGTAGCGCTACACGGCGCAACAATTATGCTTTTGCAACAGGCAAATCGGATAGCCGCGTCGTGTAGCGCGGCGATCTCATGTCGGCCTTGGTCGCAAAGGGCTGTTTAAAGCCCTCTGACGCGAGAATAAGGGTCTTCTTGCCCCATCGATCGTTCACTGCATCAAGAGCCGCTGACAGCCTTCCAGATCGCTCCTGTTCGTGTGCAAAAAGGTCAACGGGAGCAAGCTCGGCGGGGATAAGGTCGTCCAGTATGATCCCGGCCTTGGTATAAGCGAAACCGTTCCCTGCCGGATCGCCCTTCCAAGCTCTGGCGGCGCAGGCAAGTGCGGTGCCGACGAGCGAGGTTGTCGCGTTTGACGGTGGGGAAAGGCGAGCTGTCCTCGATCCGCTGTCGCGGGCCGATCCGTTGTGCGGGTTTGTGTGAAAGAAAACCTGCATATGGCTGGCGACGAGGCCGTGATTGCGAAGCTTCTCGGCCGCTCTGGTCGCATGGGCGGTGATCGCCTGCTGCAAGACGGCGAGAGATGTCATGGGACTGCCAGCGGATCTTGTGACGGCCATTCCTTTACGGGTTGGCTCGATGTCCTGAATGTCGATGCAACGCAGCCCGTTCAACTCGGACACGGTGCGCTCAAGCACGACTGTTCCGATCTTTCGAGCGAGCGGAAGGGGCATGTCGCGCAACTGCGAGACGGTGTGAATTCCGATCTCTCGAAGCTTGGCGGTCGTTCTCGATCCCACGCCCCACACTTCCGAAACATCGGTGCGAGCCATGCAATAGCCCGCGATCTCCGTGTTCATCAGGTCCGCGACACCATTGAAGACCGGGTTTTTCTTCGCAATGAAATTCGCGAACTTCGCGAGCGTCTTTGTCGGCCCGATCCCAATGCAGGTTGGGATTCCTGTATTCTGGCGGACGGTTTCCCTCATCTCGGTCGCATGATCGAGCATTCGTCCACCGAAGCCAGAAAGATCAACGAAAGTCTCGTCTATCGAGTAAACTTCTGTTCTCGGGGAAAAGTCGGCGATCGTCGCCGCCACTCTGCGGCTAATGTCGCCATAAAGCGTATAGTTCGATGAAAAGAGACGAATGCCGTGCTCTTTCGTCTTCTGCTTAAAATGGTGCGCGGGCTCCCCCATCCCGATGCCAAGGGCCTTTGCTTCATTCGATCTCGCGACGGCGCAGCCATCGTTATTTGACAGGACAACCACGGGCTTGTCGCGCAAGCGCGGGTCGAAAAGCCGCTCGCAAGAAACATAAAAATTATTGCAGTCGATCAGCGCTATCGGTTCAGCCATAGCTTCAATCGACTGGATAGCGACGGGCGATGCCCGCGACGATGCCGAATATTTCAGTGGTTTCGAGCACGGCGAGCGGCGGGTAGCGTTCGTCGGAACGCGCCTCAAGCCACATTCGACCGTCGCGCTGTGTCAGCACCTTCAGGAGCATGTCGCCGTTGTGGTAGGCAAGGACCGTTCGTCCTGGCTTCACCTTTCCTGCCCGATCAATGGCGACGAAATCGCCATCAAGGATGCCTGCGCGACACAGGGAGTTGCCACTCACGCGATACCAGAATGTCGCGTGTTCGTGTCGTACCATCCAAGCTATGAGGTCTATCGGATCTTCTAAGTCATCGCCTGCCGGTGACGGGAACCCGGCTGAAATCCGCAATCCAGCAGTCTTAATCTCGCGAACGATATAATCGACGGAAACAGGCTCAATGGCCGAAAAATTGGTTTTCATAGAAAGCCTCGGCATTGCTGGCTGTTATATTCGTTCCTATTATGTTCTCATGTTCAATTGAGTCAACTCAGATTCGTCGGATCTTCGACGGAGGGGTGATCGAACGGTTAAAATGCCTTCAAAAGAGCTCTGGCTCTCTATTTCGCCTCGCGAAACAGTTCATAACTGAATTACAGACCCCTTTTGCAAGCCATGCGCCGTGTGAAAGCACAGCAACAATAAGTAGGATACCCCACCATGCGCCGCCTGACATGCCAAAAATAGCGATCACGGCTAAGGTTGTAACCCCGAGTGTCGGCAGCGTAGAAAGCATTGCCAATAGGGATCTTTTGACCAATTCTATAAAGCGCGCATCCGACTCTTTCTTATTCACAACCAATCTCCTCTACATGGGCCTTTTTTATACCTCAAGAGACTATTCTCTGCAACAATTCCGCCATCGCGCGGCAGCTTCTAGAACGATATGTCGGGTTTCGTGAGCATCAACCACATGATGGCCAGGACGGCAAAAAACGCAGGGAAGCCGCAGGCAAACCAGATACGATAGAGTCGATACCATTGCGCCGGTAGCGGCTCCCCCAAGGAAGCTGCTGACCTTGCGAGATCGCGCAGGCGGATCTGTATCCAGACGACAGGAAGCCAGAATAGTCCCGTGAACACATAGAGCGCGAGCGACAGAGCTATCCAGCCTTCAGTCAGCGACCAGCCGATACTATCCGCGAGGAGGTATCCGGTGATTGGCTGAACAATGGCAGCAGTGGCCGTAAACAGCGTGTCGGCTATGACCACGGTCCCCGATACATGCGCAATGAGCGCCGGATTATCGGTTTGTCGTACCATGACCATGAAGAAGGCTATGCCAGCGCCGGTCCCGAACAAGACCGTCGCCCCGACGACATGCGCAAGACGCAGCCACTCTGTGAGATCCATCATCTCTCATCCAACGTTGCCAGCGCCACAAAGCAAAGCGCAATTGACGGAAGCACTTTCACCAGAGGCCCGAGAGGATCAAGCCATAGACTTGGCTCCAAGATCGTTCCGCCAGCGAGATAGGACGCAGAGACGATCAGCATTCCGATCATCGCCTTTTGGGCGAAAGGCCGCATCAGCACAAACAAGCCCAACGCCACATCGAGCGCACAAGTCGCGAGGGTGACACCCATTGCCATTGCGGGTGACATGAAGGGGAGGAAGTGCGTTGCGGCGCGAGAAGGGTTCGCGAGCGGAACGAGGCCCGACAACAGCCAGAACGCTGCAAGGGTAACGACGGCGACAGGCTTCAGGAGGTACAGCCGGGCAAACCAAAGATCCTGAACGCCTGAAGGGTGAGCGTCCAACGTCTGTTGAGCCGTGCGAGCCAATGCAGGCGCCTGCACAGACTGACGGATCGTTACCCCCGCCTCCATCACCTTCATTGCCGTTGAGCGCAGCGGCGAGCGCCAGCCAAGCTGCCCCGCAATGTCGGCCAGATAGGTGACGATCCTGCCTGCGGCAGAAGGAACGGCGACAATCTTCGCAGGCGCGAGCCCAAGCCATTGCCGGTGCAGTTGCACCAGCTCGCCCAAGGTCATTTGCTCTTCCGCAGCAAGATAGATGTCAGCGCCAGACGGAAGGCGACCATTCACAGCCATCGCCACCGCCTCTGCAACATCATCGACAGCTACAGTCTGGACCTTGCTACCGGCGTGAATGAGGGGAAGGGCGAAAGGCATACTGGCAAGAGCACGCAACAACGCGCTTCCGCCATGAGCATTGCGGCCAAGCACGAGCGCAGGCCGCAGGATAACGTATTCCAGCTCACTCGCGGCCAAAGCCTCATCAGCTCGACGCTTTGTCGCTAAAAATGGAAGTGTGCCGGCACCGCCGTCTGTACGGGCAGATATCTGGATTATGCGCCCCACGCCTGCCAATGACGCCGCCTTATACAGCGCCGCCATGGCCCGGTCCTGCGATGCAGCCAGGTCATCGGCCAATCCGTCTTGCAGAGCACCAGCGCAATTGACGATGGCCTGTTTGCCGTCGATCAAATCCCGCCACGTTTCGGCGCTTGCCATAGCGGCTAGGTCGCCTGCTACCCATTCTACCGACGCCCGCTTATGCTTCGCTCGCTCCACGTGCCGCCCGAAACCGGTCACATGATGCCCGTCTGCGATAAGCCGGGTTACTACTGAGGTGCCTATAAAGCCGTTCGCTCCGAGAACTAGAATTCTCATCAAACGCAGGCACCTGACCGCAGCTCCGCGTTAAAGGCGACGATCGATTCGTCTTTGTTCATCCATACGCCTCTATTCTTCACGCTGCCTCTCTTGACGCCGCAAGTCCTCTGCCCGGGCGCGCTCCCGCGCCGTAGCTTTGGCGATGCCTGTCAGAACGTCCTAATGATATTGCCAACCTTCTCGGTGAAGTCGTCCAGAACCTTTCGCTGCTCGATCCGCTGACCTTCGATAGAGCCAAGCTTGTCTTCCAGCACATTGAGTTGCTTGTCGAAGCGGTTTTTTGTATCGCCGTCGCCGACAGCTTGCAGATTTTCGCGGACCCGAGCCTGCTCTTCTGTCGCCCGGCTGTAGTCCTGATCTAGCACTTGCAGTTTTACCTGCGCGTCATTCTGGCTCCGTCGTGCATTTGCAAGTTCAGCAAGCTTTGCCTTCGTCTCGGTATCCGCTGCTGCATCCTGCCAAGCTACCAGAGTGAAGGCGTCCGCATCGATGAGTGAGATGGTTTCGTCGTTGACCAACTCGAACCGAGTTTCGACAGTCTTGATTTCACCGGCCTTCAGCTTGGCCTTGATGCGATAGTCGCTGACGGTAGCCTCGTCCTGCGCCTCTGCCTTGAATGTCCATCCGCTACGCTTTGGAACCTCTATCACGACAGTGCGCTCTCCGTCCTGAGCGCCTGTAATGGTATATGTCGCAGCCTCGACGGTTGATGACTTCGTGTGGATCATACCGTCGATCACTTTGAGGCTGACAATCTGCTGGCTGGTTTTTACAGATGCGTCGACATTCACCTTCTGGTCGACCGCAAAGCTCACGGACTGCTTTCCATCTCGCGGTAGGCCATTGATCTGAGCATCTCCGATATATCCGACCTTGTCGTCGTAAACGGTCATGATGCCCGGCGGCAGGCTAATCCCGGCGTTGTTTTCGATCAAAGCGGCAGCGACCGGATGGTTGCTTGCCATACCTGCCCGGTAGAGCGAGACCATTTCGGCCTTCACGCCTTGATCGATGATGGGAACGGACACCGTATCGCCATTCTTGATGTTGTAGGTGCCTTTAAGGGCGAACGTGGATGTCACATCCTGTTCGGCCGCGTTCGACTGCTGGCCTAGCGCCATTGCGAACGGAGCTGGAGCTGATGCCTCAAAATCCATTGCGTCAGCCATTGGCGCGGCCTCGACCCGGTTTGCTCCCTCCAAACTGCGCTTAGCCGCCATCATCGGCTTTGCCATCGCCTGTGGGAGGATCGCCGCTGCGGTGTCGATTGGCACTTCGGTGCGGTCACGCATGAAATGTTGATGGAGTGCCTGCTTGAGGGTGACCGGCTTGCCTGAAGAGAGTGTCACGCCTACGTTGGTCCAGTCCTCTCCCGATGCATTTTCGAACACGGCCCAAGCTTGCAGCCGAACTTCGCCTTCCTTGCTGGTCACCAGACGATATGACGTTTTCCAGATCGGTGCCGGAACCACGTAGGAAATATCGACGTTCCGCGCTGCCGAACCGTCCAGCTTCAAAGTCACAGTCCGCGCACCATCGGTGTTGCCTCTGGCAATAACATCCATGGCTGTCTTAAGCTTTGCTTTGACAATGGCATCGAGAATTTCGACCTTTGTCCCCGGCATTGCAGCCATGGCAATTTCGCCATCATCCGTCATCACGGATAGTTGCCAGGTCTTGGGCGTCTTTTCGCCTTCGCTGGCGGTCACGCCTAGAACAATACCTTCCTTGTCGCCTGCCTTGACCCGCGCTCCCTTGATAGCATCCAAAAGCTTTGGCATCGAGGACAGGTCCGAAGCCTTGAAGGGCAGCGTCCGGAAGGTCTCCTCAAGGGGATTTGGCCCCGCAAGCGACAGGCTCTTGACCCGCCCCATGTCGTCACGGACAACCAGGCTTTTCAGGACATCGTCAATCTGGTCGAGCGGGACCTCAATGGTGATTTCAGAATCTATGCCGACCTCAGCAGACCTGATGATTTCGGCAAGACCTCCGGACGACAGGGTTACAGATTTCACCGGACCATTGACGGCGGCGAAGGCTGTTGTTGAAACGAGTGTGAAGAAAAGGGCTGGAAGAACCCGTTTGGTAATCATCATGAAAGCTCCCCTGCTTGGACTATGGCGACGTAACAGACAGTTCCCGGCTGCTCATTCAAGCGGTATCACTGGTGGACAGTAACAACGGCAGGAAGGTTTGGGTTCTTTCGGCGCATTTCTGCCGTTGGCCGCCATTCTGGATGTTCCTTCTTCGACACCACACGGGTCGTCCCGAACCATTGCTTACCCTCTCTTCCGACAGCAATCGGGTAGGTGAACTGTTCACCTGAAGGCGTGGTGTAATAGAGGGTATGCTCGCTGGTGATGATCTCGATAGAGCCCCGACCACCTCTTGCGGACGGCTCGCGCGAGCCCGGCGCACCTTCCTCATACAGAGGCGCGCGATCATATCCCTGCGGATCAGAGTATGGATCGTTATATCGGTACTGGTCGCCTTCCCAATATTCGTTCGGGCCATCATAATTTCGCTCGTAATACTGCGCTGACGCGTGGAAAGGCAGCAGCAAATACAAAAAAGCCGCGACAGCGATGAACGCTAGTTTCATTTTTACTCCATATTGCGCGCAACCCGCGCAACGATTTACGCTAAATGTTGGTTTTTTTAGGTGTCCGTCCGGACTCTCACAAGAGGATAGCGCGATGAGCGGCAAATCTACCGAAAGCTTGTTCGTATGAGACTATATCAAGCCCTTGAGCACCTGCAGGAACGCCGCTTCAAAGCTATGGAGCCGTGGGAGCCGGGAGCGCTCGAGCAATTTGTCAGCCACCTTCAGAAGGCGGCTCCAACATGCGCCGAATTCTCGTTTAGCTTCCTCGATCCAGAGTCTGCCGACGATACCCTTCAGACGTTCACCGACTTTTCCAACGAGCTGTGGGACGCGGGCATTGCGCCTATCCCCCACGACAGTTTCTGGATCTCGTGGGATCAGAAGGTAAGCGCCGATGTGGTTCACATGGCCGCTTACTGTGAGCGAAATCTCGATGGCACAGGCAAGCCTGCCTCACTGTCTGTCCGCTCGATGTACGAGACAAAGCGGCGCGACGGCGTGATCTTCCTAAATCAGCATGGCTTCAAAGCCATTGGCGATCACAAGCATATCCTTGTCAGCGATGCTCAAAATCCATCAACTATGCACCTCACGGATCTGGGTTTCGAGGTTGCCGCCGCGCTGATCGGAGCACTCGCCACTCCCCAAGCAATCCGCCGCGACGAACCCGCCCCTGTAAAGCTCAACAAACAGCGCCTACAGAAGGGACGGGTGCCGATTGGCCCAATGGTCGTCATTGACATCAGAGCCAGCCAGCAAGCCGCTGCGGCCAAACGAGGCGAAGGCAGTTACACGGTGCGGCCGCACTGGCGACGTGGCCACATCCGCCATTTGGCTGACGGGAGATTGATCCCTATTCCGCCATGTTGCGTAAACATGGAAGCAGGCGTGCCCCTCAAACCAGAATATGTCATCAAGGCTTGACGCTATTAACAGGTTGAATGGATGCAAGCAGCGATGGCGAACGCAAATCTTTCCAAAGCTCCTAGCCAAGCGGATATCGACGTTGGGAGGAAGGTAAGATTTCAACGCATAGTCTATGGCCTAAGCCAAGCCGATCTCGGCGCTGCGCTATCGGTGGCCAGGCAACAGATTCAGAAATATGAAAACGGAACGAACCGCCTACGCGGCGATCAAATTGATACTTTATCCAAGCTCTTTAAGGTGCCAATCCAATACTTCTATGAGTACGATCCTGAACGCAGCGGGCTCCCCTTTGTTGAGCAACAACAAGCAGATGATGATATGTTCCGTTTCGTCCGCTCCAAGGCTGGAAAGGAACTGAACTTCGCGTTCCTTCGGATTCGAGATCCAGAAGGCAAACGTCAAGTGGCTGCACTCGTTGAAAGCCTCACGAGGAAAGACGACAATGGCAGTTGATTTTGAGGACCTGCCTTACAGCCGACTGGAAGAGCATATTTATTTTCTTAAAATGCTTGGTGTTGGCGAACGGCTCCTAAAAGACGTGACGCACGTTCTTGAGGAGCTTGGGAAAGACCACCGTTATCCAGTTCCCCCGCACTTGATCCTGTTGCTGCCCGCCGAAATGATACCTCGTCGCATGGTGAAGATTGCCGAGGTTGACGTTGCGGAATTTCAAATGATCGCACACACCCTGTTACAGATCAGGGCGGCTCATGGTGATGATCCCGCAAAAGTCGCTGGCTTCGCAGTCGCCTCCAGTCTTCGGGCTAAAGGAAGTCCGGTGCGGCGAAGACGCCGTACACCAAGATCCTCTCTGACAGATAGAGAGATCAGGAAAATGGCTCGAAACCTTCAATCACTCGATGACGGTGCTGTGATCAAAACCGACGATGAGGATGCCTTTTGAGCGAGATGCAAACATGCAGATCTGCACAACGACAATCTCTCAAAATCACCATAGGTTTTGTCTGTCCCTGAATTTGGAAATAGGGGACTGGTGCTCGCACCGTTAAGCGTCGTTCGTCCTGAAAAACGAACGGCGTTTTTCTAAAGACGGCAGCAAAATCGAAGCCCGCCACTCGTGGGGTTCGAGTACGCGGGCCTCTAACCGCCATCATGGCGGATGCACAAGCGTGGAAGGGAAGTTCGAATTTAGGACTGTGGCAAGAAGCACGCCCTGTATCGATCTGAAAACAAAATGGCCCGCCAGTTGCGGGCCACCTGATGACAATCAATAAAATCAGCCCTCGTAGTAACTGCCAGGGCCACGCATTTTCCCGGTGCCGGTCGGTGCGCCTGGTACGCCGAGGCTGAAGGCCACATTCGGATCGAGCGCACCGCGCATAGCCATCTGATGGGCCATGACAGCGGGGTTAGAGGTATCGGACATGGAGCCTCCGAACCCGGTGTTGCGATTGCCAGAAGCGAAATTGGCGAGTGCTGCATCGCGCTTGCGCTGAGCTTCCAATCGAGCCAGGTAGCCAGGATGCATCTTCTCGATAGCGGCGTGGTTTTCAGTCGGCGTCCGCTGCAAGTTCTGAACAAAATCCTGAAAGAATCCCATGGCACTCTCCTTTTATGCAACTACTATAACACTACAGCATAAAACCGCAAGTGAATTAACGTTAAGCCTGCTCTTTAACGTTCTCAAGCAACGTTGAGTGCGCCTTAAACGTCTTATCCTGTGCTATTAAACGCTCCTTATCGTGTTTTTTTATGCCACCCGATTCGTCATCATAGCTTTCCCACTGGTTGATCAGCGCATCAACAGCCGACCTATGCAGGGCTTTACAGCCATTCGAGTCTATCGCCTCTTTAAGCATCCGGTCTACCAAAGCAATGATGTCGCTCTTCACCGTTGTGCTTGCGACAGCTTTACGTTTTTCAAGAGCCTCCCGATCGTAGTCATCAAGCCACTCTCTGATCTGGCTATTGCTCAGCTCGATCGCTTCCGTCTCACATTTTGAAAGGAATTTTGCGATGATATCGCTTTCAACGTTTGCAAACAGTGCCGACTGGCGGATCTCCGCATCGAACTCCGAAGACGAGAGCTTGCTCACGTTGGACGCTATCGCCTCGTTCCTCGCAATAGTGGACCGCTCGCTGTCAGAGAAGGTCTTGACCTGGACATAGGGTACCAGGCGCAATTCATCAGGTTCGGGCACGTCCCCTGTGTAGAACGCCCGATAGCGAACGACGCGCGCGCCTCCAAGCCCTTCACTTTTCGTTCCAACGATCAGATGGAATTCGCCATCTGCTTGCTGCATCAGATCGTCAGGATCGAGACGGCCGACATGCTCGACAGAACTATCACTGGAAATCTTGAAGCCATCGAGACGACCACGCTGGTAGCTCATGGATTTCGAAACCTGAACCATTGCCTGGCCGGCCGCACCGTCGAATTTCTTGAAGGTCTCAGATTCCTTACCACCGGTCATGCGACCAAGATGCCGAAGGTTCGTGTTCTCCCATGTCGCCTCGCCCTCCGCCTTGTCTGCCTTAGATAGCGAAGGTAGATCCTGCGTCCCGAACGTCAGCGAAACTCCATATGAGCGAGCCTGTGCTGGAGCTACAGCGAAGCCAGGAACGACGTAGTAGCCATACTCGTCGCAGATGATCGAGTAAGGAATCTTGGCGTTCGACGGGCGTCCCTCGATGATCTTCCGATAACTACCCTCAAGCGGTGTATCGAGCAGGGTGGCGAGCACGCCCTTGATCGCTGAAACCGCCATCTTCCCAAGCTGCTCCATGCTCGCCTTTGAACGTTCAAGAGCAGGCAAAAGCACCAGCAGTACGCGACGGTTGAGCAACACATCGCGATAATTGATCTCGCCAATCTCATCTGAATAGATGTGACCATAATTGAAGGTCAGATTCCCTGTCGCGCGAACGAGCTGCATCGTGATGAAGCCGTGCTGTTCAAGGACCTTCGCGCGAGACGGGTCGTTGCCGCCCTTCTTTTTCTCGCCGTTTTCTTCAGGCGTGGACTTGTTACGATCTCGCTCAAGAACCGCGAACTGGCGCTGGAACTCTTCATAAGTTGCCGTGTCCATTTTCGTGGGACGGTGAGGTTTCTCGGGAGCTTCATATCCAGGGAGGTTGTTGAGGTACAGCTGCAACGCACCGCAATACTTATTCGTCAGATCGTTATAGATGCGACGGTAATCCTCGCTACCATTGCGCAGATCGACAATCTTACCATTCTGATCGCGGAAAATTCCGAACCACACGAGATTTTCGATGTTCGTGAGAATATAAAAATCACTCAGCAATTTGCTGTTGAACAGCAAAAGACCCTTGTCGGCCAGGAAGGACAGCGGCGGCGTGATCGCCTCCAAGAAGGAGATCGCCCGCCCCTGCCACATATCAGAGTTTCCGCCACCTGAGCCACTGTCCAGGAGGCTCACCATCAACTCCGCCTTCATCGCGGCGCTGCCCGAAGAGAGCGGATTATAGGTATTCGTTCGCCGAGCATCGAGACCGCTGGCGAAGTCCTTCCCGCCCATGATGTAATTGATCAGGAGAAGGTCTTCTTCCCGGCCAAGCACACGACACACGCGGAAAACGCTGGCAAAGGTCTTTGGATCAGATTTTCCGTCAACTAGGATAGCACCGGATTCGAGGACGAGGGAATTGAAGATGTTCCCCATAATCTCTTCGGTCTTACCGGAGCCCGTTGTGCCGACCACAAGCCTATGAGTTCGCAAGTCGTTCGCAGCAGTCCACAGCTCCTCGTCTGTTTCCAGATCCATCCCAAGGTAGTAGAGGCCTTCTCCCTTGCGGCCACCTGTCGAAGCGTCTTTGTAAACCCTGCCTGTCATTTTATGCAGATATGCCGGCACCCTGAAGGAGGTCTGCCACTTCCGCGATCCATATTGGAATTTCATGAAATAGGTCGAAAGCGCTGCAACGAATGCAATCTCACCAGCCAACGGGAGGTAGAGCCCTACCGTAACCGTCGCAATCGCGATTGACATGAAGAACCAGAGTACGCCCGAAGGCGTATCCAGGGCATCACTGATGCGACGCGGAAGGGTTCTGACATCATCGCGCCGATTTTTTGGCGTGATTTCGATGTTCCTCGATACGCCTCTGAAACTAGCGTTCTGTGCCATAGGAAACCCCTTATCCCGCCTTACCGCCGTTGCCACCACCCTTGCGGTTCAGGAACTTCGTTATCGTCGCCCCTGAAGCAGATCCAGCTTTGGAATCCTTACCTGTTGCGTTACCAAGCCGCTTCTGCAAGCCGGCGGTGGAATTTTCGCCGATCCCAATCCCCGCCTGGGCACCGCGACCGACCGGGTTAAGCGCGCCTTCCACCTGAGATGCGATGGCGTTCGCACCGAGAATGCTCACACGCACGCCAATGAATTCCATGACCGCATCGCCGAGGCCGGTGATGATCGCGCAGCAGTTGGTAACCAGTGCAATAAGTGTCAGCACGTACATCACCAAGAGCCCGAAGCCGAGGAACATGTTCGTAAGATCAAAGTCAGGGGCGATGATCATGTAGATCCCACTGAACATAATGTTAATGAAGTCCAGGCCCACCCGCATGACCAAAAAGCAAGCCAATAACCCCAAGATCATCAAAACCGGCCTGAAGAATACACCGATCATCAGCAGCAGACCCTGTTTGTTCGTCCCAATGATATCGCCCGACTTGTGAGGCGCAAAGGTCAGCAGAATCCAAAGGGGTGCCGCGATCACTGCCTCGATCGCCATGATTACCCAACCGATCGCTCCGGATAGAAAATAGACGAACGGCAAAAATGGCAGCATGATCGCCAGGATCATACCTAAAACCATCAGGCCGTATCCAAGATAGCCAATGACTTCGGCAGTGTAAGAAACGGCAAATGAACCCGCAGCAGCCAGGAAATTGCCGGTAGCTAGGGACGCAAGGCCTAGCCCGGTTCCTACAAGATCTGTTGCGCCAGCGGCAGCAATAGTGACGCCGGCTGCGAGGATGGCCGTCTGGCCCAACTCCTGAATTTCAATGAGCGGATCGTTCCACTGGTTTTGATCCGCATCACTACCACCAGCCTTGGCGTGCGAGAACATGAACGAGTACATCCACTGCATGGTCGCCATGGACGAGCGCTCTTGGTTGTTCGCTGCCACCTTTTCCAAAGTGGTCTTCTCACTCGCATTAGGTTCGCCAGCCTCCAAGAAAGCGCCTTCAAATGTCTGGAAATAAGCGAAATCGGCGTCGGCACTAGCGAAAAGACGCTCTTCAGTGTTGTTGTACCCGGAGATCCAACCAAGAAATGATGTGGCGGCCGCTTTGGGGTCCATTTCGGTCGAGTTGATAAAGCTCAGTTGATTGCGGGCGTTGTTGAGCTTTGTGACGTAAGCGGCAAGAGCACGCTGCCATGTCGCTGCAAACATCCAACCATTATCCGTTGTCGCGCCCAAGAAACTTGCTTTAAGCTGGTTCATCCCCGATGCTTCGGCGCTCACAAAGACCGCATTATCCACACCTGTAATGTAGTTCGTCGTCTGATCAGCAACGGCCTTCGCAATATCCGCCTGAATTTTCACCGTATTACGCTCACCGGCAAAGATACTCTGCGCAATTGCCTGGGCAGTAATGTCGAGGTTCTGAACCGCTGTTACTGCCTTGCCGCGCACGGTGCTGTTTGTGAGGTTCGTAAGATCTTCGGCAAATGTCTTTGTCGACTCGTAAACGGAGGTATCAACGGTCGAAGTGGTCGGCATCGGACTTCCGACGAGCTTGACGCTGCCGCAAAGCTCATTTCTGGCGCTATAGGCATCTCCTGAACTAAAATACCAGACCACAGAGCCATCATAGAATTTTCCGTCGTCGCCCCGCACGTAGGTCTTCACCGTCTCCGGACCTACTGGCGCTACCGGCTCCCCTGTCCCCAACGTGTTCGATATCTTGTTCATGTGCAGCCGGCACAGGAAACCGGCCGTCCTTGTCGCGAGAACGCTGGACATCTTTTTGGCCGTCATGAACGAGTCAGCGTTATTCGTATTCGACGCCGTGTATGTCGCCGAGGTCGTCATCTGTGTGGCGACTTCCTTCCAGACGTAGTCGCCCAATCCTGATCCCCAAAGCAGTAACTGAAGCACGAGGATCTGAATGACGGAGAACCCACTTGAAACAGGAAGGAGAAGAGCTGCGCCGCCAGCAGCGCGAAGAGTGGTCACGGCTAGGTTGGTCTCTCGCCCACCCGCTTCCCCATCGCGGGCTGTATCAAGGAAAAGCTGGTACATCATATATGCCGCAACAACGGTTGCGAAGAAAAGAACAGCAACGTTGAACGTACCGATCACGGTAGTGAGAATCGCTTTCCCGGCCACCGGGTCACTACTGCCGATCAGCGATGAAACCGTACTCCCGAAAATTCGCTCCAGAATTGAAACGGCGTAGTCACCGTCAACTGGAACAAATATCTCGGATACGGATTCGGTTGGATCACCTGCTGCCATGGCGGTTCGTCCCTAAGTAGGCGCGTCACATCGAGAGCGATGCGCCGGCTCGTTTCTCTTCTGAGGCTTCAAATCGGTACTTGCGCGTTAGCGAAATGACCTCTGCGAGGCCCGCCACAAATCGTTCTGTCAAATCGCTATGGGGGGCGTGGTCGAAACCACCGTTGAGGGCGACAATCCCCCCACCGGAAACAAAATCGCTGTCACCGGATCTGCGCATATGATCGGCCATTGCTGCCTCAAAACTCCGCGCGATCATCTCAACCGGGCTCTTGAGATATGCAGCATGCTTCTCCGAGACATGAGCGTTTTGATCGACCAGCCAGTTGATATACTGGCGAATGCCCGTATCATCGAGAAGGATGGCTTCGGCGTCCTCGACCTTCAGGTGATGACGATGGCTAAGGTCGATAGCATGTCCCATTTCGTGGACGACGACGCCGGCAGCGCTGGGGCTCATCTTTATCGTACGCATCGAAACGAGTTCGCCCGCGACCTTCGGGCGGAAGCCACGCTGGTACCCAAGCGCATCATCGGCACCAATGCGTTTGCCTAGATGGAAAATGGTCCTATCCGCGAAGAGATCTCGCGGAGGTATCTTCAGCATCTCGGCGGCTTTTTCCATCGCCATGGAAACGCGCATGAAAATGCCACTTTTCCAGCTCCCCGGCATGGATGGGTCGGCGACAAACTTCGCGCTATAGCTTTCCGGCTCAATTTGAGGCGATCCGAGGGCTTTCCCGTCCCAAACAGCGAAGTTTGCTTCTATCGCCCGCGTGAATCCGCGGTAGAAATATGCCTCGTCCCAACCGTGATCTCGATCACCAAACTGAGCGTATTGTTCCTGTAGGTGCTCAGCGAGCCTCAAAGCTCGTTGATCGGATTCGAGCCGATGATCGAGGTGCGGAACGCCCCGGCCGATCTCCGCAGCGTTGAGAACCGCTTCCTGGAAAGGGCGGAAGACCTCACCAGCAAGTTTGGCTCTCAAGATGGCCGCCGACATGGTTGCGGTTGCGTCAAAATACCCGATTTGTAACGCTAACTGGTGCCAGACCTCGACAGCTCGACCATCGAAGGGAACGACAGAGGGCGTGATCCCCATGATGTCCTGCGCCGCCACCACGCGTGCAATGATCTTATTGCGCTTGTCGCCATCGAGCATGCGAACGAGATCCTGCGCGACAGTGTCCTTGCTTGGATAGAGAGCCTGAACAAGATCAGCCCCGATCGGGTTCGTGAAGCCAAGCAGCTCTTCCCCCTGGCGAAGCTTTCCCGCATCTACCTTCGCCATGATCACCTGATCCCGGTCGAAGAAAGGCTCAAGGGCAGCAACAATTGTAGAGATCTTCGAGAAGTCTCGGTAGTTTTTGAATTCGATGCCTGGCTTTTCCTCGGAGGCAACCCATCCCTCAAGTGCAGAGCCGATAATTGCCGATGCCTCGGCTGTATTCTCGAACGACAATTTGAGAAAGTAAGCTCCACTCGCTTCCTGTGACCGCTCTAGCTTCGCTCCAAGATTTTTCAGGTCAAACCATTGCATAGCTCAGTCTCCGCCGCCGTCGTCGGAAAAATCTTCTTCAACTTCAGCCGCGCTAGTTTCTTGGCTTGGTTGATCGTGCACATCATGCAGATGCTCTTCCGTTGAAGAGATAGCCAGGCGACTCCTACCGCCACCTTCCACGTTGACGATCTCGGTCATCGAGCTGGCGAACTGCTCATTTTGAAGATCGTTCTTGAACGTCACTTCCTCGCCGTCATCATTCAGCTCGCACGCAACTTGAAATCGCGCATTTTGCAATGAGGGATCGAGCGTGAGCTTGGCACATGCGCGGATCTTCATGACGGTGTTCGCGCTGCCTGACCCGTAGGAGAGCAAGAATCCTGAATTGTCAGACAATTTCTCCGCATATGCCCAAAGGACGAGCTTGGGCTCATTCCCACTGGTGTCATTGATGAGAAAGATGACGTAGTCCTGCGTTTGGAAGGTGGGGCAAAGCTCAAGCTGGTTAACCTGATCTTCCGTCATCACCTTTGATTCCCGGATCGCAGAGATTGCATCGGCTGGCGCAACCAGCGGCTTCGCTTTGCGCGTCAGCCTACGGGCATCAACTAGCGGCTTGGCGTGCTCTTTATCGCGAACAACTTCCAACTTTTATTCCCCGTTGCCTGGCACGACATCGAGATCGTCCTCGACCTCATGCGCGCTTATTGGCCTCGAAACAGGAAGCGCCTCACCTGATGTCCGCTCAGAAATTGCGACAAGCCTTTCAAACGCGGTTGGAGCATGAGGCGAGCCTTCAGTGGATGTCTCTTCCGCAAAAACGTGCTGTGCAAAATCGTCGCCAGCTTCAAAATCGGGAGCCGGATCGCCGGCAAAGAGGCTTTTGGAAAGTTTCGCCATAGTGAATTACCTCTGATCCGCATCTAGGGCGAGAACTGCTGCCATGGTCGCGGCAATGCGGGAATTGCTCTCCGATCGGAATGTCCTCATTTTGATGCTGAGAGCCCGAAGCTTGTTCAGCTCCTGCATCAGCCCTCGCTCGTTCTTGGTGGCAAGCTCTGTGTACCAGGCGTTGTAGCCGCTGCCGCCACCATATGTGTCCATGAGTGCATCGAGCGATGCATTGAACGAAGAACCATCGGCATCAGCTCCGCCGCCGCCCTCATTCATTGCACGGATCGCCGCGATCGACACCATTGCCGGTGATCTCACGGCCTCCGCGCGCATCGACTCGATCATCAGAATGGAGCCTCGCGCCGTGGAGGCTTCCTGCGCAGTTGGTTTCGCAAGCGGCAATCCCACAAGGTTATTGATGAAAGCGTCCTTAGCGTCCGCTGAAGCCGAGGCATTCAAGATTGTCGCTACTTCAACGTCAGCGGCTGGCTCACTGCCGGCTCCGCTGCATAGGCCCGCTGCCGCCTCTGATGCAGTGCAGTATTTCTGGCGATGCTTGGCGAGCGTATCTTGGATCGCTTCCTGCGGTGTTTTTGTCGAGCCAGGTGCTGCATAAACACGCTCTGGAGTCATGTATTCCCTTGCCGAGTTCTTGTAGACCGACATTGCGCTGGAGGCCTCATCGATCAGAACAGCCGTCTCGCAGGCATTCACAGATTGCCCATCAGGACCGAAATCAGCGTGCGCCTGTGTAATCTGCTTGTTCACATCGGTCTGCGTCATCGTGCTGGCTAACGCCTCGTCCGACTTCTGAATGGCCTGCGATACCTTCTGGCCATCGACATTCTGCTGACTGGTGTCGACCTTAACCGCGCTCATCATGCGCTGATAAGCGAACGTCATCTGTTGCAAAATCAGGTTTTTGTTCGTGTCGAAGGCGGCGTTAAGCGCCGTTGTCGTTGTGTCGTGGACGGATGTCCAAGCGGCATCGGGGGCAATCGGACAAAAGCCGCCGCCAGCAGCGGCCTCCTCCACGGTGACGAAAGGCAATGTGGCTATTGCGAAGGCAGTCGAAGCCGCCAGTTTAGATAGCTTGTGCATGCGTCTCCCCTTATTTCGATGCCTGCTGATTGCCAGGCAGCATGATGGCGGGTCTCGACTTGCCATTCGCCCCAATCAGCTTTTCAGCGCGCGATAGCGCATAGGTCGCGGTGACCATCTCTGTCCGCTGTTGTTGCCGGATCTCGTAGGCGAGGGACGCGAGGTTGGCAGCTTCAATGCGTACTGCATCCAGCAGGATGCCCCGCTCATGGCTACCGGCCATCGACGCGGCCCATTTCTCCCCGCCATCGTCGCCGATATACCCTTCAATTACACCGTCCAGCGCAGCCTTGGCCCCATTTGGTGCATTTTCTTTTGCAATCTCATCCATGGCCCGCAAGGCAACCGATTTACGGGCATCGCGGTTTAGCTTTTCCTGCAAGAAGATGCCGCCTGTCGCCGCTTCGGCTTGAGACTTCTCGATCGTGTCCGGCGGTCCCATGACAGCGTTCATGTATTCGGACGCAGCCGCCGTGTCCCCGTTGAAAAGAGCCTGCGCGCTCAGATTTGAGCCGTTGAGGATATCAGAATAATAGGCCTTTGGATCTGCAATGACGCCTGGTTTCGCTTTGACGCTGCCTGTATAGGCAGGACCGGCTGTGAATGTGCTTTTGTAAGCGCTGTGGAAAGTTTCCATGGTGGACTGCACGCCACACGAATCATAGCCGAGCGATTGGTAGCGGTCAGACTCTTCCATGATCTGCATGGCCTGGTCGCTGGATACATATGCCGAAGCGGTCGCTTCATTGGATTTTACGACCGTCGTGGATATCTGGTCATTGCTTGACGCTGTCTGCGCCACGCCCGTCTTCAAGGCACTGATCAGCATCTCAGTCTGGTATTCATGGAGGGCGATCAACTGCGCTGTACCCGCTGCCATATACGCCGTCACAGTCTGGCCGAGTAAGGCGGTTCGAGCGTTCACGACTGGCACCCCGGTCACCAGGCATGACTGAGCAAGTGCTGAGCTGGCCATAAGTGCCGAAGCGAGACCCGTAAATCCGAAGAGCTTTGCAATGCTTTTCATTTTTTCACTCCGTCGCTGATGTACCGGACATGCCGTCCAAAATGATGTTCTGCAGGGTTGTCCGGGCGGCGTTCCGCATCACGCCGGATCGAATTGCTTCAGCTCTCTGAAGAGCCAGATCAGAGCGTGTCGTGCCTTTTTCCGGCACGGTTGGAAGAGGTGCTACCGTGTCCACGTAATCCATGCCCGTCATGGCTTCTTCGGCACCATATCCGCGATGTGCAAGCCATACCGACGCATCCGTGTTACCGGCGTCGTAGCCGTTCAATGAGGTCTGGCAGTAGGGGCCGAGATCTTCTTTCTCCTGATCGGAGCAATAGACTTCCTTGCGGAGCGCGATCATAGAGCTGAGAGTGTCTTCCGTGTTTCCATTCCCCTCAGCGAGCCAGGCGCTGTCGCGCGAGCCGACGCTCTTGCCATGCTGAACCCGTTCCTCACGCGCCTTGGCGATGTCAGACATGCCAACAGAGATCATGCACGCATTGTAACCTTGGCCGGTCTCGTAGTTATAACGTGATTTCGCCTCAGCCATTTTCATATTCACCCGGCTCTGCAAAACAGAGCTGATCTTCGCCTCACCCGATTTCTGTGAGGTGTTTGCGACCTGTTGGCTACTGGTGTTGGTCTGCGCGGTGTCGATTTTCACCGAAGAGAGCAGTTGTTGGAAAAACGTCTGCCAGGTGATGATCCCGCTCTGGTCGCCAGCCGCCAAGGCAGGCGCGGCAAACACCACACCAGCAGAAAACAGAGCCGAGGATATCAACTTCCGCATAAAGTCTACTCCAATCAATCCTTCAGCCAGCTCGCGCCACCGCTTGTGCCGTTGTTCGGCGTCACGGTTACATTCGGTATTTCAGCTTCGACGGCCGAGGCGGCGCTGCCAGCGCTTTGAGCCGCATTGTCCATCGTCGTAACGACCGAGCTGGCACCTTCGGAAACGGTAGTGTTAATGCTGCTCCCGACGTTGTTCACGGCACCCTGAAGGCCGTTGAAGTCAAAGCCGTCACCAAGGGACGACAGATCGTAAGAGCCGTAATTGGCACCTGACGGAGCACTGATCGAAAACGAGCTTCCGAGAATACCGGCCAGATCGCCGGTAAGCCCCGAATTAAACGAGGATGTCGTGTCATTGATTTTACCAATCACGCCATTGACCTGTTCGTTCAAAATATCGCAGGCTTTCTGCTTGGCCTGGTTGATGGCCTGCTGAGCGATCCCCTGGATGCCACCCGAGAGGAACCCCGCAAGGTCGGGGATCATGGCCGATAGGTCAAAACTCTTCAGAAGATCGGGGCTGATACAAGAATTCGCGCCAGTAAAAAACTCAGACGGGTTGACCTTTGCCGCGTCTATAACCGCCAGACGCCGCTGTAGAGCGGCCTGCGCCGCCTGCTCAACGCCGCACGCAGCCGCAAAACTTTCCGAAGCACCACCGAATGCAGCCGCAAAAAGCAAGCCACCACCAAGCACCACACCACGGTATCCCACCATCACCCTCTCCTATCCGTCCGCTTTGTCCTTTCGAGACCTGATAGCCTCAGAAAGCTTAGTAACTTCAATATCCATAAAAACAGCCAGGAACGCGTTTACCCGACGCGTTGTCCGCAGCTTATCATCACCACGATGCGACAACAATTCAATCAGCGGTGCGTGCAGTACCGTGTTTGTCGTCTCGTCTACGGTGCTCATCCAAGCAAATCCATTTCAAATCGATCATCTGAACGCTGACAAGGAGTCGATACCAGCAAATGCACCGAAATCATAGATTGTTTTTGTGTGACCGACACGTTTAGCAACAGCCTCTGCGATAATACGCAACGTTGATTTATCGTCACTCCGCGTTGATTGACGTATAGCTATTTTAACAACGTTATCTTCAACCTTGATCTGGAATTTACTCGGAGCGGTCATCCAGAAATATTCGTCAGCTTCTACCTTGCCAGATGCCTTTAGCTCGTCCATGGCGCTGAGTGCGATCTTACAAATTTCTGCATGGCGTTCGTTGGTAGCGGTTCGCACCTCTCGCTTGACGATAGCAGTAGCAGCCGACGCTTGAGCATTTGTTTTTTCGTCGCGAGCAGAGACCAACTTTCTGAGATTTGATGAAACGTCTACGGTTTCTCGTTTCACAAGTCCCCAAAACCACTTTCCGCGATGGCTTATGCCGGTGCTTTCGAGTGCGGCGACGAGGATCGCCAGCGTCCGGAGCCCATGATGTCTGATACCACGATCCCAAGCACGGCCGTTGTCGTACCCAACGGGCAGAAGATTTATAGCCGCAGCGCGAAGAACTTTGACGATCTCATCGTCTGGAGCATCGCGGTAATCGCATCCGAGCAGATCCTCAATGGCTTTTTGAAGTTTCGGTGAAAGAGCGATCGTTTCCTTAACTGCCTCGCGGGAAAACAAATCCTCGCTGCCAAACATTGTTATTGTTTCTTTTTTAAAAGGAACATTAACTGTTAGGGGAAGGTCCTTGTTTTTTGGCAGAGGTGCTTGATCCTTCGGGAGGGAAACTGATTTTTCCGCCCCTCTTTTCTCTTGTTCTACCGGCTCGAACAAAGGCTGAAGTGCTTCGATAAACGGCGACAAATCTACCTGATCTCCTTCGATCGAGATAAGGCCTTTTTCGACTAGGCCGCGCCGAGCGGCGGTGCAGGACGAAGCGGAGAGGCAAACGTACTCTTCCGCCTCCCTTGCTGACAACCTGACGTGATAGTTGCCCCGCAGTACCGCTGAAGGACGAAGGACCATCACGTCGATAAGGGCCGAAAGATAGGTCCGCTCGCAAGCTGCCGCCTGCATCCTAGAAGCGAATGCATTGATGGCGCAGCGAATGCGATGAATGAAGTCTAGGAACTCGTAATGTTTCGCGCGGTCCTCGCTGCGATAACGGTCAGAAGCGCTGTAGCAAGCTTCCATGTAGGTCGATGGGCTTAAACGGCTTGAACGCGATAGGTTATTCGAGCGTGTTGCTCCGACTATACGCTTGAGACGTTCTTCAATATCACCAATCAATCCGTTCATAGTTGTCGGCTGTGCATGCTGCATTGCGGTGTGTGCTTTTGTCATGTCCTCTGGTCTCTCCAAGAGAGGGCCGTTCGACTGCAAATAGCTAGAAAGCACTTGTCTCCCGTTCGCAGAAATGGTATTTAAACCATCAACTGCGTTAACCGAGAGATCGGTTGACCAGAACCCTGCAGGAGCGTCAGAAACCCTGTTTAGTTCGGCAAGTTAGCTTTCAGACTTGCAATCATCGGAAAAGGCCTTGTCGAGAGACGGGCCTTTTCGCGTTTCAAGCCCTTGTTCATATTCAATTTGCTTCGGTTGCTATTTCCCTGTGTAGCGCGGACAATGGCCCACGAGAATCGCGCACTGATCCGATTCTCGTGCAACCGTACATCCATTTTGGTGTATTCGTCAAATAAGCTGACAATTCTGTTAATTTCACATTTCAAGACGCCGGTTTCCGTTCTTCAGAGCGAGATCTACCGCAAACTCGTGAGCCTTCGCGTGGTGGAGCGTCAGAGCGCCCTGAACACCAGCAATTGGACCTCGAACCATAATGTTGCTGCTGGACTCCTTCGCAACGACGTGTAGGAGACGAGCAACGTCTTCGGTGCGGAAAGATGAAGTCGCAAGCACGCCCTTGGTCAGTTTCGCTTTGTCGATTTTGTTGGTACCACGATCCAGCAGCTCCATATCTCCGCCCGCTTTCGCGACCAGTTCTGATTTCTTATGGAAGAGGAGGACCGAGGTTGAACCGGCAAAGACAAGATGTAGGTCGTCACCCCCGATGCCCTTCGCATGGGTAGCGAGGCCGAGAGGCGAAAAGCCCGTTTTGACTTCAACCCATTTCTTATGAGTGTCTTGGAAACATTCCCGCTCGATGGTCTGTGTTTTCGAGATGTCCGTGCCGGCCTCGATAAATACATCCGATCCCACATAAACCTCGCTTACCGCCTTCGATGACATGGCCTTACGCATGTCGTTGACGATGCTGAGCAGATGCTTATCGGCGTAATCGTAGACGCCTGGAGTATCCAAGCCATCGGAAAACAGCGTTGCTAAGTCATTGACGAGATATTCGCGCGCTCTCGAATCGATCTGCCCATAGTTCGAGTAAGCATAGCCAAGATCGTTGAGAGTTGAGATCCGGCGATACACATCTATGAAAGATTGAATCAACTCTGGATGCGTCTTATCGAGCGGCACCGAAAGGGCGGCAACGTTACTTTCGAGCTTTCCGATCAGCTTCGACACGTTTTCATTTTTGAGAATGACGCCATGACGTACTTCGCCGGATGAGGTCGTATAGATGGCCTTTTCACCAAGGCGTTGTTTGCCCTGGCTGATCTTCACAGCTTGGAACATGTTACCATCGAGAGCATAGCGCTCACGTTTCACTTGCCCGGCAGGCGCGTCATCGAAGGCGTGTCTTATGAAGTCACGGAAGCCCTCGTTCCGCGTCGAAAGGTATTGGATAGGATTTTCGAGGTACCGCGGAATTTTGATATCGGCGATGTTGGCCGCATGGCGGTCCCCATAGATATAGGGTGTGAGATGTTGGCTCGCGTATTCAGGTTTGCTATCCAAAAACTCACCGTAAACGCCGATCGCACTCACCGTAAAAGCGTACCGTGGAGTTTCATGGCCTGGGAATGCCTCCTTGCGCTCCTCCGAGGTCATGTCGGCCAGCACGCCGAAGGCACCCGTTAGGCCTACCGTGTCGACGTGGGTTTGCCCAGGCGACGCTACGTCAAGCTTCCAGGCACTGAGGTTTAGAGGATCGGTCGGCCTAAATTGCACACGCGTGATCAGCCCAGGCACGAAGCGGATTTCCTTATCGAGAACCCGCGCCATTTCCAACGCTATGCGGCTATCCTTCATTGCAGGAAACAATGTCGTGTCGAACTGGACAAAATTGCCGGGTTCGAGCATCTCGATATTCGCCTGAACGAAATCTGCATAGGAAATTGCGCGAATGATCCTTTTTTCGTTCACCGAGGCTTTTGACAGATCGATAGTGGCTCGGCGCTGCCAAATTGCCGAAGCTTCCTCGTTAGAGATCTCATCGAGCCCCAGAGAGCGATCTTCCGATCGCCGATTCATAGTCCGGTCCCATGCGGCGGCGGACCACTCGGGCTCCCCCGAGAGCTTGAACAGCTGGCCAATCATTTCGGAGGGCGATACATACCGCCCCATTTCCTCATCGACCAGATTCCGCTCACCACGTTCAAGATGATCCTCGATCGTTGCGAATGACAGAGGTTCGACGGTTTCCTGGTATTTCAGCTTCACCAGGTTGAGAGGTCGTTTACCCATGCTGTCAGCGGCGTCATTACCTGCAATCAGCGTGGCCACAGGCTCAAGCGTCGCCTTCCAGTCATGCTGATTGAGCTTGAGCGGGTTAAGCCCGCGCGCATCGAGAGCGTCGATGTGCATTCGGAACAGGGTGTCGATCTCCGAAAGCACCGTCTCCTGCATCTTGATCGGCAAGCAAACGAGCCGACCCATTAAGCGGCGTGCATAACTGTCGATCTCCGAACCGCCGCCTTCATTCGGAATGGGCAGATCGAGCTGGACGGCGATATGAGGGTTCTCATTAAGATATTGTCGGACTGCCCCCTCGCCCACCGGGTTCATTAGATCGGCAGCCTCATCAATATTTGAGCGGTTTTCACGCGTCGCGTTTGATGTTGCTGTTAACGATCGGTTCTTGCGGTTAAAAAGCTGGCAGAGCCTGTCGTCGGCTGCAAAGCCTGACATCGGCACCACATACTGGCCATCGTGGACCTGTCCGTAACGCTGGATACGACCGTCAATCTGACGCTCCGCCGTAATCTCAGATTGAAGTTGTAGTTTGATCATGCGGCGTGGCCGGAGGTCTACACCAACTGATGGTGAAGCATGCATGGACACACCGGAGGCCGCTGAACGGTTCATAACGACGATATCAACATCACCATTGTTGAAGTCGCGGATGATTTCGCGTTTGTCCACGATCTTGCGGGAAACCACTGCATAGCTGCCGTCTGGTCGTGGCTCGGCTTCGAGCGAGCGTTTTGTAATTTCCCCCACGGAAAGATCATGCTTTGCGGCAAATGCCTTGATCCTGTCGATAGGATCGAGAGTCAGTAGATCGAGCCTCGCAGCTTCGACATTCTCAGTGAACCTATCCAGCCACGCCTCATATTCCTCCAGGCGTAGGTGGATCTCATTTCCGGTGGGATCGGTAATCTTAACATCAAGCAGCTTTGAAGCATTCTCGATCAGCACATCGCCGATATTCGGCAACCGCGATATCACCTTTGCGACAAGACCATCTTCGATTTGAGTTTCGCCTATCCTGTTGGCAAGACGGGACAGTACCTCTTTGCCAGTGTTCTCTACCACGACCACCGGCTTCGTGCCGGCAGCGATCGCATCAAGAATGAGATCTTGGTCATAGACGGATTTCACCGCGACCATCAGATACTGTGAGAATGTATGAAACTGAGCAACAGGTGAGGTGGTTTGGACGTTGACCTTTGCCGCCGCACCGCCCCCGCCCCCAGAGTAACGAGACCCCATCAATGCCGCCGCGCGATCGATCTCGGGAGCCATTTCGACCAGCTCCCGTAAGAGCATCGCTGCCCGATCCACGGCTTGGACAATTGTCGCATGCCTCGTTGGGTCCAGCTCTTCGAGGGATACAAATGTGCGGATCGCCCCGGAGCTATCCACCTCCCGTGAAATCATGGTGCCCATGCGGGCCATCTCACCTGACAAAACCTCCTGAAGAGCGAGAGGATTGCCCTCAATCAATGCCGTAAGAGATGCCGCATCCATTCCCGTATCCGGTAGGATCGGAGAGTAAATTCTAATGTTCTTGCCGGATTTAAGGGGTGTGGCAGAGCTATATGTGATTGTTCCGCCGAGATGTTTGATGCCGTCTACCAGGCGTTCGATCTGAACGCCTGTATTAGAAGCCTCTCCCGCAGCCTTATGCACTTCATCGAGAATAAGTTCGGGTTTCTTCCCAAGCTGTGCTTGGCCGCGAGCCCACTCAAGGATCGCATCGACTTTCCAGATCCCGTTAACGGTCTGGACCTGGCTGTATGTCGCCAGAACCATGTTGTGGTCCGTCGAGATCCCATCTCGTTTTGCTGTTTTTGTGTCACCAACGCCGTAAAGTGGCTTACCATGTTCGTCGCGGATCGCCGCGTCCGGACTCTGATTGAAGATGAACGGGCGAATGTGACCCTGCTTCTTCATCTCATCAGCGGAGGTCGCGTAAACGTCGCAAAGATCGCGGGCGACGAAATCGGTGAATAGGTTCGGCTGCTCAGACCAGAAGATCACAGGTCGATCCTCGGCAAAAGCTGCCATTGCCATCATACCAAGCTCGCGGCCTTTACCGACGCCCATGAGATCAGCAAAAAGAAAGCCTCGTCCCTCCATCTTACGAGCAAAGGCGAGAGCTGCACCATCCACTTGTTCAGGGCTGAACCGCTTCCCGAGTTCGGAAACCGGAATGTTGAGCTTGCTGGCAACGAAATCGTCAACATCACCGTGCTTTGCCTCAACGTCGATCAGTGCCCGATATGTAAGCCCCTGCAAGCTCTTCTGGATTTTCGTCTGTGCTTCGCCGCAGTTCGAAAACGGCTCATATGACCTGACGAACACGTCGTCTTCAGTGTCATCAACCAATGTAATCGCTGTCGCCGGAATACCGGAAGCTGTCGGCTCTTGACCATCCGGTGGTATGGGAGCCGGGTCCGCTACAGCTTCCGGTATTTCGTTCGGTTCAACTGCTGAACCAGCCGGTTGCGCCGTTTGCGACCGTGGTTTACCCGCAGTCTTGCTTGGCGTTCCTGGATATTCGGATGCAACCGCGCCGTCCGAAGCATCATTGCCATGCTTTGGCAATGATGCGACTGGCGGCGATGACGGCCTGCTGGCCACGGCAGCAGCCGGCTCCCGCTGGACCCGGCCCTGATCGGTATATCCCGGCTCGGTCGAAGGGAGACCCGTCAGCTCAATCATCCGCTCGCGGGTTACGTCTGCCCACGATAGAAGTTCATCATGCGTGACCAATAAAGGAAGGGCTTCAACCTCGAGGTCTCGTAGCTCTTCGGTTGACAGCGGAACATCCCGCATCGGACCAAGGGCGTAAAGAAGGACCGGAAATTCAGCACCCATCTTCCGGTATAGCCGCCCGTCAACACAAGCAGATCCAGCAACGTGATAGGTCTGTCGCAGGTAATTGTCCCAAAACCGCCTGGCGCCGTCGAGCGCCCCGTTGGTGATCATATCGCCCGGCAAAACAAGAAACGCCCTACCCTCGGGCTTCAAGCGCTGGAGACCTTCATACGCAATTTGGTGGTCGAGACGACGAAGCGTCATTCGAGACCCAAGCCTGTCGTGAACGAGCTGGTTCGTCTCAAGGTTTTCGAACGGCGGGTTCGCAACAAACATATCGAAGTCGAGGCCGAGGCTCGCAGCCTCCTTGACGAAGTCACCTTCGATGACAGTTGCGCTCTCAAGAAGCCTGCCAGACCGCCCCGCACGAGCGGGATCAAGCTCTACGCCAGTGATATCGATGTTCCGGCCAAGGAATGACGACACGAGCGTACCGTTGCCAATCGTCGGTTCAAGAAGTCGGTCACCATCTTGAGGCAAAAGGACATCGAAGGCCGATCGCGCGATTGGAAATGGAGTCGAAAATTGCTGTAGCTTGAGCCGAGTGCCATTGCGCTCCTGATGAGCGGCGAGGTTGGAATCGAGGCTAATATTGAAATCGTGGATGTTATCAGCGCGTCGGCCGACAGGAGTTATCAGAGTTGCGAGTTGCCCCTCCACCTCTTCATTGAGGTCTAGGCGTCGAAATCCAGGCGTATCGGAAAGGTGCGGCGCACTCGCGATGATCGCGGAGTACAGCAAATTCATTCGCGGATTGTCGAATTTCTCACCATTCGCGATCATCATAGCGATGCCGCGAGCCGAACCGGAAAAGGATTCAGCAGTGATGCCGCGCATGAAGGAGTCAGGTCGAGCCTCCCCCTTTCTGCGTCCGTCTTTACCTGGCTCCCACTCCGCATGCCAGGTGCCATTCTGGACGATTGCGCGGCCGAGAATGCCGTCAAATACATCCTGCATGTACCTGTTTGATGCTATCCGGCGAGCTGCGACATTCTCTGGCTTGACGCCGAGATCAGCAAAAGCACGGTCTTGGAGTTGTTTCAGAGACGCAGGAGACGACAAATCGTGGTAAAACTGCTGTGTCTGGAGGCGAAATTCTGGCACGCCCAATGCAGCCCACTGGCGACGGCCAAGGTGAAGGCCGGGTGGCAGAAACACAGCATGACCGGTACCAAGAGTACCTTCGCGGATTACCTGGAGGTTATTTCGTTGAAGAACCTGTGAGAGGCGCTTGATACGAGGATCAGTACGCTCTTCGAAATACAAAAATCCGACGCTTTTCCCGACCCCGGAAAGTCGGGACGACAAGATTGCCGCCCCAAAGCCTTCGGTCCGAAATTCGGGCATGAAAACCTTAGCTTGGTCGCTCATGCTGATACCCCTTAAAAATCAGGGGCTGGATCGGAATAGATGTGATCGTTTTCTTCATCGACCGCATAATCGTTGTCAGTCGCTGGCGGTTGACGATCTTCAGATGGCTGTCTTGCAGGCTCAATATGGCCTAGCCTGGGAGTGTCTTCCGACGAAGGAGAATGTGTGGCCAAGAAGGTTTCATACCCGACAGCCGCTAAGTCGTGACGAACAAAATATTCGCTCTCCTTTTTTTGCAGCTTTCCATCAGGGAACATCGCCTTAACGACCGGTGAAACGATTTCACCGGTCTCGTTGGAGATGTAGCGAACACCGAGCATGCCGTTGACGAAACCGCGATCCACCAAGTCTTGTTCAGGCGTGCGAACGTTTGAGACGTTGCCGTTTTGATCCACCTTACGGCCGAGTACGGCATCAACCATGAACCGAGATGGTTGCAGTGTAGCACCGGGGATAAACGTAGCCGGTGTCGAGCCATCGGCTACACTTTCGTAGAGGCTCCGAAGCGCATCATGTTTATCGCCAACCTGGTTCGGCAGCTCGATATGCAAATTTTCGAACGGTATGCCCGCTTTCGCTGCAACAGCGACTGCTGCGACCGCTTCATTAAGTCGGGTTATCTTGCCCGACAAAGCGGTCTCAACGTCTTTCGTCGTGGTGTACGCCCCGGACGCATCTTGCGTCATCTTCGGCCGAAACGCGTAAGTTCCGGTCTCGTCTTCCAGTTTGACGGTTACCGCAATATTCGTCCGCATGTCGGCACCCGTGTCGAGTAGCCTACCGCTCAGCATTTTATCAAGAGCTGCCCGATTGACCTCCTCTGAAGGAAGAGCCGATTTCGGGAAATATGCCTGGATGAACGCTGTCTTAAATTCTTTACCGTCATGCTTTGCGAGGGTGGTACGAACCTCGAATGTGGCCGGAATAGCAACTTCCTTTTCAGGATCAGTTACCACCGCATTCGGCCAACGGCCGTAAAGCTCACCGTTTTCCAGATCCGGCCGAACGTTGGAAATGGAGATAACCCCGTCGATAGGCACCGCTTTGTTCCCGCGCGCCGCTCCGATCTCACGCATCGTTGTGCGCCTTGCTATTTGCTCTTCGGCCTGCTTGACGCGGAGAGCGAGATCTTCGTTGGGATTTAGGTACAGCTTCGCAAAACGATCAGGGTCAGCAAGCCGAATGACGACCTCTGAACCGTCTTTTAGGTTTGTGCCTTGCACAGCATACGCCCGACCCTGTTGATCTCTGAGATAATCCTCCACCTTAACGTGGACGTTTCCCAGATTAACTGGTCCAAAGCCTTGCCTGGTCCTGAAGTCGCGTACAGAAAGAGCCATGACATCAATCCTAGATAATTGTGGTTCGCAAACAATTAGATTAGTCGCGCAAAACTATGCACGACCTCTACGATAATCATGTCAAACCATCGCATGTCAATGATGTGATGCGTACAAAATAGCCACAAATGACATAAATGAGCGTTCAGATGGACGGCCCGTCATCGTTGAACGGAGCTTCATCGTATGAATCGTCGTTCGCTGCGGCCACAATATCGCTCAATGCCAAACTCGGAGCTGATTTTATCGCTGTGCTTCCGGTCACGATAGTAGTGACAACTGATTTTCCCGTCATTGTTGTTACATCAGGACGTTCAACCTTTTGTGTCTCAACGTTGTTGGATTGTTTCTGATCTAATTCAGTTTGGGAGACATTGGGCACGTTTTCTGGTCCGGCTTGCGGGTTTTTACCCCCAATTTCGAGGCTTGCGGGCGGTTCGTAGCCGACCACGGTCACCCCGGTCTCCTGGGCGATCTTCCAAGCTCGTGCCTTATAGTCTTCGGTTCCAATTAACTCGATCCTGTTGTTCCAGTCGCGGGATGCCTTCAACATCAGCGCTGTGATAGCCTTGTCTGAAGTTTCTCCCTGGAGCATCGCCTCATCCCCGCGATCAAGCAGCCAGGACCGGCTCTCAATCTCCACGAGGACGCCCCTCTTAGAGATCGAAATATCGGTGAAACCTGTTGCTTGCCATTTCTCGGCGAGGGCTTGGCATTCCGCGCGGGTAAGTGGGGCAAGTTTGATCGGCTTTGAAGGACTTTTCGCCCTGCCCCAATCATCGTCGGGATGCTGGAAAAATCGGGCAAGTGTTGAATCTGCAATTGCCATGCCCAACGCTTTTGCTTGAGCACCGAACCCAAATTGTCTGACACGTTCTTTTTGAGGTTCAACGTCGAGCCGGTCGTCTTCGTGAAAATGAAGGATGACCCGTCCGTTTTTAGCTTCATCGATCGAGGCGATCTTCGCTGCGAACGGTTCGGCATCGACTTTGGGGAACAGGCGGCGAACCAGCGCGATTTTGGTTTCCAAATTCTGCGGTGGTGCCTGTCGAGCCCCGGCGACTTCATCGACGTGCGTATCCATACTTCTGCCCTCTACCAAGGTTTCGTGTTCAGTGCCGCCAATCTCTTCGCCACCAGGTCGTGAACGCTGCGCATTCCGGCCGCGCTATCCAGGTAGCGTTTCGTGCCGGCCAAAGCGTAGAGGTCGAACTCGTGATTTCTCGTTTCCGACAGTTCCTCAGAGGTAACAGACACGAGCTTGAGGCCGAAAAATGCGTCCTCATCCGCTGCCACATCGCACCGAATAAAGCCCTTTCCGCTTGGCGAAAGGAGATCACACAGATCTTCTGCAGCGAGCGCGAATAGGGGAAGAGTGAACTCGGATGACAGCCATATTGGCGACACGCCCTTGTCGCTGTGCAAGGAAATCTCAGACCGAACGAAGTCCCGCTCCGCGTCGTCACCACCTATGAACTTAAGGATCTGCCTGGTGATCTCGTCTTGAGCTTGCTTCACGCTGCTATCTGCCGATTTCCGCCCAAAGAACTGGCGGAGCATCAACTCGGCAGCAACAACCATGTCGGATCTTTTGTCGAGCCTTTCTACCATTCGCGGACGCGCCATTCAAAGCCGAGCACGAACCGGCACCATAGGTAGTTCGTGTATTCGAGAGGGCCAAGCTGTCTACGTCCTGCGAGCACCAGGTACACGATATAGAGAAGTGCTGCGATGAAGACGATGTAGCCTAATCCACTGCTGGTCGAAACCGCTCCGAGCCATAGTGGGAAGAAAATGAGGAATGATGGGTGAAGGCCGAAAAAATTAGGCGATAGCTTTGACCAACGATAATCGATCATGTTCATCCTCTCCAACGACGACCAGGTGCGCCGACATCGACATGCGTGAAACTCGGGTAGACGCCGATTCCGCCAGCGCCGAGCATGCTGCCGGAATTTGCAACGATTGGCGGGGCGAAGCCTGGCACACCTAGATCGCTTGCCCTTGCGTTCAAATGCTCCGAGGCAACGGCTGCGCCTTCAAGCTTTGCGTTGTGCTCAGGTGTTCGATAGCCACTGTTCAAGATGAACGGCACTGGAGTGCCGGCCATAGTCGATAGCGAGACCTGCATACGTGAGAGAACATCGAAGAGGCCAACCGCGACGGTGACTCCAACATTCCTATCGTTCACGTCACGCCAAAAATACGAGAGGTTCAAACATTGAGAGGGAACGATTGCAAGGCCGAGACGGTAGTCTCGATACAGCGCGATGATCTCCTCGCCAGACGGTCGCCTGAGCCAGAGGCGATCAAATCCAACTGGATTGTTTTTAAGGTATGCTCGAACGTCGTTAGGATTACCGTAGTCAGTCATTACGGCTTCCACTGCTCGACGAGTTTCCTTTGTCTCCGCCTGAGATGCGCCGAATGCATGATCAGCAGCCGCATATGCAGATGCAGCAAGGCCCGAAAGGAAAGCGCGCCTCGACCACATCAGTGTAGATCCTCAATCTTGACGCGGTGGTAGCCGAAATTACGAAGCACCCACAGAGCCGTTTCGTCGCTGATAATTCCTTCGCGCCACCGCATCTCGACAGTTTTCTTGATCGAACGTCCCTTGTCGCCAAGCTCCCCGCTGTCTAGCAGTTTGCGCATGACCCGGTCGTATTTGCTTGGCCCGGCCTCTTCAAGAACACGACGAATGTCGTTGTCGATGACTATCCACTCGCGCAGACAAACATATCTCTCTGGATGATCTTTCCGGGGTACTAGGCGCTGAGCCACGATCATGTTGGTGGTAGCTAGAATGGAGAAAAATGCCTGGCTCTGATATTCCGAAGGAAACTTCTCGAACAGGCGTTTGAAGGTAAGATCCGTGCTGTTGGCATGGGTTGTCGTGTAGATGGGATGGCCATTGTTAGCGGCCTCTACAGATGCCGAGATTGTCTCAGCATCGCGAAGTTCTCCAATCAGAATGAGACCAGGCTTGCGGCGTAGCGAATTGCGCACACCAGCGGCGAAGGAGGGGAGATGAAGCCCGATTTCGGTCTGAGAGATGATACATGTCGCTGACGGCACATGATCGAATGTGTACTCGATTGGGGCCTCATACGTTAGGATGTTGCCCTTCATCGTCGTGTTGCCGGCCAGAACGTCCATGATGGCAGCAGCAATAGTGCTGGTTTTGCCTGAACCAGTTTCACCCGCAAAAATTACGGAGCCCATACCACTGTCGAGATGAGGGATGATTTCCTTTTCCAAGCCCACTGTTTCGAATGTGGGCGGATTTGACGGGATGTATCGAAGTGAGGCCTGATAACCGAGATCCCCATCAAAATAGTTGGCTGTGAGGTTGAGGCGAAAACGATGCTTGATTGGATAGCCGTCATCATCGACCCGCTCTGTATCATCAATCGAAAACGCGGAGTCGAAATCGTTCCCTGACTGAAGCCGCGCGACAACAGAGTCTTGGTTCGTGATCCAACGCATGACGTTTTCCATCACGCTCTTTTTGACCGGGTTGGTAATGCCGATCATCTTGCCGTGAAGGGAGACCATGACCGGCTTACCAGTCTGGATGAAAATGTCACTGACAGTGTTTCTGACCGCCGTCGTCAGCAGGGCGCGGAGGTCTTCCTTCTGGTCAAGGCGGATACCTGAGTTTTCGACGCCACCGAGCCAGGTTCCGTATCTCTCATGAAGCTTCAGCATGATTACCGGCCTCGTGGAGCTTTGTTCTCCAGGCGGTCCTTTTCAAGCGAGGCTGCTACGGCCTTGGTGCTCTTGAATTTTGGTTGAACGGTGAGCTTGACATTGATGCGCTCACCAACCGCTTTGCGACCGTTTAGATAAATCGCCCCGCCCTTGTGGGTGATGTTGACTTTGGTCAAGCTCACCGCGCCCTCGTCGGCCAGGCGATGATAGGTCTTCATTCCATTATAGTCGCGAACGAGCCGATCTAGGCCAGCCGTAAACTGAGCGCGAGCTTCCTTGACGCCCCTCTCCCATCCATTGCGAGCAGCTTCAGCCCAAACGGATTTGTCTGCACCATCCTTAACTTTGATGCCACTTGGGGGTGTCGGGCCGCCACCGTCCAGCATCATGTAATCCTGCCAAGCGGGTTCTTTTACTGTCACGTAAGCTGGTTGCACGATCTGGTACGCGCCGGTCGTGAGATACAGGTACGTTGCCGAACGGCGCTCGATAACATCTGTCACAGTCGTGATGACGGGAGGAACGATTGCGCCGCTTGCTTCCAACAAAGACCGGAAATCAAACTTCTGATCCATCGAATACCGATATTTCAGAAGAGAATTGTTGATCCTCTGAGCTTCGGCAGCAAAGCCTGCTTTGATACCAACCTGATATGCGGCATTGCGGATCTGTGTCTGACGAACATTATTTCCCCTCGCCTCGCCCGAATAAAAAGACGAGTTCGGGTTCATAATGTCTGCGCGCGTATAGGTCCCGCCGTCGTATGAACCGCTATACGCGGGAGGGCCTGCCGTGATCGGGCCGGCAGTGTTTCCAGTCCCTCCGGTGGTGGTAGAAGGCGACTGATCGATAAAGTTGCCTTGCTGGCGAGAGAATGTCGCTGCGGGCGCGCCATCATTCAGACCAAAAGTCTGCTGCTGCTGAGCTGCGTTCGCTTCAGGTTGTTGCTGATACTGTTGCCCGTATGGGCTCTGCTGTCCACCGCCACCGTATGAGCAGGGGTATACATACGGTGGCGCACCACAAAGCTGCACGTTGCCGTAGGCTTGACCGCCCGTCGCCCCGCCTGGATTGTAGTAACCCACGCCGGGGTTATAACCGCCGCCATTTGGGAGTGCTTGGGCTTGTGCCGCCGCCAATGCGTTAGCCTGGGCCTGTTGCTGAGCCGTCGCTGCTTGGTTTCCCCCAAAGGTCAAGACGGTTGTTTCGCTGGCGTCTTGTGCCTGGGATGTCACAAAGGACAAAGCCAGGAACGTTGAAGCCAGTATAAGCGAACGGCGATCCCCGAAATTCATTTAACCATCACCCCTTGAAGGCCATAAACGCTTGGATGTTAAGCCCATTGATCGTGTCGTTTGACGATTCGGGACCTTCTACAACGGTCGGTACATCGATTTTTGGACGATCTTCATCCTCCATATTCGATCCGAATGCTGTAGAAGGTCCCGCGCTAGACGTTGGTGTTCTCGGTTTAACAAGATCATCAACGGTAACTGAACCGTCGTTGTCGTTCTCTATTAGACGAGAACGCACATTATTGAAAGTCTCCGTAGACGATGAGCGTTCAAGAAAACGCTCCTCTAACGTTGACGGATGTTCACGGTTTGAAATTCCGATTGGTCTAGGCGGAATAAAAGACATGTTGTCGTTTTGGATGCCAAGTTCCTGCATCAAACCGAGTAACATCAACCGTTTCATCTGATCGCGTCGCTTGCCATCTGGTACTTGTTTGTACAGATAATCCACAAGGACAGCGTCAAGGCCCGATGAGGCGAAGACAAAACCGTCCTTGCGGATCGACTTATCGGATGCAGGTTTGCGTGCCGCTCGTTTCACCATGAGATGACCTTACCGGCGAGGTGCCTTGGCGGCATGCAGCATTTTCATAACCTTGAGCATGCCGTTCGCGTTTGCAAACTGAGGCTGCGCAGGAATGAGGACCACAGAGGGGTTGAACAGCGTCCTAATCTTTTCCTTCAAAAGCATTGAGCCGCCGCCTACGAAAATGACATATGCGAGGTCGGAAGCGTCTTCCAGGTGGCGCAAAAGGGGCTCTCTGATTTTCAGATAGAGCGCATCAAGAACTATATCAGCTTCAGCGCTAACATCATGCAGCTCCCCGAAGACGGATATCTGTTTATTGAAAAGTGCCTTTTCTGGATCTGAAACCCTGCGCAGTTCAAGCTTTTGCTTGATTAGCTCGCCGAGCTGGTCAGCAGCATCGAGCGTCCCCTCTTTTAGGCTGGTCGAGGCTTTCGTCTTAATCATCGTCTGGTCGGCGAAGTTTCCGCTCCACGAACCGAACACAATGTCGGTCGTTTTCCCGCCGATATCGATCACAGCATATGAGGTCGAATGTTCGAACCGTGCCGCGAACTCTTTGTTCGATTGCACCGACGATCCGTCGTAACCCATCATGCAGTCAAAGAAGGTAGCGACACCCTCGGAAAACACCGCTTGGTCATCGATTGAATAGGTTGTCGTTTTGGGTTTCAACGTGCGCGGTTCGATCGCCATCACACTCTTGGCGATGTTCTCTTTTTTCTTTGCGATCAGTTCCACATTGTGTTTGCCCGAGGCCGGCATGTGGAAATCTGAATAGGGCAGGGCAGTGGCCAAGGTGAACGAGACGTTCCTGCCGGCAGCGATCGTGTGTAGGGCATGATTGACCAAGACGCGATTACGATCCGATGTAGGGTAGTCATGCGTTCGGTTTTCGTTGTCGCTACCGGAGCGGCCACGGTTTACTACAAGCATCGGTGAGGCTTGAGCTAGATCGGCCGGGTTTGCGTTGGCAACATCAAAAGCGAAATAGGCGTCGGGCGGAGCCGCCCCGGTTGCGTCCATTTCTTCCCAACCGCGGATCGTCCTCGATGGGAAGGAGAAATTCTTGATCGGGCCGGATGTACCATTTTCGAAATACGCAACTTTGATCTCGCTATGACCATCATCGATCGCAACGAGGATTTCAATTTGCGGTTCTTCAAGAGGTGCCGCGACCTTTTTCTCTGCCGATGCCATGATGAAGACTCCTAAGATGATGGTGCTACGAGAACGCGATCAGGTGCAGAGGTCGTTTTTGCGGTGCTTCCTTGAACGCCGTGCTTCGACATCTCTCGCGCCACGAAAGCGTCGGTCGATTGCTGACCTTCGGTGGTTGTGCATCCAGTGAGCGCCGCCATTGCCAGCATCGCCCCGATCATCATTTGCCTGCTCATTGATACCTCTCCGGAATTCAATCGATGTTTCCCTGCCGTAATTCGAATCCAGTAATAGATTCAAGCGGATGTAATCCGCTTACAGCTAATTCCATCGATATATCTCATTGAAAAAGATGGATATTTGCGCCCTCACGATGACTTACGAGGGCTTTCATGTCAATCTAATTGACGAAGAAATCAGTTTGGTTACCATGCAAACCGAACGTGAGCTCGGGAAGCCCTGTCGGCAATTAGAAAAAGAATGATTTTACATGCAGTTAGCTTGCCTGATGTCAGCGGATGCAATGGAATGTAAGCGGCTACAATCTGCTTACATCATATACAATATAGTAGGGGGGAAATCTAAAATGCGAAAAGTAGGATGGCTATGATGTCTGTCAGTAAGTCGACTGAAGAGCTTTACGGATCTCACGCAAGGCGGTTTTTGAGGTGGCATGAAGAGCGCGGCAGCGATGTCAGTGATCCTAAGCGGTGGGTGGATGCCCTTCAGGAATTGACAGTTGGCCTGTCCAAAAAGACGTGGCGGCTATATCGAAATGCGGTGACCTGGTACTTGCGCGAGACATATGGCGGGGTGTTCGCCGGCACCTTCCTGACGGCAACCGATATCGTTGAGAAGCCACAGACCAAGTCCAAGAAACTGCTTCGTCATATTGAGCCATTAGTGTTGAAGGAGGTTGTCGCTGCCCTACTGAAGCGGACGGACGAGAACGCTCACCGGCTTGCAGATCTCATGATTGCAATGGTGGCGACAGGTCTTCGCCAGAAGGAATTTGGCGCGGCTCAACTCGTCGCGCGCAATGGTTGGGTGCTCGTTGTCGAGAATGCGAAGTATCGACAGGCGTCTGAAGGCGTTCCTGGTCGTGGGAATGGGCCAGTAAGGGAGCTGCATATTGATGACAGCTCCTCCCCTGCCCTGCTCGCGACGATCGAGCGCACCCTTGTCTGGTGTCGAGGCAGGGAATGGAGAAAGACGCACGGCCCGAACGTAAATCGAATATTCCGTCAGGTTGTCGATGACTTGGTGCGGCGTCGGAAGATCGGTTCCAAATGGAAGAGGTTGCGGATCTATGATTGCCGCCATCAGTTCTCGGCGAATGCTAAAGAGCATCTTGATTTGATGGCCGGCGAGGTCGCCGCCGCAATGGGGCATCGGTCGGTCGTTACGGCAGTTTCCCATTATGGCAAGCGGAGCTATGCTCGCTCAGGGGCTGTCATGGTGCGCCCGTCGTCAAGCTCGTTAGCTGCTGTAAGCGAGGCATCCAAAACTAAGGCGAGATCTCTTGTGCAGCGAAGCGAGCTAGCCAGGGCTTCCCGATCTCCTGACGGTCAGGCTCGACAACAGGATGACATGGGGATCGAGCCACCGAACGTTCCGTGGCGGGAACCAGGCCGTGACAGGTAGGTATCAGGCAGGTTGGATGTCCGTTTTGGTAAAACCGCTCGAGTCGAACAAGAGTGGTTTGCGGTATGCCTTTGCACAAGCATAGGCGATGCAATCGCTGTAATTTAGTGCTGCTGGATGCCGTCCAATACCGTAAGTATCGAACGCATCGATCGCTAATGTCGCTGCCTTGGGCGTGATTGACACGATATTCATCCCTTGGGCTTCGATAAAGCTCTCGACGGTGGCTTTGGCATCGCCGATGGGTAGGTCGAGTATCCGCGCAACGGTAATGGTTGCCTCGAAAACGGCGATTGGTGATGTCAGGCGGCTTTTTGCCGCTTGCATCCTCCCGGCGATATGATCTCCGTTCTGTTCATCGGTGAGCATTGCGACGATTGCTGAAGCGTCGATAAACATCATTTCCCCTCGTAATGGCTATCACGGAACGGCTTATCGGCAGGAAGTTGGTTCGGGCCGGCATTGGCTCTCAGTTCTTCCCGATACTTGCGCGCAATTTCTATGGCTGTGGGGGCGGATTCATGGCGCTCAAGGGCCTGCAGTAAGGCCTGCTTAACGGCCTCTGACTTCGTCGTCGCGTTTGAAAGCGCCATGTACTTTTTGGCAAGTTCGTCTACGGCGTCGTCTTTGATATAAAGTGGCATTTGAAATACCTCGCGGGATATCCATTATAGAATATCCGAATATCCTACGTGGGATATCCTGATCTGTGCAAGGGATATTTGCATTGTAGAGCCCTTCCCTTTTACGTCAACCGTTACCAAACTTTGGGTAGGGCGAAAGCAGCGATTACGATAATGACCGTGATCCAGAAAATGCTTGAGATCGCCGATGTTCTGCGCCGCGACGATCGCGTAGACGGTCCTGTATCACCTGTCGAACTTGGACGGCCGTTTGTGGTCGCAAATTCCGTCTGAGACTTGATCTCCTCGTCGCGGCGCTCTTGAGCGTTCACGATTGAACAAATCATCTGGCGAGTGATCTCGTAACGGCTGACGCCATCGGAGGCGAGCTGTCCTAGACGCTCGTCCAGCTCCACTTCGGCCTTCTCTCTTGCGTCTTTGTCAGTAGAGAAGAAATGTCGGTAAAAGGTTTCGTCAAGCGACGAGGTTTCTGTCGTCGGCAACGCATACATCCTTTGTGTATCGCAGGAAGCCTGCACCTTCGATTTCGTCTGCCGCGTTAAGGCGACCTGTCAAGACGAGCTTTTCTGGCGGGTTCGGATAGAGGGAGAGTTCGTTCATTAGCCTTCGAAATGAGCGGCCCTTAATCCGAGCTCTAACCATCCGAGCTGGTGATCCTCCATACGGTATTGTGAGGACTACGTCTGGCTGCGCCTGAGTGCGGCCTTTGTCGTCTTGGGCGGGCACTACCGACGCTTTTGGTAGATCCGCAACACGAATGCTTATCTGGACGACAAGCGTCTGCGCCGGCAGTTCGGCGACTATGGTGGTAGAGTTCGGCATCATGGACTCCCTGCCCTGCCCTCAGATGTTCTTTTCGTTCATCCAGATCTCGATGATCTGACCATAAGTGTAGCGGTTGTCTTCGCAGTAGTCCCGCAGTCGTTCGGCGACGGTATGAGGAAGACGTACCGATATCTGCGTAGTAGGTTCTTTCCTTTTACGAGTGGAAACTACCTTTTGTTCCACTTCCTTGAAGCCGGTTCGTTCGGCTGCTCGATCTGCTGCTGCGATCTCCGTCCTGGTAGGAGCGTCCTCTTTTTCAGGCAGAGGTAGGCTGGCTACACCGCTAAGGGAAAATCTTTTCGTCTGGTTCATGCTGCGTCCTCCTTGCGTGGAGACAGAAGTGAAAACACCTCGCCTGCTAGTTCCTCAGCATTTGCAATAGCCTTTTCAACACCTGAGACCTGATCGGGGTCTAGTTCATGAACTGCAATACGGTCCAGAAATACGGTTCTGAAAGCTTCGCGCGCTCGAAGTTGCGTTTGGAGGATCGGTACGTTTTCATCCCTTGCAAACTCTTCGAACTTTTTATGGATCTTCGATTTAAAGGCGTCCGAACCTGGGGTTTCTGTCATGACACAAGCGTAAGCTACTGTTCGACCAATCCCCTCCATTTCAGCCCGGATCAGCTTAATAGCTTCGATTGCCTGATCTATATCTTCGGGGCTAGGACGAACAGGGATGAGGACGAGGTCGGCGCGCAAAATGACGCGGGAAAGGACAAGGGTCGCCCGACCTGGTGTGTCGAGGATTACGATCTGATTTCTCTCGCGAAGATCCTTTAGGACGTCGAAGAAGTCGTCATTGTCGATGTCAGCGACAATTTCAATGTCGCACTTGGTTAGGACGGGCAGTTCACCCTTCCTCCCCTCTTTCCACTTTTTCAGTGTCTTCTGAGGGTCGTTGTCCATAATGGCAACGGAAGCGCCGTTTCTGTTGAAGGTGGTTGCGAGCATGAGCCCAACCGTCGATTTTCCAGCTCCGCCCTTTGGGCTCATCACTGCGATTGTTGGCATCTTCGTTCCGTTCCTGGTGCTTGAATTCCTGAGCTGCCTCAGTGCTGCGACCTGATACTGATGCGTACCGACGCGCACCGAATGCACTTAACCCGTACTAACATATACCAGTAGCAGTTAACAGCAGCTAAATCAATGCGAAACACACCAACCCCAGTTAACCCGTAGCAAATTAACGCGGTACGATGCAAAGGCAGGTAACTGCACATAAAGGCAATTGGTACCTAGTGGTACCAGTGAAGTTTGTTGAGTTGAAGAAAATGGACCAAAATCAATTGAACAGCTGATTTAACTAAATGGGTTCTTGGACGTGAAGCATGAAAAAGCGGAGGGGTTGCGCTGCGATAAGGAGATTAACGATGGTTGTAGGGATGATGCAGTAATGTAACAACGTTATAGCAATATATCGCTGACAGGTTGTCTTGACTTGAGAAACGTCAAAAACCGAGGCACATATGCCATGATCATATCATGGGGCATGCGATGGTCAAAATACGTCCATACGCCAGTCATCTGGTGACGATCAACGTTTAATAAAATGCAACGGGTGATTTTAGGCCAGGTAGACGAGTAAGTCTTAGGTTGACACCCAAAGACGGTAGAATTACTAATTCGTAATCGTTCAGCAGGGTTGAGCAGGAACGTTGAGAAGCGTTAAGCCTATTCCAAAGAGCCAAAATGTATTAAAATATGCCGATAGTCAAACGTTGTAAAAGGATAGAATTATCCAGACAACGTTCATAAGGGAATAAAATGGCAGGAGAATTGTGTGACAGAGGCCCATGACGTTCTACGGTACGTACCGCTTGTCTACATGGTTTCGCCGTCAACAGGTAAGCGCGTCTGCGTAGCCCTGCATAACGGTCTATCTGCTGCCGATGCACACGATCTCGCTGCGCGTTCGATGGAGAACGAGTTTACCGACACCGCTCTGGATGTGCTGCATGAGTTGCGGCTCGTTAAACTAATCGAGCATGCCATTGACTGGAGGTTCATGACAGATCAGGAGCGCCTGGAGTTCTGCACGAATGTGCCGAACGTTTACGAAGAGCCTGCAGAAGATTTGGTTTCGGCCGAGGGCTGACAAAAAAGCGGAAGCCGTATCCCACCCGATGTGGCAGATCATATCGCCAAATTAAGGGTAGCCCGCGCGACTGTTTTGAATGCCACCGGGAAACCCGACGCTAAAGACCAAGGGAAGCCTGAGATGCTTAATCGGCCAACAATAATCATACTCACATCGCTACTAGCGGGCGGGCCTGTTTACGCACAGCAGCAGCCGGCACAACAGCCGACACAACAACCTACACAGCAACCTACACAACAGCAGCAGCAAGGTCAGAACGAGCCTCGCGAGGGCGGGTCGCGCTGGCAGTACCAATCTGAACAATCGGAGGCTCGGACGTACACCCAGCCGAGCTTCGCTCCATCGATCCCTCTCGAGGTTGAGCAGCTCCGGAACAGAACCGCAGCCCTGGAGGATCGAGTGGAGAAGCTCGAGAAAGCACTCTCGCAAGCTGTCTTGGTCATCAACGCTCAGACTGAAACTTTCCAAAAATTGAGCGGGAAGTAACGGAGCAAGTCTGGTATGCCCGATCTTATTACCCTTTTTAACAAACTTGCCGTTGTTCTGCCGTCCGCGACAACGCTTGTTTATACGTTTATGGGCCTCGCTGGACTTACGATAGGCATCTTGGCGTTAGTTGATGCATATCAGCATGCTATAGGAGAGGTTTCCCCCCGACTGCCGTCAAAGGGCAGCATACCATTTCGACTGTTTCTAGCCGGCGCAATGGTCGTCTCGCCATTGCTGCTCTGGCGTGCGGCCAACACGTTCGTCTTGGGTGGCGACCGGACCCTGGATATGTTTTCCTATGTTGGGGGAGGGGAGAGCACTCCCTATTGTGATCTATTTCACCAAAGCCTTGCATACTTTTTTATGTTTATTGGCTCGATCGCGATAGCCACGGCGGCGATACAGGCGAACGGCATTGCAACGGGTCGAAACAACAAAACCGCATTCGGACCTGTCGTGTTCTTCATCGGCGGGGTCTTGTGCTTCTTTATCGATGATGTTGGAGCCATCATTGGCAACACAGTCGGTATGGAGATTACGCTCGGAAATATTTGCGCGAACCTTAATCCCGCCTAAGCTGATCTATTTTTAAAGAATGGCAGTTCAGATCGTAGCCACTCTTTGAACGGCGATTTTCGCTCGTAAACGCGCATGTTGGAGTATTGCCATGCTCGATAGCGCATGCCTGCTGATTGGACCCAAAGTATGGAGCCAAGAAGGATGCCGCCGAGGAAAGTAAAGACGCTTCCATTCCACATCGAAATCAGAGATGCGAGAACAGCCGCGCCGAGGCCGACGTAGAACATCTGGTTCGATTGATCCATGAAACGGTGTGAGCGTTCCATTGCCTCAATCGGGTTGATAGAAAGCAGCTCTGAGTGGTCGCATGAAGTGCAAACGAGAGATGCTGCCCCTTCACCTTCCTGTGCTTTGAACACCATCCTGGCATCGCATTTGGGGCAGATATGTTCTTCTGCATCTATTGATGACTTCAGCTTCGATAGGAACGAGGCCTGTTCGGCTACATTCCGCACTTGTTGCTTGAACGGATGCAGCCGGAAAGGGACCAGGCGTGGCCGCAGGTGCCGCAACGGGTTCTTTGGTTCGTCACCGTTGTCGTTTTTGTTTTTCCTGGCCATGCTCAGTCCGTTATCTGTGCGTTGAAGTTTTCGAGTGCTGCAAGATCCTGGGACCGATCACCCGTAAAGGTAAAATCAACGCTGAAGCTGTCGTGGCCATCGGCGTCAGACCATTTTGTCCATCGGGCGTAGCCGGGGAAAATGAAGATCACATTCGAGGTAGACCCGTCATCTTTCCACATAGTCGATATTTCGTCGTCATCGACAACATATTCCTGTCCATCGACCTCGATCGTCTTCGGCATATCAACGTTGTCAGCGAAAGATAGAAGAAGCGCGTCACGTAATCGCGATGAAATTTGCGAGTTCTCGATGTCCGTTTTCGTAAATGAAGCGCTCAGCATCATTTTTATTACCTCTTTATGTGTTGTCGAAAGCGATCATAGACGTTAAGTCTCTACAATAATCGTATCAACCAACAGATTTTAGCTCGCATAGTCGGCGTCAATAACGTTAATACGCATGGCAATGCCCCCGACAACCTAACGCATTACAGTGGATATCGCAATGAAGCTGATGATTGTCGAGTCTCCTAACAAGGTGAAGAAGATCAGTTCGATTCTTTCTGGTTTGGGTGGCGACTGGACAGTCGCCGCAAGCGTTGGACATGTGCGGGACTTGCCGGAAGACCAGGCAGGGGTCGTCGGACCTCATTACAAGCCGATGTATCAGCTCACCGAAAGAGGAAAGGGTGTCGTCGCTAAGCTACGAGAGCTGGCCGTGAGATCTGATGAGGTTTATCTCGCGACTGACCCTGATCGAGAAGGAGAGGCGATTGCCTGGCATCTTGCCGAGGTGCTGAGGCTGAGTGATCCTCGCAGGGTGACCTTCGATAGCATAACGGATGCGGCGATCAGAGCAGCACTGTCTGCTCCACGGAAAATCGATATCGATCTGGTTCGCGCACAGGAAGCCAGGCGCGTACTTGATCGGCTTGTTGGCTTCACCATCTCCCCGGTGCTCGGTCACATGCTCAAGGAGCGTGCGAGCGCTGGCAGGGTTCAGAGCCCTGCAGTACGTCTGGTGGTCGAGCGAGAGCGCGAGATTGCCGGCTTTAAGCAAACCAGGCATTTTCAAGCGAAGCTTCATTTCGCCGACGCTAAATGGTCGGCAGACTGGTTCGTGAAGCGCTACCTGCCGGAAGGTGGCAAGTACATTCTTGATGAAGAATTGGCCGGAAAGGCAGCTTCTGTTCGGGATCTGAAGGTCATCAAAAGCGAGATGAAGGATGTGGAAAAGGCTCCGCCACCGCCTTTTACGACATCGACCCTTCTCCAGGCGGCGAGCGCTCAGCTCCGGTTTAAGCCGGCGCACACTGCGAAGGTGTCCCAGGCGTTATTTGAACAGGGTTTGATCACCTACCATAGGACGGATAGCCAGAACCTAAGCGATGATGCGATCGCTGAAATCCGCGAGTATGCCGCAACAGCCGATCTGCTGTTACCCAAGGGGCCGCGGAAATTTGGCAGCAAGCAAGATGCGCAGGAGGCTCATGAGGCCATTCGGCCAACGCACGTTGCTACAGAGCGGGCAGGGGAGACCAATGATGAGAAGGCACTGTATGACCTAATTCGCAAGCGGGCTATCGCCAGTCAGTTAGCTGATGCCGTTTATGCATCTGTCATGGTCGGCATGGTGGGCGAGGGGCACGGAATGATATTCCACTACCAGGCGCGATCAAACACTTTGAAGTCGAAAGGTTGGCGAGCCCTCACTACAACGGACGCGGCTGACGAAACCGATGAAGGCGAGGGAGAGGTTGGCAATGTTCCCTTTTTGGAAGTCGGGACGGCGCTAAGGGCAGAGAAGGGCGAGGTGTTGTCGAAGGTGACAGAGCCCCCGGCTCGCTATTCGCAGGCAGGCCTGATCAAAAAACTCGAACAGCTTGGCATTGGTCGGCCATCGACCTACGCAGCGATCATCACCAACATCATGTTCAGAGGTTATGTTGAGGAGAAAAAGAACCATGTACATCCGGCCGACAAGGCGTTTCGCGCGATCGATGCGCTTACCGGAAAGTTCGGTTTTCTGGAGTATGACTTTACGCGCGATGTGGAGGTGAAGCTGGATCATGTTGCTACCGGCAAAGCGACATATCTCGATGTTGTCGCCCAGGCCGACAACTTGATCCAGCAGGAGCTTGGTCGAACAGGTGTTGATCTGTCGGCATTGACGGTGCCGACAACGCCTCAGCTCCAGTTCGCGCAGAAATTGGCTGAGAAGCTCGGGGAGGAGATCCCGGCAGAAGCGTTGAGTGATCGATCAAGGCTTGGAGATTGGCTGACGGGTGCGAAAGAGCGGGCTGACAAGGCGTTTAAGGAGCGTTTGAAGTCCGAGCCGGCGAGCGAGGCTCAGATCGCTTTGATCCAACGCGCGATAGACGAGGGGAAGATTGAAAAGCCAGAAGGTTGGCCGGCGATCGATAAGCTGTCGGCCAGCCTGAGTATTGACGCAATTATGGGCGGAAAGAAATCACGGTCAAAACGGACGGGTAAGCGTCGTTGACTAGCTCCGCTTGCGGTTGATACGGCCTTGTTCACCGAGATTGTTTTTCAGTGCCAGCTCGGAGCGCTGCTGTGAGTAGGATTTCGCAACGAGCGGATAGTCGTCACTAAGCGACCACTTCGCCTTATACTCCGTCGTCGTCATATCGTGGATCTGGCCAAGGTGGCGCTTGAGACTTTTGTATTTGCCGCCACATTCCAGGCAGACGATGTGATCGTCGGTGAATGATTTTTTGATCGGGACTGCTGGTTTCAGATCGCCCTTGTCTTCTTCAGACGCAGCAAGGCCAAGTCCCTCTTTCAGAACGTCTCGGATATTCCGGTATGCTTCGGGAATGTCCTTGTGATCGAGGCGCGTCGTGGGATTCGACAGGTACGCGGTAAGGATTTCCACAGCGCGATCCATGATTTGGTCTTCAATCTGCGGATTTTTTTGTTTGATTTCTGAGTTCGACATTTGGTGTCCTGTTGGTCACAAACCTAGCTCATCGATAGCGGGTAACGATTAAGTCATCTTCACCCCGTTTAGCGATGGCGCTTCTAGCGTCTACTATCGTTGAATCGCGTCCTCAACGCAAATAAAGAATTTCTCTCTATATCAATGTTATAGGCGACAACGTGAGCGGTTCTTTTACCCGCTTGCGATGTGGTGACACTAGACGCGAATATGCGTGCAATCATGCCTTCTTCAATTAGATCTGAGTGTAATTCACAAGTTTCGAATAGACATTCGCCAAGTTTTGAAAACGTCACTCCAATTGACGACAACACCAAAACGATTAGTATGGCACTCGTTATGGTGAACCGAACGAGAGCGCTATGCCGACATATGATGCGGATGAAGTCGTCGTTAGAAACGATGATTTTGTGGGTTTTTGGGAGGCGCGAGGTGCGTTGCTCCAAGCCTTCGGCGGCTATGGAAACCTTCGTTACCAATTCAGCAGCTCAAAATATCAGAGAGCACTTAGGAAGGCCCGTAGGGGCGAGCTAACACGCTCCGAGCTGATGGATTGCCTGTGTCATGTAAGCGCTCGCCAAGACATTCCCCCGGTCGAGCGACCAGATGCCCGCGCCGTCGCGCTCACCGTCATATCCAACAGCGATCAAATTGAGGAAAAAGATGGCCCGTATTATGCGCAGCTCTAATTCTGATGGCCGTCTATTGGACGCGCAGCGCGAGCATGCTGCCCAAACCTTTCTGTCACATCATCCTGATATTGCGAGAGATCTATCGTCGCGCCGTCAGGATGATCTCTACACGTCGATTGCGAACCACATCAGCATGACCGGCGATCCGGGCCGTAGGCAGTTGCTGACTGTCGGGCTTCGGCAAGAGTTTGAGAAGGCGCAGTCGAACATTATCGAGGTAACAAACGCGCGGCCTCAGCCGGCCGGCCGTTTCATTCACGATGCAAGGCCCGATCCTGAAAAACTTCTTGCCGAACTATATGAGAATACGCACAGGGATGCATCCAGTCGCCCACTAGGTAATGTTGCTGGCCACGCGCAGGAAAGACTTGCAGCGACCTATGCTGCGCTCAAACTCGTTGAGGTCGCGCGCGACCAGGGCCTACTACCAGAAAACCCAACTCTCATCGCGACAAAGGCGATGGTGCAGGACAAGCGGACGAGCCAGGAGTTTCCAGCCGCTCATCGCATGCCGGGTGATTTGGCAATCCAGAATGAGGACGGGTCAACTACGCGGCTTACGGATGTCTTCAAGGTCGATCTCAATAAGGTAGCAATCGACAGGGAGGTTTTCGCAACCACCGATCGGGTCAACCGCCTTGTCAATGTCGCCGACGGTTGGGCGGAAAATGCAGGGATGAAGACGGCGCTTGCACTAGCGGCGACGGAAGTAGCGAGGGGTGCCAGCGCAGGCAGCGCCATGAAGGACATAATCGAGCCCGGCTATGCCGATGCGGTAAAAGCAGCGTATTCAAAGGTCGAAATGAACTTCACAGTCGCAGAGCAACAGATTGTTGGCGGTGCGATACTGGATGCCCGCACGATGCAGCCCATCCGTGGCGTGATTGAAAACCTCAAGCTTTCCTCGACCGACCAGGAGGCGAGGGCGCACGCGAAGGAGCTTATTCGTCTCACGCTCCATACCTATTCCAAAGAAACGGAGCTAGGCGAGGAGCAGCAGCTTAGGATCGACAATCTGATCGAGGGCATCAAAGACAACGAGACTAAGCTTGGGGCCTTTTCCGAGAATGCCGTTGATCCGAAACGTGCGATAACGGAGCAAGGCTTCTACCGTCAGCGAGGCTTGCAGGCCTACGAGGATTTGATGGGACCAATAGAGAAGCTGGCCAATGAAGCGATGGCGGCATCTGTAAAGGCCGAAAAGACGGTCAATGATCCTCATGCGACGGATGGGCAGATCCGAGCGAGCTTCGCCGCCGTCGATGGTTATAAGCAAGCGATTGGAAGATCACTTGAATCGATGGAGGGTAAGATTAACGATCAGCTGTCATCTCAGTTCCGCGATGAGGGCATTAAGGTGTCCACAGCCGACGTTGCAGCAATATCGAAAAGCGTCTTGGATAGCGTTAAGCTGCCACCTAAACTTCAAGAATTTGAAAGATATTCGCGTCACATCGACTACCTAAAACGCGATTACACTAATGAACGCATAGAAAACGGGCCAAGGGCAGTTGACGAGCCGTCGAAAAACGCTGAAGTCAGCGTTGAGATCGACCATGATCCTAGACCATGATGGTTGATTAACGTAAAGGGTGAGGTTATTCGTGGTTAATCCTGAATTGAGTGAATCAGTCGAGGCGAGGGCGAAGATGGGTAAGGGCGGCATAATTGCGCTTGGATGCGTTGCAGGAGTGTCATTGATCGCAATGACCGTGATGGCGACATACATGTTTGTTCGTCAGAGCGAGCCTCAGTATCCGCCACAGATGCCGTACGCAGGCCAGATGGCTGGTCAATATCAGCAGTATCAGGGCCAGTATCAGCAGCCGCAGTTTCAGCAGCCCCCACAATTCCAGCCGCAGCAGCCACAGCAGTTCCAGGCACCGCAGGCTCAGCCTTTCCAACAAGTGCAGGCTCAGCCCGCGCCGCTACCGGCTTCGACAAATCCGGCGAATCCTCAGCTTCAGGCAAGTTCGAAAGACATCCTGAAAATCGTTTCGCAACTTGAGGGCTTTACCGATAATTCGGGAAAGACTGAAGCGACGGCCAATCTTCCGCCGATCCAGATATTCTTTGATCCGCGCTGCCCGTATTGCCACAAGCTCTATGACAACATTGCCGGGAAGGCTCCGATCCACTGGATTCCAATTTCCGCACTGGCTCCCGCAAATGGAGGCATTGCGCCGGGAGCGACGATCATTCAGGCGGAAAAAGACAAGCCAGGGATCGGTGGCAAGGAGGCCATGCGCGCGGCGTTCGACAAGAAGCTGACTGCAATCACGCCTTCGGATGCTCACAAATCTTCGCTGGAGCAAAATCTCGGATCGTTTGTGCTCATGGCGAAGACGCTTCCGCCATCCGTTCAGGCCGGCGTTCCGTTCGCACTAATCCCTAAAGCAGATGGAACGTTCGAGACACACGTCGGATACACCGAAGGTGATGAGACCGCCATTATGAACGCCTACGGGAAATAATCATATGGCATTCACGATCCCAAGGTTCGGGTTTCCATCCGACGACAAGATGGAAGCCCCAAGCGTTCAAGACAATCGGATAGCTGCGCTTCACCGCGCAGTTGCTTTCGTTTTGAGTGCCTTGGTCGTGTCGGTCGTGGTCAATCTTTTAGTCGTGCCGAAAGTCTTCAGAGCTGCCGAGGTCATCCCCTATGTGGCTGATGGCGGCGTGTTCGGTTGTCAGGTGAAAGTCGTAGATGAACCGATGCCGCAGGGGCCAACTCAATGAAAACCAAAGATCAGATCATCTTTGAGAATAGTGCTGCCGCAGCGGTATCAAAAAGCCTCAGACTTGTCCTCGTAGCATTGGCGATTACACTGTTCATGTCGCTCGTGCTCAACGTGTTTTCTCTCTACGCGCTGCGCAATTGGTTCCCGATAAAGCAGTTCGTTTGGACGCAGGATGCGAGAGCAGTGTGTGAGGCGATCACGCTCGATCAGCCAAACGTATCTGACGCTCGTGTTCGTAACATGGCAGCGGATGCAGCCATTGAGCTGAACTCTTATGACTACCTCAATTGGCGTCGCCAGATCCAAAACGCCATGAATGCTTATCTGACAACTAATGCTCAGCGGGCTTATTCCACCGCTTTGAGCGGGTCGAATACGATAAAGCGCGTTGAGCAGGGTTATTACACCGTCTCGGCTCTGTTGGGGAATAAGCCCCCACGCATCGCCGAAACAGGGATGCTTGATGGCCGGTTCTACTGGAAGGTCGAGGTTCCCTTGGTGATTTATTACCGCACGCCGGAAGTATCGAAGCCGGAAAGTCGCGTGCTGGTCATGACGGTCGTTCGTGTCGATCCGTCGTTCATTAATCCCAATGGTATTGCGATCGACGGGATCACATCAACGCAAGAAGTTTCGAGATGACGGGGCCGACATGGGGATAAAACTAACATTAGTTTCTGGCGCTGCCGTGATGGCACTCTTGGCGGGTAACGCCAGCGCTCAGGAAAAAGGTCGTGGACCGGGGCCGCAGGATTGCGGCGACAAGGCCAATCCTTGTGCTGTGTTGAAGCCAGCAGAGCCGATCACGCAGCCGGCCTATCCTTTTGGTGGCCCGAAGGATCTACCAGATCCCGAGCTTGAAAAGCTTCGAGAAGGCGTCGTGAAGGAAAATCTTGGCACGATGTTGGGACCGGGTGACATTGGCGCGGTCAATAACCAGAAGCTCGATGCTCAGGGTGCAACCGCTTATCCCGGTTACGCGGGCAAATCACTGCCCTCAGCGCGGCGACGAGACATCACCTATATCAAGGGGCCGCAACAGGGACCGGAACAGCTTTGGCTCGCGCAGAACATCCCGTCACCTATTTCGTTTCAGGACCAGTATGGAAACCCCTGGCCGATTGCGTCGATCGCTTTCGATCCACGTTTCTATTCAGTCAACGGGCAGGGCTGTGGCGCTAATAACGCGCCAGCGCCCCTGTCTGATGAGCGCCCAACGTTCATCACGGTCACCCCATGCCGTTTCTGGACCTGGAGTTCGTTTTCAGTCCAACTGCAGGACATCAACACACCGATCGTGTTCGTAGCGGGTAGCGGCGATGACCAGACCAAGAAGTTCATCGACGTTCCTGTTCTTGTCCATGTTCAGGGGCTTTCGCCGACTGGCAAAAAACCCAAGCCGGTTGCCAGGGCGCAGCGGCCTCGTAAGCCGGTAGAAAGTGGCCCAGATTCCGCTTACCAAGCGTTTCTTAACGGCACGCCGCCCAGCGGTGCTACCCGGATGGATACCAATGATGGCAACGCTACCGCCTGGCTCTACCAGGGAAGCCTCTATCTGGTGGCTCCGTACAAGGTGATCACTCCGGATTATGAGGCGATCGCCAGCGGAAACAACAAGAACATTTTCCGCTTTGGTGCGGCAACCTCCCGCGTCCTCGCTTCGGCAGCAGATGGCTCCGAGCGCGTCATCTCAATCGGCTATTAAGGGGCGACCACCATGGCAGCATCGAAATACTATATCGCAGCCGGTGGAGCGGCCGTGATCGTCGCGGCTGGTGTCGTATTGCTCACGACTGGTGGACCTTCGGTCGATCAGGGTGGCAATTCACCTACCAACCTTTCGCAGAATGCTCCGCGCCTCAATACGGACATGCTCAGTCCCGTTGGGCAGGAAGAAGCATCTCGGCGCGCGACTGCAAACGACCAGAAGGCTGAAGAAGCAAAGCAGCAGCCTGATCAAAGCTATGTGGCTCCCCCGGTCATTGCTGAGGAAGTCAACATGGGTGCTGATGGCCCCTTGGCTCAAAAACCGCCAGTTGGCCTGGAATTGCCGGAAGTGAAACCGATCCGGCCGGAAGACATCAAGGTGCCGGAAAGAGTTGTTGTCCAGCGTCAGCCGAACCCGCAACAGGAGGTGCAGGTTGCGGCCGAGCGGGAGCGGATCAAGGCCGAGAATGATCGCAGGAACCAGCTCGCAGCGAAGGTGCAGGAGCAGGTCAACCAGCTCCTCGCCAACAACGCGCAGCCCAATATCAATATTCAGGGCTACAAAGAGCCACCGAAAAAAGAATCCAACGGCTCCGGTAATGGTGCTGGCAACGGAAACGGGCGAGGCAAACCTTCCGGTCCCGTTATCCTCGCAGCCAAGCCAGGTGATGTTTTCTACGCGAGCTTGAAGGTTGGCTTCAATTCTGAAGATCCAAGGGGCTTGCCCGTCTATGCCACGATCTACGATCAGCGTGGCAACGGCTCGTATGGCCCACTACACGGCGGCGTGTTGGCAGGCCAGGTCACCTACAGTAACGACCAGGCAGCAGTGACATTCAGGCAGATGACACTGCGTGATGGTCGCACCGCACCGATTCAAGCAATGGCCGCGACTCTTGACGAGGTTCGACCAGGCGTGGCGGCAAAAGTTGATCGCCACACCCTATCCAGATGGAGTGGCCTTGTCGCAGGCTCCCTGCTTCAGGGCCTCGGGCAAGCTGGCCAAGAGCTAGTTCGCAATGATACCCAAACAACGATTTCTGATGGTTTTGCCACCACATCTGGCCGCGCAGGTATTGATTGGCAGAAGGTTGGCCTCGCTACGCTTGAACCTCTGGGCAACAATCTTTCGCAGGTTATGGCGAGAAACTTCCAGCGCAAGCCGACGATGTCGAGCCCTGCTGGCACTGATGTAGGTATCGTGTTCTTGCAGCAGGTTACCGTTGAAGCTTCCAAGTAAACCCGACAGGTGACATGTGGCCGTAAACTCTACCGAAGGTGACCTTTCGAATGTCATCACCAATCTGGATTCGATGTTCCAGAACTACGGCACCGTTGCACTCATCTTCGCCGGGGTTGGCGGCGTTGTCCTTGCTGGATATGCGGGCATGAAGCTGCACTCGACGTTGATGGAGGATAGCCACGCGATGATGCAGTCACGAGGAAGCGTAGCGGGGTGCCTGCTTGCCATCGTGATTGGTGGTCTCATAACGATCTCGTCTGTCATCGTTACATGGTTCGGATTGCTCTACGGGTGAAATTAGATGGCTGATCTTTCAAGGCGCAAGAAAATTTATCTTGGTTCGAGCGACCCCGAGGAGAAGGCCGACGATATTCACCTTGTCCGAAAGCTGATCCGTGCAGTCTATGAAAAGGGGCTTGAGCGTCAGCTCGCTGGTAAGCCCTTACCTGACAGCTTTATGGACCTTTTCGGCAACGACGCCACCGTGACCTCCGCTGTTCGTGCCGGCGATGCTGATGCGTTCCGCTACGCCAGTGAGGGTGGCGCGATTTCCAACAGAGAGCGTCTTCTACTTGAGGTTTTGTCCGGCCGGGCCGAATCGAAAATCACCTCGACAGAGGGCATAAAGGAAAGCCTGTTGTCGAATATCTTCTGCATCTCCGCTGTCGATAATCCTGTCGATCTTGCAAACAAACAGAAAGCGGAGGGAGGCGACGATGTCTAAGTTCTCTGACGATTACTGCCATCTGTCCGGATTCGATCCCGATATCGACCAGCCGGTGTTCTACGCGCATGACGGCAGTGAATGCACTATCCTTGAAGTTCAGGGGATGCGTGACATCCTATCCACTGACGAAGCCACGGTGGCGATGCGTGATTTCTTTGGTAGCGAGATCGGGCCTCTTCTCAAAAAGCATGGTCATTTCATATCTGTGTCCTTCGAAACGTCGGGAAACACACTTCAGCAGGTTGAGCGACTGTTCCGGCCGATCCGCGACGCCGCGAAAATCAAGGAGCTTTCAGTTGAAGTCCTGGTGAACGAGGCCTTCGAACTGACGCTGAAAAGAGCGCGCTATTCGAAGACGCTGGTTGCGTGCTGGACTAAGCCAGACGCGGTATTGAAAGGCGACTTGAAAGAAGCACGGAGCGACAACAAAAAGGCACGTTCGGACCTCCCGCCAGCCGTCAAGGCGATGCAGCCCTTCTCTCGCCTTGAACCAATCTCCGCAGAACATGGCGCTTTCGTTGGCCGTGTCGCCTCGGCGCTGGATGCTTCCGGCGTCCAGGTCGTGGAACTAGGCCCTGATGAAGATGGTCATCGGCCCGATCTTGCTGAAGTTCGCAAGGGGCTGCTGTTTCACGAAACACCTGATAATTGGAAGCCGTTCGGCCCTGGCGATCGGAAATATCCGGGCGTAAAATCGACCCACGATAACGATCTGTCCGAGTTCTTTGCTCCACCACTTTCCATGCAAATCATGTCCGCAGGCATGATCGCGAAGAACAACATGCGTTCCTTGCAGCTTGGGGGCCGAGCCTACGCTCTTGCTGCGATGCAGCTCTTTCCACGGTCCATGTATCCATTCAATGACCTTCTGGCGTCGATCAAGAATGGTGCAGATCCTGATATGCCACTTCGTGTGGCCTTCCATATCGAAGGCGGTCCTTTCAACGTTGGACTGAAGCAGGTTCTTGCGTCATTTGCCTCCCTGACCGGGCCGAAATCGAAAAACCTCTTTCTAAACTTGAAGGAGATGTCTCGGATCGCTCAGCAGGACCGCGAGACATTCGTCAAAAGCTGGATCGTCGCCTGCACCTGGCGTGAGCCGAATGAAAGCGAGGAGACGCTTGAACGTCGCCGATCGTACCTAATCCGCTCGATGATGGGTTGGGGTGATGCGCAAGTGAGTGACACAACAAAGAATCCTATGATGTCACTGGCAGAAACCGTGCCAGGCATGGTCAAGCGTGTTGACTCAATCAAGCCGACGTTCGTCCCGATGGGTGACATGGCAATGATCATGCCGTTTCACTCGTCGGCGCCTGTCTTTGACCGTGGCGAAACGATATTCACGACTACAGAAGGAAAGATTGCGCCTCACAATGCCTTCTCTTCGGAGCAGAACTATTGGTTGACGCTGATTTTTGCGACGCCTGGCGCGGGTAAGTCTGTTCTTATGAACCGACTGAACTATGAGTTTACAGCTCATTCGAAGGGGCGGACAATGCCATTTGTCTGCGTCATCGACATTGGCGTATCGTCCTCGGGCTTCATTCGGTTGATTCAGGAGGCGTTGCCTCCCGAAAGGCAGCACGAGGCTTACTATCGCCGCCTATTCAACGACCGCGACAACTCTGTGAATTTTCTTGATCTAGGTTTGGGCCGGCGCACTCCGCTGCCCCGTGAGAAGAAGTTCATCGAACGCTTCCTTGTAACGCTCATCGGCGACACCGATCGCGAACAGCATTACGAACAGATCGTTCAGAAGGTCGTCACCCGGATCTTCCAGCTCAAGAGCGATCTGGAAATTTCCTCGTCTCCCAACACATGGGAAGCTGGCCATGACCCGCGCGTTGATGAAGCCTGCGAAAAGCACGGCATTCCACTTTCGTCACGCGAGAAATGGTGGACGATCGTCGACCGTCTTGTTGAGAAGAAGGATTTCGTTTCAGCCATTCGTGCGCAGCGTTACGCGATGCCGCTTCTTCAGGATGTGGCTCGTGTCCTTAGCGAACAGAACATCATCTCGGAATATGACGAGGATGCTGTGAAGTTCATGAAGCAGGCCATCAACGCAGCAATCGAGCGGTATCCGATTTTCAGCTATCCTACGAAACTCGATTTCGGCGAGGCGCGAGTTATCTCTGTCGATCTGAATGACGTGAAGCAGGATGGCCAAGACGCGGCCTCCTACCGCAACAATTCTCTGATGTATATGATTGCGCGTCACCTCTTCGTTCAGAAGATCGGTGGCGATGCTGAAGAAATATCATCCATGGATTTCCCCAGGCCGATGGGCGCGCTCTACCAGACGTATTGGGAGCGGCGCTATGAGGATATCGCCGAAACACCGAAGCGACTTTGCTTTGACGAATACCATATGACCGGTGGTGCGGGGGGTATCGCTCAGCAGGTGCTTGCTGACGTTCGCGTTGGTCGTAAATGGGGCATGGAGATCATACTGGCGTCTCAGTTGCTGCGCGACTTTGAAATTATGCAAAGCATGGCCAGCACGATCTTTATTCTCAAAGCCGAGACAAATGAATTGCGGGAGCAGATTCAGCAGACGTTTGGCTTCTCTGATGCGGTCAAGGAACAGCTTTACAAGCACGTCCATGGTACCGGGAAGAAAAACGCGGATGGCGTCAACTTCCTCGCCAACTACAAGCTGAAACAGGCTGAGCGCTGGATTGTGCTCAACAATTTCCTAGGGCCGACGCTCCTTTGGGCTCTTACGACAAGAGCACAGGACCGAAACGTTCGAGAGGAATGCTACAAGCGCTTTTCGGTAAATGAGGCGTTGAGCATGCTCGCTCTACGTTACCCTGAAGGGACTGTTGGTCAGGATTGGGACGTTATGGCTAATCAAAACAACGTTGACGAAACTTCAATCGCCCGTCGTCTTGTGGATAGACTTATCGTTGAATCCGTCAATGACCGTCGTAAACGTGAATCAGTCGAAATAGTTTAACGTATAGGTCTGAACTTTAGCGTTGAAAACGTCGATAAATGGTTCTATGGATCGTTACGGTATCAGCACGCATTGAGTTAACGTCACATTCAACGTGAAATCGATCGATAAGAGGGATTATGATGATCATCCGAAAGGGTTACGAGGCAAGCGCACGGGCCAACGCCATGCTTATCAAGGGGGCAATGACATTCTTTGCGCTGCCGGCAATTCTGTCGACGGTGGTTACGTCTGTCGCGCAAGCTCAGGATGTAGATCCTTCAGCGCCGCTCGACGTATTGAAGACCGCGCGGGACACGGCGCAGAACTCCAACATGAACGTTGAAGACGTTACCACGACGGGTACAAACGTCCTCAACATCATCCTAATCATTTTCGGCGTTCTCGGCGTCGCTCTCGCTGGCATCTCGACCTACAAGCTCTATTCCAATATCCAGCAGGGCGAACAGGCGCGAGGTAGCAACATGTCCTATATTGTAGGACTGATCGTTGGCTCGATGCTCACGATTCTTGCCATTATCGTCGGCTTGGTTACGACCTACGCGACTGGCTCTGGCGGCTAATTCAAGATCCTCCCAAGCTTGAATTTAAAGACCCCGTCGCAGCGATCTGCGGCGGGTTCTTCTTTTTTGCCGACTCAGGTGCTACATAATAGAAGAATTCGAATTTGGAGACCTCGGTCCTCGCGATGCCTTCTGAAGAAAAGACACCACATCCGAAGCTTGCGGCCTATATCGAGAACGTTGTTTCTCGGGCCTACTCAAAGGGCGTCCTGGCAAATAACTACGGCTCCGCAGCTCGATTCGCGGAGCTTCTTGGCGTTGAGGTGAGCCGTCAGTTGGTCTGGTCGTGGATCTGGCAGTACGACGGCGTTCCAAGGAATCGCATCAACCAGCTCAAGTCTCTCAATACGACGCTCGGTGTTGAAATGAGCGAAGATGAACTCGAAATGCTGTTGCAACCGCGCAGAGATGACGTGAAGCCGGCGCAGCTCCTATTTGAGGAAGTCGAGCGATCCGTCATTGAAAACAAGCAGCAGAGCCATATCGTTCGGAAGCGGATCGCTGACTACATGGGTGTGACGACACGGACGCTGTTTCGCTACAAGGCCGATGGCGACATTCCGAAGACCAAGCAGCCGAAGTTGAAGGAAGCTTTGACCTCGCTGAACATTAAGGTGCCCGACGACGTGATGTCGGCTGTGTTTGGCAAGGGAGCGTGACGCTAGACGCCCTACCAGACTGCCTGGCTGTCAGGTAGCTGATCGACCGTCAATCGCGCTCGTTCCTAGTATTCGCCTCCGGTCGGCGTGTGGTTGCCCTCGATTGCGCCATCCGATAATTCTCTAGTGGTGATTTCGTCCTGTTTCTGTTGGGCTTGCTGCGCGAAGCTCTTGGCGAGTGTTCTAATCGTCGCTTCTATCTGAGGACGAGCGGCGAGCGTCTTTTGACGGGCGCTGCGTTCGGTCTGGATCATCACGAATTTGCGTCGCATATCGTCGGTGATGTATTTGCTCGCCTCGACGCGGACGCCTTCTACGGCCGATACCAGGTATGGTTTCGTGAGCGGCATGCCGCTTTTGATCTCAGTTTGAGCGTGATCGAACATGCCGGCGACTTCTGGAGTGGGGGTATTCATCCCGGTCACGCGTAGGTAGCTCCAAAGAGGGTAGTCGTAGAAGCGCATCCAGCGAAAGAGGGAAGGGGGCAGTGTGCCGCCCGCTCTTGTTTCGTTGAGCAGGCTGGACGCCAGCCCAAATTGGTATCCATTGGCCCGGAGGAGGCGTTGAATTTCTACTGTTACGCTTCGTTCCTGCTTTTTCTGGATCTGAGTGTATTTCGCAAGTTCGAGCTGCGACAGGTCGCTGTGCTTTTTGATCTTGCCTTTGTGGTCCTTGATGTTCACCAGGCGGTCCGGAGATACGTCCCCAAACTCAGTTAGGATGCGGTGAAGCTCTTTGCGGGCGCGCTGCGTAGTTATAAAGGATTCGCCACGGCTGACTCGCCTGTCCTCGAATTCGACCTCTTCGTTAAGCCATTCCGTTAGCGTGAGAACGTTGAGGTTCTTCTTTTTTGGAAAGGCTTCTTTTGCGGCTTCAAGCTTCAGGCGCTTGTCGTCTTGATCGATATAGCCGAGCACCAGGAGTGCGCCGAGGCTCTTTTTCCCTTTGTTGATCTCTCGCCAGATGTCTTTCAGATAGTTCTCGATCTCAGCATTTGTCGCCTCGAAGTCGTCCGTTTCCATTGTGTCGAGCGCATAAAGTCGAGCGACCGAAGCGTAAACGATCGAGACCGTGTGCCATGGAAGAGCGTCGATAGCAGTTTGAATGGCGTCTTTATTTCGGAACGGAAAATTCTTGCGAGCAAAAGGATTGAGGGGGCCGAAGTCTCGGACAAGCCTGGCTGTAACAAGATCATCATTGATCTTCCAACCTGTCGCGGCACCGGGATCGGAGAGGGTGTCACCCTGGTGAATGCCCTCAATAGCGTCCACCTCAAGCAGCAGTTCCAGTGCGGTCATCGGCATCCTCGCCGGTCCTTTTGAAACCGAATAATCTTTGGCGATTTCAAAATCGAGGAAGAATTGGTTTGCAGGAAACTCAGGAGCCTGCAGCTTCATCACGTCCTTGTATCCGAGCGGCTTTTTATGCTGGACCTTGGCTCTGATGTGCTTTTCGCTCACCTTGTGGTGGGCGATCAGTCCAAGGACAAAAATAAACAGGCCGAAGACAAGGTTGAACGTCACGCTACTCTGAAAAATAGAGCTGAAGGCATATTTATCTCCGAAGGGCATGCGCCAAAAATACCGACCCCAGCCTGTGAAAAGCCATCCGCCGCCTGTCTCAACGATCCGAATCCAGGCGTAGGCCTTTCCGATCATCGGCGATGCCACCCACCAGAGCAGGCTGAGCATTCCAATAACCACGCCCATAAGAACGACTATGATTAGGAATTCGCTGTGTTGTGGAGCGTTTCCGTTGTTCTGTGCCATCGTCTAATCCTGTTCGTAAATTGATCACGAACCTATAGGAACGTTGACGCAATCTCAATCGATAGTAAACATCGATGTCTTCAGCATAAATGAGAACAATGTACGCATACCGATAGAGTTAAAGCGCCGGATGTATCCGGCCTCTAGGAGAATTGTCAGTTGATTGGTGACGGAATTTGCCGAAACGAACTCAAGGTCGCGTCGAATATCGTCACGAGTGCCGCTGGATATGAATGAAGCATAGGTTCCAGGCTGCAAAAACGACAAATCGGAACGATGAAACTCATCTTCAACGCCTGAACTATGGATAAACAGCTCACAGTTGGCTATCATGTGAAGCAGAACGCGCGTTTCGGAACGCCCTAAACGCTTGTCGGCAGCGATCTCAGCTAGAGCTGATCGCTTTACATTGAAATCGTGGTGGGGCACTTGAGCGTTCATATGTGTATTTTGACTGAAAATTCTGGAGTTTCTGATGGTTGAGGATCATATAGCGTGCAGGAAATTACGTCTACACAAGCTCAGCTTCCTCAGCATTGGAGCAATTGTTCTATCCTCTCTTAATATTGGGTTTACTTTTGGTTTGAGCCCCGCAGTAGCCCAAGATGAGGCGGGCTGGATGCAGATGAAAGAGGTCAAAACGGAAGTCCAACCTGGTGATAGCGACCTAGTCCGAATCTGGAAGGACGTGATGGATTCCGAGGCCGAGAAGATCCGCGCGAGTGGCGGCAAGCTGTTCGTTAAGGGAGAGCAGACCGTACTGCCGGCCGGTGGCTATCGGCCTACCAATTTCCTTTCAAGCGAATTCCAGACTGATAGAGCCACCTACATTGTCTCGATCATGCTTCAACGGCCCCCAGGCTGCGATAGCGGCGAGAACGGGAGCGCTGTGACTGCGATCCATTCGTCGTGCCCCGCTCGCCTCACCATTCTCCCAAAGGACGGTTCTCAGCCATCGACGACGGAGATGCCTGGCGCATGTGGAATATGGCCGAGTATGCAGGTTGAGCCATTGGAAAATACGGGCACCTTCGCACGCATCGAGGCCGACAGTATCCAGGTAGAGGCGATCAAAGGGAACGCCACGATACCAGGATGCGAAGTCTCATTCCCATTGAAGTAGGTAGAGGGCGATCAATGCGGTATATCCTTCAAACAGCAATTCTCGCAGTAATTGTCTTCCTGGCCTATGTTGCGCCGTCTCAAGCGAGGTCGTATCTCGCGCCAAACACTCAATACAGCCAGGCGCAGATCCAGACGATGTTCGAAAACAGCGGGAACTCGTATCTCGCTCAAAATGCTTCTACCTTCGCGGCCATGTCCTACAAGGTCGAAAGTATGGGCGGCAACTCGGCCATCTATAACGGCTCGTGCTGCACAGGTCTTATGCAGATGAACCAGGGCAACCTGGCGACGTTTTGCGACTGCACGTCGGCTCAGTATGCTGCGATGAGCGGACAGCAGCAGATTAACATCTATGCGCAGTATTATGAGTCCATCGCCAATGCGGGTTCGGTCCAAACGTTGCTCGATATGCAGGCCAACGGCGAGAGCGTCGGCGGCTACAAGGTGGACTCTGCGATGGTCGCGGCTTGTATCCAGCTCGGCGTTGGGAATTGTCAAAAATCGATCGACAATGGCTGTGTCGGTGTTTCTTCGTCAGCCGGTGGCGATGGGAGCGTGAATATCTGCACCATGGCCGCAAAGGCGGGTGGAACTACTGGCGGTGGCGGAAGCAATGCTGGTGGTCAAATGGCGTGCCTCGTCCCTCTGATGAAGGACAATGGCGTTCAGCTCATGTCGCCATATGGTGCTGACCGTTCCAATCGGCCAGGCGCATCCAAGGGCATGCACCAGGGCCTCGATATTGTGAACGGCTTCACTGGTGGTAATGTTGAAAATAACCCGATCTACGCCGGCCATGGCGGCAAAACGACCTTCCGCTTGAATGGCGCGGGTGGCAATTGGGTCTCTGTTCGAGCTGAAAACGATAAATACAATACTGTTTACTACCATCTGGCCCACAAGGACCTGGACACCTTCCGGCAGCAAAATCCTACTGTGGCAGCGGGCGACACCATTGGCTACATGGGCAATACTGGCACGAGTGGCGAAGGCCATGGAACAGGAGGGACGCATCTCCATCTCGGCATGACAGTGCGTGGATCTGTTCTGCAGTCGGCGGGTGCTGGTGGCCGCGTGATGGCGACCGGCGCTTGCCCTACTTGTGGTAGCAAATCCCGACCCCCTCTTTCTGCGAGCGAGATTTCCAGCGCTGCGAATGATAGCTGGTACTTCGTCAACCCGGAGCCCTTCTTGGATAAGCAGATCCCGGTGCCGGCGGCACTCCAAAGCGGGTATCCGGGCTATTTTTCCGAGCGAGCAGATCCGTCCAAAACGCTTCCTACAACATGCTCACTCGATCCCGCTATTGCGACCAGCCAGCCGATGAGTACCGGCTCAGGAACGTCTGTATCCAATGCCGAGGCTGGCTTGGGATCATACCGCAACGAGGGCGAGGATTTCGCCTCCAGCCAGGCATCTGGCGACACCAGGTCCATTTACCTCGATCTGGCGCGCGTTGCTCTGGATGAAGCCCAGGCCGCTTCGCTTGGTATGTCGGCCCAAAATCAGTTGGCGTCGGCTGTGGCTCACATGATCGTCAACGAACAGAGGACCAGTCGATGAGATCGGGCATCAAACTCGCGGTTGCTGTTGTCGGCATGGGTCCGTCGCTTTTCAGCATGACCGGTTTGGCCGAGGCGTCGAGAAACGTTCCCTGGGCGGATGGCTACTATACCCCTCGCGATCAGGCCGCGAGCTGTAAAGATCCGAATTTCGAGGTCTATGATTGGGTTCTACGTTTCCAGAAAAAAGGTCGCGCGGAGATGGGAACGAGTGAAGGCGTCTGCACGGTATCAAACTTCAAGAGCAAGGGCGGTGGCCGGTACGAATCTCAGCTCGATTGCGATTCACAAGGCGAAAAATCCACATCAAGAATGAGCTTTCGAACTGACAGCGCGATGAAGATCATCGAGATCGATGGCCAGCCCTATGCTTACTGCGCGCCTTTGAAGTAGGGCCGGTAATGAAGAACACGAGATCCCTCAAGCGCTGGCCGCTTGCGCTGGCTTGCCTTGCTCTCGGCGCTGCGTTGACGGTGATCCACGCACCTCTGTCGATCGCAGCGGCGATCTTCCTGATTTTTCCAGCTCTTCTGCGTCTGATGGACATTACTGCCGATCGCGCCGATACGGCCATGGGAAGGGCGTGGCGGGGTTTCGGTGTCGGTTGGCTCTTCGGTTACGGGTACTTCTTTCTTGGCCTCCTCTGGCTCGGGGAGGCCTACTCAATCACTCCTGGGGATGGTTGGAAATATCCGGTTCTAGCATTCGGATTTCCGGTTTACCTGGCTCTGTTCTATGGAATTGGGTTCGCGATCGCGGGCGCGATGTGGACGAGTTCGGTTTGGCGTATTTTTGCCCTCGGCCTGGCGTTTTTTGTCGCTGAGTGGCTGCGCGGCACGGTGCTGTCCGGTTTCACGCTGATGGCTGTCGGTGAGGTCGTGCTTTTCAGCAAGGTGGTGACGCCACTCGTCGGCGCCATCGGCGTCGTGGGAGCTAATGGGCTTGTTCCTGTCGTGGGATGTCTGCCGCTCGTTGGGATGTCCCTTTGGGCTGGGCGGAGATCGTCTTGGACGGTGACTGCAATCCTCCTGGTTATGATTGGAGGCGGTATTATCTATCTTCAGACCGGCCGATCGACGGCAGACGGCAAGCCCATTGCAGATGTAAGGATTCTGCAGACTGCGTTCACTCCTACTGAGAAATGGAACCCGGATCTTGCTGTCAGGGCGGCGAACCTCGCCTCTATGGTGAAGCTAACCAATCAGCCGCGGGAAGATGGTTCGCGGCCGACGCACGTCATTTGGCCCGAGACGGCATTCGCCCTTTTTCCTGAAATGGAACCTCACGTCGTAAACGACGTGGTATCCCAATTGGTCGGGTCACCTACCTTCGTTGCCGGTGGGATGCGCTCTGAACACACAGTAACGGGCGTTCGAATCTTCAACACGGTGTTCACTGGTCGGGCGGGCAAGTGGTCCTCGATCTACGATAAGCAGCACTTGATACCGTCCGAAGAGTTCATTCCCTGGCGCGGCCTATTCGAGGCTCTTGGCATTGCCAATTGGATCATCCCGGCTGCGGACTATTCGCTTGAGTGGGGCACCAGGTCCAAAGCAGTCGCTATCCCTAATGCTGCGCCGGCACTGTTGGCCATCTGCTTTGAAATCCTGTTTTCTGGCGAAATTGTTGCCGCCTACAATGACGCGCCGGCCAAACCCGAATGGATGGTCGTAGTATCGGATAACTCCTGGTTCGTCCTTACTCAAGGTTCGGATATCCTCCTCGCGCAGTCCCGTCTCAGGGCGGCAGAGATGGGCATGCCCCTCGTTCAGGCTGCGAACCATGGCATATCTGCTCTAATCGAACCGGATGGCAGCGTCAGGGAGAAGATCGGCCTCGGTAAAGCGGGGGTGATCGACGCAAAAATTCCTGGCGGGGCATCTGGAACCTTCTATTCGGAAAACTCCTGTCTCGTTTGGTGGCTGATTTTGGCAGGCTTGGCATCTGGCGGAACTATGGGATTTCTTCCCGGCCGTAAGGGTTTCATAATTGGGCCGGCGATCAACGCGTAATCGAAAGGATTACCTATGAAGAAATTAGCGGTCATCTCATCTGCAATTCTTGGTGTATTCACCAACGTGCCGGCTTGGGGGCAAACATCTGGCCCCACCGAAGCTGAGGCTCTTGCCGCTTACCAGGAGGCCTATTCTCGCAACCCGATGTCCGAGCGCGGCTCGGAAAAAGAGATCACGATAGCTCTCGGCGAGTGCGGAAAAAATGCAACCGGTCCCGGTGTCTCATGTATGCTTGCGATCAAATACAATCCGGGGGCTCGACCAATCGATCGTGTGATAGGATTTTCAAAGTCGGCCACTGGCGAGTGGGTGGCTTTGAGCTTCTGACATCTAACCTAAGATGAAAGGGCGTCCATTGGATAGGGTTAGGCCTATCTACCTATACGGGTCGTGGAGTCGTTGTAGGCTGAGTGACAGGCTCAAGGATCGAGGGAAATTGCTATGACCGAGAATGGGCAGGTATGCGTGCTGATCCTCACCGGCTCTGAACGTGAGTTGCTATTTTTGGCGCTTCGCAGGGAGGGCTCGCCACTGTCTGTCGAGCTGGCGGAGCATTTGACATCGAGGAGCCTACCGCTGGAGCTGGTCACCAAGACCGTCACAGCATCCTTTCACGCGCTAAGGAGCTATCAGCATCACAACGCATCCGGGGATTTAGCCGAGGAGATTGCCAATGTCTGTGAGCGGACGTTGGGAGAGATCGAGGAGCGAATTCCTGAAGGATCGAAGCTCAGTCTGCATAATGGGGTTGTGACGCTCACGTAGAGGCCTGAGACCGGGCCGCTTCAGCAATCTCCTTCAGGCGATGTGACATCGTCAGCGCGTCGAACTTTTCGCCCCCTTCGGCATTGAGGCGCTTTTTGGCTTCATCTGGCAATTTCATCCATATGGCAGAGAACTCGTCATCGACCTCTTTCCAAAGGACTGCGGCTGCATCGAGCGCTTCAACAGCGCTTTTTTTGTCGGCAATCTTGGTCATACTGATCCTCGCTTAGATGTTCGGGCCGTCGTTGTCAGGCTCGGCATATGACGATGTGCTTTTGGTTGAGAAAGCGGCGTCGTCCTTGTCCAGCCGTTCGGTGAGAATCGTCTCAGCTATCAACTTCATCTTATTTGCCCAATGGTGAGGGTCCATATCATTATTCGGATCGGCTTTATTAATGAGTTCCATTACGTGCTGATCGAAATGAGGATATGCCGCTTGCAATAGGCGATCTATTTCCTTTAGCTTATCGGCAATAAGGTCTAACTTCGCTGATGCTTCGTATTCGTCGTACTTGTCAGCCATTGAAGTCCCTCTTTTGAACGTTCATGACGCAGCTTGTGCGGTTCGTTTGTTGAAAAACCATATTATCGTTCGGCACCAAAATCAAAGACAACGTTTCGAATGGGCAACGTTGGCGGGTAAACGCCAGTCACTAGAGGAACTACCTGATTGCATAATCGTTTCGTGCAGCTGACTGCTTGGTTTTTGGCTATCTCGTAGGGGGAGTCCCTTTTCGCTTTATTTAAGGGATAAAAAATATGATGGGCCTTATGACCAGTGGTGTAAAATCAGAGACAGAAAGGCAAATTCTAGCTGCTGCGAGCGAACTTCTCGAAACAAAGGGCGAGAAGGGGCTTACCGCTAGGGCTGTTTGCCAAGTTGTGAATGTAAAACAACCCACACTTTACCATTACTTCGGCAGCAAAGACGGCCTTTTGCATGCTCTGGTTGCTGATGGGATTACTGATTTTATCGCGTTCAAGCGAACTTGTGGAGATGTTGCTGACCCTATAGAGGGGCTTATGCTCGGCTGGCATGCTTTCCTCGACTACAGCGCCCTGCATCCACAGTTGATGAAGATGATCCACCGTACTGTAAGTCAGTGTCCGGACGCGACGGCCTCGGCCATGGCAACGGCTCGCCAGAAGTTGGGGCGGCTTGAGCGTGAAGGCCGACTTCAGATTGAAGTGGATATAGCGATCGATATGCTCCTGCTGGTCGCCCACGGCACGTTGGCTCTTTGGACGCAAGGGAAACCCCTCACTTCCGTCAGGGAGAGCGCCACGCGGTCGTTTGAGGCCGTACTAAGCGCCATTATTCGGGACTACAGATCCCCGCCAGAGAATCATGCCCGTTCGGAGGTTTTGGAAGGAGCGTGAGGCAGTGTGAGCCGCCTCATTCCTCGTCCTCTCTCATTTCCTCCGCCATGGAGGCATAAGCATTCTGCGAGATCGCCTCGCACTCGTCAATCGAGAGACCTAGCTCGAGGCGAGCATAGTGCAACAGGTCGTTGATCAGATCCTTCACGTCCGTGACCGGCTCATCGCTACCGCGCATTGCTCGATACGTGGCGATGGCTTCTCCTGCCCAAGCTGCGCGATCTGTGTTTGTTGGTGTGTGCATTTCAGCATCTCCGTGGTTGGTATGGCGTGGTACCATTTGGTACCTTGGGGCATGATTTAGAGCTTCGGAGGCTTCCAGCGCTCGGCCATCACGGTCGTGTAGGTTTTGCCACCTGAGCCTTTTGCGATAGCAGCATCGAGGGTTTTCCAGTCGATGGGTGTCTTTGGCCGCTTGTTTGGGTCCATACGAGCACACAGCGAGCCGTAAGCGAGCAAAAGCGCATCGAAGACAGGGCTTTCGGCATCATGCAGCGGAGCGTGGCAGAGTGCGCCGCAGCTCGGGCACTCGCCAGCAGGCATGATTTCACCTGGCATTACTCGTTCGGTGATGTTGCGGATCTCGCGCAGCTCGTTTTCCGCAAAGCTGTTTGAGCAATTCTGGCAAATATATTTCATCGGGTGATCTCCGTCAGGCGGAAATCCGCGTAGTTTCTGTCGAATGTGATTGCGAGGTTGCGCCAACTCAGTTGCTCGTTGATCCCTTCGTGGATCGTCTCGCTTGCATCCATCGCAATGGTGCGGAGACCGTCTACGTCGCTATCCTCCCAATTCCCCTCTCTATCAAGGAGCAGGGTCGAGGCGGCGTCAGTCGCGGCTAGCAGAGCGGTCATCGCCTCGGCGATCAGCTTTGCGACCTCTTTGATCGCGACCTCCTCTTTGATGTCGGGATTATCGTTGGTGTGTTCTTCATCCATGTTTTTCAGCCTTTCTGGAAGGGTTGCGGGGCTATTTCTGGCATCCAGATGCAGGTTGCTGCGAGGAACGCGACGATCGCGGCGAGAGCGCAGATATCCTGAATGAGAGGCATGTATGGGGAGATGTCGAAGGCCCTGCGTTGAGGGACGTTGCAAAGCGTGATAGGTGGGCAAGACATGCAGCGATCGCTCCGTTTGCGGCGAATATATATTGCGTTCTACATGGGAAATATATGCCAATATGGACGAAAACGCAATAGGAAATATATGTTGCTTTGTAATTTGTGTGCGCTGAGCTGCGACCGCCAACCCCAAGGGGAAGGCTGACCGGCTAGCGCGACGCATATAGAAGCCATGCTAGCACGCAAACCCAATGACTTACAAGCATATATAATCCATATTTTGCGATAATTTAGATGATTTTTGCCACGTAGCATAGATTTGCTTAGATAAGTATAAATATAGTACAATTTGGTAGTATTAGCTATAGAATGCGGGTATATAAGGTATGATATACCCCGAATTAGTATAAAATGGTATAGAATATATACCCTGTGAGCGTGCCGTGCCCCTTGACGGTTGCCACATAGATAATACTATCC
>NZ_CP192699.1:0-355470 GCF_021462805.2 Allorhizobium sp. Av2 | reverse complement strand
TTTGCAAACTATTTCCTAGGTGGCGTCACTTTCGAAAAAATGGCCATAAAGCCATAATTTGCGCAACTATCGTCCGATTCCCCCTGCGCGACAAGGAATTTAAAGTTAACAATGTCTTAAGATGATCCAAGACCATCGCAAAAACGCGTGATTAGGTGTTATATTTCAGTGTGTTGAGCATTTCATCGCCATCGTCCATGTCCTTTCTTTCCTCAGATTTTTCCGCCCTTATCTGAGGCGACCCAGAAGCCCATTGAGAGAATCGATGGGAACCTGACGGAATCACCTCACGCAGGCGACCCACAAATTTGTACGTGGACATCAAAGCGTGGCGCGGCTCTTTTCCCTCACAAACCAATCAGCGAGGAGAAAGCTGCAATGCTTCAGTCGCATTCCCGCCTTGTGCGCAAGCTTCAAGAAGCACTGGGCGATCGTTTATGTATCGCCCTCGACGACCCTGGCGTCGTCGAGATCATGCTCAACCCGGACGGTAAAGTTTTCATCGAGCGGTTAGGGCAGGGCATTGCGCCCGCGGGTGAGATGGCTGCGACAGCAGCGGAAACAATCATCGGCTCCGTCGCACACGCTCTACAATCTGAGGCGGACGATGAGCGGCCGATCATTTCGGGCGAACTTCCCATTGGCGGACACCGCTTTGAAGGGTTGCTGCCCCCGGTTGTCGCGTCCCCAACGTTCACGATCAGGCGCAGAGCCTCCAGGCTGATCCCACTCGACGACTATATCGCTGACAAGGTGATGACGGAGGCGCAAGCCACAGTGATCAGGAGCGCAATCGCGAATCGGCTCAATATCGTGATCGCGGGTGGAACGGGCTCGGGCAAAACGACTCTCGCCAATGCCGTGATCGCTGAAATCATAGCTTCAGCACCGGATGACCGCATGGTCATTCTTGAAGATACCGCGGAAATACGGTGTGCGGCAGAGAATGCAGTGTGCCTGCATACCAGTGACACGATCGATATGGCGCGGCTGCTCAAGAGCACCATGCGCCTCCGTCCCGACCGCATCATCGTTGGCGAAGTCCGCGATGGCGCCGCACTGACGCTGTTGAAGGCCTGGAATACCGGCCATCCCGGTGGTGTCACCACCGTCCACTCCAATACCGCCATGTCCGCCTTGCGTCGTCTGGAGCAACTGACCGCCGAGGTCAGTCAGCAGCCGATGCAGGCTGTGATCGGAGAGGCCGTTGATCTTGTCATCTCGATCGAGCGAGCTGGGAGGGGGAGACGAGTACGAGAGGTCATCAATGTCGAGGGCTTCAGCGGTAGCCGGTACCAGACCGAACATTACGCTCAAATTGATGAGGACATTCATGCTGCATAATCGCTCTCTTCGGCTCGGACTGCTCGCTGCGCTGTTTTGCGCGGCGCTTGCCGCGCCCGCCCTTGCCAGTTCCGGTGGGAGTCTTCCCTGGGAGGGGCCGCTTGAACAGATTCAGGAATCCATCACTGGGCCAGTCGCAGGAGCAATTGCCCTCGCCGCCATGGCGATCGCCGGCGGAATGCTGATCTTCGGCGGCGAGCTCAACGATTTCGCGCGACGCCTCGTCTACATCGTACTGGTCGCCGGTATCCTGCTGGGGGCGACGACGATTGTCGGACTGTTCGGTGCGACCGGCGCGTCGATCGGCATCACTGCCACAAGTTTGCCAGGGACCGTTTCCCAGCCGATGTCCGTTGCAAGAGGGGAGGGGGCCAATGGGTGAGCCGCATTCCGCTCTCCAACGCAATCGCATTCACCGCGCTCTTTCACGGCCAAACCTGCTGATGGGGGCAGACCGGGAGCTCCTGCTTGTCACAGGGCTGGTGGCAATCATCCTGATCTTCGTCGTGCTCACCCTGTATTCAGCGCTGTTCGGCATCGCCATCTGGTTCGTGATCGTCGGCGCACTGCGCATGATGGCAAAATCCGATCCCCTCATGCGTCATGTCTATGTGCGGCATTTGCGCTACCGGCATCACTACCTGCCCACGTCTTCGCCGTGGCGGCGTTTTTAGAGGTGCAATGATGGTCGCTTTGCGTTCCCTTCGCCCGTCCGCACCGTCGTTCGCCGATCTCGTGCCCTATGCCGGACTGGTCGATAACGGGATCATTCTTCTCAAGGACGGAAGTCTCATGGCGGGATGGTATTTTGCCGGCCCTGACTCCGAGAGTGCCACGGATTTCGAGCGCAACGAGCTGTCCCGACAGATCAATACGATCCTTTCACGGCTAGGTTCCGGCTGGATGATCCAGGTCGAGGCCGTGCGCATCCCAACGACTGAGTATCCTTCTGCGGAACGCAGTCATTTCCCCGATCCTGTCACTCGCATGATCGATGATGAGCGTCGCAAGCACTTCGAACAAGAGCGAGGGCATTTCGAGAGCCGGCATGCGCTCGTCCTGACATATCGCCCTCCCGAGCGCCGGCGTTCTGGCGTCACGCGTTATATCTACTCGGACACCGAGAGCCGGACGGCGAGCTATGCCGACACGGTGCTCGACAGTTTCAGGCGCTCGATACGGGAGATCGAGCAGTACCTCGGCAACGTCATCTCAATCGAGCGCATGCGAACGCGTGAAGTACCGGAACGCGGTGGCGCCCGTATTGCCCGCTACGATGAGCTGTTCCAGTTCATCCGGTTCTGCATCACCGGTGAAAATCACCCCGTACGCCTACCTGAAATTCCCATGTATTTGGATTGGCTGGCGACCGCGGAGCTAGAGCACGGCCTAACCCCGAAAGTCGAAAGCCGTTTCTTGGGCGTGATTGCGATCGACGGTTTGCCGGCCGAGAGCTGGCCAGGCATCCTCAACAGCCTCGATCTCCTGCCGCTCAGTTATCGCTGGTCGTCGCGCTTCATCTTTCTGGATGCTGAGGAGGCAAAGCAGCGGTTGGAGCGCACGCGCAAGAAATGGCAGCAAAAAGTACGGCCGTTTTTCGACCAACTTTTCCAGACGCAAAGCCGATCCGTTGACCAGGACGCAATGGCCATGGTCGCGGAAACTGAAGACGCGATCGCCGAGGCATCTTCACAGCTGGTCGCCTATGGCTACTACACGCCGGTGATCATTCTATTCGACGAGAGCAGAGAAAATCTTGCCAATAAAGCCGAGTCCGTTCGACGGCTAATCCAGGCTGAAGGATTTGGGGCGCGGATCGAGACGTTGAATGCGACGGACGCGTTCCTCGGGAGCCTGCCAGGCAACTGGTACTGCAACATCCGGGAACCGCTGATAAACACCCGCAACCTCGCAGACCTGATCCCTCTCAATTCCGTCTGGTCGGGCAGTCCGCTTGCGCCCTGCCCGTTTTATCCACCCGACGCGCCGCCACTGACACAGGTGGCTTCCGGATCGTCACCCTTCCGATTGAACCTTCACGTGGATGATGTCGGGCATACGCTTATTTTCGGACCAACCGGTTCCGGCAAGTCAACGCTTCTCGCGCTCATCGCAGCGCAATTTCGCCGGTATAAGGGTGCGCAGGTTTTCGCCTTCGACAAAGGCAACTCTATTCTGCCGCTGACGCTGGCCGTGGATGGCAATCACTATGAAATCGGCGGCGAGGCAGGAGAGGGGGCTAAGCTTGCCTTTTGCCCTCTCTCCGATCTCTCGACCGATACCGATCGCGCCTGGGCTTCCGAATGGATCGAAACACTCGTCTCCCTGCAGGGTGTCACGGTCACCCCGGACCACCGAAACGCCATATCTCGGCAGATCGGTTTGATGGCGGGGGCGCCAGGCCGGTCGCTGTCGGATTTTGTGAGTGGCGTTCAGATGCGGGAGATCAAGGACGCGTTGCACCACTACACTGTTGACGGCCCCATGGGCCAGCTTCTCGACGCTGAACAGGATTCGCTGACCCTCGGTCAATTCCAGTGCTTCGAGATCGAGCAACTGATGAATATGGGCGAGCGAAATCTCGTGCCCGTGCTGACCTATCTGTTTCGCAGGATCGAAAAGCGGCTCACGGGGGCACCAAGCCTTATCATTCTCGATGAGGCGTGGCTGATGCTCGGCCACCCGGTTTTCCGCGACAAGATCTGCGAGTGGCTGAAGGTGCTGCGAAAGGCAAACTGCGCGGTCGTTCTCGCCACTCAGTCAATTTCGGACGCAGAGCGTTCGGGCATCATCGATGTCCTGAAGGAATCCTGCCCAACCAAGATCTGCCTCCCGAATGGGGCTGCCCGCGAGTCCGGGACACGGGAATTCTATGAGCGCATCGGCTTTAATCCTCGCCAAATCGAAATCGTCGCAGCCGCTATTCCAAAGCGGGAATATTACGTGACGTCGCCGGACGGACGCCGCCTTTTTGATATGGCGCTGGGGCCGCTCACCCTCTCCTTCGTCGGTGCTTCCGGCAAAGCCGACCTCGCTCGGATCCGGGAACTTCTCTCAACCTTCGGCAAAGACTGGCCAACCCAATGGCTCAATGAAAGAGGGATCAATCGCTATGCTTGACCATATCCTATCGCTCAGAAGAAAATCCGCCACCGCTGTCGTGGCGGCTTTTGCAGTCTGCGCTTCGGCACAAGCATTTGCCGGCTCAGCGACGGGCGCTGCCACCGAGTGGACACAGCTTGCCAACAATGCACAGCTCGTCGACCTCCTTAAAAGCTCCGGCCTGCAGGTCGACAATCAGCTGACACAGATCAGTCAGCTGGCCGAGCAGATCCAGAACCAGCTGAACATCTATGAAAACATGCTGCAAAACACGGCGCAGCTGCCCGATCACATCTGGGGCCAAGTCGAAAACGACCTCAACCAGCTCCGGGATATCGTCGATCAAGGACAGAGCATCTCTTTCTCGATGGGGAGCGCAGATGATGTGCTGAAGCAGCGCTTTCAATCCTATGCTGAGCTACAGACTGCCGCCGCCAACGGGACAGACCTGTCCTCGAGCTATGCCAGTTGGTCAGATACCAACCGCGACACCATCGCCAGCACGCTCAAGGCTGCAAGCCTGACGGCTGACCAGTTCGACAGCGAGGAGGATACGATGGACTCCCTCCGAAACATGTCGGAATCTGCCGATGGCCAAATGAAAGCTCTCCAGGTCGGCCACGAGATTGCAGCGCAGCAGGTCGCGCAAACGCAAAAGCTGCGTGGTCTCGTATCCCAGCAGATGACGATGATGGGGACGTGGCTGCAAAGCGAGCAAACCGACAAGGATCTGGCACAGGCACGACGGGAAAAGTTCTTCAACGCGGATACCAGTGCCGTCCCCGAAGGTCAGAAGATGGAGCCCCGCTGGTGAGCCGCGCGATCGTCATTGCTATCGCGCTTTTGGTAGCAGTTGCATCAGTGGCAGCAGCAACGGTATTCATCATGAAGTCCGACGAGAGATCCTCATCCAAAAAGAGCGAGAAATTTTTCGGTGTGAATAAGGACCTGCCCCCGATCGAAAAGGGCCAGGAAATGCGTCCAAGATGGTGAGGGCACGGATCGAGTTGATGCTTCTTGCAACCGGACTTGCCTGCCTTATGCTGGCCGGCCCTGCGTTTGCACAGCAGGGCCAAGTCCTCACGGAGCTTGAAAATCAGGTTTCTTCCGCTGCCAAGGGCTGGGAAACAACCATCATGGATGCGGCAAGGTCTCTGTTCTGGATCCTCGCCGGAATAGAGGTGGGGATTGCCGCAGTGTGGCTCGCCATTCAGTCGGCATCCCTCGACAGCTGGTTCGCTGAGCTTGTGCGGAGGATCATGTTCATCGGTTTTTTTGCCTTTGTTTTGACCCAGGGACCAACGTTTGCCAAAGCTGTTGTCGATAGTCTCTATCAGATCGGGGCCGGTAGTGGGTCAGCTTCGCCCGCGGAGGTGTTCGATGCGGGTATCCGTGTCGCTTCGCAGATGTCGGAACAGGCCAAGTTCGGTGTCTTCGAGGATAATGCTCTTGCGATCGCAGCCGTTCTCGCCATGGGTATTGTTGTGATCTGCTTCTCGCTGGTGGCAGCGATTTTCGTGGCTGTGATGGTCGAGATGTATGTCGGCCTACTCGCGGGAATGATTATGCTCGGCCTCGGTGGATCCTCGTTCACCAAAGACTTTGCCGTCCGATATCTCGTTTATGCTTTCGGCGTTGGCATGAAGCTCATGGCGTTGGTCATGATCGCTAAAATCGGCTCCGGTGTCCTCTTGGGACTTGCTCAGGCCCCAACCGCCGAGACCGACCAGTTCATCACGACACTTGCGATCGCCGGCATCTCGGTCGTTGTGTTTATCATCGCGATGTATGTTCCAAACATCATGCAGGGCGTCGTTCAGGGGGCGTCTGTTTCCGGCGGGATGGAAGCCATTCAGCACGGTGGGCAGGCGGCGTCTTTCGCGACTGGCGGAGCCTTCCTGGCCGCAGGTGCGGCCGGAGCAGGATATGCCGCAGGTCAAGCGGCGCGGGCCGCCGGATCATCCTTTGGAGGAGCGGCTATTCGCGGAGTGGGTGCAGGCCTTGGTTCGGCCGGGCAGGCCGCAGGATCCGCAGCCAAGGAGAAGGCGATCGGGTCACCCGGTGCCTATGCCGGCTCCATCCTTGGCCTGGCGAACGCGAAGCTCGACCAGGCTCGTGGCAAAGGAGCCTCACCCGGTCAGCCGCCGGAGCGGCAGGACAAATCGTAAATTCAAGACAGGGAACACAATATGGCAGCGCAACGCGCCCCCGAGAACCCGTACCTTGCCGCGAGGCAGGAATGGTCGGAACGATACGGCTCTTACGTGAGGGCGGCCTCGGCATGGCGGACGGTCGGCATCTTGAGCCTTGGCATGGCGGTAATCGGTTTCGGCTACTCGCTGTATCTGAGCACGCAGGTCAAACTCGTGCCGTACATCGTCGAGGTCGACAAGCTCGGAAACACCGTCTCGGCAGGATTTCCGCAGCAGATCGAATATGCCGACGCCCGGGTCATCCGGGCAACGCTCGGCGGCTTTATAACCAGTTTTCGCTCCATCACGCCCGACGCCGTCGTCCAGAAACAATACATCGATAGGACCTATGCGCTTCTCAGGACGAGCGATCCTTCGACCCAGAAGATCAATGCCTGGTTCCGCGGCAACTCGCCATTCGAAAAAGCTGTGAATGCGACCGTCGCCATCGAGGTGAACAACATCGTCGCGCTGTCGAACCAGACCTACCAGATCGACTGGACCGAGTATGAGCGCGATCGCAAAGGCAAGGAAATCGCGACACGCCGATTTCGCGGCATAGCCACGGTGGCGATCACCCCGCCCCAGGACGAGGCGACGATCCGGCTCAATCCCATCGGCCTCTATGTCAAGGACTTCGACTGGACCGCGCAACTGTAAGGGCAGGGGACTTCAATGAATACAAGGTTAGAGCGGGCAGCGCTTTGCTGCATGACCGCACTTGCGCTTTTGATCACGGCGACGACAACGGGCTTTACCCAGAACCTGACGACAAATGAGGCTAAGGGAACCACCCTCTCCAACAAATGGCGCGGGCAGCGGGGACTGGTGACGACGGGAGCCGACGGAAAGGTCATCTTCCTGTTCGGTGAGACGCAGCCTTCTGTCGTGTGCTCACCTTTACAGGTCTGCGACATCGAGCTTCAGGGTGGGGAGATTGTGCGCGACGTGCTTGTCGGGGACACGGTACGCTGGAAGGTCGAGCCGGCCACATCCGGTGCTGCAGGGGGCCAAGCAATTCACCTGATCGTCAAACCGTCTGAGGCCGGGCTGGTCACATCGATGGTCGTGACGACGTCGAGGCGCACTTATCATATTCAGCTCAAATCGCATCCAAGCCAGTACATGGCCCGCGTTGGTTTCGAGTATCCGGAGGAGGCTGCGACGAGATTGTCCGACATCAACGCTCGCATTCAGACGATGACCAATGCCGACGGCGGCGTGCCGCCAGAGCAACTTGCCTTCGCCTATTCACTGAGCGGCAGCGCGCCCTGGAAGCCGAAGCGCGTCTATTCGGATGGACAGAAGACCTACATACAGTTTCCGCGAACACTCTCTGGTCAGGATGCGCCGGTCCTCTTCGTGGTCTCTGGCGGGCAAAACCGGATCGTAAACTACCGGATGAAGAACGACATGATGATCGTCGATTACAACATCGACAAGGCTGTCCTTGTTTCGGGCGTCGGCTGGCGTCAGCAGAAAATCACCATCCGGCGGGGAGGCTGATCGATGCGCCTTTGCGTTCTTCCTTTTGCTGCTGGCGTTCTTCTCTCTGGTTGCCAGACCGGAACAGACGCGCCTTCGACGGTAACCGGCCCCGCCGCAAGCGCGATCGCTGGCGACATAGCTGGGCGTTATGCCGAGCAGGCAGGGTCAACCGTCACGCCGATCAGGCTTCACAGCGACGCATCGGAGTTCTCGACCGCGCTCGAGGCCGCGTTAAATGGGTGGGGTTTCACTGTCGTGACGGATGACAAGGCACGCTCCGTCAAAGATACCGCCAAACCGATTGAGCTGGCATATTCGTTGATCGACGTCGACGGACAGGTGCTAGTGAGGCTTTCCAGCGAGACACTCGAGCTTGGGCGGGCCTATTCGGTGTCATCTGGTGGCGCCACGCCGGCGAGCCCGCTTTCATTAATGAAGCGAAACTGAGGAGAGACAGATATGGTCCAGTCGCTCCAGCTCGGCAATCCGAGCAGCGCCTCGCAGGAAAAGGGCATGAAACGGCTCAATCGCCTGCCGGTGTTCTTTGGTATCGGTATCGCAGTCGTCGTCGCCGGTGTCCTTGTCTACGGCATCTCATCCCGGGGACTGCGTTTCGGCGACAGAATTCCGGATGAAGCAGGCTCGAACGTCCCGGCATCGACCTTCGCTGATCAGATGAAGCGCGGGGTGAAAGACGGCATCATCGGGGATCGCGAAGAGCAGCCCGTATTCCAGCCCACGCCTGCAACCCAGACAAAGGTGGAGGCCAAGCCGATTGAAGAAGAGCAGATAAGGCAGCGGGCACGGGAAGAGCGCCGACCGCGAATGGAGTCGGAAGAAGAATGGTTGGCCCGACTTCGCCGCGAGCAGCGCGAACAAGTCCTGCGTGAACAGCAGCGACAGCGTATGGCCAGCCTTCAGGCCCGTGCGACTGCATTTGACTCGCCGCTGAAGGTCGAAATCTCGGAGCTGGGAAATATCTCCAACGACACCAGGACAACGGAGCGGCAGCCGGCCACCAATAACGGTGCCTCTGATCTCTACGCCGCGGCCATGAAATCAGGTTTGGTGGGGCAGAATGTCGATCCAAATGGGCAGACTTCGAAAGAAGATTTCTTCAACGCTGACATCAAGGATCTCGGCTACCTGCCGAACCAGGTTGTACCCCAGCAGTCGCGCTATGAATTGAAGCGCGGCTCGGTCATCCCTGCGACCATGATTACCGGTATCATTTCCGATTTGCCGGGCCGGATCACAGCGCAGGTGAGCCAGCACATCTACGACAGTGCCACAGGGCATTTTCTTCTCATTCCGCAGGGTACCAAATTACTCGGCCGCTATGACAGCAAGGTCTCGTTTGGCCAAAGCCGCGTTCTGGTCGTCTGGACGGATGTCATCTTCCCGAATGGCTCAACACTACAGATCGGTGGCATGGCTGGAACGGACTCGCAGGGCTATGGCGGGTTCTCTGATAAGGTCAATAATCACTATTTCCGCACCTTCGGTTCGGCGGCGCTTGTTGCACTGATTGGTACTGGCATCGATATGGCAGTTCCGGAGAGTTCCACCCTCGCCACACAGGATACAGCCTCTGACGCGGCACGCAGGAACTTTGCGGAGACCTTCGGCCGCGTCGCGGAGCAGACGATTTCCAAGAACCTGAATGTTCAGCCCACCATCCAGATCCGACCGGGCTACAAGTTCAACGTTCTCGTCGACCAGGATATTGTCTTTCCCGGAAATTATGGCGGTTGAGGCGTTGCCGCAACCGCCCTTTGGACAATTCCTGGATCAGGCCGATATGCGCACGGTCTCGCTGTCCGCCTTTTTGTGCGGCCGATATCCTGCATAGAGGGGAGCCCCGACTCCGAGCGCCTGCTGCATGCGCGTGCGAACCTCCTCTGAAACTTCGAAAACACCGCAGCAAACCGGGGAGCGACCATAGCCGTCTGCGCGGCCAACCTCTTCAACGGCGAGCCCCGCCCGACGATAGACGCGCGCCAGGTGCGGCTCGTAGTTCGAGACCAGCGTCTCGATACCGTGCGACAATCCGCATTCGCACAACGCCAGCAACAGCATGCCGAAAGCCTTGCCCGATTCCAGGTTCGGAAAGTCCTCGGAGAGTATTTCCTCATCGAGGCACATTCGCGTCCCTTCGTAGATTCCGGGTGCGATCAGGCTGGCACCCGCAAACGTGTCGCGGAAGACGTCGTAAAGAAGCGTCGGCCCGGTGGTTGGCATCAGCCGCAGCGTTCCGTAAAGGCGATCCGCGCGATCATTGCTCCACATCAGGTAAGCCGGCCGCAGAGCATCGTACTCGTCGCGCTCGCAATCACCATCGATTGTCACGGCCCAACCGAGTTGATCGTGAAACACGCGTTTGCGCAGGCGAAATGCCTGATCCATGAGAGCCTGATAACGGGTGTATTGATGCGCTTGAACCAGAATGAACAAGGTTTATCTCCAGCTGTTGATCTTGGCTGGAAGATGCCGCCTGGCGGAGGAGCCAGATATTCCCGCATATGGTCAGACCCATATGCGGGTATTGTCAAAGGCTGGCGGGCGGTCGGCTCATATCGTGATCACGCGTAGCTTCAGGGCAAGAGTGGCCGCCGCCGAGATCGTGGCGCAACCGAGTTTTGTCCTCGCCGACTTGATGTAGCCGCGGGTCGTGTGATGCGAAAGGCCGAGAATAAGCGCGATATCTTTGTAATCTTTGCCGAGCGCGCTCCAGTACAGGCACTCACGTTCCCGCGGACTCAAGACCGGGATCGGATCGCTCGCTCCATGTAGCTCGAACACTGCCATCTGGTGGACGAGATACGCTAGATCGACCCATTCACTCCGATGAGCACTGACCAGAACCTCCCAGTCTTCGGCGGTGGCGTCCGAATTCAAAGAGAGGATGGCACGACGGCCGGCTTTATCCGATATCGGGATGGAAAAGCCAAAGCGGCCGATCCCATGGCGTATTGCGTCTTCCAGAAACACCTGCATCTCGGGCGTGACGTCGAGTTCTCGCCAATCGAATGGCAGTTGGCGCAGAAAGCCCTCGCGCGCGGCAGGATCGATGGTGACATAGCCCTTCAACAAATAGGTGGATACCCACGCATCCGGGTAGGTCGTGCGCACGAACGGAGCATCAAAATCGCCGATCACAGTCGAAGCGAGATGGTAGGTTATGAAATCGACGCGATAAACCGACTGTATCAAATGGAGTGCGTCGGTCACCGCGCCCGCCTTTGCAAGGCGCTCCTTGACGTCAGAAAAATCGGCGAGAGGTCCTGTCAATATACGCTTCCTAAGCACTGCGGCCTGACAATCGGCCTCAGAGATCGAATGATCAGCCAAAGGAGTTCGGCAGCGATGCAGAACTTGATGGGATTGTGCCGTAACCTGATTGCTTTCTCGGTTCAAACGCAACTTCCCGGCGAGGATAGGCATTGCTATGCGGAGGTTAATTTAGTTCGACGATTGGACGATCCTTCGTTTCAGTTTGGACACCAAAACGACAGCGACTCTAGGCTCCTTCTTCAATCGCTGGCCGCGAGCCGACCTCGGACGCCAACAAATCTGCGGTGGCGCGGATGAGGTTAGGTCGCTATAAGCGCTGGTGAGGCAGTACGCGCTGCCTCCGGGCTTAGTAACCCGACGCATGCCGGTTTGGCGTCCGCCGTTAGGGCGCCGAATTCCTCGACCTATGGTCGGGGAGCCATGGACGTATGTCCAGGTTCCTCGGAACTAAAGGTCTATGGGCCGGCGCATGCTCGGTTACTAACTCCCCGATCGCCAGGGGTCAGGAACTATGCGGGGGCGCACCGCGCATTCCTGTTTTGGGAGTTGAACATGGACGCCGACGACCGATTGAATGGCGAGGCAGTCGATCTGAAGCCGCTGATAGGGCTCTTGAATGGGCTTCCGTCACCGCTCGTTGAGCGTCTCACGATCGATGCAATCCGCGAACATCGGGATCTATTGGAGCGGGCAGAAAATCTGTTCAATGAACTGCCGGCTGACGTTAAAGCCGGCAAGGAGCTTGTTAGCGATACCCATATTGCCTATCTCGAAGCAACCATCAGGATGCACGCGCAAATGTCGGCGCTGACCACCCTCCTGCACATTCTGGGCTATACGCCCAAGGCCTGACCCGCCAGATCAGCCTAAATCAGGCCGCGTCGTATAGCCAAAGCCACCACCTGCGCATGATTGGCCAGATTGTAGCGCGTTCTGACATCGTCAATCGCAGAGCGGACGCCAGCATACTTTGCCTGCTCCAGTTCAGCGATCACCTCGACCGTTTTGCCAAGCGACAGCCAGCGAATGTAGTTTACCTGCTTCGGCGTCAGGACGATCTTTTCCTCGATGGAGGGCGTGACCCGCATGTGCTCAAGACGCGTATGAAGCTGGGCGACCGCTGAGGCAGCCATAATCGCATCGATCTCCATATCACTAGCAAGCGAAGGCTTCGCCGATGCAAAGGTCAGCATGGACATCGCACCGTTGGCGGTGGCGACCGGGATGGAAACGCCCGAGCGAATGTTGAAATCAGCGGCTTTCGAAAAGAAGTTTTTCTGCTCTTTTGACAGCGAGCTCTTGTCGGCTTCGCCGGACCAGGCGAAAGCGCGCCTTATAAGCTGGGCCTGCCGCATGACCGGATCGATGAACCGGTAGTCCAGCGTGTCATAGATTTTCTGCCAGTCGATATCGTAGTTGGAGACCGCATAGGTCTGCCCGGGACGAATGTTTACGAAGGCATAGCCCACAAAATCGAACCGATCAGCAAGATTGGCCAGGGCGCCCTTCACCATGGACTGATCGTTTCCGATCACGGTGATATCCAGCAGTTTCTCGACCCAGTTTGACATCCATACTCTCCCTGTAAATCGCACCCGTTGCGCGGTGGCGAAATGCGTCGGCAGTCAGAGGGACCGCGACGCGCGCGAACAGTGACCTGGTAAAGAATGAAGCATATTCAATCGCATAAGTTGACCATCATGGAATGGTTTTCTAAATCGTTTCCGCGAGATTGAAAACCTCGGAATTTGTTTATTCGCGGAAAACGTGTCGGGGTGTCGACCGACCTCACTTTTCAGACAGTGCGGTCCATCCACCTGTTATTGTCTTTAAAAATGTCCTATATCTGGACTGTCATTAGAGAGAGACCATGTTGCAGCTTACACACGATACCGAACAGCTTGCCCGAAAGGTTGCGGCCCGTGTGGGCCGTAGACCGGATGATCTTATTCGCGCGGCGCTCGAACGTGAGGCTGCGGCGCTTGGCGTTTCCACTGATTTGCCTGTTCGCAACCGCATGACCGTCGAGCAGATGATGGCCGTCGGCGAAAAGGTCTCGGCCCTGCCGCTGTTTGACCCATCGTCGCCGAAAGAGATTCTCGACGACCTGAACGAACAATGATCGTCGTCGATTCCTCCGCAGTAGTCGCCATCCTCGAACGGGAAGACGACAGTGCTCTTTATGCTCGCGTAATTCAGGATGCCGACGATCTCACTATGTCGGCCGTCAACGCCCATGAATGTGCGGTCGTTCTACGACGCCGTAGAGGGCCGGAGGGTGAGCGAATCCTCTGGCTCTTTCTGACAGACAACGGCGTCCAGATCCTGCCCTTTGATGAGGAGCAGGCTCGAAGAGCTTCAGAGGCCTTCGGAAAGTACGGCAAGGGCATCGATGCGAAGGCCAGGCTTAACCTTGCCGACTGTGCCGCATACGCGCTCGCCAAAAGCCTTTCGGCGCCTTTGCTGTTCAAGGGAGATGACTTCATACACACCGATATCGAAGTCGCGGCACGGTAGGCACAAGTGTCCGCGCCGGGCTATCTTGACGCTCGAACTCCCAGTTTGGTGGATAGCCTTGACGAGCTCAGTGTCACGAACACACTGCCGGATTGCAGCGTTTGGGCGTTACTGCCCGCCGATCCGGGACAGATCGACCCGAATTCCCGCAGTCCCAACCTCCTTTTCGTCTGAGGGCTCCCCTTCGCTCTGCGAGGCGGTGGCATCATCAGGTTTGTCCGCGGCATCCGAAGAAACTTTCTTCCGATCGACGATCGTTCCACCTGGATCCTCCGCCTGAAACACGCTTTCACCTTCGAACTGGCCGGTGTTCCAGGCGTAAACGGCATCTTCGAAGATCTGCGGAAGCACCTCACTGCTCGTTGGGTTGCCATACCACTTTGAAACGATGCGCATGATCTTGGAAAACATCTTCGTCCCCATGCGAAGGTTTTCGCAAGGCTCCATCAGATCTGATTTCAGCTCGGATGCGTCCTTCACGCCGACACCCGCCGGGAACTGTGTAAGGCCCACACGCACGACGGCCTGCCCGACATACTGGCGTATGATCTCCATAGCCTCGTCGGGCGTCTTCGGTTTTGGTACGAGGATGAGCCGCCCTCCGGCTTTGACGGTAACGGCCAGTGGATCGCCCGGACCGACAGCGGCTACGAACTGCTCGACGATGGCGGGTTTCAGCGAGGGATCGGCGCATTCCGCGATAAAGGCAGCATCCATGACGAAGGCTCCAAAGTTCAGGTATTGAAGGAAATCACAAGGGGGACGCCGAACAGGGCGGACCAGGCTTTGGCGCTCGCGCGCTGGATAGCGATGATGTTGCCACCCGTCGTCCACCAGCCATTGCCGATCAAAACGATCGCGTCGGGTCGATGTAGCATCGACTGGAGAATGGGCCAAAGTACGAGCTGCTCGTAGCAGATGAGCGGTGCGATCTTTCGGCCCGCGACCTCGACGACAGGATTGGCGAAGAGGTTGGCGCGGGCGCCGCCGGTCTCTCCTGTCCATCGCTCCCATGGACGCCACATCGAAACCGGCACAGGCATGCGCTCGCGATAGAGGACACGCCCCCCATGCGCATCAATAGCGACCATCACATTGTCGTAGCCATTCGCATCTATCACGGCCGCACCGGCTATTACCGTCACACCGGTCCCTTGCAATTCTTCCCGCCAGAGACGTTCAAGGGTTGGCGTCCAGAAGCCCAGCGCGCTCTCTGGCAGAACCACCACAGCTGCGTCAGATCCCGCAGCCTCCCGAACGAACGCGATCAGATGGCGTTGACGTTCCAGCCAGCGGTCACGGCCAAGGCTTGCACCCATTTCAAGCTCGACACCACGCCACCCCTCCGCTAGAATCTGATTTGTCCCCGATGCGGCGGACCAAAGCCATAGACCTGACAGGGCAATGGCGATAGCCGGCCCGATCCGGGTTACGAGACCGATCAGGCCGGCTGTCAACGCGAGAAGCCCCCACCATCCCCATTCTGGAAACAGTATGCCGGCCGCCGTCAGCGGATGCGCCCAGCCTGTGATCCCGAGCGGGGGCAGACCGGTGAGAGCCAAGATGAGGAGATATCGCACCGCTTTTACCAAGCCCGACCGTGCTGTCCAGAATACCGCATGGACGGCAACGAAGGACGATGCCGCAGCTATCCAGAAGCAGAGCCCGACCCAGAGATCCGCAGCAAAGAACTGGGCGACGCCGGACGGCAAAGCCCGTGACGCCGCCAGGAAATAGCCGGCCGCGACGAGAGCTGCCGCGATCCGCGTCGGCGATCGAGCCCAAAGAAGCGGAAAGAAGGTTGCCGCAGGCAGCAGGAGCGCCTGGCCGCTCCAGCCGACCGCCCCGACGACGACTGCAAGCGGGACAAGAACGGCAGTCATCATGACCTCACGGCGCATAGGTCAACACCTCTTGCGCCAGACCGAGCACGCCGGACTCAGGCATCGGACCGAAATACCGGGAATCCCATGATCCGATGAAGTCGGAATGCAAATACACCTCTCCGGGTCGCACCATTCCGCTTTGATCGTGCAGAAGAGATCGCCCCTGTCCGTCCTTCTCCATGATGCGGGAGCCGGGGATCGTTACGCCATCAATGGCGATGCGATCGGTGACGTCCACGCGCTGTCCCGCCACCGCGATGACAGTCTTGATCAACGGCCCGAACCCGCCGGGGCAAAGTCCCGGGCGGAGATAGCCACGCTGCCTCGCCTCGCGCATGACAGCATTGTCAGGCGGGCAGACGAAAACCGTTTCCCCGGATCGGGCCGCGCGCGTCAGCTGAATAATGCGCCAGAGGCCGAGCGGCTCACTGGGCGTCGTGTTGATGCGCAGACCACCAACCCAACCGGCCGCAAAGAGGACGATCAACAGACCGGCTGCCACGGATAACGTGAAACATGCGCGGCGACGTTGACGAGGCACCGTGCCACCTTCAAGCATCATCATGATCATTTGAGGGAAATCCCCTTGGTCTGGGTTCGCCGCGCTGTTTCAGCCTGCTTCAATGCCAGCGTGGTGCGCTCGTGCGCGGCGAGTTGCTGCACAGTGCGCATGCTGTTCCAAGCCGACTGCACTTCGCTTTTCTGCGAAGGGTTCATGCCGGCCGTCAATTTGTGAAAGGTCTCGCCGTTTGCATCTTTCGCAGAGATCGGCAGCAGGCTGCGTTCTCCGAAACGCTCGGACACAGCCTTGGCGAAGCCTTCAAGTTCAGCTTTCACGTTTCTGTCGGCCAGCGCATATTCGAGACCGGCGGGAAGATCGTTGCGATCGATCGCATCGCGGATCCGCTCAAGCGTTTGCCTGGCCGATGGCGAGAGGGCAGGGATGTCGATGGAGACCTTGAGACGGATTGCCCGCTCTTGCGCTTCATGCTTGCGCTCCGCCTCGACGCGCGCCGTCACATACCGCTCGAGGTTTCGCGCCAGGGCAGGCGCGTTGACAAGCGCCGTGTCGCGCGCCGCCTTCTCATTCGCTCCGGCGAAGATGCCGGTCTTGCCTTTGAGCGCTCCAAAACTTTCCGGCTCCGCTACGATCTTCGCAAGCGTTGTCTGCGCTCTTGCCGGATCCTTTAGTATGGCGTCGATATTGACCGCCTTGAACGCGGTCTCCGGCTCGGCGAAGACTTGGGTAAAGCGTGTCGTGACCTCCTGCCATTGCTTCTTCAGTCCGGGATCGGCGACTAGGCGATCCTCAACGGCATGGTCGATCGATTTCGGGAACGTGGTGATGCCTGATACCATTGGCTTTGCCTCCATGACGGGGTTCGGGGTCATTTGGGTATTCGGGCCCTTGAGACCGAGCTGTGCGCCGATCGTCGCCAGGCGGGCGGTGAGATTTAAGAGCTTCTGTCTCTGGCGAACGGTCCAGTCGACGCGGTCGCGAACGAGGGTGCGCGCGACGTTGACCAGATGCAGGCCGCGCGCGTCGGCGAAGCGAAGGGCCGCCCGATAGAAGACGCCCTTCTCGTAGTCGAGCGTCGTTTCCTTTGCGTTCTTGCGCGATAGAAGCTCGGTAAGGCCACCCGCCTTGGCGAAGGACCGCGAGCCATAATAGACGCCGAGATCCTCTCGATGACGGGTCATTGCCACATAGGTCAGGTGACGGTCGAGGGAGAGCGAGGCCAGAACCTTGACCCTGTCGACGGTCGCGCCCTGGCTCTTATGGATCGTCGTCGCGTATCCATGATCGACGTTGTTGTAGAACCGCTGCTCTACGCTGATAACTCGGCGATGTTCGCCTTCGCCGATCTCGGCCAAGATATGCCCGGGAGCGGCATCCACGATCTTTGCCAGCATACCGTTCTTGACGCCCAACGAGCCTTCATTCTTCAAGAAGACGATCTGGTCGCCAGCGGCAAAATGACGGATACCGTCTTCCGTCTTGAAGGCGTGACCGGCTCCGACAAGTCCGCGCTCCACCAGCTTGGCGCGCGCCAGCGTATTGAGCATCCGCACGTCGCGGCGAAGGTGGGCGAGGATCAGCGAGGACCGGGCCGGATCGTACTCGCGGTTCCAATCGGAAATAAGGTTTTCGACAGCTTGCGACTTCAAGGTCGATCCCATCATCCGACCGTTTGCACTGTAGGACTCGATAGCCTTGGCGATGTTGCCGCGGGCGAGATCGAGCGACGCGTCGCGCATCCATTGCTCGTGCTGGCGATAGATGGTTTCGAGTTCGGCGTAGCCGATGCGATCAGCGATGGCGCGGAAGGCGGCGCCTGCCTCGATCGGCTGCAACTGTTCGGGATCACCGATGAGAACGAGCTTTGCCCCGCGCACCGTCGCCTCTTCAACAAGCTGCGCCATCTGTTTCGAAGAGACCATGCCGGCTTCGTCGAGGACCATGACAGTCTTGTCGTCGAGCTGGTCGCGACCTTGAGCCCAGCGCAGTTCCCAGGACGACAATGTGCGGGAAAGCACACCCGCTTCCTTTTCCAATCCTTCGGCCGCCTTCCCCGCCAAGGCGGCACCAACGACACGACAACCGGCCGCTTCCCAAGCCTCGCGCGCCGCCTTCATCATCGTGGTTTTGCCGGCGCCGGCGCGGCCGATCACGGCTGCAATCCGCTCTGGACCTGCAACATGCTCGATGGCCGTTTTCTGCTCATCCGAGAGGCGCTCATGGCGGTCGAACACCGCTTCGATGATCTTCTGCCGGACGCCGTGTGACGATCGCTGTGACAGCCAGATCGACCGGTTTGCCATCTCGGCCTCGATGCGGATCATCTCGCGCGTCGTGTAGCGGGCTGGCGTCCTGACACCGGAGGTAAAGTCTACCCGCTCGCAGTCGAGACGCAGCACGTCCAGATGCTGCATGATCCGCGCCATCAAGCTCTGGAAGAGAGCTGCGTCGTCGACATAGCGATGGAGGATCTTCGCCACGTCCTGGTTGCTGAACACGCTCTTCTCCCGGGTGATCAGATCGAGCACGATACCGGGATTGCGCTGGATGCGCCGGACATTGTCCGCGCGCCGCTCCTCCTGCAATTCGATCCGCTCGAGCGTCCGTGACCGGGCTGTGGCCGGCCCGTTTTCCGTTTCCGATTTTCGCTCGATAGCTGTCGCGCCGACCCCGATATGAATGGTCGGTGTCAGGTCGATACCCTGCTTTTCGAATGATCGGCCATCGATGCGGATATCCAGCCCGGCAAGCGCCAGGTGGCGATTCTGGACAGCAAACCATCCGTCACGAAAAGCATTGAAGTCCTCAGTGCCACCCGCCCAGAGTTGATAGATGATTTTGCCGGCGTCATTGCGAATGGGCTGGCCGTCTGGTCCAAGAACAGCGACTTTCTTGGCACCGAACCCGTCCCCGCTCAGAGGCCGCAATGTCGTCATCAGGTGGACATGCGGGTTGCCGGGTGCATCGTGATAGACCCAGTCCGCGACCATACCCTTCGACGTGATATGCTCGGCAACGAAGTCTCGCATCAGCGCGATGTTCTGCTCGGAGGATAGCTCGATCGGCAGCGCGATGGTCACATCCTTGGCAAGCTGGGCATCGACCCGCTTCTCGAACACCTCGACCTTGTTCCAGAACGCTTCTGAGGCTCCCGAGACCGATCGATCGGCAATCATGGCGCGCAGCCAGTTTGGCGCATCGGCAGGGATCACGAACTCCTCGTGCAGAAGACCCTGCTTCCTGGTGTAGTCGATTGTGCGTGCTTCCCGCTCATACTCCATCCTGGCGCAGTGCCGGTAGGCCGCAGACAGCACTGCGCTGCGGCCAGAGCCACGGGCGACGATGCTGACTGAAAAATGCGGGACGGCCACGGGTGGAGCGCTCCTTCTTGCGAACGAAATCAACAGGTTGATCGCAAGAGGTGGCCCCGCCAGGGGGCAAAAGCAGAACGTCGCGTCAGCGACGTATAATTGCGCCCTTGGATCCGCTCTTGTCGAGCGGCGGGATCATTCGCCAAATGCTGACGCTTTGGCGAGGTACAAATTTGTACCTGTCCTGCCGGGGAAAAATCGGGGACTCTCATCCCACCATTCCACGGATATTACTGGAGATTGCATCCCGATGAAGAAGCCAACGTCGAAAATCCGCGAAGAACTTGCCCGCCTGCAGGAACAGCTGAAGCAGGCGGAAACACGCGACGCCGAACGCATCGGCCGCATTGCGCTGAAGGCGGGGCTCGGAGAGATCGAAATCGACGACGCCGATCTTCAGGCGGCGTTCGAGGAGGTGGCGAAGCGGTTTCGCGGAGGTAGAGCCGGATCGAACGGAAAGGAAAAGAGTGCCGCTGGAACGACCGGAACGTCGACGGCCACGTCGCTCAGTGCTGGCGCGGCTGCGGGCCAGGCTGGCGAGGCTTGAGCGGATGCAACGGCTGACCACAGCAGAGGCAAGAAAGAAGGATGCTCGCGAGAAGATCGAATTGGGCGGCCTGATCGTCAAAGCAGGCCTGCGCTATGAAAAACGCGCGCTGTTGCTCGGTCTGTTGATCGAAGCGAAGACGAGGATCAAGGCCGATGAGGCGGAGCGATCCCGTCTGATCGCAATCGGCGCGGAGGCATTCGGCAATGACAGCGAATAGGATCCTGCTCGCCGTTGTCCCGATGCTGATGATGATAGCCATCGCCCTCGCGTTGCCGGGGATCGAACAGTGGCTCGCCAGTTTCGGAAAAACGGCAGAGGCCAAATTGACCCTCGGCCGAATCGGACTGTCGCTGCCCTATATCGCAAGTGCTGCGATCGGGCTGATCTTTCTCCTCAGTGCCCAGGGATCGGTCAACATCAAGACCGCAGGGTGGGGCGTCGCTGCCGGATCGGGCGCCGTCATCGCCATTGCCGTCGTTCGGGAAGGAATGCGGCTTTCGCAATTTGCCGGACAGGTGCCTGCGGCGAGGTCGATCCTGTCCTACGTCGACCCGGCAACAATGACAGGTACTGCGACAGCTCTCTTCTCTGGCATGTTCGCGCTGCGGGTAGCGGTGATCGGCAACGCGGCATTCTCGCGTTCCGAGCCGAAACGCATCCGGGGTAAACGCGCGCTGCACGGCGAGGCGGAATGGCTGAAACTGCCGGAGGCAGGGAAGCTGTTCGCAGAGGACGGCGGCATCGTCGTCGGCGAGCGATATCGTGTCGATCGCGACAGCACGGCGGCACTCTCGTTTCGGGCCGATATGCCTGAGACATGGGGCGCCGGGGGCAAGTCACCGCTGCTCTGCTTCGATGGTTCGTTCGGATCGTCACATGGCATCGTTTTCGCCGGCTCCGGCGGTTTCAAGACTACGTCGGTGACAATTCCAACGGCGCTGAAATGGGGCGGCACGCTGATCGTACTTGATCCATCCAATGAAGTGGCGCCGATGGTCAAGGCGCACCGGATTAAGGCCGGCCGTGATGTCATCGTGCTCGACCCGAAAGATCCCGATATCGGGTTCAATGCCCTGGACTGGATCGGTCAGCATGGCGGGACGAAGCAAGAGGATATCGCTGCGGTCGCCTCGTGGATCATGAGCGAAAGCGGCCGCGCCAGCGGCGTACGGGACGATTTCTTTCGGGCATCCGGCTTGCAGCTGCTGACGGCGATCATCGCCGATGTCTGCCTCTCGGGTCATACGGAAAAGAAGAATCAGACGCTGCGGACCGTGCGCATGAACCTCTCGGAACCGGAGCCGAAGCTGCGCGCGCGGCTTCAGGAAATCTACGACAACTCCGAGTCCGATTTTGTGAAGGAGAACGTGGCAGCGTTCGTGAACATGACCCCGGAGACATTTTCCGGCGTCTATGCCAATGCGATCAAAGAAACCCATTGGCTGAGCTATCCGAACTATGCCGGTCTCGTGTCCGGTTCGACCTTTTCGACCGATGACATCGCATCGGGAAAGACCGACGTGTTCGTCGCCCTGGATCTTAAAACGCTGGAGACCCATGGTGGTCTGGCAAGGGTGATCATCGGCTCATTCCTGAACGCCATCTATAATCGTGACGGGGCGATGCCGGGACGCGCTCTGTTCCTTCTCGACGAGGTCGCTCGCCTGGGTTTCATGAGGATCCTTGAGACGGCACGCGATGCCGGCCGCAAGTACGGGATCACGCTTCTGATGATCTATCAGTCGATCGGTCAGATGCGCGAAACCTATGGCGGACGCGACGCCACCAGCAAGTGGTTCGAAAGCGCGAGCTGGATCAGTTTCTCAGCGATCAACGATCCGGAGACCGCGGACTATATCTCCCGGCGTTGTGGAACAACGACAGTCGAGATCGATCAGGTCAGCCGGAGTTTTCAGGCGAGGGGTTCGTCACGAACCCGATCGAAGCAGCTGGCCAGCCGACCATTGATCCAGCCACACGAAGTCCTCCGCATGCGTGCCGATGAGCAAATTGTGTTCACCGGGGGAAATGCGCCGCTTCGATGCGGTCGCGCGATGTGGTTCCGGCGAGCCGACATGAAGTCCTGCGTTGGCGATAACCGCTTCCATGGAAAACGTGGACCTTTGGATATGAAGGTCTGAGGGACAACCCGGACCCGAAGATCGAGCGATGAGATATTGGGAAGCCTGCGAGGCACAGGTCACGGCAGAAGAGGCAATCGAAGAATGCCGCATCCATCAAATTGAGGCAATCGTTCGCGACAGCGATAGCGCTTTGGTGGATGTCATGACCGGTGATGTCATCGCTCATGCAGACGAGCAAGCCGACTATTGTGGCGCCGATATTCTCGGTTACCTGGGATACTGATCAGTGGAAGTCGGCTATCGCGGGAGGATCGTTACCGGGATCGGCGAAGACCACAGTTGGGCTTCGTTCGCTTCAGCGAATAGAGCCGTACGCCAAAGGCGGACCGCCCCGCGCTCCTTCTGTCCATACTTCACAAAACTGAATCGTTCCGCGACCATCGATTCACAACTCTCGTTGGACGCATGGGCCCGATTGCGCGATTCTCTCACCATGATCGCCCAGCCCTATCACCTTTATGTCGAACGCACGAATGCTGAGAAAAACATGGCGCGCTTCTATGCCATGTCGATCGAACCGACCCTCTTCGGAGAGGCCTGTCTTATGCGGCGCTGGGGACGCATCGGAACCAGAGGCCAGCTAAAGGTTCATCACTTCGAGCAAGAGAAAGACGCGGTTGAATTGTTCCTCGATCTCGTCAGGCAAAAACGCCACAGGGGATACCGTACAATCAACTCGGCTCAACATACGTACCGGGACAGCTTGCAGCGGCGTTAGCGCCAGCTTCACCGAAGAGCGATATGAAAACCATCTCTGACGGATCGAACTCAAATTGAGACCCATGGAATTGCAGCAGAATGACCATAGCCTTCGGCCAGAGGTCCGGTATCCCGTGAGAAAGATCATCGTCGCGATCGCAGTATCCGGCTGTGCGCTGGGCGCTCACATATTTGGGATCGTTCCAGTCGCCGAGGCTGCGAGCTTGGTCATCAGTCCGGAGACGACATACCGGAAATGTTTCGGTGGTGATCGCTTCGCCTGCGTCGTGGACGGAGATACTCTCTGGGTTGAGGGCGCAAAAATCCGCATTGCCCATATCGACGCTCCCGAGATCAGCGAGCCGAAATGCGCAACGGAGCTGGCGCTGGGAAATAGAGCGACCGATCGCCTGATCGAACTGGTCAATCAGGGCTCCTTCAAGCTTCGCGCATGGCCCGGACGCGACGAAGACAAGTACGGTCGCAAGCTCCGCGTCCTCATCCGTGACGGCAGGAGCCTCGGTGATATCCTCGTATCGGAAGGCCTGGCCAGAACCTGGACGGGCCGTAGACAGCCCTGGTGCTGAAACCGGCCCACGATTGCTGGCCGTTGCACAACGCCGTTATCGGCGCCTGCTCCAATCTGTTTCAAAGGAGATCTCGATCTCGACGAAGAACGGGATCTTGATCGCGAGCTTCAGGCCGAGTTTGCCCTTGCGGAAAAAGTGGCCGATAACCTTGCCAAGGGAAGAAAGCTTGCGGCCTGTGGCGGCCAGGAATTGTGCGAGGCGTTGCATGGTGGTTTCTCCTTGTCGATTGCGGACATCGCAGGGATCGGCCGCAGGCCGGGACAAGGAGGGTTGCATCGGTACGGCCGCAGCGAAGCGGAGGACTTATCGACACCTGAATTTTGGCGCGCGAGGAGACGCGAAGCGGCGGGGAAAATTCTGATGGCGATGAGTTGCTGCCCGACGACCGGACCGCAACATCCCTGGGGTCGATGGCCTCGCTCGACAAGGACACCGTGCAATGTCTCCGCCTTTCGACACCTTACACAGAGACCACGCCTAGCTGTGTAGTATACCGCCCTCAGAAGGGCGGCTCGGCATCAACGCTTCCGTCCTGCTCTGCCGTGATGATTGCCAACTCCGCTTGAGCCAGGTCCAGCTCGGTCTGGATCTCGCGGCGCTCCGCAGCGTCGCATGCGTTCTTGAGCTCGGCGCGCAGTTCTTCGATGTGCTGTTCGATCGTCATCGTCCCATCTCCTTGAGTTTGTGAAAGATGACCGACGGGTCCGAGGGGGGATCGCGGGGTCAGGGATCGCGCCAGCGACCGGCAGAGCCGGGGAGTGGGGGAGCCGATTTGCGCAAGCAGCCCATGGGCGGGTGGAGTAAATTGGGGGAACCGCTCATCCTTGAGGCCGCGATGCCCGCTTGGTACGATCGCTCATACTGAGCAGCTTCCCCGCTAACCGTATGCCACCAAAAAAGACGGACCTGGCTCGATGCCGGGTCCGTCTTTACTTCTCGGCAGAGGAGAAGGCTCCGCCGATGGCGGAGCCCCGTGATGTCAATCAGTCCCGGTTCGGGCGGGACCAGATGAGCTGGAGACCATCCTCGCCTTCAACTTCGGCGAGTGTTGCGTAGATCGGAGCTGGGAAGCTCGGATCGTCGAGCTTGACCGAGAGGTAGTCGCGGCCCTGTTCGGAGGTTTTCTGCCAGGCGGCACCTAGCTCGACGCTGCCGGCGTAGACGCGGAACTGCGGGCCCTTGTCGGAGGGGTTCTCGACCCGAGCGATGCGGGCCTTGACGTTAAGGGCGAGCGTGCGGATGGAGCCGGTGAAGCCGTTTTCGGTGGAGGTGAATGTGCCTATGGTTGCCATTGTCGTATTCCTTTTCTCGTGTTCGGGCCGCGCCCATCGCGACCTCGATAGCTGTCAAAAGACCGGTGACGATCGGACCGCACCCAATAGGGCCGGAATGAAATGGAGGACGGCAAGTCGCAGATTTGTTAGTGGGCGAGGAGGAGGGCGCAGCCTTCCGGGGTAAGAAATCTGAGCCTTGTCGTTGCGGGAAGACGATCGAGGCGCAGCCGGTCTCCGGTCAGACATGCCTCATCGAGCCCGCAGATGGGTTGCCGGAAACTCTGACGCGAAGGGATATGGCAATGGTGTTCCGCCGCACTCGCCCGGGCACGAATGGCATCTTGCGCCATCCCCCGCTTCGACCGTCGTTGCTTGCTTCAGTCGGGGACACAAGTTCGGGCTAACATTGGCTCGCTTGCCCGATCTCCCCGGTGCGATATTGTTGCACTCGCGAATCGCAGCCTGGAGGATCAATGCCTCAGCAGACCAAGCCGTTCATCATTGAGCGCAAACCGTCCCGTAAACCCAAACCCGACGCTCAAAAACCGTCGATCTGGGGAAGGCTGGATGCTGACATCTCCCAAGGTCTGAAGGACCAACGGGATGAGGATCACGCGGCCGCCACCGGTGGTGACGACCGCGCCTGAACGTCAGGCCGCAGCCTTCAGATCCTCTTGCGGCTGCAAGGAATGCAGGAAACTCACGGCGCGCTGCGCATGGGCCGCAGCCTGGAAGATCGCCCGCTTGTCGTTGGCCAGCACCGATAGCCACGACTGGAGGTAGGACGCATGATCCGGCCGCGGCTCGAGCTCCGGCACGATACCGAGATCGGCGCAGAGGAAGCAACTGCCGAGCTCGGCAATGAGTTCTTCGCGCGCGCGTTCCGTTCGATCCTTCGCATACCGGGACAGATCTCGTCCGACGCGATGTTCCGCCGCCGTCCAGTGAGTCGCCTCATGACTGAGGACGGCCGCATACCCGGCTGCATCGCGGAACGCCTCGAAGGGCGGCATCTGGATGTAATCCATGACCGGTGAATAATAGGCCTGGTTGCCGCAGTGTCGGATGACCGCGCCGGTGTTGCGGAAGAAGAGATCGGCGCTCTCTATTCGCTCGACAGGATCCCGGACCTTGACCGGCAGCGCATAATAGCTGTCAGGCAAACCCTCGATCTGCTCGGTATTGAACACCGAGTATGCCTTCAGGAACGGAATTTGCCGATCGACCTCATTGCCGTTTCCGTCGGCCACCGACTTTGTAAAGCGGCTCGCAAAGACGACCGTCGAGCCCGTTTCGCCCTTCCGTACGGCGCCGCCCAGTTCGAGGGCCTGTTTGAATGTCATCCACATCGAGGAGGAGAACCCCCGCGATACCTGCTCCGACCACAGGAGCAGCACGTTCATGCCGGAATATGGGAGGCCGTTGTGTCGCAGGGGCCGGGAGATCCGACCATCGGTATTGACGGCGCTCCATGGTTTCATCCAGGGACGAACGCCCTGTTCGAGATCTTCAACGATCCGATCGGTGATCCGCGTATAGATGTCGATACGGTCCGATTCCGCTTTCCTCGTCATGACTTCTTTTCCTTTTCTCAGGACCGCGCCTATCGCGGTCCGTCACGGAGGTCCGAAGTCAGGGGCCGATGGTGCGGCCATGCACCGGAACGGCCGTAACAGTGTGGAGGACGGCAAAGCCGTTGCATGGGCGCCCGGCTCCTGCAGGACCGCCGAGCGGGACGGGCCGCAACAGGCGCGCATCCAGCTTTCGTTTTGGACCTGAGAAAAGGCCGGCGCATGCAGGCGCCAGCCAAGGAACAAGAAGGAAGGGGCGGGGTGCGACCCCGCCGTTCGTATTATCCGAATGCGGCCAACTGAGCTTCGGCTGCTTTGCGGTCGAGCGATGCGCCCGGATTTTCGACCGGCCGGTCGAAGGGCTTCCAGGTCTCGCCGATGACCTGTTCATAGGCGGCGACTGCGCCCTCGGCCGCCATGCGCAGCGCGTGCGATTGGACACCCATGTCGGCCGCGAACTCCCGCTTGCGCTGGGCGGCGCTGTCATAGCCAACCGGACCATCGAGATTCTCGTCGCGGGCGTCATTGGACGCCTTGGCCGTTGCGTCGCGCGCCTCTGTGACGGCGCGGGAGTAGAATTGCCCGGCGCCATACGCGGATCCGACAAAGGCCCCGACGATGCGCTGGAGGTGGATCTGCATCGCCTTCTCGCCGAGGCCTTCGGACAGGCTTTCGGCGGTCTCGACGATCAGCCGCTCGTGAAGGCTGCGGATGCCATCGCTATCGACGACTGCCGTGCCGAAGCTTGTCGCGATCTTGGACGCCTGGGTGGCGTCGGGGCAGGAGAGGCGGACCATTTCGAGGGTGGTAGCGCGGCGAGATTGCGAGACCCGTGCGTTGGAGCGATTGGGGATAGAGGGCTTGGCCATGTCTGTTCCTTCCTTGGCTTCCGAAGCGGTTCCGACCCGTGCCGGTCTGCCCTTCGATGCGGACGACCAGGAACCGGCAAGGGACGGGTGGCTTCACAGGTCCGATCCAACTGAGCCAGCAGGGCAGGTTTGCGGACCAGCAGGCCTTGGCCTGAGCAGACCGCGAGCTTGCCCTCGCGCAGAGAGGCTGGATCGGCCGCCCCGCGGCGCGACAGCGGCCTTGAAACGACCGGCCGCCGGTTCAGACCGCAGCGAACAAGAAGAGCAGTCCGGCACGGGTCCGATATCACTCCCGATGCCCAAGAGAAGGCACATGGCAAAGCCCGCAATGCCGATGCCATCGAAGCCGGCAAGCACATCGCCAGCTCACTCGCCTCGGGTCTTCCTATATCGCCGAATGCAGCACAGGCTCGCGGTCGCGATGCTGGAACTGACCGACGACCTGCTCCTGCATTGCCAGCCTGCAGGCGATCGTGTCGAGTTCGACCCAGCGCTCGAAGGCAAAGCGGTCGAAGAGCTCCCGAAGGTAGAGACGGAGACTGGACCGGCGCCGCGGGCGGCTCCGGACCTTCACCGTGGTCACCTGTCTCCCGGCGCGCGCCGCAATCTGACGGGTCGGACAATCGAGATGCCGCTCTGTCTCGTGCCGGGCGCCGATTGCTTTCGCCTGCGGCCTCAAGGGGCGGACGTCAATCATGACCCATCCTCCCGGCTTCGCCAGCCGATGAAGGAGGAGGGGCCATCATACTCAGCGTGGCGAGCGAGATCGATGACGAAGCCGAACCGCCCCCGCCCCGCATATTCGTCGCTTGCCACCAGAAAGCGGCGTTCTTCACCACCGCGGATATGGCCTCCGCCGATCTTCGCCACGACCTCCGTCATGCCGGGGCGATGATCGGACAAGATTGCCGACATAACGATGTAGTCCGCCGCATGGCGTTGATCGAACGCCCAGCGGTCCTTGCCCCAGCTCTCGCCCTCGGCGAGCGTGCGGCCATAGATTTTCTCCCAGACGTCGGGCCAGGTATTGCGGATGGTCTTTTCTGCCATCGACCGCTCGTAAGCGGTGAATAGGTCCGGGAAACTTACCGCAACGATCGCCCATTCGCAGTCCTCTTCATACCAAGGCGTGTCCTTCCGCAGCAGCGGATGGACCTTGGCATTGCGCTCAGTCGACAGATGGAAGCCGCCATGCCCTGATGTCATGTGGGCGACGACGCCCTCTGCGTACACGACCGCCATCTGCGATCCGCCCCATGGTGTGCTGGCCGACATTCGGGTTTGCACGCGGTTCAGCTTGGCCAGATCGCGTTTGTGACCAGCGGTCTCGGCGACGCGTGCACGGAATTCCGCTTCATCCGCCACCCGGCCGTTATGCCCGATGAAATCTGCCCGCGTCAGATCGGCGAGTGGCCGACGGATCGCACCGGCGCTTGCAACAAAAGCAAAGCCGCTGGGTGATGTGATCATGCCAAGGACCAGGTCACCGATGCGGGCCACGGGCAGGCCGTCCGCAGTGGTGGCAAACTCCACCCCCGAATGATCGGGGGTGGGTGGCGTCATGTTCGACTGGAAGGCGGCGGTCATGCTGCAGCCCTCTGATCGAAGTCCTCGTCAAGCTCAGCGTCATCTGGGCGGTCTGCCCCCTGCATGCCTTCCCGTTCCATCTCGTTGTCGATTTCCCCATCCTGGTCCTCAGCGGTACCATCAGCGCGGCCGTCGTCGAGCGACCCGGCGCCGACGACATCTGTGGCAGAGCCTGCCCGGATCCAGTCGAGCAGTTCGTCAGCCGGCGGTGCGAAGCGGCCCGACGGATGGACAAAGTGCTTAGTTGCGAAATGCTCGACGAGCGCTGTACGCGTCTCGCGGACCTTAGGGCGCGGCTGGATCGATGCCTCAGCGCAAGAGGCTTCCAGTGCCTGGCGCGACAAGCACAAGAGGAAATCTTCCGAGCCCATGTTTGGCAGGAACGCGTCGGCGCCGATCGCCTCGCCGGCGATGCGCGCGACCATGCCGCTGTTCGACATGCCACGCCGGCACGAGAGGACGTCGATCAGCACCGAGCGAACCGCAACCCGAAGCGTGTCTTGATCGAAGGCGAGCTTGCCATGCTCGTCAAACAGTCCGACGGCATGACGCGAGAAGCGCTTGCCGCCGTAGAAGGTGCCATCTGCGCCGGAGTCGATGCGGACATTCAGGCCGGCGAACGCCAGGACCATCAGCGCCATCAGCATATCATCCTCGATCGGCGCGCGACCGAGCGCATCGTGCAGGGCATCAGTGCGGAAATCGCCGATCATGTCGTGGCCCTTCTGCGTGACGTCGGGCCGGACTTTCGGCGTGGCGACTGCGTCGGTGTCATCGCCGCCAGTGACCGATCCGTCGCCAACAGCACCCTTCGGGTTCGCCGCCTCGGGGATGCGGTAATGCACCGTCTGGACCTTGCCGTCACGATCGAGGTAGAGCGCCTTATGGTCGGACTTGGACGGCTTGCCGTAGACTTGGGATCCCTTCTTCGGCAGTTCCGGCTGGCCCCAGCTGTTGACCTCGACGATCGCGCCGCGCTTCGGCAGATTGTTCGTCATCCATTCGTGCTGGGCGCCGAGAAAACCTTCGACATTGGTGGTGTAGCGGCCGTCCTCGTCGGCCGGTGCGAAGAGATCCTCCACCCATTCGATGCCGTAGGCCTGAGCCAGATCATCGCCGAAGCTCGCGTCCCTGGCATACATGCGCTTCTTCGTGAGCGCATTCGCAATCTGCCACCATGGCGCCGTGTCGCCCTTCTTGGGCTTGTGCGCTTTCCAGACCTCCTTCTGTTCGACCTGGCCCGCCGCGGCGATCACCCGCAACTGCTGCTCGGACGGCATATCGCCCAGCGCCATCTGCTCCAGCATAGCTGGCAGGACATTGGCAAGCAGGCGCAGCTTGCGGATCTGGCGAACGGGGAGGGCGAGAGCGACGGCGATAGCTTCCTCTGTCCAGCCGAGAGCAACGAGCCGTTCGATACCTCGCCATTGATCGACGGGATTGAGCGCTTCGCGGACGCTGTTCTCGACCATCGAACGCATCGCGCCATTGTCGTTGGCTGCATCAACGACGAGAATTTCGATCTCCTCAAGACCAGCCGCGATGGCGAGGCGGACGCGGCGATGGCCAGCGTCAATGATGTAGCCGTTGCCACCATCCGTCTCCGGGGCGACCACCGGCGGCTGGACGATGCCGACGGCCTTGATCGTGGCCAGCATCAGCGCATCGGCCTGCGGCGACGACTTTGACTGGCGCATCCGGTCGGGGTTTTCCTTCAGAGCGCGCGGGTCAACCTTCATGATCTGCATGGGATTTGTCCTTGTCTAGAGAGTTCCGGACCGGCGCCTTGCCAGCCCTTCCTGTCTTCATTTTTCTCGAAGACACCTCCCGGACCGCCGAACGGCCGGACTGACGCAACTGCGACCGAGCATCCCTGCTGCGAAGGACAAGCGGGGCTGACAGCCCTGCGAAGAACGAGTGGCCGGGATAGCGCAGGCGGCGGTTGAGCGTACGCGTCGGCAGGAGGACCGATCGGCGACCGGTTCTTTCCCTCCTCCTTCTTTTCCGTTTCTCCATTAGAAGTGCTGTCCGCGTACGCCGAGGCGCGAACGACATGAAAAACCTCGACCGGAAACCGAAACGCAAAAGGGCGCTCGACCCGCGAGGGGAGCGCCCTTTAAGATCCCGGACGACGTCGAAAACCACAGCGATTGCAGCGTAAGGACATCATCTGAACGGGAAGTGATGCTCAGATATTGTTGATGGCGGGAAAATTCAAGTCGCGAGCGTGAATACTCGCTGATAAATGTCGCCGCCCTCCAAGAGTGCCAGTCGAGGAAAGATGAGTACCGATCCTGAAGCCCGGAGGGCCATCGCACACCGCGCCATCAATCGCGCGAAGTCGCGTGGTATGCCGATCGACGAGGACCCAATCTTTATGGCTCTGCTGGATGCGTGGATCAGTGGCGACATCGACATGCGTACGATGCGCGAGCGCTATCTCGACAGTTTTTCTCTCAAGGAAGAACAGCACCGTGGTCGTCAGCCTGGCCAAGACGAGATATCTTTGGATGATGATGTGTAAGAAAAAAGGGCCGACGGAGTAAACCGCGGGCCATAAAGTGTGGAGATCTTTGACCTCCAGAGGGGAACAGCTGCTGCGGCGGAACTGGGAGGAGACCGCCATATGCATCAGCTGTAGGCTTTATGCCTGATTTCTGGCCAATCGGAAAACACTTATTGTGCAATGCAGCTATGCGGCCAGCGTGTTGGTCTCATTGCCGAGACCGTCCGCCAGCTGAGTTTCGATGTCACGTAGTTCTCGCCTTTTCTCCTTCAGATCGTCAGCGAACGCGAACGCTCCTCCGTCTCGAGAACGGTAGGAGGCCAGCCGACGCTCGGCCTCTTCCAACCGCCGGCGATACTGAAGCTGCTCCTGCTCGAAGCCGTCGAGTCCGTGCTCCAGCCGTGAGATGGCACCCAGCGGCGTGACCGTGATTGCAAGCTCGATCTCTTGACTTACGCCCGTGCGCTGGAGCAGCGTCCCGTAGCGATAGCCGTCGCCCTTGCCGAACCGCTCACCCTCATAGACCAGATCGAAGCCGCCGATCGTGGCAAGGTGAACCTCGCCCTCATGCTGAAGCTGCAAAAGCGTTAGGATTTCCTTCATCAGCGCCCGACCGGCCTCCTTGCGCTCGGCATGTTCTTTACCGAGAACCGTCATCGTGAAGGCGTCGCCGGTGGTCGACTGCAGCCGCGCGATATCCTGGCCGATTTCGCCAATCCGCCGGGTAGAGACCTCGATTTCGCGTTCTGCATCGCGCATCTGCCGGCGGACGGCGTATTGATCGTCCTCGTGGGCGGCCCGCAGCCGTTCGAGCCGTGCGATATCGGCCTCCAAGCCTGCCTTCCGCATCAACCGCTCATCGCCGGATGCAATCGCCTTGGCCATGGCGAACTGGTTGGCCGCCCCTTCACCAACATCCTCCAGTCGCCTGATCGAGGTGTCTCCCGACAGGGCCGCGGCAATGAACCGGGCTTTGCGCTCATTGTTCTGCCACATGCTGGCATCGAGTGAACCTTCCGTCGCATAGGCGAAGATGTCGACCTCGTCGTGCTGGTTGCCCTGACGGACGATCCGGCCTTCTCGCTGTTCGATCTGCGATGGCAGCCATGGCACATCGAGGTGATGGAGAGCCTTCAGCCGAAGCTGGGCGTTGACCCCCGTGCCCATCGTTTCAGACGAGCCGATCAGGAAACGGACCTTGCCAGCGCGCACGTCACCGAACAGCCGCTGCTTGGCTTCGGTCTTCTTGTATTCCTGCATGAAGGCGATTTGCGATGCCGGCACACCGAGCCGGATCAGCTCGTCGCGAATGAACCGATAGGCCGAGAAGCCTCGGCTCTTCTCCACGTTGATCGTGCCGAGATCGGAAAAGATCATCTGGGCTGCCCCTGGTTGATCGAAGTCTTTGCCGTCGGGGCGTCGATAGATCGCCTCGCCGGTTTCCTTCCAGATCCGGTGGGCATTGCGGACGAGCAGATTGAGCTTGTTATTCTCCTCGTTGTCGGCCGCCGGCATGACGAAGCGCAGGTCGATCGCCGCATGGCGCCCATCGGTGATGACGGACAGCAGGATGTCGTCGCCGGACTTGGCGGGACCCTCGCGCTGCTCGATCGCCTTGATCCGCGCGTCGAGCATCTGCTGATAGGTCTTGAACAGTGCCGTCGGCTTGGCAGTCATGATCTGCCGCCGGCCGGTCGAGATGTTGGGCACCTTCACGTATTGCCGCAGATCGTCAGGCATCACCACATCAGCAAACGAGCGGAACATGGCGATCAGCTCCGGCACGTTGACGAAGGAAGCAAAGCGGCTGACCGGCTTGTATTTTCCCGATGGCTGGATTTCGAGTTCGGTAGTCGTGTCGCCGAAGCACGATGCCCAGGCGTCGAACTCGTGCAGGCCGCGTTCGGCAAGCGCTACATACCCAAGCAGACGCTGGATCGAGAACATTTCTCCGAGCGTATTGGTGATCGGCGTGCCGGAAGCGAGCACCAGTGCGCGGCCGGGGTTCTTCGTCTCGATGTAGCGGGATTTCACATAGAGATCCCAGGCGCGCTGCGAGCCGTTCGGGTCGATGCCCTTCAATGTCGACATGTTGGTAGCAAAGGAGAGCTTGCGGAACTCCTGCGCCTCGTCGACGATGATCTGGTCGATGCCGATTTCCGAGATAGTCAGCAGGTCATCCTTTCTGGTCGCCAGTCCTTCGAGCCGCTCCTGCAAACCTTCCTTCAGCCGCTCAAGGCGCTTGCGCGAAACGCGGTCCTCACTGTCGACCTTGGTCAGCAGATCCTCATAGAGCTGCAACTCGCCCTGGATCATCTCCTGCTCAAAGGCGGACGGCACGGCGATGAACCGGAACGCCGAATGCGTGATGATGATCGCGTCCCAGGTCGCGGTCGCGGCGCGCGAGAGGAAGCGAGCCCGCTTGTCCTTTGTGAAGTTCGTCTCATCCGCCACCAGAATGCGAGCATTCGGATAGAGGCCTAAAAACTCGCGAGCGGCCTGCGCCAGGCAATGGCCGGGCACGACCAGCATGGCCTTGGCGATCAGTCCAAGCCGGCGCTGCTCCATGATGGCCGCCGCCATCGTCATCGTCTTACCGGCGCCGACAGCATGGGCAAGATAGGTCGAGCCATCGGCAATGATCCGCCAGATGCCGCGTTTCTGGTGCCCGTACAAAACAAAGGCGCCAGAGGCGCCGGGAAGTTTCAGGTGGGAGCCGTCGAATTTCCGCGGCGCGATATTGTTGAAGCGATCATTGTAATCGCGGGCCAGCCGGTCGGTGCGATCTGGATCGGTCCAGACCCAGTCCTGAAAAGCCTGCTTGATCCTCTGCAGCTTGTCGCGCGCGGCTTCCGTATCGACTACATTGAGGACCCGGCGCTCACCGTCGGCATCCTTGAAGACGTCGAAAATCTGTGGGACTCGGCTGTTGAGCGCGTCAGACAGCAGGTCGCCGGCGTGGCGGCGGCTCGTTCCCCATTCCGATGTGCCAGCGGCGCTGTAACCGAGCTGCCGTGCCTCCACCGTCCAGGAACCAAGCTCCGGCATATGATGGATGCGGATATCAGCCTCCATCTTTTGCTTGACGAAGGCGACGACATCGGCGGCCGGGATCCAAGGTGCGCCGAGACGGGCTGTGATATCCGAGGGACGCAGATCGGCCGGCTGAACATCTAGAAGCGCGCGGACATTACGCTCATATGACGGGTCGAGCTCTGCGGCAGCCTGCGCGGCGGCGAGCTTTGTGCGGACGGCCCCTGAGAGATATCCGTCTGCCGTCTTCCACGATCCATCGGCCGGATCACGGAAGATGGCCTCGCCCAGCTCGTCGACCACATCAGCAGGATCGCTGTGCAGCAGCTCGGCGACATGGTCGATATCGACGTGGCCTCGTTCATTCAGCACGACGGCGAGCGCATCGGCAGGTGAGGTAATCGTCGGTGCGGCCGGCGGAGCAATCACGCGTTCGGAAAAAATCGGCCCCGGTTTCGCCGTGTCCGTCTCCAGATCGTAGTCCTCGATCGAGGCGACCAGCCAGCAATCGGGATCGTCGCGGAACGGTGCGAGGTTCGGTTGGCGATGCGTTTCCTTGACCTCGCCGGTCTCGGCATCTTCCTGGATCGAGACTGTTGTGTGGTTGATCGGCCCGAAATCGCGCACAAAACTCGACCAGGCGATGCGCAATCGGATTTGGAGATCGCGCCATGGCCGATCGGTTTCCTGCGCCTTCAGGACCTCGCGCACTGCATCGCGAATCGGGATCAGCTTGCTGATGATCCGAACGTGTTTTTCCGGGATTCCATTGCCTGAGCGACCCTTGCGGACGGTGACCGGCACGGCCGATCCGTCGAGCATCTGCATCAGGCCCTTCGACCGGTCGAGGAAGAAGCTGCCCTCGCGAACGGAGCCGCCTCTCGGCTGCAAGGCGACGATCTCGCCGAGTTCGTCCTCCAGATCAATATCGATCGGTGTCGGCTCGCCGTCATAGAGATCAGCCGGCAGAAGCTCGATGGCAGTGGCAAGGGCGGCTTCGAGATCCTCTCCATCGCGTGGGTGGCATGTGTAGGTCTCGCCGAACGGGCCGGAGGTCAGGGCGTGTGTGCCGAGCACGAAGTCCGGATGCCGACCAAACCAGCGATTGACCCTGATGGCGCCTTCTTCGTCGGTGGCCGGCCTGATCTCATCGACATCGAGCCACAGCTGATTTCCCTCCGGCTCTCCGGGCTTGCGCTTGCGGAAGAACAGAATGTCGACGACGACATCCGTGCCGGCGTCACGGCGAAAGCTGCCTTCGGGCAACCGGATTGCCCCGATCAGGTCGGCCGACTTGGCGATATGCTCGCGTGTCGTGGTATCGGCCTTGTCCATGGTGCCATGCGACGTGACGAAGGCGGCAAGCGCACCGGGCTTCAGCAGGTCAATCGACCGGGCGATGAAATAGTCGTGCAAACGAAGGCCAAGCGATCGGTAAGCGCGATCCGAGCGGACGGTGCGGTCGGAGAAGGGCGGATTGCCGATGGCGAGATCGTAGATCGGCGCCAGATCGGTGCGGGCAAAGTCGCCATTGATGATCCGCGCCTTCGGCTGAAGCAGGCAGGCGATGCGAGCGGTGACCGGATCGAGTTCAATCCCGGTCACATAGGCAACGTCGCGATATGGCTCCGGTATCAGGGCCGGGAACAGCCCCGTGCCGATGCCAGGTTCCAGCACCCGGCCGCCGCGCCAGCCCAGTTTCTGGACCCCAGCCCAGATTGCCCTGATGATGAACTCCGGCGTGAAATGCGCATATTGGGTGCAGCGGGCAAGCGACGCGTAGTCGCTCTCGCAAACCGCGGTCTCGAGCGAAGAACCAATATCGTCCCAACCCTGGCGGAAATCGACCTCGCCTGGCCGACGGAACATACCGTTGGCCAGTTCGCCGGCGCCGAAGCCCGTGAAGCGGATCAACTGCGCCTGTTCCTTGGCCGTCGCCGGCCGGTCCTGCTTGGCAATGCCGTTGGCGACAAGGATCGCCGCGACATTGGCGCGAGCGCGATCCCTCCAGGAGGCGGCGAGCCCGCGGTCGCCGTCGAGATAGAAGTTTGCCCGAAGCCTCGCGCGCCGGGCAGGCGTGGCAGCGACGGCGAGGGCGGGTGCAGGTGCTGGCGGCAGGGGATCCGGATCGTCGTCATTGGCGGCATCAGGCGAGAACCCGCCGAACGCTGTCACGCCAAGCCCGAGGCCGGACGAAAGCACGCTCGAGCCGAACATGTCTGATGTAAATGGATCGTTGCTCATGGGAAAGTTCCTTGAAATGAGGGCGTGCGCCATCGCTCGGCCACCGAGAAGACCGCATTCGGCGCGGAGTTTGCGAATGATGATCTGGCTCAGGCGGCCAGCGATGCGGGGAGGTGGCGTAGATGCACCGGCAGCTTGGCCGCGATCTCGTCGTCGGACAGGGTGTCGAGCAACTTCAGGAACGTGCCTTCACTGCCACCGTAGAGCATCACCGTGCGGTGGCCTTGCATCGGCTTCGGCCAGTTGTCGCCGGCGTAACCGCGATAGCCGTCGGTGGTCGTGCTCCAGATGTGCTCAAGCCGTTCTTCGCGGCTCATCGCCCGGACTGGTCGGGTTTCGCGGTCAATAATAGCGATCCGCATCGCCTCCACAGAGTTCGGGTCCGAGAGGTCGCAGTATGTGTGAAAATAGCGGACCGCTTCATCGATCCGGATCGCATAAAACACCGAGGTCACCGAACCGGCCATAAACTCGCGCATCGCAAAGATCGGCCCGCGCATCCAGAGCGGCGGCAGAATATCCAGCATATAGGAGTGGGAGGTTTCATCGATCTCGAACCATTCGCCGGCATAGACGGCAGACTGGTCGCCAGCAAAGCGGTCGGGGCGCATAGCGTGCCTGTCGAACATCCGGAACATGTCGGCACGCTTGGCCGCTCCCTGAAAGATTTTGCGGGGAAGGGCTCTCGAGGTCATCAGCTTGATCCTTTCGGGGTTTAGGACCAAAGGCAGCAATGTCGTTTCGACCTCACTATCCACTTCAGTCCTTCATGACCCCTTCCGCGCTGCCGGCCTCGTGTCCGGCTGGGTCAAGGGCCGGCGCATGCCGGGCGAAGCCTCCCTTGATGCGGCCGGCGCGCATGCGGCAGGCCTCGTTGTTCTTCTCGCTCTTCCTCTCCCATTTTTCCCTCTCTCTGTTTTGGAGAACCTCGTTCCAATCCTCCGCCGGCGGACGTAGCCGCTGCCAGTTGCAACCGGATGCCTCGGCGAGCGCCCGCAATCGTTCTGCATAGACATCGCCTTGGGAATTGGCATCCGTAGCCGCGACCAGTGTCAGTCCCGGCCGCACAGCAAGTTCGGCAAGCGCCGCATCTGTCGCCGGAGACCACCCACCGCCAGTGCTGAGATAGAGAGTTCGCTCGCGCGGACCTTCGAGTGCGGCAAGGCTCATTGCGTCGATCGCGGCCTCGGTAACGCAGAGACGAGAGGCATCGCTTGGTCCAAAGCGGAAGAGAACCTTTGAGCCTCCCGTCGAAAAGCCAAGCCAGTCGGGACCGCGCTCCTCCCAACCGACGACGCGACCCTCGCTATCGACGTGGGCTGCCCACATACTGCCGAAGGGCCCTTCCCGCAGGACACCCTCTCGAATAGCCTGTCGGGCGATGGCCGTCGGGATACAGCGCGCCCAGCACAGATAGCGCCAGGCACCGGATCCGGGCGAAGGCGTGGACCGGCTGCGCCAACGATCGCAAATGTCTTTTATGGGCACTGAAGACCGCGGGGACCTCCATTCCGGCCGGGAGAGTTGAACGCCGACAAGTGACGCGACTGCTTCCGCTGAAGCTCGGAATGGGATCCTTTCCAGGAACATGGCAAGGCCGAAGACGTCGCCTTTCTCATCGCTGAGCGGATCGAACCAGCCGCGTCCGTCATGCGTGACAATGACGATGTTGCCGCCACGCCGGTATTTGACGGCGCGGCGCGTGCTCTCTTTGAGATCGATTTCGTAACCGGCCTGCTCCAGCACGGCTTCGCAACTCACCTTGGCGCGCAGCGCCTCCAACTCTTCTCTCTTCATTGTTTTCCGATCACTTGTCGATCGCCCTTCTTTTCCAATCCGCATACCTGCGGCCATCCTCGTTTCCGCCGCGAAGAATGGAGGGGGCAAGGGCGCGGCAATCAAGGTGCAGATTTGCACCGGCCGCGGCGGAGCTTCCCTTGCGGCCGACAGGTCGCCAGCGGCAGGGACATGCGGGTCTCAATGAGACCCGCGGGGGAAATATTCATGCACGATCTCAAGATCGTCTTCGTCATCGAGTTCGTCGGACGGAAGGACGCCGAATTCGTCGCCAGATTTGAACAGGGTGACGGGAACCATGAGAATGCGGGAAAGCGAAAATGCGTGGCTTTGTGCGAGTGCAAGATCCTGTGCCATGTGAGAAACCTCCGTCCGGAGCAGGCCGATCCCGCTCGATGGCTCCTCAAAGGACCGGGGACGGTCGCGATCACCGCGAAGCCAAAGGCGCAAGCGGCGGCAGCTTGCTAGCCGACCCCGATAGTGGGTTGATCGACGGAGATCCGGACATGGTCCAGGACGCCATCCATAAAGAGCGGGATTGGTTTGCTTCGGCGGGAATTGGGGTATCCGGCACAGATCGTTCACGGAAGCCAGCTCAGCATTTGTTGCCGAGCACCTGTCTGACCAGCCCACCAGTCAACGACGGCCGGCTTTCTCCTGATCGGACAAGGCCTTGAGAACAGCGAAGTCCATCTCAGCGCGTGGCTCTATCCGGGCTATCTCGCTGGCGACTTTCGACCAGTGCCAGAACTCGTCGAGATCACCACTGGACCGGCTATGCAACGCACGGCGCTGTGCTTCGTAGTAGGACCCGGCTGGATCCGAACTTGCGAGAAGCCTGGCATCAGCCTGCCATCGCCGCCGTATTGCCCGGCGATGTGCGAGCCATCGTGTGAGGAAGCGGATCATCAATCTCTCGAGACCGGTGGCGACAGTGGCAAGTTACACAAAATCCGAATGACGGAGAGGTGGTTTTATATGAAGTATTTCAATATCTTATCAAAAATTGCATAAGCATATTTATGGAACATAGTTCCTCCTGACTGAAGTATCCCACTGTTAAAAGAATCCTCAAATTTCCCACGGCAATAACAACAACCAAAATAGAGGTCGAAAATTCCCATCCGAAAAGATGTTGGCTCTCAGGCCACCGCGCTAAGTAGCTCGTCTGGCAGTTCGACAGGCACTGCTCTCGTCTTCGCCTTCCATCGGCGTCCTACAACGGCCCGCACGTCGAGCGCGACACGTCTGATGATCAACCCGGAATTCTCCAGCGCCTGAAACAACATGCGTCGCGCGCCGCTTTGACGGTGATTGGGCGACCACCCCTCCCAAAAGACAAGCCGATCTCGTGTCAACGTGCTCACCCGAAATTTCTGGCGGTCCAGCTGGCGCGCCAATTAGGCTTTCGGCCTGACCGCTTGGTAGAGCTTGTTCGCACCGTCCTTTCCCATGGCCAGGACGTCATACGATGCGCGGGGATCGTCTCCCATGCCCAATGACCCGGCGGGCATACCCGGCACGGCGAGCCCCGCAATTTCGGGTTTCTCTGACAACAGCCTCATCACCGCGTCCAGGGGAACGTGTCCCTCGAGATAGTATCCCGCGACCACCGCGGTGTGGCAGCCCCGCATATTGGTGGGGACGGCGAAGCGGTCCTTTACGGCGTCGAGGTCGTCCACGTTTTCCGCCTGCACGGAAAACCCGGCATTTTTCATCGCGTCCGCCCAAACGTGGCAACATCCGCAGTGCGGGTCCTTGTAGACGACCATGCGTTCGCCGGCTGCCAGCGCCGCTCCGGCTACGGGCAACGCTCCGATGGCAGCCAGGGTGCAAAGGAATTCTCTTCTTTTCATCGCGCTTCTCCTTATCAAACTTAATGTGCGGCCAAGGATGCGGGGACTTGCTTTTCCGTGCGCGCCGCCTTGAATCCATAACCCTTGACCAGCCCGTAGACTGCCGGGATTACGACCAGCGTCAGCAGTGTCGATGATACCATGCCGCCGATCATCGGCACGGCGATCCGCTGCATGATCTCCGAGCCGGCACCCGTACTCCAGAGAATTGGTACCAAGCCCGCCATGATCGCGACAACAGTCATCATCTTCGGACGCACCCGCTCGACGGCTCCGAACATGATGGCCCTGTTGAGGTCTTCCCGTCCGAATATCCTGCCTTCGGCCTCGCACTTCGCCTTCTCGTCCCTGAGTGCGTGGTCAAGGTAGATCAGCATGATCACCCCGGTCTCGGCTGCCACGCCCGCGAGCGCGATGAAGCCGACTGCTACGGCGACCGAGGCGTTGAAGCCCAGCCACCACATCATCCAGATGCCGCCGACCAGAGCGAACGGCAGGGACAGCATGACGATCACCGTTTCGGTCAACGTCTTGAAGTTCAGGTAAAGCAACAGGAAGATCAGCGCCAGCGTCAGCGGGACGACGATCATTAGTCGGTCCTTTGCCCGTTCCAGATATTCGAATTGCCCGCTCCATGCGACGGAATAGCCCGTGGGCATCTCGACGCTCGCCGCGACGGCTTCTTGGGCTTCGGCAACGTAGCCCCCAAGGTCGCGGTTGGCGATGTCTACGAAGATGTAGACGGCGAGCTGGCCGTTCTCCGTCCTTATGGTCGTGGCACCGCGCGTGAGCTTGACTTCGGCGACCTCGCCCAACGGAACCGTGCCGCCACCGGGCAATGATACCTGGACGTCCCTCGCGATGGACTGGGGATCGCTTCGGAAAGCCCTTGGGTAACGGATGGCGACGCCATACCGCTCTCTGCCCTCCACCGTCGAGGTCACGACCTCGGACCCCAGGGCCATTCCGATGACATCCTGGACATCGTCGATCGAAAGCCCATAGCGCCCGAGCACCATGCGATCAGGGATGATATCGAGATAGTATCCACCGATGACGCGCTCGGCGTAGGCACTCGACGTTCCCGGCACCGCCTTGAGAACGGTCTCTATATCGCGAGCGACCTTCTCCATCTCGTTCAGGTTGGTCCCGTAGACCTTGACGCCGACGGGCGTGCGTATTCCGGTCGAAAGCATGTCGATGCGGGCGCGGATGGGCATCGTCCAGGCGTTGGAGACACCGGGAAACTGAAGTGCCGCGTCCATCTCCTGTTTCAGACTGTCAGACGTGACGCCCGGCCGCCATTCGGACTTGGGTTTCAGGGTGATGATGGTCTCAAACATTTCCGTCGGAGCCGGATCGGTTGCCGTCAACGCCCTACCCGCCTTGCCGAACACCGTCTCGACCTCGGGGAAAGATTTGATGATGCGATCCTGCGTTTGCATGAGCTCCGCCGCTTTTGTCACCGAGAGGCCGGGTAGCGTTGTCGGCATGTACATCAGCGTGCCCTCGTCGAGATCAGGCATGAACTCACTCCCGATATGCTGCACGGGCCAGACGGTCACCCCGAGGATCACGATGGCTGCCAGGATTGTCAGGCTCTTGGCCTTAAGGACGCCCGCGATGACCGGACGGTATATCCAGATCAGCAGTCTGTTCAGCGGATTCTTGTGTTCTGGGACAATGCGGCCGCGGACGAACAGGATCATCAGTGCCGGAACAAGTGTGATGGACAGCAGCGCTGCCGCCGCCATCGCGAAGGTCTTGGTGAAGGCGAGCGGTCCGAACAGGCGGCCCTCTTGCGATTCGAGCGTAAAAATCGGCAGGAACGACACCGTGATGATCAGCAGGCTGAAGAACAGCGCCGGCCCGACCTCGCTTGCCGCCTCGATCAGCACTTCGGCTCGAGGCTTGTCAGGAGGCGCGCGTTCCAGATGCTTGTGGGCGTTCTCGATCATGACTATGGCCGCGTCGATCATCGCACCGATAGCGATAGCTATCCCGCCGAGGCTCATGATGTTCGCTCCCAGACCTAGCGCCCGCATGGCCATGAAGGCGATGAGAATGCCGATCGGCAGCATGATGATGGCCACGAGCGCGCTTCGGACATGCAAAAGGAAGGCGATAGTCACCAGTGCAACCACGATCGATTCCTCGATCAACGTGACTTTCAAGGTCTCGATTGCCGCTTCGATGAGTTTCGAACGATCATAGACGGGCAGGATTTCGGTACCAGCCGGAAGACTGCTCTGCACCGCCGCCAAGCTTTCCTTCGCATTCTCGATGACGGTCAGCGCGTTGGCGCCGTCGCGCTGGAGAACGATGCCGCTGGCGACCTCGCCTTCACCGTTCAACTCGGTGATGCCGCGCCGCTCGTCCGGCACCAGTTCGACCCTTGCGACGTCCGAGAGATGCAGCGGGACGCCAGCATTCGTTTTCAGTACGATGCTCTCGATGTCATTGATGCCCTGCAGATAGCCCTTGCCCCGAACCATGAACTCGAACTCGGAAAGCTCGATCGTTCGTCCGCCGACGTCGCGGTTGCTGGAGCGCACGGCATCGGCGATATCCGACAGCGACACGTTCTGAGCCTTCAGGCGGGCGGGATCGACGACAATGGAATACTGCTTAACGAAGCCGCCGACGCTGGCCACCTCGGCGACGCCCTCGGATTTGGAGATGGCAAAGCGCACGACCCAGTCCTGAAGCGACCGAAGTTCGGCCAGCGACAGTTCCTTGGCGACGACGGCATATTGGTAGACCCAGCCCACGCCCGTAGCATCCGGCCCGAGGCTCGGCGACACGCCGTCCGGCAGACGGCTAGCTGCGGCATTCAAGTATTCGAGTACTCGACTGCGCGCCCAGTAGAGATCGGTCCCGTCCTCGAAAATCACGTAGATGAACGAAACGCCGAAGAACGAGAAACCACGCACAACCTTCGACTTCGGCACGGTCAGCATGGAGGTCGTTAGCGGATAGGTGACCTGGTCCTCGACCACTTGCGGAGCCTGACCGGGATAGTCGGTGAACACGATGACCTGAACGTCGGAGAGATCGGGGATCGCATCAAGGGGCAGCGTGCGCAGCGCGTAGACGCCGCCCGCGATAGAAAGAGCAGCGCCGACAAGGATCAGGACGAGGTTGCGGGCCGACCATGCGATGACGTTGGCAATCATGGATTTGCCTCGTCCTGCGTGAGGGCACTCAGTGCCGCGTTGAGGTTGCTTTCGGCGTCCAGCAGGAAGTTGGCGGAAACAACGACGCGGTCGCCTGCTGCGATGCCTTTGATGATCTCCGTCATGTCTTCGCCTCGGACACCCAGCGCGACGTCCATCGGTTCGAACCTGCCCTCGCCCTTGTCGAGAAAGACAATCTGGCGGTCGCCCGTGTCGATGATCGAACTGTTGGGAACGGCGACGACCGGATTTCCGGCTCTGGCTTCGATCTCGACCTCTGCGTACATGTTGGACATTAGCAGACCGTCCGGATTCGGAAGCTCTATCCTGACCTTCGTGGTCCGGGTTTGCACCTGGACCTCCGGATAAATGAGGTCGACCGTTCCCTTGAACGTCGTGCTGGGCAGATTACGAATGATGACGGCGACTGCGGCTCCCTCGCGGACGGCGCTAAGCTCGTATTCGGGGACGTCGGCGATCACCCAGACCTTCGACACGTCAGCAATACGGAACAGAACATCGCCAGCCTCGGCCATCATGCCGCTCACGGCCATGCGCTCCAATACGACACCGTCGCGCGGCGATGTGTAGGCGATGCTCTGCGGCACCTTCCGCTCTGTAGCGATGCTGGTGATCGTTGTCGTGGGCACACCCAGATTCTTCAGCCGCAGAGCCGACCCCGTATCTGGACCCGCCTTGCCGCCGTTGCGCATCTCGGTCGCGTATTCGGCCCCAGCGGTGGCGATCTCCTTCGAATAGAAGTGAAAGAGGTCTTCTCCCTTAGTGATCCGGTCACCGGTGGTGACATCAGCGACGTCCTCGACGAAGGCGTCCGCCCGCATCGAGACGATGCTGACCATGCGCTCGTCGAGCGTCACGGTTCCGGGCACCCGGATTTTCCGGGTGACCGTGGTCATTTCCGCCAGCGCAGTCTTCACCCCCGTCCGCTGGAGTTTGCCAAGTGAGACCTTGACGGTGGAGCTGTCACTAACCTCGCCGTCATAGACAGGGAGATAGTCCATCCCCATTGAATCCTTCTTCGGGACCTTGGAGGTGTCGGGAAGCCCCATGGGGTTGCGGTAGTACAAGATTTTACGCTCGAGTGAGACGGATGCCGTGTCGGGTGACGGTGCGACCGCGCCGGCCGCGCTGAGGCTGACATCCTCGCTTGCACGGACGGTCGCGAACGGCCGCCCGTCGTCGGTGCTTTTCGGCTTTGCGGAATACTCGGCCAGCCCGTCCGGGTGGCGGTAGTAGATCACCGCTCCCGTTCCTTCGCGTCGCGGCTCCGCCTCTGTGGCCATACCGCTATCATCGACGTACCGCCGCAGGCGTGCACCGACATCGTTTTTCCCGGCCCGATAGCCTGCCCAACCGACAATCGCGGCGAGGGAAAGCGTAGCAATGATGCGTGAGACGCTCACGGGATTGCCTTCAAGACGACTTCGCCTTTTACTGTCTCAGGCTCGCCTTGAACCTTGGCGGCGACCTGGAAACGCCATCCGCCTTCCATGGAAAGGTTCGTCGTGAAAGCGTATACGCCCGGCTCCGCGGAAGTAGTTGACTCCACCGTCGTGGTCATCGTCTCCATGCCATCGGGAGCCATGTCCATCCGCGTCGTGAAGATGACGGCATCGGGGACAGTCTTGCCCGTCCGCTTATCGACCAGCCGTACCGACACGGTCGAACCTGGCCCCTGCTTGATCTCGGTCTGGACGGCCTGGAATTCGTAGTCTTGCGCTCCGGCGAAGGAAGCCGTGGCGGTGATGAACAGCAGTGCGCTGGCGAGGAGCGCGATCCTCGCGTCGAAGGTGATCTGTTTCATGATTGAATGTCTCGTCCGGACGGGTCTGCAACCTCGTCCTCAGTCAATATGGATCGCCATCGGTACTGCACGAACGCAGACCTGCGACCGTGCCGAATCGACAACGTGCTCAATGACGTGGGATCAGAGTCTTGGGGGACGTACTGGCGGATCGACCAGTGAGGAGGCAAGCTCCGCATGAAGGGCAATGAGGAACCGATGGGCGACCCGACCGAGATTCAACGACCAGGAATGCGGGTTAGCCACCTGGCCGACGATCACCGTCGTACACACCAAGGCCAGAGGACATGACTTGCCGCTGCAGTCGGGCTTGGCCGGCATTTCGTCAGGGCAACACGGCATGTCGCCTGACATCTCCATGCCGGACATGCCGTGCATCGCGGGTCCGGAGGCCGCCATTACGCTGTCCGCCGCCCCGATGCTCAAGGGACCGACCACGATCCCCAGCAGGGCGGTCACGAACAGCAGTCGATGGATGACCTTCATGAACCTCATCCGCATAGTCTGGCACGAAGACATCGAGGTTGGAAGAGGTCTCACTGAAAAGTGCGTTAGCGACAGCGACGCACTTCGCGCCTGCTCCGATTACCTGTCGATCTGCGGCCATGTAAGTTCACAAGACAGTCGGGATTCGGCAGGTTGCAACTTTCTCGCCTGGTTTGGATTTCACAGCTGTTATGGAGGATTGTCGTGCGTGACCAACATTTGCAGATTATCGAGGCGCTCGGAGTAGCGAAGGAATTCGACGCGTCCGCGGAAGCCGAGCGCAGAACGGCCTTCCTCGCGGATTACATGCAAGCCTCGTCATGCGGAGCGCTCGTCCTTGGCATCAGCGGGGGAGTGGATTCGCTCACCGCGGGACTGCTTGCCCAGACTGCGGTGAAGCGCCTCCGGGGCAGAGGGCATAAGGCGGAGTTCATCGCGGTCAGACTGCCTTATGGCACGCAGGCCGACGAGGCCGACGCTCAGAGAGCGCTCGCGTCCATCGGCCCCGACCGCGTAGTCACCATCGACATAAAGCCCGCAGCGGACGCGATGATGGCCGAGGTCTGCGGGGACGCAGGCGACCTGTTCGAAACCGTTCGGCTGGACTTCCACCTTGGCAACATCAAGGCGCGCCAGCGGATGATCGCCCAGTACGCGCTCGCCGGCGCGGTTCGTGGCCTGGTGATCGGGACTGACCATGCGGCGGAGGCATTGATGGGCTTCTTCACGAAATTCGGCGACGGCGCTGCGGACGTCCTGCCGCTTTCCGGACTGACCAAGCGGCGCGTGCGGGCGCTCGCCGAATATCTCGGTGCGCCGCGGGACCTGGTGTTCAAGGTGCCGACCGCCGATCTGGAGTCCGACGCTCCGCTGCGGCCCGATGAAGACGTCTACGGGGTCACGTATGATGAGATCGACGACTTCCTGGAAGGAAAGCCGATCGAGGAAGCCGCGTTTCAGCGCATCCTCACGACGCACGTCGCGACGGCCCACAAGCGCGCCCTGCCACTCTCGCCGCAATGACAAGGAACGGTCCTTAGGCTCGTTACCGCGATGACGTACTGTCGCCCACCTCGGCGCTTCCGCCTTGCGTGGTCTGCAGGACCAGCAGTAGCGCCACGCCTGAAGAAATCCAGACATCGGCCGGATTGAACACGAACGGCTCCCATTCGCCAAGACGGAGGCTCAGGAAGTCAGTCACGACGCCCCTCAGGCTTCGGTCGATCAGGTTTCCGAGCGCGCCAGCCAGGATCATCGACAGGGCTGCCCGTTGCCAGCCGCGCGAACGATACGCCCACATGGCGATGATAAGTGTTATAATGCCCGTAACCCCGATGAGGACGGCTTTGCCGATTTCGCCGTCGACAGCGAACATGCTGAACGACACGCCGTTGTTGAAGGTCAGGCGCAACGGTACTAAAGGCAGAAAGTCCGCGGGCGGACCGTAGGGTTCAAGGCTCGCCCGCGCCCACGCCTTCGCTCCCAGATCAAGTGCCGCGCCGACCAGGACCAAGGAAATTGAAGCCACCGCCCTCATCTGTCCCTCGACGCAGAAAGGTCCTGTCGTGCGTCCCGGATGATCGACCACGCCGATTGAAGGAAGAGGCCTGCAACCGCGAAAGCAACAACGAGGTCAGGCCATTGCGTTCCCATCCACCAGACCAAGCCCGCAGCGGCCACAACCGCGAGATTGCCAATCGCGTCGTTCCGCGAAAACAACCACACCGCGCGCATGTTGGCGTCGCCCTTACGGTGCGGGATGAGCACCACGGCCGCCAGCACGTTGACGACGAAGGCGACAAGCGCGAAGCCGCCCATTAGCACGGATTCGGGCTGATGCTCGATGAACACCCTGTAGATGGTCGACGCGACGACGCCGAGTCCGAGCAGGCCGAGGAATACACCCTGTAGAAGCGCCGCCTTGGCACGGGCGGCAAGGCCCCATCCGACCGCGACCAGCCCTAGGAATGAGATCATGCCGTCCCCCAGGAAGTCGAGGGCGTCCGCCTGCAGCGCCTGGGAGCCGGCGAGGAAACTTCCGACGATCTCCACGACGCCGTAACCAACGTTCAGGAGCACGACGATCCAGAGCGCCCTTTTATATGCCGGGGTGACATGAGACAGGTCCGGAATCCTGTCGTCGTCATCGCCGTCTGCAATGTCCCTGGATGCACCAATGCGGTCGAGCTGATAACCCAGACCCGTGATGGCGCTTTCCAGCAGAGGAAGGCGGGCCGCTGGCTCGTCAACTTCCAGTGTCATAACCTGCGAGGCGATCGATACCTTCACGTCGGCCACCCCTTCGACCTTGCGCGCGGCCCCCTCGATCTTGGCAGCGCAGGAGGAACAATCCATCCCCGTCACCTGATAGCGGATTGTGTCGGTTGCGGCTGCTGCCATTTCGTCGGTCCTCGATATTTGAATTCGACCATGGTACTACCTGTAGTGACTACAGGAGCAAGATGAAAAATGCAGATCGGCGACTTATCCGAGAAATCTGGCGTGAACATAGAGACAATTCGCTATTACGAGCGCATCGGGGTTCTCCCAATCCCAGCCAGGATGTCCAACGGCCGTCGCACCTATGGCGAAGCAGACGCGCAACGACTGTGCTTTATCCGGAATGCCCGGGAACTTGGTTTCGATCTGGCATCGGTGCGCGTTCTTCTGGCTCTCCAGGAACAACCGGAAGCATCGTGTGAGGATGCAAGCCGCATCGCGCAAAGCCAGCTCGACGCCGTGGAAGATCGTATCGCCCGTCTTACGAACCTGAAAACGGAACTGCGGCGGATGATAGCCGAATGCCGTCTCGGTCAGGTGGCCGATTGCCGGATCATCGACGCCATGGCGGGAGGAAGATCCTCAGGCTGACATCAAAACTGTGTTGGCAGACTTCAACCGACAGTTCCGGCGGACGAGACCTGGCAAGTGGATGTCGCCCAACGTCTCGGCGTCGCGCAGCCGACTGTCGCAAAGATGCTGAAGCGATTAATATCAGAAGGCTCTTGTTGAGTTTTTAGCAGGTTTGATCCGATCGCCATCGGTACTGCACGGACGCAGGCCTGCGACCGTGCCGAATCGACAACGTACTCAATGACGTGGGATCAAAGTCTTGGGGGACGTACTGGCGGATCGACCAGTGAGGAGGCAAGCTCCGCGTGAAGGGGAGTAAGGAACCGGTAGGCGGTCCAGCCGACGTTCAATAACCATGAATGCGAGGTCGCCACCTGACCGACCATCGCCGTCGTACAGAGCACAGCCAGGGGGCAGGACTTGCTCCCGCAGTCTGGTTTGCTCGGTTGTTCATCGGGACAGCATGGCATGTCGTCAGGCATGCCAACCCCGGCCAGACTATCCATCGCGGCAGGCCCCGAGGCGGCCATCGCACTGTCAGCCGCCTGGATGCCAATGGGACCGACAATGATCCCGAGCACGGCGGTCACGAACAGCAGTCGATGGATGACTTTCATGAACCTCATGTTGTTAGTCTGGCAAGGAGCCCTCTTCATTGGAAGACATCTCACGAACATGTGCAGTCAACTCCTTCCAGGCGCGAGGGAAGGTCGCAAGCGGTTAATATCCCTTCACGTGTACCGAAAATACAAAAAACGTTACATCTGGACTGGAGGCCCTTGACCCTCCCACCGTTGGAAGCACCACATTGCATCAGTCACATTAATCGGAGACTTCCAATGTATCATCTCAACATACCCGACATGACCTGCGGTCACTGCGTCAGCACCGTAGAAAAGGCTGTAAAGACCGTCGATCCGAGCGCTTCGGTGGCTGTCGATCTGAGCACCAAGACCGTATCAATCGAGTCGCAAATGGCGTCCGAAGCATTTATCGCGTCGATTGCGAGCGCCGGATATGGGGCGTCTTTTAAGAAATCCTGCTGCAGCCACGTCGCCTAAAATCTTCGGGCTCAGCACGCACAAACAAACACGCGCCATCTCGACGGCGCGTGTGATTGACGAGGTTCAGATAGAGAGCCAACGAGCAGATCGCATCAAACGGGCCATGTTTCGAAAAGAGTTCTTCGGATCATGTTTTCGATCTAAGTTGATCGCAGCCTGCAACCGGTCAGGGAGAATATCCGCGCAGGTCATTGTACAGATTGACCTGTTCCTCCTTCAAAACACCCATCATCTCTAGGTGAGCCGAAAGATGAATATAACGCAGATTTGAGCGGCTTGTTTCGATCTCGCGAATTCGCTCCTGGAGAGCTTTAGGAGAAATAGAGCGCTTGCGAAATCCGACCTCCAGCGCCGTTTCCCGAGCGATCAAGTTTCTTCCCTCCTCGATGGCGTCTTCTCGCATCCCGTTGAAAATTCGCACTGTCGAAGCGTCCTGGTTCGCCGTCAGTCCTAACTCATGCTTCATTTTCAGAACATGCGAGGGTCCTGGCATGCCGTTCAACTCGGCGGCCTTCGCTAACCCCCACCCTCCTCCTTCCTCCAGTTCCGCGATGTCTTCTGCCGACAGACTTTTAATTTCGCGCATCTGCTGCCCAACATAAGGCGAGGAATGCGTGTGCTTTTCCTGCGCCAGCGCGGAAAAAGGCAGAAGCAAGAAAAGGAGCGCGACCAATAGAGATTTCATGGTTCCTCGGCAGGCTTGTTTCGATAAGAGGACCTTGCCAACTAATGACTGGCGGAGACATGATAGCTGTCATGTCGGAAAAAATTGTCAGCCACCTGACGACCAAAGCCGTTGCTCAAAAGTCCTTTGTAAAGGGCGAGCATCTATTCCACCGGGACGATCCGGTGCACATGCTCTTTCTTATCGCGGGAGGGTGTGTGAACCTCGTCCGTTTCCAGGCAGATGGAAACCAGGCGCTTTTGCAGCGCTCGACGGCAGGCACCGTACTGGCTGAAGCTTCGCTGTTTTCAGAGCGGTATCATTGCGACGCTGTCGCGGCGGCAGCAACCGAAGCTTTACTGGTGCCCGTTCCTGCGGTCCGAAAAATGCTGGAACATGACCTGATTTTTGCAAGGGAATGGATGGCACATCTCTCGCGCGAACTGGTGAGCGCCAGAAAGCGGTCAGAAATTGCTGCGCTCAGAACGGTCAGTGCCCGCCTGGATGCTTGGATAGCCTGGAACGATGATGCCTTGCCAGCAAGAGGCGACTGGCGAGGTTTGGCAGACGAAATTGGTGTCTCGCCGGAAGCGCTCTACAGGGAGATATCCCGACGCCGAGGTAGCTCTACACGGGATCATTGAATCTCTGTCGCCCGCCCACCGAACTCACGGATTGAGAATCGTGCCGAGGCTGGGATCGCCATTCACTGGCCAGGGGTTGCCTTGTCACTTCAGCGGGGCACCTCGTAGGTCCGCGGCGATCGCCGATATGATTCCTCACAACGAGGCGAACAAAACCACGGTCCATCCGGCGCGGCCCGCCTGTAGGATGAGTATGGCGCGTGCATCTTACACACGGGATCGATCCAGGCCGGGTCAGCCGACGGAGCAAGCTCGATCTCGTAGAGAGGGACTTCCCCGGTTACCGATCTAAGTGCCACCATGCCGAGGTCTCGTACCGCGATACCCCTTGTGACAGCTGCCTCGGCAATGGGCTGAGTTGCAAGCAATTGCCCAGGCGATGCGAGCGCGGTGATTCGTGCTGCAATGTTGATGGTCGATCCAAATAGATCACCAGCTCTGTGGATGACGGGCCCATGGTTAAGTCCCGCCCGAGTGAGAGGTAGCCGGGATTCTTTACGACATGCCTGCAACAGCGTTCCGAGCACCTGGATCGCTGTATCTGGCTCGGGAAACGCGAGCATCGCCTCATCGCCGATCCATTTGATTGGGGGCTCATAGCCGCTGAGGGCGTCGCGGACCATGCCCTCGAATACTTCAAGCACGACAAGGGCAGCCGCGTCACCATAAACGTCCGAAATAGCGCTGAATCCCGCGATATCTACGAACGCAACTGTGGCCGCTGGTGTCGCCGAATCCTCTCGCTGCCTCATATCGCCCTCCAAGGTTCGAAGATTTGATCCCTTGCGACACCCTCATTCTCGCCCGCATTCGCGCCCTGTGCAACGTTCATCCACGCGCTTGCAAAACATCGCTTGACCTTACCATGCTGGGAAGGTTTATCTATCTATGCAGTTAAGGAAAAGGACACCCATCCGATGACTGCAATATCGAAGATCACACCAGCGTTTCCAGTGCCCATCGCGACCGATTTTGGCATCGAGGGAATGACATGCGCTTCCTGCGTCGTGCGCGTGGAAAAAGCCATTGCTGCCGTCCCCGGCGTGGCCTCGGCCAATGTTAACTTGGCTACGGAACGTGCAACCGTTCACTTTACCGGAACGCCGGACCCCAACGGGGTACTCCGCGCAATCGAAAAGGCCGGGTACGAGCCCAAGATTGTCACCCAAGAACTTAGCATCGAAGGTATGACCTGCGCCTCGTGCGTTTCTCGTGTGGAAAAGGCGCTGAAGGCAGTCCCCGGTGTCATCGACGCGGCTGTGAACCTTGCTACGGAGAAGGCGACCGTTCGTCTGATTTCCGGATCGACTGAGATCACGGCGCTTGAGGCCGCCGTCCGGGGTGCCGGATATGACGTCCGCAAGGTGGTTGCTGATGCCGGCGATGAAGGTGAGGACCGTCGCACCGTCGAAATGCGCACCCTGAAAAGTATGCTGGTATTCTCGGCGTTGCTGACACTGCCGCTCTTCGTGCTAGAAATGGGCTCTCACTTCATTCCCGGCGTCCATGAACTGATCATGGACACCATTGGGATGCGTAACAATCTGTATCTCCAGTTCGTGCTGGCAACCTTGGTTCTGTTTGGTCCGGGTCTGAGGTTCTTCCAGAAGGGTGTGCCAAACCTGTTGCGCTGGACGCCTGATATGAATTCGCTTGTCGTCCTTGGTACGTCTGCGGCCTGGGGTTATTCGGTCGTTGCAACCTTTTTGTCTGGCCTTCTGCCTCCAGGAACCGCGAATGTCTATTACGAGGCTGCGGCCGTCATCGTCACGCTGATCCTGCTCGGTCGATACCTCGAAGCTCGCGCCAAGGGCCGGACCAGCCAGGCCATCAAGCGGCTCGTCGGACTGCAACCCAAGACGGCCTTCGTCTCGCATGGAGGTGAATTCGTCGAAATTCAGATCAGCGACGTTGTCGTCGGCGACGTCATCCGGATCAGACCCGGTGAGAAAATCCCGGTCGACGGCACTGTGGTGGACGGCAGCTCGTACGTCGACGAATCCATGATCACCGGAGAGCCTGTACCCGTCCAGAAGTCTTCGGATAGCGAGGTTGTCGGCGGCACCATCAACAAGACAGGGTCTTTCACCTTCAAGGCCACCAAGGTCGGCAGCGACACGCTGCTTGCCCAGATCATCAAGATGGTCGAGGCGGCGCAGGGTTCAAAGCTGCCGATCCAGGCGCTCGTCGATAAGGTGACCGGCTGGTTCGTCCCGGCGGTGATCCTCGCGGCTGTCCTCACGTTCGTTGCCTGGTACGTCTTTGGCCCCTCTCCTGCGCTGACCTTTGCGCTGGTCAACGCGGTCGCGGTTCTCATCATCGCCTGCCCCTGTGCGATGGGTCTGGCAACGCCGACCTCGATCATGGTCGGCACTGGTCGTGCGGCTGAACTCGGCATCCTGTTCCGCAAGGGTGAGGCTTTGCAAAACCTGCGTGAGACAGATGTCGTCGCTCTCGACAAGACCGGAACGCTGACCAAGGGACGCCCGGAGCTGACAGACTTCATCATTGCCGACGGTTTCGATGCAGACCGGGTTCTGGCTCTGGTTGCCAGCCTGGAGTCTTTGTCCGAGCATCCGATTGCCGAAGCCATCGTATCGGCAGCGAAGGCGAAAGGCGTCGGTTTGGCCCCTGTGACGAATTTCGTGGCGACACCTGGATTTGGTGTGCGCGGGACAGTGGACGGATCGGACATCCTTGTTGGTGCTGACCGCGCCCTGCAGCTACACAAGATCGATGTTTCGAGGTTCGCCCGCGACGCCGAACGGCTCGGTGACAGCGGCAAGTCTCCGCTCTACGCGGCAATCGATGGACGTCTGGCGGCCATCATCGCCGTTTCCGATCCAATGAAGGAAACCACACCTCAGGCGATCAAGGCCTTGCATAACCTCGGTCTTAAAGTGGCGATGATCACCGGAGATAACCGTCGCACCGCCGAGGCGATTGCCAGGCAGCTTGGTATCGACGAAGTCATCGCAGAGGTTTTGCCGGAAGGAAAGGTCGAGGCGGTCAAGAGACTTCGGCACGGCAACCGAAAGGTGGCCTTCATCGGTGACGGCATCAACGATGCTCCTGCCCTGACCGAGGCCGACATAGGCCTGGCGGTAGGGACAGGAACCGATATCGCAATTGAAAGTGCCGATGTCGTGCTGATGTCCGGAGACCTGAACGGTGTGCCGAAGGCCATCGCTCTCAGCAAGGCCACGATCCTGAACATCAAGCAGAACTTGTTTTGGGCATTCGCCTACAACGTCCTCCTGATCCCTGTTGCCGCCGGAGTGCTGTATCCTGTGAACGGCACTCTGATGTCGCCCATATTTGCAGCGGCTGCGATGGCGATGTCGAGTGTGTTTGTATTGGGCAATGCGCTCCGGCTTCGTCGGGCAACTCCGGCATGAAAACTTGGCGTCCGGTTCTCGCCGGACGCCCGTCCACTCCTGGAAGGATATCAAAATGAATATCGGACAAGCCTCAAAAGCGAGCGGCGTTTCGACTAAAATGATCCGCTATTATGAGCAGATCAAGCTGATAAGCCCCGCACACCGGACGGAGGCGAGCTATCGCACTTACAGCGACAACGACATTCATACATTGCGGTTTGTCCGAGGAGCCCGGGACCTCGGTTTTTCAGTGGAGCAGATGAAAACGCTTCTGACCTTATGGCGTGACCGATCCAGAGCGAGTGCGGACGTCAAGGCGATTGCTCTTGAGCATATCGCCGAACTGGAACGCAAGGCGGCTGCAATACAAGCCATGACCAAGACCCTGAAGCACCTGGCGAACCATTGCCAAGGCAACGATAGACCGGATTGCCCGATCATTGAAGAGATTGCGAACGCGACGGAAAAGGACACCCCGGAAATCAATGCCCGGTTTGGGGTTAACGCTATGAAGTGAGGGCTTATCCTTCCTGCCTTCATCTCCACTTCTGACGAAAGCTGTTGCAAACACCGTAAAAAAAGAACCCAGCCGCCCGGTCGCTCGGGATACCTGGAGAACGGGTGGCAGTTGAACGAAATTCCAAAGCCAACAGCCTCGACCCGATCACACTTGGAGGCATCCATTGGGATTTCGCTACTTCCCCTCGATCCGGAACTTCGCGTGGCAAGAGGTGCATGTTTGAAGCATCAGATGAAAGGCATGTTCGGCGGGCATTGATTCCGCTTCTCGTGCGGCATCCATCTTCTTTGCCAGGGGTCCGCCCATCATGGCCTCGCCCCCCTTCATCCGCGTTCCTGGGCCAAGCGTGTCGGGATTTCGGTCAGCTGCGATAGACAGCGCGGACGCGTAGATGCCAAGATCGTCAGCCAACTTGTCGAACTGTTGACGGTCGGTTTCGATGCTTGCGCTGGCTTTCGAGCCAGCCGTGTTGGCGGAACCGTCGAACAACGCCGACAGGCTATCTCCCGAGTGAGCCCGAATAGTCTCGGCGGCCGCTTTGAACGCTTTCGCGTCGTAGGGTGACGTGTCCTTGAACATCGAGTTGATGATCTTGGCGGCGTTTGCCATCGCCTTCATGCCGTCCTGTCTTTTGACTACGTTGCCGGGCGCGGCGGTTTGAGCGGTTGCTACGGAGACGGCCGTGGCGAAAACGACTATTGGAAGCACAAGAGTGGCCAGTTTCGTCGCGCTCGCATTCATCCCCATGCTACACTCCCTTTTCCCGGAGGCTCTTCCTCCCAGTTTTGACCATCCGAGCATATGGAGGCTCGACCTTCGGGGCTCGAAACCTCCTCGCGTTTGATCAAGATCAACGCAACTCCTGCAACGGCATGGTATCGTGCTTGAATATGACAATTGGGTCCCAGCGAAAACATGTTCGCCGCAAACCAAACCATTCGAAGATGCGCGAGACAATTGCTGGCCGTTTTGGTCGCAATTATGTTCCTCGTCGCGCCGATGGCCGAGGCCGCTCCCACTCTTTGCAATAACGACTTATCCCCAGTTGAACATATCGAAACATCCAAACGCGACGTAGCTGGACAAGGTGATCACCACCCTGTCGAGCAGAAGGCTTGCTGCAAAAGCGTATGCAGCCTGTGCAACGTCATTCTTCCGGTTTGGAACCCTGTCGTTCTTCACCTGGATTCCGGCTCTCAGCAATACCTTGATCCGCAGGCGTCCTTCATTGGCTCCACCTGTCGCCCCCCTTTCACGCCTCCTCGATCCCTTGTTTGATCGCTCCCCGCCCCATGGCGGATGATCGTCGGTGCCCGTGATCTCCACGCGGCGCCGTTTCGTCGGCAAGGCCGACACGAGAAAATGAGGCAAAGAGATGAATCGTCGTGAATTCTTAGGAAGACTACTGACGGGTGTAGCGGTCGCTGGTTCGGCTTCCACATTGTTTCCCACGAGCGGCCGGCCGCAGGTGACAACCAGTACACTGCAACCGCTGGCGGAAATCGGAACCCGTTCGCTTTCCATTGGGAAGCGGGTAATCGAAGTGAATGGGAAGGCCGCTAGCGTTTTTGGGCTCGTTCAACCTGACGGCACAGCGGGCATCACGTTGGAAGCAAATAGTCAATTCGACGTCACCCTTACCAATAATATCGACGATCCCACGCTCATCCATTGGCACGGTCTGACGCCCCCGTGGGAAATGGACGGCGTGCCGGACAATCCGTCTGCACTTTTAAGTCCAGCCGAAGCCCGCCGCTATACGTTTCCCGTCGGTGCCGGGGGGACACACTGGATGCATGCGCACACGCTTCAGGAGCAAAACTTGCTGGCCGCCCCGTTAATTGTCAGGACTGCCGATGACGCGAGGCGTGATGAGCAAGAAGTCGTCATTCTCCTGCATGACTTTTCGTTCACACCCGCCGAGGAATTGCTCGCCAGGCTTAAAGGCTCCCGCTCCAAGGGCGGCCTGGCCATGAACCATGGTGCTATGATGCAGGGCATGGCAGCCGGGATGCACGGAGGACATATGTCCGGTATGGCGATGCCAGGAATGGCAGCCATGGACCTGAACGACATCGAGTACGATGCGTATCTCGCCAATGATCGCACGCTCGACGACCCACAGGTGGTTTCGACGGAGAAAGGCGGTCTGGTCCGTCTACGCATCATCAACGGCGCGACGGCGACGGCGTTCACCATCGACACTGGGGCCCTTGCAGGGCGTCTTGTTGCGGTAGACGGACTGTTGGTCCACCCGATTTCGGGAAATCAGTTTCCGATTTCAATGGGCCAGCGCCTGGATATACGGCTGGAGCTTCCAAAAACCGGGGGAGTCCATCCTATTCTCGCCTTACGTGAAGGATCACTGGAGCGGACTGGGGTCATCCTCGCCTCGCCTGGGGCTGACATTGCCAAGATTGCTTCGCGTGGTCCGGCAAATGGACCTGTTCTCGGGCTGGAACTTGAACAGCGGCTGAGGGCCGTCGAGGCTCTTCCAACGCGTCCCGCAGATCATCGTTTCGCTCTCACCCTGACTGGCGACATGGCGGGCTACACCTGGCAAATCGACGGAGGCGATGGCCTCAGTGTGAGGCACGGCGACCGGGTCGAGGTTGCCATGCAGAACATGTCAATGATGGCGCATCCGATGCATCTGCACGGTCATCATTTCCAGGTAATCGGTATCAACGGCAACACGATTCAGGGCGCGGTGCGGGACACCGTTCTGGTTCCGCCGATGGGAAGTGTAGTCACAGCCTTTGATGCGAACAATCCCGGCCGTTGGCCCCTCCACTGCCATCACCTCTACCACATGGCATCCGGAATGATGTCGTTCGTCGCCTATAGGGACGGAAGCTAAGCATTTGCCGTCGAAGTCGAGCGTCGCTGCGCAGAGTCTAAGCCGCGTCGCGCTCCTCACGACATCTTGGACTAGCCAGGGCAACTTATGCTTCCCGATAGAGACGTACCCAAGGAGTTTTTTCCAAATGGATGAACACAAAGATCATCATCAACATCATGCAACTGAAGGTCACGCGGCGGGGAATGGTGCTGCAAGTTCGATGACTACACAAACCGAAGGCGTGATTTACACTTGCCCAATGCATCCGCAGGTAAGGCAAATAGGGCCTGGGAACTGCCCAATCTGCGGGATGACGCTGGAACCGGAAGTGGTCACAGTAGAAACCGGACCCAGCGCCGAATATCTCGACATGAGACGCCGTTTCTGGATCGGGCTCGTTCTGTCCGTGCCTGTGCTCATGCTGGAAATGGGTGGCCACCTCACCAATCTTCACATGGTGCTTGGTGCCCAGACTTCGAATTGGATTCAGCTGGTGCTTGCTACACCTGTCGTCCTATGGGCAGGCTTTCCATTTTTCGAGCGAGCATGGAAGTCGCTCGTCACTATGCGCCTGAACATGTTTACACTGATCGCAATGGGGACGGGGGTCGCGTGGATTTACAGCGTTGTTGCAACCCTTGCACCTGGTCTGTTTCCCGCCACGTTCCGCTCCGCCGACGGTTCGGTCGCCATCTATTTCGAGGCCGCAGCCGTCATCACTGTCCTGGTACTGCTTGGACAGGTGCTGGAGTTACAAGCCCGGGAACAGACCGGTGGTGCCATTCGCGCACTTCTTGATCTTGCCCCGAAGACGGCACGCCGCGTCCGCGATGGGGTTGACGAGGACATTGACCTGGAAATGGTGGTCGTGGGGGATTGGCTTCGGGTTCGCCCAGGTGAAAAGGTCCCCGTCGATGGCAGCCTTATCGAAGGTCGCAGTTCGGTTGATGAATCGATGATCACCGGTGAATCGATGCCCGTCACCAAAGAGGTCGGTGCAAAGCTGATAGGCGGCACGATGAACCAAACTGGTGGCTTCGTCATGGAAGCTGGAAAAGTCGGCCGGGATACCATGCTGTCGCAGATCGTTCGCATGGTTGCGGACGCCCAGCGCTCGCGAGCGCCCATCCAGCGCCTGGCCGACGAAGTTTCCGGTTGGTTCGTCCCCGTGGTGATCGGGATTGCCATCGTGGCATTCGTAGCGTGGATGATATGGGGACCAGAACCGCGCTTCGCCCACGGCCTTGTAGCCGCAGTCGCAGTGCTCATCATCGCATGCCCCTGCGCACTGGGCCTTGCGACCCCAATGTCGATCATGGTGGGCGTTGGCCGGGGTGCAGGTCTTGGTGTCTTGATCAAGAATGCCGAAGCCCTGGAGCGTTTCGAGAAAATCGACACATTGGTCGTCGACAAGACCGGAACCCTGACCGAGGGCAAACCCAAGGTAACGTCGATGTCCGCGATAAACGGGTTCACGGAAACCGAACTGCTGCGCCTTGCGGCAACACTGGAACGGGCGAGCGAGCATCCACTGGCAACTGCCATTGTCAACGCGGCGACAGAACGGGAGCTGGTTCTCGGCGTTGCGGAAGGTTTCGATAGCCCGGTTGGCAAAGGGGTCACGGGCAGTGTCGATGGACGAAAGCTCATTATCGGCAGCCACCGCATTATGGAGGACGCGCATATCGATGTCTCCTCTCTCACCAGCCAGGCGGAGGCGCTGAGAGGAGAAGGCGCAACTGTCATCTTCGTCGCGGTAGACGGCGATGTGGCAGGCCTGTTGGCGATCTCCGACCCAATCAAAACGACGACACCTGATGCAGTTCAAGCCTTACTGAAGGCAGGGGTCCGGGTCGTCATGCTGACCGGCGACAACAAGACAACGGCCGACGCAGTTGCCCGAAAGCTCGGGATCACCGAGGTCGAAGCCGAAATCCTGCCGGAAGACAAGAGCAAGATCGTCAAGCGTTTGCGGGAAGAAGGCCGGATCGTCGCTATGGCTGGGGATGGAGTGAACGACGCCCCTGCCCTGGCTGCCGCAGATGTCGGAATTGCTATGGGAACCGGCACGGATGTCGCGATTGAGAGTGCAGGCGTCACTCTGCTCAAAGGCGATCTGCAAGGGATTGTGCGGGCTCGCCAACTGAGTCATGCAACAATGAACAATATCCGGCAGAACCTGTTCTTCGCCTTCATTTATAATGCGGCTGGCGTCCCAATCGCCGCTGGAGCGCTCTACCCCACGTTCGGACTTTTGCTGTCTCCGATCATCGCTGCGGCCGCGATGGCGCTTTCGTCGGTAAGCGTCATTGGCAACGCCCTCAGATTGAGGAGCGTCCGGATATGAAATGGGATCGCAAATGGACGCTGATTGCTGCGTCGATGGGCGTCATCTTCGCCTTCTTCCTCTTGCGCGAGCACTGGGCGCATGCATTTGGTCTCGCGCCCTACTTTCTCCTGTTAGCTTGCCCCGTCCTGCATCTTTTTCATGGCCACGGTGGTCATGGCCATGGTGGTCACGGCGAGGACCGCCTGGGTAAGGACGAAACACGTTGATCTACCCACACTCCGCACAGGCAGATGTCGAGGTGACGACGTCGGCAGAACGTCTATTTGACTACATGGACGAGCAGGCAAAACCCGGCAGGCGAATGCAGAGATCGTCGATAATGATGCTGTGGGGAAGCATGGCATATGACTTCGACGAAGCTCGCGGGCGAAGCATTGGTTCCGTGATCAAGATGACCGGAAAAGTAGCTGGTTTGAAGCTGTACGTAGACGAAGTCGTCATTCAGCGGCAACGACCGTTTCTAAAAGCATGGGAAACGGTCGGAGAGCCGCGCCTTCTCGTGTCGGAAGTTACCGGATGCCCTTCCAAATAGAGGATAGCGGGCGTCTCTGCCGTCTCCACGTGTTTATCGATTACAACTACCCAAGTTCCGTGGTTGGCCGGATCGCAGGGACCTTACTGGGTGGAAGCTACGCAAGATGGTGCGTCAAGCGGATGGCGGCGGCTGCAAAGGCAGCATTTTTCGACCAAACTCGGACCTGACTGACCCGGCGTCAGTCGCGATGGCGATGGACGTATCAAAAAGAGCGGCCCGCTCTGAGGATAAGACGATGCTCGATAGACGTAAGTGGACAACTTCAGCACTGCTTCTGACGACGACAGGGGTGATCGTCGTCGGCATCGGTATATATTTTGTTCTCTTTCGCCCACCACTGCTGCCCGAAGACGTGCGTTACATGCAGTTGACCGAAGGGGATCTTACGGTACTCGGGCCGAACTTGAGAGATTGGCTCGGCCGTGTCTTTGCGGTCCTCGGAGGCTTCGCGATGGCGACGGGTATTCTTATGATCACACTGGCCGCTACGGCCTTCTGCTCGCGGGAGCCCATAGCAGTGTCCGGTGCCATCCTTGGAGGCGCGGTTTCGATTGGAACGATGACAGCCGTCAATTTCGCGATCAACTCCGACTTCAGGTGGGCACTGCTAGGTCTCTTTGCCATTTGGGCCGCGAGTTTGATCGCCTACTGGTTGGAAGGGGCAAAGGCCTGATGAAACTCCGTGTTTGGGGGAGAGCACGGATGAGAGTGCTCTCCCCCAACGTTTCAAGCCGCCATTTCTGAACAGCTCTCCGCACAATGACGGCAAGCCGCCACACACGAATCCATGTCTCCGACGCGCTCACAATCTTCGGCACACTGTGTGCAGATTTCGGCGCACTCGCGGCAGACGTGCTTGTGATGCTCGGAACCGAGGAGCATGAAATGAGCCGAGGTCCGGCAGATTTCCGCGCAGGCCATCATGAGCCTGAAATGCTTCGGCTCGGTATGTTCGCCGCCCATTTCCAGGCAGTGCCCCATGGCCATCGATAAGCACTCGCGGTAGCAGGCGAGACAATTGTCGATGCAGGCTTTCATTTCGTCTGAAAGGTGATGCATGTTCGTTCTCCCTTCCTACTTCGCTTCCTTGTCGAGCCACTCAGTCATCTCTGCGATTTCCTTGGTCTGGGTATCAATGATCTTCTGAGCCGCCTTTTTAGCCCATTCGTTGTCGCCATATTTCAGCTCCACCTCGGACATGCTGATCGCACCCATGTGATGGGCGATCATCCCGCAGACAAAGGCAACGTCTGCGTCCTTCTTCATCATGCCCTGCATCATGTTCATGTGCATAGACTTCATGCCTTCCATCGATGCCTTCTGATAGTCAGTCATCATTTCGCCCATGCCCATGTCACCGGACATCATATCCATCTTTGACATGTCCATCTCGGACTTACATTTTTCTGGGTATGCCATCTGTGCGAAAGAGGCGGCTGGCACAGTGGCGAGCAATGACAAGGCACCCGCGGCAGCGAGCGAGACTCGTACGAGAGTATTCATTTCAGTTCTCCTTATTGGCTTCGTTTTCGTAAATCGTCACTCAGTCCAGGAGCTTTGGAGGGGGATAGTCCGGTTGCAGAGAGAGGGATATTACTGGTTGTTCGACAGCAACGGACACCGCAACCCTTCGTCTATCGGGAGCGACAAACACGTCGCCCAACGTTACGATGGGACAGCAGGTCAGGTTGGAACAGCAAGCGCGTCCTATGGCACCGTCAGAATAGCGATTAGACGACGAGGAAGAAACTGAGGGGCAGTGATCGTCAGATGCATGCGCCGCCACCGCCATCCCGTGGATATTGGACAGGATGAAAAGTATCGCAAGAACTCGACACGTTAGGTCTGTTATGTTGCGAACGCACATCGACATGTTTCCCTCGGCTTGCGAGCGTGATCGCCACTGGTGCCCGGTGAATCACCCTGTGTAACACCTGAACTCTGAAACGGTTCCGCCTTAGCCCATCGGGGAACGGCCAGATATCCAGATTTAATGTCGGAGCAATCGGCTGCGGCCCTTGACCTTACAAGCGTTGGAACCTTTAAAGTCAAATAATGGAAAAACTCGTCGCCACATAAACGACGTGAATCTCCTGACATATTTCTTTTATTGAAATTTGGCTGCGCTGAAGGTAGCTGTTGAATGATGGGCGCGATGTATCGAATCACATGCAAGAAATTGCTGATTCTGATCAGACTGGTGATTGTTGTGTCACTGGCAGGGTACTCGCTGTCCACTGCTACAGCCGCCATGCACGGCGGGGCGCTCAATGGTACGACAGTAGTGTCGGACACCATGGAGCACGCCGACGCTCAAATCGGCGAACACGATCACCATGCTAGTGTTTCTGCGGACGACGCAGAGTCGAAAGTCGGAAAGCAAAACTGTTGCAACGACTTTTGCATAAGTTTCGCAATTGTCGCAACTACGGACACTTTAGACGGCCCCGTGGTTGCGTCGATCCACAGACTCATTGACGATCAGCGCTCGTTCGGTGAAATCCCGACCCTCCATCGTCCACCGAATATCTGAATAGGATCAACCCGTCCCTGCGGGTCTGAACGTGCGTCAACGAGCATGATTGGCTCGTTCCGCCGATGACATCTCCTATTCGGATTACACCATGAACCTCAAAATTCTGGTGGCTGCCTTGCCGCTCTTCGCAAGCGGATGTGCTGCCACGTTGCCTCCTGAAGTCATTGCTTCGGGCGACATCGCCGACCTAGCGGTCGACGTTCGTCCAATTCACTATCATAATCCCGTTGCGGGCTATACGCACCGCGTCCCGGTCGATCCCAAACCGTGGCGGAACCAGAATGACGCGCAAGCTCCGGACGGAGGGGCGTCATGAGCTTTTTCACTCTCAAATGTGCCGTGACTGTCGCACTTCCTCTCGTTCTCGGAGGATGCGTATCCTCTGCGGAATACTCCGCGGCGACGGCCGGGTTTTCCAATGTTGCGAACAAGACAGCCGAGGCGACCGGAAAAGACACCGTCTGGGTGCAGAACCGCCAAGACGCTCAGGTTGTCTCGGGCCGGGTGAAAACCTTGCTGGCGAGAAAGACCGTGGACGTCGAAACGGCAGTTCAGGTCGCGCTTCTGAACAACAAGGGCCTGCAGGCGGCCTACGCCGATCTTGGAGACTCTTCGGCGGATGCCTGGCAGTCAACCATGCTTGTGAACCCGACCGTTGGCATCGGTCTGACGGGAATCGGTACGCCCGGCCTCGAAGCTTACAAGGCAATCGAAGGTGTGATCGCCACCAACATCCTCGCGCTCGCTACCCAGAAGCGGAACGTCGAGATCGCCGACGGTGGGTTCCGAAAGGCGCAGCTCAATGCGGCCCTGCGGACCTTACAGCTCGCCGCCGACACGCGTCGCGCATGGATCACCGCCGTCGCCTCATGGGAAACGGTAGCCCAGCTCAACCAGGCGCAGGCGGCCGCAGATGCGGCTTCGGAACTCGCACAGAAAATCGGCGAAGCTGGCTCTCTCACCAAGGGCGGACAGGCTCGCGAGCACGTCTTCTACGCCGAACTCACCGGACAGACCGCCAAGGCACGGCTTGAAGCCCGTCTCGCGAAAGAAGAACTCACGCGGCTCATGGGACTTTGGGGATCGGACATAGACTATCAGATTCCGAACCGTCTGCCTCAGCTTCCCAAGAGTCTGGTCAAGCGCGATCTGATCGAAGCAGAAGCGCTTGAGCGTCGGGTCGACCTCCAGATAGCGAAGCTCGACCTCGCGACGACAGCCAAGTCCTACAAGCTGACGGAAGCCACGCGCTACGTCACCGATCTCGAAATTCTCTCCGGCTTCGAGACCGAGCGAGAACTCGAGGATGGCGAGAAGCACAAGCAGACGACCGGAAATGTAGAGCTGGAATTCGTGATCCCGATCTTCGACAGCGGCAAGGCCCGGATGCGGAAATCGGAACTGGCCTACATGCGGGCGGCAAACGTTCTCGCGGAAAAGGCGGTTAACGTCCGTTCGGAAGCTCGCTCCGCCTATCAAGCCTACCGCGCGAACTACGACATCGCACGGCACTATCGCAACAGCGTGGTGCCGCTGCGCGCCAAGATCGAGGAAGAGTCTCTCCTCACATATAATGGCATGATCACCAACACATTCGAATTGCTCGCCGACAGCCGGGAGAAGGTCAATTCGATCCTCCTCGCCGTCAATGCAAAACGCGATTTCTGGTTGGCCGAAGCCAATCTCGCGCCTGCCATCTACGGCGGCGGCGCGGGTTCGGCCAGTGGTGAAACGGAAGTCGCAGCGGCTGCCGAAAGCGGCGGCGGCGGTCACTGAGAAAGGACAAGAGAATGTTCAACAGAAGACAGATGCTCGGCGCAGGCGCAGCCCTCGTTTCGACTGCCGCCTGGGCGAAGACCTCCAACATGGGCCTGCCTGAGGCTGCCATCATGGAAACTGCCGAAACACAGACCCCAGTTCGTCCTTCGTCTGGGCCGGACTACACCCCAGTCGTCACTCTCAACGGCTGGACCCTGCCCCATCGCATGAACAACGGCGTCAAGGAGTTCCACCTTGTGGCGGAGCCCGTCGAGCGTGAGATGGCCGAGGGCATGACAGCCCATCTCTGGGGATACAATGGCCAGTCCCCAGGTCCGACGATCGAGGCGGTCGAGGGTGACCGTGTTCGCATCTTCGTGACCAACAAGCTGCCGGAACATACGACCATCCACTGGCACGGCATGATCCTGCCGTCGGGCATGGACGGCGTCGGCGGACTGTCGCAACCGCACATCCCGGTCGGCAAGACCTTCGTCTATGAGTTCGATCTCGTGAAGTCCGGCACCTTCATGTACCACCCGCATTCCGACGAGATGGTGCAGATGGCGATGGGCATGATGGGTTTCTTCGTCATCCACCCGAAGGACGAGAAGTTCATGCCCGTCGACCGGGACTTCGTGTTTCTACTCAGCGGTTACGACATCGATCCGGGCACCTATGTTCCGCGCGTCATGGAGATGACGGACTTCAATCTCTGGGCCTGGAACAGCCGCATCTTTCCCGGCATCAGTCCGCTGGTCGTGTCAAAGGACGACAGGGTGCGCGTCCGTGTCGGCAATCTGACGATGACCAACCATCCGATCCACATGCACGGCTATGACTTTGAGGTGACCTGTACCGATGGGGGCTGGGTGCGACCAGAAGCCCGCTGGCCGGAGGTCAGCATCGACATCCCCGTCGGCGCCATGCGTGCCTACGAGTTCGATGCCAAGTATCCGGGCGACTGGGCGATCCATTGCCACAAGTCGCACCACACGATGAACGCAATGGGCCATGACGTGCCCACCTTCATTGGCGTCGACAAGAAATCCGTCACCGAGAAGATCAGGAAAATCCAGCCCGAATACATGCCCATGGGAACCGCCGGTATGGCGGACATGGGCGAGATGGAAATGGAAATTCCGGAGAACACCGTTCCGATGATGACCGGATGGGGTCCGCACGGTCCCATCGAGATGGGCGGCATGTTCTCCGTGGTCAAGGTTCGCGAGGGCATCGCGGCGGACGATTACACCGACCCTGGCTGGTACGAAAACCCACCCGGAACGCAAGCCTGGGAGTGGACGGGCGAGTTGCCCGACACGACCAAGGCCAAGGACGCAAAGACCCAGATCACGCCCAAGCCCATGAAGCACGGCTGATCTTCAGCTCGATCCAATCCAACCACCAAAGGAATACATCATGAAAATTGCAATGATCGCACTATTTCTCGCGGCGCTAGCCACACCCGTCCTCGCCTCCGGCACACACGAAGGCGGCCATGACGCTGCCATGGCGGTCGGCGAGCCTGGCAAGAAGGCGGAGGCCACACAGACCATCCGGGTCTCCATGAAGGAAACGGACGACGGCAAGATGATCTTCACGCCAAACACCTTCAAGGTCCGTAAGGGCCAGACGGTCGTGTTCGCGATCAAGAACGCGGGCGAGTTGGATCACGAGTTTGTCCTCGACCAAGAAGACAAGGTTATGGAGCACAAGGCTGTCATGGAGAAATTCCCGGAAATGGAACACGACGATCCGAACGCGATCCGTCTGGCTGCGGGAAAGTCCGGCGAGATCATCTGGAAGTTCACCAATGACGGCACCTTCAAGATCGCCTGCCTTGTTCCCGGCCACTACGACGCCGGAATGCACGGCGACGTTACCGTGGCCAAGAAATAATTCGACGCAAGGAGACCTGACATGAAATCCATCATCAAATTCGCCTCGACAGCCCTTCTCGCGGTAGCCCTTTCTTCCGGCGCTTTCGCGGCGGAATTCACCAAGGGTACCGTCAAGAAGGTCGACGCCAAAGCGAAGAAAGTCACAATTATCCACGAGGAGCTCAAATCCCTCGAGATGCCCGCCATGACCATGGTGTTCCGCGTCAAAGACGACGCCATGCTCGAAAAACTGAAGGAAGGCGCCAACATTGAGTTCGTCGCCGAGCGCGTCGAGGGCAAAATCACGGTTACGGACGTCAAGTAACGGGACCGGGCCTGGCCTCCCAAGGCCCGGCCCTTCCGACCTCAACTTTTTAGATCGGCATATGCTGATCGTACAGACCTGGATCAATGGATCAGAAATCATCGCCGTTCAGCAATAGTGCTTCCACCCGGGAACTACGATCGGCCTCGCTACGGTTCGTTGTCCTTTCGATCCTGTTCGCCAACCTCCTGTTTGGAGACGGTCTCGCCAGTTTTACGACCCATGCCATCGTCAGCTCGGTCTATTTGATCGTTAGCGTGGCATCCGTCGCGGTGGCTGTCTATTTCCCAACACAGAAACACCTCGGTTCACTGTTCGTCGCGCTCGATGCGGCCTTGGTCGTGATGATCCTTTATGAGCACATTCTGGCTAGTCCGATCACGGAAGACCATGCCCTTACGACGTCGAGCTTGGTCGTCTCGTTCATCCTTCTGAACCACGTAGCCTTGAAGCTGGAGCGCAGGCTAATCGTTTTGTTTTCGACGATCGTGGTCTTGGCATGGGTGCTTATGCTTGCCCTCATGGCGTTCCGTCATCACGCCAGCTCGCCCGGAACACTACTGGCCAACTTCTTCAATCAGGACCTCGGCCTGACCATGAGTTTCGCCTTCACTGCGATGGCTGTGTATCTGTTGGCGCGCGATCACGAACGCACCATCAGGCAGGCGTTAAGGATCGAGGAAAAGCGCATGAACCTGTCACGCTTCTTCTCGCCAACAGTCGTCGCCGATCTTCAGACTGCCAGTGCCAACCTTGACCTAGAGCGGCGGGACGCGGCGATCATGTTTATCGATATCCGCGACTTCACGTCATATGCGGAAACGGCTTCCGCACGCGAGCTTGCCCGTGTCCTCGGTGAGTATCGGCACATCGTCGCCGGCACGGTGTTCGCCTATGGCGGAACGGTTGACAAGTTCATCGGCGATGGCGTGATGGCGGTGTTCGGGCAGCCGAAGCCCAAGGCGGACGATGCTCGGCGGGCATTAGCCTGCGCGTTGTCTTTGACTGCTGCACTCGACGAGTGGCGCAACGACAACATTGGCAGGGGCGGCCCCTGTCTGAACGCGGGGATCGGCCTTCATTATGGTACCGTTCTCGGCGGAGTCATTGAAAGCGGCTTCCACGACGAGTTCACCGTGATCGGGGACGCCGTCAATGTCGCTCAACGCCTGGAGGCTCTAGCCAGCCTTTTGAAATCGCCACTCGTAGTCTCGGACCGCATAATCGAAGAAGTCCCGGGTATGTTTGGGGCCAATGATTGGGTGTACACCAATGGCGTCAGTATTTCCGGCAGGAGGGCGTCGGTCAACATTGCCTATATCCGTCGCGCTGCAAATCTTGCATCGCCTGTCAGCTATGAAACCGGGGAGGTGCAGACCGATTTCCACAGGTCTTCTTTCCAGTCACTTCCGGCGACACCCCTCGTTGGAACGTAAACCGCCCCACCGACGAAGACCTTGCCCGCGCCGTCACATTTTACGCGGACGTCGTGGCTTCCCTGGTCGATGTACCTGATCGAACCCCCGCTATCGAATTCCGTTAGGCCGATGGTCACATCGAAGTCGTAGTCCTGGACGGGTGATGTTTGCAGCGATGTTACTGTCAGATTGACGGTAACATCGTCCTGGAAATGCGAGACATGAAATGGCAGCCGTTCTGCCGACCGGGCCTGAATGACAGAAGCGGCTATCGCGAACGGAAGTATCAAAATCTTGCGGCTCCACATTGACCCCCTCCCAAGGCATGAGAGATCTATAATATAGCACTAAATGCCTCGACATACAGGGTCTTTAATACGGCGCAGGCCTACTTCCACGAAAGCATGCGATCCCGAAGATGCAGGAATGTTCGCTCTACGCAAAACCAGAGAACGGCCGCGACGGCTAAGCTTGCAAGCAGATAGACGACAAAGCCGAAGCTTCCCTGCAGGTTCTCCTCTCCGAGCACAAGGCGCGTGACGTGAAAGACGGACTTGTGCGTCAGGTAAAGGCTGTAGGACAGCGTTGCGACGAGAGCCGCCCCCGGTACAGGCCACCGGCTCAAAAAGTGCTCAAGATCGAGCATAGCGCAGAACAAAAGCGCAATACCGATCGAGATCAGCGGAAAGCCCGCGACCGCGCCGAGTTGCGCCTGAAACACCGGAAAGATGCCTTGTCCTGCAAGCGGTCCACGATCAACGAAGCAGATGAGCGCCGCGATCACAAAGATCAGACCTGAGGGAATCGTGACCTTTGGCGGCAGATATTGCCTGCAAAGCTCAGGCTTGAAAAAGCGGGAGGCCGCAAGCACTACGCCGAACAACAGACCGTCGAGACGGGTATATGTCGGGTAGTAGACATCTCGGAGGTATGTCGCAAAGGCGGGGCGGAACTGGCCCTCTGCGACAAGGGTGCCAACCTGTATATCCCAGATCGTGTAACGCAGCACGACGCCGGCGAACATCAGCAGCCCTGCGAGGGCAAGCACCCGTCCCGTGCCGATGCGTCTGTAGAGGAGAAGAACTAGCAAAGGCAGGACGAGATAGAACTGCTCTTCGACAGCAAGCGTCCATGCCTGAGAAAACGCGTTCCCTTCCCTCGGATCGAACCCGAGATTGACGGTAAAGGTGGCGAACCTCCAGAGAGGCTGCATCGCCGGATTGTCGCGAAGGACCGGAACCAGGGCATAAAGGCCAAGGACCACGAAGAACGCTGGAAAGATGCGGAAGGCACGCCGGAGGTAAAACGATTTGAAATCGACTGCTCCCGTGCGCGTCACTTCCTTGAACAGTTGCGTGCCGATCAGGTAGCCGCTCAGTACGAAGAAGATATCGACGCCGAGCCAGCCATATTCGCGCACGGTCACCAATACTCCGGGCGTGGCATTCAATGGCAAATGGACGAGCATCACCAGCAAGATCGCCAGCGAGCGCAGAATATCGGGGCCTAGCATCCGAGTACCCGTAACCACGACGCTCTTATGCGAGAGCGAAGCTAAATTGCCTGCATGTGAGTTATTCGTGGTGGCAAGCATAGTCATGCGCAACGCTCCGGCAGTTTCATTGAAAAAGCTGATGCCAATCAACTTACCGATCTGCGCTTGCGATGGAACAGGTTACAATGGAAACCGTCAATTAACCTAAATTTTTCGTAAAATTATCAATGATGCAGTACCTCAGGTGCTGAGTTAATGATGATATCGACCGCAGGGTCGGGACGCATTTGACGCCGCACGCGCGGTGGTGCGCGGCAGTTGGTCTGTTGATTTTCGATAGTAATCGGCCCTGGGACCAGGTCAGTCACCAGTGGCAATCAACATCTAGCGGGTACGTTGAAGCCGTTCACCCTAGAGAAATCGGTCAAATGAATCGCCGCATTATATTTAGCGCCGCGACGGCAACGCCGGAAACCGGGACCGATATGCCGCGCCGCGTGGCAAACTAAATAAGGCCGCGCTGTGGATGTCCACAGATACTTCGAACGCCTTGAAGGGTATCGAACCCTTGACGCGTAGTTTTCGAACCGCAACCTACAGAAACTTCAGCGCCCCAACTCTCAACGTGTCGATGCGCAAGATCCCTAATTGTATCGGGCCCGCTCCCCAATTGCCGGAAATCAGGCTAATCCGTCGAAAACTCACAAGACATGCCTGATCAATCAAGGACAACCAGTGTTTCTGCCCCTGCTGTAGAGGAGCTTGCCTTATGGACCCCAAGCAATATTGCGGAGCCACCATCAGCCAACGCCGATAGAACCGACCAAACGACAGGGTGCAGTGCTTCATCCAGCGCGGAGAATGGCTCGTCGAGCAAAATTAGTTTTGGCTTGCGAAGGGCAGCGAGCGCTATGTTCAGGCGCTGTTTCTCGCCGCCAGACCATGAAGACACCGGCAGGGTCCAGAGTCGTTGCGGCAAGGCCAATCGATCCAACAGCTCGGTGATATCGGCCGAACTTGTTTCTGCGCAAGCAGCTTCATTTGCGAGGTCTGCTGCCAATTTTCCGGGGATCGCCGGCAAAAATTGGGTACAGTAACCAATGGCCACGCTTCGAATTGAAACGAGTTCCGCGACCGATATGTCGAAGAGATCTCGCTGCCCGTCACCAACACACAAGAAGGCACTTCCTCGGCTCGCTCTTTTTGTCCCATACAGCACATCGAGCACCGTCGATTTTCCCGACCCTGAACCGCCGACGATCAATCCTATTTCACCGGCCCTCAATCTAAAGCTCACCGGACCGACGGCTCGTGCTTCGTAGTCCTTTTCCAGGTTCTCGACACGCAAGATGTCCATAGCCGTCCTCAAATCATTGCCGCGACGAGGTCGCGGGCCGCAGGATGACAAGGATCAGCGATGAGCCGGTCTGGTGGAGCCTCCTCGACGATCCTGCCTTCGTCGAGCACGATCACGCGGTGGGCGATCAGCCGGGCAATCCGGAGATCATGTGTCACAAGCAACATGGCGACGCCCGTTTGGCGCTGAAGCCCCGAAAGCAATGAAAGAAGACGGACCTGCACCGAGGTATCCAAACCAGTCGTCGGCTCGTCCAGACAGAGAACCTTCGGTCCGTGGACCAGCGCTCGCGCAATCTGCAAGCGCTGCTGCATGCCACCGGAAAACAAACTCGGCAGGTCGCCCATCCTTGCGACATCGAGATCGAGTGCAGCGAACCAGTGCTGCGCTGACGCCATCGCTCGGCCAAAATTGCGCTCGCCATTGTCGAACAGAGGCTGAACGATGTTCGCGGCGGCACTTTGTGCCATATCGAGGGTGTCACGAGCATTCTGAGCGACTATCCCGACGTTCCGACGTCGCTGTGAAACCAAAGCCTGCTCGGGAAGCTCATAGATCGAGATCGGGCCATCGGCGGATTGGTGTAGCACCCTCCCCTCGTGCGGACGCAAAAGCCCGCCCGCCATGCGCAGCAGCGTCGACTTTCCCGCTCCGGATTTCCCGACGAGACAAAGCACCTCTCCAGGATAGAGGACGAACGACGTGTCCGGCGCAATCCGCCTATCATATGAAACGCGACCAAGCGTCAGGACGGGAGAAGGTAGCCTAAGCACCGGCAACCTCCTTTGATCTTTGTTCGCAACATTCGGTATCGGAGCATACCCATTCGCTTGTCCCATCATCCTTCTGGAGAAGGTGGTCGAGATGACTGGTTGCGCATCCGCAAATGACACACTGCCGTCCGTCATCAGGATAGCCGGGGTCAAAAGGTATATCGTCGAATGCAAGGCTTTCGACATGGGTGTAGGGTGGCAATGCATAGAGCCGACGCTCTCGCGCCGCGCCGAATATCTGAATTGCCGGCGAACGGTGGAGACTAGCGTTATCTCGCTTCGGTATCGGTGACGGAGACATCAAATATCGCCCTTCGACCATAACCGGGTAGTCATACCCTGGCTGGACTGCACCACGACTACCGGTTCTTTCCTCGAACAGCCGAGCGTACACACGGCCGTAATCCGCGTGTGCGTGCATGCGAGAGGCCTCCTTGGCCGAGTTGACGAAGGCGCGCAAAGGGTCTGGTCTCGGCACCTGATAAACGACGATCTGCCCCTCCTGGAGCTTTGCCTCGGGGACACGCTGGCGGACCTGTATGAGTGTTGCCTCAGGCGTGCGGGTCGTGGTGGTTACGAAAGCCGTCCTCGTGAAGAAGGACCGAATGTTGACCGCATTCACCGTGTCGTCTGAGCCATGGTCGGTAACCTTCAGCAAGTCCTCCTCATTGATCAGGCTTGCCGTGACCACCATGCCCCCTACCCCCCAACCGTAGGCTATCGGCATTTCCGGTGCGACGAACGGCACCTGATAGCCCGGGATGGCCAGGGCCTTCAGGATTGTTCGTCTCACAGATCTTTTGCTGTCCTCATCGAGGTAGCCGAACGTTTCATTCATGCGTAGACCTCGCACGCCGGATCAGCTCCAGATCGGATTGAAAGTCGGAATAGTGAGGCAATTTAAGGTGCGATACGTAGCCGGCTGCTTCCACGCCGTCGCTATGGGAAAGCACCAGCTCAGGATCAAGCCCTGCTTTCAGTGCCTGATCCACGGTGGCCATAGCGACAGCTTTCCTCTCGTTCGTCCCGAACGCAACACCGAAGCCTGGCGAGAGATGGGATTGCTTGCCGTCCAGAACCGGCGCCACCATACGGCAGATAGTGATGTCTATATCCCCGATCGAAACGGTAAGCCCCAGATCCTCCAGCTCGACCAGGATCTCAACCTGACCTGCCGACAGCTCTTCCACATAGGGATGGGACGCGCCGGCAGTGCGCAGCCGTGTGTAGGCAAGACCAGTCAGAAACCCCTCTTCTCCACGAACCAGATGGCCGAGCGTCTCGGATGGTCCGTAAGGCGGGCGGACCGGGACACGAGTGATATCGACTGGTTCATAATCCCGGTTCCCGCTCGGCTCGCAGTCTGGGGAAACAAGCAAGTCCTGATAGGGTGATGTATGCAGTGCTAGCGCGGCAGAATCTTGGACGAAACCTCTTTCATCCTGCAACTCATCGTCAACCACCGCGCGATCAGCGCAGGAGCGCGCCTCTAGCAAGGAAAAATCGAGAAGCCTATGGGTGTAGTCGTAGGTCGCTCCAAGGATCTGGCCGCCGGCGAGCTCTTTCGTGGTCGCGGAGATATGCCGATCGAGGCAAATATCCGTGAATTCTAGGGGCTCGCAATGGCCCATGCGCCGAAGCGTGGCGCGGTGAGCCCGCAATAGGAAGGTCGCCTCCGACAGATCGCCTTGCGCCTGCTTCAGAGCGAGAGCCGCGAGGTCTCGATCGTAAAGGGCGCCTTCCGTCATCACCCGGTCCACTGCACCCCGCATCTGCTCCCTTATCTGGGCGACGGTCAATTCCGGCACATCGGGATCGCCACGCCGGGCACGCGCTAAGGCTTCGAGGCTCCTGGCAATGGCAACTTCTCCCCCCTTAGCCGGCACATACATCGGCGATCTCCAATCTGACGCTTCGGGGGAGACATGCGCACAGTTCACCCGCCGTAAAGATCACATCGATTCCGAGCGGGTAGAGCGCGTTATTCTGCGCCCATGCGGCAGGAAACATTTTCGGCAATCCAATCGGCGCCAGGCTAGCGCCGTTTGGCCCTACTCCCGGGCCAGCAAGCCGCCATGGCTCACCACCGGTGAGTGAAACGACTTCTATGAGCATGGTCGTGGAAAGGTGCGGGTCGACAAGCGTTCCGACGGGAAAGCCATCGAAGCCGTTAAAGCGTTCTCCGCTACAGAGTGCGAAAACACAGTTTACCCGACTCGCACTCGGCAACTGTGCCTTGGTCGCATTCGCCTTGATTTCGGCGAAGCCTTCATCAATCCAGACCGGCGTCGTCGTATCCGCGAGTGTCATGAGGATAGCGGCATGGGCGAGGTGTCCTCCGCGCACACTCATCATCTTGCCCGGATAGGCGAATGCCTGAAGGAGGTTTCGATAGGCCTTTCGGTCCTCGTAAGCTTTCTGGGGTCCACGCTGATCGATCGCAATTTTCACGGCGTTTTACCCCCTCGCGCGGCAGTGAAAAAATGTGCCGCTGTCGCTTGAGCCGTATTTGCCCGGCGCTGCCGGCTCACCGAGATGGCGGACTCGGCCGGCTGCAGCAATTTCGGCCTGAGTTCGCCATACATCTGAGGATCCTGGAGCAGCGCATCGAAAACCGCCACAAGCTCAGCCCTTTCAAGATCGCTGCCCAGGACCACGCCATAACCACGCCGACCGGCCAGCTCTACAACGCAGCGCGATACGGTCGCTTCGCCGAGATGAAATGCGGTTTTCGTCACGGGTGTTTTCGCACGCAGCTGGATCAGACCAATCTCTGGCCCCACAAGCCGACGTACATCAGCGCACTGCGGACAGTCTTCAAAAGATGCCCGCAGCAGATCAATGGGCGCGCGGGCGAGCACAGCCATCCAATGGCGACGCTCGCTCTGGACGCAATCGGGATCAGGCGCGGCTGACTTTGGCGTCATAAACATCTTCCGGAGCGAGCGGAACGAGGCGATCGCCCATTTCGCGCTTCAGTGCGGCAAGGCGCACTTCATCGTCGGCGGTGCGATTTTCCTTGCGAGCAAGCTCAAGGAATTCGGGCCGCACATGACCTGGGCGGATCGTAACCTCGACTACCGTACCGCGGTATGTAAAACGGAAATAATACCGTCCCTTCGGGCTTTCCTCGATGCCGTCCCAACCCAGCGAACGGTCGACCACGTACCGACCGTCGGTCAGCCCTCTGGTAACAAATTCGAAGGCATCACGTCCACCAGGACCCGGAAACGCCGTATCGATACGGATTTCACGCCGTTCGACGGGACGTCCTTCATCCAGTAGCGGAAACGCCCGCTGCATGACCTTGAGGCCGTGCGCAACGCCACCGGGAAAACCGGGACCATGGTATTTGAGGAGTTCGGCAAAGCTCACGGTGAAGGCTTCGCCATTCTCAAGATAGGTAATCGTGTCCAATGTAGGCTCCTGTTCTTGGTTTAGGATGAAAAGACGGTTGCCCCAAAGATCGGGGAAACGATATCAGGTCGGCCAACAGCGCCGGTGTGCCGCACGAAAGGCACCCCGTAGAGGCGGGCGAGCTCGCCATCCGTCATCATGTCGGCCGTGGGGCCATAGAGAACCTCGTCTCCGGCATGCATCATCAAAGCCCGATCGGCGAGGATCAAACCATGCTGTGGATGATGGGTGGTGAAAACGATCGTGTGGCTGCGAGCCTGCCTCAGCCGCATCAGGACACCGAGCAGCAGGTTTTGATTGGCAAGATCAAGGGAAGCTGCGGGTTCATCGAGCACGAGAACTTTGGCCTCTGTCGCCAATGCCCGCGCAAGCAGGACGATCTGTCGCTCGCCGCCGGAAAGGTGACCGAAAGAGCGTCCTGCAAATTGAGAGGCGCCGACTGTGGCCAACGCGGACAAGGCAGCGATCTCGTCAGCCTTTCCCGGCAGCCCGAAGAGCCCCAGGCGCCCGGCTCGCCCCATCATCACGATGTCAAGGCAACGATGCTGATCTCCGCCACCTTGTGACTGCGGTACATAACCGACAACGGCAGGCATCGTTCGGGTGCCTTCACTCAGCTCCAGGGATCCTAGCAAGGTGCGCAGAAGCGTGGTTTTACCGCGGCCATTACAGCCCAGGATCGCCAACACCTCACCATGCGGCAGATCAAAGCTGACATCGCGAAAAATCCAGCGCTGACCCCGCCTCATTCCTGCATTTGAGAGTGCGATCATTGGGTCGCCCCAATCCGCGCCTGCCTTGTGCAGAGGAGGTAGATGAAGACCGGTGCACCAATGACAGCCGTAAGAATGCCAAGCGGCAGCTCGGCGCTGATAATTGCTCGTGCAAGCGTGTCGATCACCACCATAAAACTCGCCCCAAGCAATGCGGCCGTGCCATGAAAGCGCCGATGCCCTTCCCCGACAAGGAGGCGCGCCGCGTGCGGAATGACGAGCCCCACCCAACCGATGACACCGGCCACGGCTACAGAACCGCCAATGATCACCGAGATTACGGAAAAGACGAGCCAACGCGAAAAGCCGACATTCACACCGAATGAACGCGCTTCTTCGTCACCCATCGACAGGACCGCAATCCGAAAGCGCAAACGATAAAGAATGATGATGGCAAGCAGGATCACCGGGCCATGTTCGCCGACCTTCCTCCAGCTTGCCGATGAGAAACTGCCCATCAGCCAGAAGACGATCGCAGGAAGCGAAGTTTCCGGATCAGCCACGTATTGCGTCAGCGAGATCATCGCTGAAAACAACGCATCAATGACGATACCTGCCAGCACGATCGAAAGGATCGTGCGCCCTGCTACACGTGAGATGACCGCAACCAGCACAAGCGCGAAAAGAGCCGAGCTGAAGGTAGCGGCAAACAACACGGTAGCGCCACCGCCGACCAGCAGCGTCAGCGCCCCACCGAGCGCCGCCCCCGATGAAACACCTAGCACACGCGGCGACACGAGTGGATTGCGGAACAGAGCCTGAAGTGCTGCACCGCATAGAGCAAGTCCTGCACCAACGATCGCCGCCAGCAAGATGCGTGGCACACGAACGTTGATGAGAATGCGCTCCTCCATAGTTTCTGGCGCAAGCGCGCCAGAAAGCCAACGAGCCGCGATGTTCAGGACATCAGCAAGCGGTATGCTGAACCGGCCAACTGATGCCGAGACAACGATCGCCACTACAAGAAGCAAGAGCAATGCCGACCAATGTATGACCGCGCGTGCGGTCGACTGATCCGGATGATCGGTTCCGGCAGGGGCCAGTGTCATTTGCGAGCGAACTGTTGATAGTTCGAAGCGCTGGCGTTGAGATCGAGCTTCAAGACAGCGTCGATTTCGTCTTCCGTAGGAGAATAGTTGTAGAGCCGTTCAAATCCCTTTTTCACCTCGGCGCGCAGATCGAAATGGAAGAGGTTCGGATGAGCAAGGTTTGCAAGCCACATCCAGGTAAACGGGCTTTCGTGGCTGGCGCTATCCCATACATATCCACCATTCGGTGTCTTGTAGACACGCCCGGTCTTGGCGGCGGTAGTCTGCGACAAAACTTCGTTCTCGAGTATCGTTTCGCGTCCGGCGTCAGTTTCCGCAGCTGTCAGCATGATAAGGTCGGGGTTCCACGCTGCAATTTGTTCTGCGTTGACTTCTGCCTGAACACCCAGGCCCTTGCCAACATTGTCGCCGTCAACCAGCGTGATGAAGAAGTTCTGGTAGCTCTTTTCCCCCGTCGCAGTGAATTTGCCTTTGGAGGAGCGCAGGTGAAGGATCTTCGGCTTGCGTTCCGCTGGGTGTGCCGCAAGCGTGGATTTGACGTCTGCAATGACTTCGTCACGCCACGCAAACAGAGCCCTCGCCTTTTCCGGTTTGCCAAGAATGTTTGCCACGAGGCTGATGTTTTCGCGGGCGAGCTCTTCCGTACCGCCATTGCCGCCTCCGACCATCAGCGCGACCGGAATACCGGCGTTCCGCAGTGGCGCCACGAGTTCGTCTCCTCGACCGCCCCATTGGATGACGAGATCGGGCCTGAGCGCCGCGATTGCTTCGACATTCGGCATCCAGCCATTGCCGCCCTCCGCGACGATACCGCTTTCAATGGACGCGGCATCTGGAAACATCTTCTTGAGTAGGCCGGTTTCGAATGCTTTGCGTGAGCCGGGGTTCATGCCGACGAGATGTTCCGACGTCCCATCAACCGCGATCACTGTCGCAGCACCCGGCTGCGGCAACGTTACGATACGCGTCGCGGGCTTCGGAAGAGTGACTTCAGCGCCAGTCACATCCTTGAATGTGATGGGGTCCGCAAGCAAGGGCGCCGGCGCCAGAGCCAGAATCATTGCTGCGGAGGAGAGAAGAAACTTCGAAAACATCAGGCACCTCAGAATATGAGTGTTGCAGTCATGTTTTTCGTATATAGGGAGAAGCGTCTTATCAAGTCGAACAAATCGGACAATGCGAGAAGAAATATCGAACAGACTTGCCTCCCTTTCCATCCGTGATCTGATGTTGGTTTTGGCCGTGCATCGGTGCGGAGGTTTTCGCGCGGCTGCCGAGGAGATGGGTATCAGCGCCTCAGGGCTATCGCATCAAGTGCGCAAAGCCGAGACAGTGTTGGGCACAACTGTATTCGAGCGCGGCGCCCGCAAGGTCACTCCGACTGACGCCGGTGGCGACATCCTTCGGCGTATCGGCATGCTCCTCCAGCAAGTTGCTGCGCTGGGTCATGAGACCAGCCGAAGGACGGGGGCATTCGGCGGGCGCCTCCGCGTCGGGATGATCTCGACAGTCGGCCCATTCCTCATTCCTCAAACGGTCGGGTTCGTTCACAAGCGCTATCCGCGTCTTGAACTCGCGTTCATGGAAGGGAAGCACGAAGGCCTCAGCCGGCGACTTAAAGAAGGCGAGATCGATCTCGTGATCACGGCGTGCCCTGTACTCGATGAGGCGTTCCAACAGGTCGAGCTTCTCAACGAGCCGTTTCACCTCCTCACCAGCGTGGACAATCCGGTCATCCAACGTGATCAGATCGAACCAGCTGATCTCGCCAAACTCGATCTATTGCCCTTGAGCGAAGACGACTTTCCCATGAGCACGGAGGATTCCACTCTACGGTTTGCCGACCGCTCGAATGGACCGATCTTGCGCTCTTACGGGCTTAGCATCGAAACCCGAATACGCCTCGTCAGGGAGCAGGGATACTCTTGCCTAGTTCCGTCCATCGCGTGTGGGCAATCCATCAACGGGACGCAATTTGCGTTGGCAGAAATTAAGGGAAAGCCCGTTCGTAGGCAAATCTTCGCTCTTTGGCGGCGTAGTTCGCCATATCCGGTAGATCTTGAGAGCTTTGCTAAGGAGCTTGCCATCCTTCTAAAGGAAGGCCAGCGATCCGTCAGGTCTTGAACCAATTCGAACCCATGTGAAGCCATCCAGTCACGCAATATTGAACTTAAACAACTTCACTATAAGCAAGTTGGTTCATCGAGCGACCAAAGGACGCTCGCCGGCGACCATTTGGCGAACGCCTTGTCCCGACGGTCAATGCAGAACAGTATTCAGGCGAAGCTTACAAATTTTGACTGCAGCTCTTCACACCCGATATGTTGGATCTTCGGTCAGGTCTGGATCAAAGGATCCCGACGCCATACACTTCATGTGCAGGGATAGGCAGCAGGCGGTAAGCCATTTCCGCCTTCAGCTCTTCATGGCGGGCGATCTCATCTGGCGTCTTGTCCTTCTTGGCGCCCAGCGTGACGAACTCCTCCTTCACATGTCCCGGCTTGATCACCGCTTCGGCGGTGCGGCCGCGATAGCTGAAGCGGAATACGTAAGGTCCGGGCGGATCGGTGATGATGTCCTTGCCGCCGATCGACTTGTCGACAGTCAGCTGTCCCTCGGTCAGCGCCCGGGTCACCATTTCCAGCGCGTCGCGGCCGCCAGGTCCGGAAAAGGCGGTCACGATCGTCACCTCGCGCCGTTCCAGCGGTGTGTCGGACAGCAGCGGAAACGCCGCCTGCATGGCTTTGAGCGCATGCGCGACGCCGCCGGGAAAACCGCCGCCGTGATAGGCGTTGATGCCGTCGAAGGTGAAGCTGATCGGGTGGCCGTTGTCGAGCACGGTAATGGCATTAGACATCTGCGAAGGCTTTCAGGTTGGGAACGAAGCGGTCGAGGAAAAGGGTCGTGGCCGGCATGAAGTGGGAGCCGTGGTGGAACATCGGATCGAGCGAGGAGAGGATCATCGTCCCGGGCGTCGAGACCCTGTCCTCGTAGAGGATCGCCCGGCCTTCGCCGTCACGGGCCAGCACCGTGGCCCCGTCCGGCGGGACGAACCAGCCGTGCAGGTGCCAGGTCGCCTGCCTGTCGCCGATGCCGGCCATCAGCGGATGGCGGGCCGCGGCCTTGGTCACGCGCACGCCGAGATCGGCGGACGGGTCGAGCCACCACCACCAGTTCGTCGGCGTGCCGGTGAACTCGACATGCGGCAACCAGAGGTCGGAGCGGCTCTCGCCGAGCGCCACCACAGTCCCGCCGGCCGCAAGATGGCGGGCAACCGCTTCCTTCTGGGCGATCATGCGTTGCGCCGGCGTGCGGCACGGAACCCACAGAATGTCGCTGGGACGCAGGATCCCGGCAAGCTGTTCGGGCGTGCAGATGACGTCGAAGATCGAAGTATAGCGCGGTCCTTCAAGACTGCGGATGTGGTAATAGGTCCCGGACGATGGCGCAACGATACGCCGTTCCTGCCGGCTCGACAGGCGCATGCCGCCATAGGCTTCGGATATGGCGAGCGGCAGATCAGCGGCCGGCGACGACGGCGCTGAGGGCCACGGGTCAAAGCACGGGCTGCCGAGCGTCCATTCGATGATGCGCCGCGTCAGTTCGCCTGAAAGGTTCCATTCTAGCCCCAGCGAGCCGAGATCATTGCCCGCATGTGAAAATATCCGCCCGCCCCTTGGTCGCACCCAGACCCAGTCGACCGGCACCTGCGCCGGACCCAGACCATTGACCGCCACAGCACCTTCGGGCAGCGGATTGCAGCCCCGGCCGTAAAAGCCCGCCACGCCCTTGTTTGTCTCAAGCTTTAAAAGGTCGATGCCGGAGAACAACGGATGGGGATTGACCGAGGACAAATCCAAATCGGTGCGTTTTGGCGCCTCGATCGGCCGGTACTGGGCCATGCCGGCGACCAGTGGCCGCACCATGTGGCCATTGAAGAACCAGCGGCCGCCGGCGTCGAGGAAGGCAGCGAGCGCCTCGCGCATCAGCACCATGGCGTTCTGGTCGAGCTGGTTGTCGGTGATCAGGCCCTTGTGAGCCAGAAGCATGTCGGCATTAAGCGCCGACTGCTCGATGATCGTCACAGTTCCCTTGGCCGCCGCCGCCTTCACCACCTCGGACGGGGCCTCATAGGTCGATTTCAGATAGATCGCACTCATGCGGCCTCTATTCCGGCGAAGGCCGGCAGGATCGCCCGGCGTGTCTCGCCCGTCGGTCCGGTCACCTCGACCCAGCGCATCGACACGCCGTAGAGTTCGGAGAGAAGTTCGGGCTGGATCATCTCGGCGACGGTGCCGTGCGTTTCACGGCCGCCGGGCATCATCAGCAACACATCATCGGCCGCCGCCAGCGCATGATTGGGGTCGTGGGTGGTGAACAGGATCGCCTTGTCGCGGCGAAGCCTGAGCGTGTTCAGGAGCTCCAGGGTGCGCGACTGGTTGCCGAGGTCGAGCGCCGATGTCGGCTCGTCGAAGACGAGAGCTGGTGATCCGGTGGCGATGGCGCGCGCGATCAGCACCATCTGCCTCTGGCCGCCGGACATGCGGTCGTAGCGAAACTCAGCCAGATGGCCGGCGCCGACCCCGTCCAGAGCCGCCTCGGCCGCCGCGCGATCGTCTCCCGAGGGCTGGCCGAACAGGCCGAGCCTGGCTGCGCGGCCCATGATCACCACGTCCAAGCCGGAGAGCTTGGCCTGGGAGGCGCCGTGCTGCGGCACGTAGCCTGCAATTTTCGGCGCGGTGCGGCGGCCTTTCGCCAGCGGCTGGAAGCCGAGCAGGGCGCGCAGCAGCGTGGTCTTGCCGCGGCCATTGGGGCCAAGCACCGCCATCGACCGACCGATCGGCACGGTGAAGCTGATACCGGAAAACAGCGTGCGCGTGCCGAAGGACACGGAAGCGTCGTCAAGCCCGATCATGTGCGATTGGTCTCCCTGAAGTGGCGACGCAGCAGGTAGGCGAAGACCGGGGCGCCGACCAGCGCGGTCAGGACGCCGAGCGGAATTTCAGCTGCCGTCAGTGTCCGCGCCATCGTGTCGATGAAGGTGAGATAGGCCGCGCCCAGAAGCGCCGAGGCCGGGATCAGTGCGCGATGGTCCTCGCCAACGAAAATGCGCGCGGCGTGCGGCACGACAAGGCCGATCCAGCCGACAATGCCGGCCACTGCCACCGAAGTCCCGGTCATCAGCGAAATCGCGATGAAGATGTACCAGCGCTCGCGGTCGGGATTGACGCCGAGCGACCGTGCTTCCTGCTCCTCTAGCGCCAAGAGGTTGAGCCGGTAACGCAACAGCCAGACGGAGAAGAGGCCGAGGCCCATGCCCGGCACGGCAAGCCACAGCCGCGACCAGGTGGCAGTCGAGAACGAGCCCATAAGCCAGTAGACGATGGCGGGCAGGGAGGTATTGGGATCGGCGACGAACTGTACGACGGATACCAGGGCAGCAAACAGCGCCCCGACGATCATACCCGCCAGAATCACCGTGATCACCTCGGTGCGGCCGTTGATGCGGGCGAGCAGGCCGACCAGCACCAGTGCCGACAGGCCGAGGGTAAAGGCCATGCCGAGCAGGACGACGCCGGAATAGCCGAACAGGATGGCAAGCGCCCCGCCAAAGGCCGCGCCCTGGCTGATGCCGAGCACTTGCGGCGAGACCAGCGGGTTGCGGAACACGCCTTGCAGCGCCGCCCCGCCGACGGCAAGGGCCGCACCCGACAGCGCCGCAAGCAATACGCGCGGCAGACGCACGAGCAGCACAATGCGCTCGTCCATCTGCGTCGGCGCGGCATTCGGGTTGAGGGCCGTCGCGAGCAGGATCTCGCCGATCCGCGCCACGTCGACGGAAAAGCGCCCCGCACCGATCGCAAACAGCATGGCCGCGATCAGCGCCAGCACCATGAGCCCAAACGCGCCGATGCGGAAGCCGATCAGGCTTCGGCGCTCGCGCTCAGTCGCCGCCATCGCCATCTTACTTCGCCCTGAACTGGGCGTAGTTGGTCGCCTCGCCCTGCATGCCGATCCACAGGATGCCGTCGATGTCCTCGTCGGTCAGATCGTAATCGTAAAGTGTCTTGTATGCCTTTTTCATCTCGCCGCGCAGGTCGTACTGGAAGATGTCGGGGTGCAGGAGATTGGCGAGCCACATCCAGGTCAGCGGGCTTTCCTGGTTCGGCGGATCCCAGCGATAGCCGCCAAGCGGCATCTTGTAGACGCGCTTTTCCTGGGCGGCCTTGGTCAGCGACAGGATCGGGTCGTTATAGATCCGCTCAAGGCCGAGCTTGGCCTCGAAGCTGTTCAAGAGAATGATGTCCGGGTTCCACTCGGCAATCTGCTCGGGGCTGATCGTCGTGCCCTGGCCCTGGACATCGGCCGAGGCGGAGGTTGCGCCGGCCAGATTGATGTAGAAGGCGTTGTAATTGCCCTTGTCGCCGGAGGCGGTCAGGCCTTCGAGCGCACGGCCGAGATAGAGGATTCTCGGCTTCTTCTCGGCCGGAATGTCCTTCGATTTGGCGGCCATTTCGGCGGCCACCTGGTCGCGCCAGCCGTTGATCATCTCCGCCCGCTCGGGCTTGCCCATCGCGGTCGCCACCATGGCCTGGTACTGTTTGGTCTTTTCTTCCGTGCCGTAGGAAATCAGAAGCGCGGTCAGGCCGGCATTGACGATCGGGTCGACCAAGTCCGGGCCGCGATCGGCCCATTGGATGACCAGTTCGGGATTGGTGGCCGCCAGTTCCTCGACGTTGGGAATGAAGTTCGGCGCGGTGATGTCGGACGGGATGTCCTTGGCCTCGGGAAAGATCTTGCCCAGCACGCCTTCAACGATGGCCGACTTGGCCGTCGGGTTCATGCCGACCAGTTTCGAGGTTCCGCCGTCCATCGCGATGATCGTCGAGGCCATCGGGATCGGGATAGAGGCGATCCGCTCGACGGGCTTTGCCAACGTGACGGTGCGGTTTTCATGATCGATGATGGTGATCGGATCGGCGATTGCGGCTAGAGGCTGAGTGAAAACCAATGCGACTGTGATCGCGAGCTCTCTCGGTCTGAAAAGCATGAAAAAACCCTCAAAATATTCAGTGACGCACATCAAATCGTAAATATGATTTATTTTGTCAAGATAAATGCGCCGCTCGTGGGCGGCCGAGGGGCCGGCGATTACGCAGGGATGTTTCACGTCACCACAGTCGCGTTGTTACTGTGTCCGGAGAGGAAGCTTCGCTTACGTGGTTGGGCTCGCCTTGACGGGAATCGAACTTTCGGTTCCAGTTGTTTCGGTTAAGCCTTTGATCTGCAAGCCTGCTACAGCAACTGGGCGGCGAAAGTTTATTATAGAAAATAATCACACCATTCGGCGTTCGCGAAAGAAGGTAGCTCTCACACCCCATCACTTGAAAACTCGCCCTGGAGCCCGACGACATGAAAATGTCCGGCATCAGTCATCCTCTACGAACACCTGATCGCGCTTGGAACGTATCGCCGGTAGGAGCGCCAAAATTACGCAGACCAGACCCAATCCGAGCAGCGATGCAGCGATCGGGTTTGTGACGAACACTGTCGCGTCGCCGCGGGAGATGATCATCGCCCGACGGAGATGCTCTTCGAGCAACGGCCCCAGAACGAAGCCCAGCAGAAGGGGTGCAGGTTCGCAGCCCACACGGATCAGAACGTAGCCAAGTATGCCCGAGACGATGATTGCATAGACGTCGAAGGGGTTGTTGTTAATGGAATAACATCCGATCGAGGCAAAGATGACGATGGCCGGAAACAGCATACGGTAGGGAATGGTCAGCATCTTAACCCACAGCCCGATCAGCGGCAGGTTTAGGATCACCAGCAACAGGTTACCGATCCACATCGATGCGATGATGCCCCAGAACAGCGCCGGCTGGCTGGCAATGACGTCCGGCCCCGGCGTGATCCCCTGCAGGATGAAGGCGCCAACAATGAGTGCCATGACTGGATGGGCCGGAATGCCGAGGGTAAGCAGCGGAATGAAGGACGTCTGAGCCGCTGCGTTGTTGGCGCTTTCGGGTCCCGCCACGCCTTCGATCGCTCCATGGCCAAATTCGGCCGGATTTTTCGACAGGTTCTTCTCGACCGAATAGCTGGCAAAGGACGCCAATACGTGACCGCCGCCCGGCAATACGCCGAGAAGCGAGCCAAGCGCCGTTCCCCGCAATACAGGGCCGATAATCCGCCGGAAATCGTCTTTCGTCAGCCAAAGGTTCGTGACGTGTTTCACTCCGATTTCGCGCGTGTGCTCGTTCTGAAGGTTGCGGAAGATTTCGGAGACCCCGAATATTCCAACAGCAATCGAAACAAAGTTGATCCCCTGCGACAATTCCAGGCGACCGAACGTGAAGCGCTCCTCGCCCGTATAGATGTCCTGGCCCACCGTCCCAAGCAGCAAGCCGATGACGATCATGCCCAGCGCCTTCAGGACGGAACCGTGAGCGAGTGAGATCGAAACGAGCAGCCCGAGAACGATCAGGGCAAAATATTCCGGCGCGCCAAATTCGAGCGCGATGGAGGCAAGCGGCGGAGCCGCGATCGCCAACAGCATAGTTGCCACGCATCCTGCGAAGAAGGATCCGAGCGCCGCGGTTGCCAATGCCTGGCCGGCACGCCCCTTTCGGGCCATCTGATAGCCATCGATCGCTGTGACAGCGGAAGAACTTTCCCCCGGCAGGTTGATGAGGATTGCTGTTGTGGACCCACCATACTGGGCGCCGTAGTAGATGCCCGAAAGCATGATCAGGGACGTTACCGGGGAGAATGTAAACGTGATCGGCAGAAGCATCGCGATCGTCGCTGTCGGCCCGATGCCGGGCAATACGCCAACGAGCGTGCCGAGCAGTACGCCAACGAAACACCAGACGATGTTTATCGGCGTGAGAGCCGTTTCGAAGCCAAGGGCAAGATTCGAGATCAGATCCATCATGGTGAGCACCTCATAGTCCGAAAACCGGCCCGAATGTCGGAATGGCAACTGCCAGCCCGACCTTGAAGACCAGATAGCAAAGAGTGGCGATGACGGCGGCCATCATAGCCGCCGATACCAGCGAATTTCGGCGGGACGCGAGTGCCGTCATGAACGTGCACAGCAGGACGACGGGTACGAGCCCAAGATCGCGGGCTCCGGCTGCAAAGATGGCAAGTGCCAGACAGATAAGGACGAGCCCGCGCCAGGGGACGGAACCATCGGTCGGCTCCGGCTCACTGCGCAAGCCATCAAGGCCGATGACGACGCCTAGTGCACCCAATACGAAAGCGAGAACCACCGGGAAAAAGCCCGGGCCCATCTGGGTCGCGGTCCCGAACTCATATCTTAGACCCTGCACAGCGAACGAGGCTGCGATGGCGATGAAGATGCCACCGGCAATCAGGTTTTTCCGGGTGTGCTTTTCGAGTGTAGCCATGGTCTCCTCCCCTCTGGCGTCCCCTGACGGTCCTCCCGTTCAGATGATATTCGATCCTGCGATTGCGTTGCATACGGCTTCGGTGACTTGGCTGGTGTTGGCGGTGCCACCGACGTCTGGCGTCAGGATGCCCGCTTCGGTCACGCGCTCGACGGCGCTCATCAGCCGTGCGGCGGCGTCGCGTTCACCCAGATGCTCGAGCATCTGCGCGGCAGTCCAGAAAGTGGCGATCGGGTTGGCGATACCCTTGCCGGTAATGTCGAAGGCAGATCCGTGGATCGGCTCAAACATTGATGGGAAACGGCGCTCCGGGTCGATGTTGGCCGTCGGCGCAACCCCGAGGCTGCCAGCGAGAGCACCAGCCAGATCCGACAGGATGTCGGCATGCAGATTGGTCGCCACGATCGTATCCAGCGTCTCCGGCTTCAGCGTCATGCGCACCGTCATTGCATCAACCAGCATCTTGTCCCAGGTGACATCCGGGAACTCCGTCGCCACTTCGGCCGCGATCTCGTCCCACATCACCATGCCATGCCGCTGGGCGTTCGACTTGGTGACGACAGTCAGCAGTTTGCGCGGGCGCACCTGGGCCAGCTTGAAGGCGTAGCGCATAATGCGGGTCACGCCGACGCGGGTGAAGATCGCCACTTCCGTGCCGACCTCTTCCGGAAGGCCCCTATGGGCGCGGCCGCCATGGCCGGAATACTCGCCTTCGGAATTCTCCCGCACGATGACCCAGTCGAGATCGCCTGGACCGCAATTGCGCAAGGGCGGCGTGATGCCGGGCAGGATCTTCGTCGGGCGCACATTGGCGTACTGGTCGAACCCCTGGCAGATCGGCAGGCGCAGGCCCCAGAGCGTGATATGGTCGGGAACGTCAGGGGCGCCGACCGCACCGAAAAAGATCGCATCGAACTTCTTCAGCTTGTCCAGCCCGTCGGCCGGCATCATCACGCCGTGCTTCTTGTAATAGTCCGAACCCCAGTCGAAGGTCTCGGTATGGATCTTGAAGTCACCGCTGCGCTGTTCCAGCGCCTCCAGAACCTGAAGACCCGCAGCTATAACCTCAGGACCAATCCCATCCGCAGGGATCGCTGCAATCTTGTATTCACGCATGGGAAGTTCGCTCCTGTTCAAGGGCTAGCGCTCAAGGTTCAAGCGCCGGACGCATGGCCCGTGGCCATGACGAATGATGGATCGGCGGCTTATTCTCAGCCGCCGATCAAACCGAGGTTACTTGCCGCCTTCGCTGATCAGCTTCGTCAGTCGCTCGACTTCAGACGCGAACTTCTGGTCAAGCGCCGCCGGTGTCGCCAGATCTTCCGATACCGGTGCGGTTCCAAGGCTCGCAAAACGCTCGATCACGACCGGATCCTTGAGTGCGGCGCGCAACGCTTCCGCAAGCTTGCTGCGGATGGCTTCAGGCGTTTCCTTGGGTGCCCAGAGCGCATGCCAGGCACTGAGCTCGAACCCTTGCAGGCCGCTCTCTTCCACGGTCGGAAGATCTGGCAGCACGCCAATCCGCGCCTTCGTTGTCACCGCATAAGGATGAACCTCACCGGCCTTGATCTGGGTCGTGGTGTTGGTCGTCTGGTCGCAGGCGAGGTCGATACGGCCTCCAATGAGATCGGTCATTGCGGGACCCATCCCCTTGTAAGGCACCAGAGTGATCTTGGTGCCGAGCGCGTCTTGCAGCAACCTGCCGCAGAGATCGGAAACTGCACCTGTGCCGGCGGTCCCGAAGGTGACGGCAGGCCCGTTTGCCTTCACATAGGAGAGGAGATCGGTGAACGTCTTCGGCTCGAAGTCCTTCCTGCCGACGACCGTCATCGGGACCTCGGTAATCAGCCCGACGCTCGAAAAGTCTTCGATCGGCTTGTAGGTCAGGTTCGGGTAGAGCGCAGCGAAGGTGGCCACCCCGATATGGTAGAGCAGCAACCGGTAGCCATCGGGGTCCGCCTGCGCCACTGTTGCGGCACCAAGCGAGCCGCCGGCGCCGCCCATGTTTTCGATCAGCACCTGCTGGCCAAGGGTCGTGGACATCGACTGCGCCACCAGGCGCGCCACGGTGTCACTCGGTCCACCTGCCGCTGCAGGCACCACGATTGTGATGGGTCGATCAGGATAGTTCTCCTGCGCCAGTACCATATGGCTGGACATGGCAAACAGGACACCTGTGAGGGACAACAGTACCTTTTTCATCGCGCTTTCCTCCCTGAGATCGCGAAGGATGCCTCCACATCCTTTTCCATGCTATCTTGCATGCAAGCTTACATTTATTGATGCGCGCCCGTTTGTCAAGCTCCAGGAGAGCGGCTATAACGAGCCTTGAAACAACGACAGGCAGTTCATGATCAGGACGATCGACATTCCCGGAGCCGCGCCACGCGATCCGGCCACAGAACAGAATTCAGCAAACTCCGACATCAACGGTTCGGGTCGGGTTTCTGCCGCCTATCTCGCCATCAAGGAGGCGATACGCTCCAATGCGTTTCCCCCCGGGTACCAAGCCGCAGAAATTGAAATTGCGCGTCAGCTCGGCATGAGCCGAACCCCGGTGCACGAAGCCATGGCGCGACTGCAGGAAGACGGACTGGTCCGGATACTTCCCAAGAAGGGCATCATCATCTGCGCCCTGTCTCCCGCGGACATCGAAGAAATCTACGAAGTCATCACCGCGCTCGAGGGTGCCGCGGCGGCACGGCTCGCCCGGCTGCCGATGGAGGAACGCGCGCCCGTCATCCAGCTTCTGAAGGCCGCCACAAAGCGGATGATTGAGGCATTGGCCGACAACGACCTTCCACGATGGGCTGTGGCCGACGAGGATTTTCATCAGACTCTCGTAATAGAGAGCGGAAACAGCCGCCTCATGCGGATGGCGGGGACCGTCGCCGATCAATTGCATCGCGCCCGCATGTTCACCCTCAACCTACGGCCCTTGCCGCTGCACTCGGCCGGTGAGCATGCGGAAATCATAGAAGCAATCGAGCAGGGTGATGGGGATGCGGCGAGCCGCGCCGCACGGCTGCACCGCAAACATGCTCATGACGCATTGATCCCCCTTATTGCTCGATACAATCTACGCAATCTCTAGGTTGTCGGTTGCGGCGATCTGAACGACGCGGAGATTGTTGGTGCTGCCCTGTTGCGCAAATGGAAATCCCGCCACGATGACAATGTGATCGGAGGGACTTGCCAGCTTTGCTTCCTGCACCGCCTGTTGCGCATGAATCAGCGACGCCTCATAGGTGTGGACATCTTGTGATCGCACGCCGACAACCCCCCAGAACATGTTGAGCCGGCGCGCGACTTGTTCGGACGGAGTGAGAGCCAGAATTGGCAATGCCGGTCTGGCACGCGAAATTCTGGCCGCGGTTGTTCCGCTCGATGTATAGGCCACCACAACCGGCGATCCCAGAGCCACGGCAACGTTGGCTGCTGCAGTGGCAACTGCATGCGGCGGTGATTGAGCGACATCGGGTTCCGTTGCCTCAAGGATCGGCCGGTAGTGCTTGTGCTTCTCCGTCTTCTCGATGATCCGGTTCATAATTTCGACCGCCTCCACCGGGTAGGCGCCTGTTGCGGTCTCGGCGGAAAGCATGACGGCATCTGCCCCATCATAGATGGCACCGGCAACGTCCGAGGCTTCAGCGCGCGTCGGCGTTGGCGAACTCACCATCGAGTCGAGCATCTGTGTGGCGACAATCACGGGCTTGGCCGCTAGCCGGCATGCACGGATGATTTCCTTCTGCTTGCCCGGAACGTCCTCCGGCGGGATCTCCACGCCGAGATCACCTCGCGCAACCATGACGCTGTCCGAAAGCCTGACAATATCCTCGATGTCATCGAGGGCAGACGGCTTCTCGATCTTGGCAATGAGGCCAGCCCTGTCTCCAACGAGGGACCGGGCTTCGATCATGTCGCGTGCCCGCTGAACGAAAGAAAGTGCGACCCAGTCGACGCCAAGCTCGAGCCCGAATTCCAGGTCCTCACGATCTTTCGCCGTGAGCGGGGAAATGTCCAGGACAGCGCCGGGCACGTTGACACCCTTGCGGTTCGACAAGGCGCCTCCATTGAGGACCTCGCAAACAAGCCGCCCGTCCATCACCTCCATGATCCGGACTTTTATTCTACCGTCGTCGATCAGGAGGTCCATTCCGGGCACCGCCACCTCGAAGATTTCCCGATGAGGTAGCGGAATATCGTTCATTCCTTCACCACCCTCACGGCCAAGGATAAATCCGATGGTGGATCCACGTGCGAGTTCGAGCCTGCCATGTGCCAGAACTCCGATCCGGATCTTCGGACCCTGAAGATCCTGCAGCACGGCGATAGCAGCATCATGCTCCTGCTCGAGAGCTCGGATGTTCCTATAGACTTCCGCGTGATCGGCCCGGGCACCATGGCTGAAATTCAGGCGGAACGTATCGACACCGGCGAGAAACAGTGAGCAAAGCATGTCGGGCGAACTTGACGCCGGTCCGACCGTCGCGACGATCTTTGATCGCCGGTTGTTGCGTATGAACATGTCCAAACCTAACCTATGAGAATTGCGCGGATGTCGTTGACGTTCGTAAGCGTTGGGCCTGTGACCACCAGGTCGCCGATGGCCTTGAAGGCCGTGTAACTATCATGGGCAGACAAGGTCGCCCGTGGATCGATACCAGCATCGCGCATTCGGATAAGACTGTCCGGCGCGACCAGCGCACCGGCAGCATCCTCGACACCGTCGATACCATCAGTATCACCGGCGATGGCCCAGATGCCGGAAGCTCCCTTAAGGGCAACCGCAAGGCTTAGAAGGAATTCCGTATTTCTTCCACCTCGCCCGTCGGTCATGCCACCAAGGGAAACAGTGCCCTCACCACCGGACAGGATGATGGCAGGTGCTGCTACAGGCAGGCCCTTGTCGCGCGCGGATAGCGCGATGCCCGCCATGACACGCCCCATTTCGCGAGCCTCACCTTCCAGGGCATCTCCGAGGATCAGTGGACACAAACCGGCTTCCAGCGCGGCCGCGGCGGCCGCTTCGAGCGCTATCGAGGGGGCAGCAACCAGCCGAATCTCGCCTGCAACCTCCCCTGCCTTCGGCGTCTCGTTGCCTTGCGCCAACACTGCGCGCGCAGAATCGGGCAGGTCAATGCCGTAGCGGGCGACGATGGCTGCTGCATCTGCCAAAGTGGTAGGATCCGCGACCGTTGGACCCGAGGCAATCTCCGATGGATCGTCACCCGGCACGTCAGAGATGACCAGTGTCACCAGTTTTGCCGGCAGTGCTGCGCGGGCCAGATGTCCTCCCTTGATAGTGGATAGATGCTTGCGGACGGTATTCATCTCGGAGATGGTGGCACCGCTGGCAAGCAGCGCCTGATTGACCGCCCTTTTGTCGGCCAAAGTCATCTCGCCCGCAGGCGAGACAAGCAATGACGAACCGCCGCCGGAGATGAGAGCCACCACGAGATCGTCCGGACCAAGGCCCTGAACCGCAGCGAAAATCTTCTCTGCAGCCTTGATGCTCAACTCATCCGGGACGGGGTGGGAGGCCTCCAGGATTTCGATGCGTCCCGCCGGAACGGCGTGGCCGTAGCGAGTGACCACGATGCCCGAGAGATCGACATCGGGCCAGGCGGCGTCGACCGCAGCCGCCATCGCAGCCGACGCCTTGCCCGCTCCCACCACAACGCAGCGACCTCTGGGACGCTCTGGGAGGTTGTTGACAACAGCTATTTTCGGATCCGCGCTGGCAACGGCTGCGTCGAAAATTCGACGCAGCACCTGGCGAGCGGACACATCGTTCCAGGTCATTCTGCAGCGGCCATCTTCAAGATATTCGATCCTGCGATTGCGTTGCATACGGCTTCGGTGACTTGGCTGGTGTTGGCGGTGCCACCGACGTCTGGCGTCAGGATGCCCGCTTCGGTCACGCGCTCGACGGCGCTCATCAGCCGTGCGGCGGCGTCGCGTTCACCCAGATGCTCGAGCATCTGCGCGGCAGTCCAGAAAGTGGCGATCGGGTTGGCGATACCCTTGCCGGTAATGTCGAAGGCAGATCCGTGGATCGGCTCAAACATTGATGGGAAACGGCGCTCCGGGTCGATGTTGGCCGTCGGCGCAACCCCGAGGCTGCCAGCGAGAGCACCAGCCAGATCCGACAGGATGTCGGCATGCAGATTGGTCGCCACGATCGTATCCAGCGTCTCCGGCTTCAGCGTCATGCGCACCGTCATTGCATCAACCAGCATCTTGTCCCAGGTGACATCCGGGAACTCCGTCGCCACTTCGGCCGCGATCTCGTCCCACATCACCATGCCATGCCGCTGGGCGTTCGACTTGGTGACGACAGTCAGCAGTTTGCGCGGGCGCACCTGGGCCAGCTTGAAGGCGTAGCGCATAATGCGGGTCACGCCGACGCGGGTGAAGATCGCCACTTCCGTGCCGACCTCTTCCGGAAGGCCCCTATGGGCGCGGCCGCCATGGCCGGAATACTCGCCTTCGGAATTCTCCCGCACGATGACCCAGTCGAGATCGCCTGGACCGCAATTGCGCAAGGGCGGCGTGATGCCGGGCAGGATCTTCGTCGGGCGCACATTGGCGTACTGGTCGAACCCCTGGCAGATCGGCAGGCGCAGGCCCCAGAGCGTGATATGGTCGGGAACGTCAGGGGCGCCGACCGCACCGAAAAAGATCGCATCGAACTTCTTCAGCTTGTCCAGCCCGTCGGCCGGCATCATCACGCCGTGCTTCTTGTAATAGTCAGAACCCCAGTCGAAGGTTTCGGTATGGATCTTGAAGTCACCGCTGCGCTGTTCCAGCGCCTCCAGAACCTGAAGACCCGCAGCTATAACCTCAGGACCAATCCCATCCGCAGGGATCGCTGCAATCTTGTATTCACGCATGTCTTTTCTCCACTTTGAGATTTAACGATGTTGGACCGGGGCGACTTTGCCCCCGCTTTCCGGTGCGGTACGCGACAACACGAGCGTCACGATCGCGGATACGACCAGCAGGCCGGCGACGAAGTAGAGCCCGCCCGCAAAGCTGCCCGTAGTGTCTTTGATCCAGCCGATCATCGAGGGACCAACGAAGCCGCCCAGGTTACCGATCGAGTTGATGGTAGCGATACCGGCTGCGGCCGCTGGTCCTGACAGGAAGAGCGTGGGCATGCTCCAAAGCGGCGGCTTCGAGCAGCTGATGCCGATGTTAACCAGCGTTAGCGCAATAAGGACGGTGAAGACGCTTGTCGCACCCGTGGCAAAGGCAAGCCCGACGGCGGCAAGCAGACACGCGCCAACCACATGCCAGGTCCGTTCACCGGTCTTGTCGGAATGACGCGCCCAGAGAACCATTGCAACAACTGCGAAAATGCCCGGTACCGCGTTGATAAAGCCGACCTGAAGGGACGATAGGCCGAACTCCTTGATGATCTGCGGCGCCCAGATGCCGAGGGTGTAAAGGCCGGCGGACGTACCGAAATAGACAAGGGCGAGCGCGATAACCCGAATGTCAGCGAGCCCTGCAAGAATGCTGTGGCTGGCCTTGCCCTTTGCGGCCTGCTCAGCGTTCATCGTCTTCACAAGCCAGTTGCGCTCATCTTCCGAGAGCCACTTGGCTTTTTCCGGACGGTCGGTGAGGTAAAAGAGGACGACGACGCCGAGGATGACCGCAGGAGCGGCTTCAATCAGGAACATCCACTGCCAGCCGGCAAGACCGAGGAAACCATGCATCTCCATGAGCGCTCCGGAGATCGGCGAACCGAGGACGGTCGAAAGCGGGGCTGCGGCCATGAAAATCGCTGTCACTGCCGCACGGCGGCGAGCCGGAAACCAGAAGCTCAGGTAAAGGATAATCCCCGGGAAAAAGCCCGCCTCGGCAACGCCGAGAAGGAAGCGTAACGCATAGAAACTTGTTGTTCCCTGTACGAACGCCATGAGGCCGGACACGATCCCCCAGGTGATCATGACGCGGGCAATCCAGATGCGCGCACCGACTTTGTTGAGAATGAGGTTGGACGGAACTTCGAACAGGAAGTAGCCGACGAAGAAGATGCCTGCTCCGATACCGAAGACAGTCGAGGAAAATCCAAGGTCCTCGTTCATGGTCAGTGCGGCGAAACCGATATTCACCCGGTCCAGGAACGCTACAAAATAAAGCAGCATGATAAATGGCACGATGCGCAGAGTGATTTTGCGCAGAACGCGCGTCTCCAGGTCGCTGTTCATAGCGAACTCCTCCCAATGATCCGTTGGGCGCACCTCCTGCGCCTTCGGGAAAGACGTTAATTCGTACTTTCCTCCCAAGCCACAATGCTTTAATTATATAATTAAATGATATAAATGCATGTCATGGAACTGGAACAACTAAAATGCTTCGTCGCTGCGGCCGAAGAACTGCATTTCGGTAGGGCTGCACAGAAAATGGGAATGCTACCGGCATCGCTGGGACGGCATTTAAGACTGTTGGAGGAGTCCCTCGGCACTCGCCTCATGTCCCGGACAACCCGAAGTGTCGCCCTGACCGAAGATGGAGTCGCCCTGCTGGAGGAGGTGAGGCCCCTTCTCCATCGTCTCCAGACACTTGCGGAAGAGTTTCGATCAAGGAAAACTCAGCAGACGACCGTGCTCCGCATAGGTGCGATAGACAGCGCTGCAGCAGGTCTTATACCGCCGCTGCTGCATGATTTTCGGGAGCGATGCCCTGGGATCAAAACTCAGCTCGTCGAAGACAAGTCGATACGTCTCATTCCAAAACTGATTGCCGGGCGTCTGGATATCATCTTCATTCGACCTCGAGACGGACTAAACCGGAACCTGGTTATTCGCACCCTCACGCACGAAACACCCGTTATTGCACTGCCCGTCACGCATCCGCTCGCGGGTCGCGAGCGGATCTCCGTCGATGAACTGCGCGACGAGGCCCTCATCGTGCCAGAGCGCCGCTCTCGTCCCCACAGCTATGACCTGACCATGAAACTCTTCGAGGACGCCGGACTACACCCGCGCATCGCCCAGATTGCTGACGAGAAACAAACGATTATCAACCTCGTTGCGGCAGGAATCGGATCCGCCATCGTCCCCCGCTGGACCGCGAAACTCGCGGTATCCGGGGTGACTTTCGTTCCCCTCATGACGGTTGGCGGCATTTCACTCCGGAAACTGCCTCTTGCCGCAGCCTGGGCAAAAGCTGTTCGTGATCCCGGACGCGACCAGTTGCTGGAACTTCTCGACACAAATATCGACCGATATGCCGAGCAGGCGTAGGCTCGCCCGCCCCTCCGTACCATCCGTCTGCACCTGATAGAGAGGCGGGCACCAGCATCTTGTTCCTCTTCGTCTTGAGCGGGTTTGAACCAGCGTTCTACCAATCATGGGCGTGCTAAATCATTGATAAAATCAGGACCGCACGTTTGGTGCTAACAGTAATCGTTCGACCGGACATCCCTCAATAGTCGCCGCGCACCCTGCCCTCCGCGATGTCAGGCCGCCTCGCCTCGAAGCCGTATCGCGTCCTTGGATGGAGGCAATCCAAAGTGTCGGGCATATTCCCGGCTGAACTGGTTCGGGCTTTCATATCCAACACCGAACGCCACTGATGTCGCGTTTCCCTCTCCAGACATGAGAAGTGTCCGCGCATGCAATAGTCGCACCTGCTTCTGGTACTGGATCGGGCTGAGCGCCGTGACCGCCTTGAAGTGACGATGGAAGGCTGAGATGCTGAGGGAGGCCATCTCGGCAAGCGCCTCGACCCTGAGAGGCTTGGCAAAGTTCTCGCGGATCCAATGGATGGCAACGCCGATCCGCGAGATGGCGGCATCAGGTGCTGCGATATCACGAAGCATCCAGCCGAGCGGACCCTGCAGCACCCGGAACAATATCTCCCGTTCATAGGCGGGTGCCAGCACTGCAATCTCGTCCGGACGGTCCATCAGGCGCAGCATGCGCACCCAGGCATCGAGAAGCTCTTCGCCAACTGGCGCAACCGAGAAACCCGATCCGAACAGCTTGCTGCAGACCTGCACCGGCAAGTCGCTGATGAGAGCGGCGACTGTCGGCGGGTGGAGCGTCAGGCTGACCGCAAGATAGGGTTCGCCCGCCACCGAAGGATGCACTGATCCCACCGCTGGAAGGTCGACTGACATGACGAAATACGTCGCAGGATCATAGGCGAAGGTCCGTTCACCGACCGTCATCGTCTTCGATCCGGTCAGGATCAGGTTGATCATCGGCTCGTAGACGGCTGACAGCCGATGTTCGGGGATCTCGCCCTGAACCATTGCCACGCGCGGGATGCCTGTCTCGGTACGGCGGTTTTCCGCGGACGAGGCCAGTCCGCGCAGTTCCTGAAGTTGCTTTTCCATGAGAGCGACCGTGACAGAATAGGGGCCAGTCGGCAACGGCAAAGCAGGAATAGGCAAGCTTTAAAGAGAATTGGGTGAGCGCGGGAGAGCATGCGGGCTTAGCTTGAGATCACACCGAACAGGGAAGGAATGCCCATGAAGATCGTCATCGTCACCGGCAGCAGTCGGGGCCTTGGAGCCAGCACCGCCGTCGAATGCGCCCGCAGCGGCCTGGGCGTCGTCGTCACCTATAACAAGAATGCCGGCAAGGCGGACGAGGTCGTGAAGACGATCGTCGAGGGCGGCGGCAAGGCCGTAGCGCTGAAGCTCGACGTCGGCGATGTCGGCTCGTTCCCGGCGTTTCGAGATGCGCTTGCCGAGAAGCTGGAGATCCTCTGGGGGCGTAGCGACTTCGACTATCTCGTCAACAATGCGGGATACGGTCTCTACAGTCCGATTGCCACGGTGACGCAAGAGCAGTTCGACGGCTTGTTCAATGTCCATCTCAAAGGGCCGTTCTTCCTGACCCAGATCCTGCTGCCGCTGATGGCGGATGGCGGCCAGATCGTCAACATCACCAGCGCCACCTCGCGCGTGGCGACGGCCGGTGTCGCACCCTATGCCGCGTTCAAGGGTGGCCTCGAAGTCCTGACCCGCTACTTGGCCAAGGAATTCGGCGAGCGGCGCATCCGGGCGAACTCGATCGCACCCGGCGCGATCCGCACCGAACTCGGCGGCGGGCTGAACGATGAATTCGAGGCAATGCTCGCGGGCCAGACGGCACTCGGCCGCGTTGGCGAGCCGGAAGAGATCGGCGGGGTCGTCGCCAGCCTCCTGTCCGGGCCGAACCGCTGGATCAATGCCCAGAATATCGAAGTTGCGGGTGGCTACATCATCTAGCGAAGGAGGGCACCATGCTTGATCATGTCTTCATTTCCGTCAGCGATATCGCCCGGTCCATCGCGTTCTACGAGGCAGCGCTCGACCCTCTCGGGATTGTTCACGTCCATGACTACGATGGAAAGGATGGCCCTCGCGGTCATCCAGATCTGAAGGGGTTTGGCGCGAATGGCAGAGTGTTCTTCTGGCTCCGCGAAGGCGTGGTCGAGGGACGCGCCGCACATATCGGCTTCGTCGCCAACAGCAAGGCTCAGGTCGACGCCGCCTTTTCCGCCGCGATGTCGGTGGGCGCATCGCAAATCCATCCGCCCGGAGCACAGCTCCACTACGACCCACGCTACTACGCCGCGCAGATGCGCGACCCCGACGGCTACAGCCTCGAATTCGTCTACAAGGAATGGCAGCACTGACATGACAAAACTGATGATCTATGGCGCGACCGGCTATACCGGCCGCATGGCGGCAGAACATGCGAAGACGGCAGGCACGCCTCTCGTTCTGGCTGGCCGCAACGAAGCGGCCCTCTTCAAACTCGCATCCGAACTTGGGGTGGACTATCGCGTCTTCAGTCTCGACGAACCGGCTGAGGTCGACAGGGGCCTCGCAGGCATCACCGTCCTCCTGAACTGCGCCGGACCATTCATGCGCACCGCCGAGCCACTGATGACGGCAGCGATCCGCTCCGGCGTTCATTACCTCGACACCGCGGCCGAACTCGACAGCTACCGTCTGGCGGAAGTGCTCGACGATCAGGCTAAGGCCGCGGGTATCATGCTCATGCCCGGCGGTGGCGGAAGTGTCGCGATGCTCGGCAGTCTCGCCGGACATGCCGCTGCACGCGTCGCGAAACCGTTCGGGATCCGGGTTGCCCTGCATGTTGCAGGCGGACTGTCGCGCGGGTCGGCGATCACCGCCATGGAGAATGTTACGACCGAGACCCTGGCCCGCGTCGACGGCCAGCTCGTCGCCATCCCGGCGACCGGCATCCGCAAGTTCGACTTCGGCAAGGGCGCGGTCGACTGCTTCCCTGTGACGCTACCCGACCTTATCACCATCGCTCGGGCCACAGGTGTCGCTGACATCGAGACCTTCGTGCATGTCACCGGCGACGGTTTTCCGCAGGGCGATCTCTCGGCTCTCCCGGACGGCCCGAGCGAAGCGGAGCGTCTGGCCAACCGCTACCAGGCAGCCGTCGAAATCACCGACACGGATGGAACAATCACCCGGTCTGTTCTCGAAACGGTCAACGGCTATACGTTCACGGCAATGGCCGCAGCCGAGGCCGGCCGTCGTGTGCTGGCAGGCGAGGCCCGTCCCGGTTTCCAGACGCCCGCGGCGCTGTTCGGGAATGGTTTCGCGCAGACCATCGCCAACACGATCATCATCGACATCTGAGGAGCCGACCATGCAAGAGATCGTCGAATCCTTCATCCGGACAGCCAATGCATTCGATGTCGAGGCAACCTTGTCCCTGTTTGCACCGGATGCGGTCATCGATGATGTCTCGGTGGGCGATGGCTTCGCGGGAACTGACGGCGTTCGCCAGTATCTCGAGCGGTTCTTCGTTGGCTACCACACCGAGACCAGGCTCTTGTCCATCGAGATGCTTGACGACCGCACATCAGATGCCCGCGTCGAATTCACCGGCAACTTCGGCCATGAGATCGGCATCCTCAAGATTGTGATCAATGCGGCCGGACTGATCGAGCGGATCGACGCCGACCTCGAATAGCGGTTCCACCCAAGCTTACCCGACCAGAACCATCGGCTCCCGCGGAGCCGAGGCCGGGAAAGGTTTGCATTCCGCAGGCCTCCGGCATGACAAGGAATACATTCATGACAACATCATACCCCCTCACGCAAGACGCTGCCGACAGGCTGGCGGTTGTCGAAGCCCTCTATCGCTTCGCAGCAGGCATCGATCTGCGCGACCAGGCGCTTCTGTCATCGTCGCTTGCCGAAAACGCCGTTTCTGATTTCAGGCCAGCCGGGGCAAAGGCGGGTTTCGAATATCCGGTTATCGAGGGCAGGGATGTCATCGTTACGGCCCTGTCGACATCGCTTCGCTCTGTCGACACGACCCACTCCGTCAGCAATCCTCGCGTCACCATTGATGGCGATACCGCCCGGATGGACGTGCTCGTGGAAGCCCAGCATGTTCTGCGTAGCGATCCATCACGATTTTACATGATGAAGAACCGCTACGATGTCGAACTGGAGAGGAGCGGTGATGTCTGGGTCATCAAGCGCAACACGGTCGACAATGTATGGCGTTCCGGAGATCCGGCCGTGCTTGCCGACATCTAGACCTAAGGGCACTGAAAAGGCGGCAGGAGCAGGCTCCTGCCGCCTTTCGCATACTCGTTTGCGCCCTTCAGACCTATTCAACTCATCTGCGGCCCAAGGAAATACACCGCAAGCTTGTTGCCATCAGGATCGCGGGTGTAGGCTGCAACAGCATGCGGTGCCCAAGGTCTTGGCCCGACCGGACCCTCATCCGGGCTTCCGAAACGCAGCGCCGCAGTATGAAAAGCAGTGACAGCAGCACTCGAAGGTGCCTGGAAGCTTATAGTGGCACCGTTTCCGAAGGTCGCCGCTTCTCCGTTGATCGGCCTCACGGCGAGGAAGGCCGGGAGGTCAATCCCCCAAGCCGATCCGCTATCGCCCATGTCCCTGAGACGGCTCCATCCCAGCGCACTCAAAACGGCATCGTAGAACTTGCGTGACCGGACGATATCGTTCGTGCCGACGGTGACATGCGTGAATGATCCTTGCATCTCAATCCTCACGGCAACAGAGAAGAAAGAACATGGCGCAGACTCTGCGGAACGCGCCCTGTCAATCGTTCCACATCACCCGAGAGGTAGTCGAGGTTATGGGCTGCAGAATGACGCTTGGTTTCCACGATCGCCTCCACGAGGTCGGTAGGTAGGTTCGCCGCGGCAAGTCCGGATCGCAGATCGCTTTCTGAAAGTGCGATGAATCCGACAGGCTTCCCGATCAGTTCGCTGACCAGAGCGGCTTTCTGTTCGCCGCTGATCCTCTCGGGTCCGCTGATCTGGTAGATGGCTCCCTCGTGCCCGTCGCCCGTCAGAACAGCCGCGGCGGATCGCGCGAGATCGTCGCGGGCCATATAGGTCACCGATTCATATCCGAGCCCGGCCAGCATGCCATGGGCGGCCGACATCTGGACTTCCTGCGCGAAGGCCTCCGCATAGAATCCAGACCGAAGGATTGTCCAGGACGATGCGTTTGCAATGAGATGCTGTTCGCCGATCCAGAAATCGCGCCCCATAGAAGGCCCATCGACCTTCCGCGTGCCCTGCAGAGAGACCACGACGACATGCTTCACCCCCGCTGCGACCGCAGCGTCTATGGCGGCACGGAACTGTGGCCCCCGCACGTTTGGCCTGAGATCGGCACTGGGAATGAGAAGCAGCCGGTCAAGCCCGGCATAGGCTTGCGAAAGGCTGTCGGGTCGATCATAGTCGCCGAACCGCCCCTCGACGTTCGCGATCACTGTATCCGGCTGGCGTGATATGCCGACGAGATCGTTTCCTCCATGCTCGACGAGATAACCGAGGACGGCTTTTCCAAGTTGCCCGTTCGCGCCGCTGACACCAATTTTCATACGCATTCTCCGACGAACATTATGTTCGTCACAAACATATGGAAATCGGGAGTATCGGCACAAGAATGCACAAATTTGTACCCTACGAACATCGATGTTCGTGGCATGGCTGGGCGAGCACCTTGAGCGACGGCAATCCAGTTCTGATTTGATCGTCACGAACTATTTGTTCGTTTGGTCGCGTGCTATCGTGACCGCCATTTGCGGTAATCAAGGAGAAGCTCGTGTCGCAACAGGACCAGCCCGGTCTGCCGAAATTCGCAGACAGCGATCATAGCCAGTGCCAGATGATTTCCAGCCTGCTTGACCGCGTTGGCGACAAGTGGACGGTGATGGTGGTCGGCGTGCTTGCCGATGGGCCAGTGCGTTTCAATGCGATCATGAGAGAGGTCGGCGGCGTGTCGCACCGCATGCTCACCCTGACGCTGCGCGGTCTTGAGCGGGACGGCATCGTGGAGAGGCGGGCTTTTCCCACGATACCTCCGAAGGTGGAATACGAGCTGACGCCCCTTGGACAATCGCTGGTCGAACCGTTGGAGCACGTGATGAACTGGGTTCGCTTGAACCAGGAGATTATCGAGAAAGCGCGTGGTGCATTCGATGCTCGACCATCGACAACGTGAGAAGGCTGGTACCGGATTAATCGCGAGATCCAGTTTTTAATGCTCTTGACAGGATTCGAACCGCCAACCTGTTGTATCTGCGCATAATTGCCCGCAGTGAGCCTCTATTACCCAAAGATTCCAGTGGTAAAATCTGCAAACGCCCGCGCCTTGGCACTCGCCAGGCGCCCGGTCGGAAATACCACCCAAAGGTTAAGTGATGGCAGCTCCCAGTCCTGGAGCAGACGGACGACCTGTCCACTCTGGAGTTCCGGCCAAAACATCCAGTCAGATGTAACAGCAAGCCCCATGTCCGCGAGCACCGCCGCGCGAAGCCCCTCGGCGGCGCTGAACCTTACACGCCCCGAGACCGCAACCGAGGCTTCCGTCCCGCCCTTCTGGAATGTCCAGCTGTTGCCGAGTTGCGTGTAGACGATCGCCTGATGGACCGCGAGATCGGCCGGTACCTTCGGGGTTCCATGTCTTTCGAGATAGGCTCTCGTTGCGATCACCGACCGACGACCTGTCGTCAGGCGTCGGGCAACGGCGGATGAGTCCGCCAGATCGCCCATGCGCAGCGCGATGTCGATGCCCTCGGAGACGAGATCGATCACCCGATCATCGAGGATGACATCGACCTCCAGTTCTGGATGTGCTGCCATGAACTCAGGCAGGCGAGGAAGAACCATCAACCTCGCAAAGGTCGTTGCCGCGCAAACCCGCAAACGCCCGGAAAGTCCTGCGCCGGCTCCCCGTGCCTCAAGTTCGGCTTCATCGGCTTCCTGAATGGCGGTCTTGGCACGTTCGAAAAACCGCAGCCCGGCATCGGTCGGCGTCAGGCCGTGCGTCGAGCGGAGAAGCAGCCGCACCTGCAGCCGATCCTCAAGCTGTGCGATCGTCTTCGATATGGCGGGCTGACCGACCCCGATGCGCCGGGCCGCCTCCGAAAACGAACCCGTCTCGACCACCCTGACAAACGCCGTCATCGCCTGCAATCGATCCATAAGCTTATTCCCCTTCGGAATAAGCATTATCGCTTCAGGCCGCCTGCCGCAATATCCCGAGAATGGGCATAACTCTCCTCACCGGCGACACACCGCCAAGGAGAGAGACATGATCGAAGTTTACGCATTCGCCACGCCCAACAGCGTCAAGGTCCCGATTGCCCTCGAAGAGATGGACCTGGCCTACGACCTGAAGCCGGTCAACGTCCGCAAGGGCGAGCAGAAGGAGGCCGGCTTCGTCGCCCTCAATGCCAATGCCAAGGTGCCGGTGCTGGTCGATGCCGATGTCGACGGCGCACCGCTGGTGCTCACCGAAAGTGCCGCCATCCTCGTTTATCTCGCTGAAAAGACCGGCAGGCTGCTGCCGGCTGGTGGCGAGGCACGGGCTCGCGTCTTCGAACAGCTGTTCTTCCACGCTTCCGGCCTCAGCCCGGCCTTCGGCAATGCCGGCTTCTTCAAGCGTTCTTCACCGGAGCCGCAGCCGGTCGCCGAAGCCCGCTTCTCGGGCGAGGCAGAGCGCATCACCGGCCTGCTCGATACTCTGCTTGCCGAGCGCCGCTTCATGGCCGGCGACGATTTCACCATCGCCGACATCGCTCATTTTGGCTGGATGTGGCGCCGCCAGTTTCCGGACGTCACCTTCGACGGCCGTCCCCATCTTGCCCGCTGGTACGACGAGGTCGCAGCACGACCGGCCGTCCGACGCGCCATCACCCGCGTCGAGGCCCTCGTTCCCGCCGTCTGACTCTTCCACAGCCTGAAACATCAGAAAACCAAAGGAGACCACCATGTCCAAATTCGAAACCTACAGGAACACCTTCGCCAATGCCCGCCTGACCCGTTCGGAAAGCGGCGTCCTCGAAGTGGCGCTGCACACCGATGGCGGCAAGCTCGTCTTCAACGGCCATACCCATGAGCAGTTCGTTGACCTGTTCCACCAGATCGGCTCGGATGCCGACAATCGAGTCGTCATCCTGACCGGCTCGGGCGACGCCTTCATGGATGCGATCAGCCCCGAAGGCTTCGATTTCTTCTCGCCGCGCGGCTACGACAAGATTTTTCGCGAGGGCAAGAAGATCCTCATGAACATCCTCGATATCGAGGTGCCGCTGATCGCCGCCCTAAACGGTCCGGTGCTGCTCCATTCTGAATATGCGCTGCTCGCCGATATCGTTCTGGCAACGCCGGAAACGGTCTTTCAGGACAAGCCGCATTTCGATTTTGGCATCGTTCCGGGTGACGGCGTTAATCTGCTCTGGCCGGAAGTGATCGGCAGCATCCGCGGCCGCTATTTCATCCTCAGCCGCCAGGTGCTCGATGCCGCGACAGCCAAGGAATGGGGCGCCGTCAACGAGGTCGTGCCTTCGGGCAAGCTGCTCGCCCGCGCCCATGAGATCGCCGAGGGCATCGCCGCCCTGCCGCCGCTGACCAGCCGCTACACCCGCATCGCGCTCACCCAGAAGCTGCGCCGGATCGTCGACGAAGGTGCCGGTTATGGCCTGGCGCTCGAAGGCATCAGCGCTGCCGAAGTCGCCCGCTCGATGGCTGCCAACGGCTGATCACGCCCCGTCCCTTGCCGGGCTTCAGCACAGATCCTGAGGTTCGGCATGCCCAACGCCTCCCATCCAATCCAATCAAAGGAGAATCCCCCTGTCCCTGCAAGCCAAACTCGACGCATTCAAGGCCGATTTCGAAGCCGGCAAACCACCCTACAACGTGCCCTATTCGGTGATCGAGACGATGCACCGCGCCACCGCCGAGCTAATCGCTTCGGGGGTGGCGGAACGCGCCCTCAAAGCCGGCGACAAGCTCCCCGCCTTCACGCTCGACGATCCGGAAGGCAACAAGGTCTCGTCGACCGACCTGCTTGCGAAAGGAGCGCTGGTCATCAGCTTCTATCGCGGCGTCTGGTGCCCCTATTGCAACATGGAACTGCAGGCGCTGCAGCAGGCCATACCGGAGTTCCAGGCGCTCGGTGCCAGCCTGGTGGCGATCTCGCCGCAGAACCCGGTCAACAGCCGCAAGTCCGTCCGCCAGAACAGCCTCGACTTCCCAATCCTGTCGGACCCGCACAATGCCGTTGCGGCCGCCTTCGGCCTGCGCTTCGAGATGCAGGATTATCTGGTCGAGCTCTACAAGTCGCTGAAGAACGACCTGCCAGCCTTCAACGGCGACCCGAGCTGGACGCTGCCGATGCCGGCCCGTTACGTTGTCGGTCAGGACGGCACGATCCTCTATGCCGAGGTCAACCCGGACTATACCCGCCGCCCCGAACCGGAAGACATGCTGCCGGCGCTGCGCCGTGCTGCAGCGGTCTCCGCTTGATCCTATCTCCACCAACAGAGCCCTGCCTCCGACGAGGCAGGGCCGCATGACATTCAGAAGGACCGTCCCATGAAAAGAACCTTCCTGATCACCGGCGCCAGCAAGGGCATCGGCCTTGCCCTGTCCACGCGCCTCATCCGCAACGGCCATCGCGTCATCGGCGTCGCACGCAATCCGACAGAACACTTCCCCGGCGAATTCCATGCCGTCGATCTTGCCGACCGCAAGGCCGGGGACCGTCTTGCCGAAATCGTCCGCGACAATGCCGTCGATGGCGTCGTCAACAATGTCGGGCTTGTCCGGGCAGCCCCGCTCGGCGCGATTGCCGTCGAGACGCTCGAGGAGGTCATGCGGGTCAACGTGCATCCGGCGCTGGTGTCCACCCAGGCAGCCCTGCCGGGCATGAAGTCGCGCCGCTGGGGGCGGATCGTCAACATCACCAGCCTGACGGTTCTCGGCAGCGTCGAGCGCACGGCCTATGCCGCGGCCAAGGCGGCGCTGGTCAGCTTCACCCGCAACTGGGCGCTCGAACTCGCGACCTCGGGCGTCACCGTCAATGCCGTATCGCCCGGTCCGACCGAGACCGAACTGTTCCGGGCCAACAATCCGGCCGGCAGCGCCGGCGAGGCCAGATATCTGGCCGGCGTGCCGATGGGACGCTTCGGCGAGCCGGACGAGATCGCCGCGACCATCGCCTTCCTGCTCTCCGAAGATGCCGCTTTCATGACCGGCCAGACGCTACATGTCGACGGCGGCGCCTCGATCGGCAAGGCCGCCTTTTAGGCTGCAGAGCATCACCCGGAAAACACCAATCGCCAAACAACCCCCAACAGGGAGACTGATTGTGAACAAGCTTTTTTCAGCCGTAAAACTCGGAACCGGCGAACTCGGCGCTTTAGGCCGCCAGTTCATCTCAAACCAGGATCTTTCCGATCGTCTGCGCAACGGTATCGCCCTGACGCCCTATGACCGCTCGACCTTCTATGGCGGCAATGCCATCGGCTACACGGTTTGGAAGCCTTATGACGAGGCCTACGTAGCGAAATGATCAACAGCGGCCCGACCGGTGCTATCCATTAACTTGGTCGGGCTGTATCAGAATTACGCTGAGTGGATCTCCCAGGATCGTCTTCGCCTTGAAAGGATACGAACTTTGGCCTTGTAGTTTATGCGGAAGTCAAAGCGTTTAGAAACAGTGACTTAGCTAGTCGTTGTAGCGCCGGTAATATTTCCGCTCCGGCAGCGTTTCAAAATCCACAGCCGGGCGCTGTTTGCCGCCCAACTTCACCCAACTTCGTTGCCGGTTCCGCACCGAAGTCAATTGCAGTCCCATGAGATGCGCGACCGCCAAGGGAGAAAGCCCCTGGTCGAACAGGCGGTAGCAAATCTCCTCGCCCCTTCGGGTCAGCCTGCCATCATCATATTGGTTCGCAGGATGAAGCGGATCGGTCTCTTCCCTCCCGATGATCGCAGACTGCATCTCCTTGTTCAGGTCATCGATCTGCTGCTGTCTCGCCTTCCACTGCTTCGCGATTTTCCGGCGCAGTAGCTTGATCTCGTTTAGAAAGACCCTCTCGGCGCTACGGAAATGAAGCCCGTCGAAGCTGATCGTGCCGTTATAATGATGTGTCCTCTGCCTCTCGCCCAACAGCTTCAGGAAATGCTGTAAACGCTCGACCGCTTCGTAATCATAACGGGTGAAATTCTCAGGCAGGTATATCCACGATCGGCGAACGGACCGTTCCGACGTGATGTCGGCGACAAGCTCATGGACATCGTGCCCGACGCTATTGCGGTAGTCGATCAGCCGGCGGATCTCCGCTTTTTCGTCAGCCGACAATGCGCCGTCGGCTTCAAGTGCATCGAGGCATTTGCCGACTGGATTCTTTGTCCCCCGCGGCACGCGTTCTGCACGACCAGTATGTGCCATAAAGCCATCGGAACGCTGTATCAGTGACAGCACCTTGGCCTTGAGCTGCTCGGCATAGAATAGCACCAGCACCATGTGGGCCGAGCGCAGCTTGAGCACATTCTGTTACAGCGCGGGCAGGCGGGAACCAAGTGGATCAAGAAAACTGTTCTCGTGCATAGCTCAGCTCATGTGACGGCGCAAACGCATGAGAATACGGGTCGTCTCCGCCCTAAGATACAGATCATCCTCCAGTGTGATGAATCTCGCATGCATAGTGGCAATGCGAACCGGGAACAGTCGTTGAAGGGATTCCCGAATGTCTTCTTTCCGGCCGAATACCGTTTTGAAGACTGCTTCCCAGTTGTCGTTACGCTCGATGATGCCTTTATAATCGGTGAAATCGGCGTAGTCGATCAGCGGGAAGCCCTCCCCACCTTGCTGCATGTCCTTCTGTTTTTTGTCCCTCCACTTATCGAGAAGATCTGCAGGCAATTGGCGTTTCATCCAGTCAGCGCCGAAATGCTCCGTCATCACCGCGACGATGAAAGCACGGACCTCGCGCTCGAACCGTAGCAAGGTCTCATAGGCTCGCGAGTTGAGTTCGACGCCGGCATCGTCTTCAGTGACACTATCCGCTTCGGTATCTTCCTTGACGGCGAGGCCGGCGATCTGGACCGTCTCCTGATAGGCTTCGACGCTGAAATGGGTAAGGTTCGTGTCGAAGCCCTGAGCATCATAAAGCTCAAAGCGGGCGACCGGATCAACCAGCGCCGGCACATCGAACGTGATGGTATCCCGCCAATCACCCAGTTCGATCCGCAGCGCTGCGGAAATACGCACACTGAACGAATTCCTGGAATTGGCGAGCCCGCCGATTGCCTGCAGATCGACAAAAGCGCGCGCCGAAAGCGCATGCCGCTGCACATCCAGCCACGGTGTCTTCATGGCCTCCATGCGTGCTGTCAGCGACTCGATGCCGCCCGCCGCGTCACGAAAGGCCTTCGAGTATCCGGACGGATAGTCCTTAAGCAGTTTCGATAGGGCAGAGATTTCCGGAAAGATCAGCCTTTCATTCAGCGCGCGGATCGATTCCCCCAGATTGGTTGAACCGCTCATGCGTCCCGCTGCCAGTTCACCCAACGCATTCTGTTTGCCCATTGCGGCGAGCGCCAATGCGCTTGTGTTGGGAATTGTCGCCATCTCTGATATCCGGGTCTGAAGATCGTTCAAACCATGCAGCCGAGCCGCATCGCTTATCGTTTTACCAAGAGAGTTGATGCCCGCTAGGTCGTGAAGAGCACGCTGTTGTTCGAGCAGCTTTTTCAATTCGTTCGACATGCAGGATTTCCCGGATTTAAAAGTAAAACGCGAATTGATCGAGCGTCAGGATGGCTTGCAGCGCGCGGATCTGCGTGTAGCTGTCCGCTCCCGCCGCACCATGACCGACTGCGTGGCGCGATGCGGTATCACCGACCGCATCCGGATCGAAATGATCGAAGGTATGGGCCTTCAGATACTCGACGAAGCTCGCCGGAAACAGCAATGAATCTCCCGTGCCCGCGCGTTCTTCCGCCGATGCGGTCGCAAAGGCAAAAAGCGCTTTGAGGTTCGCTGCGCTCTTTCCGTGTTTGCGCCGATGCGCCGATTGCAGCACGCCTTCTATCTCGGTCAGCAGCGTCTTGAGCACAATAACGGGTTCGCCGCGCTTGAATGCATCGATCGCCGGCCGCAGGATTTTTTCCTTATCCTGGAATGCGGGCTTCACCATCCAGCGGCTGAAGATCTTCTCAATACGTGCATCATCGAAGGAGGAGAGGATTTTTCCCTCCAGCTCGGTCAGGTCAAATTCCGCATTGGAATGGTTTGCGATCTCCGCGAATTCGCGGCTGATGATTTCCGCGAACGGGAACCAGCCGCTTTTGGCCAGCCGCTGCATATTCAGCTCGTTTTCGACCATCTCGTAGAGGTGACGATAATAGAGCCGTCGGTGCAATGTGCCTAAATCGTGTTGTGCAGCTTCGATGTCGAGCGGATGTTCGCGGTGCAGGTCGAAGAACAGCGCAAAGCTCCATTTCGTACGGAACAGGCAGAGTATCCGGTCCTCGTCCGTGATATCGACCTTTGGAAACCACATGCCAACGACATCAGTAACGTCACTATCAAAAATGAAAGCGCCGCCCTGGACCGATCGGTTTAGCATAGCGTGCATCGTGACGGCCGCCGTATCCGCCCATAGCTCTGCCGAGTTATCCAGCTTGATGACCAAAAGCAGCATATCAACCCTGTCCGGCCTGATACGAGCACCGTTCTCCTGAGCCGCGTGAATCAACACGCCGCTGATGCTCTCTGCTATTGTGTGGAACATCATCTCATCGGACGTGAGCGACATCCGTGTCCAGATTTGCGCCGTGTCTCCTCCTTTTGCGGGCGCAGCAGAAACCCCAGCCAGATTGAGTTCCTTCAACCTGATCGGTTCGCCGACATTGCCGACTAGCATTCCGGCATAGGGTTTCTCATTCACAGCATCCACGCACACATACTCCTTACGGAATGGGCTCTCGCGTCTAACGTGCGAAAAAATATCAGAGGCCCGCAAGCAAAACCAGGACTCTGTCGCCTATTGTACAAGGAACGCCGTTGTCCCTTGCCCCTTTTTCCACCTGTCCCTATCCGCTTTGCCGACGGGCTGGTTCTTTCGTTCTTGCCTTCTCACCGTTAGGTCTCCGCGTTTTTCGCCGATCCCTCTTCCATCAATCGTATTTGAGGTCGCGGATCGCTCTAAAGTGCGATGCCGGTCCGCTCTTCAATTTGCTTCTTGATAAATCCCTTAGCGAGATCCTGCAGCAGGTCGAGCGTGAAGCCTCTTGCAGATAGCGCGCCCTCCTTCGTCTTTTTCCAGATTTCCGGATCTCTGACGGTCTCCAAGAAATCATGCCCTGACCAAGTCAGCCGCGTCGGCAGTATATGATCAAACGCATATTCATCGTCGGGTACGGCATCACCTTCTATTAGCCTGGCTTCCAGAAGCAATCGAAGGTGCTCAGCAACGACATGTGGTTCGTGATCCCCAGCTTCGATTTCAACATCGCCGCCATAGCCCTGGTCGAATTCCTCGATCTGTAAAAGGAGATCTCGCACCAAGTCCATGTCACGCTTCACAGCAGTCCTCCGAATGTTGTTGAGAAATGTGACGACTCAATTGATCGACAGCTGCAAGAAATACTACCCTAAATACATGATCAAAACACCGCTAGACAGACGCGTTTCCGTTGTGCTTGAGGGCGAAGCCGTCGAACTTCGCCTCAGCGAATTGCGTGGGATGCCCTGTCTCGTGCTTCTCGGTGAGCCTGGGATCGGAAAATCGACGGCACTTGAGTACGAGGCAAGTCAGGAAGGTGGAGAGCTTCTGACCTGCCGCGAAGCGATGAACGGAATTCCAATCGCCTCCGCCTCAACAGCCTATCTGGACGCCCTCGATGAGTATCGTGCCGGAGACAACGGTAAGGATAAGCTTCTACAACTTGCCAACACGATTACACAGAGCGGCGTCAGGCGTTGGCGACTCACCTGTCGTGCAGAGGACTGGCGGGAAGCTGCAGATATGCGCGCCATGCGCCGAGCCGCAAGCGAGCACCCAATTACGGTCGCGTATCTCCTTCCATTGGACGATACCGAGGCAGAGATTGTCCTATCCGGCTTGGGAGAGGCCGACCCCGAGCGGTTTCTCGCAGATGCACGTGCTCGGGGAGCCGGCGCCTTCCTTGAAAACCCGTTGAGCTTGCAACTGCTCCACTCGGTTGTGGCATCCGGCGGCGTATGGCCCAGCACGAGATTTGAACTATTCAACCGAGCAATCTACGCACTTGCGCACGAGCACGATCCGGAACGCGTGAACGATCGGCGTGCGCCAATCGATGATATCGTCGATGCCGCGGGGCGATTATCGTTTTATCTTCTTGCGAGCGGCGCGCGGGCGCTTTGGCGTTCAAATGCGCTTGCTGTTGGATCGCGTGCGAAGGACTTCGTTGTCGTCCAATCGCTTGCGATTGACTCCGAATTGGCAGACTTTGCGCTAGACACAGCGATATTCAAGGGAGAGGGCCAAACTTTTGAACCATCGCATAGAACGATTGCGGAGTTTCTAGCAGGACGATTTCTCGCTGAACTCGTCACCGGGAAGCCGACAGGCCCTTTATTTCCATTGGCCCGCGCCGTCGCGGTCATCACTGGTAATGATCATAAAGCGCCGAGCGAACTCCGAGGCCTTTACGCCTGGTTTACGGCCCACCTGTCGCAAAAGGGCGATGAGAAGGGTGCCCTGAGGCTGATCGAACGGGATGCCGCCACAGTCCTTGCTTATGGCGACGCCGCCGCTTTTGCCACGAATGGCCGCCGGGCGATCCTCGTCAACCTTGACCGCGACGACCCGTTTTTCCTTTCTTCACGAGATGCGATCACGGTTTTCGGAGGCCTCGCCGGTGATGACCTCGTTACCGATTTCCTTTCCATCCTCGACAGCGACGTCACAAGCCACCTCCAGCTCACCGTCCTCCAAGCTCTAGCGGATGGACCGCCATTGGCTGGGATGCAAAACAAACTGTACGAGATCGCCGTGAACCCGGCCCGGCCGCTTTGGCAACGTCAGAGAGCGGCTGAAGCTTGGGTCAAGGGAAGCTCGGACCCCAGTTCAGCGAGGCGCAGTTTGCTTGCGCAACTATCGCGAATGACCAAAAGCTATGATCAGATTTCGCTGAGAGCAGACGTACTGTCGGACATTCCCACGCATGAGTTATCTCACCAGGAGATTTCCGACCTGCTTTCGGACCTCAACGAACTGGCGCCGGCTGCCGACGGCGAGAGCGAGGAAAGCGGCAACCTCTTTCCACTTCTCTTAAAGCTGAAGAAGGCACCACGCCCGGATCTCTTTGACCAGCCAATGCTCCGCAAAACGAGTGAAGATCGAGGTCTCAAGCTCGAAGTTCGACATTTCATGCAGGCCTCTCTGGCCGACGCGATAAACAATAACCTAGATATCGGAGCAACGCGGCTATGGTCTTGGATCAGAAACACCCGCGACTATGAGTGGGATCGGCTCGAGGAGCCGCTTGCCAAAGCGATAGGCGCCTGGATTGATAAGGACAAAGAAAATCGGGAACTCGAGCTTTTTACCGTCCTCTTAGAAAGCAGCCCCATCGAAGAGGGGCCCTGGATGGCAACCAATCACTACATCACGATTGCTCGAAGGCTTCCCGACGACACGCTTATAGAGAACCTGCTCGATCTCGCCGGCAAGACGCCACATGTCCCTCGCCGCCGACGGTTGTTCGAGGTTGCAGCCTATGCGGTTCGCAGTGAATCTCAATGGCCAAAGTGGGAGGGGCGCATCGTTTCGGCGCTCGAAAAGGAAGGGACTTTTTCGGGCTTCATAGCGGATCTGCGCAAAGATCCGAACAAGAGCTGGAAGGGGAAGGAGGAAAAGCGAAAGGCAAAGGAACTCGCTGAAACCGACACCGCCCGTGCCCACAATATCAAGACCCTCGAACCCAAAATCAATGCGATCGCAGCGGGGCGGGAGAGCGAGTTTGGTGCACTCAAATGGGGGGCAGAACTCTATCGCAACGCGATGATCTCCAAAAAGAAGCCTCCACTTTCCCAGATCGAGCATTTCACCAACGCGCGGATCACTTCCGCAATCGCCGAAGGATTTGTTCAGTTCGCAATCCACACCGATATCAAAGTCGACGCGGCCGATCTCGGCAAAGCTGAAGCGACCAATGGTTCCTACGTCCAAGAGTACGTCGTGGCGGCCGGTATCCACCAGGCGCTCATGGCCGGGCGAGAAGAAGAGATCAGCAATTGTCCTGCGGTAACCGCGATCGTTGCGCTTCGCCAAAACTACTTCAGCGGCGACGAGCAGCCGTCGCTCGCAAGTTGGGGTGTCAAACATCTTGCGCGTGACATCGCTGTGGGCGCAGACGAGATGCTTCGATACTGGTACGCCGCGCTTGATGCCCGGGATGAGGATCTTGATGCCATCCATCATCTGGCTTCGTCGCAGGAACCAGATCTTCTTTCGAACATTCTGAGGCGCCTCCTGGCGGAGCGGCCGAACCTACCACCTAGAGCGTTGATGCAAGCGCTGACAGCCTCGGCGCGAATTTTGTCTCGAACCGAAATGGCCAATCTTACCGAGGAAGCACTAGCGAAGGAGCTAGACACTCAAAGCATGCGGCTGTGGCAGTCGGTTGCCCTAATACTCGACCCAGAAAAATTCGAGGGAACCCACACAGCTGAAGAAATCCGTGTCGCTTTCCTGGCTCCGGATGGGGACCTTGTGACCCGACTGCACGAAATCTGCCCGAGGCCTGATCAGCTCGACCGGCTTCGAATCTCGACATTGGCAGCAGCCCATGCTTTGGAGGATCGGGACTGGGCACGCCCCGAGGGCCCAAGCGGTGTCATCCGGGCGGCCATCAATCGCCTCAGTGCCTCAAACGATCCCTCTGCCGGGAGACTTTTGAAGTCGCTGATCGCCTCATCCGATCCGAGCTGGCGTCAGCTGTTAACACACGCTGCTGCAGAACATGCTCGTCTCGTGCGCGACAATCTGTTCATTGCGCCATCGGTGGGTGAGCTAAAGGTAGCCCTTGCTGGTGGAGCGCCGGCGAGCCCCGCGGACCTCGTAGCTGTGGTGCTCGAAGAAATCGAAAGATACAGGAGCACCTTGAGGACTGGCAGCGAAATGCCGTGGAAACGATACTGGAACACAGATCACAACGGCGCGCCCGAAAAACCCCAAATAGAGAATGAGGACCGAGACCGGCTCCTCGAACTGTTAAAGTCTCGGTTGGAGCGTTACGGTGTGGCGGCTGCCATGCCCGAGGCCCGTCGCGGAGAGAACACCCGAGCAGACATCTTGCTTCTCTCCCATGGCGGACGGAATTTGCCGATCGAGGCGAAGCGCCATTTCAATTCGGAGCTTTGGACTGCGCCGGAAGAACAGCTTGCCGGCTACGCTGCTGATGAGGGGGCCTTCGGCTATGGCATCTATCTCGTGTTTTGGTTTGGCACCGATTATCGCGTACCCACAAGACGCGACAGCAAAGAGCCGCCTGCCAGCGCGGGGGAATTGGAGGCGATGCTACGGGCGGACCTCCCCTCGTCGTTGGAAGAGAAAATATCGGTGATCGTCTTGGATGTGTCGCGTTCTGAGACGATGAGCAAACCGAAACCGCCCAAGAAAACAACGACCAAATCGAAACCGCCACGCCGCGGCACAAAGAAATCAGTCTGACGGTAATCTCATCAAATTGGGAGCAAGCCATGGGAAATCCGCTTCATTTCAGTCTTGAGGTACCGAAGCGGGCGCATCAGCTTCTCCGCGATCTTTACGAGCATTTGGGTGAATCCGACGGGAGCCGCCTGCCCTTGAAGGCGACGTTTCTTTTGTCGGTCTCCATGCCAATCGTCATTCTCCCGATTGAACGGATTCTGAAATATCGGCGCAACGCAAACTCCGGTCATATGAATGATGCTGTTCTCAACCCTAAACTGGCTGATGCGGTAGACCATGCCATAGATCTCCAAGCTGCTATCCATCTAGCAGACTTTTTCACCGGTCCGTGGCAGTTTGCCTCGTTGGACAAGGGAGGAGGATTCCCAAATCTCGCGGTCGACGGCTTGCCTGAGGCCATCGCTGCTCAGCTTGACGCGCCGACGGCAATCGAAGACGCTAGGAATCTATCGGCAAACCGTTTCTGCAAGATCCTTCGCAACGCTTTGGCGCATGGCGGGATTTTGTATTTGGACGAATATGGAAGATCGTCGTCTGCGGCGCCGGTGCGGCGCTTCGCTTTTGTCAGCACCGACAATCCCAGTATTCCGACCAAGTTATTCTTCCTCAGGATCGGGATGGCCGACTATGGAGCATTCCTGCAAAAGTGGGTGGAATGGCTGAAAACCGAAGCGATCAACGAGATCCTCGCAGAGGATGTTGGTGTCGATGCGACCGAGTCGTCAGTTGCTATCATTCTAGAGGACGCAGCGGAAGCGACGGCAGCGACACGGAGAGGATGACGAGGTGCTAACCACCGAGCGAACATATAAACTGGAAAGCGGACCCGCAGCTTTGACATGGGATCGTTACAGCGAGCTGGTGCAACGCGATTGGCGGGGCTTGCTCGATGCCGCTGAAGACCACGAAGAGGCAGTCTTCCAGAAGTTTCTTGAAACGCATCCTTGTATGGTTCCCGGTGGTCAGAGCATGTCAGGCCCATCCGGGCACAGTGCGTTTCCCGCTGCGTTGATCACGCAACCTATATTGCCAGGCTTCAGCGAGCACATACCTGACTTTCTCTGGATCGCCACTGACAGCCTGCACATCTATACAGTTTTGGTTGAGATCGAGGCCCCGAAGAAAAGAATGTTTACCAAGGGCGGCCAACCGACCGCGCAGTTCACACAAGCGCAGACCCAAATTGCCCGTTGGAAAAGCTGGTTTCGCGAACCGGCAAATCAGACGTCGTTCTGTGACCACTATCTCATGGACGCGTTGCCGCGTTGGCGGACATTCGTTCCTCAATATGTGCTCATCTACGGTCGCCGGTCTGAAATTGAAGGCAACGCTCAATTGAACCGTCTCCGATCAAACCTCATTCGAGATGGCGAGTATTATATGACGTATGATCGCCTGCATCCGATTAAAGACCATGATCAATACATGACCGCGAAATTTCGGAACGGCCGTTACGAAGCCTTATCCATACCCGCAACGCTCGAGTTGGGCCCGCTCTGGGCGCCACATCGGTCGAAGATTGAAGGTAAAGATCTCGCCGTCGATAAGACGCCATACATGGCGGATGACCGCAAGGAATTCGTCAAGGCGCGATTGGGGTATTGGGACAAATGGGCAGCCGATGGTCGGACGGGAATCATGGGTATCGGTGACACTGAGTAACCCAACTCCAGCAGCGATAAAATTCGCCCGAGCTACAGGTGCAGTATCGTTGCAATCAGCGCAGGCGCCTTGCTTGCATTGATGCGGCCGCTTCCGACGCTATTTCGACGCACGCGCCAACCAAGACATCGAGTACCTTCTCCAGTTTCATGAAGTCGTAAGCGCCGCGTCGATCTTCCTTACCTCGGTACCCGAGGAAGTCGTTCATGAACTGTGTCTTCCCTTTTAGACTTCCCTGGTATGATCCGGCTATGTCGTTAAAGCCGCCCCATTGGACAACCACGTCTGGAAGTCCACGCCGGGACAGATCCAAATAGCATTCGAGTGACGCTGCTCGTCGATTAATATCGCCCATCGCTAGACCGGTCGGCCCTGTGGTAGGAAATCTCGAGAATTCATCGAGATCGGGGAGGATGCAGACGCGATAGCTTGCGAGCAGCTTGAGCGCATTTGTTTTGCCGTGAGCTGCAACACCTTCTGCGTCATTATCGTAGACCGCCACCACATTTAACGGCACCCTCATGGCCACTAAACCCTGCATGAACTTATGGGCTTCACGACACGAAAGTGGCGAATCTGTCCGACTTTTAAGAACGTATCCGGAACTCAGGTTGGTTTGACCGTGGATGTCGTTGCTTTTTCGGCCTTGAGAGCTTCGTAGAGGGCGGTTTTCCCGATTTTCACGCGGGCCGCGGCTTCCCGGACGTTCAAACCGGCCGCCAGATGCTGGCGGGCTTTGGCAAGTTTGTCCGGGGTTACGACGACTTGTCGGCCACCGCGTCGGCCGCGTTCCTCTGCGGCTTGCAGACCGGCACGTGTTCGTTCCCGGATCAGATCGCGCTCGAACTGTGCCAGCGCGCCGAACAGGTGGAAGACCAGGCGACCGCCGGATGTCGTGGTGTCGATGTTTTCGGTGATGGATCGGAAGCCGACGCCTTTGGCCTCCAGTTCGGTGATGATCTCGATGAGGTGCTTCATCAACCGGCCGAGGCGGTCGAGCTTCCAGACTGTGAGCGTGTCGCCGTCGCGAACGTAGCGGATCGCCTCCGCCAATCCGAGTCGGTCAGTCTTCGTGCCGGATGCCTTATCCTCGAACAGCCTTTCACAACCTGCTTTGCGCAAAGCGTCGAGTTGCAGGGCGGTGTCCTGGTCGCCGGTGGAGACCCTTGCATAGCCGATAGCGGTCATGAGACGTGGTTTGTCCGATTTGCCGTTTCATGACAAGGTTTGCGGACAAGAACTGTGGATGCCGCGAAACGTTCGTTTGTCGGACACGCATTTTCCGTTTCGCTGCACTCTCCGCGGCGAAACGGGAAGATCAGAGAATGGTGCGAAGAGCATTACTGAGCGAGGCATGGTGGCAACAGGCGACGATCATCCCGGATAACGAAAGGGAGATCGCCAAACATTACACGCTGGATCGATCGGATCTCGACCTGATCATGCGACAGAACAAGGCCTCGAACAGACTGGGCCTCGCCTGTGTTCTGGCCACGCTACGATACCCTGGCCGACCGCTTGCGGATGGCGAGGTCCTGCCGGCTGGCGTCTTACGATTTCTGGCGCGGCAGATCGGCGTCGATCACCATGAGATCGAACGTTATTTCGAGCGCCCACAGACGCGGCGCGAGCATCTGGCCCTGCTTTTCGACAGAATGCAGATGCGTCCGTTTGTGCCTTCGGACGTGCGGGCACTCACAGGCTGGCTGACACCTGCCGCACAAACCCTGCGCCACGCCGATGTATTGGCGGATATGGTCGTGGAAGAACTGCGACGCAGGAGAATTCTCTTGCCAGCGCGGCCAGCGCTCGAAGCCATCATTCATGTGGCGATCAGGCGCGGCATTCGTATTGCTCATCGGGCCTTGGCCGGCGGGATCTCAGAAGGCCAAAAGCTCGATCTGGACAAGCTTCTCGATCCGCGTGAGGGGACAAGCGTGACTATTCTTGCCTGGGCGAGAACGCCAGCATTGTCGCCAGCCGCCGTCAACCTCGACAGAATTGCCGAGCGCATTCGCTTTCTCCGGTCTCTGAACCTGCCGACGACGTTGATGGATCGCATTCCGGCCAAGGTCTTTGACGAATTTGCTGCAGAGGGGACGCGAATGAGCGCGCAGCATCTGCGCGACCTTAACACCGAACGCCGACATGCTGTCCTGGCTGCAACAGTGCTCCACCTTTCCCGCCATCTCACCGATTGCGCGATCGACATGTTCAAGAAACTCATGGGCATCCTGACGCGGCGAGCCAATAACCAGGCGGCTGCTCGCGTCACCCGATCCGTTCGGGAAGTGCAGACGCCGTTGAAGGACGTTTCAAAAGTCTGCCATGCGATCATCAAGGCCAGAGAGAAGGGTGAGGACATGGCCAAAGCGCTTGATCTGGTCATCCAATGGCCAGCTTTTACAACCAGTGTCCAGGCGGTCGATACGCTGATCGCGCCGGATGTTATCGACGGTAAAATCGAAATGCTCCAGCGCTATCCGACGATCAGGAAACTGGCGCCACAGTTTCTCTCCACTCTCGTGTTCCGCGGTCACGCAGTGGCGGCGAACCTCTTGCGGGCGCTATCCGTGGTCGCGGGTCTATATCGTACGGGCAAAAGGACCATACCCGACAAGGCACCGATCTCCTTTGCGCCGAAGGGCTGGATGCCTCTCATACTCAAAGATGGAAAGATTGATCGCAGGGCTTATGAGCTTTGCCTGTTCAGCGAATTGAAGCGCCGGCTCGATGCGGGCGATGTCTGGGTGGAAGGAGCCAAACGCTTCCAGTCTTTCGAAAGCTTTCTCATTCCCACGCCGACATTCGAGCTGATGCGTGAGGAAGGACCGCTTCCAATCGCCGTTGATACCGATGTCGAGACGTATCTTCGCCAACAGCGCCAGCTGCTGAACGATGGACTGGCTGACCTCTCGCGTCTGGCCGCAGCCGGCGAGCTCGACGATGTAGAACTGACCGGGGCGGGGTTTAGCGTCACGCCGCACAAGGCTATGTTTCCGGACATCGCCAAGTCGCTGAAGCTAAAGGTGGAAAGCCGTCTGCCTGCGATCCGCATCACTGACCTTTTGCTCGAGGTTGACGCCCGAACGGAATTTTCGAACGCCTTTACCCATTTGCGCAGCGGTCGGACGGCCGACAACAAGCTTGCGCTCCTCACCGCCATCCTGGCGGACGGGATCAATCTCGGTCTCACGAGAATGGCGGACGTTTCCCCCGGCATTACGATGCGCCAACTCGCCTGGGCGCACGACTGGCATATTCGCGAGGAAGGTTACACGGCCGCGCACGCCATTCTCGTCAACGCCCAGAGGCAATTGCCTCTGGCAAGCTTGTGGGGCGATGGAACAACGTCATCCTCCGATGGCCAGTATTTTCCGGCGGGCGGACACGCCGAGGCGATCGGCGACCTCAACGGCCGCTATGGTCCCAACCCCGGCGCCAAATTCTACCGGTTCACCTCTGACCAGTACGGCGCTTTCTACATCATCGCCATGAATGCCAATGCGAGCGAAGCCATCTATGTCCTCGATGGACTGCTCTATCATGGCAGCGATCTCGCCATCGGAACCCACTATGTCGATACCGGCGGGGTAAGCGATATGAGCTTCGCCCTTTGCCATCTCGTTGGTTTCCAGATTGTGCCTCGGCTGCGCGGTCTCAAGGATCGCAAGCTCTATCTTTTCCCGCGCGACGCGCCTCCCGAAAACCTGGCGCCGCTCGTTGGCGAGCACATCAACGTCGAGCGGATCAAGGCAAACTGGAACGACATCCTGCGGCTGGTCACGACGATCCGTTCCGGGCAGGTTCGGCCTTCGACCCTGTTGGCAAAGCTGTCCGCATTCCCACGCCAGAACGGACTGGCGTTGGCGCTACGCGATCTCGGTCGCATCAATCGGTCCATCTTTCTGCCCCAGTGGTGGCAGAACCCCGAAATGCGCAGGAACGCGACGGCCGGCCTCAACAAGAGCGAATCCCAGAACACCTTGGCCCGCGCACTGTTCTTCAATCGCCTCGGAGAATTGCGCGACCGGACTTTCGAGAGCCAGTTCTACCGAGCATCTGGACTGAACCTGCTAATCAACGCCATCGTCTACTGGAACACACTCTATCTTGAACCGGCGTTCGCCGAGCTCAACCGAGATGGCATTCCCACGCCGCTTGACATCATCAAACACATTACCCCACTCGGCTGGCAGCACATCAGTCTCACCGGCGATTACATCTGGACCCCAACAGACGGCGTTGATCTCAGGCCATTGCGGCGCGAAACATCTATCCTCGCAGCGTGATCACCATACGTTCTCAAAAGTCGGACAGATCCAACACTTTCGTGTCGTGACGCCCATATGCGTTTTTTCCTCGGAGCGCGATGCGGAATATCGGCGGAGCTTCAAGATTCTGCAGGCTTTCGCGGACGCTCTCGTCTCTGCCGACCAGCTCTCCCTCGTCTTCCAGCCGCGCATCGACCTAAGAACCGGGAGATGTGTTGCCGCAGAGGCGCTCCTGCGGTGGCAGCATCCTGAGCTTGGGGCCGTGCCCCCGGGCGAGTTCATCCCGGTCGTCGAGCGCTCACTACATGTTCGGGACCTGACCATCTGGGTTTTGAACGCCGCGCTCAGGCAGGCGCGGTCCTGGCTGGATACAGGGTTCGCCATGCCGTTGTCGGTGAACGTATCCGCGGCAAATCTTGAAGACAGCGTCTTTGCCGAGCAGGTTGTCGCCGCGCTGACGCATCATAGTATCTCGCCTTCATTTCTTGAACTTGAGGTAACGGAAAGCGCCATCATGAAAGACGCGAAAAAGGCGCTCCAGACGCTCCAAGCGCTTCGGGAAGCAGGGATCGCGCTGTCAATCGATGATTTCGGAACGGGATACAGCAGCCTTTCCTATCTGCAGAAGTTGCCGACGAAGATCGTGAAAATCGATCAATCGTTTATCCGCGATCTAGACGGCGACGAGCGTGGGCAAACACTTGTTCAGTCCATGATCACGTTGTCTCACGATCTTGGATACCGCGTCGTTGCAGAGGGTATAGAGACGAATTCCGCGCTCGCGATTGTAACGCGTATGGAATGTGACGAAGCTCAGGGGTATCTCTTCACGAGGCCTATCCCGGCTTCGCAGTTTCAAACATGGGTCAGCCCCGGTGTATCGGGAGCCGAGGCTGCAGCTTGATCCGATACCGAGCGTACTTATCTTATTCGTGACGACGCTTGATCGTATGCTTTCGCGAACGTGCGCCCTTCAGTCGCGTACTCCGTGAACGTGTTAACAAGTCCGACTTTAACACCTGAAGGTTTCGCCGACGTCGGGTCAGCGTCCGGTATTGCTGCTCCAGGGATTGTCGTCGGATTTGTCGTCGTGAGCCTTTGCTCGGGTTCGGCTTTAGTTAGTCTTTTGAATGTACTCTAGGAACCAAATGATGGGTAGCTTCTGCGCAAGGAGTTATGGCGTCGGATGGTCTCTTCTCGCTATTATACTTAGGCGTTTTTCTGGAGAATCGCGTCGCGCTGCGGCTACTACAAACCTCCCAACGTGTTTGGCGTAATCTAGATATGTACAGCCTCGTGTTGGGTGAGAGATGCCTATGTTTTCAACCCGGCCGGCTTGTGACAAGCGTGTCGCTATCGAGAACCCGGAATCGCAGCTAGTGTATTGGCTTTATAAGCGCTCTACGATAGGCACTGATTGTACCGTCGCGAAGCCTGGAGTTGAACGTTAATGTCGAGATCTCCGAACCAGATCGATCTAGTCGCCGGATCACGTGTCAGAATGCGGCGCCAAGCCCTCGGTATGAGCCAGAGTGTCCTCGCTGGCCACCTTGGCATCACCTTCCAACAGGTGCAGAAGTATGAGAAGGGTGCAAATCGTATGGGCGCGAGCCGTCTGAAAGAGATAGCGGCTATTTTGCACATGTCTGTTCACGAGTTTTTTGACGAACAGGCTCCGTTGGGCACTGGAGCGCCCTCGGTTTCGTCGGCGGCGCAAGACGCCATAGCCGTGTTTCTGGTCTCACGGTAAGCAGTAGCGTTGAACATGGCATTCCTGCGCATCTCCAGTCCTGCCGTGCGTCATCGTTTGATTGCCCTGGTGGAGGCGGTTTCCGTAGCTTGACTGTCGATGAACAGGTCAGACTGGCTGGGAAGGCATGTCGGCCAGTGTTTGCCGCGCGGTCATCTAGATACGAGCGCGCAGGATCGGGTTATAGACACCGCTTGAAGTCCGCTCCTGCGCCGTTGCTCACCGTTCGTCGTTGCGAATGCGTTCGAGAGTACTCCGGGATTAACGAACTGTGCGAACTACCGGCTTGTGCATGATGGCGCAAGGACCGCGCGACGGTCGTCTGGTATACCCGACCTATCTGTAAGGGCCCTCCCCGCCTCCGGACTACGTTCGAGACCTAAATGGGGCATCGGAGAGACCCAGGTTATTACCCTCGACACTGTTGCGGCCGTTTAACGACCTAGTACGCCGAATGTAGCAGATGGCGGCGGAAAACCTCAAGCCCGTGTTCGGCGGACTTCGCTGATCCGCCGTCCGGCTAGGCATTTGCCGAGTATATTTCAATGTTTTCCCTCAGCTCGTCGAGCACGAGCTCTCTGAGGGGATCGCGGGTTCCCTTGAGCCAAGCGGCGGCCAGCGGGAGGCGTCCCGCGCCACTGCCGACATGAAGTTCCAGAGGGATGTATTTTACGCCGCTGACGGCAAGTCGCGACGTCCAGCGCGGTACGATCGCCAACCCGATTTCCGCCGCCACGAGGTTGATGATCGTCTGCTTTTCCTCGGCGATCTGGGCAATTCTTACATGCATACCCGCGTCGGTAAAGAGCTTGATGGTCAGGTCGTGACTATGTGGACGGCTCTTCCGGTCCGGCACGATCAGCGGCTCCCCGTCAAGCTCAGCGACACCTATAGATCGCCTTTCCGACAGGCGATGACCGACGGGAAGCGCCACGACTACCGTCTCGTTGAAAAGAGGGAGAACCTTGAAACGGCGGTCTATCAGTTCCGACGGCCGCACGAACGCGAGATCGAGTCGGCCGGAATCCAGTTTGGGCAGCAGGCTTACCGTCTTGTCCTCAAGCAGATGGATCGTCAAACTCGGATGCGTGGATCTCAGTTGGTGAAGGAGCTGGGGTACTAGCCCTGCTGCAGCGCTGTCGATAGCGCCGATCTTGATTTCGGTACGGTCCTTTTGCGGCCGCCCGCGAAAGCTGTTCTCGATGCGCTCCACCTGTTTCAAAAGCGATTGCGCTTGGGCTAGGAGAGCAGCTCCCTCCTCCGTCAATACCACGTTGCGGGTAGTGCGTTCGAGCAGACGCACGCCCAGCGACGCCTCCAGACCTTTGATTTCCCGACCGAGCGACGCTGGCAGCACACCCAACTTCTGTGCTGCTTTTCCGAAGTGCAGTTCCTGCGTGACTGCCACGAAGCACCTGAGCTGACGTATCTCCAAGCAAAGTCTCCCGCATGCCCAGGTCCTCCACGAAGTCGGTCGCTCATAAAATTATATCATTTTTCTATATAATCAAGACGCGCTTCTTTTGTTGCGAGCGGAAGCCTACCGTTCGTGCCGAGGCGCTAGAGGACGCGCACTGAACAAAGGGAGGAGCTCGCCGTGGCCAGTGAACTGGAAGCACGCGTAATACGCAAGATTACATGGCGCATCGTGCCATTCATCATGATCCTGTACCTCGTGGCCTTTATCGACCGCGTGAACATCGGTTTTGCTTCGTTGACGATGAACCAGGATCTCGGTTTTTCATCGACCGTGTTCGGCGTCGGCGCCGGCATTTTCTTTCTCGGATATTTCATATTCGAAGTCCCGTCGAACCTGATCCTGGACAAGGTCGGCGCGAGGATATGGATCGCCCGGGTGATGATCACCTGGGGTATCGTTTCCGGTATGATGGCGCTCGTGCAGGGAGCGACCAGTTTCTACGCTCTGCGCTTTCTCCTCGGTGTCGCCGAAGCGGGTTTCTTTCCCGGAATTATCCTCTACCTCAGCTACTGGTTCCCAGCGCGACGTCGGGCAGCCGTAACCGCCATGTTCATGGCAGCTGCTCCCCTCGCGACGGCGATAGGGTCTCCGATTTCGGGCGCGTTGCTTGAGATGCACGGTGTATGGGGGCTTGCCGGCTGGCAGTGGATGTTCATCATAGAGGCCATTCCCGCGCTCGTTCTCGGGGTTGTCGTGCTCTTCTACCTGACCGATCGACCCGAAAAGGCGAAGTGGCTTTCGGATGAAGAGCGCGTGTGGCTGGTGCAGACCATGGAGCTGGAAAGGGCGGGCAAGCCGAAGGGGAGCCATAGCATCTGGGCTGGGCTTGCAGACATTCGCGTGCTCGCATTGTCGCTCGTCTACTTCGGCACGTCGGCGGGGCTTTATACCCTCGGCATCTGGGCTCCACAGATCATCAAGGGTTTCGGGCTGAGCTCGTTCCATATCGGTTTGATCAACGGCATCCCGGCCGTCTTCGCGGTCATCGCCATGATCCTTTGGGCCCGCCATTCCGACAAGACGAACGAGCGCACGTGGCACGTCGTCGGAGCATGTCTCCTTGCGGCCGCTGGCCTCGCCCTTGCCACCGGCGCTACGACTGTGTTTGCAGTTCTCGCTGCCCTGACGCTCGTGAATATCGGCATCAGCTGCTCAAAACCCCCGCTTTGGAGCATGCCAACACTCTTCCTATCGGGTCCGGCTGCCGCTGCCGGTATCGCGACTATCAACTCGATCGGCAATCTTGGCGGTTTCGTCGGGCCATCCATGATAGGATGGATCAAGGACACTACCGGCAGCTTCGCGGGAGGGCTTTATTTCGTCGCCGGCCTTCTCGTCATCTCGGCCGTCGTCACCCTCATCCTTTCTAAAAGCGCGAACCGCGACGCTCGGGCGACCACGTCTACCCAACACTAAGCAAACTGGAGAATTCCCATGCGTGAATACAAGATCGCCGCCATCCCCGCGGACGGCATCGGCCCGGAAGTGATCGCCGCCGGACTTCAGGTCCTCGAGGCGCTCGAGAAGCGCAGCGGCGACTTCAGGATCCATTCCCAGACCTTCGACTGGGGATCGGACTACTACAAGAGACACGGCGTGATGATGCCGGCCGACGGCCTCGAACAGCTCAAGCCGTTCGACGCGATCTACTTCGGCGCGGTCGGCGCGCCGGACGTTCCCGACCATATCACGCTCTGGGGCCTGCGTCTGCCGATCTGCCAGGGCTTCGACCAGTACGCCAACGTTCGTCCGACCAAGATCCTTCCCGGGATCACGCCGCCGTTGCGCAACTGCGGCCCCGGCGATCTCGACTGGGTGATCGTGCGCGAGAACTCCGAAGGAGAGTATTCCGGTCACGGAGGCCGCGCCCACAGGGGGCTGCCCGAAGAGGTGGGCACGGAAGTGGCGATCTTCACCCGCGTCGGCGTTACCCGGATCATGCGCTACGCGTTCAAGCTGGCGCAGGCCCGTCCGCGCAAGCTGCTGACCGTCGTGACCAAGTCGAACGCGCAGCGTCACGGCATGGTGATGTGGGACGAGATCGCCGCCGAGGTGTCGCGGGAGTTCCCCGACGTCACCTGGGACAAGATGCTTGTCGACGCCATGACGGTGCGCATGACGCTGAAGCCGGAGAGTCTCGACACGATCGTGGCGACAAACCTGCACGCGGATATTCTGTCGGACCTCGCCGGAGCCCTTGCCGGCTCCCTCGGCGTCGCGCCGACCGCCAACATCGATCCGGAACGGCGGTTCCCGTCGATGTTCGAGCCCATCCACGGCTCGGCCTTCGACATCACCGGCAAGGGCATCGCCAATCCGGTCGCCACCTTCTGGACGGCGGCGCAGATGCTCGAGCACCTCGGCGAGACGGAGGCCGCGCAGCGCCTCATGAGCGCCGTGGAACGCGTCACCGAGGCGGGCATCCTCACCCCGGACGTCGGCGGGACCGCGACCACCCAGCAGGTCACGGACGCCGTCTGCGAGGCAATCGCCGGATCCAATATCCTCAAAATGGCGGCCGTCGGATGAAATGGGACGACAAGTCCGCGCGCGATGTACTGCTTCGAATGTTCGAAGCGGCGGTCGCCAGTGCCAATCCGGCTGCGGTATTGGCCAGCAACCTTCCACAGCGTCCGAAGGGGCGCTGTGTGGTCGTCGGAGCTGGAAAGGCGTCCGCTGCCATGGCTGCCGCACTCGACGCCGCTTGGGGTGACGTCGACATGGACGGTATTGTCGTCACGAGATACGGTCACGCGGTCCCGGCGGGTCGCATCGAAATCATTGAAGCGTCCCATCCCGTCCCTGACGAAATGAGCCTGGAGGCCGCGGAACGAATACTCCTGGCAGTCAGTGGTCTCGGTCCCGACGACATGGTGATCGCTCTGATTTCGGGCGGAGGATCGTCACTTCTTGTCTCTCCTGCCTGCACGATGACGCTCGAGGACAAGAAAGCCGTCAACAAGGCTCTACTTGCCAGTGGCGCGACAATCGGCGAAATGAATACGGTCCGGAAGCAGTTGTCCGGCATCAAGGGCGGAAGGCTGGCTCAACAAGCCTACCCTGCCCAGGTGGTGACTCTGCTCATATCCGATGTCCCAGGAGACGATCCATCGGAGATCGCGTCGGGCCCTACGGTCGCAAACGGCACCACAATCGAGGAGGCCAACGAAATCGTGGCCAGATACCGGCTGGACCTACCGCAGTCCGCCAAACTGGTCCTCGCGCATGGTGGGGCACCGTCCTCGTCCCATTCGATGCGTTCCGAAGTTCGGATGATCGCTTCGCCTTCGATGGCGTTGGAGGCAGCCGCGAAGGTGGCGCTAGAGGCCGGCCTGCAGCCCCTCGTGCTGGGCGACGCCCTGCAGGGAGAGGCCAAGGATGTCGGAACTGTGCTGGCGGGCATCGCAACTTCGGCAAGAACCAGAGGGCTTCCCATCGCCGGTCCCGCTGTACTGCTCTCGGGCGGCGAAACCACGGTCTCTCTTCCTGCCGACAATCGCGGTCGGGGCGGGCGAAACACCGAGTTCCTGCTTAGTCTAGCGTTGGGGATTTCGGGGCAAGAGGGCATCTGGGCCATGGCTGGGGATACTGACGGGATCGACGGCATTGAAAATGCGGCAGGCGCGATCATAGGACCAGACAGCCTTGCCAGAATGCGGGCGGCAGGTGTTGACGCGCGAGCCGCTTTATCGAAGCACGACAGCTTCAGCGCGTTCAGCGCGGTCGGCGACTTGATCGTCACTGGACCGACGTTGACGAACGTAAACGACATCCGCGCCATTTTGATTGGTTAAGCCATGATCCTTCGTACAAATCGCCGAGCGAAGATCGTCGCGACGGTGGGACCCGCCTGCAGTTCCCCTTCTATGCTGAAGGCCATGTTCTTGGCCGGCGTGGATACGTTCCGACTTAACTTCAGCCATGGGAGCAAAGACGATCACGCTGCAGTATATCGAAACATCCGCAGCCTCGACCGCGAACTCGGCACGTCTATTGGAATCCTCCAGGATCTACAGGGTCCGAAGATCAGGATCGGAGTGCTGCAGAAAGGCCGATTGGACCTGCATAAGGGCACGGACATCAGGTTCTTGTGCGGCACACAGCCGGGCGCTGGCGTATTGGATATTCCGCTCCCTCACCGCGAGATTTTCGCCGCGGTCAAACCTGGCGACTATCTACTTATCGACGACGGGAGGGTGAGGGTCCGCGTAACGGGGGTTGGGCCCGATGTCATCGACGCTGTCGTCGTTGTCAGCGGCGTGATTTCCGATCGGAAGGGCGTTAACCTACCGGGTTCGGTGCTGGATATCTCGCCGCTGACCCCCAAGGACAGAAAGGACTTGGAGTTCGGCTTGGAACTCGGAGTAGACTGGGTTGCCCTGTCGTTTGTCCAAACGGCTCGGGACATGATCGAAGCGCGTTCTCTCGTCAGCGATAGAGCCGGTCTCATCGCGAAGATCGAGAAGCCTTCTGCTCTGGACGAGATCGATGAAATCGTACGACTGTCTGACGCTGTCATGGTTGCACGAGGCGATCTCGGAGTCGAGATTCCTCCCGAAGACGTGCCGGGGCGCCAGAAGGAGCTGATCCGTGCGTGCCGCATGGCTGCAAAGCCGGTAATCGTCGCCACCCAGATGCTCGATTCGATGGTCAACTCCCCTACTCCTACGCGGGCGGAGGCCTCCGACGTCGCCGGAGCGATCTATGACGGCGCTGATGCCGTGATGCTGTCCGCCGAGTCGGCAACCGGAGCGTTTCCTGTTGAAACCGTCGAGATGATGAGCCGGATTATTGAGAAGACCGAAAAACACAAGCTATATCGCCCCATCCTCGCAGCAACCGAACCAAAGATCCGCCAGACTCCACCACACGCCGTCGCGTCAGCAGCCGCTGAAGTCGCGATTTCCCTGAATGCGCCCGCGATCGTTGCTTTCACGGTGAGCGGGACGACCGCAGCCCGAATTAGCCGTGCTCGCCCTCCTCTCCCGATCCTGGCGCTTACGCCGTCTGATAAGACGGCCCATCAGTTGGGCATAATGTGGGGAGTGGTGACGATTGTCTCATCAAACGACGACACGTACGAGCTGTCTGTAGAGCGCGCGAAGCAGGCAGCGCTTGAAACTAGGCTGGCCGCCGCAGGTGAGCATATCGTCGTCGTCACCGGGTTTCCGTTCGCAACGCCAGGTAGCACGAATAATTTACGGGTGACTGAGGTCGTCTAGAAACCAAGCTTTGACTGTATCATGTGATGAGCCGGAACATCGCCCCGCAGTTTGCGGGTATCGTTGTCCGAACCGCGTTAGAATGACATGAGAGAACATTTGCCCATGCGGTCGTTGGCCGTAACATGAAGGAACCCTGAGGTATCAGAGACGATTGTGTTGTCGACGCGCTGCTGTTTTCGTCCGCAACGGTTCGCGGATCGCCTGGTCGATCCGGACCATTGCCGCCTGTCGCAGATTGCCGGGAGTGTGATTCATGTGCATCGCGTAGCGTTCCGTAACAGCGGTTTAATGGCCGTCGCAGCCGAGACACTGGGCTTCAGACGTTGCGGGTAAAAGCTAGCAGCTTACCATACGGCAAGTTAAGGCAACGGCATACGGCAAGTTGAGACAACGGGTTGAAGTCAGGTGGCCTAAAGGTTTTGTAAGTTCAGCTTCGCAATGAGAGGAACGAGTTGATCGTGCGCGTGCTTCCGGTGCAGCCTCGCTGCTGCGCTGGCCTCCCGTTCCGCGCCCTTCTCGATGGCGTCGATGATGGCGAGATGTTCTTCCGATGACCCAACCGGCAACGGACGCAAGTTCAGTGTGAAGACGCGCGCTCGGTGTAGTTGGTCAGCGACGGTTCCCGCCATCCGCGTCAACCTGCCGTTGCCGCTTCGAACCACCAGAGTTTCATGGAAACGTTCGTCGGCTTCTGCCCAGGCCGGCAGGTCGTTCTCAGCCAGCGCGGAAACCATAGCATTCGTAGCGTCGCGCAATTCCGCGATGACGTCGCGTTTCTCAACGGGTTCGATTCTGGCAAGTCTGGCTGCGGCCGCACCTTCGAGTGCGATCGTCACCTCGTAGATCTCTTCGATATCCGCCGGCGAGAGAGCGCATATGATAATACCCTTTTTCGGCAGAATCCGCACCAGCCCGTCTTCTTGCAGTCTCGCCATAGCTTCGTGCACGGGTGTCCTGCTCATGCCGAGCTGGCGCGCGATTTCAATCTCCGCGGCTTGATAGCCCGGTGGGAAGATATTCGCGCGTATCGCCTTACGGATGGCCTGGTAGGCCTCCGTGACCCGTCCGGAAGAAGAGCCGACCCCTCCGACGGATTCGGGAAACTGCTGCGCGGTATCCCGTACGGCTGCACGCAGCATGTTGCCTAGTCTAACCATGATCATTCCCGATGAATAGACAGGTCTTTTACAGCGCATCTTGCATGTTGACAAACGTACGCAAGTCGATCATTTTCATCTTGCATGCAAGCTGGCATGCATACTGGTAGTGGAGGCTGCCGGTTGGCGCACCAGGAGGAGGGTGGCTTATGTTCCGGAAGAAATTTGAATTGACGGCCGTGTTGACGATAGTTGCTGCGGTGGCGGGCGCGGCGCATGCTCAAGACGCCTATCCCGCGGGCCCAGTCACGATCATGGTTCCGGCTGCCGCCGGCGGTCCAAGCGACACCGTCGCCCGCCTGGTAGCGCAGTCCATGTCCAAGACGCTCGGACAACAGGTTCTCGTCGAGAATATGGGTGGAGCGGGAGGTTCGCTCGGCGCCGGAAACGTGGCGAAGGCCGATCCCGACGGTTACCGTCTGCTTCTCTACCATATCGGGGTCGCGACGTTTGCCGCCCTTTATCCGAACCTCCCCTACAAGCCCATCGAGGACTTCTCGAGCGTCGGCTTGATAACCGAGGTGCCCATGACGATCGTGGGTCGGAAAGACCTGGAGCCGAAGACCTTCACGGACCTCATGGCGTACGTGAAGGAAAATGGACCCGCAGTCACGTTCGGCACCGCTGGGACCGGGGCTGTTTCAGATCTATGTGGACGCCTGCTGCAGGATGCTCTTGGCACGAAAATCACCTTGGTTCCCTATAAAGGCATGGGGCCGGCCATGACCGACCTGATGGGCGGCCGCATCGACTTGGCGTGCGACCAAACGACAAACACGACGACGCAGATCAAGGCGCAGGAAGTGCACGCCTATGCCGTGACGACGAAGGCGCGGATCGCGGTGCTCCCCGATCTACCGACAATCGATGAAAGCGGGCTCAAGGGTTTCGAGCTGAGCGCCTGGCATGCGCTATGGGCTCCAAAAGACACTCCACTGCCCATTCGCGAAAAACTCTCGGAGGCCCTCAAGATCGCTCTGAAGGACCAGACGGTTGTTGACCGTTTCGCTAGCCTGGGTACGGTCCCCGTTTCCCAGGATCTGGCTTCTCCCGCGGCGCTTGACGAGAAATTCAGAGCGGAGGTCGACCGGCTCACCAAGGTCATCACCACCGGCGGAAAGTGAGACATCTGGAGGGCCTGACCGTCCTCCAGAGAACGTCCGACCAGACCCTTGGGTCTTTCGGCGTCCCAAGTACCCTCCCTTGTCGTTCCAGAAGAGACGAGAATTCCCATGCGTGAATACAAGATCGCCGCCATCCCCGCGGACGGCATCGGCCCGGAAGTGATCGCCGCCGGACTTCAGGTCCTCGAGGCGCTCGAGAAGCGCAGCGGCGACTTCAGGATCCATTCCCAGACCTTCGACTGGGGATCGGACTACTACAAGAGACACGGCGTGATGATGCCGGCCGACGGCCTCGAACAGCTCAAGCCGTTCGACGCGATCTACTTCGGCGCGGTCGGCGCGCCGGACGTTCCCGACCATATCACGCTCTGGGGCCTGCGTCTGCCGATCTGCCAGGGCTTCGACCAGTACGCCAACGTTCGTCCGACCAAGATCCTTCCCGGGATCACGCCGCCGTTGCGCAACTGCGGCCCCGGCGATCTCGACTGGGTGATCGTGCGCGAGAACTCCGAAGGAGAGTATTCCGGTCACGGAGGCCGCGCCCACAGGGGGCTGCCCGAAGAGGTGGGCACGGAAGTGGCGATCTTCACCCGCGTCGGCGTTACCCGGATCATGCGCTACGCGTTCAAGCTGGCGCAGGCCCGTCCGCGCAAGCTGCTGACCGTCGTGACCAAGTCGAACGCGCAGCGTCACGGCATGGTGATGTGGGACGAGATCGCCGCCGAGGTGTCGCGGGAGTTCCCCGACGTCACCTGGGACAAGATGCTTGTCGACGCCATGACGGTGCGCATGACGCTGAAGCCGGAGAGTCTCGACACGATCGTGGCGACAAACCTGCACGCGGATATTCTGTCGGACCTCGCCGGAGCCCTTGCCGGCTCCCTCGGCGTCGCGCCGACCGCCAACATCGATCCGGAACGGCGGTTCCCGTCGATGTTCGAGCCCATCCACGGCTCGGCCTTCGACATCACCGGCAAGGGCATCGCCAATCCGGTCGCCACCTTCTGGACGGCGGCGCAGATGCTCGAGCACCTCGGCGAGACGGAGGCCGCGCAGCGCCTCATGAGCGCCGTGGAACGCGTCACCGAGGCGGGCATCCTCACCCCGGACGTCGGCGGGACCGCGACCACCCAGCAGGTCACGGACGCCGTCTGCGAGGCAATCGCCGGATCCAATATCCTCAAAATGGCGGCCGGACCGGGAGCGCAGGATGACAGAAACTGAAACAAAACGCCGACGCGATATATACGCTGGAGGCATATTCATTGCGATCGCCGCGCTGTTTCTGCTCCAGGGAACTGCCTATGAATTCGGTACGGCTTTCCAAATGGGACCCGGATTCTTTCCGGTCGTCCTGGCCGGCGTACTGGCGATATTCGGAGTTATCACCTTCATCGGAGGCTTCCGCAAGGCACCGGAGCCCGCGGAAGGTCCTGTCTCATGGAGGGCGCTCGTACTGGTGTGTCTTGCGTTGGGCATCTTCGGAGCCGGCGCGCGTGTAATAGGTCTGGTTCCGGTCGTCCTAATATGCACTTTCATGACAGCGATGGCATCGCGGAAGAATTCGTTTATCGCCGCCGCGGTTATGTCAGCCGTGATGGCAGCCCTTTGCTTCGTAATTTTCAAGGTTGGACTCGCCGTGGCGCTTCCGACATTCGGACCAGCCTTCGGACGCTGAGGTACACAACCGATGTTTGACCTGCTTTCCAATCTCGCACTAGGGTTCGAGACCGCCCTCACGCCTGTAAATATCATATGGTGCTTTGTCGGCGTGCTGCTTGGCACCCTCGTGGGCGTACTTCCAGGAATCGGGCCCACCGCAACAATTGCCATGTTGCTACCGATCACGTTTAATTTCTCGCCGGTGACGTCTTTGATCATGCTGTCGGGAATTTACTACGGCGCGCAGTACGGAGGGTCTACCACCGCTATCCTTATCAACCTACCAGGTGAAAGCTCCTCCGCGGTCACGGCGATCGACGGGTATCAGATGGCGCGCAAGGGCCGCGCTGGACAGGCGTTGGCAACGGCGGCCCTCGGGTCGTTCTTCGCCGGGTGCGTGGCGACGCTTCTCCTGGCGATCGCTGCTCCGCCACTGGCTTCCGTCGCGCTGAGATTCGGAGCGCCCGAATATTTCGCATTGATCGTGCTCGGACTGCTCGTGTCTATCTCTCTGGCACATGGCTCCGTTCTCAAGGCACTCGGGATGATCGTCGTCGGCCTCCTCCTTGGTACCGTTGGCCAGGATATCTATACCGGTCAGGAGCGTTTCACGTTCGGGCGCATGGAACTGACCGAAGGCGTGAACTTCGTTTCGATTGCCGTCGGCGTGTTCGGCGTTGCCGAAATCTTCCGGAATCTACAGCACGAGCACGAGCGCGAAGTGGGGGTCAAGCGTGTGACCAACTTATGGCTCAGCCGGGATGACTTCCGCCGCATCGTCGGTCCGGTTCTGCGCGGAACTGTTATCGGTTCGGTTCTGGGCGTGCTCCCGGGCGGGGGGCATGTTCTGGCATCGTTTGCGAGTTACTCCGCAGAAAAGAATCTGTCGAGACATCCGGAAGAGTTCGGTCATGGCGCCATCGAAGGCGTTGCCGGTCCGGAGAGCGCCAACAACGCCGCCGCCCAGACATCCTTCATTCCCCTGTTGACCCTTGGCATTCCCGCACATCCGGTCATGGCGTTGATCGTCGGCGCGTTTATCCTGCAGGGCATCACGCCCGGCCCGGACGTGATCAATAGCCAGCCGGCGCTGTTTTGGGGTATCATCGCCTCTATGTGGATCGGCAACTTGCTGCTTGTCATCCTCAACCTGCCCCTGATCGGCTTGTGGGTCAAAATGCTGACCATCCCCTACCGGATGCTGTTCCCTGCCATTGTCGTGTTCGCGGCGATTGGCTGTTACTCGATCAACAACAACCCGTTCGACGTCTACGCTATCATCGTCGCGGGGTTGCTCGGATTCCTCTTGATACGCATGGGATGCGAGCCCGCACCGCTCTTGCTCGGTTTCGTACTTGGACCGCTACTGGAAGAGCATCTTAGACGCGCGATGATCATTTCCCGAGGGGACGCGACTGTTTTCGTCACGAACCCGATCTCCGCAAGCCTGCTTGCTGTTGGATTGATCTGCATCGTGATGGCCTTGCTTCCATCTATAAGGTCGAAGCGTGACGAAGTATTCGTTGAGGAGGACTGACCAGGGCTGACATGCGTCCGAGATATCGCGCTGGTTCCTGCGGTGGCACGTCCCCGCAAGCCCGCAACTATCGCGGCGAGACGTAACATCTCCGGCGTCGAGAGCGGCGATCCGGATCCCCGACAGCTGTCGGGCTTAGAGGGCGACGTTCTCCTGCCTCGTCGATTCCAGCAGGGGTTGGATGGCAACAGCGTGCTGAGGACATTCGACGCGCCAGGCGTTAGACACCGTTTTCGCGCTCACATCGCGACGGGACCGGCCAAGTGTATGTTAGAGGCCACCGACGGCGATCATCTTGCATCCCGGCAAGTGAGGTTCTATCTGCGCAAGGTATGACGTTGAGGTTGTCGTTAACTGATCCGAACTACGGCACCCTTCCCCGCGTCAGGCTGACGTCAGCTCAGCCGCAACCCGGTTTCGGCGTCGAAGAAATGAAGCTTTCGCGGATCGACTCGCAATGTCAGTTCTGTGCCCGCGATAAGGTCGATCCTTTCGCGAATGAGGGCGACGACTGGGCTTTCGCCGAAACGCGCAGCGACGAGCGTCTCTGCCCCCGTAGGCTCAATGACACCGACCCTTACCTTCATTGGCAGTTCGCAGGCGTCCGATCCCGCTGAAAGATGCTCAGGCCGAATCCCTAGAAAAATAGCCTTCCCGGGCGCTACCGACGGTGCGCTCGACGGCATGGGTATAGTCACGCCGTCTTCTGTCACGAATATGGGCTTTGCCGCGGAGGATGTCATCCGTCCCCCGATCAGGTTCATGGAAGGCGATCCGAGGAAGCCGGCAACGAAAACGTTACGTGGCTGATCATAGAGTTCGAGCGGTCGGCCTGCCTGCTCGACGATGCCATCACGCATGACGACAATGCGATCGGCCATAGTCATAGCTTCGATCTGGTCATGTGTAACGTACACCGTCGTCGTTTTCAGTCTTTGGTGGAGTTCCTTGATTTCCGTTCGCATGACGACGCGAAGCTTGGCGTCGAGATTCGACAGAGGCTCGTCGAACAGGAAAATCTTGGGATCCCTAACGATCGCCCGCCCCATCGCGACCCGCTGTCTCTGTCCGCCCGAAAGATGGGCGGGCCGTCTTTGCAACAGCGCCTTCAAGCCGAGTATATCCGCAGCGTCCGAAACTCGCCTGTCGATTTCCGCCTGCGGACGGCCCGCGAGCTTCAGCGCGTACCCCATGTTCTGCGCGACGTTCTTGTTGGGATACAAGGCGTAGTTCTGAAACACCATTGCGATGTCTCGCGCCCGCGGCGGGAGATCGTTTACCAATCTGTCGGCGATACGTATTTCGCCGGCCGATATCGTCTCTAGGCCTGCTATCATGCGCAGGAGCGTCGATTTTCCGCATCCCGAAGGACCTACGAGTGTCACGAACTCTCCGTCGGCGATGTCGATTGACACCCCGTGAATGATCGGTAGCACTCCGTAGGATTTATGTACCGTGTTCAGGCTAAGCGTGGCCATCGAAATTCCTTTACTGAGTCCAGAGGCGTCTTTTGTACGGAGGTCGTTCAGGCTGCTTTGAGGTACTGGGCCATCTTGATCAGACCTTGAAGGTATCCGACGGCATGGGCGCGTCCGCGGTGGTTCCAGGTGCTGTCCCCGTCCATCTGCGGCACATGGTCGTCCAGGAGAAACCCGTCAAAGCCGTTCCTGTGGAGCAGCAGCATCACCTCTGCCGGATCGAAGTTTCCCTCGCCGAGAAAGCACTCGATGAATTTCGGGACCGTGCCCTGAACATCGCGGAAATGAACATAGGAGATACATCCTTTCGGCGCGAAATATTCGATCATCTTGCGGACGTCTTCCTTGCCACCTGTCATTTCGGAACAGCACCCAAGGCATAGGTCCAGCGTCCAGGATGGACTGCTTGCGCTGAGTTCGTAGGCACGGACGAAGTTTTCCGGCTTGTAGAACAGACGCGCGACGCCGCCCAGCATCGGAACGGGCGGATCGTCAGGGTGGAGAGCGAGCCTAACCCCCTCTTCCTCCGCGACCGGCAGCACCGCCTCCATGAAATATGTATAATTTCGCCACATCTGCTCCTCGCTGATCACGGTGTCGCCTTTCGCGATGAGCGGCATGGCGGATTGATGACCAAGCGTCGTCGGCAGAAACTTCCTCAGCCCGTCGACATCGTCGACCTGGTCGACGACCGTCATGTCGAATTCCGTATTTCCCGAGCCGCCCCTGCCCGGTGCCGACCAGTTCGTGCGCCATACCGAATTGGGCATGAAGTGGTAGCCAAGAATCGGGATCCCCGCGCGACCGACGGCTCGAATAGTATGGCGGTAGTTCTCAATCTGTTCGTCACGGCCCTCCATGCCGAGCATTGCCTTGTTGTAGAAATGCACCGGAACGTTTTCGATGGCTTCAAACTTTAGTCCCGCGGCTTCTGTTGCCTGGACGAGCGCTCTGACGTCAGCCTCTTCCCATCTTTGTTCCCCGGGGAGATGGGGCGCGTTCATCTGGATCCCGCTGGCGCCGATCTGGGCTGCGAAACGGAGTTTCTCCTCTGTAAGCTGGTGGAACTGGCCAACGGCGATGCGGATACTCATCGATATTCCTTTGAGACATACTGGAAATCAGAGACGGCGTAGACGCTAGGTCAGCCCTTCACGGACCCGGCGGTGAGCCCCTGGACCATGAAGTGCTGGGCGACGAAGTAGAGGAACATCAGGGGGACGGAGGAGATCACCGCCCCTGCCATGAGGGGTCCCCAGGGAAGCGTGTCACTCGTGATCAGGTAATTAAGCGCCAGCGGCGCGGTGCGCTGGTTTTCAGATGTGATCAGGACAAGCGCGAGCAGAAGCTCGTTCCAGGCTCCTGTAAATGTGAAAATGGATACGGCCGCGATCCCCGGAGCGGACAAGGGTAGTACGATGCGGATCAACGCCCCGAGTCGTGTCAAGCCGTCGATCTGGCCCTGCTCTTCCAGCTCTCTGGGGACGCTGCGGAAATAGCCCTGAAGTAGCCACGTGCTAAGAGGGAGGGAGAACGTCAAATACACAAGGATCAGCCCGAAGAGCGAGTTTCCCAGTTTGAGCTGAGCCATGAGGATCGATAGCGGGATGAAAAGAAGCGAGGTCGGGGTCAGATATGCGAACAGGATGAGTTTGCCGATAAAACCACGGAACCGATACCTGAACCGAACCATCGAGTAAGCCGCGAAGGACGATATCGCGATTGAGATGACTGTCACGGTGACCGAGACGATAAGACTGTTCAAGATGGCTGCGACGAACTGGCCGTCGCCGAACAACAATTTATAGTTGGTAAGTGTCGCGTTGTGGATCCAGAGCGACGGCATCCGGTAGATTTCACGCGGCAGCTTCAGCGAAGTTATCACCATCCAGTAGATCGGGAAGAGCACTGAGACGGCCGCGAGAACGAGGGCGAGGTAGGTGCAGGCGGCTCCTATCCGGACGTTCGCGCCCGTCCTAAGCGAGTTCAAGTTTTGCATCAGTCGTCATCCTTCTGCATCAGGAACGTTGCCATCAAGACCAGCACGATCATCGCGGGAAGCATCGCCACGGAGACCGCGGCGGCCTCTCCGATCCTTTGCGTTTGCATCCCGAAGTACGCCAGTACCGGGAACACCATCGTCCCGTCGGACGGTCCGCCTTGGGTAAGGAGCCAGACATGTTCGAAACCGTTCGCTGTCCATATCGATGAAAGTAGCGTGGTGATGACAAGGACCTGGCGTATGCCGGGGAGCGTCACGTCACGAAACCGCTGCCAGGCATTCGCGCCGTCGACCCGAGCCGCTTCGTAAAGTTCCTTGGGAATGGACTGAAGCGCTGCCAGGATGCTGACGAACCAGAAAGGAAATCCCCGCCATACCGACGCCATTATGACCGCCGGCAACGCCGTCGGGGTCTGACCGAGCCAGTCGACGATATGTGGATAGATACCGGTCTCCGTCAGTATCAGGTTTATCCCGCCGCCGATCGGTTGGTACAGAACGCGCCAGGTCAGAAAGGCGACGAATGCCGGCATTGCCCATGGCAACATCAAGAATGCCCGGAAGAAGCCCCTCCCTGGAATGTTGCGGTTGACCAACAGTGCCAGTCCGAGACCTAGCGCAAGCTTCACGACGTCGCTCACGAGCACGATGACGATCGTGTTGCGGGCGGCGCTTAGGAAAGTGGCCGTCTGTGCCAAATGCCGGAAATTCGCGAGGCCGACCCATTCACCGTCGTTCCCGACCATCCGGTTTGTGAAGGCCACGTATATAGCGTACAGAAACGGATACGCTACGAGCCCCACGATCAGGAGGACGACCGGCGCGACGAGCATGTACGGGAAAGCGTTCGCTCGCGAGTGCGCGCTGATGCGCCAGGGCCTTGCGACCCGGCGGATGGACCTATCTGTAGATGACATCGGAAGATTCCTCTGGATCGGCCCGGATGCACTCCGGGCGCCTTCGGGGACGGCAGACTGACTTCGCTAGTTGTATTTGCCGTAGATACCTTCGGCTTGCCCCTGCGCCTCGTCCATCGCTCTATCGAAGTCCCAGTTGTCTATCACGACACGCTGTACCATTTTCGGCACGACGAAGTTGTTCAGCATTTCGCCGTAAGCTGCGTTATATACGTCTGGATATGCCGGCGCGGTCCCTGTCTCCGCGAGTTCCAGCAATGCGGTGAGAATAGGGTCGCCTCCATTGAAAGCCTCGAACGCCTTCTGCGACTTCAGCACCGGCCCGTAGATCGCCACCTTGTAGTATTCCCTGAGAAACTCAGGCTGCGACAGGTGGAGCACAAGGGCCTTTGCCGCGCCGGCGTTCTGGCTGGATTTCGGGATCGCTCGAAGCTGCGGGATGAAAGGGGAGATCAGGCCTTTCGGTCCTGCGGGAAGAGGGGTGAATGCCGAACCTGCGTACAGTTCTGGATCTTGATTTCTCGCGGCGATGCCGACCGATCCCGTGTTGGCGATGAAGGCAGCCTGTCCGGAAAGATAGGCTTGATTATCGCCGGCACCGTCCCATATCACGTTTCCCGGGGGGAAAAGACCTTTGTCCCAGTTCTCCTTGATCCACCGCAGATAGGCCCGTGTTTCCGCGGAGCGGATCGTCACCGTCCTGCCGGCATCGTCGGCGATCCTTCCACCGAACGACTGCAACACGTTTATCTGGACGTTGCCGTCGGGCACGTTGGAAAGCGCGAGGCCGAGCCCGTAGACTCCCTTGCCACTTACAGCAGCGGCCTGCTGAGCGAGTTCGTCCCAGGTTCTGGGAGCGTACTTGTAACCCGAGGCTTCGAGAATGTCTCTGCGCCGTAGTAAAAGGTTTCCGCTTACGCCGAACGGAATGCCTGTTCGTCCACCGGGGAAAGCCTGGCCGCTCACGGCTCGGTCGACACCTTCGTACCATCCGCCTTGCTGATTGCCTACCGCGTCGTAGACATCGTCAAGCGCTAGAAACACGCCTTGCAACGAAAGAGGGAGGAGCAGGTCGAGATTGATGTCCATGGCATCAGGCAGTGTCCCTGACGCGACCGCTGCCGATACTTTCTGGACCGTCTCGTTCTGATTGATCATAACGACTTCGGTCTCGACTCCGTTGGCCTCGCCCCACGCCGTGACGGTCGATTTCAAAAGCTTGTTGGCTTCGTCCGAAAAAATCAGCCCTCCCCAGTATACGACCTTTCCGGAAAGCTTGGCTTGAGCCAAAGCCGGTCCGCCTTCTCGTACGGACATGACAGCAGCCGCGGTTACGGCTGCGGATGCACGCAGCAATGACCGTCGCGTAAGAATTCCACGTTCATTCATGTTGACCTCCTCCAAGATCCCGCAGATTAATATCGCAATAAAAGAACTTTAAATATATTCAAAGCCGCTCTAGATATGTTTTAACGGCTTGTGCCAGGCTTTGTCAACGCGCTGCGGTCGTTTTCCGGTGACACGATCGTTAGCGCGCTTTATGTAGACGATCCTCATAGTGGAGAGAGTAATTGGACGGAGGAATTGAACATCCGGGCTTCGTAGCTTTCATGGACGCCCTGATCGACGGAAAATTGAAGCTCGGACAAACGCTGACGCAAGAGGAGCTCTGCGAGGTTCTCGGTATCTCGCTGTCGCCCCTGCGCGAAGCTGTAACCCTTCTAGAGGCGGAAGGCATCGTCCAGGTGCGCCGTCGCCTTGGCGTTGTCATATTCTATCCCGACGTCAAATTCGTCGGCGGTACCTTTCAGTTCAGGGAACTGCTCGAGAGCGAGGGTCTACGGCGCCTGGCGAAAACAGTGCCGAATGCACTGATTTCCGCATTGATAACGAGGCATCACGATATGCTTGAGTTCGTGCAGCATCATCCGAAAACATCGAGTTTTGCGATGCCGGTGAAGAAATTAGAGCAAGATTTTCACGGCAGCTTCATCGCCGCGTTCGATAATGCACAGATAACCGCGAATTATTTCAGACTCTCGCAGAAAATGTATCTGCTCCGTCTGTTGAATCCCGAAGCTGTTAACGCAGTCAACACCGTGAAATCGATGCAGGAGCATTTGGCCGTCCTGGAAGCGCTGGAAGCGCGTGATGCGGACGGTGCTGTAGATGCGCTGCAAAAACACCTCAAGGGCGTTCTGCATAGGTTGATCATCCGGTGACAACTACCTGCAGAAAATGCAGGCCGGATGACGTCCGTCAGCTTCACTATATATTTCTACATTTCCCCGCCCAACGGTTTGCTGAAGGTTTGAAGAAAGGACTTTCCCGTAGTCAAAAGCGTGAGCTGCCGCAAAGCATTCGAGGCGCAGCGTGCCCGGGCCAGTCGTAAGGTGTTTGAGTACGTATCGAGGGCTGTAGACGTGCGTTTTCGATGGGTATGCTCTTTGGCTTGTCTTCCGCGAGACATAGCGGCGCGATGACGCCATCAGGTTAATTCATATTTTAAGGATCTCGGTCAGTATCGGCGGACCAACCTTAGTAGCCGAAGGGTCCCTGATGTCTCAATCCGAAATAAAGAGCCCTCTTTGGGTGAAGATCACAGCCTACGGATTTGCCGCCGTGCTGTTTTCTGCCGTCGCGATCGGCGGAAGCGCGTGGTACCGACAGTCGGCATCCACGGTAGACACGCTTTCACGCGAGGCAAACGCCGATCTCGCTTTCGTTGAAAACGATATGGCAGCTCAGCGAAAGTCGGCTGCGGCCATCGCCGTTGCGCTGGCTGGCGAGCCCGATATGGCGGACCTGGTATTACGCAACGCCCGCGAGAGCATCGTTGCGCGCTACGCCGGCGCGATGCCTTCAATCGTGAAAGACGGCGGCATCACCGTCGTCACGATGGTGAACGCAAATGGCGAAGCCGTCGCTCGGATTCATGCGCCTGACAAGTTCGGCGACGACATGAAAGGCCGTCGGAAGACGATTGTTCAAGCGCTGCAGTCCGGCAGCCTCGTGTCGGGGATCGAGCCCGGACGCGCAGCGGTCAGCATGTTCGCTTCCGCTCCGATCCTGAAGGAAGGCGTCGTGGTAGGGGTGGTTGACGCCGGAACGAGCCTTACGAACGAATATTTCACGTCGGTAGCCAAGCGCATCGGCGGAGAAATCGCCGTCTATGTCACGGCGGAAGGAAAATTGGTCAAGCAGTCCTCGACCTCAGCGAACGACATATTGCCCTTGGAAAGTCTCAACGAAGCTCTGGCGGGGAAAACAGTTCGGGCCGACGTGACGATCGAAGACAGGCATTTCATCGTCGATGCCCGTCCTCTGACAAACTTCTCGGGCACGACAATCGGCGTTCTCCAGATCGCGTCGGACGTCACCGCTGTAGTCGATAAAGCATCCGAGGCCCTATGGGTAACAGTCATCGGAACAGTAGTCGTATCCGTACTCTCTCTTCTCGGCTTTCTGGTTTTCGCTCGCTCGCTCGCGTCCGTGATCGGCGGTATCACTTCGACGATGACCCGACTGTCTCAAGGCGATCTGGCAGCGGAGATCAATGGTGGCGGGCGACCCGACGAGGTCGGCGCCATGGCGCGTGCCGTGCAGGTGTTCAAAGACAACGCCATAAAGACGCGCGAACTGGAAGACGAGGCGGAACGCCATCGGAACCGGACCGAGGAAGAGCGCCTACAGGCCGAGGAGAAAGAAAGAGAACGCTCCGAAGCGATGGCTTTTGCCACGAGCGGTTTGGCATCAGGCCTGAGACATCTGGCTGCGGGAGATCTCTCGTTCCAGATTTCCGAGAGTTTCCACCACGATTTCGAGAGCCTCCGCTCTGACTTCAATCAAGCCGTAGGACAGCTGCGCGCTACCCTTTCGTCCGTTTCCGAGGCCACGTCCGCCATAGACAGCGGATCGCGGGAGATCAGCCGCAGTGCCGACGACCTATCGCGCCGGACGGAGCAGCAAGCGGCGTCCCTCGAGGAGACCGCCGCCGCACTGGATGAGATAACGGTCAACGTGTCGAATTCTTCCAAGCGAGCCGAAGAAGCAAGGGCGGTGGCTGTGCAGGCCAACGAAAACGCGAGGCGATCCGGCACCGTTGTCGGGAACGCGGTCGACGCGATGAGCAAGATCGAGCAGTCGTCGAGCCAGATTTCGAACATCATCGGTGTGATCGACGAAATCGCGTTCCAGACGAATCTCCTCGCTTTGAACGCCGGTGTCGAAGCTGCCCGTGCGGGCGAGGCCGGCCGCGGGTTTGCAGTTGTTGCACAGGAAGTCCGGGAACTCGCTCAGCGGTCTGCGAAAGCTGCCAAGGAGATCAAGGAGCTAATCCGAAATTCGTCAGGAGAGGTCGAGACAGGTGTTCATCTTGTTCGACAGACCGGCGACGCGTTGCGGACTATCGAGACGTACATCGTGACGATAAACCAGCACATGGACTCTATCGCCACGTCTTCGAAGGAACAGTCGGTCGGACTTGCTGAAGTGAACACGGCAGTCAACCAGATGGACCAGGTGACCCAGCAGAACGCGGCGATGGTGGAAGAGGCCAACGCCGCCGGCGCAACGCTGGCTATGGAGGCCGGCCGCCTGAAGGAGCTCGTAGCACAGTTCCGCTTCTCGTCTGCCTCGACGGATTCGGTAGAACGGAAGACCTCGCCGGCAGCCCCGAGGGCTGTACATTCTCCGTCGTCGGGTCACCACCCGCGGTTGGTGGTCGGGAAGCCGAATATCGGTTTCGCTGGGAGATCGTCGGCCGCCGCCCGCCAACCCTCGGTAGACAGCTGGGAGGAATTCTGAAGCACCTGCTACGCCAGGTTCGGTTCTCGGCGTCACCTGCTGTCGGTCAGACGAAAGCTATTCGAGAAGGCACTCAGTTACAGCGGTCGCCTTGGGTTGCAGCGCCTCACGCCCCGCGAGCTTCTAGAATACGGCGTTTCTCTGGGACTTGCTTGTATCCGATGGGATCGGATCCTTTACAGGCACGGTGTCCGCCCGCTTTTAAAGTGACAGAGACCGGACAGCTCCGATGGAGACGATTACGGTAGGCTTCAAAAGCGGCCACCGTGCCTGTTGTTGTCACGTGACCGGCGCGAGCGTTCCGACCGAGTGCTTGCAGTTCCAGCGAGCAGACACAGACGTCGTAGCTATGTGCCGGGCACCAGCAGGGGCAGTACCGACGGCATTGGCGAACAGGAGGTCGCTTTTCCTGTCGGCGAATCTCCCGCACCTGGATTTCACCACCCCTTCTGGCTGCTTAGGGGTGGTGATTTTTCAGTAGGGCAAGTCTCCCTCAGACGTCACCCTGCTCGATGATCATCGCTGTTCGCCGGATGTCCGCCATCAGGCTACGCGTTGCAGCGCCAGGTGTTGGAGAGGCCTGCCGGCCATGGATGTATCCGGAAGCTCGAAGGCGGCCATAAGGTCTTGCAGTATTCTCGCTTCCGCTGCCAGCTCGAAGCTCGCGGCTGAGGTTTCCTCGACCATCGCCGTGTTTTGCTGCGTGAATTTGTCCAGTTGGTTGATCGCATGCGTGACTTCTGAAAGAGTCGTCGCCTGCTCGACTGTTGCAGATGCGATACCCTCCATGCTCTCGTTCATGGAAGAGATATGGGATACGATCGTCCCCAAGGTTGCTCCGGTCTTGTGGACAAGTTCGACGCCCGCTTTGACCTGGGTGCTTGACGTCTCGATGAGTCCGTTGATTTCCTTCGCGGCCTCGGCCGATCGCGTGGCGAGCGCGCGAACTTCCTGGGCGACGACGGCGAAGCCCTTTCCAGCCTCTCCCGCTCTAGCGGCTTCGACACCCGCGTTGAGTGCCAGAAGGCTCGTTTGAAACGCGATTTCGTTGATGACCTGCGTGATGCTTGAAATCTGGCCGGAGGAGTGTTCGATCTTCTCCATCGCTTGAATGGTCTCAGCCACGATGCAGCCCGATTTCGTCGCGCTTTCATTGGCGGTTCTAGCGACCAGGCGTGCGTCGTCGAGTCGCTTGACTGACTGCCCCATGGTAGAAGCGATTTGATTGATAGAAGCAGTCGTCTCGACAAGCGCCGCGGCCTGCTCTTCGGTACGGTTCGACAGGGCCGCAGTGCTGTCTGCGATCTCGGTCGAACGGCTCAAAATGGAATGCGCCGCGGAGTTCACCGTATTCAGCGTGGCCGAAAGCTGCTCGGCTGCCGCATTGAGGTCGAGCCGTAGCTTGTCGAATTCCGGCGACAGCGGCTTGCCCAGCCTCATCTGAAGATTGCCGTGCGATATCGCGTGAAGACCATCGGCGATGCCGGAGATCGCTTGCTGAAGCCGCGCCATCGCGGCGGCTTCAGCCTCGTGAGTAAGCCTCTCGCGTGACGCTTCCGCATGTTTGCGGTCTTGATCCGCTTGGATTTCCAGCGCCGTCTTCTCGATCGCCTCCTTGCGGAAAACCTCGACCGCGGCGGCCATCAGGCCGATTTCGTCGGACCGATCGGCGAAAGGCACGCTTGCCTGAGTATTCCCTCCAGCGAGACGGGACATTGAGCCCGTGATGAGTTTCACTGGCCGCGCGACGCCGCGGATAACATATGCGGTCACACCGGCTAGGATCGTCAGCGCGATACCAAGTGCGAGCAGACTTCCGAACTGCACTGATCTGAACGTCTTGACGCCGTCTGTCTTCGAAGCGTGGGCACCCTCCTCGCTGAACGCGATAAGTTTGTCCAGCGACGCGTTGATGTCTTTTGCCAAAGCCGTCATGCCGTGGCCGAAAAGATATCCGGCAAGGTCTTTCGACTTGCCAGAGGACATCTCCAGCATGTAGCCGCCTTTCTGAACGAAACTGTCCACGAGTGGAGGGATCGGCGCAAACGCCGCGAGCTCAACGTCTGAGGAGATGCGCTTCTCGTAGACCTCCAGCGCATCGCGCAGGTCGGCTTCCCGGGTTGCGGATATCTTGGCCAGCTCGTTCATTCGCTGGACATTCGCTTCCACCGCATGCTGGCCGTAAACAATCCGCAGATCGTCCAGGGCGATCTTGACTTGCGCGGACAGTTTGCTGCGCGGGAGCCAACCGTCGGCGACGTCGGCGGTGCGCGCGTTGAGCCGATCCATGCCCGTTACCATGAAGGCGTACAGGCCCAGGACAACGATGCTGATCGTAACAAGAGAGAGGCTTACTGAGACTAGGATACTAGGGCGTCGCATGATGATTTACCTTTGAAGGAGGGTTTGAAGTGGTACATTTCAATGTCCGACGTGGCCCTGTCGCTAGTTTCGCCAGCTTTCGACGAGCGCGTCGTAGTCAACGGTGACCGGGCTTTCTTTTTCGTTCTGGATTTTCGGCTGTGGCGCGAGGTGGCCGTTCGCTACGGCGACCTGGTGCCAATACTGGAGATCGCGCTGTTCTGACAGCACCGGGCCGATGGCTCCCTGGATTTCGGCGCGCTCAAGGCGCTGGAGGACACGTTCCTGGTTGGCGCACAGCGAATCCAATGCCTCCTGCGGGGTTTTCGTCCCCGCTGCTGCGTCGCCGATAGCCTGCCACCATAACTCAGATAGCTTCGGATAGTCGGGAACGTTGGTTCCGGTGGGTGACCATTGGACGCGGGCCGGCGAGCGGTAGAACTCGACGAGACCGCCGAGTTTGGAGGCTCTTTCCGTAAAGCTCGTGTCATGTATCGTAGACTCGCGAATGAACGTCAGACCCATATGGCTTTTCCTGACGTCGACAGTTTTCGAAGTGACGAATTGGGCGTAAAGCCAAGCCGCTTTCGCTCGGTCCACGGGCGTGGATTTCAAAAGCGTCCACGAGCCGACGTCTTGATAGCCGAGCTTCATCCCGTCCTTCCAGTAGACGCCATGCGGCGAAGGAGCGAAGCGCCATTTCGGGGTTCCGTCGCCTGTCACGACCGGAAGGCCGGGTTTGACCATATCGGCGGTGAAGGCGGTGTACATGAAGATCTGCTGCGCAATCTCGCCTTGCGCCGGAACCGGACCGGACTCGGAGAAGTTCATGCTGCCTGCCGTCGGAGGGGCGTAGGCCTTCATCCAGTCCAGATACTTCTGAATGGAATAGACGGCGGCCGGGCCGTTGGTGTCGCCGCCGCGGGCGACGCAGGAGCCGACCGGCTGGGACTTCTCGTTGACCTTGATGCCCCATTCGTCGACCGGAAGGCCGTTCGGCAGGCCCTTGTCGCCGTTGCCGGCCATCGACAGCCAAGCGTCGGTGAAGCGCCAGCCGAGCGACGGGTCCTTCTTGCCGTAGTCCATATGGCCATAGACCTTCTTGCCGTCGATCTCGCGGCCGGTGAAGAACTCGGCGATGTCCTCATAGGCAGACCAGTTGACGGGAACGCCGAGATCGTAGCCATATTTCGCCTTGAAGTCGGCCTTGTTCTTCTCGTCGTTGAACCAGTCATACCGGAACCAGTAGAGGTTCGCGAACTGCTGGTCGGGTAGCTGATACAGGTCGCCGTCCGGTGCCGAGGTGAACTTGAGGCCGATGTAGTCGTCAAGGTCCAGGTTTGGATTGGTGACGTCCCTGCCCTCGTCGTGCATGAACTTGGTGAGTGACCTGGCCTGTTGATAGCGCCAGTGCGTGCCGATCAGATCGGAGTCGTTTACGTACGCATCGTAGGAACTTTCACCGGACTGCATCTGGGTCTGGAGCTTGTCCACGACGTCGCCTTCGCTCGTGAGCTCATGGTTGACCCGGATGCCGGTGATAGCCGTGAATGCCGGAGCGAGGACTTCCGATTCGTATTTATGCGTCGTCAGAGTCTCGGAAACGACGTTGATTTCCATTCCTTGATAAGGCTTCGCGGCTTCGATGAACCACTTCATCTCGTTCTCCTGATCGGCCCGGGATAGAACCGATAGCGAGCCGATCTCGGATGAGAGAAATTCGCGGGCTTCTTTCATGCCTGCGAATGTATTATCTGACATAAGGAGAAACAGACACGCCGACGAGAACATCATTCTCAATGAACCATGGTCATTTCTGCGCATGGGTTTATCTCTGCCCGGATAGGCTATTCCTTTGATATAGGTTACGTCTTCGGATGAATTTCTCATGACTTTCCGATGTTCCATTCTCATACTATTACCTTTTCTTATATGGTGATTCGTCACTTTTACTGTCTAAAGGTTTCCGAACACCTTACATGTGAATGTTTTACGTTTTCATCGGCCAGCGTCATTGGCAGTGTACTTCACGAACTCCGATCTACACCTCGCATTCGGTAAGATGAAAACGTCTTCTTCATTCTCGACTGAAGGAAGTCGCCGCTTTTTGCTGCATCTCCGCGTATTCATCCGATGCCATCTGGCGTTGGACTCCGAGGGGAAATGCACACTCCATGCGCATCACAAGATTGCGGTCGTCGACGGGATACCCCCAACCGTGCACGGGCGATATCTAGACCAGAGGGCTGGTTGCCATGAGTGATATGAAGCTATCGAGGAGCGCTGGATCGAAGTGCACTCTCGACGTAGTCATGAGGCTGATCGCGTCCGAGGGCCTCATCGCCGTCTTGTAGGGCCGAACGGAAGTCATCGCGTCGTACACGTCACATATCGCCGCGATCCTAGCCGCCCGGGGAATGCGTTCACCCGCGATGCCGAATGGGTATCCCGATCCGTCGTACTTCTCGTGATGAAACAGCGCGATATCGATGACAGGCTGTCCGACGTCAGGTATCCTTCCTAGAATGTCGGCCCCTTTCCGCGGATGGGTCTTGACGATTTCGAACTGCGCGACGGTAAGCTTCCCCGTGCTTTGGAGTATCGACAGCGGAAGAGCCATTTTTCCGATGTCATGCAGCAGGCCACCGAGAGCGAGGTTGCGCAGCGGGCCGCACTTCAAGCCGAGTGAACTACCGAACACGACCATCAGCGCACTGACCGAGAGGCAGTGGAGAAAAGTTTCGTTGTCTCTGTTCTTCAGCCGTAGCAGGCCCAGCAACGCGTTGGCGTTACTGAGCGCTGCAAATTCGATTTGCTCCGCAATTTCCATCCCGCGCGCGTTGCAGCTCAGACTGCCTCGGGCGGCGTCCGACAAGACCGCGTTGAGATGCGGCCTTAGTCTAGAGATCGTCCGCTCGGCCGCAGCTATCTCCTCTCTCGGCAATCTTGCGCCTATTTCCTGCTGGAGGTCGACGGTCGATAGGCGACTTCTCGCCACATCCAGTCCTTTCCTCGCATCGATGACGACACTGAGAATGCTGAGATCGGTAAGGCGCTCAATATCCAAAGGAGATGCGATTGCGAAGGGCGCGGCATGGTCGGAAGACATGCCAGAAGGCATGTCTATCTCAGCGACCCACATTCCAACGCGCAGCTCGTTCAAACGCACTCGTTTTCTCATCGCCTTACTCTGCAAATTGCTGTTGTTATTTGATACGGCGGACAATGCTCTGTTCCGGTCCGTTAACCATCTCGTCGTCAAGCGATGGACAAAATGTTAACGCTACGGCTGGCTTCGCGTTAGGTGTGTCTAATTTCGCAAAAATGATAGGAACTGATGCTAGCCGTCGCATCGTGTCGTTGACGGCACTAGGCGGCAACTCAACTCCCGTGAACGGGGGTTCGTAAATTAGGGCGCGGCTGTCTTTTGCCTGCCAGCCAGGCACTGCGTTCCGACTCGACCTACGGCACGATGCATGCGTAGCGGAGCGAAAAAGGCCTGGAGCATGATGTAAACGTCATGTGAAAGATGGAACTGCGTCGGTGTCGACAGCTAGGGGCGACAATACGGATCCTTCGGCATTCGACGCTCGACCCTATCGACTTCGTTCATGCCTCTATCGATGGTGGCGCCGCCGAAGCTGCAGCGTGTGCGGCTAAGAACTAGGTGCCGCGTTGAGCAGTTGACCGATAGCCAACGCTGACGGATTCGTGTTCCCGCAACGCGTGGTCGGCAGTGCATCGGCCCAACGCGGAAAGACGAACGGCAGTTACTCGGATAGAGTCGGGGTTAGCGTATCCGCACGATCGGTATCCGGAGGCCCCGGCCCGCAGTCAGGCGGCTGGGATGCAAGCGGTGATAAGAATACGTTCTGAAACGGCGCCCACGCACGGCGTCCGAGCGTCTATTCCTCGACTGAGGTGCCAGTATCGGACGCTGGAGCTTGTAACGTGACGAGTTGCCCTCGTATTTCGCACAGGGTCGCTGCTATGGCGTCGAGTGCCGCAGCCGTTTCTTTGTCGACAACGCGGACCTCATGTCGCTCCCGCTTCTGGACTATGGCTTCTCTCAGGGTTCGCGAAAGTTCAGCCGCGTCACCCTCGCTAAGTTTTCCCTGCGCGAGCTTCCAGAGCAGCGCTATGGCGTCCGGGGTAAGTGTTTGACCTGCCAGATTGGCATTGTTGATAGCATCGTTCACAAGCCGCAATGGATTGAACTGAGTTGTGGGAGCCATCATTACACTCATTTAGCCGTTGACCTAATGCTTGCTGTAATGATCCAATGACGTTCACCAGACAACATCATACTTCGATTTTACGTAGTACGTGCCGAAACATGATAGAACTCTCGCAATCTATACAAACTTCGGTCTGATCGAGCGTCATAGCTCGATCGCTACTCACGCGCCGTCCAATCGGCAGCCTGCCCGCCGAGAGCTTCCGTTACGAAGCGCTGTCGCTGAAGACCCGTCCACGCCGTATGAGACTTACCGATATGAGCTCGCAAGGCGCACGCTTACATATCAGCCGAATGGTTCCGGCTGCCGGGAATCCGGTTCAAGCAAAAGGTCGGTTTGCCGCTTGCCGCCCCGCTGACGTGGCGAACGATGGACAGTCTGGCAAAACCCGCAGGCCTCGGTCGTAGCTATGTACAGCTGGGATAGGTGGCCGGGTCCGGAGGGGCTGGAACTGCGAGTTGGTCATCAACACGCCCCGCAGTTTGCCTGTCGCGCTGCTAAGGGTGTTTTCGCATTCACTATGATAATTTCGTTGAATGCATAGCTTCAATGATCGGCGGTTAGTGACGACTGGTTGCATTGGTGGTAAGTCACGGCCAGAAAGCCTTCCTACTATCCCTTTGATCTGCTCGCTGTCGTGAGGGGCATTTTGTCACGAGTTTTCGATGCCTGTCTTGAATTCTGGTGCGAACACGGTTCCGACGAGGTTTCGTTTCGAGCTCCTAACCCACGATGATAACGATAGGTTACAGTCAGACAGTTTCTGCCCGGTTGGATTCACTTCTCTTGGTCGAGAGCCGGTCCGTCTCAATTTCGGCGGGACTAAAATTCGAGATTTCTGTGTTTGGAAAACGGAGTCCGCGACAGGTTTCGAGGCCCGTCCCCGTGTTGTCTCGGATCTGGTGACTATCCGATTCCCTATAAGCGGAGGCTTGGCGCGTAAGGACGGTCGGGAAGAGGTCAACATCGACCGGGGACAAGGCGTTATCATACCTTTTCGGGATATGGAGTATGAGCGGACTTCCCGGAGCGCCAGTATGATAAGCTGTACAATCGCATCCGTGAGCATATTCCAGAAAATGCAGGCGCTGTACGGTGAGGAACGTAGCACGTTCGCATGCTTCGTGCCCGTCGTCGACGTGAACATACCTCAGATCCGCATCTTCAGGACCGCGCTCATCCGCTTGCACGACAACCTCCAGCAGTACGGAGACCATAATCCGCTGTCTTTTCCGATAGTTGAGGAACTGCTCGTCTTCCACCTGCTGTCCTGCTGGCCAACAACGGCGGCCGTTAGACCAACAGCCGACCAGGTAAACAACCGCGTGCTTCGAAACGCCCTCGATTACATCGAAGCGAACCTAGCAAGTCCGATAACCGTGTCCGAGATCGCGTTCGCCGCAGGGGTCAGCGTTCGCAGTCTGCAGATCGCTTTCAGGGAATCGAAAGGCATAACTCCGGTTCAGTACATTATCGAATGTCGACTTGACCGCGTCCACGATGCCCTCAAGCGAGGCTTCGCTCCAGGCTACATATCGCAGATCGCAAATGCCTGGGGTTTTCAGCATCACGCGGACTTTTCTCGAAGATACCGAAAGCGGTTTGGCGAAACTCCCAAACAGACACGGACGCGCTGACTGCGCTTCGAGCCGTCCAGGCGTTGCATTTCGGATGGCCCAGCGCGCTGGCGATCCGAGGAGGCCACTCACACTTCAGGCGTCAATGTACAGTGGCCCGCCAGCGGTCCGGCGACCTGCCATCCCGTTGCGGACTCTCCTCACCTCGCGGGTCCAGGAAGGGTCCAGCCATCACGAGCCGACGGTCATCTCTTTTATCGAAGTCGGAAAACACAATTAACGCGCAGGTTTGATACCGAAAGCGAAGAAGGCGGTCGAGCGCGCTGACAAGGCGTTTCCGTTAGCATTTTAGTACAACTTCATGAGCAATTTGACCATCTGGTACATCAAGTATCTGATTTCAGTGCCGCGGGCTCCCGCGGCCCAGTGTGCAAGCGAGATGACTTCAGCGTTGCATCAACAACGGCGCCCAGGGCGCGCCGACCTAGAAAGATGACAATGGCACGACCCAGCATTAAGACGGCGCTCCCATCGTTGGTGATACTCGCGGGAATCCTGTTCCTGGCGTTTTCGACATTCGCGGTGGGACAGATATCTGCCATAAACTTCAACGTTGGAAGTATAGCGACAAACTGGCTGCCGAGCGTGTCGTCGGCGAAGGAAATGAACGTCGCGCTCGGTGACCTTCGACTGGCTTACAGAAACTACATAATGGCTCAGTCTGAGGACCAGTTGCAGAAGGCCGACGGCGCTATTACGGCTGCGATCGCTGACTTCCGGAAACAGGCTGACCTATACAGGGGCCTACCGATGACCCCTACGGAAGAAGCGTTGATCGGTCGCGTGATAGATGTCTTCGACGGCTACGTGGTCACTGGATCAGGCATTACCGGATCCTTCAAATCCCGGGGCCTTCTAGCTTCCATCAACGCTGTCAGCACCGAGCTGGGACCTGTCGGTGACCGGATCGCCGAAGACCTCGACGCCCTTGTGGACTTCAACACCAAGGGCGCACAAGATGCCTATACCGCAAGCCAGGCATCATACAGCTGGACGGTGCAGACGAGCTATATCGCCATCGGCGTCTCGGTTCTCATAATGGGAGTGATCGTCTACTTCGCCTACTTCTGTGTCGCCCGGCCGATCGAGATCATAACGGGTTCCATTGCGAACCTCGCTGCGGGCCAGACCGGTCGCGCGATACCTTTCGCGGGAAGAAAGGACGAGATCGGTTCTATCGCCGAAGCCGTCGAGACGTTCAGGAAGGCCGCCATTGAAAAGGGCCGGTTGGAGGAGGCCGCAGCACGCGACCGCGCGCAGGCGGAAGCCGAGCGAGACCGTATGAAAGCGGAAACGGAAGCAGCTGCCAACGTACGCCTTGCTGAAGCGACTTCCGGGATTGCCGACGGCCTGCGCCGTCTTGCTGACGGCGACCTTTCGTTTCAGATCACCGAACCTTTCGCCGCGGAATTCGAAACACTTCGCAACGATTTGAATTCGGCGGTGATGCGTCTCGGTAAAACCGTCGAGTCGGTCGCTCATACCACGCATGCTCTGGATGGCGGTACGCGTGAGATTGCCCAGAGCGCCGACGACCTCTCGAAGAGAACGGAGCAGCAGGCTGCCTCCCTTGAGGAGACCGCTGCGGCACTCGACCAGATCACCGCGAACCTCACAAACTCGTCAAAGCGCGCCGAGGAAGCGCGGGAAGCCGCGGCGCATGCGACGGTCAGTGCCAAGCATTCCGCCACGGTGGTCGCCAACGCCGTGAACGCCATGGGGCGCATCGAAGCCTCTGCGAACCAAATCGCGAGTATCATCGGCGTGATAGATGAAATCGCGTTTCAGACGAACCTTTTGGCGCTGAATGCGGGGGTAGAGGCGGCGCGCGCTGGCGAAGCCGGAAAAGGCTTTGCGGTCGTCGCGCAGGAAGTCAGGGAATTGGCACAGCGCTCGGCGCAGGCCGCGAAGGAGATAAAAGAACTCATCCGCGGATCAAGCTCCGAAGTGGAAAGCGGCGTCCGGCTCGTGCGTGACACCGGAGAAGCCCTCAAGAGCATCGAGAGCGCGATCTCCAACGTCAACGACCACATGATATCAATCGCCACTTCGGCCCGAGAACAAGCAGTGGGACTTAACGAAGTCAATACCGCCATCAATCAAATGGATCAGGTCACGCAACAGAACGCCGCGATGGTCGAAGAGACGAACGCCTCCAGCGCTACACTCGTTGCCGAAGCTTCACGACTGCGAGAAATCGTTTCGGGCTTTCAACTTGCCGGAGCCGGGACCTCCACCACGCACGTCCAGCGCCTTCGGCAAGCAGCCAATATGATGGCCAGATCTCCCTCGGTGACACCTGCGCGTGCACGACGTGACGGCAGCGGGGCAAAATCCAGCGGCTGGGCCGAGTACTAGCAGCTTGAACTCTGCTGCCAGCAGCTCGCCAATCTACCGCTCGGTTCGCCGGGTGGTAGATTTGCCATCCCTGCGAACCCGGACTTTGACCACCGCACGTGGACCGGTTGTGCGACGGTAGATTGCGAACTGAGGATATTCGATTTCAATTGAATGAGGAGATATCAATGCGGTACGAAAAAGGACTGAGCATAATATTCGACGTGTTTTCGAAGAGCGTGCTCATCTCTTTCCGTGGCGAGGAGCATACTCTCGCAGGACCGTTTTCGAACCAGCGCGCGGCCATTCAAGCCGCGGAGCAATACTGCGTGGAGAAAGGCTGGTGCGGTCCGGATCACACTACCCTGCGTCGGGAGTGAAACCCCGTAGCGTCGCAATCTAAGTTGATAGAACCACCTTTTGCAGGTGATATCATCAGTTCATCCCGGAACTTTGCGAACGCGCTGGTTCAAGACGTTCCGGCGGCGAACTTCGCGACCCGAGCGACAGGGGTCGGGGAGATTAGCCACTGGACTGTCGCCGTATACGTCGCCCAGGCATGGCCGAACCGCGCGACGCACCCGTGCAAACTAGGACCTCAACCAAACTGTGTGACATGCTCGGCGATAGCTTTTAGCGCCTTCACGACTGTTGCAGGCGGATATGGCTTCGCGAAGAAGAGTCCGTTCTCCGGCACCTTTTCGTCCGTGACGTTGACGTGTGCCGATGCCAGGATGATCGAGACCGGAGGCCAGCGGTCACGTACCGCGCGTGCGAGATTGAACCCGTTCATGGAGCCTGGCATGTGGACGTCGGTGAATAGAACGCGGATGTCGGGATGTTTTTCCATTAGGTGGATTGCGTCGTCGGCATTGCCCGCGCCGTAGGCCGTGAAGCCCGCGTCTTCAATCATGTCCATTGCGTCCATTAGCAGAAGCGGTTCGTCCTCGACAACGAGGACCGCGACGCGGCGACGGTCTAAACTCTGTCCCATGATCAATCCTGTATGCGGTCGGTCTCGTCCGGTCGCGCAGTGCCTTTTAGATCGTACTCCACCCCGTCTGAAGGGTATCGCGTGGCTGCCGTCCCCTTGAAATAGGCAGGTACCACCCGTTCGGTGAGGCGTGAACCGAACCCGCGCCGGTTTGGTTCCTGGACGCCGATGCCGAGATGGCGATAAAACCATCTGTGGAGTTGCCGGCGACTGACGTGTGCCGCCTCCGAGGCCGCCGCAACCGATTCTCCATGGCGCAGGACGTCGTGCGCTACAGCGATCGGCGCGCTCTCGAGGGCGGGTTTCGTGCTCATACCGGCTCCTTGTTGAGCAAACGCTCCAGATCCTCGATGCTTGTCATGACGGCCTCAAATTTGGGCGGTGTCGCAAAGATCATGGCCGACATTCTCTCGTAGTCGGTCGCCAGTTTCCTACGCATATCGACCGTCGGCACCAGCCGGAAGCTGCCGGGTACTGCCCGATCATAACAATGGTCCGGCGCGCGGAACATCAGTTCCTTGTGCTGCCGGCATGCTTCGGCAAGATCGAGCATGGATGCGGTCGCCTTCCCGTAGTCGGGATGCGTCCAAATTTGGTGCACATCATAGTAGTGTCGAGAATATCGGTTGAGGTCGGGGACCTTTCTTTCCGCATTCTGGTCCGTGTTTCGCTTTTCGGTCATTTCCGTCATGGCATGAAGAATGAGGACCTTTTCCCAGAAGGTCCGTTCCGGTTTGACGGTAATCACATTGGAGATCGTGAGATCCGAACCGGCTGGCATTTCCGATGCGATGTAGGGGGTAATCTGCCGCATCTCGGCTGGCACCGGATCCGGGCGTGCTCCGCCTTCGATGCGCACCGCCGCCTCGACATAGCCGCCGCTCGTATCAAAGACGCTTCTGTATCCCAGAACCAGAACGTCGTGCGCTTCCTTTTTCCGGTAGGAATCGTACCCGAAGCTGAGCGTGAAATGTCCTGTTTGTCCGCTCTCTCTTTCGACCGTGGCAATTTCCTCGTCGAGTAAGCTTTTCAGTGGCCCGGAAATGTAATGCCGTGCTGCCTCGTCTACCTGTTCCGCCAATGCCTTCTGTTGTTGAGTGACGGAGGAGAGCGCCGCAATGTCGGCCTCGAGAGGAACTTTCAGGTCCGCCTTGTAGATGCCGATGTCGATGTCCTCGGAAAAACGCTGGATCAGCCCATATGCCTTGCTGAGGCTGGTCCCACCTTTGAAATAAAGTCCGATAGCATCGTCCCTCCGTCGGTTAAACAGGAAGTCGAGCACCCAGCAGACGTAGAGATCCTTCTCAATATTCTCGGCCCGGGTCTCCAGATCGGACGCAGCGGCGGAGAACAGCGCTCTCTGCTCGTCGGTGCTTGAGCGAAGGACGTCAATGAAGCTCTGGCGCATGTTCATCCTTCCCATCCTGGTCCGTTGGAGTGTCTTCATCCACCGGGGGCCGCGGGTCGCGTGTTATCGTTTCTATTGCCTGGTACATCCAGGCAGGGATGGCGTGGATGTTTTCGCGCAGATCCTCGACGATCGGCTGCCTATTCGGGCTTCGTACCAGATAACGGACGATACCATCGACGATGGTCTCCAGATTGGATCGCTCATCGCGAAACCAGTGGAGGGCCTGGATTACCCGCATAGCAGGCCGGCCCGCCCAGAAAGCTGTCTTTGCTGAAATTCGCTTGAAGTCTAGGATATAGATGACCGGTTTCGTGGCCTGCGTGTCACCGGCATTGGCCTCGATCTCAATGGTCCGGGGGTATGTGTCCGCATAGATCGTCGACCTGGCCGGAACGGCCGTCGTCAGGCCAAGATCATTGGCAGCCGTCATGCCGTCGACGCAAACACGAAGCTTGTCGCGCCGTGCGATCGCATCGATGAAAGAAGCGCGTGGCGGAAAAACCATCTTGCCGGTCAGCTGACTGATACCCGGCTTGTCATAGAGGCCACGATGAGGGCGTCGGATGTCGCCGCGGCGGGCCAGCCTCTGTAGCGCCTTTTCGACAGCGTTCGGTGTTGCGATATCCAGGAAATCCGCACGCGACCAGACGCCCGAAGGTGCCGCCCCGGCAATCCTTTGGTGAATACGTTCGAGAGTGTCCGATGTGGGATCCGGCATAGTTGTCCTACCTTCTGACCGAAGATTATATACAAACTTTGGTCACTAGCAATCGGTGCATGAATACTGACCAATTTTTATATCTAAATATTGGTCAGCCTTCGATCTTCATCGATGGACCGAAAGACAAAACTGAAATCAACGAGCAGATTCCGACACAACGGACGTGTCGTTCGCGATCGTTGCACATGGCGAGAACGAGGCCTCCACAGTCTAGGCTAATGTGCCCTGTCGGGCTTTGGCGCGCGAGTCTTTTGCCTTCGGGCTTTCACCCTTCACGCATTAAATCACGAAGAAAGTCTGACACCATCGAGTGTTGCTGCACAGTTTCCCTTTCGGAAAGGGGCAAACAGCAACCGTCCAACTCCTTCATTGTATCGGAACCTGCCGGTCGCCTGATCAGTAAGCGGCAGGTCAATTCAGGCCGAGCGCAAAGATGCTCCACCCATCGGAGTTTCCGACCCAGCTCTCTTGTCTGGCATCCCTAATCCAGTCCCGTCCTTGACGGTCAACCCCAAAGGGTTCGCTAGACAAGCTGCGACCTCTCTGGCTGCGCCGCTGAGGTGACCGCGGCCGGGTCCGGATCGAACGGGCGCCATCGAGCGGGGATTGGCCCCGCCAAAGGATGGAGCCTCACATGTCGGATCTCAGCCTCGCACAGAACCACGCTTTCGATCTTGCCCGGACCCTGATGGTCCCGGTCACCCTCTTCGAAATCGATGGCGAGATCGGCGTCATGCCTTCCGCCGAGTATGACGGCGATGAAGACGCCATCATCAACGATTATGATCCGTGGGAGATTATGGCCACCTCGCGGTGAGATCGCCTGAGACTGCGCAGCCCGGGGTCAACCGAGCTGCGCATAATCACAGTGACTGCAGGAATGCCATCAACTGATCTGGCGGCCGGTAACGTTCGGCTGCGGCGCTGATTGGCTGAAGGCGGTTGAGAGCAGCCGTCTTCATTGCGAGATCCGCCTCCATGTAGATGTGGGTAGTGCTGGGATCCTCGTGCCCAAGCCAGAGCGCGATGACCGTAATGTTCACGCCCGACTGCAACAGATGCATTGCGGTCGTATGACGGAATGTATGGGGCGAGATCGTCTTTTTCGCGAGGCTTGGAACTTCATGACTGGCTGCAGCTACTGCCAGGCCAAGTCGATGAGTAACATTCGACCGCGAGATCTGCCCACCAGCCTTGCTAGGGAATAGATAAGCGTCTGGTGCCGTGTTCTCCAGGTGAGTGACCCATTGCCGAAGTGTTTTCGCTGTCTCCTTCCAGAGGGGAACGCTGCGACGCTTCCTTCCCTTCCCAAACAGATGGGCAACGGGCGATACCTCCAACACCACATCGCCGACGCGAAGACCGATGGCCTCGGAGACACGAGCGCCGGTATTGTAGAGGAGCGCGAACAGTGCCCTATCTCGTCGGCCCGCCCATGTTCGGGAGTCTGGCGCTCCGATGATGGCTTCCATCTCGGGCCTGGTCAGGTATCCGAGAACTGGCTTGTCATGCCGCTTCTGGGGGATTGCCAAACAACGCTCGATGACACCGATGGCCGTCAGATCTTCATGTGCGGCATATTTCAGGAAGGACCGGATCGCCGACAGTCGTGCATTTCTGCTCCGGGCGCTGTTACCCCTGTCTCGTTCGAGATGATCCAGAAACGCAAGGACGGTCTCGGCATTCAGATCGGCAAGGGAAAGATCGGTAGGCAATTTGCCGGTCGCCTTTTGCGCATAAGCAAGGAACAGCTTGAACGTGTCGCGATAGGCAGCGACCGTGCAGGTGCTGACGGCACGCTGTTGTCTCAGATGGTCGATGAAGAAGCTTTGAAGCAAGGTCGCGAACGAAGGCGAGAGGTTAGCCATGGTCGCCATCTCCTACCTTGTTGTTGAGCTTTTCGAAGCGGTCCCCAGCTAGAGCCATCAACTCCGGTACGGCCTCAATATACCAGTAGGTATCGCGTAAATTGACGTGTCCCACATACGTCGACAACATCAACATGGCGCCGTCGATATCTGTGCCGTGTGCCTGCCACTCCAGAAGACGTCGGCATATGAATGTGTGCCTCAGATCGTGAAGACGAACGGACGAATGTTCGCCCCGCGGAACAATTCCAAGCCTGAGCGTCAGTTGTTTCCATCCACGCAGCACCTCGCGATACGCGAGCGCTTCGCCCGTCAGTTCGTCCTTGAAGAAGGGTTCGGAAGCCCCGCATCGGAAAGCTCCCCGCTGTTCAGCGATGAACTCTCCCAATGCCGTGACGGATGATGGATGGAGGGCGACAAGGCGTTTGCGTCCGAACTTAGCAAACCGAACGGTAATCTGGGCCGTGTCGAGATCCACGTCACCCATCCGTAGTCCGAGCGCTTCCGATATCCGCAAACCGGTCGAAGCCAATAGCCCGATCAGTGGAGGCAGCATAAGTGGCCCGGCGGCCCGCACCCGCTGCACTTGACGCGCGTCGGCAACAAGAGACCGCAATTCTTGTGATGTGAAGATATGGGGAGCGAGCCGTCGCTTCGAACTGCCGAACGGGCTGGTTTCCGGGAAACACGTGCCCGGTTCGATTGTCGCGAGATAGCGCGCAAACGGCTGCAGAACATTGACCCGCTGCGCCCAGGTGAAGGGATCACTGTTCGCAGCTTGGCCTCTGGCCCAATCCAGAATGATTCTGGAATCCAGTGGGCCATTGTGTCCATTTGCATCCGCAAAGCGAGCAAATGATAGCATTTGGCTACCAGAGCGGTCGAGTTTGAAGCCGAGGTGACGCCGTTCGGCGAGATAACTTTCCACTCGGGTAAGCATCGTTGACTGCATCGTCATGCGATCTCTCCCGGCCAAGGCAATGCAACGGCGGAAAGCCGGACAGTGTCGACGCGGGCATAGCCGGCGGTCGTCACCACGCTACGATGGCGCATGACGTCGGCGATCTGTTTCAACGGGACACCATCATTGGCCAACACGCTTGCTATTGTGTGGCGAAGAATATGGACCCTGGTATGCTGCCATCCCAACCGTCGATAGGCAGCATGAAGCGCCTTTTGCACGACGCGCCTGCCAACCGGCCTGCCCACTGGCGCGACATGTCGGACGAATATCTCCCGCTGTTCGGTCGCGGGCCGTTCATTTATCAGATAGTCAGCGATCGCCTCTCCCGTCGATGTTGGCAATGGCATGATGTCACGGCGCCTGGTCTTGGTTGCCGGCACGTTGATGATGCCGTTTTCCCAATCGATATCATCAAGCGTCAACCGGACGACCTCCAGCGACCGCAGGCCCAGATCGGCGAGGCACCGGACAATTGCATATGCTCTTCTCTGGTTGCGGTCGGTCGTGACGAAGGACGCAAGTAGCTGCTGCAACTCGGAGGGTGTCAGCCCTTGCGGTAACTCGGCGGCTGGCCTGAATGTTGGCGTTGGTATCGCCCGCTCGAGGTGCCGGACGTGGTCGCCAATGATAGCGCGATATCTCAGATAGCAACGAACTGCTCCCGCGATGCTTCGGATCGTTGCGGGCTTACGCGGTTCGGCACCCATGACAAAGTTTCGCAGGCCGGTCGGTTTCAGCCAGGCGATTCCAGCTGCATTGCTGTATCCGTGCGCGTCGAGCAATCGGCGAATGATTGCGCAACGATGCCGCCTGGTATCTTTTGACAATCCCCAGACCTTGAGCATTTTTTCGTCGAAACGCGCGATTTCGCCATCCGTTTCACTCGGTTCTGTATTGCGGACGACTCCATTTGCCTTGAGAACACGCAGTAGATGATTGAGAGCGGCCCTCATCACGATAACACTGTGCGGTGTTTTATGGTCGCAAGAGCATGTGACCAGATGCTCCGTGATGAAGCGTCGTATGGAATTCTCGTCCATCCTCTCCGGCATGATGCTCTCCGCTGCCAGCCATTCTCCAAAGTGCAATGCGCTCGCGATGTATTTTCGCCGGCGTGTATCGTGATAACGACCTTGGGCGAGGTAGTTCGATAAAAGCCCGATGTGGGGCCAAAGGATATTGTCGGGATCTTCAGTTCTGAGCCGCAAATGTTTCGGTGTTGGCATGTCTGGTCTCCTTTTCGCTGAGGTTGTCCAGATGCCATGTTGTCGTGATGACTTTCTCCAGTTTCAAGAATCGAGGAATTTGCGCCTGTTTCCGCCGGCTCTCACTTCGCTTTTTTTTGCTCAGCCTGTGGCCTCTTGCAGTCTAAACTTAGTCTGAGGCGCCGCAATTGGCGACCTGCCGCGGGATCGATGTTGCTTATCGGTTAGAAGACAATCGCCGCTAACGGCATGTGTGGTGGCTATTTTCCAACTTCATTCACGTAGTATTCCGGCACGCCAGTCGGGGCGGGATTATGCGCAGCTCGGTTGACCCCGGGCTGCGCAGTCTCAGGCGATCTCACCGCGAGGAGGCCATAATCTCCCACGGATCATAATCATTGTTATGTGCATCTGTGCATAAGCACGAATATGACCCCTTTGCCTATGGATCGGCTCATTGAGCCGATCACCCCTTCGGGGGAAGGCGTGCCGCTTGCGCTGATGCGCGCGCAAGGGAGGCTTCGCCGCGAGCTTGTCCCGCAGATCTGCACATTGCGAACCGCGCCCTTGCGCGCTTCCATCTTCGCGGCCTGGGCGCTGCCAGTCCGAACAGTCAGGAAAGCAGAGGGAGCGAAATGAATAAGAATGACATCGAAGAGCTGCGTACCCGGGTGGGCTGCGCAGCCGTCCTTGAGCATGAAGGCTTCGCGATAGACCGAAAAGAGAGCACGCGCCGGGCGGTAAAATTCCGGCGCGACGACGACATCATTATCGTCATCCATGACGACAGGGGCTGGTTCGACGCCCGTTCGGATGCCAAGGGCGATGTGTTTGCGCTCGCAAGCTATCTTCGTGGAATCGGATTTACGGAGGCCCTCACGGTGGTTGGTGATCTCGTCGCGTTTCAGCCCACCGCGCCGACCTGGGAGAAGCCTCTCCGTCAAAAGGAGACGGTGGCTTCGATCGCTGACCGCTGGAGCCACAGAAAACGGCCATGGCGCGCTTCGGCGACCTGGAGGTGTGTTTCGGCGTGGAATATTGACCCCTCTGGCGGGGTGATCGGCGTCCAATTTTGACCCCCTTCATGTTTCGTCTGACCATCCGTTTTTTGACGACGGATGGAGGAGGAGTTGAAGCGAGTGGATACGATTGCGCGTGTTCGTCGAGCCTTCCATGTGCAGGGCTGGTCGGTGAAGAAGATCGTCCGGGAGCTGCATGTCTCGCGCAACACGGTCCGCAAGATATTGCGGTCCAATGAGACCGACTTCTCTTATGAGCGAGAACGGCAACCATTACCGAAGACCGGCATCTGGAAGGCTGAGATCGAACGCTTTCTGGCCGCCAACGAGGGCAAGCCTTCTCGGGAGCAACTGACTCTGATCCGGATTTACGAGGAGCTTCGGGGTCTTGGTTATGACGGCAGCTACGATGCGATCCGGCGCTATGCAAAAGGCTGGTCGAGGAGCCGGGGAGCTGTCACAGCTGAGGCCTACGTTCCGCTCTATTACGCGCCAGGCGAGGCCTACCAGTTCGACTGGAGTCACGAGATCATTCTGATCAACGGGGTGACGACGACTGTGAAGGTAGCGCATGTCCGGCTCTGCCACAGCCGGATGATGTTTGCCCGAGCCTATATGCGCGAGAGCCAGGAGATGGTGTTCGATGCGCACGACAAGGCCTTCGACTTCTTCCGAGGCACCTGCACGCGCGGCATTTACGACAACATGAAGACCGCGGTCGAGACTGTGTTCGTCGGCAAGGAACGGCAATATAACCGCCGTTTCCTGCAGATGTGCAGCCACTATCTGGTTCAACCTGTTGCCTGCACGCCGGCATCCGGATGGGAGAAAGGGCAAGTCGAGAACCAGGTCGGTCTGGTGCGTGAACGCTTCTTCACCCCGCGCCTACGGGTCAAAAGCCTGGATGAGCTGAATGTCTGGCTACTCGACAAATGCATCGCCTATGCCAGGGCGCACCGTCATCCCGAGCAGACCGAGCGAATGATCTGGCAGGTGTTCGAGGAGGAGCGCGGCAGCCTCGTGCATTACGTCGGGCCGTTCGACGGCTTCCACAGCGTCCCGGCCTCGGTGTCAAAGACCTGCACGGTCCGTTTCGACAACAACAAATACTCAGTTCTCTCGACTGCCGTCGGCCGCCCCGTCGAGGTGCATGCCTATGCCGACCGGATCGTTATCCGGCAGGACGGGGTCAATGTCGGAGAGCATCAGCGTTGTTTTGGCCGGGGCGAGACAGCCTACAATCCTTGGCATTATGTGCCTGTTCTGGCTCGCAAACCCGGAGCTCTGCGCAATGGTGCACCGTTCAGGGACTGGGCACTGCCAGCGGCGATGGAGAAGGTCCGCAAGCGCCTGAAGTCAGTCCATGCCGGTGATCGGCAAATGGTTACCATCCTTGCCTGCGTTCCGACCGATGGTCTGACGGCTGTCGATGCGGCCTGCCAAGAGGCACTGGATCACGGCGTTTGCTCTGCTTCGGTGATCATCAACATTCTGGCCCGCAGTCGTGATCCGGCTCCAGCGGCAACTCTTCAAACCCCCGATGCGCTTCGATTGACCCATGAGCCGGTCGCCGACTGCGCCCGCTATGACAGGCTCAGGAGGGCAAGCTGATGGAACGCACACAGGTTCTCGAACTGATGAGCACGCTGAAGCTCTACGGAATGCGCAGCGCTTATGACGAGGTCATGGGCAACGGCATCAAGCGACAGCACGAACCGCCGCGCATTGTCGGTGACCTCCTGCAGTCGGAGATCGCCGAGAAGCAGGCCCGGTCCATTCGCTACCAGCTCAGCATCGCCAAGCTGCCTCTGGCCAAGGACATCGACGACTTCGACTTCGCCGATACACCCGTCAATGAACCCCTGGTCCGGGAGCTGGCCGCCGGCACCTTCGTCGCCGACCAACGTAACATCGTTCTCGTCGGCGGCACGGGAACAGGAAAGAGCCACCTGGCCATTGCGATTGCCCGTGCCTTGATCCGCAACGGAACGCGTGGTCGCTTCTTCAATGTCGTCGATCTGGTCAACCGCCTGGAAACGGAAACGCGCAGCGGAAAGCAGGGACGAACGGCCGACTACCTCAATCGCCTGGACTTCATCATCCTCGATGAACTCGGCTATCTGCCCTTCGCTCAGGCCGGAGGCCAACTCCTGTTCCACCTCATCAGCAGGCTCTACGAGCGCACCTCGATCATCGTCACCACGAACCTCGCCTTCGGTGAATGGCCGACAGTGTTCGGCGATGCCAAGATGACGACGGCGCTCCTCGACCGCCTGACCCATCATTGCGAGATCGTCGAGACCGGAAACGAATCCTGGCGCTTCAAGAACCGCTCTCAAAGCTAAAGACGAAGAACGACATCACCCGCACTTGGCCTACCCTCTGCAACCCCGGCCAGCGCCGGGCAGGCCAAGCGCTGATCGGCTACAGGGGGGTGAAGATTGGACGCCGATAAGGGGTCAACATTCCGAGCCGATTGACAGACACGGCACGACGCGATTTCCGCGAAATGGCGGCGGAAGGTCTTATCAAACGCGTCCATGGGGCAGCTCTCCCGATCTCGCCTGGCACCCTCCCCTTTCAGGGGCGGTACAAAGTTTCCGCCGAACAAAAAGTCAGACTAGCGCGGCGCGCGGCTCAGATTGTGCTCCGAGATCAGGTCGTCATCGTTGATGGCGGGACTTCTAATCTAGAATTGGTCCGGCAGCTGCCAAAGGACTTGAGGGCGACGATCGTGACGAACAGCCCCCTAATTGCGACAGTCACCAACGAACACGCTCATCTAGAAATAATCTTCCTTGGGGGCGTCTTTGACAAACGAAGTCAGATGACGCTTGGCGCGAGGGTTTTGGAGCAACTCCATTCGATGAGTGCTGATCTGTGCTTTATTGGTGTCCATGGAATTCATGAGGATCTAGGTTTGACAACTTCGGGTTATGATGAAGTGGCAATAAAGTCCGCAATGATCAGCGCCGCCGCAGAAGTCGTGGCTATCGCTACTTCTGACAAAATCGGTACGGCCGCCGCCTACAAAATTGGCCCTCTGTCCCTTATCGACATCTTAGTCACTGAAGAGAATGCTAAAAGTCGCGCCCTGCTGGAACAGAATAATATTAGGACGTTGCTGGACTAGTCGGTATACCGGAGTACTCAGGATAACCTCTTCAAAATTGCTGCTGGACAGGGCGAATTAGCGTGTGGTTTCGTCAGAAGTAATTCGTCATATCGTTGTCAGTTCCTGCAATTTCCACAATAACGATAGGCCGCCGAAATGTATGTCTGAGACCGTGTCTTGCGTATATTTTTTGAGGCGCAAGTCTGAGCTCGGAATGTTAGCTAGAGATACGAAATCATATCGCGAACAAGTACGGCTATTGGGACAAAGAAATAGCTACCAAGGCATAAAGCGAGCTGTTGCCGTCACCATGGTAGCGTCCGCCGGCAGACAATATGTTCGCGCTAACGGATAATCATTGCCGATTTCGTGCTCTGCACGAAAGAAGAATTCCTCTAACAAATCGAAAGCTGACCGGCGGCGCGTGATGGAATGAGCGTTGTCTATAAGTTCAAAGAGTTTCGGTAACTTTCATGAGCGCTGGCGGAGCGTCTGGATTCAATCCCCTTTGCCGTGCGAGTGTTTCCACAAATCTGTAGAATGGGACTATTTGAGCTAGCGCGTCGGTGAGAGGATGCCCTGTTGCAATAAACGGCAAGCGTGTCGCCACTTCTGCATTCTCGGAGGTGACGAACACGTTGGCTCGTTTCGACGCTAGTTGATCTGCAACTGCACACACGGAACCTTCCCCAAGATCTCTTGCGGCGAACGCCAAGATAGGAAATTTTGGTGATACAAGCGAAACTGGACCATGCATAAGTTCAGCTGAGGAGTAAACTTCAGCATGAAGCTCACAGGTCTCTTTGCACTTTAGGGCAGCTTCGGCAGCGATAGCAACGCTGGGGCCTCTTCCGATAATGTAACAGGACTGTTGGCCCTCTAACGCGGCCGCAAGCTCAGGCCATTTGGCATCAGAGCCATTTGACAGGTGTTCCGGGAGTGACTTGACTGCGCGCTCGAGTTTCTCATCGTCCGTCCATGCCGCAATCAGAAGTAAGCCCGCCACCACGGAGTTGACGAACGACTTCGTCGCGGCCACAGCAGTCTCAGGGCCTGCGGCGATGTCTACCGCTACGGTGGAGGCATTCGCCAGAGGGGACTGAATCGTATTCAACACCGCGACCGTATATGCGCCACCGTTTCTAACCGCTTCCGCTAGCGTTACGATGTCGGGACTTTTGCCGGACTGGGAGATCGCTAGAGCTCCACATCGGTCCAACTTCAATCTAGCGTTATAGACGGAGACGAGGGATGGGCCGAGCGAAGCTACGGGAATACCGACATTGAGTTCGATAGCATATTTTAGGAAATGCGCGGCGTGATCTGACGAGCCGCGCGCGATAGTAACTATGGCTGCAGGATTTAGTTTCTCGAAAGTTTTGCCGACTTGCTTCAGTTCGGCACCAGATCGCTCAATGAGCGACGCGATCGCGGATGGAATTTCCATGATCTCTTGATACATTTGCGTAGTCATCGGGTGCTGTTTCCTGTTGTTGATGTCAGTTCGGTCATGCTCGATCAGTCGCCGAGCGCTACGCAATGAAAGGATTTTCGATCTAGTCGTAGAAGTGTGGGGATTTGCGGATGTCATCCCAAGCGTCAATGTCGTGATGAAAGATCACCATGGCATTCTCGCGTTCTGCAATACGCTTCAGCCGCGCCATTGATCGATGTGCAGTAGCGGGATCGACCATGGGCGTTCCCGTCATCACATTGTTCACGTAATTCGCCTTCTGCGGAAAAATTCCAGCAGGGAGCACAATCGTGCCCGTATTCGGCAGCCTAAGGACAAGCGATTGTTCACCGCGCGTGTGAGCCGGTGTGAAGAGGATTTCGACAGAGCCATCGCCAAACAGATCATAGTCCTCATCGTGCAGTTCGAGATAATCGAGGTCTCGGATTTCCTGAATTTCCGGATAGGCGTAGCTTTTGGTGAGGCGTCTATCCGGCCACCATGCGTCTTGTAGTTCACGGAATTGAACAATGAACTTTGCGTTCGGGAACAGATGCATGCCGCCGGCATGATCCGGATAAAGGCATGACATAACAACAAAGCTGATGTCTTCGGGTCTAATACCAAGGGCTGCCAACTGCCGGTCAACGGCCTGTTCTGGCTCAAACTCGGCCGCCCAATCAACCGCGCGTTCTTCACCCCATTGCCCCACCGGATCGACAGCCGCGTTCGGGTGCAATCCTGTCTCGAACAGAATTTTACCTTTCGGGTGATCAACTAGGAATATGGGTGTGGGTGCTTTCATTCGCCGACCCATTCCCAGCATATGTGTAAACACACCTTGGTCGAAATGAAGTGTACCGCCAGTCATGCAGTAAAGGCGAATCGACGTCATTGGTCGGGCTCCTTCGGTTCACCGTCTATGACTCTGACGAAACACCGGCTCCGTAGAGCCGGTGTTTCAGCTCGATCTGTGGCCTTTACTTGAGCGGGCTGTTGACCCAGTCGGTAAGCTTTTTGTTTGCGACAAGCTTGTCGTAATATTTCTCTTCGAGTGCCCTTGTTGCAGGGTCCACGCCGCTTGGAAGTTGATCGGCATTCTGCTTCTCATAGAAGTCTACAGAGTGCTTCCAGTAGACATCGGACTCGGGATTGAAGACCGTAGTCTTGGCTTTCTCAAGCGTTGGAAAAGCCATCAACTGGAACGTGTTCTTGAACTCATCGACCGTGAATGACGCCGCAGCCCGTTCATTTGTTGCCTTGACCCAAAGTGGCGCGACTTCCTCGAAGTGTTCGTCGGCATAACGAGAGACGCGATACCAGATCGCTGCCAGCTTCAATGCAGTGTCCTCGTTTTTATCAAGCCAACCCTGCGTCGAAACCATCGTTGAGTACCACAGTCCTGCCGGGCCGAGAATTTCATGGCCGCCAACGTTCACGTACTTGTCCGGCATTGCAAGAAGCTTGGTCTCTTGCGGCAAACTACCCATATAGTAGTCGCCGGTGCCACGCTGAAAGGCCAATGCAGCCTGTGCATCGTCCCCGGATTCGATGACGTTGATGTCATCAACAGTTAGTCCAACTTGACCGAGAGCTGCGGTCAGAAGAGGACGGTAGCTGGACAGAACTGTCGGAAATTCCTTACCTTTGAACCCCTTGAGAATTTGCTCTTTCGCTTTTTCTGCACCGATCTTGGGAGCCAGGTCGGCAAACGTATCGGTTCCCTTTCGACCAATAACGATAAACCCCTTGAACTGGTCCGTGATCAGAAAACTGCGTAGCGCAGGGACAGCCTGATAGAGCGGGAAATCGCAAACGTGGCAAGATGAGACGATGTCGAGGCTTCCCTGACGCATTGCGGCGACACCTGCGGCGGTGTTCGTTATGGTCACGAGATCCAGGTCAATGCCGAGTTCCTTGTCGAGCCCTTTTTCCTTAGCAATGACCCATGGCATATAATCAAAATATGGCGTGATCCCAACGTGCACAGTTTTTGCATCTTGCGCCTGTGCCACCGTGCTCCCGGATGCTAGCACGGAAAGGATTATCGACAGTCCGGCAACAATTTTCATTGCTTTCTTCATTGTGTTCTTCCTCTGGTTTGGTTGATGTTTGTTGGCATTGTTTTTGTCAGCGCTGCCACTCGCGCCTCTGCAACTCAGCTGGCGCCTGTTATGGAACCAACAACACCCTTGCCTGCCCCCTTTTCCGTCCATCGCGTTAATGGACGTTCGAGCGCGACGACAATCTTGTCGAGAATGATGGCAAGGAGGCAATAAATGCCGACAATCACAACGATGCCCGCGGTGTCGAGATATTGGACTCTGATAATCATCAGATGGCCAAGTCCGACCTGCGCGCCAATATATTCGGCGGCAACGTCGAGTCCCCAGGACGAGGCAGCGGCTACCCGAATTGCGCCGAGCAGATGGGGAAAAATTGCCGGAAGGATGATCGATCTGTAGATCGTCCCGCGCTGAGCGCCGAGTACCAGGCCTGCACGAATATATACCGCGGGTACGTTCTTGATCGCCTCGATCGTTGCAACACCAATGACGAGCGAAGTACCCAGGACGATGAGGACAATTTGTGGCGTTTTGCCCAAACCGAACCAAAGAATGAAAAGAGGTATCAGCGCGAAGATTGGGATAGGCCGAAAGAAATCGAGAACGCCACCAAAGATTTCTCGAGCGAGCCGACTGTATGCCATCGTAAGCCCCATTGCGAGGCCAAGGAGACTACCGCCAATGAAGCCGCCAAGCGTCATCGAAACACTCGCCGCGAGACTCTGAGGCAAGAGCGGTGCTAACGACAAGAAGGAGCGCCACACATCTGCCGGTGAAGGTAGAAAAATCGGGTCGATGGTACCGTTCCAGGTTGCTGCAAACCACAGAGCGACCAGTACGAGTGGGACGAATAACTGCCGGATCAACTTGTTCGTTCGGGCCGCCCTGCCGGTGGGCACCTCTGTTTTAACGGCCATTTTTGGCTCCCCTTTTTTATGGGTTTAATTTACTGGATGTGTTAGACGATGAGATCCGACACGGTCCCTCGAAGCTGCTGAAAAACACCGGTTCGCTTGAGTTCGAGGGTTCGATCTTTTCCGAACGGCACATCAATGACATGCGCTACGTGGCCTGGGTTTCGACCGAGCACGACGATGCGATCGCCGAGGAAAAGCGCTTCCTCGATATCGTGCGTGACAAATAGCGAAGTGGCGTTTGTGTCTTCGCAAACCTTCAGGAACTGGACTTGAAGACGTTCCTTGGTCATGGCGTCCAATGCACCATAAGGCTCGTCCATCAAGATCATTTGAGGACTGACCGCGAGCGCGCGAGCCAGATCGACGCGCTTGCGCATGCCGCCTGACAATTCCCTGGGGTATAGATCTGCGGCATGCGACAGTTCGACAGTCGCGAGCTTCTCATTTACGATGCGATTGCGTTCACCCTCAGGAAGACCTTTGATCTTAAGTCCGAACTCGACATTTTCACGGACCTTCATCCACGGGAAAACAGCGTCATCCTGGAAAACCATCACACGATCGGCGGATGGACCAGTGACTGGATTATCATTCAGAAGGATCGAGCCCGATCGGACAGGTATGAGGCCTGCTACCGCATTTAGGAGTGTCGATTTCCCACAACCGCTGGCGCCGATCAGGCAAATAATCTCGCCCCTGGTAACCGTCAGATCAATATTTTCAAGGATTGTTTTTTCGCCATAGGCGATTGTTACGGACTCTAGCCGTAAGTCTCTCATCATAGCAGATCCCCCGATTGGTTCAGTCCGGCTTGACGTCGAGATGAAGAGACAGTCGAGACATCAACTATTGCCTCCCTGCCGTGCACCAGCATCCACGTTGCGAAATCGCATCCGAACGCTGTGGCGGCTTCCGCATCGAGTTTCTGGACGAAGACGGCATGAAAAAATCCCGCATTGAAGCAATCGCCTGCCCCGACCGCGTGCGCCGGTTCACCCATCGACACAATCGGGACGATGACGCAAGGCTTGTGACGCTCTTTAACGAGCGCACCATGTTCACCATTTTTTATGACCAGAACGGCGGATTGGGCGAGCTTTTCAGAGATCGTTTCAGCCGCAGATATCAGGTCTGTTTCGCCTGAGAGAGCCGCTGCCTCGTCGCTATTCATTAGCGCAAAATCTACCTGGGAAAGGATTTGCAGGACGTCATCACGGACGCCCCAACTCGCTTCCGACCATGCGAGATCGATCGCAATCTTGGTCCCGGTTGTCCTCAATCGTGTGAACGCGTCAAGCAAGATGTCCATTGCAACGCGAGGAGGTTGACACCATCCAGAAAGTAAGGCGATTTTCGCATCAGAGTAGCGGGACTGGCGCAATGTCTGGCCAAGTTTGGCCAATGCGCCCGGGAGGGTGATAAATAACCTCTCACCGTCCTCCCTGACGAGTGCTGTTGTAACACTGGTCGGAGAGTCAGTTCTAAAGTCGAGCAGGTCTGTGTTCAGACCGCTCTTCTCCATTTCATTCTTGATCCAGAGGCCATTGTCATCTTTTCCGACCGGCCCCACGCAGACAACGTTAAGATCAAGCACCTTGCCCGCGAGCGCGAAATTCCCGGTGTTTCCGCCTAAGCGTACATCCATAGTATCGACTTCGGTTTCTCTTCCCCATGTAGGGAGATCACGAAGAGGGCCGAATATCTGGTCGACCGTAAGGTCACCTATAGCGAGAACATCAATACTCATTCTACCCTCGTAATTTTGGGGATGAGGGCCGGCTCAATTGTACTCATGTTCAGTGCCTGGGCGACCGACACGTTTAGTTTTTGAAGCGCAACAGCAAAAACAACCGCATTTAGCTCCGGGATAGTTTCGGGAACCCGGATCACACTGACGCCTGCCGGCAGATCTACAGGGCCAGCTGCTATCGCGACTACTGAAGCTCCGTAGCCTACCAGGTCAGAGGCCAACCGAACCATAATTCCAGCCATGTGATCGTTTGGAATGAGCATAACAACGACACTGTCTGGCAGGTTGATCAGTTCCATCGGCCCATGACGTAGCAAGCCGCCGGATACCGGGATTGCTGCAATGCGCATCCCTTCCTGCAAATCAAGCGATGCTTGTTGGGCGAGTCCGATAAGGTGACCACGGCCGGTCATGATAGCAACGCGAGATTTCGCAATGGCGGCAGCTGCCGCAGCAAAGACTTCCTGATCTAGGTTGGCCACGACATCGACTTTTTCCGCAAGCTTTGCTAGCCAAACAGCGGGTGCCAGATCGGTTCTGTTCGCCAATCCGGCGACCATTGAGGTTGCGACGCAGAGCGTAGTGGTAAAAGAAGACGTGTTGTAGAACGCCTTCTCTTCCGCCTTGAACGGCAAGACGTTAGTTGCTTTGCGTCCAAGCGTACTGTGCTCGGACGCGGTAACAGCGATGACCGGCCTTCCGGGCTGGACGACATCCAGTAGATTGATAATTTCTGCGGATTCACCGGATCGGCTAGTGATAATCAACGGGGAAGTGTCACTCTGCGCGGTTCCGTACCGATGATATTCGCTCGTATCAGCGACCGCGTGTCCGATGCCAGCGGTACTGAGGATCAGACTTGCCGAATGCCAGGCCCACAGAGAAGTTGCCATACCTGTTATAACGAAGCCATCGCTACCACCCGTCCAACGGCTTGAGCTGTGATAGGCTCGGTCGAGAAGGCCGGCATTGGCGAGCAAAGTTTCGGACTGGCTTTTAATATCTGCGATCAGATCATGCATTCGCCGGTTCTCCCGGCTGTCCGCCTTGGTAGGCTTTCAAGGAGTCTTCGGTTACCTTGCCGGAACGGACATCAGCACGAACCATTTCGGGTTCGCGGCTTCTTGGATCACCGTAGCCAGCGCCGCCGCCGATCGCGACCTCGAGCTCGTCACCGGAATTGAGTACCGCAGCACCTTTGGGCGGCAACTGCTCTTCAACGCCATTTTTCCTCGTAACTTTGATATAGGCGTTCGTTCCGTCATGCCCGCCTTGAACACCCGGCGCCTTGTTGATGAACCGGTCCGAGTACACGCTCATATGAACGCCATCTTGAAGGAAGCGATAGGTGCGTACAGCGCCCAGACCTCCACGATATCGCCCCGCCCCGCCGGAGTCTGGCCTCAATTCGTAGCGCTCAACCCTAAAAAAGGATTGTGAAAGTTCGAGCGCTTCCACAGGGGTATTTCGGCAGTTACCTAATGGATCGTCCAGTTGGTCGGCTCCGTCATTACCTGGACCTGCGCCATAACCGCCTCCAAGTTGCTCACTGATCGCATGGTAAGTGCGAGCACCCTGCCAATGTAGATCGACTTCCGTGCGAGTATCGTAACCCGGGGCCGGTATACGGTCCGGCAAAGCCTTTGAAAGGGCAAGAAGGATCGACTGAAAAACGCGCATGACCACCACATTGCGACCCTCGACCGGCGCGAAGGGGATGGGATTTACGAGACTGCCCTCCGGAGCGGAAATGCTGATCGGACGGTAGGAACCATCGTTCAACGGGATTGACGGCTTTGTCAGAAGCATTTTCAGCGCAGAATATGCAGACGAAATCGTCGAGGCGCGGGGGCAATTGATTGCAGTTTTCACCTGCGCCGATGTGCCTTCAAAGTCGAGATGCAAAGTGTCACCCTTTACGGTGACAGCGACATGCACTTCGAGGTTCGTCTGCTCGAGACCATCCGTGTCGATGTAGTCTATTCCTCGGTAGGTACCATCGGGAACTTCGCTGATAGCCTCGCGCATGAACGATTCCGCGTAGTCGAGGAGCTGGTCCGATGCAGCTATGACGGTGTCCACAGAATATCGAGCGATCAATTCCTTGACGCGGCGTCGGCCCGTCTCGTTGGCCGTCAACTGCGCGTTGAGGTCGCCGATCGTATCGCGGGGGATACGCACATTTGCCCGGATCAGCTGTTCAAGGATGCCACCGTTCCAGTCTCTTGACAGTGAAAAGACCATTGGCGTGAAACGCATACGTTCTTCGAAAACGTCTCTGGCGTAGAGATTGTAGCCGGGCGAGTGGCCGAGATCGACATGGTGCCCTACCGACCCAGAAAATCCAATAAGTGTTCCATCGTGGATGATCGGCGAAAAAAGATAGATGTCCGAGAGATGTTGGCCGCCGTTGTAGGCGTCATTCAGAATAATGACGCTATCTTCGGTGAGCGCTGTAATGTCGGTTTTGGCAAGCGCGCCCTGAACCGCTGGGCTCACCGAGTTGAGATGCAGAGGAATATTCTGCGACTGTGAGAGGACTCTGCCCTTGCGATCGACAAGGCAGGTCGAGCAGTCGGCGGCTTCGCGAATGACGGTGGAATAAGCAGTCCGAATGAAATCATTGCTCATCTCCTGAGCGATGGCTTGGACGCTGTTGGCAAAAATATTGAAGGTGACGGGATCAACAGTAGTCATCAGTTTTTCCTCTCAAGAAGAACGCTTCCGCTTTCGAGCAGACGGGCAGTCCAATTCTCCGGCACAAAGCAAGTAGAGGTGTCCGCCTCAAGAACTGCAGGACCGGTTATTGTGGTTTCGAGCGTCATAGTCTCGCTCTTGCAGAACACGGTCTCACGCGCCTCACCGCGCAGAAGCACAGAGCCAAGTTCGGTTGATACCGGACCTGTCTCATTGACATGAACCGAGACATCTTTGGTCTTGCGAGGTATGACGACCTTCAGACGATAGTTCACCACCTCGGCACTTTCGTTCTCAAACGCGAAGCCATAGCGCTTGTAATGAGCGTCATGCAGACGGGTCGTGACTAGGTCGGATGTGACGGTCTCTGGATCGATTGAGATCGGCAGTTCGAAGGCCTGGCCCTCATAACGAACGTCGAGCCCGGCAAAAACCTTGAGCTCATTCGCGCCGAAACCATGTGACTCGAATTCCTTGCGGGCCTTCTCTGCCAAAGCTTCGATCTTTGCGCGGAAATCATCGGGAGATAGGTCAAAAGCGAGCGCAACATCCGTTTGCACGTAGTCACGAGCGATGTCGGCAACCAAAAGTCCAAATGCCGACAACACACCGGCATGTGGTGGCACGAGTACACGCGTTATACCGAGTTCGTTCGCTACAGAGGCTGCGTGGATCGGGCCAGCACCACCATAGGCGACGAGTACATAATCTCGCGGATCGTAACCACGCTGTGTCGACACCAAACGGATGGCTTGGGTCATGTTGGCTTCAACAATCCGGGTGACGGCCTCTGCTGCTTGCGCCCCGGTCATAGCCAGATCTTGGCTAAGGCGTTCGATCACCCCGTGGCCCGCTTCAGAATCGAGTTTGAAGTTCCCGCCGGCAAAAGTCTTGGGTCGAATAATACCACGCGCCACGTTCGCGTCGGTAACAGTCGCAAATGTCCCGCCGTGACCATAGCAGGCCGGGCCTGGATCAGCGCCTGCACTTTCAGGCCCGACATGCATCATCCCGTGGCGGTCAATCGCGGCGATACTACCGCCCCCGGCACCGACAGTTGCAATATCAATCATCGGAACAGCAACTGGTAGATTGTTCAGCATATTCTCAGTTGTAATCAACGGTTGACCGTCGTTGATGAGGCAGACATCGGTGCTCGTGCCACCCATGTCGAAGGTAATGATGTTTTGCATGCCGGCTTGTTCTGCCGCGTAGATTGCTCCAGTCACACCGGCAGCAGGACCAGACAACAGCGTCCGGACCACTTCACGACGGATTGCGTTGGCAGGCAGAACTCCACCATTAGACTGCGTAATGAACAGGCTGCCACCGAACCCACGCTCTTCAAGCTTTTCGGTGAGTTGTCCAATGTAATGGGACATAATCGGTGAGATGTATGCACTCATTGTAGCCGTGCTGGCTCGCTCATACTCACGGAACTGTGGCAAAAGCTCCGACGACGTGAGGACGAGAAGCTCAGGCGCGATGTCCTCTATGATTGCTCGAACCCGGTCTTCATGTTGTGAGTTCTTGTAGCTGTGAAGGAAGCAAATCGCGACGGCTTTAATGCCCCCTTCCAGGAGTCGAGGAACCAAGCTGCGGATCTCTTCTTCAGCCAAGGGCACGAGCACATCACCGCTCACATCAAGGCGTTCGGTAACCGGAAGAACCCATTCCCGTGGAACAACTGGACGCGACCGTTGGTAGAAAATATCGTAAATGTTTGTCTTATCTCCCCGCTGGATTTCGAGAATGTCTTGGAATCCACGGGTTACAATGAGCGCCGTAGGAACACCTTTGCGTTCCAAAACTGCATTAGTTGCAACGGTCGAACCGTGCAGCACGTCGTGCAAGTCAGGCCAGGCAATATCAAGTTGGTCGACGCCGGAAAGTACCCCTTTTTCTGGCTGGCGCGGAGTGGATGGGACTTTCAGTGTCGTTAGTTTTGGCTGCTTTCCGTCGTCCTCGAAGAGAATAATATCGGTAAATGTGCCGCCAATTTCGACAGCAAGCTTCTGTGGCGATCTATTGTTCATCGCATCCCTCATCAGATTTTGTTGTTAATTGTCGCTTAGTCTTCGATCAAACGAGCGTAAGTCGACAAACTGCCCAGTTCTATTATGAATTCCATCATGTCTGATCGGAACCAGGATTCCTCGACTTCCACCGGTGCGCCAGTGTCGGTGTAACTCACGCCTGCAACGCGCATGATTGGAGACCCAGTAGCCACGTCCAGTATCGCAGCGAGGTTCTCGTCTGCAATTTCAGCCCTAAGGGCTTGGTGTGCAGCAGTTACGTTCAGGCCAAATCGATCTGCAAGTACGCGATAGACAGAACCTTCGACGTCACTCTGGGTTAGCGAGCTGCAAATCTTTTCAGGAACCCAGATTTTTTCGAGCACGACGGGTTCGTTGTCAGCGAAACGAACACGCTCGAAGTGGAAAATCATATCACTTTCCGCAATGTCGAGTTGCTCGGCAATTCTCGGAGACGGTTTGCTTAAGGAAAACGAAATTACCTTGGTACTTACAGTTTTACCTGCTGCCTCCAGGATGTTCGTTGTGCTCTTAACATCGGACATGTCGCGTGTGACTGGCTGCGTTTCATCCGGGCGCATTAGGCCCTTGGGATTGACGAAACTGCCGACGCCTTGCTGCCTTCGTATGAAGCCTTCATTGACGAGTTTGGCGAGTGCTAGGCGGACGGTCATACGACTAACGCCATATGTTTTTGAGATCTGATCTTCGGTCGGAAAGGGATCATTTGCTTTCAATTCGCCATTGGCGATCTTGAGACGAAAAATCTCACCCAGTTGATAAACAAGCGGGACGCCGCTTTTCACGAGTCGGTTCGACATGTTCATCTTATCTCCCGCTATCGGTTGAAAAACGATAGATGGTTGTTGCTTCGTAGCGCTCGCCAGGTCTCAACGTGGTTGTCGGAAAGGACGGTTGGTTTGGAGAGTCAGGCAGATGGCGCGGCTCAAGCGTAAAAGCATCTCCTTGTCTATACTGCCTTCCACTTGCCCCAATCAGACTTCCATTGAGAAAATTACCCGAGTAGAATGCAAGGCTGGGTTCAGTGGTTTGAACATCAAGTATTCGACCAGTCACAGGGTCATAAGCACGAGCCACGACGCGCAGGTTCTTGCTGCCATCAAGGACAAAACTGCAGTCATAGCCTTTTGCAAATTTTGTGAGCGGATGTCCACTCCGTATCCGAGCGCCGATTGTGTGGGGGGTTCTGAAGTCGAGCGGTGTTTCGACCACATCAAGAATACGGCCGGTTGGAATGAGCTCGTCATCGACCTCGATTACCTTGTCGGCATTGACTGTGAGGACGTGGCCTTCAACCGTGCCGCTTCCTTCGCCACCAAGATTGAAATAGGAGTGATTTGTCAGATTCAGCACTGTTGGCTTGTCTGTTATAGCCTCGTAGTCAATCTGAAACTCATTGTCGTTCGTGACGCTATACGTTACAGAGACATCAAGTTTTCCAGGATATCCTTCATCGCCGTCCGGGCTACTATAAGTCAATTTTGCCGAAGATTCCGACAAGACCTCCACGCTCCAGATTTTCTTATCAAAACCTTGAGCTCCTCCTGCGATGTGGTTGCGACCGTTATTCGCAGACAATGAGTACTCAACACCATCGAGCGCAAATCTTGCCTTGGCGATGCGGCCACTAAAACGGCCAACTAGCGCTCCGAAATACGGGTGGTCGCGATGATATTCGGCTTCTGTTGCGAAACTCATCACAACGTTGGCCGCATGTCCTGACCTGTCGGGCGTTATGATCGATTTAACGCAACCGCCGATATCTAAAAATTCCACGGATAAGCCGCTGCGGCCTTGCAGTTTGTAAAGCATTGTTCACCTCTTCGCCGCCTCTTACTGAGGCGTACTTTTATTATGTCATTATGTTGTTATAACAAATGGGTGATTGCAAGAGAAAAATTTTAAAAACTGCTTTTTTTTAACCTGATGAAAGGTGGGTGGTCGCGGAGGTGTCTCTATCAAGTACTGAATTTACAAAGGCAGCGCATAAGCTCCCGAAAAGATAGAGAATCGAAAGCTGGCGCGTGCTCTTCCTACGTGTAATTGCGTCTGGCCTTAGGCAAAATGATGCGTTGCAAGCCTAACCAATGACAGACGTGCAGTGCAGTTTCTTCACGAAAGTTTAGCACGACCCTTGAAGGACCAAGTCAAATCGCGCCTTCTGTCATCCGACTCTGTGAAGGTCCGCTTTGATTTCGAAAGATTCCGTCCCAGAGGCAGGGTCCCAATTATGTTGAAAGGCACTCGGACTGCGGAGCAAGTTGAAGTCGTCATCGGATGATCCAATCCTTGCTTCTAAAAAAGATATCACCACATCACGTCCCCACCATTTGGTGAAAGGCTCTGTCCGATCATAAAGGCGGCTTCATCGCTGGCAAGGTAAAGATAGGCTGAAGCGATTTCGTCGACGCTTCCGAGGCGTCTGATTGGCAACTGGGATATTTTCCATTCCTTCCATGCCGGGTCGCTCGAGTGCCACATTTGGGTATCGGTCGGCCCGGGGCAGACGCAATTTACCGTTATGCCCTTCGCAGCGACTTCTTGGGCGAGCGAAACAGTGAGAGCAACGAGCGCAGCTTTGGACGCACAGTAAGCCGCTTGCCCGGGTGCAGGCTTATGAGCTAGCTGCGATGCTGTATTGATGATGCGGCCATAACCGCGCTCCAACATGTGGGGAAGCACGGCTTGGATGGCGTGCAGCGTGCCATAAATATTTACCTCAAAGACACGCCGCCATTCTTGCAGGGATACCTGTTGAAGTTCAGTGGCAGATGTGCCGGTCCCGGCATTGTTGATCAGGATGTCGATATGACCAAGTGTTTGCAATGCGCCGTCGACTGCATGTCTGACCGATTTTGCATCGGATACATCGCATACGATACGATCTAAGGATAAACCCTGCACAAGTTCGGACGGTTCGAAAAGGTCTGCCACGCAGATCCTGAAGCCGGACTGCTCAAACAGGTTTCCTACAGCTGCGCCGATTCCCGATTTCCCACCAAAGATGAGCGCTGTTCGTTGGCGGTTTGCTCGCATTATCAATGCTCCATCCGCGCGCGCGGCAGGAACCGCCCATAACCGGGTTCGCCGCAATACTTGCTATTTTCGACGATAACTTTCCCCCGGAGCAGCACAGAAATCACTTTTCCCCGGACGTCTATCCCTTCATAGGCGGAATAATCCACAGCATGGTGCAGCTCGTCATTGCGGATCGTGCGTCGAGCGTTGGCGTCGAAGAGCACTAGATCAGCATCGCAGCCGACTGCGATCGTACCCTTCCTAGGTGATAGTCCGAAAGTTCGCGCCGGTCTTGAGGCTACGAGGTCGACAAATTGCTCTATAGTGATGCGACCCTCAACCACACCTTGATAGAGCATAATGAAACGCTCTTCGATTCCTGGAAGACCATTGGGAATTTTTGTGAAGTCGCCGCGCCCACCCTGCTTCTGATCGTGAAAACGCGTCGAGGAATGGTCAGATGACACAGTTTCGAGAATGTTGTGGCGTAACGCCAGCCAGAGTGCTTCCTGATCCGCCCTTGTGCGAGCCGGTGGAGAGAACACGTATTTCGCGCCTTCAAAATTGGGTCGATCAAGGTGATCTTTCGTCAGATAGAGGTAGTGGGTGCAGGTCTCTGCAAGCACCGGGGCGCCACGCAGTTTGCCACGTACCACCTCGTCAAGGGCCTCGGCGCAGGTGACGTGAACGATGTAGAGCGGAGCCCCCGTCATCTCCGCCAGCGCGACAGCACGGGCGGTCGCTTCTGCTTCTGCTCTGGCGGGGCGACTAGCGGCGTGGTATTTAGGCTCTGTTTTTCCCTCTCGCAAAAGTTGTTGCTGCAGAAAATGAACGGCATCGCCGTTTTCGGCATGTACCATAACCATCGCACCGCAGTTCCTTGCTACATCCATGGCCGTGATCAGCGCATGGTCGTCCACCATGGCGCCGCCCTTTCCGGACATGAACAGCTTGAAGCTGGTGATGCCTTTATCTGGAAGTGTCGCTAGCTCGTTCGCGATCTCGGCATTAAAATCCGGGATCAGCATGTGGTAGCCATAGTCAATCGCTGCCTTGCCTTCGGCCTTGGTATTCCAGTTAGCTATACCCTGCGCGAGCGTGCCGCCAGGAGTCTGCTGGCAGAAGTCGATAAGGGACGTCGTTCCGCCGCAGGCTGCGGCGATCGTGCCGGACCGGAAATCATCTGCGGTCATCATGTCGAGCGAAGGCGCGTCGAGATGGGTATGAACATCGACGCCGCCCGGCAGCACCAGCAGCCCCTCTGCAGATATAGTCCGTCGCGCCGCGGGCAGCATGCCTCCAATCTGCACAATCTGGCCGCGATTGATTGCAAGGTCGGCCACGAAAGTCCCTGCGTTGGTCGCAATCGTGCCGTCGACAATAATAAGATCTATCATACGCCTGTTCTTTATGCAGAATGATGTGCTATTAAGAGAACATAATATTGCGGCCTCTCTCGGTCAACGGCTTTTGGATGACATAAGCAGAAAAGCTGTGTTAGGCGTCATGCTTCACTTAAGGTTTTCATCATGAAGTCTCCCCGCCCTACCGTGACACCCATGCAAGAGCCATCGTCACAGGCACCCGAGAAACTCAGCCACGACGGTACCCATTGGACGGTGACATCCGGAGTTGGCGAAGGCGGCAAACCGGGCTTGGGCTTAGTGCCGGCCTTGGATAAGGCGATTGCAGTTATTGAATATCTCAATTGGCAGCCTGCCGAGGAGACAACGCTTGCAAATATTTCGTCGGCGCTGAAAATTACTAAAAGTCATTGCCATTCGATCCTTAAGACGCTGCAGGAACACGGTTGGCTAAGATTTGACGAGCGAGCGAAAACTTACGCTCTCCATCCCGGGCTTCTAGGAAGCGTATCAAAGCTGCTGTCCATACCGATGATCGACATCATTCGAACTGAAATTGCCGGCCTGGTGAATGCCATCGGTCTTCCATTCGTTCTGTCTCAGCCGATGCCCGATCAGACTTTCATGCTGATCGATAAATTCCACGATCCGATGCGTATGGAAGTCTCCTTGCCGATCGGCTTTCGCTACCCACGCGATGCCTCGGCTCAAATGCGTGCATATCTTGCCTGGTTGCCGGAGGAGAAAGTTCAGACGTGGTTCGATGACTGGACGCCAGTTCAGTATACCGCAGCGACGCTGACGACCCAGGATGAGGTGGTTGCCGAACTCCAAGCCAGCCGACAGCGGGGTTATGCGCGCAGCCGTGCCGAATTCACGGATGGGCTGATGGCTATTGCCCTGCCAATTTTCGGTAGGAGCGGGGACGTGGTGTTTATTATCAACTGCTCTGCGCCCATTGACGTCATGAGTGCTCTCGAGGTTGAGGTGTCGACCGCAATGCGGGTTGCAGTGGCGGAGATCCACCAGCAGACCCTGGCGCGTCTGCCTGAAAACTTCCGCCGCTAACTAAAGAATCCACGTCCACGTACCCACACGTCATAGCCATTCGCAGCGTTAGCGGCAGCCGCCCCATGGCATGGTAGCGGTCAATTTCGCATGTCTAAGAGCCGCGGCCATGCTGCCTGAACGTCTGAGAGGGTCAGAGCAATCATCAGAGTACCACTTGGGCAGCTAGTCTTGCACGCCCACGCGCTGCATACGGCATACGCAGCCATTCTAAAATTATCCTTGACAGAAATTCCCTGACCCGCTTCTATGATCGCCATACAGAACGGCATTCTGTATAAAGAACTTCAAAAAAGGGGAATGAAATGTCGATCACGAGTAAATACATCGGTTCATCGTCCCGCCTCCGCGCCAGTGGGCGAACGGTCTGCGCTGCCGCGATCTTGGCGCTAGGCCTCTCACAGGCGGCTGCAGAAGAGATCACTATCGCTACGGTGAACAACCAGGACATGGTGATCATGCAGGAGCTCTCCTCCGACTGGGAGCAGAAGACTGGCAACTCCATCAATTGGCTTGTGCTGGAAGAAAACGTGCTACGCCAGCGGGTCACAACCGACATTTCTACCGATGGCGGCCAGTTCGACGTTATCACACTTGGCTCCTACGAGGCGCCGATCTGGGGAAAGAACGGCTGGCTATTCCCTGTCGATGATCTCGGTGCTGACTATGACTACGCCGATATCTTCGAGACTGTACGCAAGGGCCTCTCTACCGAAGGGAAGCTTTTTGCCCTGCCATTCTACGCTGAAAGCTCGATGACCTACTATCGCCGCGACCTGTTTGAAAAAGCCGGGATTACGATGCCCGAACAGCCGACTTATGCGCAAATCGCCGAATTCGCCGCTAAGGTCCACGACCCCGCCAAGAAGGTTTACGGCCTTTGCCTTCGCGGTAAGCCGGGCTCGGGCGAGAACATGGTGCCGATCATGACCTCGGTCAACACCCATGGTGGCAAGTGGTTCGACATGGAATGGAAACCGCAGATCAACACCGAGGCCTGGCACAAGGCTGTAAATCTTTATGTCGACCTGCTCAAAAAATACGGCCCGCCGGGGGTGACATCCAACGGCTACAACGAGACGCGGGCGCTTTTCGCTGGTGGTAATTGCGGTATGTGGATTGATGCCACGGTCGCCGCGGGTTACCTCTTCGATCCGGCTGAAAGTAAAGTCGCTGCCACGGTCGGATTTACCAAGGCACCGATCGCTGATGTGCCAAACGGCGCCGCGCTGCAGTGGGCGTGGGCTCTCGCCATTCCCAAATCGTCAGGTAAGGCCGACGTTGCAAAAAGCTTTATGGCTTGGGCGACCTCGAAGGAATATATCCGGGCTGTGGGTGAGAAGAAGGGCTGGATAGTGATCCCGCCGGGTACTCGGCAGTCCACCTATGATCTTGCCGAGTACCAGAAGGTTGCGCCCTTCGCGAACTTCGTCAAGGACGCGATCCTGTCGGCGGACCCAACCAAGCCCAGCAAGGATCCTGTACCATATACGGGCATAACCTATGCTTCGATACCGGAATACCAGAGCATCGGTACAGAGGTCGGCCAGCAGATTGCAGCCGCACTCACCGGCCAGCAAACAGTGGATCAAGCGCTCGTGGGCGTCACGACACGAAAGTGTTGGATCTGTCCGACTTTTGAGAACGTATGGTGATCACGCTGCGAGGATAGATGTTTCGCGCCGCAATGGCCTGAGATCAACGCCGTCTGTTGGGGTCCAGATGTAATCGCCGGTGAGACTGATGTGCTGCCAGCCGAGTGGGGTAATGTGTTTGATGATGTCAAGCGGCGTGGGAATGCCATCTCGGTTGAGCTCGGCGAACGCCGGTTCAAGATAGAGTGTGTTCCAGTAGACGATGGCGTTGATTAGCAGGTTCAGTCCAGATGCTCGGTAGAACTGGCTCTCGAAAGTCCGGTCGCGCAATTCTCCGAGGCGATTGAAGAACAGTGCGCGGGCCAAGGTGTTCTGGGATTCGCTCTTGTTGAGGCCGGCCGTCGCGTTCCTGCGCATTTCGGGGTTCTGCCACCACTGGGGCAGAAAGATGGACCGATTGATGCGACCGAGATCGCGTAGCGCCAACGCCAGTCCGTTCTGGCGTGGGAATGCGGACAGCTTTGCCAACAGGGTCGAAGGCCGAACCTGCCCGGAACGGATCGTCGTGACCAGCCGCAGGATGTCGTTCCAGTTTGCCTTGATCCGCTCGACGTTGATGTGCTCGCCAACGAGCGGCGCCAGGTTTTCGGGAGGCGCGTCGCGCGGGAAAAGATAGAGCTTGCGATCCTTGAGACCGCGCAGCCGAGGCACAATCTGGAAACCAACGAGATGGCAAAGGGCGAAGCTCATATCGCTTACCCCGCCGGTATCGACATAGTGGGTTCCGATGGCGAGATCGCTGCCATGATAGAGCAGTCCATCGAGGACATAGATGGCTTCGCTCGCATTGGCATTCATGGCGATGATGTAGAAAGCGCCGTACTGGTCAGAGGTGAACCGGTAGAATTTGGCGCCGGGGTTGGGACCATAGCGGCCGTTGAGGTCGCCGATCGCCTCGGCGTGTCCGCCCGCCGGAAAATACTGGCCATCGGAGGATGACGTTGTTCCATCGCCCCACAAGCTTGCCAGAGGCAATTGCCTCTGGGCGTTGACGAGAATGGCGTGCGCGGCCGTGTAACCTTCCTCGCGAATATGCCAGTCGTGCGCCCAGGCGAGTTGGCGCATCGTAATGCCGGGGGAAACGTCCGCCATTCTCGTGAGACCGAGATTGATCCCGTCCGCCAGGATGGCGGTGAGGAGCGCAAGCTTGTTGTCGGCCGTCCGACCGCTGCGCAAATGGGTAAAGGCGTTCGAAAATTCCGTTCGGGCGTCAACCTCGAGCAAAAGGTCAGTGATGCGGATCGCAGGCAGACGGCTTTCCACCTTTAGCTTCAGCGACTTGGCGATGTCCGGAAACATAGCCTTGTGCGGCGTGACGCTAAACCCCGCCCCGGTCAGTTCTACATCGTCGAGCTCGCCGGCTGCGGCCAGACGCGAGAGGTCAGCCAGTCCATCGTTCAGCAGCTGGCGCTGTTGGCGAAGATACGTCTCGACATCGGTATCAACGGCGATTGGAAGCGGTCCTTCCTCACGCATCAGCTCGAATGTCGGCGTGGGAATGAGAAAGCTTTCGAAAGACTGGAAGCGTTTGGCTCCTTCCACCCAGACATCGCCCGCATCGAGCCGGCGCTTCAATTCGCTGAACAGGCAAAGCTCATAAGCCCTGCGATCAATCTTTCCATCTTTGAGTATGAGAGGCATCCAGCCCTTCGGCGCAAAGGAGATCGGTGCCTTGTCGGGTATGGTCCTTTTGCCCGTACGATATAGACCCGCGACCACGGATAGCGCCCGCAAGAGGTTCGCCGCCACTGCGTGACCGCGGAACACGAGAGTGGAGAGAAACTGTGGCGCCAGTTTCCTGATCGTCGGATAGCGCTGGAGCATTTCGATTTTACCGTCGATAACATCCGGCGCGATCAGCGTATCGACCGCCTGGACACTGGTTGTAAAAGCTGGCCATTGGATGACCAGATCAAGCGCTTTGGCCATGTCCTCACCCTTCTCTCTGGCCTTGATGATCGCATGGCAGACTTTTGAAACGTCCTTCAACGGCGTCTGCACTTCCCGAACGGATCGGGTGACGCGAGCAGCCGCCTGGTTATTGGCTCGCCGCGTCAGGATGCCCATGAGTTTCTTGAACATGTCGATCGCGCAATCGGTGAGATGGCGGGAAAGGTGGAGCACTGTTGCAGCCAGGACAGCATGTCGGCGTTCGGTGTTAAGGTCGCGCAGATGCTGCGCGCTCATTCGCGTCCCCTCTGCAGCAAATTCGTCAAAGACCTTGGCCGGAATGCGATCCATCAACGTCGTCGGCAGGTTCAGAGACCGGAGAAAGCGAATGCGCTCGGCAATTCTGTCGAGGTTGACGGCGGCTGGCGACAATGCTGGCGTTCTCGCCCAGGCAAGAATAGTCACGCTTGTCCCCTCACGCGGATCGAGAAGCTTGTCCAGATCGAGCTTTTGGCCTTCTGAGATCCCGCCGGCCAAGGCCCGATGAGCAATACGAATGCCGCGCCTGATCGCCACATGAATGATGGCTTCGAGCGCTGGCCGCGCTGGCAAGAGAATTCTCCTGCGTCGCAGTTCTTCCACGACCATATCCGCCAATACATCGGCGTGGCGCAGGGTTTGTGCGGCAGGTGTCAGCCAGCCTGTGAGTGCCCGCACGTCCGAAGGCACAAACGGACGCATCTGCATTCTGTCGAAAAGCAGGGCCAGATGCTCGCGCCGCGTCTGTGGGCGCTCGAAATAACGTTCGATCTCATGGTGATCGACGCCGATCTGCCGCGCCAGAAATCGTAAGACGCCAGCCGGCAGGACCTCGCCATCCGCAAGCGGTCGGCCAGGGTATCGTAGCGTGGCCAGAACACAGGCGAGGCCCAGTCTGTTCGAGGCCTTGTTCTGTCGCATGATCAGGTCGAGATCCGATCGATCCAGCGTGTAATGTTTGGCGATCTCCCTTTCGTTATCCGGGATGATCGTCGCCTGTTGCCACCATGCCTCGCTCAGTAATGCTCTTCGCACCATTCTCTGATCTTCCCGTTTCGCCGCGGAGAGTGCAGCGAAACGGAAAATGCGTGTCCGACAAACGAACGTTTCGCGGCATCCACAGTTCTTGTCCGCAAACCTTGTCATGAAACGGCAAATCGGACAAACCACGTCTCATGACCGCTATCGGCTATGCAAGGGTCTCCACCGGCGACCAGGACACCGCCCTGCAACTCGACGCTTTGCGCAAAGCAGGTTGTGAAAGGCTGTTCGAGGATAAGGCATCCGGCACGAAGACTGACCGACTCGGATTGGCGGAGGCGATCCGCTACGTTCGCGACGGCGACACGCTCACAGTCTGGAAGCTCGACCGCCTCGGCCGGTTGATGAAGCACCTCATCGAGATCATCACCGAACTGGAGGCCAAAGGCGTCGGCTTCCGATCCATCACCGAAAACATCGACACCACGACATCCGGCGGTCGCCTGGTCTTCCACCTGTTCGGCGCGCTGGCACAGTTCGAGCGCGATCTGATCCGGGAACGAACACGTGCCGGTCTGCAAGCCGCAGAGGAACGCGGCCGACGCGGTGGCCGACAAGTCGTCGTAACCCCGGACAAACTTGCCAAAGCCCGCCAGCATCTGGCGGCCGGTTTGAACGTCCGGGAAGCCGCGGCCCGCGTGAAAATCGGGAAAACCGCCCTCTACGAAGCTCTCAAGGCCGAAAAAGCAACGACATCCACGGTCAAACCAACCTGAGTTCCGGATACGTTCTTAAAAGTCGGACAGATTCGCCACTTTCGTGTCGTGAAGCCAGAGATGTCCACCCAGAATCTAAACTCGGCGACCATGGGAGGCACCGCGGTCGGCTCCCGTTCAAGAGATAAGGCAGATGAGTTCGCGTTCCAATTTGACATTCCAAGGGCACACGGCTCCCACGACGTCAGGTCTTGACCAAACTTTCCAACGGAATTTCGAGCGTCAGCGATAGGCCTTCACTCGTCCAATCCCTGGAGATCGCGCCGTTCAATCCTTGCAAGGCAGCTTTTTCCAAGGTCGTTCCGAAGCCTGCCCTTGTCGATACTTCGGGCGGTGGCGGAGAGCCTCTCTCGTCCCACCTCAAATGCAGAAGTTCTTCGGCCGCAGTAACATCGATGGTCAGGCGTCCCTCGGATGTCGATAGTGCACCGTACTTGGCGGCATTGGTGGTCAGTTCGTGCAAAAGTAGTGCAAGCGATGTGAGGGCGGTGCCTGTCAATGGCGCGTCCGAACCGGTGATCGTTATGCGAGAACCCTCTGCGTGATCATGCGGCGCCACGATCGCTTTCAGCAGTGCGGTGACCGTGGTCGCGATCTGGCCACCATCGTTGCCTGTCTCAAAGTCGGGTAATGTCAGTTCATGGGCTCGTGCCAGCGCATGCATACGAGACCGAAGATCGGTTTCAAGCTCGGCAACACTGGTGGCAGGCCGGGCACTCAGCGATATCAGCCCGGCAGCCAGGCTGAAGAGATTTTTGATGCGGTGGTTGATCTCGCGGAGCAGGATATCCTTGTGGCCGGCGGCATCTTTCAGCGCTTGGGCATGTTTTACGAGTTCGTCGCGTTGCGCTGCAAGCTGTTGCCGCTGGCGATAGAGCTCAAAAAAAACGTCAACCTTGCTGCGCAGAATATCCGGTTCGATCGGTTTCTGAATGAAATCGACGGCACCTGCCTCGTAACCGCGAAAGCGGCGATGCGCGTCGGTGGTGCCTGCGGTGACGAAGATGATCGGGATGCGTCGGGTTCGCTCATTGCCGCGCATCAACTCCGCAAGCTCGAACCCATTGAGACCCGGCATCTGCACGTCGACGAGCGCCAGAGCGACGTCGTTGTGCAGCAGAATTTCCAAAGCCTGATCGCCCGATTTTGCCTTGAGAATAAGAAGATCATTGCGACGAAGCAGCGCTTCCAGTGACAGGAGGTTTTCCTCAAGGTCATCGACCAGTAGAAACGGCACAGGCTCCATATTCGTCTTAAACCTCTCTTAAATATTCTGCGATCGCGTCGAGCGACAAGACACGGGCACTCGGACACAATTGAATGGCAGCTTCGGGCATTGCGGACGCGAACGCATCCGCTGGATCCTGGACAAGCGCCGCTCCCCCTGCGTCTACTACAGCCTGCAACCCCTTGGCGCCATCGCTGTTGGCGCCCGTGAGCACGATTGCGATCAAGGCCGGCCCGTAAGCGTCCGCGGCGCTCTCAAATAGAACGTCGATCGAGGGGCGGGAGAAGAGGACGGGCTCGTCGCTAGACAGTGCAAGGCTCCTATCGGCTTCAAGCAGTAGATGATAGTCCGGCGGCGCGAAATAGATCGTCCCGCCGGCGAGCGGCTCCTTGTCCTCGGCCTCACGCGCCGAAAGTTGGCACTTCGCCTGGAAAAGCTCGGCCATGACGCTACGTTTGTCCGGCGGAACGTGCACGACAACAATGATCGGTAATCGGAAGTCTCGCGGCAGAACCGGCAAAATCGCCGATAGTGCCTCAAGAGCGCCGGCTGACGCACCGATTACGATCGCTTCGGGATTTACCGACATCATTCACCCCGCCTCTGATAGATTTTCTCCTCTCGCACAAAGTCCGAGAAAGAACCACCTTGGTTCGAAAAGCGGAGACTCTCCTTGGAGCCAAGGCCGAGGAAACCCTTGCGAGCGAGAGAATCCTTGAACAGTCCAAGCGCTCGGTCCTGCAAGGGACGATCGAAGTAGATCATGACATTCCGGCAGGAGATCAGCTGCATCTCGGCAAACACAGCATCGGTGACGAGGCTGTGATCCGAAAACAGGACGTTGCGGCGCAGGGTGCTGTCGAAGACCACGCTGCCATAGGCGGCTTGGTAGTAATCGGACAGAGAGGATTTCCCCCCGGACTTTCGGTGGTTCTCGGTAAAAAGTTGAACCCGCTCCAAAGCATAGATACCTGCCTCGGCCGACTGCAGTGCCTCCTGATTGATATCGGTTGCGTAAAACAGCGTGCGGTCTTCCAGGCCCTCCTCGCGAAACAGGATAACCAGCGAGTACAACTCCTCACCTTCGCTGCATCCGGCAACCCAAACCTTGAGCGAAGGATAGGTTCGCAGATGCGGCACCACCTTCTCCCGGATCGCCTTGAAATAGCTCGGATCGCGAAACATCTCGCTGACCTGGACGGTAAGATACCGTAGGAGCTTCGGCAACATACCGGGATCGTGGAGCAGACTTTCCTGCATTGCCGAAAAGGTCTCGAACCCAAGCTGTTGGCGAGCCTGCTTGAGGCGTCGCTTTATCGAGGCCATCGCGTAGTTGCGGAAGTCGTAGTGGTATTTGAGGAACAAGGCCTCCAGCAGGAGGCGGATCTCGATGTCTTCGATCTTTTCCGGCGCGGGCGTCTCGCTCATTTCGGCATCCACACACGGACGAGCGACAATAGTTTTTCGACATCCAATGGTTTTGCCATATAGTCGTTGGCGCCGGCATCGATGCAACGCTGTTGATCATCGGGCATGGCCTTGGCAGTCAGCGTGATGATTGGCAGCTTCTTCCATGCCGGATTTTTACGAATCTCTCGCGTGGCGGTGAGGCCGTCCATGACGGGCATCATGACGTCCATGAGCACAAGATCGATCGCCGCGCTTGCCGCCGACGATGCGGTCTGGAGAGCATCAAGTGCCTCTTGGCCGTTACGCGCAATCTGAATGACAACACCGCGGGGCTCAAGGATGTTGGTGAGGGCATAGACATTGCGGACGTCATCTTCCACGACGAGAACGCGGCGGCCTTCAAGAAGCGAATCCCTGTTCTGGGCCTTGCGGATCATTTTCTGCTGTTCGTCCGGCAGTTCGGAAATCACCTTGTGAAGGAACAGGCTCACCTCGTCGAGCAGGCGCTCGGGCGACTTTGCTCCCTTGATGATGATCGATTTTGAATAGCGGCGAAGACGTTGTTCGTCGTCGGCCGAAAGGTCGCGTCCAGTGTAGACGATAACGGGTGGAAACGCGTAGGCGCTCTCGCGGCTCAGCGTTTCAAGCAGGGAATAGCCGGAGGCGTCCGGCAAGGATAGATCCAGCACCATGCAGTCGAAGGTCTGCTGCTTGAGCAGTTCCAGGCATTCGGCGGCGGTGCTGGCGGTGACAGTCTCGACATCGCCAGAACTCAGCAACCTTGCAACGGCATCGCGCTGCACCGGGTCGTCCTCGACGATGAGGATCCGATGTACGCCCTGGGACAGCTTGAACTCGAGCTTCTCCAGCACTTCGACCAGTTGCTCGCGCATGACGGGCTTGACGGCGTATCCGACTGCGCCAAGCGACAGAGCGGTCTCCGCATGATCGCTGCCCGAGACAATGTGAATTGGGATATGGCGCGTCTGCACATCGTGCTTGAGCCGGTCGAGGACGGCAAGCCCGGACTGATCCGGTAGACCGACATCGAGGATGATCGCGCTCGGCATATATTCCTTGGCGAGGTTCAAGGCTTCCTCGGCCGTTCCAGCGACCAGAGAGCGGAATCCCATCTCACGAGACAGATCACGGACGATGCCAGCAAATGATGCGTCGTCTTCGATGACCAAAAGCACGCGTTTCGCGTCGGTCAATGTATCACGATCATCCTCGACCTTCGACGCTGGTCTTGGGGTTACCGGTCGGGCCAGTTCCGACGACGGCCGCTCCGACTCAACGGCAGCGCTTGGGGGCGCGTCGCGCGGTGCGACTTTGGCTGGATCGTAGGCTGGCGGAATGGCGAGCGTGAAGGTACTGCCCTCGCCCGGCTGGCTTTCCAGTCCGAGAGAGCCGCCCAGGAGGCGCACGAGCTCACGGGAAATCGACAGTCCCAGACCGGTGCCCCCATACTTTCGACTGATCGTGCCGTCAGCCTGGTGGAACGCCTCGAAAACGCTTCGCTGCTGCTCCTTGGCGATGCCAATGCCAGTGTCTGACACGGAGAAGGCAACCTGACCGTCGGAAACCGATCGGATCGACAGTCTTACCCGGCCGGCTTCCGTGAATTTGATGGCGTTGGAAAGGAGGTTCTTCAGCACCTGTTCGAGGCGCTGCTGATCGGTCTCGATGGTCGCGGGGCAATCGGGGCCAATCTCGACCGAAAAATCAAGCTTCTTGTCGGCTGCCAAGGGTTGAAAGACTTGCCGCAGGTTGCCGGCCAGTTGCTCGACCGTTACCACTTCGGGCCGTATGTCGACATGGCCAGCTTCGATCTTGGACAGATCGAGAATATCGTTGATCAGGTTCAGAAGATCGTTGCCTGAAGACTGGATCGTCTGTGCGAACTTGACCTGCTCGGCGGTGAGATTTTCGTTCGGGTTGTCGGCGAGCAGCTTCGCAAGGATCAGCGAGGAATTGAGCGGCGTGCGCAGTTCGTGCGACATGTTGGCGAGGAAGTCAGACTTGTATCGGCTTGCTTGCTCAAGCTCCCGCGCCTTGAGCTGAACAGAAGCGTTTGACCGTTCAAGATCATCCTTATGAACCTCCAGCGCTTGGGCTTGCTCTTCGAGCTGTGAATTTGTCTGCTCAAGTTCAACCTGTTGCTGTTCAAGGCGCGCCTGCGACTCCTTCAGCGCCCGGCCCTGCTCCTCCAGCTCTTCATTCGATACGCGCAGCTCCTCGCTCTGGGTCTGCAGCTCCTCCGACTGACGTTGCGTTTCTTCGAGCAGATTCTGAAGCTCACTGCGATAAATTCCGGACCGCACGGCGATGGCGACGGCTTCCGAAGCGCGTTCCAGGAGCGTGACGATGCGTTCGTCGATCGGACGCAGAAAGCCCAGCTCGATGACGGAATTGACAGTGCCGTCGACGCGTCCCGGCAGGATGACCAGATGCTTCGGCTTATCCCGTCCAAGAGCGGAGCCGAAGGCGAGATAGCCATCTGGCACCTCGCCCACCATCATTGCTCTACCTTCAGCAGCAGCTTGCCCCAAAAGACCTTCTCTGGCTTTGAACCGCATCGGGACGCTAGCGTCATCCGGAATGCCGTAGACGGCAGCGCGCTGATAGTGATCGCCGGCGCCGGTGAATACGGCTCCCGCGACAGCGCCGACATAGCGCGTCAGGAAGTCGAGGATGCTATTGCCGAGCTGTTCCATCGGTTGATCGCCCAACAAAGCGCCGGACAAGCCGACTTCTCCGGACTGAAGCCATTCTTCTCGTCTCCGAGCCATAGTGGCCCTGCGCATCAACAAGCCAATCGCCACTGTTAGTCCGATGCCGAGCAGCCCCGCTAGAAGCGTACTGAGAAGTGCTCTCTGCTGTGCAGCGTTCATTTCGGCGAGCCGCTGCACCCGAACCTCTGTTTGTCCCTGCGCCAAGGCGGAGATTTGAGCGCGGATAGCATCCATCTCGAGCTTCCCGCGGTCGGAGTTGACGACGGCAAGTGCCGCCTCCAGCCCTGCCGTGCGGCGAAGTTCGATCGTCTCGTTAAGTTCGGAAAGTTTGCCATCGACATGCTGCCGGAGCGCAGTCAGTCGCGGGCTCTGTCCGATATTGGACCCACTTAACTGCGCGATTTTATCGAGTTGCGTCGGGATTGCTCGTAGCGCCGCATTGTAGGGTGCCAGATAACTTTCGTTATTGGTCAGCAGGAAACCCCGCTGTCCGGTTTCAGCATCCTGCAGATGAGAAAGCAGCTCGTCCAGCGCGACGATGGCGACATGCGTCTGGACAACCTTCTCATTGCCATCGCGCAAAGCCTGCAGGTTGAAATTGGCAACAAACCCGCTGATTAGGAAGAAGATTATCGCGCCTAAAAGGCCAAGGGCAACGCCGGGATCGAGACCGAGGTTTCGGCGTGACGGATCGGGCGCAGCGCTTTTCTTCATAGGTGATTCTCGTTTTCAGGGTGGGCGGGAAGGGATCAGCAAGCGATTAGAAATGATCGTTCCTGTGAAGAGCATGCCATTGTGGGTGTCAACTGGAAAAGACCGCCACGCGCGATCACCTGCCATAAACCCCGGAGCGATAAGTCTGAGCAGCTGGAAGATAACACTCCATGGCCAGAAGACGCTCTTAAAATCCCTTATGACTTTGGGCCCCCTATCGGCGAGCAAGGTGTGGGTTTTTTGGAAAGTCATGGACTACGGCTGCAGCGGTTTTGTGATTGTTTGCCTGCCGTTCGCTTAGATGTAACAGACGTGGCGGCCATGGCCGCCGCAGACTACTTGCAGCTTGGTGATCAGTCCGCCACGGCTGCGTCCGATACATCGGGGTAGAGCCCCTTTTAAGCAGACTGGCAGCGGTGCGATTCGCTTTAAGATGGGTTGCATCGATCATCAGATTGTCTGGTTCCCCGCCTTGAGCTGCCAGTTATGCAAGGATGCGATTGAACACACCAGGCCGGATCCACCGGATGAAGCGATTGTAGATGGTTTTGTGCGGGCCATAGTCTGCAGGGGCATCCCCCCATCGAAGGCCATTGCGGATCACGAACAGGGTGCCGCTCAAAACCCGTCGATCGCTACTCGCGGCACCCCGTGCGACAACGGGAAATAAGGCTCAATCCGGCGCATCTGTTCCGAAGTCATCATCAGCAAGTGAGACAAGGCAGTATCCTCCTGCAACCTTGAATCATCTCCTTGAAGTCAACTCAAAGATTAATACGTCCTGACCCCAGGTGGCGATCAGCGAAATCCGGTATTACTGTTGATCGGCGGGGTTATGCAGGATCGTTCGCAGGGCCGACGACATCGGGAAATTGAGATTGATTCCGTTGGGTGGAATTGGTGACATGAACCAGCGATCGTACGTGTCCTTGATTTCATCTCCTTGGAAAATCTGACGCAATGCCGCGTTGACATCTTCCCTGAAAGTATTGTCGCCCTTCCTGAACATCAGGCCGTAGGGTTCCGGAGCCATGAGAGAGTCGTCTGAAAGGTTATATTTCTCCGGAGCTCCGGAGTTTGCTATGGTTACTGCCAGCAGAATGCTATCCATGACATAGGCCGATGCCCTCCCCTCGGTCACCATCGCAAAAGCGGTCGGCTGGTCGCTACTTGGCACAACCGCGATGTGGAGATTTCGGCTGCGGTTGATGCTATTGAGATAACCGATATTGTTTGTGGCCACCGGCGAAGTCACCGTTCGACCAGCGAGATCTTCAATTCTATGTAGGTTACTCGCCTTGAGAGAAACGAACTGGGTCGCCGTCAAAAAATGAGCATAGGAAAATGCCACGCTCTTTCGACGTTCGGCGGTGTTCGTGGTCGAAACACACTCGATATCAATCGTCCCGTCCATGACCTTTGCAAACCGGTTCGCCGCTGAGCGTGGCTCGTATTCGATCTTCAGGTCTGGCCGAGTATACTTTTGCCTCAAGCTGTCGACAATTCGCAAACATAAATCGATCGAGTAACCGATCGGCTTACCAGACGCGTCCAGAAACGAGAAAGGTGCGTCATCTGTCGAATATCCTATCCGGATGATCCCGGTTTGCAGAATTCTATCGAGTATCGGAGAATTTTCTGCAAAAGCCCCCTTTCCGGTAAAAGCAACCAGAACGAATACCAACAGAAGTCTCAGGCGTCTCGTCTTCAACATATTCAATGTCCCCCTCAAAGTAGAAAAGACGTCAATCCTTATACTCCACTGGATCAGCATAAGCCTTCTTCAGGACCCCAGACATCGGAAGATTGAGGTTCATGCCCGACGGCGGGATCGGTGATGTGAACCATTTCGCGTAGATAGCATCCATCTCAGGGCTCATGAACAGTTTACGCAGACTGTCGTTGACGACCGTTTTGAACGCCTCGTCGTCTTTCCGAAGCATCAGGCCGTAAGGCTCTGGCTTGCTCAGCATATCCTCGGACAGCAAATATTTTGACGGATCATCCGACTGGGCGATCATGGCAGCAAGTAGGATACCGTCCATCACGAAAGCATGCGCCCGCTCGGACACGACCAGATTGAAGGCCTCCTCATTGGTCTTGGTCGCTATCACCGCTATGCTGAGCTTCTTCTCACGGTTGATAGTATTGAGTTGATCGATATTCACCGTACCCGACGCCGACGTCACTGTTCGACCGGTAAGATCCTCGATTGACGTGATGCTGTCGCTTCGGCGCGTCACAAACTGGGTAGCGGTCAGAAAGTCAGGATAGGAAAATTCAACTGTTTTGCGCCGTTCGGCATTGTTGGTGGTTGCCGCGCACTCGATATCGATCGTCCCGTTCTTGACGAGGATGAAACGTGTCGCCGGCGTTGCAAGAACATATTCTAATTTGAGATCTTCTCGTTTGAGGTGCTTGCCAATATCCGCCGCAACATGCTGGCAAAGGTCCATCGAGAACCCGATGATGTCTCCGGACGGCGTCTTGTACGAAAACGGAGGTTCGGTCTGGCGATAGCCTAAAGTAATGACACCGCTCCTTGCGATCTTGTCGAGCGTGGCTTCGCCAGCCAGCGCGTTAGCAGTTGCCACGCAAGCAAGTGTCAGGGCGGTCAGTGCGGTACCAATGCTGCGCATGCAAAATCCTCGCTTTTTCCTATGAAATTTTTGACCGCGAATCCGGACGTGTTTCGCTGCTATGGATGCCGGGAACGACAGAAGGAGACGGTCGGCCGAAGTGGTATCCCTGCCCTTGCGTGCAGCCGGAGAGCCTGAGGATTTCAGCCTGGGCCTCGTTTTCCACCCCTTCGGCAGTCACTGTGATGTCTAATTGCCGCGTCAAGGCAATGACCGCTGCGACGACTGTCGCCGACGGAGCGTCGTGTGGCAACCCGGAGACGAAGGCGCGGTCGATCTTTAATTTCTTGAACGGCACGCGCAGAAGCGAGATGAGCGATGCATAACCTGTCCCGAAATCGTCGAGGACGATGGAAACTCCGGCCTTAGCCAAGGCAGTCAATGCGGCTATACTGACTTCATCTTCCAGGACGAGGCTTTCAGTCACTTCAAGTTCCAAGCGCTCTGGTTCCAACCCGGACACGCTCAGCATCCTGAGGACGTCTGGTGCGAAATCCGGCTCGCGCAACTGGAGGGCGGAAATATTGACTGCCACCTTAATATGCTTCTCCCACCTCATCGCCTCGGCACAAGCAGTTTGCAGAACCCAATTTCCCAGTTCGGTTATGGAACCCGTCTCCTCCGCCAAGGAGATAAATCGGTCCGGCGCAACCAGCCCTAACTTGGGATGGCGCCAGCGGATCAATGCCTCGAATGCACAGGTGGCCCCACTGCTGAAGTCGACGATGGGCTGAAAGTGCAGCTCGAACTCCTGCTTTTGTATCGCGGTTCGAAGTTCGATTGCTAAGGCATGCTGCCCTTGAACAGCCATGTCCATGCCCTCCTCGAAGAAGGCAAATGTGCCGCGCCCTTTGGACTTGGCGCGGTAAAGCCCGAGGTCGGCATTTTGCAGAACCTGGTCTGCGGACACCCCGTGGACAGGCATGGAGGCGATGCCGATGCTGGTCCCGATTTTTACCTGTTGGTTGCCGATCGCAAGCGGCTGCGAGAGACTTTCGATCAACTGCTTGGCAAGAGCTTCTGCTTCCGGGCGATAGTTAGCCCTTACCCGCTGAATTATCGCAAACTCGTCGCCGCCAAGACGAGCCGCGACGTCATCGACCTCGATCAAGGACCGGATACGGTCTGCAGTCTCAATCAAAAGCGCATCGCCAGCGCCATGGCCAAGCGTGTCGTTGACGGCTTTGAACCGGTCCAGATCGAGAAGAAGAATATTAGATCCGCCTTGCATGGCAGAACACCTTGCTACAGCATCGTCGAGACGTTTCATCAGCAAAGCGCGGTTCGGCAGGCCGGTTAGGGCGTCGTGGTGAGCCATATGCTCCATTTGTATCGCCATGTCTCGGATCTCGCGCAGGCGTGCGCGCTCCACAACCGCCTCCCGCAAGGTTTCAATCGCAACCGCAAGGTCGCCGATCTCATCTGCGCGATTTTGAAAGGGCGTCACGATATCGGTGTCTTCGCGGGCTACCCGCAAAGTCGCGTGGACGAGCTGGGGGAACGGTTTAAAAAGGCGACGCGCAATGGAGGTCACGGTAAAGCCTGTCAGGCAGAGAATGCCGAAAAACACGATAAGGGAATTACGAATGAGAGCTTCCTGAGCGCGACGAAGCTCGTCTGCCCTGCCGATGCTCGTGGCAACCGCTCCCATCAGTCGGCCGGCGCCGTCGGATATAGGCAGCAAGCCGACGTAGTGCATCGTCCCGCCAATCGAGGCAAAGCCTGTTGTCAGCTGTTGGTCATCGGCCAGCTTCGAGAAAATGTCTCCCGTAACGGTAATGTTTTCAGGGTTTTCGGTGCCGGTGAATGACGAGGCAATGGGAAGGAACGTCTTTGTCTGGCTGTCATAGCTGAACAGCCACGCATTGTTCGTGGTCTGCGCTGAAATGGATGCCAGTACGTCAACGGGGCTGAAGCCTGTCAACAGAACGGACGCATCGTCACCGACAGGTTGGGAGGAGACGATGCGGGCGATCCGGCCATTGGCATCGACAGTGGCTGAAACGTAAGTATAGACGCTACGGAGTGCGGCGCTGGCGATCTGTATGTTGATTTTCGCTTGGGTCTCGCGTTGTTCACGGGCGGCGGACACGAACATTGTCAGACCAAGCATCGCTCCGACGCCATAGGCAAAGATTACACCAACCAGAAGCACGAGGGTGATTTTCGCCCCAAGCGACCGCCGCCACTGGCGAACAACAAGCGACAATTTCTGGATGCGCGGCCGATTGCGCAACGGGGATAACACAGCAACCGGTATTGCATGCGCGGAATCCCTGGTCATCAATATCTATCAGCTCCATCATCAAAACGCAGGACTATGGAAGACCGGCAAAAGCAACTTGCACGATTTACTATGGTGGATCAGATCGCTTGAAGACTGATTAACGGTGGGCGGCGAGACACGCGAAAACGGCATTTGTCCTTAGGGCGTAGTGACGATTTAAGGTTTTGATCTTCCCAAAGGTGTCCAAATCACATTCCAGACTGACTGATCTTCTCGGGCGGCCTCGACGGCACAATCGTGCTCCATCTGGCCGCAAAATATCATCGGGACGTCACAGCGTTTCCGATCAGCACTCAAAATTCCACAGATCTGGAATATGCGCGGCGTTTTTGCGCCGAGCGCGGCATTCCGCATATCGTGACGGAATTTCAAAGTGGACAGAACAAACGCAACATTCGCAATTCAATCTTCAGCGGAGAGTTCTTCGAGCCCGTCGACATCTCGGATATGCTAACAAATGGCATCCGTTTATGCCGGGGTCCGGGCGAATGGCTTTAAGATTGCGCTGTCGGGAGATGGAAGCGATGAGATTTTTGCGCGATATGGTCTATTCAAAACGGCCAAAGATCCCTACGCTCTCTCGACCTACAGGCTGAATAATCTCTTCCGTACGGATCTTCAGCGTACCGATCGCAGCAGTATGGCAAGCTCGATCCAGTGCCGGTTCCCATTCCTAGATCGATGGCTTATCGAGTTCGCCATGGCTTTCCCCTTCGATTTGAAGGTCAGGACCGGCGTTGAGAAGTTCGTACTCCGCGAAGCATTCCGGGGTGATATTCCGGACTATATGATTGACCGTCCTAAGATTAGAATACCGGAAGGGATTGGGATCCACGACCAAATATTTCGTGCGCTCACCGATGCCACTCGCCCTTCTGATATACTGCTCCCAGACAATATCGACGGTCCTCAAATTCGCAACGCGTTGGCGATGTTTCTCTAATTCGGGTACAATGCGCCTACCGAACGACACAAGAAAGTCGGCACTGACTATTTCGATGGCGGCAACTTTAATTTCGATGAATTTAGCGAACAGAGGAGCAGCGAATGGACACTCAGACAATTCTTACGTTTTGCTTGGCTTTCTTCGTATTCGCCGCGAGCCCAGGCCCGGACAACCTTACGATTTTTTCCAAAACTGTCTCCAACGGCCCGGCGCACGGAATTGCGTATGGTGTTGGGGTCGTTTGCAGCATCTTTCTGTTCGTCATCTTCGCGGCAATTGGCTTCAATGCAATTGCCCAATACATGAACGAGAAGCTGCGATTCATTCAGTATGTGGGTGCCATGTATCTGATCTACACAGGCGTTATGATGTGGAGATCGAAACCGGACATTAAGCCCCGGGTGATGCGCGGCGGCTTGGTATGGCTCTTCTTAACCGGGTTTCTTTTGAACATATCCAACCCCAAGATGCCAATCTTCTACCTCGCGCTCCTACCGGGAGTTCTCGGCATTCGGCCACTAACAGTGTCTGACACACTGGAATTGCTGGCGATCATCGCGCTCATCGAGGTCGTGGTCGTAGGTGGGCACGTGTATCTGGGACAGAGGGCAAAATCCGCTCTTACCGATCCGAAGAAGCTCGGCGTGTTGAACCGTGGCGCTGGGGCGCTCATGATTGGCGCTGGCGTGCTGGTTGCAAGTCGCTAATAACATCAGGAGCATCAAGGCTTTTGTGCCTAGTGGGACCAAAGGTCGTCGTGGTCCGCGCACCGACGACCGGGATTTCCTTGATGCGTTATTATGGATGGCCGTTCGGGCGGACGCTGGCGCGACCTGCCGGCGCGGCTGGGGGACTATCGCTCGGTGAAACGGCGCTATTACCGCTGGATCGAGATGGGCGTACTTGACCAGATGCTTTCGGGTTCTGGCGCGCGAAGCTGACCTGGAATGGCTGATGATCGACAGCACCGGCGAAAAGGGCGCAGATGCCCAGGACTTCACCTTCTCGTATGACAGACATAGAGAACACCGTGGAAACATCGGCACGCTCGAACGCAGCCGATGGCGCGAGCTTTAATAGATGCCGCGACACCTCCGATCGCTCAAGGCCCACCCGCATAGCCAGTTCGCCGACATCCAGCTCTTCCTCCGACAATAGGAAGAGTATCTGGAGGAGGTTCGGGTCTCAGTTGCCCACTCCAAACCAATGGCATGGACATCGTTCTGGCCACGGCAGAGCCCTTTGCAGGGATTTCGGGCATTGCCACCTCCTGTTCGAGTTATGTCAGGCCTCTCTATCCAGAACCGTCGATCGGAATTCCAGGTCCGGCAGGGCGCTCCGGTGGCTCATTCAGATTGAACAGCCTCCTGCACAGGCTATCGAAATCCGCGTTCCGGTTCGGCGCACATGTAGATTGCGAGCGCTGCCCGGGTTGGTGCCTCAGGTGATTGCCCCACTCCACACCATGGACTATTAGTCATATCGTAGGAAGAATGCTCATTATCGCGTGGCAGTAAAGGGAGACTTCTGGGGAGAGCTAGTTGCGAAAGAGGATCAGGCTGCATCAGGTCCGCGTGGGAATGTTTGTCGAGGAGCTGGAAGGGACAGCTCTCGACCCTGCGAAACCGCATGGGCGGTTTCTGATTAAATCCTCGCTGGATCTCGATCGCATGATGGCAAGCCATGCTATCAGCGTCGTCATTGACACACAGAAGGGCATCGACACCGATACCGCGTTCCCTCCCGAGGGGCTGAACCCCGCCGCCTTTCAAGCCCATCTGCATAGCTTTTTCTCAGGCGAGCAAATTGCCTTGGCGCAAAGGGCTATTGAGGAGACGCGACCCTATGTTCGAAACGTCCTCGTCCAGGCGCAGCTTCATCACGCCTTTCAATTCGATTCCGCCTGTCTAGCCGTCGAAAAGGTCATGTCCGACGCCATGTCGACGACAAGTGCATTGATCGGCGTTGCCAAGCTGAAGGACAAGGATGAAGGGACTTTTCTTCATTCGCTGGCCGTCAGCGCGTTGATGATCACATTCGGCCGAAACCTTGGACTGAACGAGGAGAAGATCCGCCTACTCGGCCTTGGAGGGCTTGTTCACGATCTCGGAAAGATGGTGTTACCGGTGGAACTGTTGCGCAAGCCCGGCAAACTCACGGCCGATGAACTGGCGCTAGTCCGCACTCATCCGCAACGCGGCTACGAAATGTTGAAGAAAGAGCCCTACGTTTCAAACGCCGTCCTTGAGATATGTCTTTCCCACCACGAGAAATTCGACGGTTCTGGCTATCCACATGGATTGGCGGGAAACGATATTCCGCTTGTCGCCCGGATCGCCGCTATCTGCGATGTCTATGAGGCATTGACGACTGTGCGGCCATACAAGCGGGCCTGGACGCAGGCGGAGGCAATTGACACGATGATACATTCAACCGGGCATTTCGACCCGGATCTGCTGAAGGCCTTCGTTTCCAGAATGGTTATCAGCGGCACGATCCACTGAGAGGCGTCATTGCGGGGCAGTCGGCCTTTCCAACTCGATGACCTGCGCGCAGATCATCAGATTGTTGGCGATTTCTCTGCACTGTTCCGGTGTCATCGAAAATTGCACCGATTGCGTATCTCCGCCCGGTTTGTCGATCTTGAGGTTTACGATGCAGGACATTCCCTGTTTGATGTAGCGATTGAATTCCCGAAGCGGGGGCGCGACCATGCGCCCTCGTTCATCAAGGTCTGGTTGTGGTATTTTCTCTCCGTCACTCGCGAATCTCTACGCGTATTTGGACTGCAACCGTTACGATTATAATTAATTCCGAATTAATATCAGTGTGCGAGTATTCGTACTGTGGCTCGACGTATAGCCACGAACGTCTCCATGGAGGATCGCCCGTGAATATTCTCAATCGTGGTGCCAATGCTGTCGCAATTCTTTCTGCGCTATCAAAATCTCAAGCCATGATCGAGTTCGATCTTTCAGGCAAGATATTGACAGCCAATGAAAATTTCTGCCGCGCGCTCGGCTATGAGCTATCGGAAATCGTCGGCAAGCAGCATAGCATGTTTGTTGAACAGGGCTATGCGCGGTCATCGGATTACAAGGCATTCTGGGCCAAACTCTCAGCCGGTCAATATGATCAGCAGCAATATAAGCGCATCGGCAAAGGCGGCAAGGAAGTCTGGATCGAGGCCTCCTATAATCCGGTCATTCGCCGTGGCAGGCCAGTGAAGGTGATCAAGATCGCCACCGACATCACTGCTCAGAAGCTCAAGACTGCCGAAGATGCCGGCAAGCTAGAGGCTCTGTCCCGGGCACAGGCGATCATCGAATTCACTCCGGCCGGCGACGTGCTGACAGCCAATGAAAACTTCCTGTCGACCCTCGGTTATGCCCTGTCCGAGATCCAGGGCAAGCGCCATTCGATGTTCTGCGAAAGTTCCTACGTCAATTCGGCCGCCTACCGGGACTTCTGGATGAAGGTTGCCGGAGGCGAACTGGTGGCGGACGAGTTCATGCGGATCGGCAAGGGCGGGCGCAAGGTCTATATCCAGGCCTCCTATAATCCGATCTTCGACATGAATGGCAATGTCTTCAAGGTGGTGAAGTTTGCGACCGATGTGACCGGGCGCGTCGAAAATGTTGACCAGCTTGCAGGTTGCCTGGACAATCTTGCCAACGGCGACTTGTCACAGAATATCGAAAAGCCATTCATCCCGTCCCTGGAACGCCTGCGAACCGATTTCAATGCCGCCTCCGAAAAGCTGAAGCGAGCGATGGCGACGGTCGCTGACAATGCACGTGCGATCGCGGCCGGTTCGAGCGAGATTCGCACCGCAGCCGATGAACTGGCGAAACGGACGGAACAGCAGGCAGCCTCTGTCGAGGAAACAGCTGCGGCACTTGAAGAGATTACGACGACTGTGAAGGACTCCAGCCGCCGCGCCGAAGAGGCCGGACAGCTCGTCAGTCGCGCCCGCGAACATGCGGAGCACTCTGGTCAGGTCGTTCGAGACGCAATCGGTGCCATGGATCAGATCGAAAACTCGTCGCGGGAAATCTCCAACATCATCGGCGTCATCGATGAGATCGCTTTCCAGACCAATCTTCTGGCATTGAATGCCGGCGTCGAGGCCGCCCGCGCCGGTGAAGCCGGCAAGGGTTTCGCAGTCGTCGCCCAGGAAGTTCGTGAATTAGCACAGCGATCTGCGACGGCGGCAAAGGAAATCAAGATGCTGATCACTGCTTCGGGCGGGCAGGTTCAAAACGGTGTTTCTCTCGTGACGAAGGCGGGCTCCGCCTTGCAGGAGATAGCCACTCAGGTGCACGACATCAACACGAATGTCGTTGCGATCGTCGAAGCCTCTCGCGAGCAATCTACCGCCCTTGGAGAGATCAATCAGGCGGTCAATACCGTCGATCAGGGGACCCAGCAGAATGCGGCCATGGTCGAAGAGCAAACTGCCGCAAGCCACAGTCTGGCCCGTGAGGCAGCCGCGCTGTTCGAACTGCTGGAGCAATTCAGGTTCGATGATGTACCGAGATCGATGCCATCATCGACCGGTGGTCCGCTGCGACCCCTGCCCCGGTCTTCACCCCCAGCCAGCCGCAGACCTGTTTCGTCCTCGGCCGCACGCGGTAACGCGGCATTGGCCACGAAAGAATCAAACTGGGAGGAATTTTAACCGCTGACTGCCGATCTATGCTGGGCGCGTCATTGGAGCCCGTTTCTGAAGCCTGGGAACATCACCGTACGGCACGCAGGCCGCGAGGCGAGTGCTTTGGCCAATCGTGCCTGCGCGAGGTAAAACGCAACAGCACCAAGAGTTCGGTCGATGCAAGCCAACCGATAGGGGCATCAAAGACACCGCAAATACCGGCACGACTCTCCTTCCAGACCTGTCGACGCGTTCCGGCAAGGCTCGATCCTGCCAACCACCATCCACCGCCGCGGCTAAATCCCCATAGCGCCAAACAACCCGCGCCTTCGTTCAATCCGGCTTACATGAGGCCGCCCGAATTCGCCGCGCCGTCCGATGCGACCTCAAATAACCCTCCAGATTCCCTGTGGTTGATTTTGTGATTCAAGATCATTGCTGGTGTGGAGGCCGGTGATGATGGCAAGACCTCTTTCTTTGGATTTACGAACGCGTATTGCGGGGGCGTTGAACGGTGGCATGACGGTCCGCGCAGCGGAGCGGTTTGGCATATCGGCGGCATCTGCTGTGCGGATCGGACAGTTGAATCGTTCGGGCAAAGGCTTGCTGCAAGCGAAGATCGGCGGCTATGTCAAGCCAACCCTGAGGGGGGCTGCGGCCGATGCAGTGCGTCAGCGGCTGCAGGTCAAGTCAGACTGGACGGTGCGTGCCCTGTCGGCGGACCTGAAGGCTTCAGGGATCAACGTGTCCCACGACACGGTCTGGCGGTTCCTGCGCGCAGAAGGCAAGACCTTCAAAACGTATGGCCCGCCCCGCTTGCAAGAGCATTCTACGATTTGCTGATCAGTCTGCGTCAACGTATACGGTCTCATGAGTAAGCTCATGGCCAAGATGGACATCCGCACGTTCAGAGCCCCAATAAACACTTCGGCACCCAGTGCCATTTTTTTAACCGGGCTTTCCAAACGCCGTTCGACTGTCAGGCCATCTTCACGATCCTTCCTGCAAACTTCGTTGGGCTGCGCGTTTCATAGTGCGTAGCCAATCCGATTACGCAGCTACCGGGTAACTGCGGTCAAAAGCTGTTTCCTTGCGCAAGGCGGCCCACGCCATTCGTGCCAGCTTGTTCGCCAGCGCTACAACCACAGCGTTACGGTGTACGCGTCGCTCTATCATGGCCTTCAGCCATCGCCCGAGAGGCGTGTTACTCGTTGAAAGCGACGGTAACGCCGCGCGAGCACCATGAATAAGTAGAGTGCGCAGATAGGTGTTGCCTAGTTTTGATATCCCAAGCAGTCGGGGTTTACCGCCAGTACTGTACTGTCTGGGGACCAATCCGAGCCAAGCGCCCAGATCGCGAGCCTTGGCGAAGCTGCTCGCATCACCCACCGCAGCGACCAGGGCCGTCGCATTGAGTACACCGATTCCAGGGATAGATGTCAGCCTGCACATAGCGGCATCACCGCGAGCCAACTGGATAAATTCGGTATTCAGAGCTGCGATTTTTGTGTCGAGTTCCTTCCATTCTGCACGCAACTCGCCAACCAGCTGGCACAGTCGCGACGACAAGACCTCATTGCTCCCTGCAAGCATGCTGTCCACGCCAAGCTCGAGTTTTCGCCTCCCAACCGGAAAGATTACCCCACGCTCCAACAGGATCGCGCGAAGCTGATTGATGAGGTTCGTTCGTTCAGTCACAAGGCGAGAACGCGCCCGATGAAGCGTCTGGATGTCCAGTTGCTCCTCGCTCTTAAGGTCGACAAAACGCATGGTTGGTCGAGATGCAGCTTCGGCAATACCCTCAGCATCCCGGTCGTCGTTCTTCTGGGCTTTGATATACGGGCGAACGTACTCCGGCGACATCAACCGGACCTCGTGGCCTTGTCTAGCAAACAGGCGACCCAGATGATGGGCACCGCAGCATGCTTCCATTGCGACCACGCAAATCGGGAGCTTCGCTACGTAATCAATCAGCGTCTCGCGACGCATCGTCCGGCGAGTAACCACCGCACCAGTTGCGTCGACACCAACTGCGCTGCAGGAGTTCTTGCCCAGATCAATTCCGAGAATCATTATGTTCATTGGTCCGTTCCTTTCTTCCTTTCACACGCCAGCATCATAACAGACGCTGGGGAAAGGGGCGGGCCATTCCATAAACACTGGTGGCAAGCGAGCAGGACAGGCCGAAGGTGGCCCGGTTCCGAGCGCGGTGGAAGACCCATCAGCATCGGCTTGACCCGGACAGGCTTGTCTTCATTGACGAAACCTGGGTCAAGACCAACATGACGCGCACTTGCGGCTGGTGTCAGCGCGGAGAGCCTCTCATCGCAAAAGTCCCTCATGGTCATTGGAAGACGCTGACCTTTCTGGCTGGCCTGCGCCGCGACGGCATCGTTGCCCCCTTCGTGCTCGACGGCCCCATCAATGGCCTTGCCTTCACCGCATGGATCCGTCAATGCCTGGTTCCCACATTGAAGGCAGGCGACGTCATCATTCTGGACAATCTGGGCAGCCACAAAGGCAAGCCTGCCCGTGACGCGATCCGGGATGTCGGTGCCCATCTCTTTTTCCTGCCGCCCTACAGCCCCGATCTCAACCCCATCGAAATGATGTTTGCAAAGCTCAAGACGCTCGTCAGAAAGGCCGAAGAGCGAACCGTCGAAACAACGTGGAGGCGCATTGGCGAACTGCTCAAGCTCTTCACACCACAGGAATGCTCAAATTATCTCAGACATGCAGGATATGGTTCATATTAAACCTGACAGACTCTAGGGATTATTGTCGCACAAATACGGCTTCCTGGACTATCCTTCGCTCACTCCCCCGACTACCGCCAAGATAGCCTTGGACAGATCGTCTGATCCAAATGGCTTGCGAACGAGCCTGGTCATGGGTCCCATCGCCGTGCCTTCCACCCGATCGTGTCCCGTCGCAAAAAGTACAGGCAGATCGGGTGCGATTGTTCTCACGCGCTCGACCAGTGCAACCCCTGACATATCTGGCAAGCCGACATCGGTCATCAAAAGATCAATCTGATTTGAATTGATAATGCCGAGAGCCTCTCTCGCGTCGCCGGCTTCGAGAACCGAATGACCCAGCTCTTCCAGCATATCCCGCGTGCTCATTCGGATCAGGGCATCATCCTCGCAAATCAGCACCACAAGGGATCGCACCGGCGGATCACCGGGGACAGATGGAATGGATTGTTGTGTCGTCGTGGCGGTAAGCATACGTTGCTTCGTGTTCGCAAATACGGCACGCAACTTTCGCGCCAAAGCCTCACGTGTGTAGGGTTTGCTCAACAGTTCGACGCCCGGATCCAGCCGTCCGGCATGAACGATAGAATTCTCGGTATAGCCCGACGTAAAGAGAACGCCGAGCTGCGGCAGCCTCTCGACAGCTTTGCGCGCCAGTTCCGTGCTTTTGAGATTTCCTGGCATCACCACATCGGTGAATAGGAGGTCGATCGCCATACCGCTTTCGATAATCGCAAGAGCACTTTGCGCGTCAGGCGCCTGAAGGACGCGGTAACCGAGATCGCTCAGCGTCGCCATGACAGTCTCGCGCACGGCATTATCGTCTTCCGCCACCAGGATCGTTTCCGTCCCACCTACGATGGGACCCATATCGATGTTGACAAGAACGTCCTCGGACTGGCTAGAGCGGGGCAGATAGAGCTTGATGGTGGTACCCTGGCCGAGCTCGCTATAAATCTTGATATGTCCCCCGGATTGTTTGACAAATCCGTAGACCATCGAGAGGCCGAGACCTGTCCCCTTGCCTTCGGGCTTGGTGCTGAAGAACGGATCGAACGCTTTTTCCAAGACTTCCGCCGACATGCCGGAGCCGGTATCCGTCACGGCCAGCATCACGTATTGACCGGCGGACACATCAACATGAGAACGCGCATATCCATCGTCAAGGAAGGCGTTGCCCGCCTCGATCGTCAGCTTGCCTTGCCCATCCATGGCATCGCGCGCGTTGATCGCCAGGTTCAGCAGGGCGTTCTCGAGATTGGCGCTGTCGATAAGCGTGTTCCACAAACCACCGGCGATAACAGTCTCGATCTCGATGGATTCGCCAAGCGCGCGGCGCAGCATCTCGTCCATGTTTCGGATCAGACGCGCGGGGCTTACGACCTTCGGTGCCAATGGCTGCCGGCGGCCGAATGCCAGGAGTTGCGACGCAAGCTTCGAGCCGCGAGACACACCCTCCATTGCGTTCTCGACGCGCGTTTCAGCACGGTGATTTCCCGCGATATCCTTCGCCAGCAATTGCAAGTTCCCGCCAATGACTTGTAGGAGGTTGTTGAAATCGTGGGCGACGCCACCTGTCAGATTGCCGATTGTCTCCATCTTCTGGGCCTGGCGCAAAGCGTCCTGCGCCTTCACCAACTCCGCAGTTCCAGCTTCGACACGGTGCTCCAGGGTCAGCGCGAATTCAGCAAGGGCGGTTTCCGCCGCCTTCTGATCGTCGATGTCGGTATTGGTGCCGATCCATCGATCGATCTTTCCATCGCTCGCTTTGATGGGAACCGCGCGGGCGATATGCCAGCGATAGACCCCGTCATGGCGCCGCAGCCTGAACTCGACCTCGTAAGGCTGTTCCATCGCACGGGCATTGGACCAAGCTTCGGCGGCCGCAGGGATATCGTTCGGATGAACCATAGCTGCCCAGCCATCACCGTTAAGGCTACCCTGAGCGGATCCACTATAGGCATAGACCCGATCGTTGAACCAATCGAGCGCCCCATCCGGTGGCGACGTCCAGACGTGGTTGGGCATCGATTGCGCCAGGGACCGAAACCGCGCTTCGCTTTCCGCCACCAGACGTTCGGCGCGCTTGCGCTCGGACACTTCGAGGAACAACACCGCAAATCGGTCGCCGCCGAGCGCGCGCGCCCGCGCCTCGAACCACCGGTCGAGCGATGGCACGTGGGCCTCCAGCATCTCCGCGACACCTGTATCCACCACCCTGGCATAGCCATCGATCAGATCGCGGGGAACGTCCGGAACGATGTGGCCCAGTTGATGACCGATGGCGTCCTCTGCGGGGATCCCCGTCTGCTTGGTAAAGGCTGGATTCAGCTCTTCAAATATGAAATCATGCATGTGGCCGGCGGCATCACGCACAGCGCGACCGACGAAGAACCCTTCCTGCATCTGCTCGAACAGCTCTCGCCACTTCGCCTCGCTGTCGCGAACAGATGCTTCGATCGCCTTTCGGGGCGTAATGTCCATCGCAGCGCCGACAAACCGCTTGGCCCCACCGGAGCCTGAAACCACCTCCCCCTGGCGGGCGATCCATCTCACCTCGCCGGACGTCTCGAAAAGCCTGCGGTATTCGACATAGTCGAGCGGATTGTCGCTGCCGAGCTTTGCCGGTCCTGTGTTCGAACGATCGTCGGGATGAAGCAGGCTCACCAAAAGCGTATCGGTCACTTCGATGTCGGGTGACAGTCCCCAGATGCGCCGATACTCGTCGGAAACCTCGAGCAGGCCCGTATCGGGATACCATTCGAATGTGCCGATGCCCCCGGCTTTCTGGGCCATCTGAAGTCTCTGCTCGACACGAACCCGGGCAGTCGTGTCCTTGAGGATGATCACAGCACCACAGGGTACGCCGTCGTCATTCCGGACGCAGCTGGCATCGATGTTCAGCCAGACATCGTGAGGAGCGCTGTTGCGTTCGACCACGAGATGCTGATCGCGATAGGAAAGGGTTTTGCCGGAGAGGACGGTTGTCAGAAAGTTCTGATCAAGCTCCAACAGTTCAGGCCAGGCCCTCCTTAAGGTCTGTCCGAGCGATCCCGGGTGGCGGGAGCCCGCAAAACTCGCATAGGCATCGTTATAGATGACTGTGCCCTGGGCACCCCACAGCAAAACCATGGGAACACCGGATCCAAGGACGTAGGACGTCATGTTCCGAAGCAGGCTTGACCACTGGCCAAGGTCGCCCAAGGGCGTGTCGCTCCACTCGAAGCGAGCAATCGCGTCCGCGCACGGATTGCCGAGCGGCAGAAAGTTATTTGAGGCTTTGGGCGACATCGTCATCTGAGCCAAGAATTTGAGTGGAAACAGTTCCTCTGATTATTGAGCAACAGGTACTGATCTATCAGTACCGGAAGGATCCCGCAATTAGGGTTTTAGGTTAGGATTGCATGGGCTTATGAGACTTGGATAGTTTACAGGACTGACAGTGGACGGGAGTCTTCCCAATGGCCTCGGCTGCTTGTCGGAGAACGCTCTGTCAAGCTGGTATCGCTGACATTCCGACGCGTGCAGAGGTCAATCGGCACTTGGACGTGACGCTCTGCCTTTCGATCGTAGATTGGGTGCTTACAATCACATCGTCTGTCGTCACGCATAATACCTTTGGCCGCATTTACATGTTGCCGGTCGGACCTGTTCATAAGCTGGACACCTCTATTTACCGGCATGGGACGGTTGCAAGAGCTGACAAAGCCATTTCGGCGGTGAATTCGGCAAGCGACCTGTTAGTTTTGGGTGATAATTGCCGCCTTGGCGGCTTGCATTCCGGCCTTTCGGCCAACGAGCATCACGCCATCTGCGGTTTTCCGGTCAGGCAGACATAGCGGAGCATGTTGTAGGCGATATTGGCCACGCCGATCTTCACCTTTGCCGTGCTGATACCAATGGTGCGGATGAAGAGCTTCATCTTGTCCTTCTGCCTGGCAAAGACATGCTCGACGGCGGAGCGAACTTTCGAGCGGTGGCCATTGGCCCGCGACATAGCCTCGGGCATGGGGCGGCCCTTCGGTTTCCTCTGGTGAATGTCCGACTTCAGTCCGTTCTTTTCCAGCCACTCCTCGTTGGTCTTCGACCGATAGGCGCTATCGGCCCAGACGGTCGAGGCTGTGTTGTCCTTTGTCACGACATAGCGGAGTTGGGCCCCGTCATGGGCGCTCGCACTCGTTACCGTCCACCCCCGGATGAAGCCGTGCACCCGATCAATCCCCGCATGATTTTTGTAGCCGAACATCGGGATGGCAATGTCATGCTGCTTGGTCGCGGCCGTTGTCGGTGTTTCCGTCGGTTGCTTGGCCTTGGAATACTTCACCGTCCAGCGCGCGTCGCGGTCCTTCTGCGCGAGCTTGGCGGGTTTGTCCTTCCACTCGTCCGGGACCTCACCAGCCTTGATCGCGGCCTTCTCATCCTGGCTATTGTGCTGCTTGGGAGCCTGGATGATCGTCGCGTCAACGATCTGCCCGCCCTTGGCCAGATAGCCCGAACGTGAAAGGTGCTTGTCGAAGCGTGCGAACAGGTTATCGATGGCACCGGCGCGCACCAGGCTTTCGCGGAACAGCCAGATCGTCTTGGCGTCCGGCACCTTCTCCGACAGACAATCGGTCCTGGATAACGAACTCGGCCTGATCATCGGAGAGATTGTAAAGCGCCTGCAACACCAGGATCTTGAACATCAGCACTGACGGGAAAGCAGGGCGACCGCCCTTCGACCCATCAGATCGCTTCAGCGACTTGGCGAGCGGCTTCTCGAACACAGGCCAGGGAATGATCGCGTTGAGCTTTTCCAGAGGATCACCAACGGCACTCAGCCGCTCGTAACGTTCGTCCAAATCCCAGAACCCTGGCTGTCCCCGCATCATCCGCTCCCTGCAAATCACACAGCCGAAGTGAATCACGAATCCCGAAAAAAGGGGAGGTTTTTAGAGGTGTCCAGCTAATTGTCGGTCGTGATCTCAAGCGCCTGAAAAAATGCTGGATGCGAAGGTGTCGGCTTCAGCAAGAATGGTTTTACACAACTCCTACAGACTGTCCGAAAACTCTAAATAGCATCACTTGCCAGTAAATGCTGTGCAAGAAAATTTCTGGCTTTGATGAAGCTCCATGTTTTAGGCGCCATTGCCAATGGCCCGTCCTCATCAAGAACGTCGATCATTGGATACGCAAGGAGTTGAGCGGCCTCATTTCGATCTGGCGCACTTTGAGCGCCTTCTAAAACATCAGCGGCTGTCGATTTGCTCACCATCAACAGGAATAGTTCTGGGTGGCAGAATACGGGATCATAAGCGAGGCCAATTGCGAACGATGCAGATCGGGTAAGATCAAGTACAGCAATTTCCTCTGCGATCTCGCGAGCAGCTTCCTCGAAAAGATCGACCGTGTCGGAGCCTTTACAGGGTTCGGCATATCCTCCGATAAAATAGAGCCCCCCAGGATTTTGATCCGCCATGAGGCTTCTCTTGGTGACGATGATACAATCGTCTGCTGTCAAGACAACAGCAGTCATTCCGAGCGGATCAGCTCGGGCCGCGTGCGGATACTTGTCACCAAATCCGGGATGACGTGTTGCCACATAGGCAGAAAACGACGTGCTATTTGCAGCGACAATTAACCTGCCGTCATCAATTCGATGATCCGCCATACGTAGCAAAGCTCCGTCGAAGGCGGCGGGGTTCTTTATGAGAAGAGCTTCCCAACTTGCCTTCCTTGTTTCCTCGACAGTCTCGGAAAGCTGAAAGATACCGAATACGTGGCATTCGATCTGATCAACCTTGATGCTAAATGACTGGTCTTCAAACACGCAATTGTCTCCAAGGCCGCCATCGGGGATTCCTCAGAGTAGCGGGCCATGATAGAATTTGCCATGGCACATTTATCAGGAGTTGATCGCTCGCAGATGCTGCTTCTACCGGAAGCAGTTGAGGATTATATTGGTCCCGATAACCCGGTTCGCTTCATCGAGGCGTTCGTTGAAGGGCTGGATCTTGTTGCCGCCGGGTTTGTGCGGGTGGCGGCGAAAGACACCGGCCGTCCTGGATACGATCCGTCGGATTTGCTTAAAATATACATCTACGGCTATCTCAATAGGGTGCGGTCGAGCCGGAGGCTGGAGGCCGAGGCTCATCGCAACATCGAGGTGATTTGGCTTCTGCGCCACCTGAAGCCGGATTTTCGCAGCATCGCCGCCTTCCGCAGGATCAACTGGTCCGCATTCCGGCAGGTCTTCCGGGAATTCGTCATCCTATGCCGCAGCTCGACTTGTTCGGAAAAGAACTTCTGGCGGTCGATGGCACGAGGATCAAAGCGGTCAACAACAAGGATCGCAACTTCACCCGTGGCGCAGTGACCAAGTTCATCACCGAGGCCGACGAGAAGCTTTTCGATTACATGAAGTGGCTCGATGAAAGTGACATCGACGAAAAGAAGCTGGGCAATGGATCTGGTCGCGGCGATGGCAAACTTGCGGAGAAGATCGCGGCCATCAAAGGCAAGCGCGATCGCCATAAGGCGCTACTGGATGAACTAGACAAAACCGGCGAGGACCAGATCTCGGTGACAGATCCGGAAGCTCGCGCCATGGCCCGCATGACGAAGGTCGGCGTCGGCTACAATATCCAGCTTGCCGTGGATGTGAAGCACAAGCTGATCGTCGAACAGGAAGTGTGCAACCAGGTCCTCGACATAGGTTTGTTGGCGACGACGGTCGAAGCTGCCATGGAAACGCTCGGCGTTGACAAAATAGAGGCGGTGGCCGATCGCGGCTACTTCAAGATCGAGGACATCGAGGCTTGTGAGAAGGCCGGCATCAGTGCCTATATTCCCAAGCCGATCCGCGGACCGGCCGCACGCGAGGGCTTCTTCACCAAGGAGGCGTTCCGCTACGACCCGCACAAGGATGTCTATATCTGCCCGGCCGAGCAGGTTCTCTACCCACGCTACGAGAGCAAGTCACGCGAGAACGTGAAGTTCGACTATTGCAACAGGGACGCTTGCAAGGGCTGCGCCCTAAAGCCACGCTGCACGAACAACCCCTATCGCCGCGTCTCCCGACTTGAGAACGAGGCCGTCCTTGATCGCATGGCGGCACGCTTGACGGCGAGACCTAACGTTCTCGACCGGCGACGTGAAAGCGTCGAGCATCCATTCCCAACGATAAAGCAATGGATGTGCCACGGTGCTTTTATGATGCCTATAATATTAGAAGAGCCATCACTCTCGTCGGCGTTCCCGGCCTCATCGCCGCTGTTCCGGCGTGAGGGGCCGATATTCGTCAATTTTGAACTCAGAAAGTCCGACATACCGGGGAAACGCTTCGCATTCCTCTCTCGGGATCGAGATTATGAGATTTTGCGTTCCATAGCGCCCCGCGCCAACAGGTACAGATAATTAGCTATCCGCAGAGTTTTGGGACGGTCTGCCGAACATTTGCGACAGATCGACGGCCCCTGAATTTTAAGGGAAATTTCTGTCGCAAAACTCAGACGTAGAAGTCTGAGTTTTGCGACCAACTTTTGCGACAATTTGTCGGTCTACCTCGACGCTACAACCGCAACGCCAACACCTACCATGACTCCCCCGGCTGTCCGGTTCACGCGGCGGACTACGGTTGGCGTCCGGAGAAGCTTGCGAGCTCTGCCGGCGAGGGTAACATGCCCTCCGATTACAACTATCTCGACAGCGAGGATGACAGCCGCCAGAGCCCCGATGTCGCCGGGGGCCAGGGACGAGCCGACCACGTTCGGTAGCAGCGCCACGTAGAACAGCGGCATTTTCGGATTGCCGAGGTTGAGGGCAATACCGGTCGCGAAGACCGCCAGTAGTCCACGCCGCTCGGAAACAGGTTGCAGCTCTGGCACGGTAGGTTCGACCGTCCAAAGCTTGATGCCCATCCAGATCAGACAGGCCGCGCCGACATAGCGCAGGATTGCCATGACGATCCCCATTTCGGCGGCAATGATCGAGAGGCCGAACGCGGCCAGCGCCAGGAAAAGCAGGATGCCGACGACAGTTCCTGCCCCGTAGGCAATGCCAGAGGCCGCGCCTTGTGAAATCGTACGAGCGACGATCGTCATATTGTCCGGGCCGGGACTGGCGGCAAACACGAAGAAGGCCGCTGGAACGCGAATAAGGTCGAAATATCCATGGAACCCCCGAAAGTCTTGATTGCTTACGGGCTTTCAGAATACGCGGTTTTTCCCCATGCGGAAGTGGGTAGGAGCGAAATCCTCGCGATCGCACATTGACCAATGCTCAGGTTCTGCGCAAGTGATACTGATCTGTATCACTTAGGTTTTGCCATGCCACTGCGCGCCGACGCTGCCGAAAAACGCCGTCATATCGTTGAAACCGCCTATTGTTGGTTTCCACGCGGAACTGAGCCGGTTTTTCCACCGAGAAGTGAGCCACCTCTGAATATGGTTTTCTGATCAGGCTTTGGTCAAGGGATTGGCTTTTTCTCCTCTCTTGTGTGCTGCTGCGGCCGAGCTGGCTTTGAAGCGGAAGCTGTCGTTCCCGGTTTCCAGGATATGGCAACGATGGGTCAAACGATCGAGTAGAGCGGTCGTCATCTTGGCGTCACCAATGATTTCATGATGCCTGTTTCCTCGATCGTCTATTGCGTTGAGCGCGAGCGCGCAGGATGTCGATCTGGTCCTGCGTCAATTCGATCTGCCATGGCTGGCCCTTGGCGTGTTGGTGTCCCTTGAGCCATCCGCGGGCGAGATAATCGAAGATGACCTGTGGTGTGATGCCCAAGGCCGCGGCTGCCCCTTGAACGGAGTAGGTTCCGTCCGGCCACCTGACGGGATTGGAGCTCGTGCCGTTGATTTTGACGGTTGGAATGCCCCAACGCCTGCGCAAGAGCCAGACATTCTCACCCTTGAAGGCGCAATTCCGTGCCGCAAGAAAGCCTTCCGAGTTTAGCGATGAGGCGATTTCCTTATCCATTTTGCCAGCAGCGTTCAGCTCCGCCACGCGCGCTCGTAATTTATCGACATCGATATAGTCGCCATAGGTATGAACGTGCCTTTGGACAGAGTGCTCGCTTGTCGCTCCCGTTTGCCACAGGATCTTGATCCAGACCTGTCCTTGCAGCCGTTTCTGGTCGAGAACGACCTCGCAGATGATGAGGCGCAGGATGCTCTTTCGCTCGGCCGCCGTGGTCGATGGGGCACGCCAAATGCCAGGCAGGTTCTCCCCGAGCGCCAGTAACCCGTCGCGATCTGCCTCGCTCAGGACGAGGGGCTCGTCGGAGCGCCACCGTTCATAGTCCTGCTCGATGGCCTCGGCTGCACGTAGCTTCTCTTCCCATGCTCGCTCCAGCGACCGGGCCACCAGGCGGTTCTCGGGTTCGACTGCGTCGTATTGGCGTCGGGCTCTTTCCGCCTCGTAGCGCGCCCGTTCACGCCGCAATGCCCATTGACGCTCAAGCTGGTGTGCTTCCTCTTCGATCTGACCCAGTGCGGCGATGGCAATAGCGATCCTGTCCGGGGCCAGAGCCTCGAGTAGAATGCCTTCGATGCGTGCGTCGACGGGCAGAGCGCGTACCTCCTGACATAACGGCCCTCCGTCGTGACCGCGATCGGCACGGCATGTGTAAACGGGATAGTTCCCTGCAGGGCCGCTATAGCGCAAACTCATCCGCCGACCGCACCGCCCGCAAACAGCGATGCCCTGCAGCAGTGCGGCGCCCTTGCGTGGCGCTCCCGTATGGCCGGCTTCGTAGTGGTTGATGTTGTTCTCCAGTCGTCGTTGGTTGTCCATGAACTCCTCCCAGCCGATGTAACCAGGATGGGCAGCTTGCAAACAGACCTCCCAGTCTTCGATGGGCACCTTGGCCGTCCGCGGCCGATACACGTCCTGACGAATGCGCCCGCCAGTTTGCCGCCGCCGACCATAGACATAGGCTCCAGCATAGCCGGGATTATGGAGAATGCTGAGCACGCGTGGGTTGGTGGCCTCTTGCCACACGACTTCGTGCGGCGCCGGACCACGCAGCGGGCGTATTGGTAGCGGCAAATTCTCCTTTCGCAGATAGCGCATCACAGCCCGCGCGCTTCCTAATTCGCGGAACTTGCCGAAGACGAGGTCGAGCCTTGCCTGCACTTCCTCGTCGGGATTGAGAGTGATCTGGCCCGAGCGGTCATGAGCCAATCCAGCAGGAAGGCAAAGCCGCAATTCGCCGCGTGCCGCTTTCTGGCGCTCACCCTGATGAAGGCGCTGCCTGATCTGGTGCAGCTCCGCTTCGCTCATGATGCCAGATAGGCCGAGCAACAGGCGGTCGTGGTAAGCGCAAGGGTCGTAGAGCCGTTCTCCGTCGGCGATAATAACGCCGAACAATGCGCACAGATCAAGGAGTTGATGCCAATCACGATTGTTGCGGGCGAGCCGGGAGGCGTCGAGGCTGATGACAAGCCCAGCATTGCCCAGCCCGATCTCCGCGATCAACTTCTTGAAGCCCTCTCGCTCAACGCTGCCCGAACCGGATTTGCCCAGATCGTCATCTATGACGTGCACGCGTTCATGTGGCCAGCCAAGGCCGACGGCACGCTCGACGAGACGATACTGAAGCTGCGTGCTTTCCTGATGATGCCGCACCTGATTTACAGAAGACTGGCGGACATAAATGTAGGCGAGCTTGCCGCGATGCTCGGCAGTGATACGCTCGTCCGGGCTATTCGTCGCTCTCAGCATGTCGATCCACCTTTGCCGACGAGCGGATCGACCGCATCCGCATCAACAGGGGTGCAAACTTTTGAGCGATTTGTTTCTGCGTTTCTGGCGGCAGATCGGGCCACGGATGCGGGAGTGTCGTATTGGGGGTCAGAAGCTTTACGAGGGACTGAGACGCTACACGATACCGGTACGGATTCGATTGCACGGTCATCGCGAATCACCTCCTTGGAACGGGAGGTTACCATGCTGTCTAAATGGCGCATCAATGTGAGCAGGGTTCGAACGCTGATGCGAGGCGCCGACTCCAACTCGCTCCGCGCGTCAGGCGAAGCGGTTACAAGGTCGGTGACCGACCGGCGAATGGAACGGCGGCGTCCGTCAGGTAATCGCACAACAACAAATGCCAGCCCGCGTCCGGATTGGACTGACACCAGCTCAAGACGCTGACCCGCAAGGCCGTGGCGCGGGTCAATGATGGTTACATAATGCACCACCCCGTCGATAATAGCGGCAGTCTGCGATGCTTGGCTCGCCGAAGACGGTTGCCCACTCGCTGAAGCTGAGGTTGGTGGTAATGATGACACTGGTGCGCTCATAGAGCTTGCTCAGCAGGTGGAACAGCAGCGCTCCGCCTGAGGCACTGAACGGAAGGTATCCGAGCTCATCGAGGATCAGCAGGTCGAGGCGAACCAAGGTCTCCGCGATCTGGCCTGCCTTGCCTTTGGCCTTCTCCTGCTCGAGCGCATTGACCAATTCGATGGTCGAGAAGAAGCGGACCTTTCGGCGATGATGCTCAATCGCCTGGACACCGAGGGCGGTCGCGACATGTGTTTTGCCTGTACCCGGTCCGCCGACGAGCACGACATTCTGCGCTCCGTCGATGAACTCGCATCGGTGCAGTTGGCGCACCGTTGCTTCGTTGATTTCGCTGGCGGCGAAGTTGTATCCGGAGATGTCTTTGTAGGCGGGGAAGCGGGCAGCCTTCATATGATAGGCGATGGAGCGGACCTCGCGTTCGGCCATTTCGGCTTTCAGCAGTTGGGACAGGATCGGCACGGCCGCATCGAACGCTGGGGCTCCTTGCTCGATGAGGTCCGTGACCGCTTGGGCCATGCCATACATCTTCAGGCTACGCAGCATGATGACGACAGCGGCGCTGGCAGGATCATGACGCATGACGACCTCCTACGATCCGGACCCGCAAACCATCGTAGCGTTCTACATTGGCCTTGGGTTCACGCAGCAAGGTCAGTGCCTGTGGCGTGTCTATGTCAGGACCGTCAGTGGTTTTGCCGTCAATCAGGCGATGCAGCAGGTTCAGCACATTCGTCTTGGTCGCGACGCCTTGATCCAGAGCCAGTTCCACAGCCCTGACAACGATCTGCTCATCGTGATGAAGAACGAGTGCGAGAATGTCGACCATCTCACGATCGCCGCCGGGGCGGCGAAGCATCTGGTCCTGCAATTTGCGTAAGGCGGGCGGCAATTCCAGGAAGGGTGCGCCATTGCGCAGAGCACCGGGTTTGCGTTGGATGACCGCAAGGTAATGTCGCCAGTCGTAAATCGTTCGCGGCGGTTTGTCGTGACTGCGCTCGATCACCCGCGGATGTTCGCAGAGGATATTGCCCTCGGCCGCGACGACCAGCCGCTCGGGATAAATCCGCAGGCTGACGGGTCGGTTCGCAAAAGACGCAGGTGCGCTGTAGCGGTTCCGCTCGAAGGTGATCAGGCAGGTGGGGGAGACGCGCTTGCTCTGCTCGACGAAGCCGTCAAACATAGCGGGGAGCGCCATCAATGCTGCCCGCTCATCAGCCCAAACATCCGCGATCGTGCCGGGCAAGGTGCCGTGCGCTGTCTCCTGCCACAGGTCCTGGCAATGCTGCTCCAGCCAGAGGTTCAACGTTGCCAAATCCGGAAAGTCGGGCATTTGTTGCCATAGGCGGGGACGAGAATCCTGGACGTTCTTCTCCACCTGGCCCTTCTCCCATCCCGCGGCGGGATTGCAGAACTCGGGCGCAAAGACGTAGTGGTTCGTCATTGCCTGGAAGCGGACGTTGACTTGTCGTTCCTTGCCGCGGCCAACACGATCGACCGCGGTCTTCATGTTGTCGTAAATGCCGCGACCAGGCACACCGCCGAACACGCGGAACCCGTGCCAATGGGCGTCGAAGAGCATCTCGTGCGTTTGCAGCAGGTAGGCCCTGACCAGAAACGCCCGACTGTGCGATAGCTTGATGTGCGCCACCTGAAGCTTCGTGCGCTCGCCGCCGATCACCGCATAATCCTCGCTCCAATCAAATTGGAATGCTTCGCCTGGCCGGAATGATAGCGGAACGAATATGCCGCGGCCCGCCGTCGTCTGCTCAACCCGCCGCCACTCACGGGCGAAGGCGGCGACACGGCCATAGGAGCCGGTAAAGCCCAGAACCGTCAGATCGGCATGAAGTTGCTTCAGCGTTCGGCGCTGTTTGCGTGACCTTCCGGCCTCGGTCTTCAGCCAGGCAGAGAGTTTGTCGGCGAACGGATCAAGCTTGCTCGGTCGTTCCGGTACCGTGAACGTCGGCTCGATCGTACCCGCGCTCAGATACTTTGCAATCGTGTTACGTGACAGCCCGGTGCGCCGGCTGATCTCGCGCACCGACAGCTTCTCACGCAGTGCCATCCGACGGATGATGTTTAAAAGTCCCATGTGGATCACTCCGTTGCCCCCGTCGCTCTCCGCGTTGGGGGAAGGTTCACATGGCTCAATTCTCAATGGAAATTATGCGCCTAACCGGCTCAGTTCTGCGTGGAAACCAACAAAAGACGGGATAGTTTTTGCAATTAACAATTCTATCAGCGGAACGCGGCGAGATTCGTGACCCAACCTCCGAGAGACAGGCCTTCCGCTCATATGGCCTCAATCTGGTCGTCAGCACCATTTCCCATTGAGCCATAGCCCACAATATGCTGGCGGCATCACACCTAACCTCACGCGGGCGGCGCTGATAATCACCTATCGACGGACTTTTGACACGCTCTGTCCGCCACTTGCGACGACGTCGTGCTGAAGGCTAAATGAAGCGAAGTCGTGATATGGTTTCTAACCGAAGCTCATACAGCAGGACGAGGCAATGCTGAAAACCGACACCCGCCAGTGTCGAGACCGTGGACGCTCACCATGACCAGTATGATGACCCTCTAAAAGTCCGTTGGTTATGCCGACGGCATCACACTCGGCTCCATCATTACGGCGAGGACATGTTTCCGGTCAGAATCGTGCCCTGGCGAGCCGGATCTTCCGATGGGTCGTCGTGAAGATCCTCTAACATTTGCAGCAAAAATCGCCTTCGTGAAACTCCGACTTTTGCGAATTTTGGAGCTGATTGTGATTATCGTAGTTGAAGGCATCAGCGCTGCCGGAAAAACAACATGGTGCCGGCGACATGCGCCGGAACGGCTTGTGCCCGAGACCTTTCCTGGTGATAGGCACCGGCAGCCGTCCGAAGGGCAGCAAGCCGCACAATACTGGACAAACTGGAACGCAAAGCGATGGGGCGATGCAGTCGAGATTGAAAAGAGCGAAGGCCAAGCTGTATGCGATACGGACCCGCTGAAGCTTCATTTTTTATGGTCACTCTGGCAGATTGGTGAGGCTTCAGAAACGCAATGGCAGCTTCAACTTGCGAGCACGGAACAGGCGATCGCAGATCGGAAGTTGGGTTTTGCTGATCTATACCTTGTGAAGATCATTGATCCTGATGTTGCACGCCAACAGAGAGATGGCGACACAACGCGGTCACGCGACCGCTTTGACCTACATGTTCGTCTACAGCCCACCCTCATTCGCTGGTATCAGGCGTTAGAGACCGCGTTGGGCGGTCGTGTAGCGTGGAGCCTTCCGGAAGCCTTGCCAGATCGGAAAGAGAGGATAAGCAACCCCTTCCGGTTCGATGTCCGCAAATTCAGGGAATTCACCTCTACACTCGCTAATCCTTGATCAACAAAAATCAGGATTTCTGCAACAGACGATCCGCTGTGCAGAACAACAGAGCGGACGCTCATCAAGCCTTCAGTAGATGCGCTTTCAGCCCTGCCGGGTAGAGCTGAGGCCGGTCAGGCAAGTCCAGTGTGTCGAGCGCAAACCACTCTGCAAAGCACTTGGTGCCATCACCCTCTTTGAACTCGATACGCTTCTCGTGGGCAAAGACATCAGCAGGAAACGACACATTGAAGATCGCTAGAATCTCATGTCCGAGACTGCCTTCATGGGTATAGATATTCTCCATAAAAACAGGAGGGCCGAGCGTCTCGACCGTGATCCCGAGTTCCTCGCGAAACTCGCGGACAACCGCCGCCTCTGCCGTCTCACCGAATTCGACCGTGCCGCCAAGGGGGCGCACACCCTTCACTCGTCCGGCGTCATCCAGAACCTCGGCAGCAAGAAGCCTGTTACCACGCCAGTGGAGACCGAGCGATTTCAAACGGATTCTGGGTGCAGGTCGCCACGTTGTCATGCGCGAGAAATATAGAATAGCGTCACAAGCTGCAATTAGCTCAATGCGACTGTCGCAAAGCCAAAACCCGCGACAAACAACCTAGCAAGCTTTAGCCGATTTGCTATTTATCGCGCCGCCACGACTGCCACGCCGGCGCCGACCATGACACCCCCGACTGTCCGGTTCACGCGGCGAACAACGGTTGGTGTCCGGAGCAGGCTACGGGCGCGGCCGGCAAGGATGACATGCCCGCCGATCACGACGACCTCGACCGCGAGAATGACGGCGGCCAGCGCCGCGATGTGGCCGGGGGTGAGGGACGAGCCGACTACGTTCGGCAACAGCGCCACATAGAACAGCGGCATTTTCGGGTTACCGAGGTTGAGCGCGATACCAGTCGCGAAAACCGCCAGCAGTCCGCGCCGCTCGGAAACAGGTTGCAGCTCGGGCACGACAGGCTCGGCCGTCCAGAGCTTGATGCCCATCCAGACCAGATAGACCGCACCGGGATAGCGCAGGATCATCATCACGACGCCCATTTCGGCGGCAATGACGGAAAGACCGAAAGCGGCCAGCATCAGGAAGAACAGGATGCCGACGACCGTCCCCGCCCCATAGGCGATGCCAGAAACCGCGCCGTGCGAGATCGTGCGCGCGACGATCGTCATATTGTCAGGGCCGGGACTGGCGGCGAACATGAAGAAGGCCGCTGCGAAGGCGAGTAAGGTCGAAATATCCATGGAACCTCTCGAAAGTTATGATTGCTTCCGGGCTTTCAGGATACGCAGTTTTCTTTCATGCGAAAGGGAAGGAAGCAAAATTCCGGACCAAGGCGCATCGTGCCTGTAGTCATGATCCCTGCTATCGGCTCGAACTCTGCACGACGGGCAATGTGAGCGCGCAACGCTGTTCCTTGTGGGCCTTGAACATATCCGCGATGCACTTGTCCAGTGCCTCCCGGTTTGCCTCATAGACCCGGCCGTCGCAATATCCTACCCCCGCTTCGGATCGGCGGTGTTGAACTGTCACAATACATGTTCGTCCTCATCCTCTTCTCCGTTTGTCGTTTCGACCGCATTTTTTATGGCATATCTGCTCAATAGTCCGGCATCCTCGAGTGCCTCGATGTTCGGCAGGTCACGCAGTGTCTGCATGCCGAAGGCGGAAAGAAAGTGTAGCGTCGTCACATAAGTATAGGGCGCGCCCGGCGTCGGGCTGCGCGGCCCTGAACCGATGAAACCAGCACTCCGCAAATTACCGATGACGTCGCGGCTGACTTCCTTGCCAAAAATCTTCGACAGTTCGCCGCGGGTGACCGGCTGGAAATATCCCACCGCCATTAGCACCATCGCCTCGAACTCCGACAACATCGTTGCCGCGCCGCGCGTTGGAGCAGCTGACGCCCGGATCGCGGCTGCGTAACGCGAACGCGTTCGGTGCTGCCAGCCGCCAGCCACGGACACCAGCTCGTAGGGCCGATCCCGCAGCTCTTCGACGAGATCGTCGATCAGCAGATCAATGCTGCAATCCGTTCCGACCACACGCGCCAGCGTCTCGCGGCTGACAGGCTCGGCCGAGGCAAAGATCACCGCCTCGATCCGCAGCATCCATTCCCGCCAGCGTAACTCGGGCGGCAGGTCTTCCAGCTCCCGATCAAACAAGCTTTCGCTTGCGACGTTCGTCCTATTCTTGCGGGATTGTTTGGCTGCAGCTGATCCGGCCATCGTCACAACCCAAAGATCCGGAAAGAAGAGCGGCCGGAGAGTTCTCGTACCGCCTCAAAACTTTCGAGCCGCTCAAACAGCCGGTTTGCCGCCCAGCGCGACAGTTTTGAGTCGGGCGCGGAGGCTGGAATCGCATCTTCGGTGAGCAACCTGCGGACCACCGGTTCGGCGCCTTTTGTTCGCACCTTTGATGCTACGGCGAACAACCGCGCGGCGCGGCGATCGACCTCACCGGCGGAGCGGAGCGCAGCCTCAACGCCGTCGACAAGTGCCAGGCACATCGCTTTCGGATAAGCCAGCTCCCCCGGCCGCACGCGACCGCGGCCACCGATGGTGCGGAAGGCGGGGCCAAAGCGCTCAGGCAACAGTAGGGGCACCGGTTTCGGCCAATTCAGCTGGCGCGCCAGGATGACGTCGCCCAGACCGAGCGCCAACACCTCGGCGTCCGGGCGAACGGCAGAGATCGCCGTTATCAGGTCCGCCACCGCGAAGGGTGCTGCTCGCCCGGACTGATTTGCAGAATCGACGATCTCGGGGATCGACGCAAGGCTGTCGTTCCACGTCATCCCCAGAAGCGCGGTGACTTCACTAACGAAGGGTGTCGCGAATGTACCGGATCGGCGCGCCAGCAATCGTGTGGCCAGAAACAGTTTCCCAGCCGGCCCTGGATCGTCGCCTGCAGAGGTCAGCAAAACCGCGTCACGGATGGCAGTCTCTTCCTCGCTGCGGCCGAGCATTTGGGCAGCGACGGCGGCCGATTTAAGCGCAAGTCGATCGCGCCAGCAGCCGAGCCATGGCGGGTCGGCACGGATCAGATCGTCAAGCGATTTCAGCGCGATACCGGCGGCAAAGGCGGCGTCCGCTTCGCTGATGTCACGGCCATGCTGCCGTGTCCAGCCCGGCAAGCGGTGAGACCATGTCGACGTCGTTGGAGCGGCGTGCGTGAGCGAATCCATGCCGCAAAACATAAATCAGATGCGCAGTTTAGGCCAGTAAATTCGCGCAAAACTGCACGTCCTGTCTGTTTGAAAAAATGAATGATAATCTTGCATTATCGGACATTTTTGTCATTATAATGAAATGGCCCAGCTCATCGAGCAGAACAGCGACATTCCCCTCCAGGAGAGCCCTGCGCCGTCGCTCGGCACGGCGGCTGGGGGTGATGTTTCCACCTCGCAGGTGTCGGCCGCCGACACCTCGATGCAGGCCCCTCCCCTCTCCTCCACCGACGAGCAGATGCCAACGCATCTCGCCAGCCTGGCGAGCCGCGCCCGTGACTATGTGGAGGCGGCAAGTTCTGCAAATACCCGCAAGGCCTATGCCTGCGACTGGAAGCATTTTTCGGCGTGGTGCCGGCGATCGAACCTGGCTCCCCTCCCCCCGGCCCCCCAAACCGTGGGGCTCTACATCACGGCCTGCGCTTCGGGCTCAGCAGAAAGGGGTGCCAAGGCCAACTCCGTCTCGACGATCGAACGGCGCCTCTCGTCATTGTCTTGGAACTATGCGCAGCGCGGGTTGATGCTCGATCGCAAGGATCGGCATATCGCCACCGTGATGGCCGGTATTCGCAACAGCCACGCACGCCCACCCGTGCAGAAGGAAGCGGTGCTGGCCGAGGATATCATCGCCATGATCGAGACACTCGATCGGGGAAACCTCAGAGGTTTGCGGGATCGCGCCATGCTGCTGATCGGCTATGCCGGTGGCCTGCGGCGATCCGAGATTGTCGGGCTCGACATCAAGGCTGACCAGACTGAAGACGGACAAGGCTGGATCGAAATATTCGACAAGGGCATGCTCGTCACCCTGCGCGGCAAGACCGGCTGGCGCGAGGTCGAGATCGGCCGTGGCTCCTCCGATGCTACCTGCCCGGTGGTGGCTGTGGAAACCTGGATCACCTTTGCCAGACTTGCCCATGGCCCCCTCTTCCGCCGCGTCACAGGACAAGGCAAGTCCATTGGTCCGGACCGCTTGAACGATAAGGAAGTGGCAAGGCTGGTGAAGCGGACCGCCATGGCTGCCGGGGTTCGCGGCGATCTCAGCGAGATTGAACGCGCCTTCAAATTCTCCGGCCATTCGCTTCGCGCCGGTCTCGCCTCCTCCGCCGAAGTCGACGAACGCTACATGAGGGCGTAGCGTTAGTTTCCCGCTAAACAACGCTTTCTGAGAACAGATAGAGAAAGATGCCTAGGAACGTTACCTAAGGCGAGGATCGTCTGTGTCATTTTTGCGTCCCGCCCTCGATTCGAGTCCATCGGCCTGTCAGTGTGCTGCCATCGCCAACGACCCGTTCCCTTGACCTCATCGGCGTCAAAGTTTATTCCCTTTCCATCAGCAATGCTGGATAGGGAATTGTAGATGTTGGAGCTTGTGACCACCCGCTAAACGTCTCGAATTGTCGAGACACGTAAGCGTCGCCTGCACGGTAACTTATCGTGCAGTACAAGACGCATGGGTGTTGTTCATTTCACAGGCTACTTTCATGAACATCTCGCGACTGGAGCAACGTGTCTTACACGTGCTCGCCCAAGGCGGATTCATCCGCCATCATCGGTCTGATAATGGCCGAATTATCGAGATCCTCTGCTTTACACGGAACGGCCACGTCCTGGCCGACTGCACACTAGATGTGTTTCTCAAGTTGCGCCGCAAGCGCCTTATTTCTTCACGAGCTTCAAACCCCTACCAGATTTCTGAGAAGGGTCGCCGTTCAGTTCGCTCACAACAAGACAATCGATAGGACAGATCATGTTTACGTTTACCATCAGGGCCGAAAGCCCAATGGACATTGGACAGATACGAAAGGTGACGGAGCATGCATTTAGCATGGCGGAACATAGCGATGGCACCGAAAGCGCGATTATTGACGCACTTCGTTCTGCCAATGCTCTCAACTTATCGTTGGTTGCAGTTATCGATGGCAAAATCATCGGACATTGTGCCTTCTCACCAGTAAAGGCGGCTCAATATGAAACGGGCTGGATGGGTCTTGGACCAGTCGCAGTCAGTCCGGAATTCCAGGGAAAGGGAGTGGGCGTGGCACTCATCCGAGAAGGTCTAGAACACATCCGGAGAATTGGAGCCAAAGGGTGCGTCGTCCTTGGCGATCCCAACTACTACCGCCGGTTCGGATTCGAAAATGACCCCGCCGTCAAATTTAAAGGCGCTCCGCCGGAATATTTCATGAAGCTATCTTTGGATGGCTCCTCAATATCGGGTTCAATCCATTATCACGAAGCATTCTCTGCGCAGTAGCGTAGCGAGGGCTTCCGTGGCGGCCATTGCCGCCACGGTCTCCACCGCAGGCTTACTTAGGAACCATTGTCAGATAGCCAAATCCGCAATTGCCCGACTGACTTGAACCCCAACTTTGTCATTTCGTCCAGCGCTGCACCACTGTCATATCCGACAAGCGGCAGATCGGGTGAAAAGGCGACAGCGGCCAGCGAAACGGCATCCCGGAAGGCCTGCGGCGTACCAGTCAAGCTAAAGATGTTGGATATCCCTACAGCCTCGGGCGATCGATTTACTATGCAGCCTGCATCAAAGCCGCCGCCGGCCGACCGGCCATATATATGCATGTCCGGATCGGAAAGCAGGGCCGGTGTGAAGACATTGGCATCGGTCGGGCTACCAGACTCTTTCCAGGAATGTTCCCAGCAATCCAGCGCCGCCGCATCGCGAATGCGTGCCCATTCTTGAGGCGCAGACGCTGAAATTCCATGAGGTTCAGCCCAAATCCATGATGCGGAAAACAACAATTGGAACCCTTTGTCGCCGAGTTCGAGCTTGGAAAAGCCGTCTTTCAAGCCAGGTCGCCGTCCTAGCCGATCTGTCAGCCGACCGATTTCAACCAGTTGTTCCTCTGTTGCATCTGGGTTGAGTGTCGTCATGTTGGAATAGTATGGAGGTGCGATCGCGTCGCTTGACCAAAACGCATTGTTTCGCTGATCGGGCAGTCCATGGGAATGAAAGACCGCCTGATACAGGTCTGCATTATTGGCGGCGCAAATGCGCGCTTTCTCTGCATCGGACCGTATCGCGTTTTTCGGGACATTGCCTTGTAGGGAGTTGCGTATCATAAGAAACCTATTGCTCGGAGCGCCTGACACCCAGGCGGCGCATTTCCCGATAGACAGTGGAGCGTCCAAGTCCAAGCTGCCGGGCTGCTTCCGCCGGAGATATTTTTGCTTCAATGAGTTTGATTGCCGCCTCGACCCTTTTGATGTCGAGGGGCTGCCTACCGGGTAGCTTCCCTTTTGCCCGCGCGGCCGCGATCCCGTCCTTCGTTCGCTCCGAGATCAGCCGACGCTCGAAATGAGCAATGGCGCCGAAGACATGAAAGATCAGTTCGCCAGCGGCCGAAGACGTGTCGATCTTCTCCTCAAGGCTCAGCAGGTCGATCTGCCGCTCGCGGAGCATCTTTACGGTTTCGAGCAATTCCGCCAGTGACCGGCCAAGCCGATCCAGGCGCACGATCGCAAGTGTGTCGCCCGCACGAGCATAATCGAGTAGTTCCACCAGACCCGGCCTATCCATGGTTTTGCCTGACTTGATGTCTGTGAACACCTTGATGGCACCGGCCTCCTTCAGACGCATCGTTTGGCCGGCTACATCCTGATCGCCAGTCGAAACGCGGGCGTAGCCGAGAATGCCTGCCATAATACTGTCCCCGAAACGGTCGTTCTGTGGACGATCACGAACGGACCAGCTGGCCCTTGGAAACCCGTCCACAGAATACGTCTCTTTACTCCGCTCTGTCCATAGATTGAATGGGCCTTTTGTGGACAGAAAGGTGTGATCCAGATGCGTAAACATGAGCTTCTGAATGATGGCGAACGAAAGCAGCTTCTAAACATTCCGGAGAACCGGGACGACCTCGTCCGGCTTTATACCTTCGAGCCGGTGGAGATCGATCTGATCCGCCAACGCCGGGAGGATCACAATCGCCTCGGCGTTGCGCTGCAACTGGCATTGCTGCGGTATCCCGGCATGACAATGGCGCAAATGCTCGATAGTGGCGCCCTTACAGATGATCTGATCATCTTCATCGCGGAGCAGATCGGCATCCCTGTACAAACTTTGTCGGATTACGGTTTGCGGGGCCAGACCATGACGGATCATGCCCGCGAGCTGGCTCTTGCGCTAGGAATGCGTCCGGCTGCTCGATCCGATATTCCGATGATGATCGAAGCTGCCGCGTCCTCTGCATGGGCGACCGACAAGGGTATGCCGATCGCCAAGGGTATCGTCGAAGCACTTCGCCAAGCAAAGATCGTGCTGCCGGCGCCTGCCACGATCGAACGTGCCGGAATTGCCGGTAGGGCGCGGGCTCGCAAGCTTGCGACACAGACCCTCATGTCAGGCTTGAAGCCCGCTCAAGTGGAGATGCTCGATAAACTGTCCATCGCCGACCCGGCGACCGGCACATCACCTCTTGCCTGGCTGAAGGCAATTCCGGTCGTGTCAAAGCCGGATAACGTTCGGGAAATCATCGACCGATTGATGTTCGTGCGAAAGATAGGCATTCCAGCACAAACCGGTTCGACCCTACATCCGGATCGGTATCTGCAGTTCGTCCGCGAAGCGCGGATGTCACCAGCGTATATGATCGAGCGCTATGCTCCCTCGAGACGGCGCGCCACCGTGGTCGCGTTCTTGATCGATATCGAGGAACGCCTGACCGACGCCGCAATCGATATGGCAGACAAGCTGATCGGCTCGATGTTCACCCGCGCGAAGAATTCGCAGGCCCGCCGATATGTCGCGACGTCGAAGGACGTTTCCCGTTTGATGCGGTTGTTCCGCGGCACGATCGACGCCCTGGCCAATGCCATCGAAAGCGATTCCGATCCTCTGGAAGCTATTGATACCTCCGTGGGATGGGCAACATTGCTGCGCGTGCGCCATGAAGTCGAGGCGATCGCCGAAACCGCCGATCAGGACCCGCTTATCCTTGCGGCGGATCGTTACACGACGCTCAGGAAGTTTGCGCCCGCATTGATCGAGGCACTTGAGTTTAAGGCGGGGCGTGGAAATACGCGCACACTTGCCGCAATACGTCTGCTGGCCGATCTTAACAGGTCCGGGAAGCGCGACCTGCCGCCAGATGTACCGTTGCCGTTCAAGAAAGAATGGCAGAAACTGGTGATGGGCTCCGACCGCAAGATCAACCGGCGGCTCTACGAAGTGGCGACATTGGCCCATCTGCGCAACAAGCTCAGATCGGGAGATATATGGGTTGAGCGCTCATCCGCCTATCGTCAGTTCGATAGTTATCTTCTGCCAGCGTCGGCAGCTGCCCCGATCATCGCAGAATTGGATCTTCCGACATCCGCTGACGACTGGCTGGAGCAACGCGGCCGGGAACTCGATTGGCGGTTGAAGCGGTTCTCGAAACGACTGATGAAAAACCAGCTCGAAGGCGTCAGCTTCGATGGTAACCGTCTGAGCATTACACCCGTCAAGGCCGGTGTTTCCAGCGAAGGCGAAGCGCTGGCCAATCAACTCGACGCCATGATGCCGAGAATTCGTATCACCGAATTGCTCAATGAGGTTGCCGAGCACACTGGCTTCCTCGGCGCATTCACCAATCTGAGGACCGGTGGAACATGCCCGAATGAAAGCGCTCTTCTGGCGGCGATCTTGGCGGACGCAACGAATCTGGGGCTGTCGCGCATGGCCAATGCCAGCCAGGGCGTCACGCGCGACCAGCTCATCTGGGCTAAGGACGCCTATATCCGAGAAGATACCTACGGCGCTGGGCTGTCGGCCATCATCAACGCCCATCACGCCCTGCCGATTTCGTCGGTCTGGGGAGAGGGAACGACTTCAAGTTCGGATGGCCAGTTCTTTCGGGGTGGAAAACGCCTCCGTGCCGGTGGCGACGTGAACGTCCGCTATGGCGTCGATCCCGGCTTCAGTTTCTACACCCATGTTTCCAATCAGCACGGTCCGTATCACGTCAAGGTCATCTCGGCCGCCACCCACGAAGCTCCTTATGTCCTTGATGGGCTCCTGCACCACGGTACAGATCTCAATATCACTGAGCATTACACCGATACGGGTGGCGCCACAGATCACGTCTTTGCGCTCTGCGCGATGCTCGGATTCCGATTTTGCCCACGATTACGGGATTTTCCGGATCGGCGACTTGTCCCAATCGAACCGCTTGCCAGTTATCCCGATCTGATCCCACTTCTCGGGAAACGCGTTCGCGCCGAAACCATCCGGGAGCATTGGGGTGATGTCTTGCGGCTCGTAGCCTCCCTGAAGGCGGGCCACGTCGCCCCGTCAACCATGCTGCGGAAACTGGCGGCCTACGAGCGGCAGAACCAGCTTGATGTCGCCCTGCAGGAAATTGGCAAGATCGAACGCACCTTGTTTATGCTCGACTGGCTGGAAAATCCTGCCCTGCGCCGTCGTTGCCAGGCGGGCCTCAACAAAAGCGAGCAGCGCCATGCCCTCACACAGGCTATCTGCACATTCCGACAGGGGCGGATTGTGTTTCGGCGTGGAATATTGACCCCTCTGGCGGGGTGATCGGCGTCCAATTTTGACCCCCTTCATGTTTCGTCTGACCATCCGTTTTTTGACGACGGATGGAGGAGGAGTTGAAGCGAGTGGATACGATTGCGCGTGTTCGTCGAGCCTTCCATGTGCAGGGCTGGTCGGTGAAGAAGATCGTCCGGGAGCTGCATGTCTCGCGCAACACGGTCCGCAAGATATTGCGGTCCAATGAGACCGACTTCTCTTATGAGCGAGAACGGCAACCATTACCGAAGACCGGCATCTGGAAGGCTGAGATCGAACGCTTTCTGGCCGCCAACGAGGGCAAGCCTTCTCGGGAGCAACTGACTCTGATCCGGATTTACGAGGAGCTTCGGGGTCTTGGTTATGACGGCAGCTACGATGCGATCCGGCGCTATGCAAAAGGCTGGTCGAGGAGCCGGGGAGCTGTCACAGCTGAGGCCTACGTTCCGCTCTATTACGCGCCAGGCGAGGCCTACCAGTTCGACTGGAGTCACGAGATCATTCTGATCAACGGGGTGACGACGACTGTGAAGGTAGCGCATGTCCGGCTCTGCCACAGCCGGATGATGTTTGCCCGAGCCTATATGCGCGAGAGCCAGGAGATGGTGTTCGATGCGCACGACAAGGCCTTCGACTTCTTCCGAGGCACCTGCACGCGCGGCATTTACGACAACATGAAGACCGCGGTCGAGACTGTGTTCGTCGGCAAGGAACGGCAATATAACCGCCGTTTCCTGCAGATGTGCAGCCACTATCTGGTTCAACCTGTTGCCTGCACGCCGGCATCCGGATGGGAGAAAGGGCAAGTCGAGAACCAGGTCGGTCTGGTGCGTGAACGCTTCTTCACCCCGCGCCTACGGGTCAAAAGCCTGGATGAGCTGAATGTCTGGCTACTCGACAAATGCATCGCCTATGCCAGGGCGCACCGTCATCCCGAGCAGACCGAGCGAATGATCTGGCAGGTGTTCGAGGAGGAGCGCGGCAGCCTCGTGCATTACGTCGGGCCGTTCGACGGCTTCCACAGCGTCCCGGCCTCGGTGTCAAAGACCTGCACGGTCCGTTTCGACAACAACAAATACTCAGTTCTCTCGACTGCCGTCGGCCGCCCCGTCGAGGTGCATGCCTATGCCGACCGGATCGTTATCCGGCAGGACGGGGTCAATGTCGGAGAGCATCAGCGTTGTTTTGGCCGGGGCGAGACAGCCTACAATCCTTGGCATTATGTGCCTGTTCTGGCTCGCAAACCCGGAGCTCTGCGCAATGGTGCACCGTTCAGGGACTGGGCACTGCCAGCGGCGATGGAGAAGGTCCGCAAGCGCCTGAAGTCAGTCCATGCCGGTGATCGGCAAATGGTTACCATCCTTGCCTGCGTTCCGACCGATGGTCTGACGGCTGTCGATGCGGCCTGCCAAGAGGCACTGGATCACGGCGTTTGCTCTGCTTCGGTGATCATCAACATTCTGGCCCGCAGTCGTGATCCGGCTCCAGCGGCAACTCTTCAAACCCCCGATGCGCTTCGATTGACCCATGAGCCGGTCGCCGACTGCGCCCGCTATGACAGGCTCAGGAGGGCAAGCTGATGGAACGCACACAGGTTCTCGAACTGATGAGCACGCTGAAGCTCTACGGAATGCGCAGCGCTTATGACGAGGTCATGGGCAACGGCATCAAGCGACAGCACGAACCGCCGCGCATTGTCGGTGACCTCCTGCAGTCGGAGATCGCCGAGAAGCAGGCCCGGTCCATTCGCTACCAGCTCAGCATCGCCAAGCTGCCTCTGGCCAAGGACATCGACGACTTCGACTTCGCCGATACACCCGTCAATGAACCCCTGGTCCGGGAGCTGGCCGCCGGCACCTTCGTCGCCGACCAACGTAACATCGTTCTCGTCGGCGGCACGGGAACAGGAAAGAGCCACCTGGCCATTGCGATTGCCCGTGCCTTGATCCGCAACGGAACGCGTGGTCGCTTCTTCAATGTCGTCGATCTGGTCAACCGCCTGGAAACGGAAACGCGCAGCGGAAAGCAGGGACGAACGGCCGACTACCTCAATCGCCTGGACTTCATCATCCTCGATGAACTCGGCTATCTGCCCTTCGCTCAGGCCGGAGGCCAACTCCTGTTCCACCTCATCAGCAGGCTCTACGAGCGCACCTCGATCATCGTCACCACGAACCTCGCCTTCGGTGAATGGCCGACAGTGTTCGGCGATGCCAAGATGACGACGGCGCTCCTCGACCGCCTGACCCATCATTGCGAGATCGTCGAGACCGGAAACGAATCCTGGCGCTTCAAGAACCGCTCTCAAAGCTAAAGACGAAGAACGACATCACCCGCACTTGGCCTACCCTCTGCAACCCCGGCCAGCGCCGGGCAGGCCAAGCGCTGATCGGCTACAGGGGGGTGAAGATTGGACGCCGATAAGGGGTCAACATTCCGAGCCGATTGACAGGCGGATCGTCGATCGTAGCCACGAGGCCCAACAGTATCGGGCATCCGGCCTCAATCTCGTCATTGCCGCAATCGTCTATTGGAATTCGACTTACATGGCAGATGCCCTTACACATCTGCGCTCAGCCGGAAATGCCGTGACCGACGATCTCATGGCGCACACGTCTCCGGTGGGCTGGGAGCACATTGCGTTCTCGGGCGATTTCCTATGGGATCGAGCCGCGCAAGCTAAGGCGCGGAAATCCCTCATCCTGCCGAGGGGCATGCGTGCCGCATAGGATGTTCTCCCGTCGTTCGCCCTTGCCGTTGTTTAGTGTACTTCCAACGCTACGGCCTCATGCTTCAACCAGCAATCGGGGTAATGTGATGAGGTTGTGATGGAGCGGTTAAAGGAATGGGCTTGGCGGTGCTGGGATCTGGTCGGGGGATGGGTTCACACCGTCGATCATTGGTTCGACGTTGTTTTCTATCCGATTGAGAAGGCCTCTGTCTCGGTAGTTGTAAGAGCCTGGGATCTGCGAAGCTTCCTGATTGGGGCAGGCGGGGTCGCCTTTGGCGTCGCTGGGCTCTACAACACGTATCTCCTTTCCCAAGATCCAAGCTACAATTCTGGCCTGCTGGCGGGACTGGTGTTTATCCAGCTTATTTGCCTCGCCCTGAGTATCTTTGGCCTTTGTCTTCAGTTTCAGGACAACCAGGACGGCCCGATTGGCATGCGCGCGTCCATCTTTGCAGGCTACATGGGCTACTATTTCAAGACCTTGTTCGCCGGGATCGTGTCGGTTCTGGCAGGGACCACGGAACAGATGCAGTGGCTTTGGGCAAAGTCCAACCTGCTCTTCTACTAGTCGAGCACAACAGCTCCTAGCAGTCCCACTAGTCGATGGCTGATCGATCTTGCGTCCTGATGGGAACGTCAACGCTCCGGATGTTTTGAGACGTATGCTGGTGGAGTTGATACTCGCCCTCGTTTCGACCCAACAGGGGTCATAATTGGGAGAGCAGCCATCCCGATTAATCAAATATAACAGAAGGATGCGTTGAACCCAAGGCTGAGATGGGTAGTATGGGTGTACTGCGTCCATGAGGTGATAGAGATTGGCAAATGTGGGGATAAATAGCGGGTTCAGCTGGAACCGCGAATGGATGCCGTTGGTCTTACGATACGAGGTCATCACGAGCTCTGGCCCGGAAGACGCGGGGCAACAATCCGCTCCTGTAGCACTGCTTGATATTGCCGATACACCGTGCCTGGTGCTTTTGAGCGAACCGGGAATGGGAAAAACTTCGGAGTTAGCTTCGCTCGCTCAATCGCTGCGTGACAGAGGCGAGCAAGTCGATCTTGTTTCAGTCCGTGATCCAGACTTTGCCGGGGTCCTTGATGCCTTGCTGGTTTCCGACCATTGCCTGGGCTGGACGGATGAACACCGGGAATGGCACATCTTAATCGACGGTGTGGACGAATTGGCCGGGGGGCTGGATCCGAAGCGCCTGCTGGAGGGCTTTCTTGATCGGCTCTTCGCACTCGGCAAACGCGGCCGCCTCAAGATTGCCTTTACCTGCCGCACCTCAGCGTGGACCGACCAACTTGATCAAATGGTCAAAGACCGATGGCCGCCAGATGCTCACAAACGCCTTTCGCTATTGCCTCTGGCGGACAGTCAGATTCTCTCGGCGATCAATAGCTTTGAGTTGTCAGCAGAGAACCGGGCCATCCTGACGGCTCACTTGTCGAACGAAAAAATGCGTGCGGTCGCAGGTCGGCCGTTACTGCTGGCAATCCTGTTGGACCAATATAGGAAAGGCGGCACTTTCCCCACACGACAAGCTGATCTGATCTGCACCGCAATTCTTGCGGCCCTCGGTTCGGTCGATGGATCATCCGTCGACGTTCAATTGGCGATGGCCGGTCGGCTAGCGGCCGCCTGCACATTCTCCGATATACGTCGGTTGACGACGGCGGTAGGCTCGACCGACACTGAAACGTTGTCTGTTTCAAGTATTGCGGGCGGCATCGAACCGACTAACGGAGGTTTGGTCACCGCAACACCGGCACAGTTCTCGCTTTGCTTGAAATCTCCGCTTTTCGTCGAAGTCGCGCCTAAAACTTTCCAGTGGTCGCATCGAATTTTCAGCGACTTCCTAACAGCTCGCTACCTTGCAGACCACCGGCTGTCAGCAGAAGAAATCCTGTCGCTCCTGATCGTGCCGGAGATTGGAGGGCCAGGTGGTGTTGCGCTGCACCTCACCGAAGTGGCTGGATGGACCGCTGTGATGGTTCCAGGCGTCTTCAGCGAGCTGATCGACCGACAGCCAGATGTGTTGCTTCAGTCTCAGGCATTGGCGCTTGAACCCGCCGACCGCGCACGCTTGACGGAGGCATTGCTCGATCGGTTAGCCAACGGGGAGCTCCTAGACCGGTATAACGAGATACTGCCGCTCCTTGGCCGGCTCGATCACGACGGACTGGAGGAGCAGCTTCTCCCACTGATTACGAGAGACGACACCCCACCTTTTCAACGCAGGGCAGCGATTGATTTGGCGGCGGAAGCCGGAAAAACCTCGCTCTCCGGTGTTATTCTGGATGTGGCTACCGCGCCGCGCGTTGATGGCATCTTGCGGACTATCGCGGCGCGCTCCGTTCGAAAGCTCATTGGTACCAAGTCTGACGAACTTCTGGCTCCGATCCTTTTTTCTGATCTCACGAGCGACACCGACGATCGCCTACGTGGCACTGTCCTGCAAGCGTCTTGGCCCGGCAGCCTTTCCTTCCGGCAATTGCTCCTCGCGCTGACGGCTCCTAAGCGAAGCAATCTGATCGGCCCATACCAGATGTTTCTATCCCGTTTCGAAGCGCCAGAGATGACAGCGGAGCAGGCCCTTGAAACGATAGAGTGGTTAAATCTGAGGCTGGACGCCGATGGCGACGGACAGAATTATCTTGAAACCGTTGGAACACGACTGTTTTGGGCATCTGCGGGCCAGGTCGCAGCGCCCCAAGTTGCAGATGCGATGGCCGCATTCATCGTTGCCGCAGATCGCAATGTGGCACGCTTTACAATTGAGAGAGGAGACCGCACTTCGCATTGGCCGAACGCTCCGCTGGCGCGTGCGACGCTCGTGGACAAAATTCTTCAGCGAAGCCAAGATGCACTCCGTAGCGTCATCCTCATATTTCAAACCCTCCCAGATCTACTTGTACCGAACGATCTCAGCGAATACTTGGCGAAGATTACTGGTACTCGCGATGATTCCCTTCAACTCGCGCTGTCTCGCATCATCGTTGAGCTGAGTCTGCAATTGCCGATCGATACGATGGAAGAGGTGTGGAATGCCGCCTTAAATATCCCACCATTGCAACAAACCCTCTCTGCGCATTACTCAGTCACTTTAGATTCTCCGGCGTCTGACTACATGCGCCAAAAATTCCAAAGGGAACGCGATGCTGAGGGGCTCCGAGCATCCGAAAAGCTGAAATCGTCCGCCTGGAGGGACGGTATCGAAAAGCTGCTCAACCGGATCGAAGCAGGTGACGCACAACTTTGGTGGCAGCTCAACCTCCAGCTTTTCCAGGAACCGACAGGCAGCTTCGATCCCCACTTTGAGTTCATGTCGGATCTTACCCAGACGCCCGGCTGGGGCGCACTTGAAGCGAGCCAGCAGGCAAGGATTATACGGACCGCATCAGACTATCTCGTGAAGTCACCTCTTGCTGAGACAAGTTGGCTCGGCACCAACACCAGCCATCGACCGGCCAATGCTGGCTTGCGCGCCCTGCGGTTACTTTGGGAGAATGCTCCTGACACGTTTGCTGCATTGAGTGACGAGACCTGGGCCACTTGGTCTCCAGCTGCGGTCGGGTTCCTTGGAAATGATTTCAACCAAGATGATGCGCAGCGCCATCTCGTCCGGGAGGCTTATCGGAAAGCTCCGGCTGCGGTCATGCTTGCAGTCCAGCAAATTGCAACTGGCAGTGGTTCAAAGGGTCTTTCTTCTCGTGTGCTCGATCTGTTGGAGTGGGCACTTGATTCGCGTTTGGCAAGCTTCCTCCGGGACCTCGACCAATCGCAAGACCTCACGCGCCACGAGGAGACGCCGTCAATACTGGGTTTTCTCGTCCGAAACGGTGACGGTCAGGCGGTAGCGAGCGTCATCGCGGCATTGGAAAAGGCAGGAAGTGACACACCACCGGAGCCCTCGCAAACTGCGTTGATCGCGGAGGCCACGGTCGAACTATTGCGCCGCGACCCACAAGAAATTTGGCTGAAGCTCCTTGAGCTGCGAGGTAAAGACGAAGAACTTGCAAGGGCGATCTGGGCACAATTTGCAGAACAAGTGGCGTTCAATCAAGGTCAGAAGCTCGATGTTTTGTCTGAGTACGACCTCGCCCAAGGATATATCGACCTAGTTTCTCTGTTACCAGAGCGCCCTTCCCAGGAGGCTGGAGGGCGGCTTCTGCGGTCGCCAGATTTTGTCGAACAGCTACGCAGTATTCTGCTTAGCAGGCTCGTAGGGCGTGGCACGAACGTGTCGCTTGAACAACTGCACCGAGTTAAACACGCCGTTCCCGATGGGCATGAGGCTCTGCAATGGTCAATTGAGGAAGCGCGTCGGAATGTCCGCGCAAACCATGTTCGACGGGACGATCCAGCGGATGTCCTTGCACGCATCTCCACTATGGGGCTTCAATCAGCGCCAGAAGAATTGCAGGCTGATCGCGGAAGAAAATCCCACCTTGACGCCTTGGCAGACGGTCAGATCGAGATCGATGTTCCCGCTCCGAAGGTCCGAGAGGCGGGAGCGCTTCCTGAAGCGGAGCGCAAAACCATCTTAGCGGTGGCGTCTGAGTGGATGTCCCTCCACGGAGGCATCTCAACTCTCAATCGAGAACTTTGCAGAGCTTTGGCAGCCTTAGGTCACACGGTTATCTGCCTGGTTCCAGATGCCACAGAAGCTGAAATAAATGATGCGACCGGTGTAAAGGTGAACCTGGTCGCGTGTCCCGAATCTGTTGGTATCGCCGGCATCGACCGACTATTGCTTTGCCAAGCCGCAGATATTGGCGGCCTGCCAGAGCTTGTCCTCGGACATGATCACATTACGGGTCGTTTTGCCAAAGCTCTTGCGACGCGTTTTCACGCTAAGTACGTGCACTTCCTACACACGATCCCGCAAGAGAATGAAGGCTTGAAAAGCCCCAGAGCTGATCGACCTCGCAATGTTCTCGGGGGCGAGACAAAATTGCAGAACCAACTGGACCTCGCTGGCGCGGCAAATCTAGTGGTTGCCATTGGCCCGCGGATCCAGAAAAGCTTTCTGGCGGAAGCAATAGACCCTCCGCCGGTTTGTGTTTTAGTACCTGGCCTGAACCCTGATCTTCTGACGCTCAATCCAGATCATGCGAAGTTGCATCTTAACATGTGCATCATGTCAGCGCGCATGGAAGATGCGGTCGCAAAAGGCGGCATGTTGGCATGCAATGTCATTAAAATCGTGGGCAACGGGCGCGAGTGGACGGTGCACGGCCTCCCAGTCCTGATCATGCGTGGTTTTTCGGAAGATGCGAATGCCGAGTTTGCCCGCATCGGGGAGCTTTCAGATTACGCCCAGTTTGTGCAACCCCGCTCGTTCACGACAGATCCTCTGAAACTCACAAATGGCTATTTGAAAGCCGCGCTGATCTTGATGCCCTCCGTGGCAGAGGGTTTTGGCCTTACCGGGCTGGAAGCAATCGCTGCGGGCGTTCCCGTTGTTATCTCGAGCTCAAGTGGCTTGGCCGACTATCTGCGTGGAGCCGTCACGAACGATGGGCTATCGCGAGAGCTGGTAGAATCCTGTATCGCGCCAGTTCATCTTTCCGAAGAGGAAACAAGAAATGCCTGGGCTGAGAAGGTTGACGCCGCCTTGTTCAATCGCGAGGAGGCTTTCCAGCGTGCAGCAGACTTACGGAAGGCCTTGAGACTTCGGCTGACATGGGAGCATGCAGCACGAAGGCTTTCGAGCGAGTTCTCCGCACTTTGACAGTCATGTCATTCCCCCGCTGCCAACTGTGAACATGCGAGTCTGGCTCTTTGATCAATGATGATTTCCAACTTGCCGAGGACAGTCGAGAAAGGAACGATTTTTTGCACGGCCATGGCATCCAAACATGGTTCAGAGTTAGTCGGTGACGGCTTTGTCGGCGCTGGTAACAAGTCAGATATCGTTTCAAGGTGGCGAGAACTGTGGCAGAGAATACTATGAAGCGGTTTTCTCAAACCTAACCAGAAGCGATATTACCTGCCAAGCCTGTCGTACTGACGGGAATCCGAAAACCGTCATTTGAATCAGCGTGCCGTCGTCAGCACACCTGCCATCAAATCAACTTTTTCTTCCTCGATGGCCGAGCTAAACTTTGATTTTCTGGCCAGAGGATCTTGAAATCGCCCTTCTCCATCGGCCATGCAAGGCCGAACCCATTTTCGAGAGCCAACGCCCTATCTTCGGCCTTGGAAACTTCAGTTTCCACGACTATCAACTGCTTCCCTTCCCACCGTTGTTGTTGACGATAGTCGAGGAGTTGACCCATAGCCGTGCGGACGGCAAACCGCACTGTCGATACCTCTGTCGGCTTGACCTCGACCATGACGTCCTGGCCTTTTCCATCTGTAAATCGCATATCGTCGCAGAAGGTAGGAAGAAACTTATGGTCGCCGAGTGTCCGTCGGAGATAGTCTCTAAATAGCTTTTCGAGCTTGTTGTGCCGGGGGCTAACTTCAACCTCATGACGCTTCACATACTTTGTGTAGCCCTCGGCCGCTGCCTGCCCGGCCCGATGCTTGACGCGACTGCGCGCAGGTGGCCGATCAAAGGCCGAGACTTTCCCGCCAATTATAGCATGGATTCTTTCTACGAAGTTCCTTGCTGCCGGGTCGGCGGTGTCGTCCGCATACCACCAGCTCGCCTGCCCGCTCCAGCCTTTTCCACGCTCTAGGTAAAGGCCTTCATCGCGCTTGTTCAAGGGAATGAGGTGCGCGTCCCAGGCCCGCGCTCGCACTCGGAAGCTCAAGATTTCGTCAAGCTCATGCTGACCGGAGGGATATACACCATCGAACCGCTGGCGTTTGCGATAGACCCGCGCATTTTCCTACCATCCGATTACGCAACGCGGATCCTTGCCATCGACAGGAGCGGTCCAGACGACATCGACACCATCGATGAACTCGGCTGAGGCCGACGTCCCCAATCTTTCGATTTTGACATCGCGATCGACGTCGTCCTTTATTGTTTCGAAGTGGCCATAGACATAGCCATCGTCCGCTTCCACAAAGTTCAATTCCTCCCCGGCTCTTCCCTCAGAGACGACGTAGCCACCTCCACCTTTCGGAGGGTCATCGGCATCGCGGCCTGCATAGTTCTTCATCCAGGCGATATTGCAAAAAAGAAGCGGCATGGTTTCATCCGGATCAGATAAGTAGCTGTAGCGATCTCATCTTTTCATCCGCGCGAGAAAGTTGCAAATCGTCTCCTCAATGTCGCGACGCCTACGATAGGCACTCGTTTGGGGCGACGCGTCATCTTCTTGTATTCATTTATGAAAACATCCATCTGTACGGCTGACAACTGGATTTCATGGCTAGACCTCTCGCATTACAGCTTTAACGTGGATCTAACCGCGCAAGCTTCAAGCCGACTTGCGCCCCTCTGGTTCTTGTGTTCGAAGCAATGCCATCAGCATCGGCCCAAGCGAGAATTCGCCTCTCTCCGTCCGCCTTGTCAGGTCACGCAAGTATCCCCCGGGTGAACTGATGTGCCCGGCCCGCTCTAGGACGCAGGCCATTGCGACAGCGGCGTTCTCGGGTCCCATCGCTTCACAGGCCTCCTGATAGGCCGATGGACTAACACCGAGCATTGTGCGCACTACCACCGCCGCGGTCATCAAATCCCGCCAATGTGAAATTGCACCGCCCGACGCGTAATCCGATATCTGCGGGCAAGCCCGCAGCACCATACCCAACGGGAAAGCCTTTATCGGTTCGGCAGCCGATCTCCGTTTTGGCGCCGTTGTCTCGCCCTGCTCATTTCGAGAGCTAGGTTCAAGTTCATTTAAGGATTCGGTATTTGAATTCTGTATGTGATGACGGTTTCCGCTATCATTGGTGTCGGATTCTGTAGAAATAAGCTGGATTTCCAACATGTTGATAGCTTCCTCGCTTAACAATGTCAGTTCGTCGAGGCAAGCTTCGAGGGCCGCTGCTGTCTTTGCCGTTTTGAGACTAGCAATCGCGGACACGAGAGCGTCTTCGACAGCTTGCCAATTTCCTGCGGCGCCTTCTTCCACCGCCGCGCTGATGAGCTTCCGAATATCTCGGCGGGTTATCGTGATGCGCTCTTTAATGGCGCGCAGCCGTCTGCTTTCCTCGGCGACTTGGTGAGCCATGATTGCGAGTTCTTCTGCGCGGGCAAGGAGTGGTGCGAGACTGAAACCGTAGGCGGTTTCGATCGCACCGTCGTTTCCTTTCCGAGCGTAACGTTTGCCGTTCGGACTGTCATTCCGCTGGATCAGCCCAGCCTCGACAAGAATAGCAAGGTTTTCGCGTAGCGTCGTTCCTGCAATCCCGTTCGCTCGGATCGCCAGCTGCGCGTTCGATGGAAAGACGACAAGATTGCTCTCTTCGCTCAACTCCTGTTCTGGGTAAAACGTCAACAGGGCATTCAAGACAGCAAGAGCACGGTCACGCAGACCAAGAGTCGTTCTTGCCTCGCATGCGCTGCGATAAACTTTCCACTTGTCGACGGACTTACCCGCCTTGATATTTCTCGTGGCAAGCTGACCTTTCACCAAGGCAAGCGTCATCGGCCGCCGCCCGAATGGCGTCGTCACATTTCCTATTTGCATTTTCTCTCACCTTTCTAAAGGCAAAGGAAATCCGCTCACCAAACTGGCGCCAAAGACTCTTGACTGTGATTCATGGAAATGCGATTCTCAGGCTGCTTAGACATGAGGAAGGCTTCCACGACGGCGACGTTTGGGGGCCTTTTTCTTTTGCCGCTATTTTCCTTCTGTTTCAGTTGATTTCAGAAACTCCTGATGAAAACGACCGAGGTTTTCGGCGATGAACCGACCAAACCTTGCCGCGTCGTTCGCCTTCAGTGCGATAGAGTAGCTTTTCCCGCTTCCCTTAAACTCTGCCCGTACACTTGAATCATCTGCGCGCCATTCGCTCGCATTGCTTGGCCGCGTCGAAGGCTTCGTTGCCTTCTTGATGCCTCTAGCTAGAAACTCGAAACGAGCGTCTGATTCGAGAGAAAGGAATGCTTGATCGTCGACTAGGATCCGCGCCAGTTCAAGCGTTGTCGGTTTTTCGATCTGCTGCGCAAACTCAGTCCACCGATCACGGCCAACGGACTTCGCCGCGCCAATCGCATTCGCGATTTCAGCTGGTACGCGACCTGATACCGACAGCATCCGGGTCAACATCGGCGCATCTACGGAGAGGGCGGCCTGGATCGTCGCCCGGTCGTATGCCAATTCGACCAATCGCTGCGCGAACATTGCGCGTTCTATGAAAGACAGGTTCTCTCGCGCCGAATTTTCCTGCCCCTGGGCGATGACGTGGTCTGCGTCTGAGATTGCTTTTACAACAGCGCGGACCGGGCGTCCGAGATCCTTGGCCGCGCGCGCGCGACGATGCCCGAAAACGATTTGATAGCGACCTTCTGCCGTCGGGTGAGGGCGGACCTGTATCGGCGTGTCTTGTCCCCTCTCCCGGATCGCTTCGACGAGCTCGGCGTAAGCGACATCATCGATGCCCATCCGGTCTGAGACGAAAGAGGAATCCAACACCTCGGGATCGAGCTCGATGATAGTCTCGCCTGGAACCTGTTGCGCAGCCTGTTCAACCTTGTCTCGAAGCTCGCTCAAGGAGCTGATCATCGACCTCGAAGCGCCATGGGTGGCGTATCCAGGCGTTGCCTTGCGCTCTATACCCGCGTTTGCAGGAGACGTTATGTTAGCGAAAATGTCCTTACGAGCCATGGACCCACACTCCGGGTTTGGTCATCTTTCTGATTTCTCTGCGGAAAATTGCAGTTTGTACGGCTGACAACGGGTTATACATTGCGGCGCCCCCAAGCCTTCTGAAGTTGCTCGATAACTTCATTGTTGACGGCGTCCATCGACTCACGGGCTCGGTCATATGTCGCGGCCGTGAACTGAGCGCGCTCGACCTCATACAGGCTCTGCTTGGTCAGACCTGCGTCGGACACGGCAGTGGACTTGACCATATGATTTTTCATCATGTGCTCGGCGAACATGGATTGCATGAAACCGACCATTTGTTGCTGCGGTATATCGGTTGGCTCGTACCGCGTGACCAGATAGCGGAACCAATCAAGGGAAACGTCAACGCCGACGCCTTCGACACTTTTTAGGATCTCGCCCAACATGAGCAGGAACTGGGACATCGACATGATGTCAAGCATCTGCGGGTGCACCGTGATGAGGACCGATGTTGCTGCCGTCAGCGCCGTGAGCGTCAGATAACCAAGCTGGGGAGGGCAGTCGACAACAACTACATCGTAGCGATCGTCGACTTCTGCCAACGCGTCGCCGATACGGGTGTAGAACATCTTGCCGGCAGTCGAATCTTTTCGCTGCATAGCAATTGGCGTGTCGTACTCATATTCTTGTAGTTCGAGATTGGCTGGCACTACATCGAGGTTTGGAAAATTGGTAGGCTGGATGACGTCCTTGATCGACTTGCGTCCGTCGTCGTAGCGCAGCGCTTCGTAGAAGGACTTCTTTTCGTCCAACTCTGGCTGAATGCCATAAAGCGCAGTCAACGATGCTTGAGGATCGAGATCGACAGCTAGAACTCGGTAGCCCTTCAGCGCCAAGAACTGTGCGAGATGAGCCGAGGTCGTGGTCTTACCCGAACCGCCTTTAAAATTGACGACTGCAATCACCTGCAGTTTCTCATCAGCCTGCCGGTGCGGAACCCGATCAAGAAGTTGGCGGAGTTCGTTCACCTGATCTGCGGTATAGTAGCGTCGGCCGGTCGAGGTGGTGCTTGGCTCGACTCCCTTTCCCTGGAGGTGCAGCTTCTTGAGGTAGCTCTGCGAGACGCCGACAAAGTCCGCGACTTCCGCTAATGAGAATTGGCGGAGCGACTTCTGTGCGTTGGGCGGGAATTTCTCGCGCCGCAGCATGTCGAGTTTCGAGGATATATCTCCGCCCTGCGCGAGGATAATATCTGCGAAACTCGACACTTTCTCCGAAGCGGCCATTTTCACGTTCATTCAGCTATTCGCCTCTAGTCACGATAATTTCAAGGAACTGATCCAATTATCGTGACAATTGCCCGATTCCCATCTCTGGGCAAGGGATTTAAGGTTAACAAGGAGTTAACGGATATTTCCCGATTCCATCGCCCAAGGCGAATCTGCGATCATTTACCGTGAGTTAGTCAGATTTACTCCGTTTCGCCTAGTCATCGCAAAATGCAGATTTGCACATGAATCTCCTCCGCCTTAACTCACCATACGCTCACTTTCTAAGTGCGAGACCAGCGACTCGCTAGAATCACCTGAGGTGCAGATCTGCACATAGGCACATGCTCAAGGAGATGATTTCTGTCCGCATGACCCAGTTCAAGCGGAGATAATCATGCGGATATTGACCGTTGCACCCGACCAATACGAGCGCCATCGCGACTTCCTGAGACAGATGCACCGTCTTCGCGCGACGGTATTTGGCGGACGTCTCGCCTGGGACGTCTCCATCACCGCGGGAGAAGAGCGTGACCAGTACGATGATTGCAGACCGACTTATCTTCTGGCAATTGCCGACGGTGGAAAGGTCGCAGGTTGCGTTCGCCTCCTTCCCGCTTCTGGTCCCACAATGCTGGAGCAGACCTTCCCCCAGCTTCTCGATGCAGGTTCGCTTCGCCCTCATTCTGGGATGGTCGAGAGTTCACGCTTCTGCGTCGATACCTCACCTGTCTCACAGAGGGGAGCAAGCCAACTGCATCTTGCGACGCTCACCTTGTTCGCCGGTATCATCGAATGGTCGATGGCGAGTGGCTACAGCGAGATCGTCACGGCCACTGATCTCCGCTTCGAACGCATCCTGAAGCGAGCGGGATGGCCGATGCAGCGTCTCGGTGAACCGGCCACGATTGGTAACACCATCGCTATCGCCGGAAGCCTGCCGGCCGACCGTGGCAGCTTTGAGCGGGTTTGCCCACAGGGGTACCATTCGACCCCGCAGATCGATGGGGCATTGCTCAGGAGCGCCGCGTGACCGAGCTCCGATCCCATCCCCGCCTCGTCCGCAAACTACAGGACGCGCTTGGCGACCAACTGTGCATCGCCCTCGACGACGCCACCGTTGTCGAGATCATGCTTAATCCGGACGGCAGGCTGTTCATCGAGCGGCTGGGGCACGGCGTGGCACCTGCCGGCGCAATGAGCACCGCCGCAGCCGAAGTTGTCATCGGCAGTGTCGCCCACGCCTTGCAGTCGGAGGCCGACGACGAACGTCCGATCATCTCTGGCGAACTGCCGATCGGCGGACACCGCTTCGAGGGGCTATTGCCGCCGGTGGTATTCGGACCGGCATTCACCATTCGCCGTCGTGCCTCGCGTCTCATTCCACTGACAGAGTATGTGAAGTCGAAGGTGATGACGGAAGCACAGGCGTCCGCCATTCGAAGCGCGATCGATGCGCGGATGAACATCGTCATCTCCGGTGGCACGGGGTCGGGCAAAACGACGCTCGCCAATGCTATCATCGCCGAAATCGTGACTGCGTCCCCGGACGATCGAATGGTCATCCTCGAAGACACCGCTGAAATCCAATGCGCGGCCGAGAACGCCGTGTCCCTACATACCAGCGATACCATCGACATGGCGCGCCTGCTTAAGAGCACGATGCGCCTGCGTCCCGACCGCATCATTGTCGGTGAGGTCCGCGACGGTGCGGCCCTGACGCTGCTCAAGGCTTGGAACACCGGCCATCCCGGCGGCGTCACCACGATCCATTCCAACACGGCGATGTCAGCCTTGCGCCGGCTGGAGCAACTGACGGCAGAAGCCAGCCAGCAGCCGATGCAGGAGGTGATCGGCGAGGCAGTCGATCTCGTCGTCTCTATTGAACGAACGGGAAAGGGGAGGCGGGTCCGTGAGGTGGTCCACATCGAAGGATACCGCAACGGCCGCTACCAGACCGAACATTATGCCCAGATCGATGAGGACAGCCATGTCGCGTAAAATCTCTATTCTTCTCAACGGCGCGACGCTTGTCGCCATTTCTATCGGCTTTAGCGATTTCGCATTCGCTTCCTCGGGCGGAGGCGGTCTTCCCTGGGAATCGCCGCTGCAACAGATCCAGCAATCGATCACCGGACCTGTCGCCGGGTTTATCGCGCTGGCCGCTGTCGCCATTGCCGGCGCCATGCTGATCTTCGGAGGCGAGCTGAATGATTTCGCGAGACGGCTTTGCTATGTGGCGCTGGTGGGTGGGGTACTCCTCGGTGCCACCCAGATCGTTGCTCTCTTCGGCGCGACCGGCGCCTCGATCGGCGAGGGCCACGCACAGGCCGAGCAGGGAACTCCCGAACCGAAGGCGACGCCGGCCACAGCGGGGGAGGGGGCTCATGGCTGAGGCCGGATCTTCTTTGGCGCGCTCGCGTGTGCACAGGGCATTATCGCGTCCGAACCTGTTGATGGGCGCCGACCGCGAGCTCGTGCTGCTGACGGCGCTGGCCGCCATCATCCTGATCTTCGTTGTCCTGACCTGGTACGCGGCCCTGTTTGGCATCGTGATCTGGCTGGTTGCAGTTGCAACACTGCGCATGATGGCCAAATCCGATCCGCTGATGCGGCGGGTCTATCTCCGCCACATCTCTTACAAGACGTCGTATCGCGCGACGTCGTCGCCGTGGCGCAAGTTCTAAGAGATGGTAGCGCTCAAATCATTCCGCCATTCCGGACCATCGTTTGCGGATCTCGTGCCCTATGCCGGCCTCGTCGATAATGGCGTTATCCTGCTGAAGGACGGCTCGCTGATGGCCGGCTGGTATTTTGCCGGGCCGGATAGCGAGAGCTCGACCGACGCCGAGCGCAACGAGGTGTCGCGACAGATCAATGCCATCTTGTCGCGGCTCGGCTCCGGATGGATGATCCAGGTAGAGGCCATCAGGATGCCGGCCGGCGATTACCCGACCAAGGCGGACTCGAACTTTCCTGATCCTGTCACACGTGCCATCGACAATGAGCGGCGGGCGCATTTTCAGAAGGAGAGGGGGCATTTCGAAAGCCGCCATGCGCTGATCCTGACCTGGCGGCCTCCGGAGCCGCGGCGCTCCGGGTTGACGCGCTATATCTATTCGGATGCCGCAAGCCGCTCCGCCACTTACGCCGACAAGGCACTGACAAGTTTCCTGACCTCGATCCGGGAGGTCGAGCAGTATCTCGCCAATGTCGTGTCGATCCGCCGGATGATGACGCGAGAGACGTCAGAACGGGGCGGGTTCCGCGTCGCGCGCTACGACGAGCTCTTCCAGTTCATTCGCTTCTGCGTAACCGGCGAGAACCATCCGGTTCGCCTGCCCGACATCCCGATGTATCTCGACTGGCTAGTGACGGCCGAGTTGCAGCATGGCTTGACCCCAATGGTCGAGAACCGTTTTCTCGGTGTGGTGGCGATCGACGGCCTGCCGGCTGAAAGCTGGCCTGGCATTCTCAATACGCTCGACCGGATGCCGCTCACATATCGCTGGTCGTCCCGCTTCGTCTTCCTCGATACTGAGGAAGCACGGGCAAGGCTCGAGCGCACTCGGAAGAAGTGGCAGCAGAAAGTACGGCCGTTCTTCGATCAGCTTTTCCAAACCCAGAGCCGCTCGGTCGATCAGGATGCCATGTTGATGGTGGCAGAAACCGAGGACGCCATCGCCGAAGCCTCCTCGCAGCTCGTCGCGTATGGCTATTACACACCGGTCATCGTCATCTTTGAAGAAGACCCCACCCGCCTCCAGGAAAAGTGCGAGGCGATCCGCCGGCTGATTCAGGCCGAAGGTTTTGGCGCACGCATCGAGACGTTGAACGCCACGGATGCCTTTCTCGGCAGCCTGCCTGGAGTTTCCTACGCCAATATCCGCGAGCCGCTGATCAATACCCGCAATCTTGCCGACCTCATCCCGCTCAATTCCGTCTGGTCTGGCAGTCCAGTAGCAACTTGCCCATTCTATCCGCCGGCCTCGCCGCCCCTGATGCAGGTGGCCTCCGGATCGACGCCGTTCCGGCTGAACCTGCATGTCGATGACGTCGGGCATACGCTGATCTTCGGTCCGACCGGCTCCGGAAAATCGACGCTGGTGGCGCTGATTGCCGCGCAGTTCCGGCGTTATGCGGATGCCCAGGTGTTCGCCTTCGACAAGGGCGGCTCGATGATGCCACTGACGATGGGCATCGACGGCGATCACTACCAGATCGGCGGCGATATCGGCCCCTCGGCTGGTGGTGAGGTAAAGGCGCTTGCCTTTTGCCCGCTCGCCGAACTGTCGACCGACGGCGACCGCGCCTGGGCCTCCGAGTGGATCGAGATGCTGGTGGCGCTGCAAGGTGTGGCCATCACCCCGGACTATCGCAACGCCATCTCCAGGCAGTTGGCACTGATGGCGGAATCCCGTGGCCGATCGCTTTCGGACTTCGTTTCCGGCGTGCAGATGCGCGAGATCAAGGACGCACTGCATCACTACACCGTCGACGGGCCAATGGGCCAGTTGCTCGACGCCGAGCAGGACGGCCTGGCGCTTGGCGCTTTCCAGTGCTTCGAGATCGAGGAACTGATGAACATGGGCGAGCGCAATCTCGTTCCCGTTCTCACCTACCTGTTTCGGCGTATCGAGAAACGCCTGACCGGCGCACCCAGCCTGATCATCCTCGACGAGGCCTGGCTGATGCTCGGTCATCCAGTGTTTCGCGACAAGATCCGGGAATGGTTGAAGGTGCTGCGCAAGGCCAATTGCGCCGTGGTGCTTGCGACCCAATCCATCTCGGACGCCGAGCGATCCGGCATCATCGATGTGCTGAAGGAATCCTGCCCGACAAAAATCTGCCTGCCGAACGGCGCGGCACGCGAACCGGGCACGCGTGAGTTCTATGAGCGCATCGGCTTTAATGAGCGGCAGATCGAGATCGTCGCGACCGCCATTCCAAAGCGCGAATATTACGTCGTCTCACCGGAGGGCCGAAGGCTCTTCAACATGTCGCTCGGTCCGGTCGCGCTCTCGTTTGTCGGGGCGACCGGTAAGGAAGACCTGAAACGCATTCGAACCCTTCACTCCGAACACGGGGCCGCGTGGCCTTGTCCTTGGCTCCAGCAAAGGGGGATCGCCCATGCCGAGACATTTTTTCCGACATCTTGAAACCGTACCTATGGTCGTCGTCGTTGCGACCGCGCTTGCGATTGCATTGCCACTTCCGGCCCGGGCCGGCGGCGTGACGGGAGAGGCGACCGAATGGACACAGCTCGCCAACAATGCCGAACTGATTTCGCTGGTCGGCAAGTCGACTGAGCAGGTCAACAACCAGATCACCCAGATCTCGCAGCTTGCCGAGCAGATCCAGAACCAGATCAACATCTACAACAACATGCTGCAGAACACCGCGAAATTGCCAGACCACGTCTGGGGCCAGGTCGAAAGCGACCTCAAGAACCTGCAAAACGTTGTCGCGCAGGGGCAGGGGGTCGCGTTCTCAATGGGCAATATCGACGACGTGCTCAAGCAGCGTTTCCAAAGCTTTGCCGAGATGAAAAGCAACCTGCCCGACGGGGCAGGCTTCTCGTCGACCTATCAGAACTGGTCTGACACCAACCGCGACACGATCGCCGGTTCCCTGAAGGCCGCAAACCTGACTGCCGACCAGTTCTCGAGCGAGGAAAGCACGATGTCATCGCTGCGCTCCATGTCGGAATCGGCCGACGGGCAGATGAAGGCGCTGCAGGTCGGGCATCAGATCGCAGCCCAGCAGGTCGCGCAGATGCAGAAGCTTCGGGGTCTGGTTTCCCAGCAAATGACGATGATGGGCACCTGGTTTCAGTCGGAGCAGGCGCAGAAGGATCTCGCCCAGGCGCGCCGTGAACAATTCTTCAGCGGAAGCGAGCGCGACATACGTGGTGGGCAGACGATGGAACCGCGCTGGTGAGCCCGCGTCTTGTCGTCATCCTTGCTGTCGTGGGGATCATCGCGTCCGGTATCGGCATCGCCAGGTGGATCGTCCAGCCGGGACCAACTCCAATGTCCGGAGCGGAAGAAGCATCGCCAGAGGCTCCATCCGACGCCGACCGCCGTGCTCACCGTGAAAAGTTCTTTGGCGGCGACACTACTCGCGACATTCGCGGCGGCCAGGAGATGAAGCCGAGATGGTGATCGTTTATCCCTCCCGGCGCATCGAGCCCGCCCTTATCGCGATCGGCCTCATCCTGATCGCGAGCACGCCCGCTCTGGCGCAGCAGGGCCAAGTGCTGACGACCCTGGAGAACTCCGTCGTTGCCGCCGCCAAGGGCTGGGAGACGACGGTCATGGATGCGGCCCGCTCGTTATTCTGGATCCTGGCGGGCATCGAGGTCGGCATCGCCGCTGTATGGCTGGCAATTAACGCCGCATCGCTCGACAGCTGGTTTGCCGAGCTCGTCAAGCGCATCATGTTCATCGGGCTGTTCGCCTTCATTCTCAATGAGGGGCCGGCCTTTGCCAAGGCGGTGGTCGACAGTCTCTACCAGATCGGTGCCGGCGGTGGGTCGGCCTCGCCCGCCAACATTTTCGACGCCGGTATTCGTGTTGCGACCAAAATGTCAGAACAGGCGAAGTTTGGCCTCTTCGAGGACAACTCCCTGGCGATCGCCGCCGTTTTCGCCATGGTCGTGGTCGTCGTCTGCTTCTCGCTCGTTGCCGCCATCTTCGTCTCGGTGATGGTGGAGATGTATGTCGGCTTGCTCGCCGGCATGATCATGCTCGGATTGGGTGGCACATCCTACACAAAGGACTTCGCGATCAAATATCTGGTCTACGCCTTCTCCGTCGGCATGAAACTGATGGCGCTGGTAATGATCGCCAAGATCGGCTCCGACATCCTGCTCGGCCTGGCCGAGGCACCGACCGCAACCTCGGAGCAGTTCATCACGACGCTCGCGATCGCCGGCATATCAGTCGTAGTCTTCGTCATCGCCATGTATGTACCGCCAATCCTGCAGGGTGTCGTTCAGGGTGCTTCCGTCTCCGGGGGAATGGAAGCCATTCGCCATGGCGGACAGGCTGCATCCTTTGCGGCAGGCGCCGGATTTTTGGCGACAGCAGCAGCCAGCAGAGGTTTCCAGGCAGCAGGCGCGGCGAGGGCAGGGGGAGCATCCCTTGGCGGTGCCGCCATGCGCGGCATGGAAGCGGGCATCGGCGGGGCTGCCGGCGCGGTCGGTTCTGCCGCGAAAGACAAGGCCGTCGGGTCACCCGGCGCCTATGCCGGATCTCTGCTCGGGCTTGCCAATGCCAAACTTGACCAGCAGTCGGGTCGGACCGCATCGCCTCCACCACCGCCACTCAACGAGACCAAATAACTGGAGGCCGATAAGCCATGGCCGGACACAATCCGCTCGACAATCCCGATACTGCCAATCCCTATATCGCCGCCCGCAACGAGTGGAACGAGCGCTATGGATCCTATGTCAGATCCGCCGCCGCATGGCGCATCGTCGGCATAGCCGGCATGACCATGGCGGTGATCGGTTTTGGCTACGCGCTGTACCAGAGCACTCAAGTGAAACTTGTTCCCTATATCGTCGAGGTCGACAAGCTCGGCACATCAGTCAACGCCGGATTTCCGCAGCAGATCGAATATGCCGATCCGCGCGTGGTGCGCGCGACCCTCGGCAGCTTCGTGTCCAACTTTCGAAGCGTCACGCCGGACGCTGTCGTGCAGAAGCAATATATCGACAGAACCTATGGGCTGCTGAGGACATCCGACCCGGCGACCGAGAAGGTCAATGCCTGGTTTCGGTCGAACTCACCGTTTGAGAAAGCGAAGAACTCGACCGTGGCCATTGAGGTCAACAACATCGTGGCGCTGTCGAACCAAAGCTACCAGGTGGACTGGACCGAATTCGAGCGCGACCGGCGCGGCAAGGAAACCGCCGTTCGCCGTTTCCGCGGTATCGCCTCCGTAACCCTGACGCCGCCGCACGACGAGGGTGTCATTCGCCTGAACCCCATCGGTCTCTATCTCCGCGACTTCGACTGGACCGCACAGCTTTGAAAGGCATGGCCCCAACATGATCATCCCGCACACAAGAACAACGGCCACCCTGACGGGCGCGCTCGCCTCGGCAATGTTGGCGTATTCAGTGGTCGCTCCTCCGCACGCATATGCTGCCGATGGCGTCACAGCCAACGAAGCAAAGGGCATGGGTATCTCCACCCAGTGGCGCGGCTCGCGCGGTCTCGTCACCAAGGGCCCTGACGGCAAGGTGATCTTTCTCTACGGCGAGGTGCAGCCCTCCGTTATCTGCTCGCCGCTGCAGGTTTGCGACATTGAATTGCAAGGCGGCGAAGTCGTCCGCGACGTGTTGGTCGGTGACACGGTGCGCTGGAAGGTAGAGCCCGCGACATCGGGTGCTGCCGGCGGACAGGCAATCCACCTGATCGTCAAACCGTCGGAGCCTGGTCTCGTGACCTCGATGGTGGTGACATCGTCACGTCGCACCTATCACATCCAGCTCAAGTCGCATCCGAGCCAGTATATGGCACGTGTCGGCTTTGAATATCCGGAGGATGTTTCGGCGAAGCTCGCCGACGTCAATGCGCGGCTGGAAGCAAGGACCATCCCGGGTGCCGGCGTCCCGGCCGAGCAGCTGAACTTTTCCTATTCGGTCTCGGGCAACGCGGGCTGGCGACCGACGCGGGTCTATTCCGATGGGCTCAAGACCTACATCCAGTTTCCACGCTCGATTTCCGGTCAGGATGCGCCTGTTCTGTTTGTCACGTCAGGCGGACAGAACCGGATCGTCAACTACCGGATGAGAGGCGACATGATGGTCGTCGATTACCATGTTGATCGCGCGGTGCTCGTGTCGGGGGTCGGTTGGAAACAGGAAAAGATCACCATCAAGCGGGGAGGGCGGTAATGAATATCCCCCTCTCCCATTCGCGCGCCTTGCAACCCCTCCGCAACTTTGCCGCAGCCTGCGCCATAGCCGCCCTTCTTTCCGGATGCCAGTCGACCGGAACAGAAGGGCTCGTTTCCAGCACCGCGCCGCCGGAAATCTCCGGTCCTGCCGCCAGCGCAATTGCCGGCGATATGGTGAGCCGCCTTGCCGAACAGATCGGGCCGGGAAAGGCGACCGTTATCCTGAAGACTGATGCCTCGCCCTTCGGCCAGGCGCTGGAGGCGGCGCTGAAGGGATGGGGCTATGCCGTCGTCACCGACCAGAAGACAGATAGCGGCGCGACGGTCATCCCGCTCGCCTATGTGATCTTAAACGTCGATGGTCAGGTGCTGGCCCGTCTATCGACAAATAGCGTCGAGCTCGGCCGCGCTTATTCCGTCACGGCAAGTGGCGCGACGCCAGCGAGCGCCTTGTCGCTCATGCGGCGCGGGTGAGGGAGGATCATATGGTGCAATCTCTCAATCTCGGCGGCGCCTCAAACAGCCTGGCCCCAGCCGCTATCCGGCGGATCAACCGTCTGCCGATCATCGTCATTGTCGTCGTGGCGGTCACGTTTCTTGGCGTCATCTTTTATGGGCTCGCCTCGCGCGGATTGTATTTCGGCAAGGACAGCGGCCCGGAGACCAGTTCGGGCAACCCGGCGTCGACCTATGCCGACCAGATCAAACGCGGCGTTACCGATGGTATTATAGGCGAGCCGCAGCAGCAGATCACCTACCAGCCGACGCCGGTCGAGACAAAGCAGGCGGAAGACAAGACCAACAATCCCTTCACGCCGCAGCCGGGGCAGCGCGAGGTGCAGCAGCGCGGTCAAGAGCTCGAAGCGGAAGCCGTCTGGCGGGCTCGTCTTCTGCGAGAACAACACGAACAGGTTTTGCGGGAGCAGCAGCGCCAGCGTATGGCCCGCCTGCAGGCGAACAACGCTGCATATGATGCGCCGCTTGCCATCGATCGCGGCAAACTGGACGGGCGTACGGTGACGAATGACGCGAGTGCGGACGCGGCAGCGAGTGCCGCGACGTCGGCAAACACGGCAAGTGGTCCCGATCTCTATGCGGCCGCGTTGCGCGCCGGGCTCGGTGGCCAGAACGTTGATCCCAATGCGCAAGGCTCGAAGGAGGACTTCTTCAATGCCGACTTGAAAGAGCTTGGCTACCTGCCGAACCGTGTCGTGCCCCAACAATCGCCGTTCGAACTGAAGCGCGGCTCGGTCATCCCTGCAACTCTGATCACCGGTATCAATTCCGACCTTCCCGGCCGGATCACCGCCCAGGTGAGCCAGAGCGTTTACGACAGTGCGACAGGCCATCGTCTGCTCATTCCGCAAGGAACGAAACTCTTCGGCCGCTACGACAGCAAAGTGTCATTCGGACAGAAACGTGTGCTTGTTGTCTGGACCGACATCATCTTCCCAAACGGCTCGACGTTGCAGATGGGCGGCATGTCAGGAACGGATGCGCAAGGGTATGGTGGTTTCAGCGACAAGGTGAACAACCATTATTTGAAAACGTTCGGCTCGGCGGTGCTGATTGCCCTGATCGGTACAGGGATCGACATGGCCGTTCCGGAAAGTTCGACGCTCGCGACCCAGGACACCGCCTCGGATGCGACGCGTCGGAATTTCGCAGAAACGTTCGGCCGGGTCGCTGATCGTACCATCCAACGGAACATGGATGTTCAGCCGACGCTTGAAATTCGCCCTGGCTACAAGTTCAATGTCCTTGTCGATCAGGACATCGTCTTTCCTGGAGCTTATCGATGAGATATGCGGACGTCTGAGCATCCTCTTCGCTGCCGGTTGGCAACACCGTAAGCGGCCACAGCGATCTTCGCAGGCTTTCGACCACGATGCCGGGCTAAGACCCCAGATGAATGATCAATGTCGGCAAAGCTGACGATCAAATAGTTTCATAGGGCAAGGCTTTCAAAGCGTCGAGCAACGCTGCCCGGAATTCGCTCACCAAACGAGGCGGCGGGCTGTCGGTCGGAAGAACGATAGCGAAATGATAGGGGACGACTGGATCAAAGGAACGCTGAACAATCGGATTGGCACTGTAGTAGTCGGCAGTGAACGGGTCGACGATGCCAATCCCCATTCCCCTGCTCACCAGATCACAGAGGTTCAGCGCCAAACTACTCTCTATTCTTCGGGTGCAATGAACATTGAAGCTATCAAGCGCCGCGTCTGTTTGCATGCGCAGCAGGCTCACTGGAGAGAGGCAAATCAACGACTCTCCTTCAAGATCCGTCGCATGAACCGTTCCCTTCTCTTCGAGACGATGGCCTGGCGGCAGTAGGCAGACGGCGCGAAACGACGGGACGGGTTCGACGGTAAGTCCGGGATAGTCGCCGGCTAGTATCGATATTCCAAGATCGTAATGTTGTAGCGAGACCAGCTCCAAGACCGTCTGCGAGGGGACCGTGTCCAGGTAGACGGATACATCGGGTCGATCGGCGATGAATGACTGAATGACACCAGACATGAAACTCAGGGCCGGGGCGGTGTAACAGGCCACCCTCAACGAGCCCATGTGAGATTTCCTCAATTCGGACGCGACTTTGTCGATGTGCTGAATCCCGTTGAAGTGTCGTGACACTTCTTTGAACAGAATACCGGCCTCACGAGTGGGGCGTAAGCGGTTGCCCGTTCTCTCGAACAGGCTGATCCCTATTTCGTCTTCGAGATCCCTGATCAGCCGGCTAATAGCGGGCTGTGTGATCCTCACAAGATCAGCTGCAGACGTCATACCTCCCGTCAGCATCACAGCCCGGAACGCTTCCAACTGACGCGATTGAATCATTGTCCTCTCCATAACATATGCGCATGGGCGCATGCTTATTACTACCCTTGCGATATGGAAGGCAAGCTTTTAGTAACAATAGAAAACTGGGTCCTAATCTCGAAGAATGCACTTCGGCGGGCATGTAAACACGTGCTGCATCGTTGAAAATCAATGCTGGCAGATGCCAGCGGCGTAATTCTCGGCTGTCCTGCCGTGATGGGTTTTGCGCTGCATTGCAAGAGATTAGGAATGAAAAACAAGGGAACGCGAATGGACGCTACTCAACCCACCTTGGTGGCAGAAGACGTGCATAAAAACTTCGGAACGCTCGAAGTTCTGAAGGGCATTTCACTCACGGCCAATAAAGGCGATGTGGTTTCGATTATCGGCAGCTCCGGCTCCGGTAAGAGCACTTTCTTGCGCTGTATGAACTTCCTCGAAACCCCGAACAAGGGCCGTATCGCAGTCGGGCAAGAAGAGGTCGTCGTCAAAACGGATGCGGCTGGCCGATTGATCGGCGTCGATCGCAAAAAGATCGAACGCATGCGGATGCAACTCGGCATGGTGTTCCAGAGCTTCAATCTGTGGGGGCATATGACTGTCCTGCAGAACGTTATGGAAGGCCCCGTACACGTTCTCAAACAGCCCAAGGGCGACGTGCGCGACCGTGCAATGGATTTCCTGGACAAGGTTGGTATTGCCGACAAGCACGACGCCTACCCGTCTCAATTGTCAGGTGGACAACAACAGCGCGTCAGCATCGCACGCGCACTGGCAATGCAGCCAAGCGCGCTTCTCTTCGACGAACCAACCTCTGCCCTCGATCCGGAATTGGTGGGCGAAGTCCTGAAGGTGATCAGGAAGCTCGCCGAAGAGGGGCGGACAATGGTCGTGGTAACGCACGAAATGGGTTTTGCTCGCGACGTATCGAGCAAGGTTCTCTTCCTCGAGAAGGGGCAAATCGAAGAGCAGGGAACGCCGCAAGAAGTGTTCCAGAATCCGACGTCACCAAGGTGTCGGGCCTTCCTCTCCAGCGTTCTGTGAGCGAGCAGGCGCGCAGAAGAGTCAACATTCGAAAATGAACAATAACAGCAACAGAGGTGAACGTTATGAAATTCTTCAACTTTAATGCGCTTGCGGCAATTGTGACCGGCGTCCTTGTCGCGGCAGGCCCGTCAGTGGCCAAGGACTACAAGAGCATCACAATTGCGACCGAAGGATCTTACGCGCCCTACAACTTCAAGGATGCGGGCGGAAAGCTGATCGGCTTCGACATCGATCTCGGAAACGACCTTTGCAAGCGCATGAACATCGAATGCAAATTCGTCGAGCAGGCTTGGGACGGGATCATACCTTCCCTTACCGCGGGTCGGTACGATGCCATTATGGCAGCGATGGGCATCCAGCCGGCGCGCGAAAAGGTCATTTCGTTCTCCCGCCCGTATCTCCTCACGCCGATGACGTTCCTGACGACAGCGGACAGCCCGCTTCTGAAAACCCAGGCGGCAATCGAGAACCTTCCGCTAGACAATATCACCCCTGAACAGAAAGCCGAGTTGGATAATTTCACCAAGGTCTTCGAGGGCGTGAAGTTCGGCGTCCAGGCAGGTACATCTCATGAAGCGTTCATGAAACAGATGATGCCCAGCGTGCAGATCTCAACCTACGACACCATCGACAACGTCGTGATGGATCTGAAGGCCGGCCGGATCGACGCGAGCCTGGCGTCGGTCAGCTTCCTGAAGCCTCTGACAGACAAGCCCGACAACAAGGACCTGAAGATGTTTGGGCCGAGGATGACGGGGGGACTATTCGGAAAGGGTGTCGGCGTTGGCATCCGCAAAGAGGATACCGATCTCAAAGCTCTGTTCGACAAAGCAATTGATGCCGCCATCGCAGACGGTACCGTCCAGAAGCTGTCCCAACAGTGGTTCGGTTACGACGCGTCTCCCAAGCAGTAATCTCTTTCAGTTGGAGCGTCGGCACTCATGTGGCCGGCGCTCTATCCGTTTCGCAAGCTTGAGGCGTGGTCGATGGATTTAACACTATTGCAATGGGGAGACGCCGGCTGGGGCGATGAATTGGTGCGCGGGGCGATGATGACTGTTGTCGTCGCAGCCTGTTCGTACCTTTTCGGAATCATCTTTGGTTCGATTTTCGCTGCGGCAAAGCTATCCCGTTTCTGGTCACTACGCCTGCTCGGTGACGTCTATACGACGGTCGTTCGCGGCGTCCCTGAACTGCTCATCATCTTTTTGGTATTCTTCGGTGGCGGCACACTCCTGCGCACCATCGCCAATGGACTGTTCGGATACGAGGGGTACATCGAGCCTCCAATCTTCGTGATCGGCGTACTCTGCATCAGTGTGAGTGCCGGAGCATATGCCACCGAGGTCATTCGCGCTGCCGTTCTCGCTGTTCCCCCCGGCCAGATCGAAGCGGCGAAATCCATTGGGATGGGTCCATGGCTGCGGCTGCGCCGGGTGCTGATCCCACAAGCGGCTAGGTTCGCCCTCCCAGGCCTTGGAAACGTCTGGCAGTTCACGCTCAAGGACACGTCGCTAATCTCCGTTGTCGGCCTGGTCGAAATCATGCGGACAGCGGCGATGGGCGCAGGTTCGACGAAGCAGCCCTTTACCTTCTACATCACCGCCTTCGTGATCTTCCTTCTTCTTTCCTCCGTGTCAAACCGGGGCTTTCTCAAAGCTGAAAAGTGGGCGAACCGCGGTGTGAGGAGCCAATAATATGGATATTCAACTCATCATCGAGTCGTTCCCCAAACTCATTGCCGCCGTCCCCACGACGCTGGCGCTCGCGTTCATATCGCTCCTCATCGGATTTGTTGTTTCGGTACCTGTCGCGCTTATGCGGCTTTCGAAAAACCGCATCGTTTCTTCGGTAGCATACGGCTACGTCTACCTGATCAGATCGACCCCGCTTCTGGTGCAGATGTTCCTGATTTACTACGGGTCGGCTCAGTTCAGAGGGTTTCTCACGGAAATTGGTCTATGGTCGTCGTTCCGCGAACCGTGGTTTTGTGCGATCCTCGCTCTGGCCCTCAATACCGCGGCCTATACCAGCGAAATCATCCGGGGCGGCATACAGGCGGTTCCTCTCGGGCAGATCGAAGCCGCGCGCGCTGTCGGCATGTCCACAGTTCTCCAGTTTCGGAGAATCGTGTTCCCGATCGCCATCCGGCAAGCGTTGCCGGCCTATGGCAACGAAGTGATGCTCATCATCAAATCGACGTCGCTTGCTTCGACAATCACTATCGTCGAAGTGACCGGTCTGGCGAAGCAGATCATCTCGGCCACCTACAGCCCGGTCGAAGTGTTCATCGTCGCCGGTGCAATCTACCTGTCCATCACGTTCGTTGTCAGCCGTCTGGTCATGCTGGCGGAGTGGTGGCTCAATCCGCACATGCGCGCCCGGGTGGGTGGAACGGCTCCGAAGGCCGCCGAGACGCATTAGAACTTGGAAATCCCCGTTGGATTAGCGATCGAAAGAGTGCGCTCAGGCGAATGTCGACGTAACATTCAAATCATCGGGTTTGAATGTTACGTTTCTTTGTATTGGTGAGCGGATGTCGTATCAACTAGAGATCGGAAGCATCCGCTGCTTTGTCGTTGCCGCTGAAGAACTACATTTCCGCAGAGCCGCGATCCGACTGAACATGTCGCAGCCAACGCTCAGCCAGCAGATCAAGCGGCTTGAAGAGCTTATGGGGGTGCAACTGTTCATCCGCTCTACGCGGCGCGTGGAGCTGACGCGTGCGGGAGCATCATTCCTTGATCACGCGCGCGAGATCCTTTTGAAAATCGACGAGGCGATCCTCAATGCCAAGCTGGAAGCCGGCGGTCTCAGTCCCGGCGGAGAAGAGCTGATCGTCGGAGCGATCAGCCCGGCCACCAGTCAATTGCTCCCCTTGATCTTGAGCCGTTTCCGGCAAAGGTTTCCCAGGACTAGGCTTGTCATCAAAGAGGTCGATTCCATCGAGCTTCTGCGTGGGATCGAGCGCGGTGATTTCCATGTCGGGTTGATGCGACCGCCATCCAACAGCAATCTGGTACGGTTTCAGCACCTGTTGTCGGAACGATTTGTTGCCGTCATGCCCCGCCAATCGGTACTTGCGAGAAAAACCGCGTTGAAATTATCAGATTTCGCTGGACACGGTGTTTTCGCGCTCAAGCGCTTCGAGCTATCGTGTTTTGAGACTGTATACGAACAACTTGTCGGCGCCGGCCTGCTGATCGAGAACGACATAGCGGTCTCCGACACCAATACAGCTCTGGCCCTGGTGACTGCCGGCGTCGGGATCACATTCCTGCCGGAGTGGGTGTCTGCGATGGCCCCCGACGGCGTTGTTACCCGAGTTGTGGACGATATGTCCGTCGAAATTTCGATGGCCGTGGGCTGGAATCCAGATTGCCCGGTTCCAGGGATACTGCCTTTCGTCGAGTTTGCGACGTTGGCTGCGCAAAACCTGATTTCAGCACGAAAATAGCGGCGCTTGTGAAATCCTGAATGAACAAGGAATGCCTCCTGGAGGAGGCATTCCTTCCAATAGTCAGATTTCTCCGCCCGCCGTAAGCTAACTGCTTACGATCACAAGACCACCGCCGCTACAACCGGTCGGCTTCTTCGGCGATAACTTGATCCAGTTTCACGGCATCGACCCGCTCACCTTTCGCCAACAGGCGGTGATGAACGCGATCGACGAGCTGGCTGCGGATGCGCTGTTCATAGGTCAGTGCGCGCGATGCCAGTTCCCTGCGTGTCTGCTGCGACCACACCTGGTCCTGACGCTGGCGTACGATGCAGAAATTGAAGTCGTCTGACTTTCGGTTCCCGCGTTCGCGGCGATGTTCCGCGGTCGCCGCCTCGTCGATCTTACCGTCTCGGTCGAAGACGACAGCATAGACGTCGGCGGCCCGCTCCGGGGAAAGCATGCCGTTTTCGATCTCGCGCGCGATCGCCGCCACATCCCGCTCAAGAGGTTCGCCGAACGCCCCGCCTGTGGAACTGGTGATCCTGAGAATATCGCCCTGTCCGAGCTCCAGCACCGAGATCTTGCCGACCGGTCGCTCATCGGGTCGGCCAGGATTGACGACTGCCTTACCCAGAAGACCGATCTCTCCCCCCTTGAAGCCCCACGGCGCGAACACAAACCGGTTCAGGTTTCTGACCGTTATGACCGCGCGATTTGACGTGTTTTCCATTTCGATTTCGAGCGCGGCGCCACTGGCGAATCTTCCCGCGCGGCGACTGTCCGGCACGAGGCGGAGCGCCCGCATGACCAGCACCGTTTCGATCTCGATGACTTCGACTGGCACGCTGCGCTGTGAGTAGCGTACTTCCGATCCGTCCAGGCCGTCAACGCCACGGCGGGCACCGCCGCCGCCGTCGATCGTACCCACCACGTTGACACGGTCACGGCCCGTACGAGGATCGGGAGCCGAAACGACGATAACCCCGCTCATACCGCCACCGGCTGCGGCAAGGCCCTCCGGTAGTGCCTGATTGAGGCACCCCAGGATAACGTCGTAGGCGCGTGTCGCTGATGCAGCACGAGACCCGCCGGATGCGGGATAGACCGCGTTGAGAACCGTGCCGCGCGGAGCATGGCCGTGGATCGCCCGCAAGATACCGGAGTTGCGCGGCGTCAGCGGATCAACGGTTAGGATGTAGGCGTAAAGGCACTGAATAATGTAGGGGTGGGTGGTTGCCCCCGTTACCAGGTTGTAGGCGGCCGCCAATTGCGGATCCGTGCCAGTAAAATCAACCTCGATCTCGCTGTCCTTCACCGTCATGGTCACGCTGAAATAGGCCAGCTGACCATCATGGATCCCTTCAAGATAGTCCGAGAAGGTATAGACACCGTCTCGAATCGTCCTGATCACCGCGCGGGCCTTGGTCTCCGCGTAGTTGATGACGTCCTGCATCCCCTCCTCGACACTCTCACGATCATATCGCTCGCAAAGCTCGCTCACGCGCCGGTCCATACTCTTCAGACCCGAGATCATGGCCTGAATGTCGCCCCACAACTCGGTCGGAATTCGGCTGTTGTCCTGGAAGATCGACTTGATCGCTTCGTTCAACACCCCTCCTTCGTAGAGCTTCATTGGCCTGACACGGAGGCCCTCCTGGAATACTTCCGTGAAGGCTGGCGAGATACTTCCTGGAACGGCGCCGCCGATATCGGACGCATGGACAAATGCCCAGCCGATCGCGATCAGCTTCTCGTCGAAGAAGATCGGATAAAGCAGCGTAACGTCCATCAGGTGCGTCACCAGACCGTCCGTGGCAAAAGGATCGTTGGTGATGATGATATCGCCTGGCTTCAGGTTCTCCCGGCCGATGGCATCCAGCGTCGGCTTCAACGGGGAGCCGACGAAGACATTGACACCAGACAACATCGGATAAGCGAACATTTCGCCTTCGGCAGTCGCAATCGCACACTGGTAATCCTGGACGATCTTAACAAAAGTCGTGTGGGCGGTGCGGTAGATCGCGGCAGAGGCTTCTTCGGCAATCGCGTTGAAGCGATTGTTCATGACGGCAGTACGAACGGCATCCATTGATCAGCTCCGGGTCATGAGGATTGCGCCAAAGGCTCCGACGCGGGCAACGAACTCTGGCGGAACGACGATCGTCGCATCACGCTGCTCGATGACGGCCGGCCCCTGGATCGCATCGTTGGGGGTGAGAGATGCGCGATCAAAGACGCGTACCTCAGGAATGAGTTTGTTGTGGAAGCGCATCGACCGAACCGTTTTGAGCGCACCGCCAGCCCCGGACGTTTCAGGTGTAGAGGGCTGAGGTATCGACATCGATCCACGCACGCGCATTCGCAGGTCGACGAATTCGACTGGCGCCGCTTTGTCGGCATGGCTGTAGATGCGTTCGTGCTCTTGGTGGAAGGCGGCATGCATTGCGGCAATGTCGTGCGCTTCGATCGCCGTATCCGGCAGCCGCACGTCAACCTGGAAGGACTGCCCGACGTAGCGCATCTCGGCCCAGCACTCGAACGTTTTCGACACGAGACGCTCCGGCGGTGCCTGCCGCGATAACCATTCGGCTCCCTGCTCGCGAAGGACCTGAAACTTCTTCGCGATGAGAGAACCATCGATATCAAGGCCGTGGACGGTTTCGAGCGCGTCGTTGCTCAAATCAGAGACAAGGCCCCCGAGGGCACAGAATACGGAAGGTGTCGCCGGCACAAGAACGCGGTTCACGCCGATCTCGGCCGCAAGGAGCGGCCCCTGGATCGCGCCAGCTCCGCCGTAAACGAGCACCGTCAGATCTTCGGGATCGACGCCCTGGCGTGCGAGATAAGGCAAGACACCGGCCACCATGTTCGAGCTTGCGACGGTGACGCACATTTCCGCGGCGCTGAGCACGTCCGTCTTGAGAGTCTCCGCAATCGGCGCCATAGCGCGTTCGGCGGCATGACGATCGAGCTGCATATCGCCGCCAAGAAGTGCTTCAGGCAAATAGCCCGCAAGTAAAAAGGCATCGGTCAGCGTGGGTTCCGTGCCGCCTCGGCTGAAGCAGGCAGGGCCAGGATGGGACCCAGCACTGCGCGGGCCGATACGCAACACCCCGCCATCAATCGTGACGACCGAACCGCCGCCTGCGCCGATCGCCTCGATGCTGGTAACTGGCATGACAACCGGAAACTCACCCACCTCGGCCGAAGTCGAGGTCAGAGCTTCGCCATCGCGCACGAGCGAGATGTCAGTGCTGGTGCCACCCATGTCCATGGTGAGGATATTGTGTTCGCCCAAGGCGCGGCCGAGATATTGCACAGCCGTCACGCCAGACGCCGGACCCGACAGAAGCGTATGGACGGGGAAGTTGCGCGCCTCACTGGCGGCCATCGCACCACCGTTCGAGCGTGTGACGAAAAGTTGCGACCCTGGCAACCGTTCAGCCACATAAGTTTCGACCGCACCGATATACTCGTTCATCCGGCGCTTCACGAAAGCGTTGAGCACACTGACGATCGCTCTTTCGTATTCTCCGATCCGCGGCCAGATCTCGCTGGACAGGCTGACCTCGGCATCTTCGCCGACCGCTTTACGGATAGCCCGCGCGACAGCTTGTTCATGCTGCGGGTTGGCGTAGCTGTGAAGCAGCGCGACCGCATAGCCGGCAGCACCTGCGTCGGCTGCACGACGGGCAAGTGCCTCGACTGCGGCCTCGTCGATCGAGGTTCGAACCAAGCCGCCGCGCAGCAGGCGTTCCTCAACCTCGAAAACCATCTCGCGATCGATCAGCGGCCTGGTTCGGGTCTCGAACAGGTTCAGAGGGTTGCGGACGCCGATCCGCTGCAGTTCGAGCAGATCCCTGTATCCCTTCGTTACGAAGAACGCGATCTTCGGGCCTTTTCGCTCGATTACGGCATTCGTGCTGACCGTGGTGCCGTGCATGACGAAGGCTGCCTCGCCCGGCTCGGGCGCAAGCCGTTCCAGTAGTTTTTCGAATCCCTCGCGGAAACCGCTTTCGAAAGCGGGAGGAGTCGAAGGTACCTTCAGAGTGACGATCATGTCCTCTCCTTCACGCCACCCGCAAAAATCTGTGAACGTCCCACCGATATCAACGCCGATTCTAAGCATCTGCCACTCACCCTCGCTTCTTCAGTTGGTCGGCCTGCGGGGTAGTTCGATCTATTCTGATCTGCATGAAACCTGTCTCCGTCCCGGAATGATCATCGCGATATTTCAGCGATGAATACGCTGCTCACTCCGTTTGGAGAATTTGCATATCCCACCGATTGATTGGCAACGGCAATCAATCAGAACGGATGAGACTCGCCTGCTTATAGAAACTGAGGGCGACGAAGGTGACTGAGATTAAACGGCCGCATCCTGTGGCTCGCGACGGCCACCAGGACCGTGCCGCCTTCATAACATTTGGACATCGCCGCATGCCTATTACTGCCCTTGTGGCATGGACGGCGACGCCTTATCCCTAAGCGGGAAGGCAAGAATTCCAAGATAGCTAGATCTGCAATCGACCCGCTTCACATGGTGATCATCTGTTCAAGACTGATGAAACCGAAGCAAAGAAGGTCCTCAAAACTTGGCCGTCAAACGGCGCCATCTGGACACACTGTATAGCCGACCGCACGAGGATTGAAGGATGCGTCTGGCTCATTGGGGGCTAATGGCCACGGATCGAACGTTTCGCACCGGGCACGGAAGCCTTCGTATTGTGAGAAGGTTAAATGGATCACGAGTTCGAGACAGCCATTGTTGGCGGCGGCGTAGTGGGCGCCGCAATTGGATACGGGTTAGCCAAGTTGGGGCGCCGGGTGATCATCATCGATGGCGCGGACGATGCGCTGCGTGCGTCCCGAACGAATTTCGGCCTGATCTGGGTTCAGGGCAAGGGCGACGAATATCCTGAATATCATCGCATCACACGGCAAAGCGCTGAGCTGTGGCCCGGTTTTGCATCCGAGTTGAAAGAACTGACAGGTGTCGACGTGGAGTACCGCCGCAACGGTGGTTTGCTCTTCTGTGCGTCGGAAGCTCAGGCGGAAGAAGAAAAAGCGATCGGCGAGAAGATGGCTGCCATTCATCCTGACTATCGCTTCGAGATGCTGGAGCGCTCGCGCATCGAGCGCATGCTTCCCGACATCCGTCTCGGGCCGAAGGTGTGTTCGGCGTCGTTCAGTCATATGGACGGTGACGTCAATCCTCTGCTGGTCCTTCGCGCTATGCTGGACGGATTTGTGCGCCTCGGTGGAACCTTGATGACGGGCGAACACGTCGACAGCATCGCGCCCACGCTTGGCGGCTTCCGACTGGCGACGGATGGCCTCACGATAGAGGCGGAGCGGGTGATTATTGCAGCGGGAAATGACTCCATGGCTTTTGCCAAGAGCCTGGACCTTCCGCTTCTGCTCGTCCCGGAAAAGGGGCAGCTTCTCATCACGGAACGGGTCGCCCCGGTTTTCCCTTACGCCGCCAGCGGTATCCGTCAGACCATGACGGGCACGTTTCAGCTCGGCGTTACGAATGAACGTGTGGGCCGGTCTACCGACGTGACAGCTGCCGGCGCACGTCATATCGCCAATCGCGCGATCAATGTGATGCCTGACGTCGGCGCTTTGCGTGTCATACGACAGTGGGCGGGACTACGCGTGCTCACCCCGGACGGGGTGCCTGTCTACGATCGGTCGCGGCAATACCCAGGTATCCACGTCGTCGCATGCCATTCCGGCGTCACCCTTGCCGCTCTGCATGCAGGTCCTTTTGCCGAATGGTTGGCAGCCGGTGGAAGGGAGCCATCCTACGACGCTTTCCGCGGCAGCAGATTCAAGATGGGAATCGCGGCGTGACGAGTGAAATTCTCTTTCCCTCCGGCCAAGCCGTGGAAATCACCGTCGACGGTCGTCTCGTGACCGCTCGCGATGGAGAGCCTCTGGCCGCCGTCTTTCTGCGTCTGGACGACATCCATACGCGGACCTCCTTTCCTTCCGCCCAGCCCAGGGCGCCCTACTGCATGATGGGCGTCTGTTTCGAATGTGTCGTGCACGTCGAAGACATCGGCACGATCCGAAGCTGTCAGCAAACGGTTCACGCCGGCATGAGGGTCGAACGCCATGACCATCCGAAGAGGCTGAAATGAACCATCATTCGAGCGCCGACCTGTTGATCGTCGGAGCCGGCCCCGCTGGCATGGCCGCAGCGAGGCGCGCTGTGCGCGGAGGCCTATCCGTCATCGTGCTGGATTCGCAATCACAGCCTGGAGGTCAGATCTGGCGCAATGCCGGCCGCAACGCTACAAGCCCAATCATAAACGTTCTGGGGGCGGAATATCGACGCGGCGTCCGGCAAGTCGAAGCATTTCTGGCCTGTGGCGCCGACTACATCCCGGATGCTCAGGTAAGCAGGCTCAGCCAAGGTTGGACGGTGGAATACGTCTGGGGCGGAGAAATTCGCTCCGTCAGGGGACGGCATCTCTTGCTCGCTACGGGCGCACAGGAACGCCCGGTTCCGTTCACCGGCTGGACACTACCCGGCGTCATGACGGTCGGCGCCGCACAGATTCTCCTTAAGACGGCCGGCCAATTGCCACAGGGGCCAGTTGCCGTGGTCGGGAGCGGACCCCTTCCCCTACTATACATGCAGCAGATGCGGCTCGCTGGGACAAAGCCCGTCGCTTATCTCGATACGACCCCTCGGGGTCTCATCAGCCGTTCGCTGCGCGGTTTTCGCGGGGCGCTTCAGGAGACCGGCCAAATCCTGAAAGGGATTGGCTGGTTACCGCAGTTCAGTGGCGTTCGGCACGTACGCAACGTGGTCAAAATCAGCGCCAAAGGAAGCGGACGACTGGAAACTGTACGGTTCGAAACTTCAAACGGAAGGTCCGACCGATTGGAGGTCAAATCCCTTCTTGTTCACGAGGGGCTGGTGCCAAGCCATCAGTTGGCGGTGTCGGTCGGCGCGCAACTGATGTGGGATGTCGGCCAGTCAGCGTTCCGGCTTGAGCGCGACGAGTGGATGAACGCAGGTCCGGACGGACTGTACATAGCCGGGGACGGTGCGCGGATCGGAGGCGCCGTCAATGCCGAGATCGAGGGAGAGATCGCCGCGATCGGCGTCCTTCTTCGTGACGGCGCCCTGACGGCCGCTCAGGCGGATACCGAGACAAAACCGCTGAGAGCACAGCATGGCCGGCAAAAGTCGTTCCGGCGATTTCTGGATGGGGCCTACCCGCCGAATATTGCGCGGACCCCGCCGGACGACGCAACGATCGTCTGCCGGTGCGAGGAGTTGAGCGCGGGCGTGTTGAGGGAAGCTGCTGTCCGTGGCGCTTGCCGAGGCCCTAACCAGCTGAAGAGTTTTACGCGCGCGGGCATGGGTCCCTGTCAGGGAAGGCAGTGCGGCTACCCGGTGCACGAACTGGTGAAGTCAGTCGCCGGGCTGACCGCCGGCGAGGTCGGCCTGTTCAATCCGCGGCCTCCCTTCGTTCCATTAACGGTGTCGATGCTGGCAGCTCAGCAGGCCGAGGAAGTCGTTTCAGCGTCGACACATGAGTGATCGTTCGGCCATCGCCACAGCGTGGTGACCAAAGTTGCAGTCAAGAAATGAACGCCTCGCGGCGTTGCAAGGAGAATGAGTTGAAGACGTGCCAAATCCTGGGAGCCCCCGTTCAAAGCGGCGCATCCCAACCTGGATGCCTGATGGGACCTGATGCGTTTCGGACTGCCGGCTTAACGCAGGTTTTGACGGAGCTGGGCTGGCTTGTCACCGATCTCGGAGATGCGACACCGACGGTCGAACCCGAACTCAGCCACGCCAATTCCGCGGTGAAGAACCTCGATGCTCTGGTGGGATGGACGCGCAGTCTGTCCCAGAAAGCTCTGGAGATGGCCCGCAGCTGTGATCTTCCGGTCTTTCTCGGCGGCGATCATTCAATGTCTGCTGGCACCGTTTCCGGGGTGGCCCAACGAGCAGCCGAGCTCGGCAAGGAGCAATTCGTCCTTTGGCTGGACGCGCATACAGACCTGCATAGCCTCCACACGACCGCGAGCGGCAATCTCCATGGGACTCCTGTAGCATACTATACGGGCCAATCCGGCTTCGAGGGGCTGCCGCCGCTGGCCGCGCCTGTGAATCCGCGCAACGTATCGATGATGGGGATCCGGTCCGTCGACCCGGAAGAGAGGCGCCGGGTTGCCGAGACCGGTATCGAAGTCGCCGACATGCGGGTTCTGGACGAACAAGGGGTCGTACGCCCGCTCGAAGCTTTTCTTGACCGCGTAAGTAAGGTCAGCGGCAGATTGCACGTCAGTCTTGATGTCGATTTCCTCGATCCCGCGATCGCGCCAGCGGTGGGCACGACCGTGCCCGGCGGGGCGACCTTCCGGGAAGCCCACCTCATCATGGAGATGCTCCATGACAGCGGCCTCGTCACCTCGCTTGACCTGGCGGAGCTCAATCCTTTTCTGGACGAGAGGGGGCGCACTGCCCGCCTCATGACGGATCTTACCGCGAGCCTGTTCGGCCGGCGCGTGTTCGACAGGGTGACAACAGCATTTTGACCACCGGGTGCGGCCCGGTGCTATCGAGGTTTGCCTCTCGCATCGAGACAAACCCTTCGAAACCAGGAGGAAGAACATGAAGGTTGGGATCGCCGGAGCAGGATCGATCGGCATTGGGTATGCGGCGTTCCTCTTGCAGAATGGACATGAGCCATTGATCTGGTCGCGTTCACGCGAAAGAACTGCTGCTTTCTCTGCCGGCGCACCGGTGAAGATCACGGGTGCGATCAGCACGGAGTTCCACCCGCATATCTGCACGAACGCCCGGGAATTGGCCGAAGCCGATGTGATCGTGCTGGCGCTGCCCGCCTATGGTCATCGCTTTGTTCTCGACGCTCTTCTGCCGCACCTCAGCGCACGTCATTCGGTGATCATCAGCGCCCATCTTTCCTTTGCGGCGCTCTACCTCGCCAAAGGGTTGGCCGAGCGTGGAATCGAGATCCCAATCACGGCATGGAGCACAACTGTGCTGACATGCAAGCCGCGGGCGGCGGATACGTTCAACATCGGCGCCATCCGGGCAAAGGTCGATATGGCGACCGTGCCGGCACGTTTCGCAGGACGGGCGCACGAAACCTGTGTCGCTCTGTTCGGCGATCGCTTCGACGTGAAGGACGATATCCTCACGATCGCATTGAGCAATCTCAATCCCCAGGACCATATGGGCATCGCGCTGTGCAATCTGTCACGTATCGAGCGAGCTGAGGACTGGGGTCAGAACACCAATGTCACCCCGGCCGTCGGGCGTTTCCTGGAAGCGCTCGATCTGGAGAGGCTGGCAATCGCTTCCGCCTTCGGCAAGACGGTCCGATCCACCTTCGATCACTTCCGATTGTCGTTCGACATATCAGGCCAATCCGTTTCGGAAATATCGTCGATCCTGGTCGAGCGCGGAAGCGACCCGGCAGGCCCAAAGAGCCTCGATACTCGCTACGTGCTCGAGGACGTTCCCTTCGGTCTGATCCCGACCCTGCATCTGGCAAAAGCAGCCGGCCTGTCTGCACCCTTGCATGAAAGCGGCGTGCGGATCTTAAGCGCCTGCTACGGACGCGACTTCTCCGAAGAAAACGACCTGCTTCCAGACCTCGGCCCGCTCGATCTGCCCACGCTCAGGAAACGGGTAATCGCCGGGTACGCGATCACGGACGAACCCTTGTGATCCGTGCTCGTCCGACAGTCTATCAAACCAATGAAGGGGGCCAAAAGATGCCTGCAATTGCCAACCTCAACATCGTTCCGTTCATCAGTGTTGAAAACATGATGGATCTGGCGGTCAGCACCGGGATCGAGAACTTCCTTGTCCAACTGGCCGGCTACATTGAAGAAGATTTCCGGCGCTGGGAAAGCTTCGACAAGATTCCACGCATCGCCTCGCATTCGCGGGACGGCGTGATTGAACTCATGCCGACGAGCGACGGCACCCTCTACGGCTTTAAATACGTCAACGGCCACCCGAAAAACACGAAGTCGGGACGCCAGACGGTGACCGCGTTCGGCGTGCTCTCCGATGTCGATAGCGGCTATCCGCTGCTGCTGTCGGAAATGACAATCCTGACGGCCTTGCGAACGGCCGCGACCTCCGCGATCGCGGCAAAGTATCTGGCGCGTCAAGATGCGCGCACGATGGCGCTGATCGGCAACGGTGCCCAGAGCGAGTTCCAGGCGCTCGCCTTCAAGGCGCTGCTCCGTATCGATCGGATACGGCTTTACGATATCGACCCGGAGGCAACCGCTCGCTGCAGCCGCAATCTCCAGCGGTTCGGGTTTCAGATCGAGGCGTGCACCTCTGCGGAACAGGCGGTCGAAGGTGCCGATATCATTACGACAGCGACGGCCGACAAGCACAACGCCACGATCCTGAGCGACAATATGATCGGGCCCGGCGTCCACATCAACGGCGTCGGAGGCGACTGCCCAGGCAAGACCGAGATGCACCGCGATATCTTGCTGCGTTCGGATATTTTCGTGGAGTTTCCGCCACAGACCCGGATTGAAGGCGAGATCCAGCAACTCGCGCCAGATCATCCTGTGACGGAACTTTGGCGCGTAATGACTGGCCAGGACGTCGGCCGAAAGAGCGACAAGCAGATCACGCTTTTCGACAGCGTCGGATTTGCGATCGAGGATTTTTCGGCGCTGCGCTACGTCCGCGACCGCGTTGAGGGATCAAGCCACAGCAGCCCACTCGACCTTCTAGCCGACCCAGACGAGCCAAGGGATCTTTTCGGAATGCTGCTCCGGCGGCAAGCCCTGCTGGCCGCGTCCTGAACCTGGGAAGGCTCACAATATGACATCCCCGCCTGAGAATTCAACACAAGCGCTCTCGCCTCATCGCGATCGTGCATCGGTTCTCGGCGAGGTTCATGCGCGCCCGTTTCGCCCGATCGAAACGCCAGCCCGTCTTGTCCATTTTGCGTTTCAATCCGTAGAGCCTGACAGGGATGCGGAGCGCAGGATACTCTCAGCGCTTTGCGAGGAAAAGGGCCAGGGGCCTATTCCGGCCCACGCTCGACATCACCGCGTGTCATTCGAGAATGTTCATCTGCGCTGGGAACGGCACAACGAATTCACGACATATTGCTGGTACTACAAACACCCTGGACCAGAGTGCTTCTCGCTCGCGGCGGCTTCCATGGCCCCCGAAATGTATACGCTCCCCCAGCCCGGCCCGCACCTCGTCGCCGTAGATCTGCATATTGTCGAAGCCTCTTCCACACACGAGCTGGGCACGATTTTCGCGAAGGAATCCCTGTGCGTTATGACCGCTGAGAAGGGAGCGGTCACCGTTGCGACGGATTTCAAGCCGGATAGCCATGGTTTCGTGAAAATCCTGGTCATCAACACCGACGTGACAGCCATGCGTATCGGTGCGCTGGTGCAGCGTCTGCTGGAACTCGAGACCTATCGGCTGCTGGCACTTCTATGTCTTCCGGAAGCTCAACGGTTGGAGCCCTCCATCCGGGAGATCGAAAACGCGTTGGTTGAGACGACCCAGGAAATGACAGGCGCTCTCGCCTTGGAAGACAACGAACGTCTCCTGGACAAGCTCGTCGTGCTCGCCGCGCGGCTAGAGGCAGGGGCAGCGAAGTCGTTGTTCCGTTTCGGGGCTAGCCGTGCCTATCAGAACATCGTGCTTGGCCGGATCAGCGCCATCGGCTTCGAACCGGTGCCTGATCAGGAAACTTTCCCGGCGTTTCTCAACCGGAGAATGGCGCCTGCATTGCAGACCTGCTTTTCGATCGAGGAGCGACAGATCAACTTGTCGCGGAAGCTGGCGCGTGCAACTCAGCTACTCCGTGCGAAGGTCGATGTGGCGATGGAAAAGCAAAATCGCGAGATTCTGGAGAGCATGAGCGAGCGGGCGCAATTGCAGTTGCGATTGCAGCAAACTGTCGAGGGTCTCTCGATCGCCGCTGTCAGCTACTATGTTGTCGGTTTGCTCGGATACACCTTCAAGGGTGTGTTCCATACTCTTGATTTTTCAAACGATGAACTGGCAATGAGCATTCTAAGCCCGATTGCGATCGTGGCTGTCGCCTTGTTTGTGCGGCATCGCACGCGACATACCCATTTGGTATCAAAAACGCCCTAGCAGGCATGAAACAGGCCGGTTTGAGAAGCAATTCTCGGATCGGTGCTGGAACGAGAGATTCTGGAGACAACAGATGGCTGAGCAAGCCGAGGGCGAGTTTATCACAGAACAGGAACGCGAAATGAATCTTCTCGCGAACTACCGGCCGATTGGAATAAGGGCGGTTATGTCTGCCTGCCTTGCACAGAAACGTTCTTCGACGGCTTCCGCAGAACTAGTTGACAGCGGTCTCGCAGCTGGCTGTCGGACGAACAGCGACGACGAGGATACTAGCAACGCTTAGAAGGAGATTGAGAATGCAGCATTGGCTGGACAAGCTGACCGACCTTACAGCAATTGAGGGCGATGAGTGCATCCTCAAAACAGGACTGGCGGACTTCGCCGACCATTTCGGCTTCACCGGCTATGCTTATCTCCACATCCAGCACAAGCACATCATCGCCGTGACCAACTATCATCACGATTGGCGGTCGCTCTACTTCGACAAGAAATTTGACGCTCTCGACCCGGTCGTCAGACGCGCAAGATCCAGGAAGCACGTCTTCTCCTGGTCTGGCGAGCAGGAGAGGCCGGCGCTCTCGAAGGAAGAACGCGGCTTCTATGCACAAGCGGCCGATTTTGGCATCCGCTCCGGCATCACTATCCCCATCAGGACCGCCAACGGTTCAATGTCGATGTTCACGTTGGCGTCGGAGAAGCTAACGATTGATATCGGCCGGGACATTGATCCCGTTGCTGCAGCGGCAGCCGTTGGGCAACTTCATGCACGGATCTCCTTCCTTCGAACCACGCCCACTTCGGAAGACGCGGCTTGGCTTGATCCGAAAGAGGCAACGTACTTGAGATGGATTGCCGTCGGCAAGACGATGGAAGAGATAGCTGACGTGGAGGGCGTCAAATACAACAGCGTCCGCGTCAAGCTTCGCGAAGCCATGAAGCGCTTCGACGTGCGAAGCAAGGCCCATCTAACCGCGCTCGCAGTACGGAAAAAGCTGATTTGAGGGCAACCAAACCGCACCGTGAAGCGTGACACCCATCCGCGCCGTCTTGCGGCGATCGAATAGGCCAACACGGTCGCGGTTTCACGCCTTCGGAGATTCATGGAGGAAATGTGCCAGAACGGACATGCTACACATTTTATACCTTCTTGTTGGTTTCCACGCAGAACTGAGCCGGTTAGGCGCCGGCTCAGTTCTGCGTGGAAATCAACACCTTTACCCTTCCAGCTCACAAAAGCTTTTTATGGGCTATCACCAGGCTTGGTCCTGAAACAGGATCAGTTCACGGTCACATTCGGGAGGTAACCGAGGATGCTGATCAGGGAACTTACCGCGCTCATCTGGGCATGCATCTCGATACTTGCCTCGATGTAGCGAACATGCTGCGGACCGCCAGCTTCTTTTCCGGTTTTGTACGCCTCAGGAAGCGCCTGAAACAGTTCGTCAGCTTTCTCCACCAACTGCCGGTGCGTCCGGATAGCATCAATCGTGATCGCTTCCAGCTCCACCGGAGGTAGTCCGCGCGTCAGCCCGACCAGCGGGCGAAGCTCGACCTTTTTCGTCAATGTTGCATCTTTCGATTCCATTCGTGACCTAACCCTGGTTTTGTCCGCGGTGCGCCCCCGCTGACGTTGAACCCTGTGAACCCTTGCCCGGGGGTTAGAATCCGAGATGAATCGGCCCTGCGACCTTTAGCCGGAGCCTGGACATACGTCACAGGCCCCCGGACACAAGGTCAGAGGGTTCCTGGCGCCATTCCGGTCAGCGCCAACCGTTCATCTGCGGATTCTAAGCCGCAATGCAGCACGTACTGCATGCCCCTCTTATAAGAAAAATTTCAGAACGACGCCAGTGAGGATCGAAATCGCCGTGGTGCAAATCTTCACATGCGATCTTCTGCTAAAGGCATCCTAGACCATGCCACGCTCTTATGGGACAAACCTGTTCCATCCCTAGGACAAGAGATGGACATTCCTTCTCATCTGAACTGGACATTGACTGCGGTTGAAGAAACACACCATTTCGCCGGGCCCAACTGCCGCATACACAATCTTGCCGCCGCAACGCCGGCTGGTGAAACGCGGGCGGTCGTGAATTATCGCGATGGCCCAAGGCAAACCTTCAATGCTAAGTGACCGGGACCGACATTTGTGCTAATGTGGGTTTGTGACTACATCTGGAGCTTGTTGTATGAGCCGACTGACCATCGATATTACCGACCAGCAGCACCAATCTCTGAAGGCAACTGCCGCGTTACAGGGAAAGACAATCAAGCAATATGCGCTCGAACGCCTGTTTCCCGGGGACGCGGATGGTGAAGTGGCATGGCAGCAGTTGAAATCGCTGCTGAGCGATCGCATCGATGAAAGTCTGGCGGGAAAAGTGTCCACCCGTAGCGTAAGCGAGGTTCTTGACGAGGAACTGGCCAAGGATAGCCGCGGTTGACCACAACCTATGTTCTGGCGAATGGCGCGGAAACCGACCTGCGCGAAATTATCCGATACACGCGCAAGCAGTGGAGCGATGCGCAGGTCCGCCGCTACATTACCAAGCTAGAGCAAGGTTTTGTCGCACTTGCCTCGGGGCAACAACCTTTCAGAGACGTGGGCGTCCTTTATCCGACACTGCGCATGGCCCATTGCGAGCACCACTATGTCTTCTGCCTGCCGCGCGACAACGGGCCCGCGCTGATTGTCGGGATTTTCCATGAGCGCATGGACCTGATGACGAGGCTGAGCGAAAGGCTGGGTGTGACCAACACGTAAGGTCCCGGCCCAGTCCTACGGTTTGCGAGCGCCAAGCCCTGACAGATCGATGCGAATGCCGGCCGTGTTCGGATCGGACGGAGTTTCGCCCTGTTTAGCACTTTCGACGTCGTCACCGGCCGGAGCCTCAATGCTGGCCCGTTCAGTTCCGTCCTTTTTCACAGGCCCGGGATCGGTGAGTTTCATCTTACCGGGATCCTCCGCCCGAAACACTGCCGTTCCTTCGAAATATCCCGTCTGCCAGGCGATGATCGCATCGTCAAACACTTGCGGCAGGACATCCTTGGCCGTCGGATTTCCATACCATTTGATGACGATACGGTAGACCTTGGCGAACAGTGCAGTGCCCATGCGCATGTTCTCGCAAGCATCGACCAGGTCCGGCTTCAGCTCGCCCGCCTCCACGATGCCGAGCCCGGCGGGATATTGTGTGATCCCGACGCGAACGGTATTGCGACCGAGGTTGTCTCGGATCAGCGCCAACGCCTCCTCCGCTGTCTTCGGCCTGGGCACGAGCACCACCCGGTTGCCGGAGCGGACTGCGACAGCGAGTGGGTCCGGTGCCCCTGCCCGTTCGATGAACTGTTCGACGATCGCCGGCTTCAGGCCGGGATCGCTGCATTCCTTGATGAGGGCGGCATCGACCATCGCGAACAATTCCTTATCTGTTGAACGCCGTGACGACGGGCAGTCCGAACAGTTTTGCCCAGGCGATCACGCTCGCGTTCTGAATCGCGACGATCGACGTTCCCGCGGTCCACCATCCGTTGCCCGGGGCGACGATTGCGGTGGGGGAATGCAGCATCGACTGCAGGACCGGCCAAAGGAGGAGTTGTTCGTAGCAGATCAGCACGGCAAGCTTCTGGCCGTCGCTTTGCACAACTGCATTGCCGAAGAGGTTGGCGCGGGCTCCTCCGCCCTGCCCGGTCCATGCCCGCCATGGCTGCCACATGGACACCGGGACCGGCATGCGTTCGCGATAGAGAATTCGAGCTTCGTTAGCCGAAATCGCCACCATGACATTGTCGTAGCCGCCCGGATCAATGACGGCCGCGCCGGCGATCACAGTGAGCTCGGAGCCTCGCAAACCTTGCTGCCAAAACCTCGCGACGGTCGGCGTCCAGAAGCCCAGTGCACTTTCGGGAAGGACGACGAAGCGGATTTTCTCTCCCGCAGCCGCGCGCACCGTTGCGATCAGGTCACGGTGATAGTCGAGCGAGCCGTCTCGTCCGAGGCTCGAGCCCTGTTCGAGGTCGACGCCCTTCCATCCCTCGGGTAGATTAGGGGATGTCCACGTAGCGGCGGACCAGAGCCAGAACCCTCCCAGGGCGATGGCGGCAGCCGGCCAATATTGCGATGTCATCATCGCGAGGCCGGCTGTCATCGCGACCAGCCCCCACCATCCCCATCCCGGAAAGAGCACGCCTGCAGCGGTCAGCGGATGTGCCCAGCCGGTGATGCCGAGGGGCGGCAATCCCATGAGCATCGCCGCCGCCAGATAGCGCGCCGCCATTGCCATTACCGTTCGACCTTCTCCCGGAGACTTGCCTTCCGGTCGCGCCTTCCAGAGCGCTGCATGCACGCCGGCGAAGGAGAGCGAAGCAGCTGCCCAAAGCAGAAGCCCAGGCCAGAGATCGGCGGCATAGAAGTTGGCAACGCCCTGCGGCAACCCACGCGAGGCAGCCAGAAAATATCCGGCCGACACGAGCACCGCCGTCAGCCGCGACGGCGACATCGCCCAGAGCGTCGGGAACAACACAGCGACAGGAAGGGCCAGCACATGACCGCTCCAGGCAGTCCAGCCGCAAGCGACGGATACCGCGATGAGCAGGCAGGAACGCCGCCAACTACGGTTCGAAAGTGAGGACCCGCCGCGCCAGGCCGAGAAGGCCCGCGTCGGGAACCGGCCCAAAATACCGACTATCATAGGAGCTCGCAAAGGATGAGTGAAGGAACAGATTTCTCAGTGGCACGATGCCGGTTTTGAACGGTGTGATCGGCCTGCCCTCGCCATCGCTCGCGCGAACGATCGATGAGGCGAGAGGCCTGCCGTCGACAGTGACATTCACGCCGATCTCGACATGCTGTCCGGGAAGTGCCGCGACTGTCTTGATCAGCGGCGCAAAGCCGCCGGGGCAGAGGCCACGCCTGACATAGCCGCGGCGGCGTGCCTCCTCGAATGAGGCGGTCACCGGTGGGCAGATGAACACGAGATCGCCGGCTTCGACCGGACGCTGCAGGGCCACGATACGCCAGAGCCCAAGCGGCTCGCTCGGCGTCAGGTTCAACCGAAAGCCGCCCATATAGGCGACTGCCACTAGTGCGGCGATCGCCCCGCCCGCGCCGGCCAGGAACAGAAGAAGCCGCCGCCTCATTGCTTCATCACCGGCGTCTGGCGCTGGGCGAGACGCAAATCCTCGGCCTGCCGCAGGGTCTGGACCGTGCGCTCGTGAGCGGCGAGCTGCTGGGACGTGCGCATGATCGGCCAGGCGTCCTTCAGACGCTCCTTCTGCTCGGGCTGCATCCTTTCGGAGAGTTTGTCAAACAGCTTTCCGGACGGCTCACGCGCTGCATTGGTGAGCAGGGTACGCTCGCCGAAGCGTGAGGTGATGGCTTGGTTGAACCCGTCGATCTCAGTCTTAGTTTCGCGATTGCTGAGTGCATAGGCCATAGCCGCCGGCAGATCGTTGCGGTCGATCGCATCACGCACGCGCTCCAGCACCACATGCGCTGCCGGCGACAGTGCCGGGATGTCGATCGACACGCGCTGACGCAATACCTGCTCGTCAGCCTGCAGCCGCTGCACGGCGGTCTCGCGCATCCTCAGATACTGCTCAAGATCGCGCTTCAAGGCCGGAACATTGAGGTCCGCAACGCGACGGTCCTCGCGCTCAGTCTTGCTGGCAAGAATGCCGGTCTTGCCCTTCAGCGGTCCGATCGACGCCGGGGCGGTCGTCAGCGTCTGAAGCGCCAGTTTAGCCGTTTCCTTATCCGCTAGAACCGCATCGAAGTTCATCGCCCGGAAGGCGGTCTCGGGATCAGCAAAGACGTAAGCAAAACGGGTCGAGACCTCTTCCCATTGTTGTCTGAGGGCTGGATCGGTGTCGAGCTTGTGCTCCACCGTATCGGCGACGGAACCGGAAAAGGTTTTGATGCCTGCGACCATGGGCGCGGCCTCCTTCATTGTTTGGATTTTTAAGGGGTGGTGCAGACCGAGACGCTCTGCAAAGACGGCAAGGCGCTGCCCGAGATCGACCAATTTCGTCTTCTGGCGCAGCGTCCAGTCGAGCCGGTCTCGGACAAGGGTGCGGGCCACCTGGACGATGTTGAGCCCGCGGCTTTCCGCAAACCGGAGCGCCTCGCGGTAAAGCTTTCCGCGTTCGTAATCGAGCGTGGTCTCCTTGGCATTCTTTCGGGAGAGTACCTTGGCCAGGCCGCCATTGAAGGCGAAGGACCGGTGGCCGTAGTAAAGCTGCAAATCCTCGCGATGGCGGGTCATCGCCACGTAGGTCAGATGCCGGTCGAGGGAGAGGCTTGCCAACACCTTCACGCGGTCGACGGTAGCGCCCTGGCTTTTGTGGATCGTGGTGGCGTAACCATGATCGAGATTACTGTAGAAGCGCTGCTCAACGATGACGTGCCGTCGCTGATCACCCTCTCCGATGACAGCGACGATCCTGTTCGGTGCGGCCTCAATGACATGAGCGATCATGCCGTTCTTGACGCCGAGCGACCCTTCGTTCTTCAGAAAGACGATCTGGTCGCCCGCGTCGAACTGGCGAATGCCGTCAGCCGTTTTGAAGACATGGCCCTCACCGACAATGCCGCGTTCGACGAGTTTTTCGCGGGCCATAATGTTCAGCGTCCGCACGTCGCGGCGCAGATGCGCGAGGATCAACGTTGTCTTCGACTGATCGTAATCGTTGTTCCAGTCACCGATCAGCCGCTCGACCGCCTCGGCCTTGAGGCGCGTTCCCGTGATCCTGACATTGGCATCATAGGCGGTCAGCGCCTTTTCCACGTTGCCTCGGGCCAGATCGAGCGATGCCTTGCGCATCCAGTCCTCGCGCTGGCGATAGATCGTCTCGAGTTCGGCATAACCGATGCGGTCAACGATGGCGCGGAAGGCAGCACCCGCCTCGATCGGCTGGAGTTGTTCGGGATCGCCAACCAGTACGATCTTGGCGCCTGCCCTGACGACGGTATCGACGAAGCCGGCCATCTGTTTTGAGGCGACCATGCCGGCCTCGTCCATGACGAAGACTGCCTTGTCATCGAGAACGTCTCGACCACGGTTCCAGCGCAGCTCCCACGACGCGAGCGTGCGACTCTGAATGCCAGCCTCCTTCTCCAGACCTTCAGCCGCCTTGCCCGCAAGCGCGCCACCGACCACACGATAGCCGGCCAGTTCCCATGCCTCACGCGCCGCCTTCATCATCGTGGTCTTGCCAGCACCGGCGCGTCCAACCACGGCCGCGATCCGGGCGGGACCGGCGATCCGCACGATCGCGGTTTTCTGCTCTTCCGAGAGCCGCTCATGCCGCCGGAACGTTGCGGCCAGAGCTGCTTCAGAGACAGCATGACCGTCCCGGTTCGACAGCCATAACGCCTGCCGCACCATCGTCGCTTCCAGCCGGATCATCGCCCGGGTCGAATAACGGGCGGGCACCCTCTCCCCGGTGGAAAAGTCGATCGTGTCGCGCTGCAGCCGGAGAACCTCGGGGTTCAGGATGATGCGTAACATCATCTGCTGGAAGACAGCCGGGTCATCGACATAACGATGCAGAACCTTGGCGACATCGCGTTCATCGAAGACGCTCTTCTCTCGCGTGATCAGGTCAAGCACAATGGCTGGATTGTTCACAATGCGGCGGGTGTTTTCGCTCCGCCGCTCTTCGTTCAATTCGAGGCGCTCAAGCTCTGACCGGACGCCCTGCTCCTGCGCCTTGCGCTCGATCGCCTTGGCGCCAACGCCGAGATGGATCGTCGGTTCGAGGTCGATCCCCTGCTTCTCGTAGGAACGGCCGTCGATACGGAGATCGATCCCGCCAAGCGCCAGGTGATGGTTCAGCCGCTCGAACCATCCATCGCGCAGGACGTTGAAGTCGTCTGTCGAACCCGCCCAAAGCTCATAAAGGATTTTCCCGGACTTCGTGCGGACTGGCTGGCCGTCCTCGCCGATGACCGCCACCTTCTTCGATCCGAACCCGTCCTCGGTCAGCGGGCGCAATGTGGTCATCAGATGGATATGCGGATTGCCGGGATTATCATGGTAAACCCAGTCGGCGACCATACCTTTTGCGAGGATATGCTTCTCAACGAAGTCACGCACCAGAGCGATGTTCTGCTCGGTCGATAACTCCAGCGGAAGAGCGATTGTCAGGTCCCGGGCAAGCTGCGCATCGGAGCGCTTCTCAAACGCCTCGACCTTGTTCCAGAAGACTTCCGAAGCTCCGGCGACAGAGCGGTCGGCGATCATCGCGCGGACCCATTTCGGGGCATCGGCCGGGAGCAGGAATTCCTCATGCACAAGCCCCTCTTTACGGGTGTAGTCGATGGTGCGGGCCTCGCGCTCATATTCCATCTTCGCGCAGTGCCGGTAGGCGGCAGACAGCACCACGCTGCGGCCGCCGCCGCGGCTGACGATGCTGGCTGAGAAATGGGCGATGGCCACGGCGTAAAGCACTCCCGGTTCGAACTTCGTTCGTCGGGAGCGGCCACCCTACGACGGCCCCGCCAGGGCCGTGGGCAAGCACGTCGCATCAGCGACGTATAATTGCGCCCTTGGATCCGCTCCTTCGGAACGGCGGGATCATCCTCCAAAGTGTCGGCCTTGCCGACGTGCAGATCTGCACATTCCTTCGGAAGTGCTTTTGGGGAAATCTTGCAGCGAGACAAACGCCGCAAGATTCCCAGGGAGATGCGACCGGAATGAAGAAACCATCATCGAAGATCAGGGAAGAAATCGCCAGATTGCAGGATCAGCTGAGACAAGCAGACACACGCGAGGCCGAACGCATTGGCCGGATCGCGCTGAAGGCCGGTCTCGGTGAGATCGAGATCGAGGAGACCGAACTACAGGCGGCGTTCGAGGAGATCACCGGGCGGTTTCGCGGAGTCAAAGGAGTTGCGACCGGGAAGAAGAATTCCGGGGATGGTCGTACCGGTGGTGAAACATCCGCGACGATCGCGTCTGGCGCGGCTGCGGGCAGGCCTGGTGAGGCTTGAACGGATGGCCCGCACGTTGACGACTGACGCGCGAAAGAAAGACACGCGCGAAAAAATCGAGCTCGGTGGCCTCATCGTCAAGGCAGGACTGCGCTATGAGAAGCGGGCACTACTGCTGGGCCTGCTGATCGATGCCAGTCGTCGCCTGAAGGGCGACGATGCGGAGCAATCGCGCCTCACGGCGATAGGCGCGGAGGCGTTCGCTCATGACGGCGAGTAAAGTGTTCCTCGCCGTCATCCCGGCCACGACGATGATCGTCGTAGTGGTTCTAATGCCGGGCGTCGAACACTGGCTCGCCGCGTTCGGAAAGACGGCGCAGGCCAAACTGATGCTCGGGCGTATCGGCCTCGCGCTGCCCTATGCCATCGCGGCTGCAATCGGCACGATCTTTCTGTTCGCGGCAAATGGCGCAGTGGGTATCAAGGCTGCGGGATGGGGCGTCTTCAGCGGAAATGGAGTGGCAATCCTCATCGCTCTCCTGCGCGAGGGGGTTCGCCTGGCCGGGATCGCCGGCGAAATTCCGGAAGGACAATCCGTGCTCGGATATGTGGATCCCGCAACGATGCTTGGCGCATCGACAACGTTCCTTGCCGGTGTCTTCGCGCTGCGCGTCGCGATGAAGGGTAACGCAGCTTTTGCCAAAGCCGCACCACGGCGGATTGGGGGAAAGCGAGCGGTGCATGGCGAGGCCGACTGGATGAAGGTGCAGGAGGCTGCAAAGCTCTTCCCCGATCCAGGCGGCGTCGTCGTCGGCGAACGGTATCGCGTCGATCGCGATAGCGTTGCGGCTGTGTCGTTCCGCGCCGATGATCCGTCGACCTGGGGCGCGGGAGGCAAGAGCCCGCTCCTATGCTTCGACGGCTCCTTCGGCTCCTCGCATGGCATCGTCTTCGCCGGCTCAGGCGGTTTCAAGACGACGTCGGTCACGGTCCCGACCGCGCTCAAGTGGGGTGGCGGCCTCGTCGTCCTCGACCCGTCGAGCGAGGTCGCGCCGATGGTATCGGAGCATCGCCGCAAGGCTGGCCGGAAGGTGATCATTCTCGATCCCTCGACGTCAGGCATCGGCTTCAATGCGCTCGACTGGATCGGGCGACACGGCAGCACGAAGGAAGAAGACATCGTCGCAGTCGCAACGTGGATCATGACCGACAATCCGCGATCAGCGTCTGCCCGCGACGACTTCTTCCGGGCATCGGCGATGCAGCTTCTGACAGCCCTGATCGCAGACGTCTGCCTGTCCGGTCACACGGACGAGGAAGACCAGACGCTGCGCCGTGTGCGGAAGAATCTTTCGGAGCCAGAGCCACAGCTGCGGGCGCGCCTGACCAAGATCTACGAACAGTCGGAATCGGACTTCGTGAAGGAGAATGTTTCGGTCTTCGTCAACATGACACCCGAGACCTTTTCCGGGGTCTACGCCAATGCGGTGAAGGAGACCCACTGGCTGTCCTATCCCAACTATGCCGCGCTCGTCTCGGGCGACAGTTTCTCGACCGACGATCTCGCCGATGGCGGGACAGACATCTTCATCGCGCTCGATCTGAAGGTACTCGAAGCCCATCCGGGACTGGCGCGTGTGGTTATCGGATCGCTGCTCAATGCCATCTACAATCGAAATGGCGATGTCAAAGGTCGCGCGCTCTTCCTGCTTGATGAGGTCGCCAGGCTCGGCTATCTGCGGATCTTAGAGACCGCGCGCGACGCCGGGCGCAAATATGGCATCACGCTGACGATGATCTTCCAGTCCATCGGCCAGATGCGCGAGGCCTATGGCGGGCGGGACGCGACGAGCAAGTGGTTCGAATCCGCGTCGTGGATCTCGTTTGCCGCGATCAACGATCCCGACACGGCCGACTATATCTCGAAACGCTGCGGCGATACGACAGTCGAAGTCGACCAGACAAACCGCTCTTCAGGGATGAAGGGATCGTCGCGCTCACGCTCCCGGCAGCTCAGCCGCCGGCCGCTGATGCTGCCGCATGAGGTGCTGCGCATGCGCGCTGACGAGCAGATCGTGTTCACGTCAGGCAATCCGCCGCTCAGATGTGGACGCGCCATCTGGTTCAGACGCAAGGATATGAGCGCGTCCGTTGGAGAAAACCGTTTTCACAAGCAAATCACAGAAGGGGTGAAGAGCTATAAGGCCGCTCCGACGACAGACACAGAGGCGACATGACATTGAGACTTTTTACGGCAATTGCCAGCCTATCCCCCTTAGCCATTGGCTTCCTCGCATCTGTCGCCTCAGCCCAGCCTTCAAGCAGTGCAAGTGAAACCTTCTCGATGTGCAACGGCGGCCATAGGATCACCTGCGTGGTGGATGGTGATACGTTCTGGTTTCGAGGTGAGAAGATCAGGATCGCCGACATCGACACGCCGGAGCTCAGCCCGCCAAGATGCGAGCGCGAACGCGAGCGCGGACTTGCGGCGAAACAGCGTCTGCTCGACATCCTCAATTCGGGTCCGGTCTCGTTCAAGACGACCGCCAGAGATGAAGATCGCTTCGGTCGCAAGCTCAGGATCGTCTACCGCGAGCGACGATCGGTCGGCGATATTCTCGTCGCCGAAGGCTTGGCTCGGAAGTGGGAAGGATCACGACGGAGTTGGTGCGAATGAAACGGATGCACGGATCACTGTCGTGAATCGATAATGCCTGTCCGATTCAAAACTCTCATTGGACGGCCGAATCCGAACGCGCGATTCTTCTGTTATGATCACGCAGCCCTACCACCTCTATGTCGAGCGTATCGCGCCAGAAAAGAACATGGCGCGGTTTTACGCATTGGCCGTTCAGCCGACACTGTTTGGCGAGGTGTCTCTTGTGCGCGCCTGGGGCCGGATCGGAACGCGCGGACAGCAGATGGTGCATCTGTTCGACAACGAGAGCCAGGCCATCAACCTGTTCCTCAATGTCCTTCGCGAGAAGCGTAAGCGGGGCTATCGGCCGAAACCACCTGTGGACATCCAGCGGATCTGATCCTCGTCCCCGTGGTCGCCAATGACAATCCGGTCAGAAGCTGGCACGGATTTTGTCTTTGACAACAAGATACGAGGAATTCCATGACCACCACCAATGAAATCGCCGACAAGATTGCAGCCGACAACGGCCTGACGAAAGTTCAGGCCAAGGGTATTGTCGAGGCCGTGTTCCAGGCCATCGCCGATGCCGCAGGCTCTGATGCAGAAACGTCGATCCCAGGCTTCGGCAAGTTTAAGGTGAAAGCATCACCTGAGCGCGAGGGCCGCAATCCTGCGACCGGAGAAAAGATGACTGTTGCCGCTTCGAAGAAGTTGACCTTTGCGCCTGCCAAGGCGCTCAAGGATGCACTGAACAAGTGATCCCTGACGTGGAGAGCCCCGCCTTGGCGGGCGGGGCATCCGGTATCAGTCCCGGTTCGATCGGGACCAGATGAGGGAGAGGCCTTCCTCGCCTTCGACCTCGATCAGCGTTGCGTAGATCGGGGCCGGGAAGCTCGGGTCGTCGAGCTTGACCGAGAGGTAGTCGCGGCCTTCGTTCGAGGTCTTCTTCCAGGCTGCGCCGAATTCGACCGTAGCTCCTGCGAGGATGCGGTAGTCCGGGCCCTTTTCGGAAGTGCGCTCAACAGTGCGGATGGTTGCCTTGACGTTGAGGTTGAGGGTCTTGATGGTGCCGGAGAAGCCGTTGCTGGAGGCGGTGAAAGAGCCGATGGTTGCCATTGTCGTATTCCTTTTCGGTTGTTCGGGCCGCGTCCATCGCGGCCTCGATGGCAGTCGATAGGACCGGGGACGATCGGCCTGCACCTGAAAGGCCGAAACGGAGTGGAGGACGGCCAAAGGAGAGGCTTTCTTGTCTCGCGAGGAATGACGGCAAAGCCGACAGGGGAAGAAAACGATCCGGCCGTTGCGGATGCCGATCGAGCCGAAAGCAGTGAGGCGATCTTTGGTCAGACATGCCCCATCGAGACCGCAGTGGACGTGCCAGCTAGCAGATAAAGGGGTACGGCAATGGCAACCATCTGGGCGGAATACATTGCAACAGGTTCATAACGAGGCCAGCAAATAGCGCGGCAATAGTGGACTGAACCAACGCTTTTCATTGTCGCAATCAAATCGACTCGGAAACCGAAGCAGGGCATTTGAAAGTGGGCGATGCTGGAAACCAGCCGGGTCGATTGTCGCGGTACAGTCCTGTACGATGCCAGATCAGATGATCCTCGGTGGTGCGATAAAAGATCGTCCGGGTAGATCCGGCCAAGAGGAAAAGCCCGTGGTACACAAACGACAATCTAAAAATGAAATCGCCTGGTCATCTGAAGCGGTCGTTTCTTTCTTCGGACGAAGCAATTGGCTCGACGAGTTTGTTCTTCGCCCGCTTTCCCACATCGCATCCTGCTGGGAACTTCGTCGCACGGGAACAATCGGTGTCTTCATGGAAGAGGAAGAGAGCCTGGCGGGTCTCATGAATACTCTCATCGGGGACATTTCCATGGCAACGCCGCCCGCCGACTATCATGGGCACGAGGATGCGGTCATTCGATTGCGCAATGGGCCAGAAAACAGCTTTATATATCTGGAAGGGAAAAGATGGCGTGATCGTAGGACCGGTGAGCCTCTCGGAAAATCCGCCATCGGCGGGCTACTCGAACAGGCTGCGATTGGTTACGATGACGTTCCCGACCTGATACTTGCCGCAGCTGGCCGCGTCGCTGTCGCCCTGAAGTTTGGTCAAGCAAACTTCGACGATCTCGACGATGGCCACTCTGACATGTTGTCGGAGGTCTTGACGGTCATCCTATTTATTCGAGCGAACGCAACGTGGCTTCCGGAACAGGCAGAGCGCGAAGCGGCACTGGAAGCTGGTCTACCGACCCAGTTCTGATCGGATTGAAGCCAAAGACCGACGCACGTCAACGCGACAAAGGATTTGTTTTGGAACTGCTTCTGAACGGGATTAACGGAAACTACCTGCGCAATATTCTGCTCCAAGCCACAGAAGAGACGCACCGCGTCGATGCCGCAGTGGCCTATGCAACTGAGAATGATCTGCTTTTCGACTGGTGCTGGGAAAACAAATTACCCCTTCGATTTTGGGGGCGTTTCGATGAGCAGGTGCCCGTCAGCATTCCGATACTAGAACGTTTCTTATCCCGAAAATCCGGAAGGTATGTCTGCAAGCTCGTTCGCCAGTTTCATCCGAAGGTCATCTGGTGGAGAGGCTTCGGTGCCTACATCGGGTCCGCAAATCTCACTCAGAGCGCGTGGTGGAACAACGTCGAAGCCGGTGTATTTCTAAGTGAAACGGAGCTTGTCGACGGCGGCCACGATTTAGAGCTTGAGCAGTTTTTCGCGCAAATCGAGGCGCACGCTGCGCCTTTAACCCAAGAACTTTTCGATCTCCTGTCGGCGCGCAACAAGGAACTTACCAGGCGCAAGTTAGCCCACAAAGAAGCCGATGAAGCATTTAACGCCACAACTCTAGTTCCCCATTTTCCGGGACTGGCTCGGACGAGCACCAAATCTGCCAACGAAAAACGCCGCCAAGCCTTCCTTGACGAGTGGAACAGCACGATTCAGACCATCCGGGACATTGCGGCTAAGATTTCCGTCGACGCCAATAGGCCTTCCTGGGTGGGAGCCACTGCTCCGCTGGGCGCTCAGGCCGATCAGTTCCTGCATGCCCATTATTACCAAAACACGTTTGACGGGCGTCGGGCCGACTTTGAAAGCCATTTTACGAAAAACCGCAACGACCCCGATGCTGCCGTTGAAGCCACGATTAAGTGGTGGCGTAAACTCCCGGACAGTTCTGCGGAAAACAGGATGCTCAACAAAACAGCGCCGGCACTGCGTCGGGCGTTTTCCGAGGAGTTATTGTCCCACCTGACTGAAGATCAGTTCGTCAAGGTGCTTGGCAAAGTCCATGCAACTCGCGAATACGCGCGCCGTGCGCCCAATCGCCTAATTGGCCTCAAGGGCGGCCAGCCGTATGACATTCCTGAAAAGGTGGACGCTCTGGCAAGGCAAATCTATCGCGCTCCGACACGAGGCGGTGTTTCCGCTCTGGAGACCTTGTCGTACATCCTTTACGGCGGGCGCATCGACGATGTTCCGCAACGTCTGTGGGATGCCATAGTCGACCCGAAAAGGAAAATCGAGTTGATAGGCGTTAGCGCACTCGGCGAGATTGTCGGCTGGGCGCTTCCGGATCGGTTTCCTCCTCGCAACGGACGAACCAGCAAGGCACTGCGGTCTCTGGGCTACGACGTAACCGTCCATGTCGGGTGATCAGATTGAAGACGGTTTACCAAAAGCGTCATCTGGATAATCATGATTTCATTCATTCGGGCACTAATTGGTCTTGTGCATGGATTTCCGGCTGCGACCGTGAGACCGGACCGGTAGTTCGGCCTCTTGTTTGCTCTTAAAACGCTATCGTTCTTGCTCGCGAGACTGAGCAAGATCTGTTAGCGGCAATGAAAGCGGGGCCTTGGCCCCGCCGTAACATTTATTCGAATGCTGACATCTGGGCAGTGGCGGCTTGCCTGTCGACCGAGTTGGCAGGCTGCTCGACCGTGCGCTCGTAAGGCTTCCAAGTTTCGCCAGTGATATCCTCGTAAGCGGAGACAGCACCCTCGGCGGCCATTCGAAGCACGTGGGCCTGCAGGCCCATATCGGCTGCGAACTCGCGCTTGCGCTGGGCGCGGCTGTCGAAGCCGACCGGGCCGTCGAGGTCCTCGTCTCTGGTATCGTTGGAGAGTTTCGTGGTGAGATCGCGGGCTTCTGTGACCGCGCGGCTGTAGAACTGACCGGCGCCGTAGGCGGATCCGACGAAGGATCCGACGATGCGCTGCATGTGGATCTGCATGGCCTTTTCGGCGAGTCCATCCTTCAGGGCATCGGCGCTTTCGATCAACTGGCCGCGATGGAGGTCGCGGACCCCCTCGCTGTCGATGAGGGCAAGGCCGAAGCTTTCGGAGATGCGCAGTGCCTGGGTGGCGTCGGGGCAGGCGAGCCTGACCATTTCGAGTGTGGTGGCGCGCTGGGATTTGGCGGGACGGTTTTTCTGGGTGGAGCGGTTGAGCGGTGCCATGATCGGATCCTTTATGAGCGATGTTTCAGCGAAGCCCGGGGTGCCGGTTGTCGTCCGGCTCAGCCCCTCGGGTGCGGGCAAAAGGACATGGGCGTCAGCGGCCCGGCCCAAGGTCAGGGCATTGCCAGGAGGAGCGAGGATGGTTTGCGGATGGTGCTGCCCGCACTTGCGGGCTGCAACAGACGCGGGCCTGCCTTGCGACGAGGCGATGAACCTGCCGCAACGCGGCGCGCCAGCGGCCTTTGACCGGGACGCGCCCATGTCAGACCGCAGCAAAACCGAGGTGCTGTGCCGGCCGACGAACTGGCTCGGCAGCATGATGCAATCGCCATGGCGCTCCGAACTTGGCACCGCTGCGTCATTCACAAGGGGCCCGACAAATCTCGACCACACCACACTCCAGCGCAAGCGAGTTGCCGCCTTGCCCTGGCTTCCACCTTCGATCAAAGCGTCACAGCGCCCTCGACTTGGACGGGACTTTCTGCTCTCACCCGGCTCCGTTGATCTACTTGCCGTGATCGGTACGCGGCCATGCGGTGCTTGCATTTCCACCGCGCCTTCGTTTTTAGTGTCCGCTCTACCCGCCGGGAGCGGAGATCCTGCTGCCGTGCCCAGATCCTGCGATAGAGCTCGATAAAATCGATCACCTGATTTTGGGGAGGGTGAATGCCGGTACACGCGACAGTCATTGCCTTGCCGCCCAGGTCACGAAGCTGGACGGACCGTCATATGGCTTGTGCTTCAGTGGATCGATGACGAAGCCATGCCGGCCGATCACGTAGTCAGAGCGTGGAACCAGGAACCGTCGTTCGCCGACCTCGCCACGGATCCCGCCCAGCGTCGCGATGCACTCGACAAAGCTAGGCTGTTGATCGGAATTGAGAGCTGCGATCACCACCCAGTCGTTGCGGTGGACACTCTCGAATTCTTGGGCGTCCCGCATGTGAGACTGACTGCCGTTCAGTATTGCGCCCGTGACGCGCTCGTAGGCATCAGGGCAATAGTCGCGAAGTGTGCGATCGGCTAAGCGCCGCTCATAGGCGGTGAACAACTGTGGAAAGGCATGGGCAACCTTCGCCCATTCACAATCCTCCTCGTAGAATCCGTCGTCATTACGATAGAGGGCATGGACGATGGCATTGGCATTCTCGGCGAGATGGAAACCACCATGGCTGGCGGTCGAATGCAGAACGATACCGTCGGCATATCGCCGCGAGACCTGCGCCACGCCCCAAAGCGTCGACGCTCCTGCTTGTATCGTGGGCCGGTCCAATGTCCGTAGTTCCGCCTCATGCACCGCTCTTTCTGTGGCCATGTCATCACGGATCTTTGCCATGACAAACTCCTTCTGATTGCTCGAAACAGAAACGCCGCCAGCATCAGCCAGCGGCGTCGGGTTCAGACTCGTTCGACCGATGCTATTCGGCAGCCTCGCGGAAACCTTCGTCCGCCTCTTCCTCGGCGGCAGAATGGTCCACAATCTCACCACCGGAAAGCTGATCTTCGAGCGTATCGGGAACGTCGTCGGCATCCTCCAATCCGCTGTCGATGCTGGTGTAACGTCCAATCCACGACCGCACGTCGTCCGTGGATGGGGGCAGCAGCGCTGCCGGATGCACCAGCTTTCCCTCGGCAAAATGCTCGACCAGAGCCGCACGGGTATCCTTCACCTTGATCCGACCGGGCACGCCCGCCGTTTCCGCGGTCGCCTCCAGCGCAATGCGTGACAGGCATGAGAGGAAGTCTTCGTTCGCCATATTGGGCAGGAATTGATCGGCGCCGATCGCATCCCCGGCAATGCGGGCGATCAGACCGCTATCGGAGCGATTGCGCCGCAGAGACAGGACTTCGATCAGCACCGAGCGCGCAGCTTGCAACAGTGTCTCGCGATCGAAGGACAGCTTGCCGTTCTCGCCGATCAACCGGGCAGCATGCGGCCCGCATTTCGCATGACTATAGGGATTGTCCGATGCGCCGCTGGCGACCGTGACATTCGTGCCGGTAAAGGCCAGAATGAGCAGAGCCATCAGCGTGTCGTCTTCGATCGGCGCGCGGGCAAGCGCCTCGTGGAGAGCGTCAGTCCGCAGATCGCCGATCATGTCGAGACCCTTCTGGGTCACGTCGGGCCGCGCCTTGGTTACCTCGACTTCGTCAACGACGGTTTCGACACCATCGGCTTCCTTGACCAGCTTGGGCTTCTTCGCCTCCGGCATGCGATAGGCAACCGATTGAACTGAGCCGTCGCGCGCGTTGATATACCAGCCGGTCAGGTCACCCTTGCCCGATTTGCCATAGACCTGTTGCGCCTTCGCGGGGAGCTTGGCCTGGCCGTATTCGTTGGCCTCGATGACCGAACCACGCTTGGGCAGGTTGTTGGCAAGCCACTCCTGCTGGGCACCGAGGAATGCCTCGACATCTGTCGTATAGCGGCTGTCCTCGTCGGCGGGCGCAAACAGGTCCTCGACCCAGGTGATGCCATAGGCCTGCGCCAGTTCGTCACCGAAGCTTGCATGTTTGGCCAGCATCCGGGTCGTGGTCAGCGCGCGGGCGACCTCCCACCACGAAACCTGCGGATCCTGCTTCTTCGGCTTGTACTTCTTCCACACTTCGGCCTGCTCGTCCTGGCAAGCGGCAGCGATGGTGCGCAGCTGCTGCTCGTTCGGCATGTCGCCGCGCGCCATCTGGTCGAGCATGGCCGGCAGGATGTTGGCCAGAAGCCGCAGCTTGCGGATCTGCCGGCTCGGAAGTGCCAGCGCCATGGCGATCGACTCCTCGGTCCAACCGAGAGCTACCAGCCGCTCGATGGCGCGCCATTGGTCGACCGGATTCAGCGGTTCGCGGGCGATGTTTTCCGCAAACGACTGCATGGCGCCGAGATCGTCGGAAGGATCGGCCAGCAGCAGAGGGATTTCCACGAGATCCGCGGCAATGGCTTGTGCTGCACGGCGATGGCCGAAGACGATGATGTAGCTGTTGCCGCCATCCGGATCGAGTTTGACGATCGGCGGCTGGACGACACCGATGGCCCGGATCGATGCGCAGAGCAGTGCGTCGGACTGGGGCGAAGATTTCGACTGGCGGGACCGGCCGGGATTGTCCTTCAGGCTGCGCGGATCGGCTGTAATCAACTGCATGGGAATGACCTTTCGGTTTCGGGCGGACGGACTGTCCTTGCCTCCTCATCTTCTTCTCGAAGACATCCTCCGAACCGCAGGACGGGACGGCGGCTGCAATTGCGGCGGAGCAGACCTGGCTTGCGGGAGAGCGAGGCACACCTGCCTTGCGAAACAAGCTGGCCCGGTCTCGGCGACCGGCGCGATTGAGGGAACCGGCAGCCGTCGGACCGTCCAGCGAACCGGTTTCCTTCTCCTCGTCCTTCTCCTTCCCCTCCCTCTCGTCCTCCCTTCCATTTTCCAGCGATGTCACACGATTTTAAGCAATTGCTGCTGAACTCTGGCCATGACAAAGCCACCGCGCCAAAAATCCCAGCCGCTTTTGCGGGAGACGGATCTCCCGATCCGCTCGCGACCGCGCAAACCACGCGATCCGGCGCAACCCCAGCTCCCCTTCGACCCGATGCCCGATCGTATCGAACCGTGCCTGGCGCTGCTGAAAGCAAAGCCGCCGTCCGGACCGGACTGGATCTACGAGATCAAATGGGACGGCTATCGTATTGCGGTTCACATCGAGCCGAACTCCGCACGGATCATCACACGTGGCGGTCATGACTGGACCGACAGGTTTCCGGCAATTGCAGCCGCCGCGCGCAAGCTCGGGGTGGGGACCGCCATTCTCGATGGGGAAGCCGTCGTGCTCGATGCCGAGGGCCGCTCGGATTTTGGCGCGCTGCAGCGGTCGCTTGGCGGGCGTGGGGGCAGACAAGCCTCCGGCGATGCCATCCTCTACGCATTCGACCTGTTGTATTTCGATGGCCACGACCTGACGAAGATGGAGCTTTCCGGACGTCGTCACCTGCTGGAAGACCTGATCGGCGAGAGCGAAGGAACGATCCGCGTCTCGCAGGAGGTCGAAGCGGATGGCGCGACACTTCTGGAGGCCGCGCGCGAGCACGGCCTGGAAGGCATCATCGCCAAGCACCGCGACAGCACTTATCGATCGGGCCGGCTCGGCGACTGGCTGAAGATCAAATGCATCCAGAGTGAAAGCTTTGTGATTGTCGGATACGAGCCATCCTCTGCAGCACGCGGCGGGATCGGCAGTCTGCTGCTGGCGGCCTACCAAGGCGACGCGTTCGTCTATATCGGTTCGGTCGGGACTGGCTTCAAAGAGAAAGAGGCAATCGAACTGCGCCGGATGCTGGACACGCTGAAGACCAGGCGTGCTCCAGTGGCCGTCGACAAGAAGGGGGCCGTCTTCGTTCAGCCGACACTGATTGCGGAGATCGAATACCGCGCATGGACCGACGACGGCAAATTGCGGCACGCCTCGTACAAGGGCCTGCGGGAACTGCAGGATAACGCAGCGATCTACAAACTCCCGGAATAGCGCCTGTAGGCAAAAAACGAAAGGGCGCTCGACCCTTTCGGGGAGCGCCCTTCCAACCCGGACGGTTTCAAACGCGCGGCAATCGCCACTGCAGGAAACCATCGAAACGAGTGATAACCGATAGATGTGTATCGGCCGACCTCGTTTCAAGTGACGGTGGGTATGCCGCTGTTCACGCGGCTTCCTGGCGATCCTCCTCTGGTTCGTCGGCGGTTGCCGCCAGATCCCTTTCGATCTCGTCGAGTTGGCTCAGCTTGAGTTCGAGCTCGGCTTCCAACGAGAAGCTCTCTCCCAGACGCGGCGTGTAGGAGGCGAGCCGTCGCTTGGCATCGGTGAGCCGATTGCGATGGCTCTCGCGTTCCGGTTCAAACCCGCCAAGCGCATGTTCGAGCCGGGAGATCGCGCCGATCGGCGTGGTGGTGACGGCCAAATCGATCTCGTAGTCGCGACCTGTGCGTTGGAGCAGGGTGTCATAGCGATAACCATCCTTGCCAAACCGCTCGCCCTGATAGGCGAGATCGAAGCCGCCGATGGTGGCGATGATCACCTCTTTCTCCTGCTGAAGCTGCACCAGCGTCAGGATTTCCTTCATCAGCGCGCGGCCAGCGAGTTTGCGCTCGTCGAATGTGTCTTCGCCAACTTGCATGACAAGGGCGTCGCCAGATGTTGGGGCCAGCAGCTCGATATCCTTGCCCACATCCTCGATCCGGCGGCTGGAAAATTCGATATCCCGTTCGGCGTCGCGGATTTGCCGGCGGATGGCGTGCTGGTCATCGATATGCGCGGCCCGCAAGCGGTCGAGACGGGCAATCTCGGCCTCCAGCCCCGCCTTCTGCATCAGCCGCTCGTCGCCGGACGCGATCGCCTTGGCCATGGCAAACTGGTTTGCCTGCCCCTCGCCCATATCCTCCAGCCGTCGAACGCTGGTGTCGCCGGACAGGGCAGCCGCAATGAAGCGGGCCTTGCGCTCATTGTTCTGCCACATGGTAGCATCGAGGCTGCCGAGTGTCGCATAGGCGAAGACATCGACTTCGTCATGCTGGTTGCCCTGGCGAATAATACGGCCTTCACGCTGCTCGATCTGCGATGGCAACCACGGCACATCGAGGTGGTGCAGAGCTTTCAAACGAGCCTGAACGTTGACGCCGGTGCCCATGGTTTCCGACGAGCCGATCAGTACGCGAACTTTTCCGGCATTAAAGTCGTTGAACAGGCGCTGCTTGGCATCCGACTTCTTGTAATCCTGCATGAAAGCGATTTCGGAAGCCGGCACGCCAAGGCGGACGAGCTCATCGCGGATCCATCTGTATGCGGAAAAACCGCGGGATGCCTCCACATTAATCGTGCCGAGGTCGGAGAAGATCAACTGGCCGGCGCCCTGCCGGTCGAACGGTTTGCCGTCCTTGCGACGATACTCCGCCTCTCCGGTTTCCTGCCAGATGCGGTGGGTGTTAGTGACAAGTGCGTTCAGCTTGTTGGCGGTCTCGTTGCCCATGGCCTGATCGACCAGCCGCAGATCGATCGCCGCATGGCGGCCATCGGTGATGACGGAAAGCAGAATGTCGTCACCGGGCTTGGCCGGACCATCGCGCATCTCGATCGCCTTGTTCCGCGCGTCAAGTTGCTTCTGGTACGCCTTGAAAGCAGCGGTTGGCTCGGCCGTGATGATCTGTCGTTTGCCACCAGATATCTCGGGCACCTTCACATAGGTTCTGAGATCGACGGGCAGTACGACGTCGGCGAAGGAGCGGAACATGGCGATGAGTTCCGGCACGTTGACGAACTGGCTGAAGCGCGTGACGGGCTTGTATTTGCCAGACGGCTGCAGTTCAAGTTCGGTCGAGGTATCGCCGAAGGTCGAGGCCCAGGCGTCGAACTCGTGCAGACCACGTTCCGACAATGCTGCCGGATCCATCATCCGCTGCACGGAGAACATCTCGCCGAGCGTGTTGGTGATCGGCGTTCCCGAGGCCAGTACCAGCGCCCTGCCCGGGTTCTTCGTCTCGATAAAGCGGGATTTGACGAACAGGTCCCAGGCGCGCTGCGAGCCGTTCGGATCGACACCGCGCAGGGTCGACATGTTGGTGGCGAAGGACAGCTTGCGGAACTCCTGCGCCTCGTCGACGATAATCTGGTCGATACCGAGTTCGGAGATGGTCAGCAGATCGTCTTTCCGTGTTGCCAACGCCTCCAACCGCTCCTTGTGACCTTCCTTCATGCGCTCGATGCGCTTGCGCGAAAGCCGATCCTGGCTATCAACCTTGACCAGGAGCTCCTCGTAGAGCTCCAACTCGTCCTGAATCATCTGCGCCTCGAAGGCCGATGGCACCGCGATGAACCGAAACGCCGAATGGGTGATGATGATCGCGTCCCAGTTGGCGGTCGCCGCCCGTGACAGGAAGCGATGACGCTTTTCTCGGGCGAAGTTCGTTTCGTCAGCGACCAGAATGCGGGCATTGGGATAGAGCGCCAGGAACTCACGGGCAGCCTGCGCCAGGCAATGGCCTGGCACGACGAGCATCGCCTTGTTGATCAGACCCAGCCGGCGTTGTTCCATAATGGCCGCTGCCATGGTCAGCGTCTTGCCGGCACCGACGGCATGAGCGAGATAGGTGGCGCCGGCTGAGATGATCCGCCAGATGCCGCGTTTCTGATGCCCATAAAGAGAAAAGGCGCCAGAGGCGCCAGGGAGTTGCAGGTGGTCGCCATTGAAAGATCGCGGCGCTATGTTGTTGAATGTATCGTTATAGACCCGCGCTAAGCGATCAGTGCGATCCGGATCGGACCAGATCCACGACTGGAAGGCGGACTTGATCTTGGCGAGCTTTTCCTTGGCCGCCTCCGTTTCTACCGTGTTCAGCACCCGGCGCTCGGTCTCGCCATCGCGGATCGTGTCGAAGATCTGCGGCACGGACGAGTTGAGAGCGTCTGACAGCAGCTGGCCGGCATGGCGGCGATGGGTGCCCCATTCGGTGGTGCCGGATGCCGACCATTCCAGCTGACGGGCATTGACCGTCCAGGTCGCCAGTTCCGGCAGATGATGAATGGAGATGTCGGCCTCCATCATCTTTTTGACGAAGGCGACGACATCATCGGCCGGGATCCATGGGGCGCCAAGGCGTGCGGTAATATCCGAGGGCCTGAGATCGGCTGGCTGCACCCGCTCAAGCGCTGCGACATTACCGGCGAAGGCGGGATCGAGTTCGGCGGCGGCGCGAGCAACAGTGAGCTTCGACCGGACCGCACCGGACAGATATGCGTCGGCCATCTGCCAGGAGCCATCGGATGGATCGCAGAAGATCGCCCCGCCCAGCTCGCCGAGAACGTTCTCAACGTCGCGATGCAGCAGCTCGGCAACATGATCGAGATCGACATGGCCGCGTTCGTTCAGAACAACCGCGAGCGCATCGAGCGCCGAAGTGATCACTGGTGCCGGCGGCGGCGCGATGACGCGCTCGGTAAAGATCGGCCCGGGTCTGGCGGTGTTTGTCTCCAGATCATAGTCCTCGATCGAGGCCACCAGCCAGCAATCGGGATCGTCGAGGAAGGACGCGAGGTTCGGCCGGCGATGGACCTCCCTGATCTCACCGGTTTCCGGATCCTCCGATGTCGAGACGGAGGTGAAGTTGATCGGGCCGAATTCGCGCACGAAACTCGACCAGCCAATGCGCAGCGACACCTGCGCCTTCTGCCAGGGCTGGTCGCGTTCCTGAAGCTTGAGAATGAGCCGGACCGCATCGCGGATCGGGATGAGCTTGCGGATAATGAGAGCATGCTTGGCGAAGATGCCATCGGTGCTCCGGCCCTTCCTGACCTCGACCGGGACAGCGACGCCGTCCACCACCTGCATCAGCGCCGTGGCCTTGCCGATGAAATAGCTGCCTTCGCGAACTTTTGGATCATCCGGGCGCTCGACCATGGCTTCCGCGACTTCGTCCTCAAGGGCGAAGTCGATTGTGGATGGCTCACCGTCATAGAGATCGGCTGGTAGCTGGCTGATCGCGGAGTTCAGGCTCGTTTCGAGATCATTGTCAAAAGGGAGGCATGTATAGGCTTCGCCGAATGGACCTGACGTGATCGCATGCTGTCCCAGCACTATGTCGGAATGATCGGCGAACCACCTGTTGATACGGACGCTGCCGCCCTCGCCTTCGGCCTGGACATCCGCGAGATCGAGCCAAGTGTTGTTTCCAACCGTCTCATCCGCACGGCGCTTTCGGAAGAAGAGGATATCGACAACGACATCGGTTCCGGCGTCGGCGCGAAAGCTGCCTTCGGGCAAGCGAATGGCGCCAATCAGATCGGCCATGCCGGCGATGTGTTCGCGCGCGCGGGCATCGGCCTTGTCCATCGTGCCGGACGAGGTGACAAAGGCCGCAAGACCGCCGGGCTTCAGCCGGTGGATGGACTTGGCGATGAAATAATCATGCAGCCGCAAGCCGAGAGACCGGAAGGCCGGATCACTCTTCACCGTCCTGTCAGAAAACGGCGGGTTGCCGATCGTCAGATCGAAATGGTCGGGCAGGTCGGTGCGCGCAAAATCGCTTGTGATGATCCTTGCCCGCGGTTGTAGCAGCCGAACGATGCGGGCGGTGACGGGATCGAGCTCGACGCCGGTGACATGGCTCACCTTCGAGAGAGCATCCGGCATCAGCGCCGGAAACATCCCCGTACCGATACCCGGCTCCAGGATCCGTCCACCATCGAACCCCATGCGGACCAGGCCCGACCAGATGGCACGAACGATAAACTCCGGCGTGAAGTGGGCATACTGGGTGCAGCGCGCCAGAGATGCGTAGTCCCCGGCCGCGACGGCGCTTTCCAGATTGCCACCGAGCTCTTCCCAGCCTCTACGAAAAGCGTCTTCGCCAGGACGCCGGAATATGCCGTTGGCCAGATCCGACGCGCCGAAGCCGGTGAACTTGATCAGCCTGGCCTGCTGGTCAGGTCGGGCCGGAAGGCCGTGACGCTCGATCTCGTTGGCCAGTTGGATGGCGGCGATATTGTCACGCGCCCGGTCGCGCCAGGATTTGGCGAGACCGCGTGTACTCTCCAGTCGGAAATCGACCCTCGCGCGCATCTGCGGTTTAGCCTCTGGGATCGTCAGAACTGGGGCGGCCGGCGCCGGCGTCGACGGCGGTGGGTCATCCTCGAGATCGGTCCCAAAGTCCGCTGCGAAACCCGGCACACCGAGATCGAAACCGGATGCGAGAGCTGTATTGCCGAACAGGTCGATGGTGAAAGGATCGTCATGCGCCATTGGAAAACTCCTGTGAGGTGGCGCGCCGAGGCACACTCGCCGTTGAATGCGAGTGTTGCGAAGACGCAGAATGGTGAGATCGCGAAGTGAAGGTCGCTGTCAGGCAGCGATAGTTTCCGGCAATAGACGGAATTGCACCGGCAGCTTGGCGGCGATCTCCTCGTCGGTCAGATCGCCGAGCAGCTTCCAGACCTTGCCTTGAGCTGAGGGATAGACGAGCACGATCTGGCGATTGCGCAGATCGGCTGGAAAACGTGCGTCGGCATAGCCGCGGAAATCCGGACCGGTCGCGCTCCAGATATGATCGAGTTTTTCCTGTCGGTTCATGGCGCGGACGGGACGGGATTCGCGGGTGATGATCTCGGCGCGCATGCGGTCGGGTGACTGTCGATCGGCCAGGTCGCAATAGCCGTGAAACCATCGGAACCGATCATCGATCGGCAGGGCGAAGAAAACGCTGGTGACGCTGGCGGCCAGGAATTCGCGCATGGCGAACATGTCGCCGCGATAAAAGAGCGGCGGCAGGATCTCGAACATGTGGTCGTGATCGGCTTCGGATATCTCAAACCACTCGCCGACATATCGCGTGCCGTTCATCCTGTCATCGTTGAACGGCGACTGGCTATGGCGATTGAACAGGGCGTACATTTCGTGGTGGCTGGCCACACCTTCGAACACTTTACGGATGGTGGGAGTATCGAACATCTGCGGCTCCTTTGGGGTTGCGGCTGAGCTGAAAAGCCTGTTCGACCTCTCCTGCTTCAGTCCTTTGATTACCCCTCCTCAGCCGGCGCCTCGCGGGCAGCGGGTCAAGGGCCGCCGTCAGGCGGGCGGCAGCTTCACCCTTGATGCGTTGGCCGCGTATGCGGCAGCTCGCCTTTCTCCCTCCTCTCCTTCAGTTCCTCATTCCAATCCTCACTCTGCGGCCTCAGCCGAGAGAAATCGCAACCGGCGCTGTCCGCCATCTGGCGCAGGCGGTCGGCAAAAACTTCACCCTGGACGTTATTGTCGGTCGCTGCCACAAGCCACGCGCCCTCCCCGGACGCTAAGTTTTCCAACGCGAACGCGGTTAGCGGAGACCAGCCGCCTCCAGTGCTGACATAGAGCGTGTCGGATCGTGTCTGCTCGATCGCGGCCAGGCTGAGCGCATCGATCGCCGCCTCCGTCACACAGATCCGATGAGCGTCATTCATCCCAAACTGGAAGAGCGCCTTGGCGCCGCCGGTGGAAAACCCGCGCCAGTCCGGACCGCGCTCCTCCCAGCCGATGACGGCACCAGCCTCATCGACATGCTTTGCCCACATCGAGCCATATGGGCCTTCCCGAAGAACGTCTGCATCGATCGCCGCGGAGATGACTTGCCATGGCAGCGCCCGGCATCGCTGGAGGTAAGTCCACGTCGCCGATCCGCGCCACGGCCGTTTTCGGTGGTTCCAGCGGTCAGCGACCGAAGCAATTGGCTGCGTTTGATGTTGAGGCTTCTCCCATGTCGGTGCGACTGGCTGGAACGCGATGAGAGCCCCGACAACTGCCAGGGCCTCGGCAAATCCGATCCCATGAAGATAGCTTGCAAGGGCAAACACATCGCCCTTGGCGTCCGAACGGGCGTCGAACCAGCCCCTGTCGTCGTGGATCACGATGACGATATCGTCGTCGCGCCGGAATTTGACCGCCCGGCGCGTGCTCTCTTTCCGGTCTATCGCGAAGCCCTCATGCTCAAGGACGGCTGCGCATCCCACCCGGGCGCGCAGCTCCTCGATGTCATTCTTATCCATTTCGTTTCCCCTGCTTTCCTGGCTTTTCGGACTGGCAGCGCCCAGGCCGCGAAGATGAAAACGCGCAAGGGCGCGGTTCGCAATGTGCAGATCTGCGGGACAAGCTCGCGGCGAAGCCTCCCTTGCGCGCGCATCAGCGCAAGCGGCACGCCTTCCCCCCGGAGGGTTGATCGGCTCAATGAGCCGATCCGTAGGCAAAGGGATCATAGATATTGATGATGGCGTCCTCATCGCCGTCATACTCGGCGGAAAGCATGACGCCGATCTCGCCATCGATTTCGAAGAGGGTGACCGGGACCATCAGGGTCCGGGCAAGATCGAAAGCGTGGTTCTGTGCGAGGCTGAGATCCGACATGTGAGGCTCCATCCGTTGGCGGGGCCAATCCCCGCTCGATGGCGCCCGTTCGATCCGGACCCGGCCGCGGTCACCTCGGCGGCGCAGCCAGAGAGGTCGCAGTAGCTGCGAACCCCTTGCGGGTTGACTGCCCAAGGACGGGACTGGATTAGGGATGCCAGACAAGAGAGCTGGGTTAGCAACGCCAATGGTTGGAGCGGATTGCGTTCGGGCTAAATTGCACGGCCACTTCCTGATCAAGCAACCTGCCGGTTCGGCTCTAACTCAGGGATGGAACTGCGCGGCTTCGGCCTGCTGGGAAGGGAACCTTGATGTTACATTACGTGTTGCTGGACAGACCCGGATCGACGTACGCGTCAGGGATGGCGGCCCGAAGGGTGAAGACTTTATATTGAAGGCTTCAGCGCAGCCTACAGCCCGGTCCCAGAGGGTGACGCCACACTCAGGAAAGCCAAGTCCCGCCTATGTGCAAGGATTAGGAACAACACATCCTGGCTTCAATTGACGAAACCTGGGGCTGAATTACTCCACGCGCTTCCTCAGAATTACCTGATTGTGGAAACGATCCGCAAGAGAAGCGACTGAAGCCGGCAGGCCTTCGGAGTCGGCGTTGGCTTGTAGCATGATGGCCGGGTGTCCAAGGCAGCGGTGGCTTGGTATTCTGGTTTGGGACGAATGAGATTCTTCCATGATCGTCAGGCCCGGCGTGAACCGTTGAAAGCCCAACCGAAAACGAGAAAAATGAGAATACTCGAGCTATCGGCAAGGGCCGTGTCGGAAAACAGCATTTCACAAAGAATGTGCTTTGCGTGCGGCGGTCCCCCCAGCACTGGCGCCGGCGAACACGTGATCCCCAAATGGCTTCAGCATAAGTTCAATCTCTTCAATGAGCGTCTCACCCTGCTGAATGGGACACTTATTCCATATCGAAATCTGACTGTTCCGTGTTGCGAAGCTTGCAACAACGGTTTCCTCTCCCAGATTGAAAACGCCGTGCAGCCCATTATTGAGCGTGGCACAGTAGAGACTCAGGACGAAAAACTACTCCTTGGCCGATGGTTGTCTAAAATCCTGATCGGCTTTCTCGTGAAAGAGACCGGCCTCTTACTTGATCGCAAGCGACCAGATAGTGGGCCGATGGTTCCTGCGCAATTCATCGAGGAACTGCAGCACTGCCATTTCGTACTCCAAAGCGCGCGAAAACCCACCACATTCCGATGCCTCCACGGCGATTTGCCTTTTTCACTGTATTTTTACGAAGTAACTGATACCGGAGGAGATCAAGAATTCGACCTCTCGACAAACATTTTCGGACAGTCCGCAGCGATTAGAGTCGGCCGGCTTGGCGTGATATTTGTTAGCGACGGCGGGCTTCAAATGCACGCTGGCCCAGGAGGGCCTTACGCGCTCTCCGGATCCGCTGTTATCGGCGCCCAATTCAGCGAACTGGCGGCTCGTGTTCACTACAAAGCCACACTGAGGGATGCGACGCATTTTTATATCACATCCGAGAACGATGAGTTCATGCAGGTAGAGCAAATGCATGTTGAGTCATATTCAGGCCTAATTCCGGGCAGCGACGAGTTGCGCATCTTCAAAGACTGGGACGAGGAAGCCTTTAGCTACGCCTTGGCGGCCTACACGCGATGTGAAAGGTCCGCCGTATTCGATGAGGGAACAAAAACGTGCAAGTCCACGCTCGGCTCCCTTCTGAGCGATCATTGAACAAGCGGCGCACCCGCGCATTCGAGCCCGGCGCGCTATATAGCTCCTTCAGCGCTGCTTGATTTCGAGCTCGTAGCCGCCAGCGTCTTCGCTCAATGAACTCAACCGATCCAGCGCCGATGTTCGCTTGGCGTCACGCACAGCCTTGAACGCTGCGACATCCACGGCTCTCAAACGCCGGTGACTTCCCACTTTTTCACCAGCAAGCTCGCCGGTATCGACCAAACGCACGAGATATTGCCTCGATACGTTGAGAATATCGGCCGCCGCCTGCGTTGACAGCATCTCTTCGTCGGGCAAAACCGTTACCGGTCTTCCGTCTGCGAGAAGCTCCGCGGCCCGATACATGATGTCGGTCAGCGCATCTGGCAGGTCCAGGCGTTCGCCATCGGCATTGATTACCTGAAACGTTCCATGCTGCTTTGCGGAACGGGAAACCAACAGCGATGCGACACGGGCCGCGGCTGACCGCTCGAGAGCAGGAACGGCTTTCGAAGTCTTCGAGGGCTTTTTGTCGGACGATGTGCGATGTGATATGGCCATGCCGGTAATATGGCGCATAAACGCTATAAACGCAACCACCTCCCCGAATGATCAGGGGGGATCTTGATGAGTGCCTATGCCAATCGCCGTCCTCGATGCCGACGTCCTATTCCCCATGATGCTGCGCGACACATTATTGCGCGTGGCTGCGGCAGATTGCTATCGCGCGCATTGGTCGTCGCGAATCCTGGACGAAGTCACGCGCAACCTTATCAGCGACTATGGAATGGAGCCGACCAGAGCGAGGGTACTGCGCGCCGTTATGGAGGAGGCGTTCCCCGACGCGAATGTCGAAGGCTGGGAGCCACTGGAGCCGGCAATGCGGAACCACCCCAAGGATCGGCACGTGGCCGCAGCAGCTGCAGCGATCGGGGCTGGCATCATCGTCACATCGAACATCCGAGACTTCAGCGATCTTCCGTCCGGCGTCGTCGCCATGACACCCGACGACTTTCTGGTCTCCCTGCTGAGTAAAGAGGCGGACAGGCTGTTGGAGACGCTCGTCGCACAGGCCGCAGGCTACCGTCGACCAACTTTGTCCGTCGTGGAATTGATGGAAAGGCTGTCAGGGATTGCTCCCAAGTTTGCCGCAAAGGCATTGTCCATTTTGAGCACAAAAGCTAAATGACCGTTGAGAGGCGGTTTACTGAAAATTCCTACTCTTCACCTTCAGCGTATCGATATGAAGGTCATCTATGTAAATTTCGCGCGCCTTGACGCCCATCGGCGGCCGCTCGCGACTGTCCGGACTGTCCGGTGAACCATGGGCGAACTCGTCGCCACGCCCTGTCGGCACCCGGAAACTATCCCGCTCACCAAGGCTTGCCAGATCACTGGTCAGATCGAACATCCGTTGCGCGACAAGATGCACGACGCCGCCTTCGCGCTGGATCTTGCCGTTGATCGCCATCATCGCGGATCCGAGCACGACGCGGCGCTGTCTTTCAAACAGGCTCGGCCAGACGACGATATTGGCGACCCCGGTTTCATCCTCGATGGTCATGAACATCACGCCCTTGGCACTGCCGGGTTTCTGCCGGACGAGCACAAGGCCTGATGTCATCAACCAGCGACCGTCGCGCGCCGATGTTGCATCGGCGCAGGTGACGATGTTTCGGCGGGCGAGATCCTCCCGCAGGAAACTGACGGGATGGGCTCGCAGAGTGACGCCCGTATGTCCGTAATCCTCGACGACATTGGCGCCCTCCGTCATCTGCCGAAGCGCCACATCCGGTTCCTGCTGTTCAGCGATCACCGCCCGCTTGCGATCGGCGGCGGCAGCAAACAAAGGGAGCGGTTCGTCGCGCAAGGCCTTGATCGCCCACAGCGCATCGCGTCGTTCAAGTTTCAGAGCCGGCCGGAACGCATCGGCTTCGGCGAGCTTGACCAGGGAGGCCGACGACACGCCGGCGCGCCGCCACATATCGTCGATGGAAACGAAGGGCTCGTCGCCCCGCGCCACCGCGATTTTTGCCGCGTCCTGTTCTGGCAGCCCCCTGACCAGACGCATTCCGAGACGCACCGCATGGCGGGCGGTACCCGCGATCTCTTCCAGCGTGCAGTCCCATCGCGAACGATTGATACAGACCGGCCGGATCACAACGCCATGGGCTCGTGCGTCGGTAACGATCTGGGCCGGCGCATAGAACCCCATCGGTTGCGCGTTGATGAGGGCGGCACAGAACACATCCGGATAATGGCATTTCATATAGGAGGAGGCGTAGGCGATCAGGGCAAACGAAGCGGCGTGGCTTTCCGGAAAGCCATAGGAGCCAAAGCCCTCGAGCTGGGAGAAAGTCTTTTCGGCGAATTCCTCGGTGTAGCGTTTTTCACCATGCCCCGGACAAGCTTGTCCTTGAACTTGCTGACGCCGCCGGTGAACTTGAAGGTCGCCATCGAGCGTCTGAGCGCATCGGCCTCGCCGGCGGTAAAGCCGGCACAGACGATCGCCACCTTCATCGCACTCTCCTGAAACAGTGGCACGCCCAGCGTCTTGCCAAGCACGGCCTCCAGTTCCGGCTTCGGATAGACGACAGCCTCCTTGCCCTCGCGCCGCCGAAGATATGGGTGCACCATGTCGCCCTGGATCGGACCGGGGCGAACGATCGCCACCTGGATGACCAGGTCGTAATAGGTCTGGGGTTTCAGCCGCGGCAGCATCGACATCTGCGCTCGGGATTCGATCTGAAAGGTGCCGAGCGTGTCGGCCTTGCGGATCATCGCATAGGTCGCTGGATCTTCCTGCTCGATAGTGGCGAGATCGAGCACTCTTCCCTTGTGCTCCTGCAGGAAGGCGAAACTTCGTGCCATGCAGGTGAGCATCCCGAGCGCCAACACGTCGACCTTCATGAACTTGAGCGCCTCGATATCGTCCTTGTCCCACTCAATGGTCTGGCGGTCCTGCATGCGCGCCTGTTCGATCGGCACCAATTCGTCGAGGCGGTCATTGGTCAGGACAAAACCACCCGGATGCTGGCCCAGATGACGCGGCGCGCCCATCAGCTGCTGCGCCAGTTCCAATGTCAGCCGCAGGCGGCGGTCGGACATGTTCATGTTCAGCTCGTTGACCTGCTTTTGCCCGACGCCCTCCTTGCTCCAGCCCCAGACGCCGGCAGATAGCGCTGTGATCATGTCTTCGGGCAGGCCGAGCGCCTTACCGACATCGCGAAGTGCACCCTTGGCGCGGTAACGGGTGACGGTCGCGCAAAGGGCGGCTTTTTGCCGGCCGTAGGTCTTGTAGATCCACTGGATCACCTCTTCGCGTCTGCCATGTTCGAAATCGACGTCGATGTCGGGCGGCTCGTTGCGCTCTTCCGAGATAAAGCGCTCAAACAGCAGATCGTTGGCGGCCGGATCGATCGCCGTGATCCCCAGCACGTAACAGACGGCGGAATTGGCGGCGCTGCCACGCCCCTGACACAGGATGCTCTGAGATCGCGCAAAGCGGACGATGCTGTAGACAGTCAGGAAGTACGGCGCGTAATGGAGTTTTCGGATCAGGTCGAGTTCGTGATTGAGGGTCTTCACCACATCGTCAGGCACACCCTCGGGGTAGCGATCGCGAACGCCCTCCCAGGTGAACTTCTCCAGCGTCTGCTGCGCCGTCAGGCCGGGGATGATGGCTTCCTCGGGGTATTGGTAAGTCAGCTCGCTCATGTCGAAGCGGCAGCGGTCGACAATCTCGCGGGTACGGGCAAGTGCCTCGGGGTATCGGCTGAACAGCCGGTACATTTCCTCTGGCGGCTTCAAAAAGCGATCGGCATGCCGTTCGCGCAAGAAGCCCGCCTGATCTATGGTCGTGCGATGGCGAATGCAGGTGACGACATCCTGCAATTGCCGTCTACCCGGCTCGTGAAACAGCACGTTATTGGTGACAACAGGCCGAACCTTGTGCCGGATCGCCATAGTGTTGAGGTCGTGCAGGCGCAGTTGGTCGTTCGGCCGCCGGCGCAGCGTCAGCGCTATATAGGCGCGGTCGCCAAATATCTGCCTCAACTTGCGCAGCTGGACAGCGCAGGCATCATCAGCCTCGTCGGGAATCAGGATGGCGAGCAGACCGTCCGCATAAAGGGCGACATCCGACAGATCGAGGATGCATTTGCCCTTGCCACCCCGCTCCTTTCCGAGCGACAGCAGCCGGCAAAGCCTCGAATAGGCGGCCCGGTCCGTCGGATAGACCAGCATCGACATGCCATCAGCCAAATCAAGCCTGCAGCCGACCACCAGCCGGACGCCGGTCTCTTTGGCCGCCTCCCAGGCCCGCACGATCCCGGCCAGACTGTTGCGATCGACAATGCCAAGCGCCTCGATGCCGAGTGCCTTGGCGGTGGCAAACAGCTCATCGCAACCTGACGCGCCGCGCAGGAAAGAAAAATGACTGGTGACCTGGAGTTCAGCGTAGCGCATCAGCCGTAGATCCCGTGCAGGAACCATTTGGCCGTTCCGGTCGCGGGATCCACGCCGTCGCCGGAGCGATAGACCCAGAAGCGATTGCCGTCCTCGTCCTCGACGGAATAGTAGTCCCTGACCGCCTCCATTTCGGAGGAACGGACCCACCACTCGCCGAATACCCGTTCCGGCCCGTCACCACGCTTGATGCGCCGGCGTTTGCCGCGCCAGGTCATGGATGCCGGCGGATGATCGGGTGTGAGTGCAATGACCTCGATCCGTTCCGGGCGCGCCAGCATCCGGCTTGGTCGCGGCCAGCGGGTCGGCCAGGCTTGACCGAGTTTCGCGGAAACGGGGGAGACACGCCCGACATTGCGCTCGGGAACGTCGCTTTCGACCGGCGCCAGCCGATACATGCGCTGACCGCGATTTCCAAGACTGTCGAGCAACGGCGTGACGTCGACGATCATCTCTTCGACCAACGAGGAGATCGACTGCTTTTCTTCGAACGGCTCGATCATGGTAGCAGTGAGGGACAGTTTTTCGATACCGAAACCGGGATCGATCTTCTCGATGCTGGAACAGAGAAGCTTTGTCAGATGCTGGATATCGCGCACCGGCTTGGCCGTGCCGGCACGCAGGGACTGTAAGGTGTTGTCGACGCGGTAGATAATCAGATCGGCGCGGCGAACGCCCTGCCCGCGCGCCTCCAAGGCGGCGCAGAGTTCGACCACCAGCTTGCCGATATATTTGGCGATGGTCTCAGCGGCCCCGATAGGCTCGGAGAACGACCGGGACACCTCGACGAGCTCAGCGGTACGAATGGGGTCGATCGGTTCGGCAAGCCGTCCGAACATCTGATCGAGCCGGCGGCCCACCTCCGGCCCGAAACGCAATGTCAAAGGCGCTCGCGGCGTTGCGGAAAGTTCGCCGACGGTTCGGAACCCGAGCACGGTCAAGCCGCTGACAATGTCAGGAGGCAGACGAAGGCTGGAAATCGGCAGGTTGACGACGGCCTTTGCTGTCTCACCAACTGGCACGATGATCACCTCGCGCCGCGTGGCGCGGGCGATCGCATGGGCACTGCCCCAAGTATCGGCGATGGCGCCGCGGGCGTGAAGGCCGTGACCTCTCAACGCATTGACCAGGCCAGTCAGCATCAGCAACTCGCCGCCGCGCAGATGGTCGGCGCCCTCGGTATCCATGACAATACCATCGGGACTGTCCATTGCTACGACCGGCGTATATTGGCGCAGCATCCATAGCGCCAGGCGCTCAATCGCCAAGGCATCGCCGTCCGGATCGGCATCAACTATGTGCAGGCCGGATATCATCGCCTGGGCTTTGGCGGCGGGCATGCCGATGCGGACACCCGCCTTGAATGCCGCAGCGTCGATTGCAGAGACGGTGCGTTTTGATCCACTGCGCGCGACGACCACGACCGGTGTTTCAGGCAAAATTCCAGGATCGGCGCGCCTGATCCTGTCCGTCGCGAGCGTGGGGAGAAAGACTGATACGACCCGTGGCATCGCAGGCACCTATTTCAAATTCTGCGGCTTCTCCCGCTCTTGCTCTGATCAATTCCGCCAGCCACCGTGCCCGCCCGATGCCGGGCACGGGAAGTGGCTCGGAAGGCAGGACGCTGATGCGCCAGCGTGTCGTGGCGGCCGTCGGCTGCCCGAAATCGGCGGCCTCCGTCGGGCGCCGCCATCGTCGCAGCGCAATTCCGATCGTTCCTGAAGCCTCGGCCGCCAGCTGCAGGCGCCGCGAGGCGGTCATGGGCAGGCGAACAAGCTCTGCAACCACGGCGCCAAGCCCGCCAAAACGCAGGCCCTCTTCGAAATTCGTCAGCACGTCCTCTTCCCGGTCGGCCTCGACATAGATCACCCGATCATGATGGAGGCCTGCCTGTGCCAGTGCCGGCGCGAAGAGATCCGGCCGTGTCAGGCACCAAAGGATGTCGCCCTTTGTGCGCGCGACAATCCCTGCAACAAACAGGGCGGCGGCGGCGCCATGCACCGCATCAGCGCCGCCACCGGCCACCTCGTGCAGGGCACCGCAAGCCAGCCCACCACCGGGAAGCTTTGCATCGATCTCAGCTATTCCGAACGACAGCACCTCGCCCTTGCGCGCAGCTCCGCCTTCAAGGCGCCGGATACGGTCCTGAAGCTCGGAAATGACGGGGTTGGCGGCAGTGATTGGCATCGATTTCCAACGTCAAGAGTGCATTTGCATAGCCAAAAAAAGCTGATATGTTCTGTTTTTGTTCTTTAATCGGTGACGAGTCAACGGGCAAGAATCGGGTGGACTGCAGCCGGCATCACGAGACGGTTGTTGCCCAATCGATTCATCAAGCAGATTCAAGCCGATGCTGAATGTGATGAAAAATATCGTCGATGAGAAAATAGAGATATGCCCGGCCTGCTGACGCTCAGAGATTTCAAGGGACCGGTGATTACCGTCGAATGCAAACCGTGCGGGCAACAGGGCGAGCTTGATCGCAAGGCGCTGGTGAAACAGTTTGGCGCCAGCATGCGTTTTGTGGATCTGCGCCGTCGCATGGCAATGGGTTGTGACAAGATGCACTGTTCTGACGGGCAGGATAGATGCGGGACGGGATTTCCCTGTTTGCTGGACGCGGCCTTGGTTTTTGAGCTGCAAAAGCCCACGTGATCGGTGGAGCTCTCAAAGCTTGGTTGCATCCCGAAAGGGCCGGAAACTTCGCCTTGAACCGCATTGGATAGGAGGACGGGTAGTGTGTAATCTCTATAACGTGACGACCACGCGTGACGCGGTTCTGCAATTTACAAAGGCGTTCCGCGATCGAGCCGGCTGGAATGAAGCATCCTTCGATGTTTATCCAGGTTATCAGGCGCCGATTGTCCGCGTTGCCGAGGACGGACAGCGCGAGATTGCCCGGGCGACCTGGGGAATGCCCTCGCCGCCGGCCTATGTGAAAAACTACGATCCCGGCGTCACCAATATTCGCAATGTGAGTTCACCGCACTGGCGGCGGTGGCTCGGCCCAACCAGCCGCTGCGTCGTGCCGTTCACCTCCTTTGCCGAACCGGATCCAGCCAGCAAGATTGAGGGCGGGCGCGTGCCGAACGCCTGGTTCGCGGGCAATGAAGAGCGGCCGTTGATGTTTTTCGCGGGCTTCTGGACCCCGTGGAAGGGCGTGCGCAAAGTCAGGGATGGCGAGCAGGAATACGAGCTGTTTGGATTTCTGACGACCTCGCCCAACGAGATTGTCTCGCCGATCCATCAAAAGGCCATGCCCTCCATTCTGACCACGCCTGAAGAAGTCGAGACCTGGCTGACAGCACCGTGGGATGAAGCCCGCCACCTACAGCGTCCGCTCCCGGGCAACATGCTTGTGATCGTGCCGCCACAGGCCAAACCGAAGCCGGACGAGGAAGGTCTGTTGCTTTGACCACCAGCACAGAGCACGACCAAGTCGGTCAAATGCCCGTTCACCAAATGCCGGCTTATCCTGTGGGCACTGACGTCATGCGGAGCGTGCAACCCGTGCGCAAAATCATCCATGTCGATATGGATGCCTTTTATGCCTCGGTCGAGCAACGTGACAATCCGGAGCTGCGTGGCCTGCCACTGGCCGTCGGTGGATCCGCGGCACGTGGCGTTGTGGCGGCAGCGAGTTATGAGGCCCGTGTCTTCGGCGTGCATTCGGCCATGCCGTCGGTGACCGCCAAGCGCAAATGCCCGGATCTGATTTTTGTGCCGCCGCGCTTCGACGTCTATCGGCAGGTCTCGCAGCAGATCCGCGAGATTTTTGCCGAATACACGCCGCTGATCGAGCCGCTGTCACTCGACGAGGCCTATCTCGATGTCACGGAGAACTTGAAGGGCATGGAAATCGCCACCGAGATTGCGCTTGAGATCCGTGCGAAAATCAAGGCGGTCACGGGCCTCAATGCGTCGGCTGGCATCTCCTACAACAAGTTCCTGGCCAAAATGGCGAGCGATCTGAACAAGCCGAATGGCCAGGCGGTCATTACGCCAAAGAACGGCCCGGGTTTTGTCGAGGCCCTCCCCGTCAAGAAATTCCATGGCGTGGGGCCGGCGACGGCCGAGCGGATGAAACGGCATGGTATCGAAACCGGGCTTGACCTGAAATCGAAGTCGCTTGCCTTCCTTCAGCAGCATTTTGGGAAGTCCGGCCCGTATTTCTACGGCATTGCCCGAGGGATCGACGAACGGCAGGTCAGACCTGATCGCATCCGCAAATCGGTTGGCGCCGAAGACACGTTCGTTGAGGACATCGACGATCTCGATCTGGCCAAAGCCGAGTTGCGGCCGTTGGCCGAGAAGGTCTGGCGCTATTGCGAGGCGCACGACATCACGGGAAAGACGATCACCGTCAAAATCAAATATTCTGATTTCAGTCAGGCGACACGCAGCAGGACCGTGTCGGGACCCGTGTCCGACGTCGACATGGTCTTGGAGAATGCTGAAACCCTGCTCGCCTCGGTGTTCCCGTTCAAACGGTCTGTGCGGCTATTGGGGATCACCCTGTCATCGCTCAACACCGAAGAGAGTGGGCAAGAGCCGCAGCTCGCGCTCGGGCTCTGATACCACGGTCCTGAAAACGAAAAAGCCTGCCGCGGGAGGAGGTGCGGCAGGCTTTTCGAAAAGAACCGAACAACGGCTGGGAGGAGGAGTGCCGCTGTTCCGACAGACGCCCCTTGGGAGGAGGAGTGGGTCGTCTGAGATCGAAGCTCTGCGGGAGGAGGTGCATCGCTTCGATAAAACCAGGATACCCATTCTCGCCGCACATTAAATAGACTTTGCTGCAGTGCAGCTATGCGAGAAATGCACGGCCTCTCCTGACGAAGGAAATCTCCAACTTAGAGCTTCGTGGCAGGCCAGATACAGAAACGCCCGCATCATCAGCGGGCGTAGTGTCATTCAGGATAGGCAGGGAAAGCCGCTTAGCGAGCGACCGACTGGCGAGCAACGCTCTGGATATCGGCGCGATTGATACCGAGGTCCTGAAGTTCGCGGGAGCTCATACGGCCAAGTTCGGTAACGGTCTGACGATACTTGCGCCAGTTGTTGAAAGAGCGTGCTACGTTCATGATGATCCCCTTTCGTGAGGTCTCTTGACGCCAGCAACCTTGCTTCGGTTCCAACGTCGTTTCGATGATTGAAATATAGGCCCTTGGACGCTCATCGATAAGACACAAGGCCTCAGGTCGGCCATGCGCTCAAAGCATGGGTCCAATCAGAGATGAGCTGAAGGGGCTATCAGGCCCGGAACCGGTCGAAGGCAGTGAGGCGTTTGATTGGAGGATCGGCGTCTGGATAACGATAGATTTCGGCCCTGAGATAGCGCAGCTCACCATCGAGCGCTTCCTCGCCCACCTCGATCCACCAGGATTTGGGACGGCCGTCGCGTCCGTCGGACCAGCGATAGCCTCGCGCCTTCAGGTGATCCTTCATGTCGAAGGGGCTGTTCTCAGCAAATATCCGGACACGCGACCGTTGGCTTGCTTCGTAGAGTTCCGCGAACGCGGTGGAAGCCGATCCATCAGCCTCTCGGGCGAGGACCTCCAGGAGCGCGAAACAATCGTCGACCGCACGATGACCCTCATGAAAATATCCCGCTTGCCCGATCAGGTAGCCGAGCTTGGTGCCTTCATATCCCCGCGACGACCAGTCGATCTCGGAGTTGGAGCAAGCCCAGGCCTTGCCGGCAAACAGGTGAGAAAACGCCTCGCAGAATGGCCGGTCGAAACCGGCATTGTGCGCGATAAGAATATCAGCCGGTTCAACCAGCGTCTGCAACGAAGCCATATCGATTGATTGCCCGGCCACCATGTCGTCGGTGATGCCGGTGAGCCTGGTGATTTCGGGGGGAATGGAAGCGCTTGGCTGTTGAAGTCCACCGTAGATGCCGGTCACGTCACCGATGTTTCCAGTCGCATTGAAGGTAAAAGCGATCACGCCGATCTCGATGATCTCATCCTTGCGAGCATTCAGGCCCGTGGTCTCGGTGTCGAGAATGATGCCTTTGAGGGGATACTTTGGACGGGGGAATGGCGCGATCGCGCGCGGCACCAGTTTCGTGAGGATGCGGTAGCGGCCGGTCTCCGAGAGATGCCGAACCATGTCCTCTTCACTCATGGGGACGGTAGGCTGTTCAGGCTTTGCGAATCTGGAGGCGGCACGCGTGACCATCTGGTCGCGAGAAACCTCTTCCGAAAACATGTCGAACTGTTCTGCCATTCCGGTTGTCGAAGCCCCGCCGCCAATTTGCTGACTTCAAAACACGGCACGATCTGCAGATCAACCTTGTTGGTGGGGGTGCGATTTCAGCCAACACGGCGAGCGGTCTTAAAATCGCGGGATTTCACGCGGTGACAACTCTTGGATCGTTGGGCGGAAGCGTCCAAACTAGGAAGGGCATACCAGCTGTAGCAGGGACTGCGAAAGCCGTTCGCCTCCCGCAAGACCGGTTAAAAGGGTTGCCGCAGGAGGGTCAGCATAGCGACGGCAACGCCGGGGTCCGGGATCGACAGCCCCCGGCGCGCGGGGCAGCTTCTCTCATTCCAGAGGCGCCACCTTGCATCGATGATCAGAATGGGCGGCAAAGGGATCCCAAGCCCTGCCGCGATGGGACCAGATTTGCAGCATCCACCAGGCATAGGGAAATGTTGGTTGGCGATGTAAATGCCCGGTGCTGAACGTCAGGCGCTGCAATTCACCAACCGCAGAATGTACTGTTGGCGGAGCATCTGTCGTGCGACGATAATGCTCCGTCGTGTGGGTCAGAGTGCCCGCTACGCGATGGCCCCAGCGCCCCGTCCCTGGGGCCCATCAGTGAAGGATAACCGCATCGATCCCGATCGGAAGGCCGATCTTGAAGAATTTATCGAACAACACCGTCTTCCGAAATTGCCTGTCCATCATCGGCATGGCTGACACGTTCTGCGGCGAGTTTTCAAGTACGCCCAGCCAGGTCAGCGGGCGAACGAGATTATGTGCGATGAACCGGCCTGCCTCGTGTAGGGGGCCAAGTGGTCCCCTCGCCGGGAAAAGCACCACCGGGAGTGCCCATTCGGTATAATCGCCAAGCGTTACCCAGTCGCCCAACCGGGTCGAGACGATGCCCAGCATATGCCTAAGATCCCAGAACAAGGCGGCAGCCTCAGAGGACAGTCTCTCCTGCAGCGGAGCGGCCAGCATCCATTCTGCGAGAAGTGCCTGAAGGTCCCCGTGATTGCCGAGGATCGACCTGCCGCGCTTCGTGAGCAAGGCCCTGCCCTTGTAGTGGCGGATGATACGAAGGTCCTGCAGCGCCCAATGCAGGACAGAGAGCGGAGGGAAATCCGGTTCGTTGAGAACCTTATTCACGGAATAGAGGATTTCCGGTTCATACCCGGGCCACTGAAATTCACGTGCGGCCCATTCGACACATTTCCTATGAAAAGCGCCCAAGGATTGTGTCAGCGGAACTCCGTCGTTTTGCTCGACATAGCGGAGAAGCTTCATGCCATTGGTGGCAAGTGGGCTAGTTACCAGCTCATCCTGAAGGAGAGCCGGAGACAAATACACAAAGGGGGAGAGCGTCGATGGGCGGAACATGACAAAGGATAATGCCGGAATAACTCACTGCCGTCATCTGCCCAACGTGATTAGATTTCGAACCGCAAACCTGTAGCAAAGCCCCTCGCGTCGCAAGACTGTGGCACAATTTCTGATGATTGAGGTCAGGCCAACGAATGGTATTAACGCAGATATTCAATGGCTCCTGAGGGTGGTAACAGCGCCGCGGCCTCGACAGTGCCGCAGGCCTGCGGGAAAAATCATCGCCCTACGTCCCTGAAATGAATGACGCCCCCGTTGGGACGTCATCAGGATTTTCCACGGATTCTATTTCAGCCTGCTCAGCAACTCCTGGGCAACAGCCGGCGCCGATGCCGGGTTCTGGCCGGTGATAAGCTCGCGATCGGTCACGATATGTGCGGAGAAAGGTGCGTCAGCCTGACTGAAACGGCTGCCTGCTTGCGTGAGTGCATCCTGCGGGTAGAACTTCATCTCGCCGCCACCCAGTAGTCCTTTGGCCATTTCCTCCTCCCGGTTGCTGAAGACCGTGAGCTTGTAGCCGGCATAGATCCAGTCCGTTTGCGTCGTTGCCGTTCCCGCCGTTTCGAACTTCGTGACGAAACCCTTCGCGTCTGCCAGCGTAGAAAGAAGCGCGATCGGGCCATGGCAGGCGAGCGCGGTCGTCTTGCCGTTTTCATGGAAATAGGTGAGCAGCTTGCCGAGCTCCGAGCTTACCAGCAGGTCCTGCATCGGTGCATGACCGCCGGGAACATAGACCGCGTCGAAATGGTCGTAACCGATCTGCTCGACACGGGCGAGGCTGATGACTGGCGACCTGTCGCTCGACATCAGGCCGAGCGCCGCCAGCTGCTTTTCGCTATCCTCCATCGCGGCTTCGTCGCCACCGAAATACATTTTGTCGATGGACGTCTTGTCGACCGCGGGAGCCGTCCCCTTCGGCGTAGCAAAGGTGATCTCATGGCCGGCATCGCTAAGGGCTTTGACGGGCTGCATCAGTTCGTTGAGATAGAAGCCGGTGGCAAACACCTTGCCGTCCTTCAGGTCGAGGCGGTCGGAATCGGACAGGACGATCAGCACGTTTCCCGCATGGGCATAAGTGCTGGTGCCGAGCGCAAGAATGGTGGCGAGACTGCGCAGAAGTTTCATGGGTTTATCTCCGAAAATAAGAAAATCTGTTTGGGAATAAAAGGGGATGCTCAGCCAGCGACCCTGGTCAGCCGATGAAGGGCGAAATCGGCGAAATAGTCTCCCACGCCGCTCGCCTGGAAACGCTGCATGGCGGCCCCCTGCATATGGGCGCGCCACTGTTGTTCGCTTGCCCAGGTTTCGACGAAGATGCGCACGCGTCCATCATCGAGTGACTGATGCAACTCGTACCGAAGGCAGCCGTCTTCGGCCAAAGTCTCGGTGACCAGCTTTTCCTGGGCGGCGCCAAGCGCTGCCTCCTTGCCGGGCTTTGCTGTGGTAATGGCGATGATGGTCAGAGGTGTGTCGGACATAGGAGAAACCCTTCTCAGGCGATGGTGTTGACGAGACCGCCTTCGGCACGCAGAGCGGCGCCGTTGGTAGCCGATGAGCGAGGGCTGGCGAGATAGGCAACGAGGTTTGCCACCTCTTCCGCTTCCACCATGCGCTGGAGGATCGAAGCCGAGCGGGCGGTCGCGAAGAATTCGGCCTCAATCTCTTTGATCGGTGCGGAAGGGTCGCTTGCCTGGCTGCGCAGGAAGGCTTCGATGCCTTCCGAGCGGGTCGGTCCTGGCAGCACGGAATTGACCGTGACATTGGTGCCGCGTGTCAGCTGCGCCAATCCGCGCGAGATCGACAGCTGCGCCGTCTTGCTCGTTGCGTAGTGGATCATGTCCTCAGGGATGGCGAGGCCCGACTCGCTCGAAATGAAGATGATCCGGCCCCAGTTGCGCTCCAGCATGCCGGGCAGATAGGTGCGCGACAGGCGCACGCCGCTCATGACATTGACGTCGAATAGATGGCTCCAATCAGCGTCAGTGATGTCGCCGAAGGCTTTGCTCTCGTAGATGCCGAGATTGTTGACGAGGATATCGATCGACGGTTCGGCCTTGGCGATGATCGCCGCACCCTCGGCGCTGGCGGCGTCCGCCAGAATTCCGGAGATATCCGATCCGCCCGATGCCTTGACGGAAGCGATCGCGCTGTCGAGCTTGGCGCGGTCGCGGCCCGTGATGACGACACGCGCGCCTTCTACGGCAAGCGTGCGGGCAATCTCGAGGCCTATGCCCGCGGTGGCGCCGGTCACGAGGGCGGCCTTCCCGTTCAGTTGCAGATCCATATCCGTGTCTCCAGATTGTTGCTGGAGGAAACTTATGATTTAAGCTCAATTCACACTATTGCCTGCAGAAGACATGCACCTGTGAACGAGGATCATCAATGCCGCGCATCCTGATGGAACGTTCGGGAGAAATGGAAGTGTTTGCCCGCGTCGTTCAGGACGGAGGATTCTCCGCCGCGGCTCGCAACCTCGACATCACGCCATCGGCGGTCAGCAAGTTGATCGCCCGTCTTGAAGCAAGGCTCGGCACACGTCTGCTGGTGCGAACCACCCGTGCGGTGACACTCACGCAAGAAGGCGAGGCCTATCATCATGCGGCGCTTCGGATTTTGCAGGAACTGAACGAGGCGGATCAGGAGGCCGCGGGTGGCGCGGTGCGCGGGCGACTGAGGATCAATACAACGATACCGTTCGGCACGATGTTCGTCGCACCGGCCATCCCGGAGTTCGTTTCACGCAATCCCGATCTGATCGTGGACCTCTCCTTCACTGACGGGATTGTCGATCTGGTGGCGGAAAAGACCGATGTCGCTATCCGCATGGGCAATCTGCCGGACAGCGGGCTGATAGCCCGCAAGCTAGGGCAAAGCAGGCGCGTCGTCTGCGCTTCACCCGATTATCTGGCGCGCAGGGGTTCGCCGCAAACGCCGGCGGATCTTGCGTATCACGACTGCCTGACGTTCAATTTCCGGCGCGCAAGGCCGTCCTGGCCGTTTCGTGACCGTGACCGTGACATCGCTCAACTGGTCCAAGGCAGCATCGTCGTCAACAACGGCGAGACGATGAAGCAAATGGTGCTGGCCGGCGCCGCCATTGCCCGCGTCGGCCTGTTCCATGTGGCCGACGACATCGCAGCGGGGCGGTTGATTCCACTGCTCGAAGACTTCAATCCAGGCGATCTTGAACTGGTGCATGCCGTCTATGTTGGTGGTGGTCCCCTGCCCCACCGCGTCCGTGCCTTCATCGAGCATATGGTCGTGACACTGGGTGATTCACCGCTGCTGAAAGGGACGTCCTGACCCGGACGGAATATGAGAAAGGCGAATGCCAACGCGTCGCCTTTCCTGTTCCATCAATCGCGATACTCTGGCGCCTGCCGGTCGAGGACCCGCCGGATGCTCTCCAGATGCATTCTGGCACTTTCGGGGTCCCCTTCGCGCATCTGCCTTGCCGCTTCATCGGCGACAGCGGGCACGACCGGCAGCAGTTTGCGGCCGGAACCCATTGCCTTCAACTGAACTTCGGCAGCACGTTCGAGATAATAGAGATCATCCCAGGCTTCGGCGATGTTGGGTGCACAAACCATGACGCCATGGTTTCTCATGAACAGGATGTCCTTGTCGCCGAGGACGGAGGCGATCCTGTCGCCTTCGCTTTCGTCCAGAGCAAGACCATTATAGTTCTCGTCAACCGCCACGCGGCCATAGAACTTGAGTGCCGTCTGGCCTGCCCAGACCAATGGCTCACCCTCCACCATGCTGAGCGCGGTAGCATTCGGCATATGGGTGTGAAAGGCGGCCCCTACCCGAGGCGCCATCTTGTGCAGGCGCGCATGGATGTAGAAGGCGGTTGCCTCCGGCACGCCGTCCCCGGCAACCACATTGCCCTCGAAATCGCAGATCAGCAATGACGAGGCAGTCGCCTCCTGAAACGCCCAGCCGAGGCGGTTGACGATGAAGAGGTCGGGATGGCCAGGCACGACGGCCGAGAAATGATTGCAAATCCCCTCTTCAAGGCCGAGCCGTGCTGCCATGCGAAGGCAAGCGGCAAGATCGACACGTGCCTCCCATATCTCGTCAGTATCCAGCGGGAGATTGTGCCGAAGTGCAGGATTTGTCTTCGAAACATTCAGTTCATGCGCCATGTTGGTCTCCTTATCACTCCATCCAGCCTGCTGCGGCAAGGATGGCAGGTATTTTGTCGAGCGCCGGGACGATTTCATTCGGATGGTAGTCAGCGAGTGGTTTGCGGCCCGTGCCACGGTCGACCCAGACAGTACGAAAGCCAAGCTCACGCGCTGCGACAAGATCAAGATGCGGGCTGGCGCAGATATGCACGAGATCCTCCATGCTGATGCCGAGGCTTTTCCAGGCGTGATGGAAGATCTGGCTGGATGGCTTATAGGCACCGGCCTGTTCCGCAGTGATGACGCGGTCGATGTGGCCACCAAGTTGGGCCACGTTTCCAGCAATGATGGCATCATCAGTATTGGAGATGATCGCCAGGCGGAAACCTGCATCTTTTAACTTTCCAAGGGTTGCCACGACCTCCGGAAACGGCGGCATCTTGCCGATCGACGAGGTCAGGATTTCGGCATCGGCAACCTCAAACGGAAGTCCGAATTCAATCATCGCCCGTTCCAGCGCAAGCGCGCTGACCTCGGCAAACGTGCGATGCGGACGCTCCTCCTCCAGCGCATGCTCATGGTGGTCGTAGATCGAGATGAAGGCCTTCTGGTCGATATCGCCACCTTTTGCGGACAGTATTCTGTCCATTGCAGCAAGCAGCCCTTCGTCCCACTGAATCAGGGTTCCATAGCAATCAAAGGTCAACCAGGTCGGCTTGGGTCCTGTCAGGGTCATGTGTCTTCTCCTTGGTTGTCCCGAGCTTGACAAAACCTGGATGGATTGAGAAATTAAATCTTCTCATCGTCTTCATCGAGAAATCAAATGAGTTTCGGCTTCGATCTGGATCTTCTGAAAACCTTTGCTGCAGTCGTCGATTGCAGCGGCTTCACCAAGGCGGCCGAACGGGTGCGCTTGACGCAGTCGACGGTGAGCCAGCAGATCAAGAAGCTGGAGGTCAATTTAGGCACCTCACTGCTGCGGCGGGACAAATCGACCGGAACTGTTGAAACCACGGAAACCGGCGAGTTGCTGCTGAGCTATGCGCGCAGAATACTGGCCATCGCAGATGAGGCCGCCGAGGTCATGCGAAAACCTCTGGCGCCGCGGACCGTTCGCCTCGGCGTTCCGGAAGATTTTGCCGGGCGGCGCCTCATCAATCTGCTGTCGGGATTTTCAGCTGCATCGCCTCGCATAAGGCTCGACACGGTTAGTGGCTGGAGCACCGAGCTCCGCCGCCTGCTGGATGCGGGCGAAATTGACCTCGCGCTGATCAAGCGCGAGCCCGGAGATGGGGCCTGTCTCGCGAGCTGGAAAGAAGAGCTGGTCTGGGTGGAAAGTGCCACCCGTCCTGTTGAGACGGATCCGGTCCCTCTCGCTGTTTTTCCCGTCGGATGCATCTACCGGGATCGCGCGATCCGCGCGATCGAGCGCAGCGGTCGTCGTTGGCGGATCGCCTATACCAGCCAGGGCCTGATGGGCGTGCAGGCAGCGGTTGCTTCCGGGCTCGGAATCAGTCTGCTACCTTCCGACGCGGTGCTGCCCGAACACCGGCAACTCGGACCGCTGGACGGGTTTGGTGATCAGCCCGCGTCCGAGTTGGCGCTAGTGAAAGGACGGGCGAGCCTCTCTGCGGAGGCGCAGTCCGTCGGCCGCTTCCTGACGGATAGTCTGGGGTCGTAATGTCCTAGGCGAAGGTACGCGGGTGACCTTGCTACCGTTTCAGGAGAGGCGAAGCGCCGCCTTCAAGCCTGCGATCTGCAAATCGAGCCCAAACGCAAAACGTTGATCGGCATTAGCTCCGGCAATCTCACGCATCGCTATTGCAGCCATAGGAAATTTTTCTGCCAGGGGGTTCTCCTCCTGACCTACCGGTTCTGTTCCGCGCACAAGACCCTGCTCCTCGATAACGAAGCCGATCACGAAATAGACGATCGTGAACGCACCCCAAGTCGCGACACGGTCGTCAGCTCCGGCTTGCTTGAGAGAGCTGATCAGCAACGAGCCGACGCGCAGCACGTTATCGGATAAGGGATAGGTGCCGGCGAAAACGCGTGCCGCATCGCGGCGCGACAGCAGGGCGTTGCGCACTTCGGAGGCCACGCGCCCAAGCCTCGCATCCCACGCCTCGCTTTCCGGATTGCTTGCGGCGACCGGCTCCATTAGCGCATCCGCCATCCCCTCGAGCAAGGCGTCCTTGTTGGCAAAATGCCAGTAAAGCGAGGGTGCCTGAATGTTCAGGGCGTCTGCCAGCTTACGCATCGTCAACCCCTCCATGCCGACCTCATCAAGCAGTTTGAGTGCCGTCGAGATGACCTCGGTTTTCACGATACGCATGTCCATCTCCAGTTTTCTGTTGACTCTCTAACACTGTTAGACAAATCTAACAACGTTAGATTGGAGAGCTCCTCATGAAAATGAACTACGATGTTGTTGTTGTCGGCGCAGGGCCTGTCGGGCTGTGGCTGGCATGTGAACTGAAACTTGCCGGTGTGGATGTCGCCGTTCTCGAGCGGCGAACGGAGCGGACGGCGCAGTCGCGTGCGCTCACCATCCATGGGCGTTCATTGGAGGTATTTGCCCTGCGTGGCCTTGCCGATCGCTTCCTGAGCACCGGCAAACCGATCCCGACCGGCCACTACGCGGTCCTGGATACGCGTCTGGATTTCTCAGCCTTCGACACCCGCTTCCCTTACACGCTGTTTATTCCGCAGGCCGTGACCGAGGAGCGTCTCGAAGAACGCGCGACTGAACTCGGTGTCGTCATCGTGCGGGGCGTGGCAGCAACCGGAATTGTGGACGACGGAAACCGCGTGCACCTCTCAACCGACGGCGGAGAGTTCTCCGGCTCCTATGTGGTGGGAGCGGATGGCGCTCGCAGCATCGTGCGGGAACAGGTTGGCATCTCATATGAGGGAGCAGAAGCCCGCAATTCTCTCATGCTTGCAGACGTAGTTCTCGCCTCGCCGCCGACGAAGCCCGTCGTGTCGGTCACCAATGAACATGGTTCGGTGATGATCGCGCCCCTCGGTGATGGCGAGCACCACCGCATCGTGCTCGTGGATCCCCAAAGAACCCATGTGCCAAGAACCGAACCGGTCACTCTGGAAGAGGTAGCGAGACCGACCGCGCGCATTATCGGCGAGGACTATCAGCCTCGCGACCCGATCTGGCTTTCGCGTTTCACCGATGAGACGCGTCTTGCCGGAACCTATCGCAAGGGCCGCGTCCTGCTCGCCGGCGATGCCGCGCACATCCACGCCCCGATGGGCGGACAGGGCATGAATGTCGGACTGCAGGATGCATTGAATCTCGGCTGGAAACTGGCCGCAGTCGTGAAGGGCGAGGCGCCCGACAAACTGCTTGATACCTATGACGAGGAACGGCGTCCAATAGGACAAATTCTCTACAACAATACCCTGGCGCAGGTCGGGCTCGTCACCCGCTTCGATCCGGCGACCCTTGCCCTGCGCGAGACGCTGAACGAGCTCCTAAAAATGCCTGCAGTCAATCATCGTCTTGCCGGCGAGCTTTCCGGCTTTGACGTCGCCTATGGCCACTATGCAAAGGCGGCCGTTGCTGCCGGACGATTGGCAGCAGGAGTGCGCGTTCCCGATATCGAACTTGTCGGCAAGGACGGCGCATCGATGTCGCTCTACAGCCTGCTGGTCGAAGGACGTTGGCTTCACATTTCCTTCAAACCAGGCGCATCGGTTGCCGGCCCGGAATGGTTGCGATCCAGCAGCGTCAAATCCCTGTCGGCAAATCCATCCGACCATGCGGCCCTTCGCGGCGTCCGGGCGCTGTTGGTCAGGCCCGACGGTTATGCCGCGGCTATCGATCAGGAATAAGGGAGAGCATCGATGGAGACTCTTAACCCTTCCTCCCTGACCGATGCCTTCTCGCACCTGATCGCACAAATCGCCATAACCCCGCCCGGCGCGCGTCTTGCCGCCGTCTCGGGCCAGGTCGCGGTCGACAGGGCAGGTCAACTCATTGGTGGAAACGATCACGCCGCCCAGGCAAGGCAATGCTTCGGGAATGTCTTCAACTCCCTCGCGGCCATGAAGGCGGATCCTAATGACATCCTGCAGATGAAGATCTATGTGGTCCGGCATACTCCGGATCACGTTCCGGCGATCTTCGGTGCGGGCGCTGAAATATTCGGCGAAAAATGGCCGGTATGCGCAAGTATCTGGATCGGCGTCGAAGCACTCGCGATGCCCGAATGGCTTGTCGAGATAGAGGTTCTGGTAGCCCTTCCGTAGCGCAGGCAAACATGAGACGCAGGCGCCCGGAAGCCTGCGTCTCATCTCACGAATTCAGCAAGCTGAATGCGGATGACCACCACGCCTTGACGGGAATCGAACTTTCGGTTCCAGTTGTTTCGGTCAAGCCTTTGATCTGCAAGCCTGCTACAGCAACTGGGCGGCGAAAGTTTATTATAGAAAATAATCACACCATTCGGCGTTCGCGAAAGAAGGTAGCTCTCACACCCCATCACTTGAAAACTCGCCCTGGCGCCCGGGGACATGAAAATGTCCGGCATCAGTCATCCTCTACGAACACCTGATCGCGCTTGGAACGTATCGACGGTAGGAGCGCCAGGATTACGCAGACCAGACCCAGGCCGAGCAGCGATGCAGCGATCGGGTTTGTGACGAACACCGTCGCGTCGCCGCGGGAGATGATCATCGCCCGCCGGAGATGCTCCTCGAGCAGCGGCCCCAGAACGAATCCCAGCAGAAGGGGTGCCGGTTCGCAGCCCACACGGATCAGCACGTAGCCAAGTATGCCCGAGACGATGATTGCATAGACGTCGAAGGGGTTGTTGTTGATGGAATAACATCCGATCGAGGCAAAGATGACGATGGCCGGAAACAGCATGCGGTAGGGAATGGTCAGCATCTTCACCCACAGCCCGATCAGCGGCAGGTTGAGGATCACCAGCAACAGGTTACCGATCCACATCGATGCGATGATGCCCCAGAACAGCGCCGGCTGGCTGGTAATGACGTCCGGCCCCGGCGTGATCCCCTGCAGGATAAAGGCGCCAACAATGAGTGCCATGACTGGATGGGCCGGAATGCCGAGGGTAAGCAGCGGAATGAAGGACGTCTGCGCCGCAGCGTTGTTGGCGCTTTCGGGTCCCGCCACGCCTTCGATCGCGCCATGGCCAAATTCGGCCGGATTTTTCGACAGGTTCTTCTCGACCGAATAGCTGGCAAAGGACGCCAATACGTGACCGCCGCCCGGCAATACGCCGAGAAGCGAGCCAAGCGCCGTTCCCCGCAATACAGGGCCGATAATCCGCCGGAAATCGTCTTTCGTCAGCCAAAGGTTCGTGACGTGTTTAACTCCGATTTCGCGCGTGTGCTCGTTCTGAAGGTTGCGGAAGATTTCGGAGACCCCGAATATTCCAACAGCAATCGAAACAAAGTTGATCCCCTGCGACAATTCCAGGCGACCGAACGTGAAGCGCTCCTCGCCCGTATAGATGTCCTGGCCCACCGTCCCAAGCAGCAAGCCGATGACGATCATGCCCAGCGCCTTCAGGACGGAACCGTGAGCGAGTGAGATCGAAACGAGCAGCCCGAGAACGATCAGGGCAAAATATTCCGGCGCGCCAAATTCGAGCGCGATGGAGGCAAGCGGCGGAGCCGCGATCGCCAACAGCATAGTTGCCACGCATCCTGCGAAGAAGGATCCGAGCGCCGCGGTTGCCAATGCCTGGCCGGCACGCCCCTTTCGGGCCATCTGATAGCCATCGATCGCTGTGACAGCGGAAGAACTTTCCCCCGGCAGGTTGATGAGGATTGCTGTTGTGGACCCACCATACTGGGCGCCGTAGTAGATGCCCGAAAGCATGATCAGGGACGTTACCGGGGAGAATGTAAACGTGATCGGCAGAAGCATCGCGATCGTCGCTGTCGGCCCGATGCCGGGCAATACGCCAACGAGCGTGCCGAGCAGTACGCCAACGAAACACCAGACGATGTTTATCGGCGTGAGAGCCGTTTCGAAGCCAAGGGCAAGATTCGAGATCAGATCCATCATGGTGAGCACCTCATAGTCCGAAAACCGGCCCGAATGTCGGAATGGCAACTGCCAGCCCGACCTTGAAGACCAGATAGCAAAGAGTGGCGATGACGGCGGCCATCATAGCCGCCGATACCAGCGAATTTCGGCGGGACGCGAGTGCCGTCATGAACGTGCACAGCAGGACGACGGGTACGAGCCCAAGATCGCGGGCTCCGGCTGCAAAGATGGCAAGTGCCAGACAGATAAGGACGAGCCCGCGCCAGGGGACGGAACCATCGGTCGGCTCCGGCTCACTGCGCAAGCCATCAAGGCCGATGACGACGCCTAGTGCACCCAATACGAAAGCGAGAACCACCGGGAAAAAGCCCGGGCCCATCTGGGTCGCGGTCCCGAACTCATATCTTAGACCCTGCACAGCGAACGAGGCTGCGATGGCGATGAAGATGCCACCGGCAATCAGGTTTTTCCGGGTGTGCTTTTCGAGTGTAGCCATGGTCTCCTCCCCTCTGGCGTCCCCTGACGGTCCTCCCGTTCAGATGATATTCGATCCTGCGATTGCGTTGCATACGGCTTCGGTGACTTGGCTGGTGTTGGCGGTGCCACCCACGTCAGGGGTCAGGATACCCGCTTCGGTCACGCGCTCGACGGCGCCCATCAGCCGTGCGGCGGCGTCGCGTTCACCGAGATGCTCGAGCATCTGCGCGGCAGTCCAGAAAGTGGCGATCGGGTTGGCGATACCCTTGCCGGTAATGTCGAAGGCAGATCCGTGGATCGGCTCAAACATCGATGGGAAACGGCGCTCCGGGTCGATGTTGGCCGTCGGCGCAACCCCGAGGCTGCCAGCGAGAGCACCAGCCAGATCCGACAGGATGTCGGCATGCAGATTGGTCGCCACGATCGTATCCAGCGTCTCCGGCTTCAGCGTCATGCGCACCGTCATTGCATCAACCAGCATCTTGTCCCAGGTGACATCCGGGAACTCCGTCGCCACTTCGGCCGCGATCTCGTCCCACATCACCATGCCATGGCGCTGGGCGTTCGACTTGGTGACGACAGTCAGCAGTTTGCGCGGGCGCGCCTGGGCCAGCTTGAAGGCGTAGCGCATAATGCGGGTCACGCCGACGCGGGTGAAGATCGCCACTTCCGTGCCGACCTCTTCCGGAAGGCCCCTATGGGCGCGGCCGCCATGGCCGGAATACTCGCCTTCGGAATTCTCCCGCACGATGACCCAGTCGAGATCGCCTGGACCGCAATTGCGCAAGGGCGGCGTGATGCCGGGCAGGATCTTCGTCGGGCGCACATTGGCGTACTGGTCGAACCCCTGACAGATCGGCAGGCGCAGGCCCCAGAGCGTGATATGGTCGGGAACGTCAGGGGCGCCGACCGCACCGAAGAAGATGGCATCGAATTTCTTCAGCTTGTCCAGCCCGTCGGCCGGCATCATCACGCCGTGCTTCTTGTAATAGTCCGAACCCCAGTCGAAGGTTTCGGTATGGATCTTGAAGTCACCGCTGCGCTGTTCCAGCGCCTCCAGAACCTGAAGACCCGCAGCTATAACCTCAGGACCAATCCCATCCGCAGGGATCGCTGCAATCTTGTATTCACGCATGGGAAGTTCGCTCCTGTTCAAGGGCTAGCGCTCAAGGTTCAAGCGCCGGACGCATGGCCCGTGGCCATGACGAATGATGGATCGGCGGCTTATTCTCAGCCGCCGATCAAACCGAGGTTACTTGCCGCCTTCGCTGATCAGCTTCGTCAGTCGCTCGACTTCAGACGCGAACTTCTGGTCAAGCGCTGCCGGTGTCGCCAGATCTTCCGATACCGGTGCGGTTCCAAGGCTCGCAAAACGCTCGATCACGACCGGATCCTTGAGTGCGGCGCGCAACGCTTCCGCAAGCTTGCTGCGGATGGCTTCAGGCGTTTCCTTGGGTGCCCAGAGCGCATGCCAGGCACTGAGCTCGAACCCTTGCAGGCCGCTCTCTTCCACGGTCGGAAGATCTGGCAGCACGCCAATCCGCGCCTTCGTTGTCACCGCATAAGGATGAACCTCACCGGCCTTGATCTGGGTCGTGGTGTTGGTCGTCTGGTCGCAGGCGAGGTCGATACGGCCTCCAATCAGATCGGTCATTGCGGGACCCATCCCCTTGTAAGGCACCAGAGTGATCTTGGTGCCGAGCGCGTCTTGCAGCAACCTGCCGCAGAGATCGGAAACTGCACCTGTGCCGGCGGTCCCGAAGGTGACGGCAGGCCCGTTTGCCTTCACATAGGAGAGGAGATCGGTGAACGTCTTCGGCTCGAAGTCCTTCCTGCCGACGACCGTCATCGGGACCTCGGTAATCAGCCCGACGCTCGAAAAGTCTTCGATCGGCTTGTAGGTCAGGTTCGGGTAGAGCGCAGCGAAGGTGGCCACCCCGATATGGTAGAGCAGCAACCGGTAGCCATCGGGGTCCGCCTGCGCCACTGTTGCGGCACCAAGCGAGCCGCCGGCGCCGCCCATGTTTTCGATCAGCACCTGCTGGCCAAGGGTCGTGGACATCGACTGCGCCACTAGGCGCGCCACGGTGTCACTCGGTCCACCTGCCGCTGCAGGCACCACGATTGTGATGGGTCGATCAGGATAGTTCTCCTGCGCCAGTACCATATGGCTGGACATGGCAAACAGGACACCTGTGAGGGACAACAGTACCTTTTTCATCGCGCTTTCCTCCCTGAGATCGCGAAGGATGCCTCCACATCCTTTTCCATGCTATCTTGCATGCAAGCTTACATTTATTGATGCGCGCCCGTTTGTCAAGCTCCAGGAGAGCGGCTATAACGAGCCTTGAAACAACGGCAGGCAGTTCATGATCAGGACGATCGACATTCCCGGAGCCGCGCCACGCGATCCGGCCACAGAACAGAATTCAGCAAACTCCGACATCAACGGTTCGGGTCGGGTTTCTGCCGCCTATCTCGCCATCAAGGAGGCGATACGCTCCAATGCGTTTCCCCCCGGGTACCAAGCCGCAGAAATTGAAATTGCGCGTCAGCTCGGCATGAGCCGAACCCCGGTGCACGAAGCCATGGCGCGACTGCAGGAAGACGGACTGGTCCGGATACTTCCCAAGAAGGGCATCATCATCTGCGCCCTGTCTCCCGCGGACATCGAAGAAATCTACGAAGTCATCACCGCGCTCGAGGGTGCCGCGGCGGCACGGCTCGCCCGGCTGCCGATGGTGGAACGCGCGCCCGTCATCCAGCTTCTGAAGGCCGCCACAAAGCGGATGATTGAGGCATTGGCCGACAACGACCTTCCACGATGGGCTGTGGCCGACGAGGATTTTCATCAGACTCTCGTAATAGAGAGCGGAAACAGCCGCCTCATGCGGATGGCGGGGACCGTCGCCGATCAATTGCATCGCGCCCGCATGTTCACCCTCAACCTACGGCCCTTGCCGCTGCACTCGGCCGGTGAGCATGCGGAAATCATAGAAGCAATCGAGCAGGGTGATGGGGATGCGGCGAGCCGCGCCGCACGGCTGCACCGCAAACATGCTCATGACGCATTGATCCCCCTTATTGCTCGATACAATCTACGCAATCTCTAGGTTGTCGGTTGCGGCGATCTGAACGACGCGGAGATTGTTGGTGCTGCCCTGTTGCGCAAATGGAAATCCCGCCACGATGACAATGTGATCGGAGGGACTTGCCAGCTTTGCTTCCTGCACCGCCTGTTGCGCATGAATCAGCGACGCCTCATAGGTGTGGACATCTTGTGATCGCACGCCGACAACCCCCCAGAACATGTTGAGCCGGCGCGCGACTTGTTCGGACGGAGTGAGAGCCAGAATTGGCAATGCCGGTCTGGCACGCGAAATTCTGGCCGCGGTTGTTCCGCTCGATGTATAGGCCACCACAACCGGCGATCCCAGAGCCACGGCAACGTTGGCTGCTGCAGTGGCAACTGCATGCGGCGGTGATTGAGCGACATCGGGTTCCGTTGCCTCAAGGATCGGCCGGTAGTGCTTGTGCTTCTCCGTCTTCTCGATGATCCGGTTCATAATTTCGACCGCCTCCACCGGGTAGGCGCCTGTTGCGGTCTCGGCGGAAAGCATGACGGCATCTGCCCCATCATAGATGGCACCGGCAACGTCCGAAGCTTCAGCGCGCGTCGGCGTTGGCGAACTCACCATCGAGTCGAGCATCTGTGTGGCGACAATCACGGGCTTGGCCGCTAGCCGGCATGCACGGATGATTTCCTTCTGCTTGCCCGGAACGTCCTCCGGCGGGATCTCCACGCCGAGATCACCTCGCGCAACCATGACGCTGTCCGAAAGCCTGACAATATCCTCGATGTCATCGAGGGCAGACGGCTTCTCGATCTTGGCAATGAGGCCAGCCCTGTCTCCAACGAGGGACCGGGCTTCGATCATGTCGCGTGCCCGCTGAACGAAAGAAAGTGCGACCCAGTCGACGCCAAGCTCGAGCCCGAATTCCAGGTCCTCACGATCTTTCGCCGTGAGCGGGGAAATGTCCAGGACAGCGCCGGGCACGTTGACACCCTTGCGGTTCGACAAGGCGCCTCCATTGAGGACCTCGCAAACAAGCCGCCCGTCCATCACCTCCATGATCCGGACTTTTATTCTACCGTCGTCGATCAGGAGGTCCATTCCGGGCACCGCCACCTCGAAGATTTCCCGATGAGGTAGCGGAATATCGTTCATTCCTTCACCACCCTCACGGCCAAGGATAAATCCGATGGTGGATCCACGTGCGAGATCGAGCCTGCCATGTGCCAGAACTCCGATCCGGATCTTCGGACCCTGAAGATCCTGCAGCACGGCGATAGCAGCATCATGCTCCTGCTCGAGAGCCCGGATGTTCCTATAGACTTCCGCGTGATCGGCCCGGGCACCATGGCTGAAATTCAGGCGGAACGTATCGACACCGGCGAGAAACAGTGAGCGAAGCATGTCGGGCGAACTTGACGCCGGTCCGACCGTCGCGACGATCTTTGATCGCCGGTTGTTGCGTATGAACATGTCCAAACCTAACCTATGAGAATTGCGCGGATGTCGTTGACGTTCGTAAGCGTTGGGCCTGTGACCACCAGGTCGCCGATGGCCTTGAAGGCCGTGTAACTATCATGGGCAGACAAGGTCGCCCGTGGATCGATACCAGCATCGCGCATTCGGATAAGACTGTCCGGCGCGACCAGCGCACCGGCAGCATCCTCGACACCGTCGATACCATCAGTATCACCGGCGATGGCCCAGATGCCGGAAGCTCCCTTAAGGGCAACCGCAAGGCTTAGAAGGAATTCCGTATTTCTTCCACCTCGCCCGTCGGTCATGCCACCAAGGGACACAGTGCCCTCACCACCGGACAGGATGATGGCAGGTGCTGCTATAGGCAGGCCCTTGTCGCGCGCGGACAGCGCGATGCCCGCCATGACACGCCCCATTTCGCGAGCCTCACCTTCCAGGGCATCTCCGAGGATAAGTGGACACAAGCCGGCATCTAGCGCAGCCGCGGCGGCCGCATCGAGCGCTATCGAGGGGGCAGCAACCAGCCGAATCTCGCCTGCGACCCCCTCTGCCTTAGGCGTCTCGTTGCCTTGCACCAGCACTGCGCGCGCAGACTCGGGCAGGTCAATGCCGTAGCGGGCGACGATGGCTGCTGCGTCTGCCAAGGTGGTCGGATCCGCGACCGTTGGACCCGAGGCGATCTCCGATGGATCATCACCCGGCACGTCGGAGATGACCAGTGTCACCAGTTTTGCTGGCAGTGCTGCGCGGGCCAGACGGCCTCCCTTGATAGCGGAAAGATGCTTACGGACGGTGTTCATCTCGGAGATGGTAGCACCGCTGGCAAGCAGTGCCTGATTGACCGCCCTTTTGTCGGCCAAAGTCATCTTGCCCGCAGGCGATACAAGCAATGACGAACCGCCGCCGGAGATGAGAGCCACCACGAGATCGTCCGGACCAAGGCCCTGAACCGCAACGAAAATCTTCTCTGCAGCCTTGATGCTCATCTCATCCGGGACGGGGTGGGAGGCCTCCAGGATTTCGATGCGTCCCGCCGGAACGGCGTGGCCGTAGCGAGTGACCACGATGCCCGAGAGATCGACATCGGGCCAGGCGGCGTCGACCGCAGCCGCCATCGCAGCCGACGCCTTGCCCGCTCCCACCACAACGCAGCGACCTCTGGGACGCTCTGGGAGGTTGTTGACAACAGCTATTTTCGGATCCGCGCTGGCAACGGCTGCGTCGAAAATTCGACGCAGCACCTGGCGAGCGGACACATCGTTCCAGGTCATTCTGCAGCGGCCATCTTCAAGATATTCGATCCTGCGATTGCGTTGCATACGGCTTCGGTGACTTGGCTGGTGTTGGCGGTGCCACCCACGTCAGGGGTCAGGATACCCGCTTCGGTCACGCGCTCGACGGCGCCCATCAGCCGTGCGGCGGCGTCGCGTTCACCGAGATGCTCGAGCATCTGCGCGGCAGTCCAGAAAGTGGCGATCGGGTTGGCGATACCCTTGCCGGTAATGTCGAAGGCAGATCCGTGGATCGGCTCAAACATCGATGGGAAACGGCGCTCCGGGTCGATGTTGGCCGTCGGCGCAACCCCGAGGCTGCCAGCGAGAGCACCAGCCAGATCCGACAGGATGTCGGCATGCAGATTGGTCGCCACGATCGTATCCAGCGTCTCCGGCTTCAGCGTCATGCGCACCGTCATTGCATCAACCAGCATCTTGTCCCAGGTGACATCCGGGAACTCCGTCGCCACTTCGGCCGCGATCTCGTCCCACATCACCATGCCATGGCGCTGGGCGTTCGACTTGGTGACGACAGTCAGCAGTTTGCGCGGGCGCGCCTGGGCCAGCTTGAAGGCGTAGCGCATAATGCGGGTCACGCCGACGCGGGTGAAGATCGCCACTTCCGTGCCGACCTCTTCCGGAAGGCCCCTATGGGCGCGGCCGCCATGGCCGGAATACTCGCCTTCGGAATTCTCCCGCACGATGACCCAGTCGAGATCGCCTGGACCGCAATTGCGCAAGGGCGGCGTGATGCCGGGCAGGATCTTCGTCGGGCGCACATTGGCGTACTGGTCGAACCCCTGACAGATCGGCAGGCGCAGGCCCCAGAGCGTGATATGGTCGGGAACGTCAGGGGCGCCGACCGCACCGAAGAAGATGGCATCGAATTTCTTCAGCTTGTCCAGCCCGTCGGCCGGCATCATCACGCCGTGCTTCTTGTAATAGTCCGAACCCCAGTCGAAGGTTTCGGTATGGATCTTGAAGTCACCGCTGCGCTGTTCCAGCGCCTCCAGAACCTGAAGACCCGCAGCTATAACCTCAGGACCAATCCCATCCGCAGGGATCGCTGCAATCTTGTATTCACGCATGTCTTTTCTCCACTTTGAGATTTAACGATGTTGGACCGGGGCGACTTTGCCCCCGTTTTCCGGTGCGGTACGCGACAACACGAGCGTCACGATCGCGGATACGACCAGCAAGCCGGCGACGAAGTAGAGCCCGCCCGCAAAGCTGCCCGTAGTGTCTTTGATCCAGCCGATCATCGAGGGACCAACGAAGCCGCCCAGGTTACCGATCGAGTTGATGGTAGCGATACCGGCTGCGGCCGCTGGTCCTGACAGGAAGAGCGTGGGCATGCTCCAAAGCGGCGGCTTCGAGCAGCTGATGCCGATGTTAACCAGCGTCAGCGCAATAAGGACGGTGAAGACGCTTGTCGCACCCGTGGCAAAGGCAAGCCCGACGGCGGCAAGCAGACACGCGCCAACCACATGCCAGGTCCGTTCACCGGTCTTGTCGGAATGACGCGCCCAGAGAACCATTGCAACAACTGCGAAAATGCCCGGTACCGCGTTGATAAAGCCGACCTGAAGGGACGATAGGCCGAACTCCTTGATGATCTGCGGCGCCCAGATGCCGAGGGTGTAAAGGCCGGCGGACGTACCGAAATAGACAAGGGCGAGCGCGATAACCCGAATGTCAGCGAGCCCTGCAAGAATGCTGTGGCTGGCCTTGCCCTTTGCGGCCTGCTCAGCGTTCATCGTCTTCACAAGCCAGTTGCGCTCATCTTCCGAGAGCCACTTGGCTTTTTCCGGACGGTCGGTGAGGTAAAAGAGGACGACGACGCCGAGGATGACCGCAGGAGCGGCTTCAATCAGGAACATCCACTGCCAGCCGGCAAGACCGAGGAAACCATGCATCTCCATGAGCGCTCCGGAGATCGGCGAACCGAGGACGGTCGAAAGCGGGGCTGCGGCCATGAAAATCGCCGTCACTGCCGCACGTCGACGAGCCGGAAACCAGAAGCTCAGGTAAAGGATAATCCCCGGGAAAAAGCCCGCCTCGGCAACGCCGAGAAGGAAGCGTAACGCATAGAAACTTGTTGTTCCCTGTACGAACGCCATGAGGCCGGACACGATCCCCCAGGTGATCATGACGCGGGCAATCCAGATGCGCGCACCGACTTTGTTGAGAATGAGGTTGGACGGAACTTCGAACAGGAAGTAGCCGACGAAGAAGATGCCTGCGCCGATACCGAAGACGGTCGAGGAAAAGCCGAGATCCTCGTTCATGGTCAATGCGGCGAAACCGATATTCACCCGGTCCAGGAACGCTACAAAATAGAGCAGCATGATAAATGGCACGATGCGCAGAGTGATTTTGCGCAGAACGCGCGTCTCCAGGTCGCTGTTCATAGCGAACTCCTCCCAATGATCCGTTGGGCGCACCTCCTGCGCCTTCAGGAAAGACGTTAATTCTTACTTTCCTCCCAAGCGACAATGCTTTAATTATATAATTAGATGTTATAAAGGCATGTCATGGAACTGGAACAATTAAAATGCTTCGTCGCTGCGGCCGAAGAACTGCATTTCGGTAGGGCTGCGCAGAAAATGGGAATATTACCGGCATCGCTGGGACGGCATTTAAGACTGCTGGAGGAGTCCCTCGGCACTCGCCTCATGTCCCGGACAACCCGAAGTGTCGCCTTGACCGAAGATGGAGTCGCCCTGCTAGAGGAGGTGAGGCCCCTTCTTCATCGTCTCCAGACACTTGCGGAAGAGTTTCGATCAAGGAAAACGCAGCAGGCGACCGTGCTCCGCATAGGTGCGATAGACAGCGCTGCAGCAGGTCTTATACCGCCGCTGCTGCATGATTTTCGGGAGCGATTCCCCGGGATCATCACGCAACTTGTCGAAGACAAGTCGATACGTCTCATTCCAAAACTGATTGCCGGGCGTCTGGATATCGTCTTTATTCGACCTCGAGACGGACTGAACCGGAACCTGGTCGTTCGCACCCTGACGCAGGAAACACCCGTTATTGCACTGCCTGTCACGCATCCGCTCGCGAACCGCGAGCGGATCTCCGTCGATGAACTGCGCGAGGAGCCCCTCATCGTGCCAGAGCGTCGCTCTCGTCCCCACAGCTATGACCTGACCATGAAACTCTTCGAGGACGCCGGACTACACCCGCGCATCGCTCAGATTGCTGACGAGAAACAAACGATTATCAACCTCGTTGCGGCAGGAATCGGATCCGCCATCGTCCCCCGCTGGACCGCGAAACTCGCGGTATTCGGGGTGACTTTCGTTCCCCTCATGACGGTTGGCGGCATTTCACTCCGGAAACTGCCTCTTGCCGCAGCCTGGGCAAAAGCTGTTCGTGATCCCGGACGCGACCAGTTGCTGGAACTTCTCGACACAAACATCGACCGATATGCCGAGCAGGCGTAGGCTCGCCCGCCTCTTCATTCCATCTGTCTGCACCCGATAGAGAGGCGGACGCCAACATCTGGTTCCTCTTCGCTCTTGATGGGAATCGAACCGAGATCCGGTGGTGTCAGTTTTTATGATACTGAAATATAAAACCTTTTTGCTTCACGGCGCCCGCCGGTTTACCAATTTCGTTCTTTCAGCAACCAGAGTCGCGCAGGTGGTGCTTGAGAGGAAGCGGCGGCACGGAACCAATTCGAGGTTGGCCGCTCCATATATTTTTTTAGCAAGAAAGACGCAACCGATGATGAAGACAACCACCGAATCGGCAATAGTAGCGGTTGTATATTCTTTTGAGCCAAAGGTGCCGAATGCATTTGAGCCGTATTGTTATCAAGGGATACAGATCCCTTTCCTTCGTCGACGTCAGTATAAAGGACAAGGCGACCTGCATCATCGGTGAAAATAATACGGGTAAGTCTTGCTTCATCCAAGCGCTTCGCCTCTGTCTAGACGTCGATTTTTCGTCTGCATTTCGCGCGTTGCAGAAAGACGACGTCCATAGCGGCATCGATCAAAGCCGGCCTTTCCAAGTTTTGGTGGGCGTGGAGTTCACAGGCTACGAGGCGAGCGATAACGAGGTAGCGATGCTTCATGGGACCCAGCTTGGAGACGGTCGAGCCCGAATATTCTATAGGTTTCGTCCCAAAAACCTCGTCCGCGGTGAGCTGGCATCCGGCGGTCGAACCGCTGACAGCCTCACGCTGGAAGATTTCGGATGGGAGCTCTATGGCGGCGGCGATCCCAACATCGACCTTGCCGACTTCGAATGGGACACTGATAACGACGAAATTGGAGCGCGCTCTGTCGGCTTGCAATATCTTCAGGCCTACAGGGTGGTGTTCCTCCATGCGCTCCGCGATGTCGAAGGAGATCTTGCCGATATGCGCCGGTCGCCGCTCATTCGCCTGATCGAGGCGACCAAAATCGGAGCAGGTGAGCAGGCGGCATTGATCGCCGCCGTAAAGGCCGCAAACGACGCGATTGAAAAATCACCGGCGATCGAATCCGTTGCGGATGCCATTGATGGAGCGTTAAAGGACGTGACGGGCGACGCCTTTGCGCTCGATGTCGATATTGGGCTGAGTTCGCCCACCTTCCAGTCGATCCTGCGAAACATCCGGATCCTCTTGAGTGGCCCATCCCTGAAAGCCTTTGAGCCGAGACGCAACGGTCTTGGCATGAACAATCTGCTCTACATTGCGATCTTGATCGAGCAGTTTCGCAAGCGCGCGGCAGAAGGCAAGGCGGCGGGCGAACTGATCCTGATCGAGGAGCCCGAGGCACATCTGCATCCCCAGTTGCAGAGCGTCTTGCTGGATGCTCTGCGCGAGTTGCCGTTCCAGTCGATTGTCACCACCCACAGTACCCAGGTGACGGCAAAGGCGCCGCTGTCGTCGTATGTGATGATGACCAACACGGGCGGCAACGCCCCTTACGTCTCGACCATCACTTCTAACACCGCACTGACACCGTACGACGTTGCCGATCTTGAGCGCTATCTAGACGCAACCAAATCAAACCTGCTGTTTGCCCGCAGGATAATGCTGGTCGAGGGAGCGGCGGAGGCTTTTCTGCTTCCCGGCCTTGTCAGATCGGCCATGGGCATAGACCTCGAACGCGCAGGAATCTCAATCGTGCCCATACACGGCGTCCATTTCGGAGCCTATGCACGATTGTTTTCCGGAATCGGCCTGCCGAAGCGCTGCGCGATCGTGGCTGATGCAGATCAGGAACCATCGGACGCCAAGCTGACCGACGACGAGGACCATGATGAAATCGATGCGCCGGAGAAGGAGATCCTCACCGCCCTGGAAGGGGACTATGTAAAAGTCTTCCTTGGAGCCACGACATTTGAACGGGAGATCACCCTTCCCGAGAATCTGGACATGCTGCAGAAGGCAGCAGCGCGCATTGGCGCGCCCCGGATTTCCAAAAAACTCGAGATGGCCGATCTCTTCGGTTTGGTTGACGACGGCTTGAAGAAGAGCGTGCTTAACACGGCCAAGCGGTTCGGCAAGGCGCGCTTTGCGCAGCTCGCAGCCGAAAACATTTCGGAAAAGGCCGCCATCCCTGACTATGTTCGCAACGCAGTAGATTGGCTGCTCGAATGAAGCTGACACCGCAACAACAGCTCGCTCTCGATCATCCCGGCAATCTGCTTTTGAAGGCCTGCCCAGGAAGCGGCAAGACTCGGACGATCGTTGCAAGGCTCGTGAAGGAAGTAGAGGAGGTCCGGGGGACGCCCTTTGCTGTAGCATGCATCACCTATACCAATGCTGCGGTCAACGAAATCGACGCCCGCGTGGCGGCCCACCTCATGCCGGATAGCCAGACAAACTATATCGTTTCGACGATACATTCGTTCTGTCTGCACCATATTCTGCGGCCCTTCGCGAGCCGGGTCACAGGTTTTTCCGGCACTATGAAGGTGTTGACCTCGGAGAGAGCCGAGTTTGTCGAAATCGCCGATCTCGCCGCGGAGATGGTCGGCCGATATGATCTTCGTTTTGAAGATTATGTGCGTTTCGGCGGGATCGGTCTCGATGCCAGCGGTCGGTATATAGGATCTGCGCTGGAAGACGACATGATCGCCCTCGCCGCGCCGCACTTCATGCGACTGGCAGCCGAGCGCGGTTTTATCGACTTCGCCAGCATCCTCTATCATTCCTACTGCTTGCTGCGAGACGATCGAGAGGTGTCCCGATCTGTCGCGACGAAGTTTCGTTCGTTTCTGATCGACGAGTTTCAAGATACGACGGAAATCCAGGTCGAGATCCTCCGACTTCTCCATCAGGAGAAGCGCTCAAAGTTCTTCCTTGTCGGCGATCCCGCTCAGTCAATCTTCGGATTTGCGGGCGCGCGACCCGAGCTCATCGACCCCTTCGCTGACGAGATCGGAGCCAAGCGCGACCTGTCCCTATCTTGGAATTTTCGATCCAGTCCGGCAGTCGTCGAACATGCCGAGCGCCTCTTTCCTCGCAATCCGGCAATGACAAGCGAGGGCGAAGCGAAGAACTGCGCAGAGCCGGTCCATCTCGTTTCGACGGGGAAAGTCTTCGATGCTATAACGGACGAGTTCCTGCCGGCAATCGAGCGCATGAAGTTGCCATTGGGCCGGTCAGCAATCCTGGCCAAGAGCTGGAACGCGCTTTATCCTATTTCTCGTGGGCTTCGGGACTATGGGATCCGTGTGGTCGGCCCGGGTGCGAGGCCCTACAGGCGCTCGCGGCTTTTCGCGTCATTGGCGGAGCAGCTTGGAGCTGCCATTACAGATGAGCATCTTTACAACATCCGGCAGCTGGAGCGGGCGACGTTCAATGCGATCCAGGATGCCAGCGGGGAAAGCCGATTTGACGTCTATGGCTTTGACGGACGGAGAACTATGGTTGCGCTTCTACGGATCGCGAAGGATTTGGCGCGGTCGCTCGACGGCGTCGAATGGCTCGACGCGACGGCGCAGGAGGTTGGTCGTGTCCTGGTGAAGGACCAGTGGCTTCCACCGAAGCACGAAGCCGACTTTTTCGCTTCCGTGCGGGAGATGGTTTCAGACATGCGGCACAACAACATCGATGTCGATAACCTCTCGATCGATGATCTTGGCATGTTTGCTAGCCCTGACAAAGCGTTGCGGTTGATGACCATCCATGAATCGAAGGGACGGGAATTTGCAGCTGTCGCGGTGATTGGCCTGAGGGAAGGATCGATGCCTCACTTCAAAGCACGGACCCCTGAAGCGGTCGATGCAGAACGGCGGCAGTTCTACGTCGCGGTAACCCGGGCGGAAAGACTGCTGATGTATGTATATGACCGCGACCGCTTTGGTAATCCTCCGAGCCGATTCCTCGGAGAGGAGGGTGTCGGGTTGGTCTAGGGAAACGCGACCCTCATTCTGACATCTACAACAGAGTGGCAATTCTTGACCATATGTCGGCTGCCACCTCCTCCTCGGTGCGGTCAGCATTCACTAGATGGCAGCGTCCGGGGTCGTTCGCCGCGGCCGAACGGAAGCCATCTGCAATCTGCACGAAGTTCCGCCCGTCCTCAGCGGGATCGCCGGGACCGTCCTTCCGGATTGTCCTGCGTGCCGCAGCCCTGTGTGGTGGCAAATCGAGAATGATAGTCGCATGCGGTCGTGCGTCACCGACAACTGCGTGCAGAACGGCGTCGAGGAGAGGTCTGAGATCCTCGGCCGCGCCGAAGACTTGCAGGGCGTAGGTCGAATCGAAGTAGCGATCCGACACGACCCAGTTCCCGCGGACCAAGGCCGGGCGGATCACACTCTGGACGTGGTCGTACCGGGCTGCGTTGACCAGCAGCAGTTCCTCCACACGCTCAAGCTGCCGGTCGCCTTGGGTCAGGATGGCGCGGATTTCTTTCCCGAGCCGGCCGCCGTCGGGTTCCTTCGTTTGCACGACGCTCCTGCCTTCCCCACGCAAACGCTCGACAAGGCGTTTGACCTGCACGGATTTTCCGCTGCCGTCGATTCCCTCAATACTTACAAACGGCAAGTTGAACTCCTATATGACTAACCCGCGCCGCAGGAAGGCAGCTCATGGCTCGATCAAATGTTGTTGTCTTTGTCTCTGCGGGTATGTCCGCCCCTAAAAAGCGCGACCACTCCCTCGCCCGTAGACAACTCTACCTCAACTACGGCGCCTTGTCGTTGGCAACGATGTTGCAGCTCAAGGGCTATGAAACGCTTCTACTTCATGGGGAACATGACACGCCAGAGGTGGCAATGGAGCGCCTCGTGGCAAGGGGGGCGCTGCCCTCGTCCTTTCCACTTATGGTGTCTATCCCGAGCTTCTATGCCCTCGATTGGGCCAAAGCGTTCTGCGCGCTTGCAAAGAAGGCAGATCGTGATTGTCGGATCATTGTCGGAGGCAGGTGGGTGGTCGGGCCCGATGTCGCGTGGTTGCGCACCAAGTTGCCCGAGGCCGATATTCTCGTCGAAGGGCTTGGCGAGCCGATCGTCGAAAGCCTTCTGAGCGGGAACCCAGACCTTCGCAGGCTGTCGGCGCCGACCCCTGGGTTCACTTTGAATCACCTGCTGGTGGACGGCTACGAGCGGTATCAGCCGAGCGTGGAAGCCTCTCGCGGTTGCGGCATGAAATGCGTTTTTTGCGAAGAGCGCGATATCCCGCTTGAGAAGCTGCGAGATCCGGACGACCTCGCCGCATCGATGGCTCTCGTACAGGAGCAGTACCGCGGAGCTGCGATTCACCCTTACCTTCAGTCGTCGATGTTCGCGCCCAGTCGCCAATGGAGCGAGCGCCTCGCTTTGGCTGTCGAGCGCCTCGGGCTCCGCGTCGAATGGCGGACGGAGACCCGGGTGGACGCCATGACACCGGAAACGGTCGCGGCGCTGGCGCAGGCGGGGCTGAAAGTCATCGACCTTGGGCTAGAGACAGCGTCTCCGGCCCAAATCCTGGCCATGGGGAAGTCCCGTGATCCGGACAGGTATCTCAGGCGCGCATCCGACCTCGTCGAGGCGTGCCGCGAACACGGCGTGCGGGTCAAAGCGAATGTGCTGCTCTATGCAGGTGAAACACAGCGGACCCTCGACGAAACGACGACATGGCTTGACCACCACGTTTCGGCGATCGCAGGCGTGTCCGTAGGCCCGGTCATCGCCTACGGGCCGCCCAAGACGGCCGACCCGTTGCTTAGCGATTGGATTGCCCGCGGGGCCAGGCCGGTGGATCCGGCGAGCGCCGAAGCAACCGGCATCACGATGATGCACCTCAGCAAGGACTTCGACGCCGCCGAGGCCGAGGCGGCAAGTCTATCGCTCTCTCGCCGATTTATGGATACCGGTTCCTATTTCGAGCTCAAGAGTTTCAGCTACTATCCAAGGGACTACGCCCGCGCCGATTTCGATAGGGACGTAGCGGCTGCCGACCCAGCCCGGCTGCCCTTCGCCCTGGAGCCCGCGTGAGTAACTGGCGATATCCGCGACCGACCGCGAGTGTTCGATACACCTCGTCCCGGCTGGCGTACGGCGGCGGTGGTAGACGGATTCTAATTCTGTATTCGTTGCGTACACAGCTGTCCTTGGCAGCCACTAACGTGATAGTTGTAGCGCACAGATAGTTGGAGAGCCCCCGTGGATTGGCAAAACCTCCTCGACCGCAGGCGTTTATGCGACGCGAATTACGTTGAGAAAACCGATCGACCGACGTTCATTCAGGACGCCGACCGAATTACATTCTCTGCTCCCTTCCGTCGCCTTGCCAACAAGACGCAAGTCCATCCCCTGTACGAAAACGACCACCTACACCATCGACTGATCCACAGCGTCGAGACGGCGAGCGTCGGCCGCTCCCTGGGCATTGCCGTCGGCGACTGGCTCGAGAAAGAGCACGGCCTCGGTGCCGGCGAAAAGTACGTCGTCGCCGGGATGACGCAGGCAGCTTGCCTTGCCCATGATATAGGGAATCCGCCCTTCGGACACTCGGGCGAGGCGGCTATCGGAAGCTGGTTCGCGGAGAGCTTCCGCGGTCCGTCCGAACTATTCGGCGCAATCGAGACGCCGCTTCGATTGGAATTCCAGGATTTCGAGGGGAACGCGCAGGGCTTCAGGATTATCAGCAGGCTTGAGATGTACCGGAACGAGGGCGGCATGCGCCTCTCGATGGGCGTGCTTGGCGCCTTCGCGAAGTATCCGGTAACCGCCAGGGTCCGCGCCAAGGCAAAGCAACCGTATCGCGGGCTCAAGAAATTCGGCGTGTTCGAAAGCGATGCCGAGCTGTTCGCCCAAGTCGCCGAAGCGGTGGGGCTGCCCGTGGAAACCTTAGGCGCCGATCGCTGGTGGCGCCGCCACCCGCTTGTCTTCCTCGTAGAGGCCGCCGACGACATCTGCTACAACATCCTCGATCTTGAGGACGCCTACGCGTCGGGCGACTTCAACGAGGACATCGTCCTGAAGCATCTTCAGTCGCTCGCCGGCATCCCCAACGTCGACCTAGCCGACCGAACGACCGACGAGATCATCGCCTATGCCCGCGCTCGCGCGATTGGTTCGGCCATTGATGCCTGTGTCGCGGCCTTCAAGGCAAACTATGATGCGATCATGTCGGGCTCGTTCTCGGGATCGCTCATCGAGGCATCGGCTAGAAGTAGGGAATTCGCCGCGATCGAGAATCTCTCCAGGCAGCGCCTGTTCACCTCTCCTCGCAAGACGGAGTTGGAGGTCTTCGGACGGAACGTCTTGCACCGGGTGCTTGACGGACTAATCGGCGTCTTCGAGCAATTGCGCGCCAGGAATTGGGACCCGGCCGGGCTCGACGGGTACCACGAGCAGCTTCGCCGAGCAGCTAACCTCGATTTGCGAGACGTCAAAGACGAATACACAGCTCTCCATGCGCTGACCGACTATGTGTCCGGGATGACCGACCGTTACGCTGTCAAGATCGCCAAGCTCGTCGCCGGGGTCTAGGCGCCAGCTAAGCTGGCATTTAACGTGCGGGTGTCAATCCGCTCACTACGCGACGGGCATCCCAGGATTTGGGAACTCTACTGGATTTCAATTTCTTGGTTAATAACCGCACTCTCGACAAAGTTCCTCATTCGATGAGCCGTCGAGTTATAGATTGAGCTGTTATCGCCAGCTTCGAACGTTAGTACGAATGCGGCGGATTGCTCACCCAATTCTCGTTGGCTACCAGTCAAGTTGAATTGATACAGATCGCGGGAAAACACCTGCGCTCTGAGCCGGAAGGTGGCGCCAGAATATCCGATCCCGCTCTTCTTCGAAAAATCGCGCATGTGACGCCTTACCGGATACCACTTGGCTAGCTCCGTCCGCGCATCCATCTCGGGCGCCTTGTCCTCTTTCATGCTGCCAAGTAGATTTCCAATGTCACCGCTTGCCTTACGGTATTGCAACGCGACTTGAATTCGGGTTGCGTAGTAATTTGTGCCCGCAGCTTCCGATACCTTAGGGGTAAGGATCGCTGTCAACCGCGCCTTTCCGAAGAGTTTCCCGTCCTTGATCAACTCCGGCGGGATCGGGATTTCATCCCAAAAATATGCATACCCGGGGGTTAGCCCTGCTTTCCACGCCATCGTTACGGTACCGGGCGCACAGATCCATGGCATCGTTCCTCGATAAGGTGTTCCCCATCCCGTCGAAGGATGATGTGCGTCAGCCTCCGAACGATCAATCAGAAGTGCTTTGACTAGGTCCGGGCTTGGGTCCTTCAAATTTGCGAAGGTATGCGCAGCCAAGGATGAAACTAGAGGGACAGCGTAACTACTGCCGGATTGGGGCGCCCCACCACCTAACATATTTAATGTTGAGAACCAGCTTAGATCGGGTTTCAGCATGCCCTCAGGGCCCGGGCCGACGAGCGAGACGCCGCATGCATCGGCCGGCTTTCCCCTGTTATCGAACTGCCTGCCGCCAACGACAATCGCAGCATCGCAATCGGCAGGAGGGCATAGCTGGTGTGTTGGATTATCCGCCCGGCGATTTCCAATAGAGATTACGAGCAGCAAGCCGAATTCCCGCGCTATCGCGTTCAACTCATGGCCGAGATAGCTGACATTGAATAGATCGCCTTCGGGCAACACTTGGTTGAACGATAAATTCCAAACTTTGGCGTCTGGGTAAAGACGAGCTACCTGTCGCAGATAGTCGATCAGGGCATCTGGATTTACGCCTGCATTTCCACCGGCCTTGGCCACTGCAGGGACCGTACCTAGTCGGCATTCCAATTGAGGTAGCTCGAGCTGATTATTCCACGCGTGAGCATGCACTACGAGCGATGCCACCCTATTTCCGTGCGCAGTGTCCGCAACTGTAGCAGCAACAAGTGACGGTGCTCGCCAAGCTTCCAACGGAAGATATGAATTTGCCGTCAATCCACCATCAACCACAGCGACGATAGGTTGGGATGCCAGGGTTGGCGCAGGCGGGACTGGCTGCGCCCCAATCCCTGGCGAGGTCACTTCAATCCGACGAACCGGATCAATGCGAAATGATGATCCCGACGCGATGAGCTCGATGAGTGCTTCTTTGGAAGGTATTGCTGCGAAAGTTCTGGCTGCGCCATTGTTGCGATAGCGACGGACGGCCCTGCTTACAGCAGTTTGCCTAGGATTTACGTTGGCCGGAAGACCGTCTTCACCGCTCGTTTGTCCTGCAAGAAGAACGCCTGAAAAAGTCGGCATCAGATGACCCTCCGACTCGATGCGATTCAGAGTTTGCACAACGGATTCACGTGCCTGCTCATCGCGGAAAGGTGTTAGCCAGACGACAAAGCCGCGTCCTTCCTTCAACTCATCTGCCGCATTCCAGAGCGCGTCGATCGTACGACCGCGAAGAATCGCTTCTTCGCCAAAAGTGGAGATCGAACGGACGCGCGAGATGGCGGTGCGGGCCTCGATTGTTGTTGCGCCCTGAATATGGCGCCCCAACAGGGGTAACTTTGCAGCTTCGACCTCGATCAGATAGCCACCGTTTATTGGCGCCGTGAACTTGCACCCGGACCGCTCATCGAACAAGCCGCGCGGTATCCAGGATGGCGCAAGCGAGTCTCCAAACATTTTCGCAACAATATGGAGCTTACCGCCGTGCTTCGGCGTCTCGTCCACAGCCCTGATCACCTCCTGGGCATCACGGTATAGCTCCCTACGTTGTTGCTGTAGGCGCGCCGCAACAATCCCGTCCTCTCCCTTTCCTGAAATGTGAGGCTCTTCCGGAACGGGCTCCTTTTTCAAAAGAAGGACAGGGTTAAGAAGCGGATTTCGACTTGGGGGCTCAGGTGCCATCGCGTTCGTCTCTCAAATATCCAGAAATCGCTTGTCTACTGACACCAAGCAATCGGGCAACGTCAGCGCCGCTCACGCCAGATGTATTGACAAGTTGGCTTGCCAATTTCTTCTTTATTTCGGTACTAACTCCGTCGCGCGCAGGCATCGCATAGCGGCCTTCTCGCAAGCACATCGCCGCCCACGCAACGGCTGCCAAGTCAACCTCGCGCTTATCTAGAAGCGCGTGCCGTCGCGCCGCTAATGCCAAATCTTCAACCTCGGCTCCAGTAAGACCGGCCGCAATCTTCGCAAGCATTCGCGATACGGTCGAATCGCTGTTGTCATTCTGAAGATAATGGCTCCACAGATCACAAAGAACCTCTTCAGAGGGAAACCCCAGTTCAATCTTATAGGGGAACCGTCTCCAAATTGCTGGATCAAGCAATTGAGCGTGGTTGGTCGCTCCGATGACAACTGACTGATCATCGAGCGAGTCCAGGCCTTGGATCAGCGTGTTGACGACACGCTTCAATTCACCAAGCTCATTCTTATCGTCTCGAATCTTCGCGACGGCATCCATCTCGTCAAGAAAAAGGACAGCGTTTCTCGAAGGAATGAAGTCGAAGACATTACGAAGATTTTTCGCGGTGTCCCCAAGATATGATGAAACAACAGAATCCAGCCGTACGACATAAAGTGGCTTATTTAATTGGGCGGCCAAATGACCGGCCAAGAGGCTCTTCCCCGTGCCAGGCGGCCCCGAAAGAAGCATTGAGAGCCGAGTCCCGAGACCTTTTTCGGTCAAAATCTGAACGTTCGTCGCATCCTCAATGAAATTCCTGAAAATACTACCGCTCTGCTCATCAACAAAGAGCGGACTGGTCGGCCATGGTTGCTCCTCGACGAGTGGCGATCGCGATTTGGAATCGACAGGGAGCGTTTCCAAATAACCTGACGCCTGCAAAGGCACTCCCTTGCGCCTCAGCAACGATCGCAATGCTTTCGCGGCCTCAGGATCCTCCGCTGCTACGGCCTGAGAAACGCGTGATCCTATCCTCCGGACCTTCGTGTAGTCGGCTGACAAGGCCGCATCAAAAAGTTCGAGGATTTCGCTTGTGGGAATGTGCATGGCTGCCTTCGTCAATTATTTTTCATATTTTGTAAATCAAAAGTAGACTGTTGACAATCGATTTTTAGTTAACGTAAATTAACTGCAGACGCTGACCGTATCGGGCATCGTTCTTGAAACGAGAAAGGAACTCGGCATGTCCAAGAAAATGAAAGCCCGGATTGGTCGTGAGGATCTCAACTTTGTTGAGCACCTCTTTGACGACGAGAAGGTCACCGGCGCACAGATCGGCGAGGCTGCCGGAGCTCATCCTTTGAAGGACTTCATCGTCCTCCAGCAGCTTCCATCTTATGAAATCGAGACACTTCGGCCGACCGAATTGGCCGATCTCAAAAAATCTCTTCGCTTCTTCGTGATCAAAAGCGATGTGACTTTCCAGTTCCTGATTGACGGCCTGAGCATGGCTTGGCCGCTGGAGAAAGCGACCGGGCACACGTTATTGTTTCTGGCGGGCAAAGAGGATGGCTTTGAAATCCTGCTCGAGAGAGAAGACCAGCCAGATAAGATCGTGGGGATGTCAGATGAGGTCCGCATCTCGAAGTCGGGCACCGAGGAGTTCAAAACTCGAGCAAAGCATGGGCCGGTCACCATCATCGTTGAGGGCACGCCTCATGAATGGGACCAGAACAGAATTTCGTATGACGAAGTGGTCACTCTGGAAGTCCCAGACTACGCACAGCATCCGGAAATCACATATTCCGTAAAATACAAGAATGGCCCTGGCAACAAGCCAGAGGGAATTCTCGTCAAAGGCGCATCTGTCAAAGTCAAAAATGGGATGATCTTTAGTGTATCAGAAACTGGCCAGTCATAACGACGATATCCGTCGGTTAGTTGAGAAAGGGTATGCTGTTGGCTTCGACAGCAACTATCTCATCATTCGCGACATCCCTTATGTGGACAGCCAGCGAGGTCTGCAGACTGGTGCGTTCGTAGCGAAGCTCGTTTTCACGGACCAGGTCCATGTCAAGCAAGACGACCATCAGGTATTCTTCGCTGGAAGCGCACCCCACAACGTTGACGGCAGCCCTATCACAAACATGAACGACAGGGCGACAGGGCTAGCACTTGGCCCCGGTGCTAGCGACATCGTGGTGCAACGCCAGTTATCGAATAAGCCGAATACGAATGGTGTGCTCACTGGCTTTGCCAACTTTTTCGATAAGATCGATTCCTATGCGGGAATTATCTCTGGGCCCGCAACAGAGCTGCACGGAGCGACCCCCTACACATTTAGAGTAGTTTCTGACGAGGGCGAAGGATCGGTGTTCAAGTTCAACGACACCCTTACCAGCCGTGCTGAAATCACCGAACTATCCTCAAAGTTCTCCGACGAAGTCGTCGCAATCATCGGATTGGGCGGGACGGGCGCTTACGTCCTCGACTTTCTGGTCAAAACTCCCGTTAGGGAAATTCTGGGTTTCGACGTCGATGCGTACCATGTTCACAACGCATACAGGTCGCCAGGTAAGCTGGACGAGCATGACTTTCAGAGGAGCAAGGCAGAAGTCTACCAAGAACGGTACGAAAACTTCCGGCATGGTCTAAAGCTTCAAGCAAAATTTGTGGATGTCGAGAGTCGTGACGATCTCCGAGGCGTCACCTTCGCATTCGTCTGCGTCGATAAGGGCTCATCACGATCGGGGATTTTCAGTGTGCTGATGTCACTTGGCATACCGTTCATCGACGTGGGAATGGGATTGAATCGAAAAACTGGCCTGTTAAATGGCATGCTTAGAGCGACCCTTTACGATGCTGAACATGCATCAGAGGTCTTAAAGCTAGGACTGTCGGAGCTTTCCGATCCCCCTGAAAACCTTTATCGAACGAATGTGCAGATCGGCGAACTCAATGCACTCAACGCAGCGCTTGCAGTTATCAAATATAAGCAGCTCAAAGGTTTCTATCATGAAGAAGCGCCAACGTTCCACACGCTTTTCGAGATAGGCGATCTGAAGACGGTATCGGAAATCTACGGCGATGAAACTGAATAACATCAAACTGCGACACGTAGAATTCATGCCCAAGCAACTAGAGCCGGGCATTCTTTACGTGTCCACGAAATACGGAACCGCAGCTCATCTGTGCGCTTGTGGATGCGGGGAAAAGATCCGCACTCCGTTAGGAGAAACTGAATGGTCGTTCTCCGAAAAAGCAACCGGCCCATCACTCTGGCCGTCAGTAGGAAATTGGCAGAAGCCATGCCAGTCTCACTACGTAGTCGATGGTGGGGAGATCATATGGTGTGGCCAGTGGACGCCCGAGCAAATCATGGCAGGACGCAGCAAGGAGGAAGCACGTCGCGTTGCTTATCTTGAGCAAAAGTACGCCAAGGACTCCTTGTTCAAGCGCTTCCTGCGCTGGCTCAAGTCTATCTTTGCCAGCTGATTACAGCGATCGAACGAGGTGGCTTCAAACCAGAAGCCACCTTGCAACAACTCTTACAATACGCCCCACGCCCGAAACCTCCCCCTCCCCGTCATCTCTCTAAGGCCGAGTTCCAAAACGATCCGCCGCGCCGCCTGCGGCGTCACCTCGAGCGTCTTCGCCACCATCCCCGCCGACACCAGCGGTTTTGCCATCACCAGCTCGACCAGTTTTGGAAGTTTTGACGAGATCCGCCGCCCATCCACTTTTCTATCCATCATCGTCTTGGCCAGCGCCAGCCGGTCATGCTCCTTCAGCCCGATCTCGGCGGCCGCCAAAAACCCGTGGGCGATGGCGAGCAGCCTTGTCTCCCGGTCGCGGTTCCGGCGGCGATCGACCGGGATGGTTTTGAGGCCGGTATTGACGGCGGCGAGATGGGCACCTGACGTGACGCCGGCCTGGCGCAGGATCGACGACGCCAGCAGCCGGCCGAGCCAGGGGGCGTGCTGTAGGACGGCCAACTCGTTCCAGGCATCGAGGGCGACGATCGCCCGCAACACCGCCGGCAGATGTTCGGCCTGCCGCAGCACGCCGCGCCATTCCTCCAGCCGCTCGTCCTCGTCCCAGTCGAGATCATAGACCAGCGGATCCTTGGCCCGAGCGCTTGTGGCGGGGCCGGGCGATCTTGCCTCTTCGATCGCGGCGTCGGAGCGGGCCAGCACCGCGTCGATGGCGGCGAATTCCTCCGCCAGCGGGCCGGCGTCATCATCGCACTCCTCCCCCTCCCCTTTCACGGGTTCGCCGGAATGCACCACGCCGACTTCTTTCTCGACGTGGACATCGCCACCAGATGATGCTGCAGGCCACGCCTGCCCCCGCAAACTGCGCAGGCCATCGGGCGAGAGTGCCCAGCCGGGTGGCTGGCCAGATATGCGCCGGCGGGTTTTGAGGACGTCGCGGGCGATGGTCAGTTCGTGGGTGGGTGTACGAATATCTCTGATATCGTCGTGGAGGACGAGGTCTTCGAGGTGGACGAGTTCGCCGTCGATCCACAGCGAGGCGCAGGCATCCGTGAATTGGCTGCGCTCGATAAAGCCGTGCCCGACCGGCGAACGGGCTACGCGCTCGTCGAGACGTGTGAGCGCGATTGCCGCGTCGAAAGCCGGCCGCATCAGGGCTGTCATGCTGATTTTCGCGAGATCATAAGCCATTGAAATCATGGTAAATGATTTCTTACACGAACGCTATGTGGATATTACGGTTCCTCACATGGTATGATTGCCGGTTGGGGTTATAACCATCGATAAGTATTCCTTATCAGGGGTTATTGATTTTTCCCCGCAAATCAGCGAAAACCGACACAAAGCACGGCGCGCGCGGCCGCCGAAACCGTAGATCCGGAGTTTCTCTGTGGCCAAGGCATTTATTTCAAAAACGGCCGTCGATCGCCGCGCCGACGAACTCGATACCATCGCCAGTGTGCTGCCAATCGATCGGCGCGACGAACTGGCCGAATTGTTGACCGACCAGGACATCGAAACGCTGCGTCACCTGGTCAATGAGGGCATGGGGGAAAACACCCTGCGCGCGCTCACCTCCGACCTCGCCTATTTACAGGCCTGGTCGCTCGCGGCAACCGGCGCCTCCCTCCCCTGGCCGGCGCCTGAAGCTCTGCTGCTGAAATTCGTCGCCCACCATCTCTGGCAGCCCGACCAGCGCGAGATCGATCCTCACCACGGCATGCCAGCTGATGTCGAGCAGAGCCTGCGTGAGCAAGGCTTTCTTCGATCTTCAGGACCGCATGCACCCGACACGGTGCGGCGGCGGCTCGCCAGTTGGTCGACACTGACGAAATGGCGAGGGCTGTCAGGCGTCTTCTCCTCCCCTTCGCTGAAATCCGCGATACGCCTCGCCGTTCGGGCGACGCCGCGGCCAAGGAAACGCAAGAGCGCGAAGGCCGTCACCGGCGACGTGCTGGCAAAGCTGCTCGCGACCTGCAGCACCGACAGCCTTCGTGACATCCGCGACCGGGCAATCCTGATGGTGGCTTTTGCCTCGGGCGGTCGTCGTCGCAGTGAGACTGCCGGTCTGCGCAGGGAGCAGCTCACCGTCGAGCCACCCATCACCGTCGAGGGTGCCCCTCCCCTCCCCTCTCTCGCCATCCATCTCGGTCGCACCAAGACGTCAGGTGCCGAAAGCGATGAGGCCGTTTATCTGACGGGCCGGCCCGTGGATGCTTTGAACGCATGGATGGCGGCTGGAAGAATCGAAAGCGGGAGTATTTTTCGGAAGATCGATCGCTGGGGCAATGTCTCGAAGCGGGCGCTGGAGCCGGGCGCGGTCAATGCGATCGTCAAGCGGCGGGCCGAGATGGCTGGACTCGACCCTGCGGAATTCTCGGCGCATGGGTTGCGGTCGGGATATCTTACGGAAGCCGCCAACCGCGGGATCCCCCTCCCCGAAGCAATGGAGCAGTCGCGACACCGTTCGGTGCAACAGGCCTCCAGCTATTACAACAACGCGACCCGCCGAAGCGGGCGCGCTGCGCGTATGCTTTGAAGACGCGGATCGGCCGGCACTGCCTCCAGATAGACCGCGATGAATCTACAACGAAGACTTGCCGATTGAGGCCCCTCCATCGACATGAAGCGTCTACCCGGTAATAAACCCAGCGTCATCCGATAGCAGGAATTCGATTGCCCCAGCGACTTCCTCCGGTCTTCCGAAGCGGCCCATTGGAACGCCGAAGAGGTAACGCGCTTCGCTCTCGCTGCCGACAGGATTGTTCGCCCGAAACAACGCCGTCTCCGTTGGCCCCGGCGAAACGGCGTTCACCGTTATTACGCCCGCAGCCAGTTCAAGGGCCCAGCTCCGGGTGAAGCTGACAAGCGCCGCCTTTGCTGCGGCGTAGCTTGGCGCAGGCTGGAGCCTGCGGAGTTTTCGGCACATGGGCTACGATCAGGATATCTGACCGAAGCGGCTAACCGCGGCATACCCCTCCCCGAAGCCATGGAGCAGTCGAGGCATCGTTCAGTGCAGCAGGCGTCGAGCTATTACAATAGCGCTACCCGTCGAAGCGGTCGTGCTGCACGTTTGCTGTGAAGGCAGGCGTCTACCCGCGATAAAGCTTTCGTCGTCCGGTAGCGTGAAAGCCGCTCTCGCGTCGATTGGCATAGACCAGGCCCAGCCATCAATTCAACGAGAAATTACGCGCACTCATCTCGTATAAGCATCAGTAATTTATGAGGAAAATTCCGAAAAAAACGGCTGACAAGATTGTAGCGGTTGTATGAGAGCCTTACCTCGTCATCTAGGTTCAACACATTGCGCTTATTGACATCGCTAACCCGCAAGCCGGTTGCCATCGCCGTTTACCTTGAGCAGCGACATCAGCATAGGCCCAATTGAAAACTCTCCTCGTTCCGAGCGTTTAGTCAGATCACGTAGATAACCACCGGCCGAGTTGATGTAGTTCGAGCGCTCTAGGATGCACGCCACTGCCGCGGCAGCATTCTCCGGCCCCATCGCATTGCAGGCCTCTTCGTAGGCTGAGGGACTTACTCCGAGCATTGAGCGGACCACTACGGCCGCCGTCATCAACTCGCGCCAATTCGATATGCCACCGCCCGGCCCATAGTCTACGATCTGGGGGCAAGCTCGAAGGACCATACCGAGCGGAAACGACTTGATCTGTTCTGCATTCGCCCTTTTCTGTTCAACGCCTATCCTCTTGGCTGGCGGCTCTTCCGGCAAGCTTTCGCCCTGCTCTTTTTCAGAGCTAGGTTCAAGTTCATAGATAGATTCGGTATTTGAATTCTGTATGTGGCGTTCATTTTGAATGGCATTGCCGTGCATATAGTCGGTATTTAACTGCATATCCAGGAGGTTGATGACTTCATTCCTCAAAAGCTCCATCTCGTCGAGTGTTGCTTCGACCTGGGTTCTGTCGGGATAACGAGGTAGTCGACCAAGAATTCCAACATACATCATCTCGACGTCCAGCCAGTTTCCTGACGCTCCTTCTTCAATCGCAGCCGTAATCAGCTTACGGACATCGCGACGGCAGATCGTCAGTGCTTCTTTTGCCCTGCGGAAGCGTACACGTTCTGCTGCGACTTCCTGCGCAAGTAGGGCAAGCTCCGCCGCGCGCGTCAGCAGCGGGCTGAGATCGAAACCGTATGCCTGCTCAATTACGCCATCTCGACTGCGATGCGCGTAACGCTTGCCGTTTGGACTATCCCGGCGCTGGATAAGTCCGGCATCGACCAGTGCTCCGAGTTGCCGGCGGAGTGTGCTTTCTGTGATCCCATGAGCGCGGACAGATAGCTGCGCATTAGATGGAAACACGACAAGTCCATGATCCTGGTCGAGCTGTGGCTCAGGGTAGAACGTCAAGAGAGCATCGAGAACAGCGAGCGCTCTGTCTTGCAGACCGAAGCGCTCCCTCGCCTCACACACGTCACGAAACACTTTCCACTTTTCTACGCGTGCGCCTGGGCTCGGTGCTGTGATGGCCAGTTGCCCCTTAACTAGGGCAAGAGTAGCCGGTCGCCGCCCAAAAGGCGTCGTTACATGTCCCGTTTGCATTTTTTCTCTCACCTTTCTCTAGGCAAAAGAAATTCGCTCACCAAATCGGTGCCAACACTCTTGACTGCGATTCCGGGAAATGCGATTCTCGATCCTGCTAGAGATGACGAGAGAGGCTTCCACGGTTTACCGTTTGGGGGCCTTTTTCTTTTGCGGTTTAATCTCCGTTGCGTTCGCTTTTTGACCGTTTGTACTCGTCATACAAGCGGTCCATCCGGCCCGAAAGCCAGTCGCTGAAGGGCTTCGCTTCGACATTCGAAAGCTCAATCGCAACCTTCTTCGATTTGGTGTTCATTACGAAATTCAGTGAACTGTCGCTCGACGTCCAATCCCTCCCGGATGCGTTGCCCTTGGGCTTCTTAGCAGCCGATTTGACCTTGTAGCGCTTCAGATAATCATGAAGTTCGTCGAACCGCTTCTCTTCTGCCAGTTCAACGAACCCTGCGGTCTCCGTAAATTCAGTGGCAACCTTCAAGAGGGCAGGAACGAGAAGTAGTTGACGCAGGCTAAGCCACTTGTCGCGCCCGATTTTTTTGGACGCACCGAGAGCTTTGATGATCGCAGCAGGGACCACTTCCACGACACCGAGCATCTTGGACAACATCGCCTCGTCGATCGCGAGAGACGACCGCACCACGTCCTTCGTCATGTTGGACGCAAGCAGGTTCTGTGCGAAGTACGCACGTTCGATGAAGGATAAGTTTGAGCGGGCAGAGTTTTCCTGCCCTTGGGCGATTGCGGACGTGATGTCGTCAAGTTTTTTGACAACCGCCTTGACCGAAATCCCGAGCTCTTTGGCGACCTTGAGACGACGGTGCCCGAAAACGACCATGAAGCGTTGGCTGTCATACGAGCTAGGCCGAACCAGGATTGGTGTCGTCTGACCGGATTCTTTGATCGCCTGTTTGAGCTCCTGGTATTCTTCGCCCTCATCCGACAGCCGATCGGCCACGAATGATACATCCAGCAGCCGCGGATCCAGCTCCACGACGACCTCGCCCTCCATGAGCTTCTTGGTGTTTTCGGCGAGATCTTCAATCGATCGCACAACCGTCTTCGCGGCGCCCGTCATCGCGTATCCAGGCTTTACGGGAGATTTGTCGGTCGATATCGACGCTATATCAAGCTTCGCAAATGGATTGTCACGCGCCATGACCGAACTCCAACTTTGACTTCAACTCCGCTAAGGCATTATTTCGCCTTGCAAAAATAGGAAAAAAAACGGCTGACAAGTTTGTCATTTCCGCCCCCAAGCATTGTGTATCAGGTCGACAATTTCACCATTTGCGGCATTCAGGCTTTCCATTGCTCGATCGTAAGTAGACCGAACGAACTCTCCCCGCTCGACCTCGTACAAAGTCTGCTTTTTGATTGAAGCGTCGGAAATAGCGGTAGATTTAAGAACGTGGTTTCGCAGCATCTGCTGAGCAAACATCGACTGCATGAAGCCGACCATCTGCGCTTGCGGAATGTCGGTCGGCTCAAAGCGTGTCACGAGGTAGCGGAACCATTCCACCCTGATTTCGGCACCAGCCTCTGCAACAGGGGTCATAATCCCTCCCAGCATCTGTAGGAACTGGCTCATCGACATGATGTCCAACATCTGGGGATGGATTGTAATCAGGATGCCAGTGGAAGCCATCAACGCGGTGATAGTAAGGTAGCCGAGCTGCGGCGGGCAGTCGATGACAACCACGTCATACTTGTCGTCCACTTCTTTAAGCGCATTGACGATGCGCATGTGGAACAACCGACCCTCGTCACCTTTTCGAGAAGAAATTGACAGTGGCACATCGTATTCAAATTCCTGCAGCACAAGATTCGCCGGTACAACGTCTAGTCCTGGAATATTGGTCGACTGAATTACCGCTGATATTGGCTTTCGCTCCTCATCGAAACGAAGCGCTTCGTATAGGGACGCTGTATCATCGAGTTCGGGCTGAATGCCGAACAGTGACGTTAGCGACGCCTGGGGATCTAGATCGATGGCAAGCACACGGTGACCGGTGAGGGCGAGATACTGTGCTAAGTGTGCGGCGGTCGTTGTCTTCCCGCTTCCACCTTTGAAGTTCACGACCGAAACGACTTGCATCGGCTCGCCTTCGCGACGTTGAGGAACGTAATAGCGCTTGTCGGATTTTTTGTTGGCTTCGAGATATTCGCGAAGCTCCCGCATTTGATCGGCCGTATAATATCGGCGACCGCTGACCGATTCGATCTCCGGGCCTTTCCCTTCGGAATGGATTTGTCGGAGATGGCTTTGGGTCACACCCATGAAATCGGCGACCTCGCCGAGCTGAAACTTGCGTAATCCCTTACGAGCGTCCGGCGGATACTGTTGGCTGCGCAGCATATGCAACGCGCTTGAGATCTTTGCCCCTTGCTGGGCGATCTCGACGTCAAATCTGTTGGGCAGCTGGCTCAT
>NZ_CP192698.1:0-471198 GCF_021462805.2 Allorhizobium sp. Av2 | reverse complement strand
GTCAAAACCCATTTTTTGCTATCGGCGCTAATTTCCGCGAAACCAGTAAAATTTCGCCATTGATTATTAGCGCCGATTCGGATTTTCGAGCAAGGAGTTTAAGGTTAGTAAAAGGTTAACGTGTCTTCGCTGCATTGAGCGCTCCTGCCATTTTCACAATTGTTATCTGATATTTAGGGAGATTCTAGACCCTAGTGCCAGCTTCAACAAAACGCAGATCTGCAGGTTCGGAAAGTTGTTTTGCACAGATGTAGCGACGTTTTACCTCCTATCTGGCCCATCGGCTCTCTAGAATCAGTGCCTTCAGCAAGTGATGATGCCATTGTAAGGCCAGACGTCACTGCACAATCGCCGGTGCGGCACTGTAAAGCTAACCTGGCATCGATCAACATTTGGGATCTTGTGGCATGACCAGATTTGCCAGTGATCCTCTTTATCGTCGCCATCGATTTCCAGCCGAGGTGATTGCCCATGCCGTTTGGCTCTATTTCCGGTTTCCGCTGAGCCTGCGGATGGTCGAGGATATGCTGGCTGCCCGTAGCGTCATCGTCTCTCACCAAACCGTGAGGCTCTGGGCGGAGAAGTTCGGCCGGCATTTCGCCAATGACATTCGGCGGCGCTCAGCCGGCAGGCTCGGTGACAAATGGCACTTCGACGAGGTTGTCATCACGATCGCCGGCAAGAAACATTGGCTCTGGCGCGCCGTCGATCAGGACGGGTTTGTTCTCGACGTGCTGGTGCAAAGCCGCCGCGATGCCAAGGCAGCAAAGCGTTTGATGCGAAAGCTTCTGAAAGGGCAATGCCGTGCGCCGCGTGTGATAATCACCGACAAGCTTCGATCCTACGGTGCGGCGAAGCGTGATATCATGCCCGGCATCGAACATCGCTCGCACAAGGGCCTGAACAATCGGGCCGAGAATTCTCATCAGCCTTTCCGACGGCGTGAAAGGATTATGAGGCGCTCCAAGTCAGCGAGGCACCTTCAACGGTTCGTTTCCATCCACGAGCCGATTGCCAATCCCTCGCCACGACATTCCATCCACCCATCATCGCGAATTGCGAATTGCGAAAAACAGCCATGCAAACATGGTACCAAATCGCTGGCATCAAGCCGCCTGAACCGGAACCTCAACCCCAGATCATGACTGTGAAACGCTAAGTTTACATTGCCGGTTCACTCCTTCATCGCGGGAAAGTTGCGACACGCCCATTTTTGTTAATCGGAAACACTCAATCTCTGTTTTTTGGCTCTGTTGCAAAAAATCAATTCATGCCGGACAGAGGGCTAGTGATCTTCAGTAAGACTCCTAATGAGCGATTTCGTTGGCAATGGCGCCCACCGCGATCAAAAAACTGTCGCGTTGACAAAACCTATGTGAAGGTACCCAAAAACCGGGCATATCTGTACCGGACGTCGACAAGTTTGGAAACACGATCTATTTATACCTGTCGCCGACCCGCGCTGCCAAACCGGCAAAGCGCTTTCTTGGCAATGACCTGGCGTTCGCACTCACAGGCCTGGCAATGGCTAAAATTGATCAACACTTTCAAACAGCACCTGAAGCTGGACCGGATCAATGCCAACTCGAAATCCTGTTTAATCCAAAGCGAAAATTGACCCTTATAGCGATTTTAGAAAGTACGGCCAGCGAGGGTCGTTTATAATGGAACGCGCGCGCATATGTTTCCAGATTCCATATTTATAGAAATCGAAATCGAGCGTTGAAATCCGGTTCTGGACCATGGCCCAGGTGCTCCACTTTATGTCAGCCAAGGCCTTCAGCACGATGAAGCGGGCATGATAGCCGGTATCATAGTGGCCGAAGTAATCCTCGATGATTTCCCGATCGATGGATTCTGAAAAGAACATTTCCCCACTCCAGATCGCCAGATCATAGAGGCGCTCATTGTTGGAGGCATATTCGAAATCGATGAGCTTGATCGACTTGTTCTCGCCAATCAGGAAATTGCCGGGCATCGGATCATTGAAACAGGCAACGAGATCGAGGCCGGACGCCTCCAGAGCCATGCGTGCCTGTTTATACTGTCCTTGCAGCCATGTGTGGTCAACGGGCCAATAGCCGCCCAACTCGTCCACCTGCGCATAGTGCTCGTCGATCATGCCAAAAACAGTTTTGGTCAGCGGCAGTTCTGGCGCCGCGTGAAAATCACGATAGAGGGAAACAGCTTTGTGGCGGATCTGCGGATCGGCAAAGTCGCGATGGGTGGATGGTCTGCGACCTTCGATGAATTCCGCAATTTCAATGTCCAGATGGGCGAGATAATCAAATGTGCCCGGCCCAATGCCGATGGTTTCGGCCTGTTTGCTGGCCGCTGCCGCCGCCTTGCGGTCAATGAACATTTCCGTACCGCGACCAGGTATTTTCAGGAAATAGGAGAGGGGATCTCCTTCCACCTCAATGCGGAAATTGGTGTTGCTGATACCGCCGAGAACGGCCTTATAGCGCAGTTTACGGCCTTGCCATTCGGCGACCTGAGTGAGTGCAGCCTCCAGGGCGTGCTCAACTTCGGTGGTCGCCATACCAATTTCGTTCATGATCCTACTCCTGTTTCAAATCGATCTGACCAATTCCTCAAATCCGGGACGACCCAACAGCATTCTGCACCGCAAGAAACGCCATTCGGCATATTTCAGAAACTCGACGCTTCGTCGGGGAGAGCGCATTTCCAGAAGCATGCTGCGCAAGGCCCAATAGAAATCATCGGCTGCTGCATATAGGCGGCAGCGGGCAAAGGCCTTGGTGGAAAACGCCCCGTCATGCATTTCCAGAAGTGGCTGCATCTGGCTCTCAAACTGGTAAAGCTCATTCATCTGCACCCCAAGCTGATAATAGGGGTCCATGTCACCAGCCATGTCGAAGTCCACCAGCTGCAATTGGCCGGACGGACCGATCATCACATTGGACGAATGCGGATCGCCGTGGGCCGCAGAAAAATCAACACCAGCAGCAGAAATGGCGGAGTGGAGTGTCCTGGTCCAGGCATACATCCAGGACGCATCCCCCGGCAGCGGGGCGTGCAGAGTTTGCATGATGGCCCACAGCCCATCGATCCCCTCGAAGACCGACCACGACCTACCAAAGAGTGGACCGGCGGCAATCGCCTTCTGCATCTTGATCAATTGCAATACCGGAGCCTCGTGCATGAGGTCGTCGATTTTCGCCGCCCGCCAGCCTTGTCCCAGACGCTCCCAAAGCATCGCCCTGTCGGGTGGTGAGCAGGCGATTGGCTTTGGCGAAAGTCCGAGATCATGCAGGCGCGTTGCAGCCGCAAATGAGATGGCATCATCCACCAGTTCTTTTGTTTCATCCCCGGCCATCTTCAGGAACAATGTCGGTTCAGTGCCATCAGGCGCGATGTCGAATGTAGCGGATTCCACCGCATGATAGGACGGCGAAGCCACGGCGGGCAGCGCGACACGGTAGGTCAGGGTGTGCAAGGGGAGGGTGGTGAAACGCGATAAGGCGCGCTCAGCGCGGGCTTCATCCTCATTGTCTGGTGTGCCGAGTGGTTTCATTGCGCCGCCTCATAGTGCTGCGCAGCCTCCAGCCCGTCGCAGGCAAGGCGATAGAGCATGTCGGCCAGAACCTGCGTGCCAAATGCCTGATCTTCCGGTGTCGTATATTCGGTGGGATGATGAATGACGCCGTTCTGGCTGCGCACGGCAAGCACCACGGCGGGGCAAACAGCTGATAGCGCCACGGCATCGTGGCCGCCGACCGTATCGAGATGACGCATCGGTTCGCCATAGCTTTTGGCCGTTTGTTCGGCCAGAGCAACCAGACCGGGCGCAAAGCTGCCTGCCTTGCGCCGGTCAATGGAGCGTATTTCATAGCCTATTGTGGCTTTTGCTGCGGCAGCCTGAATGCTTGCGTTCAGCTTGCGCTCCGCTTCTTCCAAAATCTCCGGCGAGGCAGAACGCAACTCTATGAACAGCAGAGCTTCCGCCGGAACGATATTGGGCGAATTGGGAAAAACCTCCAGACGGCCAACAGAGGTGTGAAGTTCAAGCCCGTAAGCCTCCACCATGGCCCGCAGATCGGCCATCAGATAGGCGGCACCCAACAGTGCATCCTTGCGCTCTGCCATCGGCGTTGGACCGGTGTGGGCCTGACAGCCGAGAAAAGCGAGGCGGTATTTTATGGCCCCCCAGAAACGGGTGAAGGCCCCGAATTTTTCCTCAGCGTCAAACAGCGTGCTTGCACCCTCGATATGCAGTTCGATCAGGGCATCCGGCACAGGCACCTTGTCCTTGCCGGCATAACCAATTTCATCAAGAGATTGTCGAACCGTAACACCATTGCCATCCGCCCGATCCAGCGCCCAATCCAGTTCAGCCGCACCAGTAAAGACACTGCTTCCCAACAGGCTGGGTTGAAACCGCGCCCCTTCCTCGTTTGTCCAGTTCACCACCTGGAAATTGCAGGCTGATAGCCGATTTTCCGCCGCCAATCGTTCGCGCACCGCCAAAACGGCCTCGCAGGCCGCCACAACACCCAGTGCTCCATCAAAACGCCCACCATTCGGCTGGCTGTCAATGTGAGAACCAACCATGACAACAGGGGCATTTGCCCCGGCCAGCGGTGCGGAACCAAACTGATTGCCAATGGCATCCACGGATTGGACAAAGCCATTTTCAGCAAACCAGGACGCAAGCCAGTCGCGCGCCCTGCCATCTTCCTGCGACAATGTCAGCCGGTTCATGGAACCGTCCGGACCGCCGCCGAAGGCAGACAATGTATCGACCATCGCCTGAAACCTCTTGAGATTAATAGGCGCTTTGGATGATTTTGAAGTCGCTTCAGGCATTGATAATGTCCACGTTTGATTGCGAAAAGTAGTCGGAAAAGTCTTTCGGCAGCACACCGCTGGTCACCACCGCGTCAATCTCGCTCAGGCCGAAGGTATGGATAGAGCCGAGCCGCCCGAATTTTGAGCTGTCCGCCACGATGATGGAGCGGCTGGCTTGCCCGCGGGCAATGCGGCGCAGGACGGCTTCATCCTCACCGAAGTCCATAAAGCCCCGTTCCAGATGGATGGCACTGATGGCGATGATGGCGAGGTCGAAAAAATGTTCCTTGAGGGCAGCAACCGTCTCATGGCCGTAAGTCGCCTGATATTCAGGCCGCATACGCCCGCCCAGAACGCGCACGCTGGCATCGGGGTAGGGGAAAAAATGGGCGGCAACCGCAATGGAGTTGCTGACGATTGTCACATCCTTGCGGGATTCCAAATGTTTCAGGCAGGCCAGTGTCGTGGTGCCGGTATCGATGAAAATCTTCATGCCGTTTTCGACCATGGAGGCCGCAGCCTCGCCGATGCGGGCTTTTTCCCGGGCGCTGACCCGGATACGCTCACCGAACGGTTGGTCGCTGTCATGTCCGTCGATCACGGCGCCACCATAGACCCGACGCGCATAGCCACGGATCTCCAGCTCCTTCAAATTGCGACGGATGGATTCATGGCTGACCTGCAATTGTTCGGACAGTGCAACAACAGTCACTCTTTGATGCAGTTTCAGCATCTCCAGAATGTGTTTGATGCGGTTTTCCGTAAAACTCATGGGCTTGTTTTTTCCTGCTGTTCTCTGCCTGTTTCAATATGGAGTCTGTCTTTCGTCAGGGGCCAGCCTCTGCAAGCGATCCTTTGTCCGGCGCTGTTCCAAAAATTGGGTTGACGAGGTGACAGGCGACAAAATCCTGCTCTCCTCTGTCCGTCAGACTTGGACTGATCGTGCTGCATTTTTCCATGGCATGCGGACAGCGCGACTTAAAGCTGCATCCATCCGGAATATCGATCGGGCTGGGCGGTTCGCCTTCCAGCAGGCAGTCCTGCGGCTGGTAGCGCCGCTCTTCCAGCGTTGGCATGGCGCTGAGCAGCGCTTTTGTGTAGGGATGGCCCGGATCGAAAAACAACCGCTCGTTTTCCGCCAGTTCAAACACCTCACCCAGATACATCACCGCCACCCGGTTGCAGACCTTGCGCACCATGGCCAGATCATGGGAGATGAAAATATAGGTCAGGTTGTATTCCTTCTGCAATGTCTGGAACAGATCAAGCAATTTGAACTGCTCGGCCTGATCGAGCGCCGACAGTGTTTCATCCATGATCAGAATTTCAGGTTCCAGCACCAAAGCCCGCGCCACATTGATGCGTTGACGCTGACCGGCGCTGAGCCCCAATGGCAATTCCTCATAGAGCGCAGCGGGCAGACCAACTTCCCCCATCACCTTCAGCACGCGCGTGCGGATTGTTGCCTTGTCACGCCATCCATGGGTGCGCAGCGGCTCTTCCAGCATGCGGCCAACGGTGGTGCGGGGCGGCAGAGAGCCAAAGGGGTCCTGCAACACCATTTGCAGCGTGCTGCGAAACGCCAAAAGGTCCTTGCCGCTCAGCTGGGCAATGTCTTTGTCTTTGCACAGAACCTGACCGGAGCTTGGACGTTCGAGACGGCTCAACAGCCGCATCAGCGTGGATTTACCGCAGCCGGATTCGCCAACAATAGCGAAACTGTCACCTCTGCGAATATCAAACGTCACATTGCGCACCGCCCGCACGGTGTTGACCCCGCCAAGGCCGGTCTTCTTGCGAACCTTGTAGATCTGTGAGGCGTCTCGCAGGCTGATCACCACCGGCCTGTTATCGTCGAGGCGTGCAACAGCGTTTTTTTCAAGCCAGATTTTCGGCGTCTGGGCCACCAGTTCGCGTGTGTATGGATAGATTGGTGTGGCAATCAGGTTTTCTGCCGACTGTTCCTCGACGATCCGGCCATCCTCCATGACGAGAATGCGCGAACAGGCTTCACGCGCTACCGGAAGAGAGGAGGAAACAAACAAAACGGCCGTATCGAAATCAGCCGTCAACTCTTTCATCAAACGGATCACCTGCGCCGCCACCGTCACATCCAGCGGTTGGGTGACGTTATCGGCAATCAGCAGCGCCGGATTGGTAATCAGCGCATCAACGATCAGCGCACGTTGCATCATCCCGCCGCTGAACTGGGAGGGATAATCATCAAAGCGGCTGCGTGCTGAGGGAATGCGCACGGCCTCCAGCAAGGAAATCACTCGCTTTTGCGCATCACCATACGAGGTGCCGGGAACAACGGCCCGCAGCTTTTCAACAATCTGCGCACCGACCGACAGGGTGGGATCAAGCGCCCCCATTGGGTTGGACCCGACATAGGCCACACGGCGGCGCAATTTACGCATTTCTGCCGCACCAATAGCGAAAATATCTGTGCCCTCAAACAGCACCTGTCCCGACTGCACGGATAAAGGTGGTTCCAGCCAATTGACCACCGCCTTTGACAGCACCGTTTTGCCCGCACCGCTGGCACCCACCACGCCAACGATCTCGCGGGGCTGCAAGGTAAACGATATGCCGTCAAGAATCCGGCGCGACTGTTCGGTGTGGCCAGCAGTTACGACAAGATCTTTGAGTTCAAGAAGCGGGGTTGTCATTATTCTGCGCCTCCGTGAATGGTGTTTCTTGCCCGTTCCAGCGATGCGCCAACCAGATTGATACTGGTAAGCGTCAGGCCGAGGAAAATTCCGGGCATGGTGGCAATCCACCAGGCGTTGAGCAGATATTTGCGTCCATCAGCGATGATATTGCCAAAGGTCGGCGTCGGTGGCTGAACACCAAGGCCAAGAAAGCCCAGAATGGATTCGAAAATCATCATCCGCGCCACATCCAGCACCGAGATGAACAGCACGGGCGGCAGCAGTAGCGGCACGAGCAGTGTTAGAATAATGCGCAGGTCTGTGGAGCCACCGAGCTTTGAGGCACGGACATATTCCCTCTGACGCTCCGTCATCACAATGCTGCGCATGATGCGGGCATAGACCGGCCAATTGGACAACCCAAGCACAAGAATGATGGCGGGAATGGTGGGACGCGATACGCCCAGAACCGAGATGGCCAGAATGATCATCGGAATCGATAGCTGCGCATCGGTCAGGCGCATGATGACCGCATCGGTGCGTCCGCCAAAATAGCCGGCAAGCGTGCCAAGTACGCAACCGATAATCAGCATCACCACGACAGAGGATACACCAATCAGGAAAGAATAGCGCAAGCCAACCAGCGAGCGCACCAGCATGTCACGGCCGATCTGATCGGTGCCAAGCGGGTGGGCAAAACTCCAGGTCTCACCAATGAACAGGGGCGGTAGCAGCCGGGCACGCACGTTCATTTTTGTCGGGTCGAGACCGCTCAGTTCAGGATAGAGTGCCGCCGCGAGAGCCAGCAGCAGAAAGATGGCAACGCCAATGCGAAAACCCGGTGTGGAAGAAGCCTTGTCATAGATCCGTCGGGGGATCGATCGCGACAGGACCGGTGCCATGATGGCCGAAGGGGCTGGGCTGGTGAAGGTCATCAGTATTCGAGCCTCGGATCAATGGTGGTGGCAACGAGATCAACGAGGATGTTGATCAGCACGAAGATGGCGCTTGTGACAATGGCGATGCCCTGGATCAGCGGAAAATCCCGTTGCAGCACGGCGTTGATGGTCAGCAGGCCAAGGCCGGGGTAATCGAAGATATATTCAACGATGATCACGCCACCGAGCAGACTGGAAAATTGCACACCCAGCAGATTGAGCAGCGGCACGGACGCATTGCGCAGTGCATGATTGGCAATGATACGGGTATTGCTCAGGCCACGAACCCGTCCGACAGACACGTAAGGCTCCATCATCTGGGCAGAGACGGAACTGACCAGCGTACGGATCAACACCGGCGCAAGCTCAACGGCGAGAACTATGGCGGGCAGGATGGTATAGGCAAAGCCCTGATAGCCGATGGCCGGAAGCCAGCCGAGCTTGACCGAAAATAGCAAGGCCAGCACGATTCCGAGCCAGAAATTCGGCAGGGATATGAAGATCGAGGAGATATAGAAGGCAAGCTTGTCCGGCCATCGCCCCGGTGCCAATCCTCCCGCTACACCGACAATGCTGGAAAAGACCAGGGCTATCACAAGCGTAACCGCCGCCAGTTGCAAGGTCATGGGCAGCGCATCAAAAATCAGGGTGAAAACCTTGGCGCGCTCGCCCCGCGTTGTATCGTTGAAGCTAGAGCCGCCTGTTGCCGCGCCATTGGCGGGCCGCACAAAGGATTCGCCAAGATCACCCTGCACCACGCCAGACATATAGCGCCCGAACTGAACGAGAATCGGATCACGCAATCCCATATCCTTGGCGATTTTCTCGATCAGGGCTTCAGGAGCCATGCCGCCCGCCATCATGCGCACGGGATCGCCCGGCACCACCCGCAGCAGGGTGAAGATCAGCAACGACACCAGAAAAATAATAATCGCACCCTGAAACAGCCGTCTGACGAGGAAATTCAATGCGAACATCGACATGCACTCCGCTTCGGTCCTGATGGTCGCCGCACGCTGAAATCTCCGGCGTGCGGCCGGTCTTACGTCCGGTGCAGCATCATGCAGCGGGCTTTGAAGCGTCCATGGACCCGTCAGGATAGATGTAGAGGCCTTCCTTGAACTCCTTTTGCATGGCGTGGATCATGACAGAGGTGAACAGCGAAAGGGCCGGCATTTTCGAAGCGATCAAAGGCATCGTTTCGGATTGCAGAACTTTTTTGCGTTCTTCCAGTTTTGCCGCATTGCGCTCCTTATCGAGGCTTGCATCAATGTCCTTGTCGACAATGCCGCAAATGCGCTTGGAGCTTGAATGGAAGTGCGTTCGCAGAACAAGATCGGGCTCCGGTGATGCAGTTGACCAGCCGCAATCGACCATATGACCGGGGCCGCCACCTGGACGATCATACAATTGCTCGTTCCATGCGGCAGGCTCCAGCACGGTCAGGCTGACGGGGAAGCCCTGTTCGTTCAGCATGCCTGTCAGCACCTCGCCATATTCCTTGGTCTTGGGATAGAACCCAACCGAGGTAATATATTCGAGCGGCGGCAAGCCCTTGCCATTTGGAAAGCCTGCTTCTGCCAGCAATGCCTGGCATTTCTCGGGATCGTATTTCGGATAATTCTCCAGATCCACATAGCCGAACTTGACTGGCGAGACGAAGTTGGATGACGCATGACCTGCCGATCCGAGCACTTCAAGGATCATGTCGCGGTCAATGGCATGGCAAGCTGCCAGCCGGACGCGGGGATCGTTGAAAGGCGGCTTGGAGCACCGGAACCAAAGATATTTGTTTTCAACCGAAACCACCTCGTTGATGGCGATTTGCGGATTGCCTTTTAGCGTCGCCACTTGTTCTGGCTCAAGCCGCTCAACAATCGAGGCCTGACCATTCATCAGCGACAGCATGCGGGTGGTGGAATCGCCGGTGAAGGTGAAGTTGATGCCGGGAATGCCTGGCTTGCCTTTGAAATAACCATCGAAGGCAACCATCACCGTGTCATTGCCGCGCTGCTCAACGAATTTGAACGGTCCGGTGCCATTCAGGCGTTGAGAGAGAACCCCACCCGGGCCACCGGCCACGTCCTTTGCCGACATGATGGGAAGGAAAGAGGCGAGGAAGATGAAGAGATGGGCCGGATAACCACCCTTCGACGTGTCGATGATGACGGTGTAATCGTCCGGTGTCTCAATTGTGAGGGTTTCGGTCGGCCCTGGATACCATTGGGCCGGACGGTCGGCCCTGGAGCCATATTCAAAAGTTGCCTTGACATCTTCGGCCTTGAAAGGCTTGCCATCATGGAACGTGATGCCCTGTCGCAGCTTGATCTGCAACCGGTGAGCATCCAGCAGTTTGATGTCGGTTGCCAGTTCGTAGACCACCTCGCCGGGATTATCGAGCTTCATTGGTGAGCGCGTCAGGAAGCCCATGACGAAACCCTCGATATTTTTCTGCGAGAGCGTCGTGTGGGCTGTCGGGTCCCAGTTGCCGGTGATATTTTCGGCAGAGAGAAACGTCATGACCTTGCCCGATTGGGCGAATGCGGAGGAAATGAAGAAGTCGGGGTTCATCTGCATGAAGCCTGCGGCCGCGGCCGCCCCAACGGTTCCATGCAGGAAGCGACGGCGATTGATCTCTGAACTCATAGGTTCCCCTTTTCTTATAGAAATTCACAGAACCGTCAAAACGGTCAAATCAGTCAACGCAATTTGCGTGCCATCCTGCTGAAGCTCCGATTCAGCGCCAATATGCGAGGAAACCAATGTGGTTTTTGTTGACTTTGTCCAAATTTCGGGCTTGCCGGGAAATCCGTGCTCAAATATCGGCCGCCCGAAGGCAAAGGCTTGAGGTGTCGTAAGCGTTGACAAGGAACCGCTGTTGGCGAGTTGGCATTGCCTCGGTAAGTGCGACACCGATCTCCGCCTGCGTTAACCTGATCATGGAACACGCAGGCCGTTACATAGTTATTTGCGAATGAACCAGATCGTCACCGAAATCGATGAAAATGCTACCGAGGCCAAACTCACGTCCGGGCTAGTCTACGGCCCCGGTTTGGAGACCGGGATCACCCGGAAGATGGGTGCCAGAGGCTTCCTCTATTACCGGCCAGACGGGCGGCGGATTACCCAGGCTGATGAGATTGCTCGCCTGAACTCTCTGGCAATACCGCCCGCCTACACAGACGTCGTCATCTCAACGAATCCGTTCTCACACCTTCAAGCAATCGGCACGGATGCCAGGGGGCGTCGGCAATACCGCTATCATAAGGACTGGCATGCCGAGCGAGGCAAGGCCAAATTCGAGCGGCTGGTCGATTTCGCGTCCCGACTTCCTGACCTACGTGAGCGGGTCGACATCGACCTTCGCTCGCGCGGCCTCAACATCGACAAGGCGCTGGCGACTGTCGTGTGGATGCTCGATAACCTCTATATCAGGATCGGAAACGCTGCCTATGCTGAGACGAACAAGTCATTCGGCCTCACGACATTGCGCAGTCGTCACGTGAGGGTGGAAGGCGGTAGCGTCAAGTTTCGGTTCAAAGGTAAATCCGGCAAGGAATGGAACCTTGCCCATAGTGACCGGCGGATCGCCAATGTCCTGCGAAAACTACAGGAACTTCCAGGACAACATCTCTTTCAATACGTTTGCGATCAAGGCGGATGCAGACCGATCTCCTCGCATGATGTGAATGCCTATATCCGAGAGATGGCAGGTGACGATTTTAGTTCACGCCAGTTCAGGACGTGGGGCGCAACATGCATGGCGGTGGAGGCACTGGCTTCTGCCGAGCCCGCTACGACGAAACGCGAGTTAGCCCGTCAACTCAATGAAGCGATCGACGCAGTCGCTGCGAAGCTGGTTAATACCCGATCTGTCTGTCGGTCTTCCTACATACACCCAGCCGTGTTCGAAGACTTCCAAGCTGGTACGCTTCGTGATGTCCTTAAGCTGAAAACCACGAGTGAACGCCTTCTTCAGTGGATGGATGAAGGCGAGATCCAAGTGCTAAAATGGCTGAAGAAACAAACACTATCCAAGGGCTAGCCTAACGGCGCTTACGTCAGTTCGGTTGTGCATCGTGACCAATCACTCCAAATCATCAAGATGATCTCCCGATGGAAGATTGAGGATTTCATTAACCAAGCTCGGATAACAATCGTTAACCGTCCCGTAGATGTATACGGGCGTCCGCTAACGTTGGCCGATCGAGATGAAACCATTGCTGCCAGCATTCCGTCGCCGATTATATGTGTTCACGGCACTGGCCTCCACGGTGTTGCCCGCGCATTGCCTCGCGCAATCGGCATGGTCAGGAAATACTGACAACGAATTTAGCAATGCAACGAACTGGACCCCTTCGGCGCCCGGGGCAGGCGATGATGCGCATGTCAATACAGGCTCTCCACAAGTCACCAACGACGTGACGGTCAATCGGCTGGACGTTGATGGAGGAAACGTCACCATCACCGACACGGGTGCATTGACCGCCACGAACGGCACCACGATCACATCAGGCAGCGTTAGCGTCAATGCAGGCGGAGTGATGAACTCGACCGTCAGCCTTGATGGCGGTAGCCTTTCCATCGATGGCGACCTCAATGGCCAGTTGACGCTCAACAACGGCAACGTCACCGTAAACGGTACGCTCAGTGGTGCCATGGTAGAGACAGGGACCGCGCTGTCCAACAATGGCACTGTTGATGAGGTCAATATCTCCACAGGCGGGACCTTCGTCAATAATAGCGGCGCAACCGCGGGCGAAGTTACCAATGCCGGGACGGCATCCAACGCCGGAACGATCGGAAGCCTGACCAATACCGCTGGAAATTTCACCAATAATGCTGGCGGGACAATTTCGGGAAAGACGACGGTTTCGGGTGGAACCGTCACCAACAATTTCGTCGTTACCGAAGCCGATGTCGCGGCGGCGGCGGCATTCGTCAACAACACCGGTGCAACAGCCGGCGCAGTCAGGAATTCAGGCACCGTCGTCAATGCGGGAACCATTGCCTCCCTACAGAACGATGCCGGTACATTCACCAATAATGTCGGCGGGGTGGTCACGGGGGATAGCACTATTACCGGTGGCAGCGTTACGAACAACGCCACGCTTCACAACGTCGATGTTGCAGCAGATGCAACATTCACCAATGCCAGCGGCGCCACCGCCGGTGTCGTCGTCAATGCGGGCAATACGTCGAATGCCGGAACAATCGACAGCCTGACCAATACGGCTGGAAATTTTACCAACAATGCAGGCGGTACGATTACCGGCAAATCAACAATCACAGGCGGAACCGTCACCAACAACTTCGTCATTACCGATGCCGATGTTGCCGCCGCCGCAATATTCGCCAACAACTCGGGAGCCACCGCTGGCACTATAAAAAACTCTGGCACGGTTACCAATGCGGGGACAGTCGCGGCGCTTCAAAACGATGCCGGTACTTTCACGAACAATTCTGGCGGTACCGTTACGGGTACAACGACCGTCAGCGGAGGTCGTGTTGTCAACAATGCCACATTGGCTGACGTCGATAATGAGGCGGCGGGCGAATTCATCAACAACAATGGCGCTGTGGCAGGCACGGTTACCAATTCTGGCAGTGCCTCGAACGACGGAACAATCGCCGCGCTCGTCAACACTGACGGCATCTTTTCCAATACCGGTACAATTGATGGAACAGCCACGATTTCGGGCGGTTCGCTCATCAACGATGGAACCGTCGCCGGAGCAGTCGTCATCGATGAGGGCGGATTTCTTTCAGGCAACGGGACCATTGGCGAGCTTTTCGTCAACGCAGGCGGTGTACTTTCACCCGGGCGAGACGTGGGAACGCTCACCGTCGACGGGGATGTGACCTTTAGCACTGGCTCAATCTACCAGGTCGACATCGATGCCAACGGTGCCTCCGACCGGGTGGATGCGACAGGCACGGTCTCCATACAGGGGGGAACGCTTGAAATTAGAGCGGCAGGTGGAAATTACGGGCTGACAACCACCTATACCATCCTGACTGCAAGCCGCATCACTGGCACCTTCGACAGCGTTTCAAGTGATTTCGCTTTCCTGACGCCAACGTTGACCTATGGTGTCACCACGATAGACATGCAGCTCGACCGCAATAGCGTAGCATTCGCAGACGTCGCGGATACCGCAAACGGCCAGGCAACCGCTGTTGCTGTTGAAGCATTAGAGACAGGAAACTCGATTTACGATGCGGTCTTGTCACTGAACTCCTCCACTGCGAACAGTGCCTTCTCGCAACTGAGCGGAGAGGTTCATGCCTCGCTCAAAACCGCGCTGTTGTGGGAGAGCCGTTTTGCAAGAGATGCGGTGCTTGACGAAATGGCTTTTGGTCTGGACCAGCGCAAGGATGATGTGACGGTCTGGACCAACAGTTTTCTGTCGTCCAACCGTTGGTCAGGGAATGGAAATGCAGCCGGAATCGATACCCGCACCGCAGGCGTCGTCATGGGAGTGGATGCGTCGATCTCTGATCCGTGGCGCCTTGGCGGCCTGGTGGGTTACAGTCATGACTCGTTCGAGCAGGGGAAGACAGAGTCCTATCACGCCGGTCTCTACGCTACGGGTGATATTGGCGCCTTGAACATCATTGGCGGCGCTATTTTTTCCCAGAACGATGCGTCAACCCTGCGCGATATCTCCTTTGGAACGATTTTCAGCCAACTCACCGCTGACTATGCCAGTGTCACCAGCCAGGTTTTCGCAGATCTCTCTTGGACACATGAACTGGATGCCATCAAGCTCCAGCCCTTCGCCAACCTCGCTTACGTCAATCTCAAGACTGACGCCTTCCGCGAAAATGGTGGCGATGCGAGCCTGTCGGCAGCAAAAAGCAGTGACGAGATCGCAACCTCAACGATAGGCCTGCGCTGGTCTTGGACGTGGCCGGAAGACAATTTCCCTGTTGCCTTTTCCGGCCTGCTGGGCTGGCGGCATATCGAAGGCGACCTAGCGCCATATTCCAACCTTGCATTTTCTGGCGGCACACCATTTGTCGTCCAAGGCGTGGAAATGCCAAAGGATGCTCTGCTGGCGAAATTCGGGGTTTCCGCCAGGCTTTCGAAGTCGGCTCGCCTGACGTTCAGCTATTCCGGCGAGTTTGGCAAAGGCCTGCAATCCAGCGCAGCGCAGGTCAATCTGGCGGGGAGTTTTTAAACCCCGTCTTACGGCGACACGCTTGGCGCGTTGCAACGGCCATTGTTGATTTTCGCGCCGAATTAAAGACGTTCGTCGATCCACAATGACCTGGGTTCAGCGTTGAATTGATCAGCCCCGCCGCAGGTCGATCCGACTGGTAACGATCGGTTTGCCTGTGGCCGGATCCGTATCAATAGTCGTCAGGCGCATGCCGGAAGCTCCAACTTTCTCGATTGTCATCTGCGCACGACGATCACCATTGACCTCTTTCGCCCAATTGATAGCAAGGTTGATGGCATCTCCACCGCGTTTGCCGTTCAGGCCCGCGACGCCGGTACCCGCACCGACGTAAGAGCCGCTATAGGTCGCGCCGCTGATTTTCAAATCGGCGCTGATGGCACGAGAAAACACAACAAGGCTCGTACAGCGTCCATTCAATGCAAGCGACTGGGCCGTCGTGTTCGATTTGAATCTGCAGGTGACATTGATCGTGGGTGCATTCGTGCGCACCTTGACCGTTCCTTTGCCGCTCCAGCTTCCCGCCAGTGTTTTCAAGAACGCGGACTCGTCGGCGTAAGCGCCAGCCGCCGTCATCATCCATGTCATCGCCGCGGTAATCGCGCATGCAAGAACCTTGTTCATGATCGTGTCTTTCAGACAGGGGAACTCCATTACCTGGACGTTCTGCAGATTAAGGTGAGGATTGTTACGTCACCACAACCCTCTAGCCAGGCAAGAAGTTCCGAGTGTTGAGTTTCTTGTTGGAACCAGCCCGAAAGACTGTGCGGTTATGGCGATCTCTCTGGATTAAACCGCACCCCTGATCTATCCTGTTTTGCATGGATTCGCGCTCCCCCACCTCAGAGCCGCCCTTGAGCTGGTTGCCTCGTCTTCCAGGCTGGGTCTCGTTGCGCGGTCGAGACATTCTTGAATCCGATGCGGCTTTTTCCGCCGGTATCGCTCTCAAATCGCTAGACGATCTGCTGCGGGCCGATCCGCCTTGGCTTGGCTGCTGGCGCGATCGCCTCGCCCTGAAATCGGCTGCCGTCGCTGCCAGAATGGGAGGCCGCAGCGAGGACGAACACGCCTTGCGTGACGCGCTTTTGCTGACAGCGCCTGGTGACGATCCAGGGCCAGCTGGCAAATTGTTTTTGGCCACACGAATGCTGTCGCACCGGGCCGGGACAATCACGACACCATTTGTTCAGGAGCTTGCCGCGCTGCTGGATCTTCGCTGGGGCGAGGGGCTTGCATCCATTCCGGATCTGGTGGATTCGGCTATCCAGTCTGAGCGGGCGGCGCCCTTCGTGGCCGTGGAGCTGATCGCAGCAATTTGCGCGATCCGCCCGGACGCAGAGGTATTGGCCCTTGGGTTGGCCGATGTCGTCTTGGCGCAAAAGCTCAACTCGCCGAAATCTGTGCCGCTGTTGTTGCCGGAACGGTACGGCCCGGCCTTCAGAACCATCGGTGGCCGGGGTCGTGTGCGTCCGGGAGAGCCAGCTTATCCAAAGGCGATCTGCCTGGCACTGGTTGATGGGGTTGACGCAGCACTCCGTTCCGCCGTCGATATCAATCGACGCGCAGCGCGGCTGCTGGCTGTCGCGCCGAAGGTTCGCACCAAAGGTGCCGGGCCGGTGATCCGCAGATTGCTGGACGAAGATGCGGTGCTGGCCTCGGCGCCTGGCAGTGGTCTATCCCGCTGGGCGGCCAACCGGCTGTTCGAACGGCTGGAAAGCTTTGAGGCAGTGCGCGAACTCTCTGGCCGCTCCTCTTTCCGGATGTTTGGAGTGTGACGATGGCCGGATCTCCTGTAGCCAAGCAATCCCGGAAGGAAAGCACGAGTGCCGCAGCCGAACGACTGTTTGATCGGGAGCTGGAGGATCTGCCGCCGGAACTGCGCTGGCGGGAATGGATGCTGCGGGTCGAAGCGGTGATCTTTGCCTCTGCCGAGCCAGTCAGCCGGGAGACTTTGGCGCGCGTGGTGGGAAAAGATTGCAGCATCGATCTTCTGATCGACGATCTGATCGAGGAACTTCGTTTCCGACCCTATGAACTTGTGTCGGTGGCCGGCGGCTGGCAACACCGAACCCGGGTGCGGTTCGCGGAGACGATACGCGCCTCAACCGCTCCAACGCGCGGCGCGGCAACGAAGTTGTCGCAGTTCGAGGCGATGGTGCTGATGGCGGTCGGATATTTCCAGCCGGTTACCCGGGCGGAGCTGGGCAAGATCTTCAGCAAGGAGGTCAGCCGCGATACCATTGCAGCGCTCCGGGACGCCGGCTTCATAGCCTCGGGGCCACGCAGCCCGACGTCAGGTGCGCCCTATACCTATGTAACCACCAAACACTTCCTGTCCGCCTTCGATATGGAGACCCTGCGTGATCTGCCAGACATCGAAGCGCTTGAAGATGCCGGGCTGCTCAGCCGAAAGGGTGTGCTCAAGATGATGGATGGAGCGCAAGGGGAAGAGGGGGAGACTGAAGACAGTTAACGTTACAGTACCCATCGGCTCCATCAGCGATAAACCTGGCAACTGGCCAACAGGGCCAACACAGATGTATTACTAATTCTGAAGACACCTAATCGGCAACATTTACATAATTTTACATATTCTTAAATGACATTAACGGCAAGATGCTTATAGTGCGGCCAAATGCTCGAGGTCCCACGAATTCAAGCGGAATACCATTATTAGGTCCATATCAATCTTCGTCACCGAGCCTTTGCTGAGTTTGACGGGACCAAAAAGTCCGTCCGATACGCAAGCGAGCGGCAACGCCGTTGTGGATCGTGATATTGCGATCACGCATGATAAGTCAGACCTTTTGACTGCTGCTATCGGCATGGAGACGGCGTTCCCTCGGGTGAAAACATCGATCATCCATGCGAAGCCCGCTGCTGACGACCATCAACGCCATTCTAGTTCGGTCATTCAGGATTGGACCGTTGTCGACGTTAGTCTCTTTGGCGGCCAACAAACTTTGTGTGCTGCGCAATCTGCGGCGATCACCTTCATTGAAATCAAGCGTGACATTGTCCGCTACTGGGTCGCACCCCGCACGTCTTCGGAAGGCGGCTTCTCCGCCCCTGCGGGTGCCCCGACCTCCGCAAAGGGAATTTATTGATGCGCAAATTTTCTATCAGCTCTCTCGCGGCGATGCTCGCCATGGGGTCCTTTGTCATGGTCGCCTTCACTGCCCGAAGTCAGGATGGTGAACAAAAGACGGATCAAGCGGCCGCACTGAGCGTGAGCTTGGTCAAGCCGGAGGTGTTGCTTTGGCCCGTGATTATCCCCGCCAGCGGTCGTCTTGCCGCGTGGCATGAAGCGACAATCGCAGCCGAGACCAGCGGCATGAAGGTCACCGATGTCAAAGCAGATGTTGGTTCATACGTGAAAAAGGGCGATTTGCTGGTGCAGTTTGCGCCGGAATCTGCCCAGGCTGACCTGGAGCAACAACAAGCAAATGTTGAAAAAGCGGAAGCCGATCTTGACCAAGCAGTAGCGAATGGTGACCGCGCCCGGGGATTGACAAGTTCTGGCGCATTATCAAGCCAACAGATAAAAGAATATCTGATTACCGAGCGAAAAGCGAAAGCCTCCCTCTTTTCGGCGCGGGCTGCGTTGGCATCATCCCAGCTTACCCTGGACAGGACCAAGGTTTATGCGGTGGACGACGGGGTCATCTCGGAGCGCTCCGCGTCCCTAGGTGATGTGGTCACCGCCGGTGGCGAACTGTTCAAATTGATCCGGCAAAACCGTATCGAATGGAAGGCCGAGTTGCCGTTTAATCGGTTGGTTGACGTCAAGGTGGGAACAAAGGCCGTCATCCCAACGCCGCGCGGCGACGTGCACGGTGAGGTGAGGATGGTGGCACCTTCGATGTCAACCGATAATGGTCGCGTGATCGTTTACGTGACACTGAATCCCACGAAAGGGATGGAATCTCCAAAGATCGGTATTCTAGCCAGCGGCTATTTTGAATTCAACAACACGGATGCACTCACAGTGCCCGCCACAGCCGTCATTCTCAAGGACGGCTTTTCTTATGTGTTCATTTTGAACTCGGCAGACAAAAAAACGGTGATACGCAAGCGGGTAAAGGTTGGAAGGAGGCAGGACGATCGCGTTGAAATCATTTCAGGAATTGAGAAGACCGAAGATGTCGTGGCATCTGGCGGCGTATTCCTGGCAGACGGCTCTATTGTCCACGTTGTAGACAATAATGATGCCGCGACGAAGGAGGAATCAAAGTGAATTTCTCCTCTTGGTCTATTCGCAATCCTGTCCCCCCGTTGCTGCTATTTGCATTGTTGACGGCCTGTGGCCTATGGGCATTCAACCGTCTCGACATCCAAAACTTCCCGGATATGGATCTTCCGACCATCAATATCAGCGCGACGCTGGACGGGGCCGCGGCGGCTCAACTCGAAACGGAAGTGGCCCGCAAGATCGAGGACAAACTGACAGGTCTGAGCAAGCTGGATTCGGTGACCACGACGATCACTGATGGTTCAGTGAGCATTTCCGTCGCCTTCGAGGTTGGGAAAGACACGCAGGCCGCATTGGACGAGGTGAAAAGCGCGGTCGATCAGTCAAAAAGCGACCTGCCGCAAGATATGGATGATCCAACGGTCTCAAAGCAATCATTGAACTCATCTCCGTTGATTACCTTTGTCGTGCATTCCGACAAACTGGATGGTGCAGAGCTGTCGTGGTTTATCGATAACGATATGTCAAAAGCGCTGATGGCTGTCAAAGGCGTGGGTGAAGTTGGCCGATTGGGCGGCATCGATCGGGAGATCAGAGTAGAGCTAAATTCTAACATGCTCGACAGCCTGGGCTTAACCGCCAATGACGTGAATACCCAGCTTGAAGCGGTGCAAACCTATCTGTCTGGCGGCAAAGGACGAATTGGTGGTGAAAGCCAGTCAGTGCGTACCGTGGTTGCGGCAGAAACTGCCGATGAACTGCGCGCTATGCCGGTCCCACTGCCAAAGGGCAGTTGGGTCAGGCTGGACGAACTCGGCACAGTGACCGATTCCCAAAGCGATTTGACCTCGCTTGCCTATCTCAATGGCAAACCCGTCATTGCCGCCCAAATCAAACGGTCCAAGGGCTATTCAGATATCGCCGTCACCGATGATGTCCGCACAGCAATGAAGGCCTTCGCTGCTGCCAATCCGCAGGTGACAATCGAAGAAGCCTACAACACGATTGTTCCGACCGAACAAAACTATGAATCGTCAATGGATATGATCTACGAGGGTGCGGTCATCGCGGTCTTGGTGGTTTGGATGTTCCTGCGCGATTGGCGTGCAACACTTCTGGCGGCGGTCGCCTTGCCACTGTCGATTATACCCACATTCCTCGCCATGTATTTTTGTGGCTACACGCTGAACACGATCACGCTCCTGGCGCTATCGTTGGTGGTTGGTATTCTTGTCGATGATGCGATCGTCGAAATCGAGAATATTGAACGACACCTTAGAATGGGGAAAAGCCCCTTCGATGCTGCGATGGAAGCGGCAAACGAAATTGGTTTGGCAGTTATCGCCACAACCTTCACGTTGGTCGCCGTGTTTTTGCCCACCGCCTTCATGGGCGGAGTGGTTGGCATCATTTTCAAGCAATTTGGCGTCACGGCCTCCGTGGCTGTTCTTGCTTCTCTTTTGGTTGCCCGGTTGGTCACACCGATGATGGCGGCTTACATATTAAAGCCAGGCAGTACAGAAGAAAAAGAAGACGGTCGTTTGATGCGGTCCTATCTCTGGCTTGTGAAAGGGGCGCTCCGGCGTCGCTGGATACCGGTGCTGGGAACAGTCGGATTTTTGGCATTCACGCTTCTGCTCCTGAGCCATTTGTCGACCGGCTTTTTTCCGGCATCTGATGATGCGCAAACCAAGGTCACCATCACCACGCCGACGGGATCAACGATTGAGACAACGGACGAGGCGTCTCGAAAGGCTTCCGAGATCATCGCCAAGGTTGATCATGTTACCTCGGTGTTTCAAGCAACAGGGACAGCCTCCACCGGAGGTGGTGCAAGCAGTACAACGACATCAAGCACCAACAGCGCCACGATTGTTGTCAACCTGACGCCGATTGGCGAGCGCGATGTCAAGCAGTCACAGATTGAAGCGGATTTACGGAAAGCTTTGGAAAAAGTCCCCGGTCTCCGCCTCGAAACAGGCACAGGCGGTAATGGCACGCAGCTCACTCTGACCTTGTCAGGAGATGACTCCGAAGTTCTGGAAAAGGCAGCGGCCAGCCTCGAGACGGATTTGCGCACATTGTCAGGCATTGGCAACGTGACATCTTCTGCCGCCATGCAGTCACCAGAGATCATCATCAAACCGGATTTGGCGAAAGCCGCGTCATTGGGTGTGACGTCAAAGGCAATTGCTCAGGCTATTCGGGTGGCGACGGCAGGAGCCTATGATACCGCGCTGTCCAAGCTTAATCTTCCTGAACGTCAGATCAATATCCGGGTCATGTTGGACACGACAAACCGTCAGTCAATTGACGCAATATCTCTTATCCCGGTCGAGGGCAGCGCGGGCAATGTTGCCCTTGGGGCAATCGCTGATATTTCAATTGGGTCCAGCCCAAGCGAAATCAATCGGCTCGACAGATCACGCAATGTCACCCTGACCATCGAACTGAATGGCAGAAGCCTATCGGAAGTCACGGCTGAGGCAGCGCAATTGCCAGGCTATAAAAACCTGCCACAAGGCGTAAAATTTGTCGAACAGGGCGAATTGAAGCGTCAAACTGAGTTGTTCAACAGTTTCGCGACGGCGATAGCGATCGGCATTTTCTGCATCTACGCCGTTCTAGTGCTTCTCTTCCATGATTTCCTGCAGCCGGTTACGATCCTGATGGCAATTCCGCTGGCGCTTGGCGGGGCTATGCTGCCGCTTGTGCTCACCGGTACCAGCTTCTCTATGCCTGCGGTGATTGGCCTGCTCCTTCTGATCGGAATCGTCTCCAAAAACTCCATTCTGCTTGTGGAATATGCGATTGAAGCACGCCGTGGAGGCATGTCTCGTTATGACGCGCTTGTCGATGCGTGTCACAAACGCGCGCGTCCGATCATTATGACCACAATCGCCATGGCTGGCGGCATGGCACCGGCAGCGCTCAGCCTTGTCGCGGGCGATTCTAGTTTTCGTCAACCGATGGGCATCGTCGTGATTGGCGGGTTGTTGACCTCAACCTTCTTGAGCCTCTTGGTCATCCCGGTGGTGTTCACATTTTTAGATGATCTTCTGATCTGGCTTAAAGCGAGGTTGGGGCTGGCCTCGTAATCTATAGCATTTGACCGGAGAGGAGATAGGGAACAGGCGTGCTGCCCCCATGTCAAACCGGAAGCAGGTCAACCAGAGTGTTTATTAACAGCCGTGACGGAGAGACTTCTGCGGATATTATGACTGATGGATAACGATCAAGGGACCTAAACGTGTGGCTTTCAAGCCAAGCGCCTTTTTAACGAAGGCAAGCGCGTCTTTGGTATCTGCAACCTTGATCGTGCCGCTGACACGGCGACGTGCCAGCGCCGAACCCGCAATGACGATCCGGCCCCGGAAATGCCGGTTCATTTCCTCAACGACGTAGGAAAGAGGCGCGTTGTCCACGGCGATTTGTCCGCGCCTCCATGCGAGAGCAACGAGGCCGTCGACCGGTGTCACGGCTGTCGTTTTCCTGGCGTAGTCGTAGATCGCCTGCTCGCCTTCGTTCACGCGCAGAGAGGCCGCGTGCGCGCCATCGCGCTCAAGCTGCACCGCATTCTCCGTCACCGTCACCTCGGTATCTTCTTTGCCGTAGCGAACATCAAACGCCGTGCCGAGTGCGATCACCTTTGTCTCACCAGCCACCACCGTGAAAGGTCGTTCGGGCGCATGAGCGACCTGAAAGAAGGCTTGGCCCCGCAGGAGGCGGATGACGCGGTGCCCCTCGGTAAAATCCACGGCAATCGCCGAGGAGGCATTGAGCTGGATGATGGAGCCATCTTCCAGGGTACGAATGGGGGTTTCGTCCGTCCCGGCGATCATATCTGCTTGAATGCGCAGCGGCCCATCGAGTGCAAAGAAGGCCCCGGTTGCAAGTGCTGCCACCAACAGGGTTACGATAATCGGCTTAGCCATATTGCGGGGGCGCATGTCGATATTGGCCAGAGCAGGATCTGACTGAATCGCGCGGCCGGCGTCGCCCATCAGAAACTCGGCTGCCCTGTAGGTCCGACAGTTTTCCGGATCGCGCTGAAGCCATGCCTCAAAGAGAGACCGGTCGTCCGGTGATTGGTTGGGGTCACCGTTGCGCAACAGCCAGTCGGCCGCCTCGCGGTTTCGTTTTTTCCGACTGTCACTCGATTCCTTGACCAGCATGGCTTACTCCAGGCGCATCCTACGACCTCTACAGTGTCATACGCCATATATGGCGCACAAAAACTCGCTGTCGCGCTTTATATCTGCTGCATAATTACTGCCTTAAATCGGTTTCGATTTAAGGCAGTATACAGTAGACGTTTGACATGCGCGGTTTAGGACACTGACAACAGTCCAATCGCAAGGATGTGACCGTTCTGCGTTCATGATACGGGATTCTTTGTCGATCAAGAGTTAGTCAAGGAAAAGCGGTCATTGGTTTTCCTGAAAAGACAATCTCAAACAAAAGAGTCGAGAGGCTGCCTGGTTCAATTTGAACCTGACTGACTCTAGAGAATCCGGTCAAGGCAATGGGCAAACGCACGGCGCAGGTGCCGGTCGACCATGTTCCTGGAAATGTTGAGCCTGATACTGATCTGGTCTGGTGTCAGATGATGAAGACGATGGAGAATGAAGACAACACGTCGCCTCTCCGGCAGTTCCGCAATCGCTTCGCGAAGGGCTGCAAGCCGCGCTTCTATTTCCAGTGCGTGGTCCGGCGCCTGCCCGATGCTTGGCGCCGAGAGGGCCTCCCGCTCCGATCCTGAGAACAGCCGGGCTTCCTTCGTTTCCCGGCGTTGGCGGTCAATGCCGAGATTGATGGCGGCGCGGCAGAGAAAGGCCTTGATCGACCGCTTGTTCAGGAGAACCTCCGGTTTGGCGGCGAGCTTCACATAGAGATCGTGCACCACGTCGCGGGCCGTTGAACTCGGGTGACCCCGGCGGCGCACCGCATTGGTGATATCAACATAATGTGCTTCCATGGCTCGATTGAGCAACTCGCTGCTGTCAACGGTGTCCCAAACAAGGGACGAGGAGGAAGATCTCGACATCTGCACATGGTTCCCAGCGAACGGTAGGTCAGGATAGACGCGGCTAAACCGTCTGGGGAATGGCTAGACAATCCCGAAAAGACCTGCAAGTGCAATACCTTAGAAATATGAAGACTTCGGTCTACTGCTGCGAAATAAAACAAGACTATAAAACTCATCTTTGTGTCTGATTTTCTTGCCTGAATCCATCTTATCGACCTCGCTTGTTGGTGGCAAAGCAAGCGGAGCCTCCTCGAAAATAGCAAGGAGTGTGATATTTTGGTGACATTCCTTGCGATCAAAGAGAAGGCTGTTTCAGAGCGGAATGCACAAAGGGGTTCCGGCAACCGGATCCCGGATCACCATGCTCTTGACGTTGAAAACATCGGCGATCATCTCTGCGTTGATGACCTTGTCAGGCGTTCCGATAGCCCTGATCCGGCCACCCTTTAAGAGAGCGATGTGTTCGGCGTAGCGCGCAGCCTGATTGATGTCATGCAGCACGGCCACGACTGTCTTGCCGCGCTTTGCGACCAACATCGTAATGAGCTTCATCAATTCAATCTGATGTTCGAGGTCGAGATAGGTCGTTGGCTCATCGAGAAAGATGGTCTCGCCCTGTTGGGCCAGCGTCATGGCAATCCAGGCCCGCTGCCGCTGGCCGCCGGAAAGCGTGTCCAGCATGCGGTTTGCAAGATCGGTCGTGCCTGTCAGCATGAGGGCCTCGTTGCAGGCCTGCTGATCCTCAGGAGACCAGCGACTGAAAAGCGACTGATGCGGATAGCGCCCTTGACGGACGAGATCGCCAACGGTCAACCCCTCAGGCGCGACAGCCCCCTGCAGCAACACCCCCACTTTTCGCGCCACCTCGCGGGTGGAAAGCTGCGACAATTCAAAGCCATCGAGGATGATGCTACCGGCCGATGGTTTCATCAGCGCTGCGAAGGCGCGCAGGATGGTCGACTTGCCGCTGCCATTGGGGCCAAGCAGCGCTGTAAAGCGCTGTTGCGGAATTGCAAGATCGAGATTTTCGACGATGCGGCGATGGCCATAGGCAATGTCGACGCCCTTGCTGGTGACTTTGGCAGCATCAGTGGCCATGACGACGTCTCCAGAGAATATAGCCAAAGAAGGGAGCGCCGACGAGCCCAGTCACGATTCCAGCCGGGATCTGCGCTGGAGGCAGGATGACACGACCGATGAGATCGGCGGCGACAACCAGACAGGCACCAACGAGGGCAGCGACGGGAAGCATCCGGGCGTGGGACACCCCTGCCAGCCGCCGCGCGATGTGTGGCGCGACAAGGCCAACAAAGCCGATGAGACCGGACACGGCAATCGCGGCACCCGAGAGTGAGGTCACCAGCAGGATCATCAGGCCCCGTATGCGATCGACGGGCTGGCCGAGGCTCTTTGCACTATCATCACCGAAGCGGATGAGGTCGAGTTCGCGCGCTGCGAGAAGGGTGAGTGCGATTGGCACGATGAGCCAGAGCGCAAGCAGCCGGACCTTGACCATGTTGGCGTCGTAGACGCTGCCGGCTAACCATACCAGCGCCCGTTGAACATCGCCAATGTCGCCGAAGGCTGACAGGAAAGTGGTACCAGCGGAGGCGAGGGCGGAAAGCCCGATGCCGATCAGGATGATGCGCAGCGAGGAGGTGCCGCTGCGCCAGGCAAGCGCAAAAACGGCAAGGGCCATGGCGCTGGCACCCAAAAAGCCCGCCACTTGCAGAAGCGCCACAGGCGGATCATTGATCAACACAATGACAGCCATGGCCGCGGCAGCCGCACCGCTGTTGATGCCCAGAACACCCGGATCAGCAAGCGGATTTCGCATGATGGCAATGCTGATCGTTCCGGCGAGCGCGAGTGCGACGCCAACGAGGAGCGCCAGAAGAACACGTGGAAGGCGTAGATCCCAGACAATCATTTCGCTCTGCGCCTGGGCACGGCCCGTGCCCACCAGCACGTCGTAGAGTTCCCGCCAGCCCAGGGATACGTCGCCAAAGGCGAGACTTGCCGCGACGAGAAATGTGAGCAGAACTATCAGGGCGAGAAGAATCCGGATCATGCTCCGTCCCTCAGCCGCGTGCGGGCGAGATAGAGGAAAAACGGCGCCCCGATCAACGCAATGGTGACGCCTACCGGAAAGCTCTGACTTCCAAACACCAATCGTCCGGCCGTATCTGCCACGATCACCAGCAACGCCCCGCCGAGTGCTGAAAAAGGAATGATCCAGCGATAGTCGACGCCGACACACATTCTCGCAACATGGGGCACGACAAGCCCGACGAAGCCAATCGGTCCGGCAAGTGCGACGGCACCCCCGGCAAGCAAAATGACCACGGCGACCGATAGGCCCCGCCAGAGGATTTGGTTTTGACCGAGCGCGCGCGACGTATCCGCGCCAAGGCTGATTGTCGTCAGATGACGGCCAAAGGGCAGGGCAGCGATCAGCCCGGCAATGATATAGGGCGCAACGGTCTTGACCTGTTCGATGTTTCGTCCCGTGACAGAGCCTGCGGTCCAGAGGCGCACGGCATCAAGAGTGCTCTGGTCGAAGATCAGCATAACTGTAGTCACAGAAGTCAGGAAGGTCGCAACGATAGCTCCCGCCAGAACGAGCCTGAGGGGGGATTGCCCCACCATTCCCATCGAGCCCAGCGCATAGACAACGGTCGCGGCGATGGCTGCGCCGAGAAAAGCAAACCAAACGTAGATGTCGCCGATACCGGCACCGAAAATGGCCATGACGGAGACGACTGCAAAGGCTGCGCCTGCGTTGATGCCGAGCAGGTCCGGTGAGGCGAGGGGATTGTTTGTCACCGCCTGCATGATGGCACCAGAGACAGCCAGTGCGCTGCCTGCCAGCAGCGCCGCAAGGGCACGTGGCAGGCGAATGGTCATGACGATCAGGTGATCCCGCGACGTCTCGGATGCGAAGAGTGCCGAGATGACTTTGGCGGGCGGCATCATCGTCGCTCCGAGTGAGATGGCGATCACGGTGGCAAGCATGAGCAGACAGAGTAATGCGGCAAGCGCAAGCACTCGTCCTGCATCGGTTTCTGCAATATAGCCAGCCGTGCGGTCGGTCATGGAGCCGTCAGGATGAAGCGTTCGACATCGTCGAGGATACGGTTCGCCGAACTGATGCCGTAGAAGCTCTGCCAAGGGCCGCGATCGACCCGATAGGCGCGACCTTCACGAACAGCGGGCAGCAATTGCCAGAGAGGGTTCTCCGTCACCTGCTTTTCCAGCACGTCATCCGGCCCGCTTTCGAAACCGCTGGCGGAAACGTAGAGCAGCACGTCGCCATCAAGATTTGCCAGCTCCTCCCAGTCTGGACGCTTTACGATCGTGCCGTCAGTCACGGTCTCGTAGGCCGTTCGCTTTACGCCTGCTTCATGCAGCACCGCGAAGGGGGCGTAGGCGTTCGGTCCGTCGACAAACACGACAAACCGGTCAGGGGCCAAACGGACGGTAGAGACCGTGAGTTTCTTGTCTTTCATGCGTTCACGAATGGCCGATACACGGTCATTGTAGGCCGCCAAAGAACTCCTCGCCACACCTTCACGACCGGTCACTTCGGCAAGGCGCTGGAGATAGACCTTCCAGTCCATATGCTTGAAAAGCACCGTTGGTGCAATCTTGGCAGCCTGTTCGTAGATGCCGGAATGGGCCTCCGCCGAACCGATGATAAGATCCGGTTTCAAGGCTGCGACACGCTCGAGGCTTGGCTCCCTGGGATTGCCGAGATCGACCATTTTTTCGGCCCTGACCACATCGAGCACTTCGCTTTCCGTGATTGCCATATAGGGGGTCGCGATGACAGGTGCCTTGAGTTCGATCAGCATTCCAAGCGTTATCAGCGGGTCGAGCGTGACGATCCGTTTTGGCGCTGCCGGAATGCAGAGGGGCGGATTGTAGACATCCTCAGTCAGCAAGGTCCCCTGGCAGGCGGCCTGCGCCAGTGAACCGGTCAGAAGAAAAGCGAGGAGAAACAGACAGAAACGCAAGGGGGCCACCATTTTGTCGCCGGAAATCGAAAAGAGCTGCGGGGGTACCCCCCCGCAGCCCGAGATCATCAGAACTTGGCCCGGAGGTTCAATCCGAATGATCGGCGCTTACCAGCCTGGCCGTAGGGCAGCGAGTAGTCTGGATCAATCAGCGTGAAGTATTTTTCATCCGTCAGGTTCTCCGAAAACAGCGTCACTTGCCAATTGTCCTTCTTGAAGCCCACCTGCGCGTTGACGATGAAGCGCGCATCGATCTTGTACATGCCATTCGTGCCGAAGCGCGAATTATAGCTCGTTGTGTATTTGGCATCGGCACCGACAAAAACACCATTTTGGAACTCATAACGACCGCCAAAGCCCAGGCTCCATTCCGGTGCTTCAGGAAAGGACTTGCCGTCCTGCGGTTCGCTGAGTGCTGCATGGTTGAAGTCGATGAACTTGGTGTTCAGGTAACCAATCGATGCAAAGGTGGTGAACTGGTCCGTGACCTGCATGGACGGTTCGATTTCGAAACCCCAGGACCGCGATGTGGCAGCGTTCGAAATGATGCGATAACCGGGGATCGAGGGGTCAGGCCGGATCTCGACCTGCTGATCCGAATACTTAGTGTAGAATAGATTGGCATTCAACGTCAGGCGGTCGTCCAGCAGTGTTCCCTTGTACGACAGTTCAATGTTCTTGGAGTATTCAGGATCATAGGTACCGAGTTCGCCCGTGACGCGGTCGAGATAGGACCCACCCGAGCGGAAGCCTTCCGTATAGGTGAGGCCCACCTTCTGGTTGCTGCCGAACTCCTTGGATATGCCGACTTTAGGCACGAAATTATATTCGGTCAGGGACGTCGGGTCGCCAGTCAGGACAGCGGCATCATCGATCAAACCGGAATAATTCTGCTGGTGATCCTTGTCTCTCAGGTAATCCAGGCGTCCGCCCAGCGTCGTAAACCAGGTCGGCGCAAATTCGTAGGTCGCTTCACCGAAGATGGCCAGGTTCGCGGTTGTGCGGTGCTGCGTGTCATTCTGCTGGTAATAATCGAACGCGACGATATCCGTGGCACCATCCCATTTTTCGTAGCTGCCATAGATGCCGGTCACCCATTTCCAGCGATCGCCTTCGTAATTCAGGCGGAATTCCTGGGTGAGGATGGAGTTGACATCCTCGCCGGTAATGCCGTTGACGACATTTTCGGTGCCATAATCAATCGAGCGCCGGTTGTTGATGCCATATTGATAGCCGGTCTGCGATGTGAAGCGCAGGGTGTCAGAAATATCGTGGGTGACCTCAAGTCCGAGATTATGCGTCTCGGTCCAGCGATATTCGGTGTAAGTGACGGGTGCGTTATTGAAATCACCCCGCCCCGAATAGAGCCCGACAAGTGCGTCGTTCGGCCGGTCTTTCGAGTAGGAATAGGTGAGCACTGCGCGGGTATCCGGCAGCTCTGACGGGGTTAAAAGCAGCTTGGCGCGCGCAATGCCGCTGATATCGGTGATCAGATCGTCGTAATTGTCGTATGACTTGAAATCGGAGTAGCTGGGCTGGGCCTTCGAACGTTCATAGGACCCGGAGAGCCGCAGCGCGACCTGATCCTCGACGATAGGCGTGTTGACCATGATGGCGGTACCCAAGAGATTATCGGTACCAACGGTCGTGGAAACCTCAACTTCCTTCTCAAAGGTCGGGTCCTTCGATTTGATATAGACGGCTCCGGTCATAGCCGCGCGGCCGGAGAGCGTCGATTGTGGGCCACGATAGACCTCGACCTGCTCAACGTCCCAGAGATTGCGGGCGCCGAAGCGGGCATTGTAGCGCGTCTGAAGGATGCCATCGATATAGATGGAGCCTGCCGGGCCACCGGAGGATACCAAGCCCTCGGAACTCATGCCGCGGATCACGAAACCAGCGTTGACTGTGGCGCTGTCCATCGTGTTCGCCATGCGACGAAACGTTTCCTGCGTGGTGCGGATCTGGCTGTTCGCCAAGCTTTCGGCATTGAGAATAGCGACACTGCTTGTCGTACCGCCGAGGGTGGTCGCATTGCGGGCACCGTAGATCACGATGGGTTCGAGCAGGGTTCCTTCCTGCTCAGGGTTTCCTGAGGCAGAAGTCGCATTCTGCAAGGTGACCCGGTTTTCGCCGGCAAAGCGCGCATCGACGCCGGTCCCGGCAAGCACGGCCTTCAAGGCCTGTTCGGGTGTCAGCGTCCCATTCACGCCGCGGGTTGATTTGTTTTGGGCAACCGACGCGTCAAACAGAATCTGGAGGCCCGTCTGGGCAGCAAGGCTGTTGAGCGCCGGCGTAAGCGGACCGGCCGGTACGGAAATCGCGTGCTGCGACATTTGAGCCTGCGCCTCTCGCACCATTGCCGGCAGGGCAGGTGTCAACATCACAAGCGCCGATCCTGCTAAGAGGACGGCTCTGAGGCTCGCCCGGGCCTCATGTGTAGTGGAAAAAGTCTTCGTCATAGAACCCCCAAACTCTCCGGTACTCAAGGCTTTGCAGCCCACCGTAAGGAGCAACTCCACATTGTGCTCGGGAGGTAGACGATTGATTTTCCCGGTTTGGGACTCCGATCCATAAAAAATCTCGAGATTTTTAGAGTTTGTCAGGGAAAATTGGTCGCCGATTTTCCCGAAAAGACAAACGAAAAAATCGATAAGTCAGTCTCGTTCAATTTGAACCTGGCTGATTTTCGTCAGCGACGCCGAGATGTTGACGCATGGCCAAGCGCAACTCTTCGTCCCGTTCTGCAGGCGTCTTCAGGACGCAGGTCGGACAGTATTTTCCGTCTTTCACGAGATAAAATCGGCAGCAACCGCCGCGTTGACGAAAGGTGTATGAAAATTCCTGCTGGTTCTTGTCGAGCACGGTCAGATCGAAATAGTGAAGCTGACGGTTGGCAAGCGGCGAACCGGTCACTTTGAGGATCTGCATTGCCGCCGCCTTGGCCGCCTCGACGCTTCCGAACCGGCGGCCAGAATCGAGAAAGCGACCGGCAATCGCATCAGCGGCGAGCCGCCAGAGTGCTGTACGGGAGAGGCGCGTGCGCGCGTGGATCGCTTCAATTACTGGGAGGAAATGCCGCTCGATTTCGGCCCGGAGCCGTTCTTCGTCAGCGGCGTTGCCCAGTTGGCCATGCCAGAAAGTCTCTTCGAGGAAACGGACATGGGCGCGTCGCACCCGGTGCGTCTCCCCGTCATGTTGCTCTTCCGCCGTGTAGAATGAAAGCGCAACGCGAGACGGCGAAAGGTCCGGGATGAGACCAAAACCGGCGAAGATCGGCACAGTAGCGGCGGCCAGAATGTAGCCGTAGTCGGTCATCAACAGCGCCCCAGCCGTCTTGATGTCGGTGCCCTCGTTCAGCAATTGTTCGAAGGCGAGAAATTCATCAAGCGCCGCCTCGTCGGAAAAGAATGCCTCGGCCGTCGTCCATCCTGCACCGGCCGGACCGATTTCCGCACGGACATCCGGCATATAGGCGGCCTGCGCATCGAGCGCGCGCTGCACCAATGTCTCCTGCGACCTTGGTAATTCCGTCGCGGCCGTCATCGCTTAACCCTCACGCCGTAGGCGATTTTCGCCAGTTCCGAACCCCAGTTCCGAACCAGAGAGTTGCCAGTCGTGCGGGCAGCGTGTCAAGTACCGGGCGCTCCAGCATATGCGCGCCCGCGACCGGATGCAGCTTCGTGCCGCCTGTCACGAAATCACACCAGGCTGCGGCTGCCTGCCGGTTTACAAAGGCGTCTCCATCGGAGAGGAAAATATGGGCGGGACAATCGAGCGTGCCGCGCGTCGCATCATGTGTATAGGTCTCGCATATTCTGAAATCATTGCGCAGCACGGGTTCGAAAAGCTCCATGGCGTCGGGATTATTGAGGATTTCAGCATCTGTTCCGCCGAGATCGATGAGCGCTTGGCGAAAGGCAGCGGCTTCCATCGTGTGGAACGGCTCTCGCTCAAAGACCATGCGGTCCGGGGCGTTGCATCCGAGCGCGAAGAAAATCTCCGGCATCGGCAAACCTGCCGCTGAGAAGCGCCGGGCGATTTCATAGCCGAGGAGGGCGCCCATCGAATAGCCGAAAATCGCATACCGCCCACCGATATATGGCTCAAGCTCAACGGCCAGCTGATCGGCAAGCGCATCAATTGATCTCGGTGCCGGTTCGCTATAGCGCGCTTCGCGGCCCGGCAGTGCGACCGGATGCACCGTCATCGTGCTCGGCGCGGTTTGTACCCAGTTGCGGAAAAGTCCGGCCCCGGTGCCTGCTGGCGGCAGGCAAAGAAGCACGGGGCGTGATGGGGTTATAGTCATATGTCAATCTCGATATGGTCCGTGGTCGGGGGGACTTGCGGGCGAAGGCTGTCAATATAGGCCGCAAGGTCGGCAAGGACGGGGTGCTCAAACAGGACGCGCATTGGCACCGGAACGCAAAACGCGCCGCGAAGTCGGCTGGCGACACGCACGGCAAGCAGCGAATGGCCGCCAAGCTCAAAGAAGTTTGCCTGCCCATCAAGGGGACCACATTTGAGCACCTCCGTCCAGATTTGCGCCAGTGTGATTTCGGTTGCGGAAGGCGTTGCGGATTTCGGGATGCCCGATACTGCCTGTTTCAGTGGCATTAAATGGGTGCAGTCCCCAGAATTGGCCCCGGAGAGACCAGCCGCCGCCATCGCCGAAGGCAGTTCATCCAGAATTGTGCGCACATCTGTGGCGGATGAGCGGATCATGATGGAGATAATGTCGTCCAGTCGTTCAAGCAGAGCCGCTGCGGTCTCAGATGCGAGCATGTCGCGGCTGAAACCGGCCATCAGCGTCAGGCCCGTCGGGTGCGGTGTTGCCCAGAGCGTGAGCGGAAAATGCGTTCGCTCGTCAAAGTCGATGCCTTCAGTTTTGAGCAGTGCAGGCGCATCCGTCCGCTTCGCCTGCACTGGGAAATTCTCAACAACGAGAAGCGTGTCGAAAAGCGAGACGCCCGGGCCTTGGATAGCGGCGAGGGGCACATGGTCGTGCTCGCCCGTTTCGGCATGGGCTTTCTGAATGGTCGTGAGCCAGTCAGAGACGGACAGGCCTTCCTCAAGGCGGACACGCACGGGGAGCGTGTTGATGAAGAGGCCGATCATCGTCGTCGCGCCCTCCAGTGTCGCCGGGCGTCCGGCTGTCGTTGTGCCGAAAATCAGATCACGGCTGCCGGTCTGGCGTGCGATCAGCAAGGACAACGCCCCTTGCAGCAGCGTGTTGAGCGTCAGCCCATGGGCGGCACCATAGGCCAGCATGGCCTCATGCAGCGACTTTGGGACTTCCCGGCAGAGCCGCTCGAACTGGCCTGTCGCGTCCCCTGCCAGAAGCCGGGTTGTGCCCGCAAAACCCTGAAGTCGATCCTGCCAGAAGCGAAGCGAAACGGCCCGCTCGCGTTTTTTAAGCCAACCGATGTAATCGCCGTAAGGACGGGCGGGCGGAAGGGCTGGCTCGGCCTTGCCTGCCGCGCGCCGATAGAGGGCGAGCACTTCGTCGAGCAATTGACGGATCGACCAACCGTCGAGGATGATATGATGGTAGCAGACAACCATGATCGACTGGTCTTGTCCGGTTCGAATCCATTGGACCCGGATCAGAGGCGGACGGCGCAGGTCGAAAGGCTCAGCCCTGTTGGCGGAAAACAGCGCTTGCAGCTGGTCACGCTCGCTAGCAGTATCGCTGCCGGTCCAGTCGAGCATATTGAATGTCACCGGAAGGCTGCGGAAGGCGATCTGGAACGGCTCGTCGCGCTCCTCCCAGAAGAACCCTGAACGCAAAATCGGATGGCGGTCGATTGCGCCTTGCCACGCCGCTTTCAGAGCGTCCGCATCGACGGTGCCTGTGATGCGCAGCGCCGTTTGCGGCATGTAGAGGCCGTCGCCGGGGGAAGACACCGAATGAAAAAGGATGCCCTCCTGCATCGGGGCAAGCGGATAGATGTCGGCGATGTTGTTGCGCTCAAGGCGCTGGCTCGCATTCTGCATGGTGTCCTCAGAGATTGCGCAGGATGGCTTCGAGGTCATCCTGATCAAGTGTCATGTGCTTGAAGTCCGCAGGCGTATAGCCGGCTTCGGTTGATGTCAGGCAGAAATCGACAAGGCTTTCGAGATGGTTTTGCAATCCCGCTGCAAGCGTCTCCATCGTCTGCCGATCATGGATTTGCCGGGAATAGGCAAGTCGAATGCGCAAATGCCCGCCGCTGACGATTGCATTGATATCGAGGAGCACCCCGCGCGCATTGCGCGCGCCACGCGGATCGCCCGATGGCTCGGCTGCGCGTGACAGCAAGGCATCGCCGGAAAACAGCGTGTCCGTCTGGCCAAGATAGTTGAACCGGATCTCGGCGATATCCTCCAGCCGGGGCAATGCCACGCCCTTCAGATATTTCAGAACGCCATAGCCGATGCCATCGTTCGCAACACGGCGGAGGCTTTCCTTGACCGAGAGCAATGTGGTTCGGGTGTCACGCCCGGTGACATCGAAGAGAACGGGATAAAGGCCTGTGAACCAGCCGACGGTGCGGCTCAGATCAACGCCTTCGAACAGGTCTGCCCGGCCATGACTTTCAAGGATCAGCCGGAGCCTGTCGTGTCCGCTCCAGTCGCGGATTGCATTATAAAGTGCCGCAAGCATGACTTCTTCGGCATCGATTGGATAGCAGGACGGCACATCCCGAAGAAGGCGTCCGGTGAGGTCAGGATCGATTGTCAGATCAATGATCTCAGTGTCGCCAGCGCAATTGCTGCCCGAACGGTCCGTGGGGATCGCTGCGGTCTTGGCCTCGGTCATCGTGCGCCAATGGTCCTTTTCACCATCGAACACCGCGCTGTCTTTCAGCTCGCGCACCCAGCTATCAATCCCTGTCGTTCGGGGCGGCAAGTTCATCTCGAGACCGGCTTCACCCGCTGCGAGGCATGTTTGCAGGTCATCGAGCAGGATGCGCCAGGAGACGCCGTCGATCACGAGATGATGCGCTGCGATCAGCAGTCGTTGCTCACACCCGTCGATGGTCACAAGCGTGGCACCCCAAACCGGGCCATCAGTGAGATCGAAGCGGCGTTGCAGCGCATTTGCTTCGCTCAAAAGCACGGCATCGGACTCGGTTGCCGTACAACGGGTGGAACGCAGCGGCGGTGCCCCTTCCGCTTCCGTCACCACCTGACGCCACTGTCCGTTTTGCTGGAAGAAACGACCGCGCAGCGCATCATGGGTCTGGTGGAGAAGGTCCATGGCGTTTTGGAGCGTCTTCTCATCCATCATCCTGCCGGGTTTCAGCATCAATGCCTGATTCCAATGGGCAACATCAGGATAATTCTGCTCAAAAAACCAGTGCTGGGCCGGGCCAAGCGGAATGTCGCCGCGCATTGGTCCGGTCTCGGGTAATTCTGTCGCCAGATCGGAGACAGATGCGGCAAGCGCTGCAAGCGTTGAATATTGGAAAATATCGCGTGGCTTAATGGCAATGCCGACCCGGCGGGCGGCAGCCACGACCTGAATGGCGAGGATTGAATCTCCGCCAAGCGCGAAGAAATTGTCGTTGCGTCCGACTGCCTCGCGTCCGAGAAGTTTCGCCCAGATCGCGGCGATCTTCTCTTCATAGCCATGGTGCGGTGTCTGGTCTTCAGCGACCGTCGTGGTTTCATCGGATGGATCGGGCAGCGCCTTGCGGTCGAGCTTGCCGTTCGGCAGGCGCGGGAGCTTGTCCAGCATTGCAAAAAACGTCGGCACCAGATGGCGCGGCAGTTCTCGGCTTAGATGGGCAGAGAGCGCCGCCTTACCGACAGGTGCCGCCACCTCGATCCAAGCGGCGAGGCGGGCATAGCCGGTATTGTCACGCCAGGCATCGACGGCGGCACCTGTCACGCCGGGATAGCGCATCAGCACAGCCTCGACCTCGCCCGGTTCGATCCGAAAACCGCTGATCTTCATCTGGCGGTCGGCACGGCCGAGATAGTCGAGATTGCCGTCGGCCAGCCGACGAACGCGGTCGCCGGTCTTGTAGAGCACAGGGGCTTGGCCAGCCCTGCCAAACGGGTTCGGCAAGAAGCGCTCCGCCGTCAGATCTGGGCGATTGTGATAGCCGCGCGCGATACCCTCGCCCGCCAGATAAAGCTCGCCCGGCATGCCGATTGGCACTTCGTTGAGTGCTGCGTCAAGAACATGGGCGGTGGTGTTGGTGATGGGCTTGCCGATATGGATGGGCAGCCCCGCGTCGCCGATCCGGCATCCGGTGGAATAGGTCGTGTCCTCGGAGGGGCCATAGAGATTGTAAAGCGCCTCGACCTGTCCAGTGTCCAGAATCGCGCGTGCAAGGCTCGGTGGCAGCGGTTCGCCCGCAAGGCAGACTGTTTTTGCCTTAGCGGGCAGCGGACCAAACCGCATGAGTTCGGTCATCGGGGTCGGCACGGTGTTGATGAACGTGATCTCGTGTGCGAATTCTGCGTCCGGCAGTTCGAAAAGATCGTCAACGATGAAGATTCGCCCACCAGCGGCAAGCGTCACAAAAATTTCGAAGATGGACAGGTCGAAGCAGACCGATGTTGACGCCAGCATTCCGGCAAAGCTTTCCGCCGGGAACGTGTCGAGCGCCCAATGTGTGAAGGCAACCGCATTGCGATGTTCGATTGCAACCCCCTTGGGCTGCCCGGTTGAGCCGGAGGTGTAGATGAGATAGGCGAGGTCGCGTCCTTCGGTCGTATGGGGGAGAGGAGCCCCGGAGACGGCCTGCGTTCCGTTCCAGATGGTGGTCGGATCGAGCGTTCGGATGTCGGCGAAGTCATCGCGCTCCTCCTGCGTCAAAAGCAGGGAGAGGCTTGCGTCCTTTGCGACAAAGGCGATCCGTTCCGCCGGATATTTGGGATCGAGCGGCACATAGGCAGCGCCCGTCTTCAAGACGGCAAGAATCGAAGCAATGAGGTCGATGGTACGCTCAAGGCAAATACCGACGGCGCTGCCGCGTCCGATGCCAAGGGAGACGAGATGCCGGGCGAGCGCCTCCGCTTGCCGATCAAGCTCAGTATAGGTGGCGCTCCGGTTTCGATCGGTGACGGCAATGGCATCTGGTGTGCGCTCGGTTGAACGCGCAAAGAAGCCATGCAGGCTTGCTGGCACCGCATCATAGGTCTTTGCCGTCGCGTTCCAAGCGGCAATCTGCTGGCGCTGCCGCTCTGGCAGTCCGTCTATTTCGACCTGTGCTCGCTCAGGGGCCGATAACAGAGCCTCGACCAAGGCCGTGAAAGCCTCAGCCATGTGGTGGATCGTCTCCTTGCGGAAAAGATCGCTGCGATAGATCAAGGTGCCGGAAAACTGGTCGCCGCGATGGCGCAGATCCAGCGTCAGATCGACCTTCGACGTTTCCTGCGCGAGCACCACCGGCGCAGCGGTCAGGCCTTCAGGGCATGGGCTGTGCTGCTCGTCTGCTTGCCAAGTGATCATCACTTGGAACACAGGGTTGTGGCTCCAGCTTCGCTCGACCGAGAGGGCATCGACCACGCATTCAAACGGCGCGTCTTGATGGCGGAAGGCATCCAGAACGAGCAAACGTGTGGCCGCGACCTGCTGTTCGAAGCTTGTTGCAGCATCATGCGTCAGTTTCAGCGCCAGCGTGTTGACGAACAGCCCGATGACATCCTCCAGCGCGCGGTTTGGCCGCTCGGATACCGGGGTTCCGATGACGACATCGGACGCGCCGGAATAACGCGACAGCAGGGTCGAAAAGGCGGAGAGAAGCACCATGAAGGGGGTGGCGTCCCGTTCATGGGCAAAATTGACCAGACGGGCCGTAAGCGCATGATCGAGATGGAAGGGAATGCTGCCGCCCTTGAACTCTTGGCGCGCACCGCGCGGAAAATCCGTCGGCAGTTCCAGAAGCGGGGGGGCATGTTCCAGCAGGCGGCGCCAATAGTCGATCTGCTCGCCCAGCGGCTGCTTTCGCTGCCAAGCGGCAAAATCACCATAGGTCAGGGTAAGCGGTGGAAGGTCTGCCACTTTGCCCTGTCTGCCTGCATCATAGAACCGCGTCAGATCCCGCAGCATCAACTGAAGCGATTGCGCATCCGAGACAATGTGGTGGATCGCTACGAAAACAACGTGCTCGTCAGTGGAGAGACGGAAAATCCGGGCGCGGAAGAGCGGACCCGTCGCCATGTTGAACGGTTGCCTGCATGCCGCAGCCAGCGCCTCCGGCAGGGTGGCCTCATCCACGTCCACGATTGCGATGTCAGGATCGCTGGTCCCACCGATCTCGACAGCAGGGTTTCCATCGAGATTGACGATCCGCGTGCGCAATGCCGGATGGCGTGCGGCAAGGGCTGTGAAAGCGTGTTGCAGCACGTCCAGATCAAGCGCGCCATGAAAGCGGATTGCGGCAGGAACCGTGTAGGCGGCACTGTCTGGCTCCAGCTCGGCCAATGTCCAAAGCCGCTGCTGGGCGAAGGACAGAGGTATCGGCGCACTATTCGGGAGGGCATCGATGGCGCTTAAAGGTGCCGCCATCGGTGTCTCGTCATGCTCAAGCGCTGCGGCGAAATCCCTGAGGCGGGGGAATTCAAACAGTTTTCGCAACACGGCATTTGTCGGAAGCGATGACGACAGCCGGGCAATCATGCGCATGGCCAGCAGCGAGTGACCGCCAAGCCGGAAGAAATTGTCATCCCGGCTGATCGAATCGATGGCCAGCACATCGGCCCATGCATCTGCTGCCCGCTGTTCCGTTTCGGTCTCTGGCGGGCTGGACCCGGTGGCGACTGTTGCGGCCAGCGATGGCAGTGCTGCGCGATCAATCTTGCCGTTCGGCTGCTGTGGCAGGCGCGGCAAGAAGCACCAGAGCGTCGGCACCATATGGACGGGGAGGACGTCGGACAGCGCCCGGCGCAGCTCGGTTTCGTCAAGCCTCACGCCGTCTTGGGGTTCGATAAAGGCGGCAAGCTGCCGATCAGTGCCTTGCGTGACAGCCACAACCGCCTTTTCGACGCCAGTAATCTGTTCGAGATTGTGCTCGATCTCGCCTGTTTCAATGCGCAAGCCGCGCACTTTGACCTGATGGTCAAGCCGCCCGCAGAATTCCAGATTGCCATCTGCCCGGCGGCGGATGCGATCCCCGGTCCGGTAAAGACGGGAGCCGGGTTCACTCGAAAACGGGTTGGCAATGAACCGCTCAGCGGTTTGCTCAGGTCGGCCAAAATAGCCGCGCGCAAGGCCCGTACCGCCGAGATAAAGCTCGCCGGAAAGACCGGGTGGGCGAAGGCGGCCAGTGCGGTCGAGAATATAGGCTTGCGTGTTTGGCAATGGCTTGCCAATGGGCACGACGCCGCCCTGATAATGATCGCCCTGCAACGGGACTTCCGTTGAAAAGCAGGTATCCTCCGAAGGACCGTAGAGATTGAGGATACGCAGGTTCGGATAATCGCGTTTCAGGATGGCGACAAGTGCTGCTGGCAATGGCTCGCCGCAGAAGGTTGCAGTCTGCACGCTGTTTGGCAATCTGTGTTCTTGCAACAGTTCTTGCAGAAGGCTTGGGACTGTATTGATGAAAGTCACGTCTACCTTGGCGGCAAGCTGCGGCAGTGCCAGAAAATGATCTGCGACAACGAGCGTGCCGCCGAGGACGAGGGGCGCATAAAGCTCGAAGATCGACAGGTCAAAGCTGATCGAGGTCGGCACCAGCATGCGCGCCACCTCTTCGCGGGTGAACCGCTCCCGCGCCCAATACATGAAGGCGACAACAGAACGATGCTCGATCGCGACACCCTTGGGTCTGCCCGTCGAGCCGGATGTGTAGATGATATAGGCGAGATGGTTCGGCGAAACTGTGGGTGGCACCTCCAGCCGGATGTCCGGCAATGTCGTGACGTCAAGCAGCGTTTGCGTTTGCGTGAGGAAGGCCGGGCGGTGGTCGGCGAGCAGGATGGTAATCCCGCTGTCCTCGGCAATGAAGGCGAGGCGGTTTGGCGGATAATCGGCATCGAGCGGCACATAGGCCGCACCTGCACGCATGATGCCAAGGATACCTGCGATCATCCGGGGTGAGCGGCGCATGCAAATGCCCACCCGGTCGCCGGGTTTCACACCAGCCGCAACCAGACTTGCGGCTATGCGCGAAGACTGCGCTTCGAGGTCGCGGTAGGACCACGTCAGATCGCCATCGGTCACCGCGTCCGCATCCGGCGTTTCCTCGACCTGTTTCAAGAAGAGATCGTGCAGGCATTCCTCCACCGGATAATCTCGCACTGGACCGGAACCCGCCGCGATGATGGCCGCTTCTTCCTCCGGTGCCAGCAGCGAAAGTGTCGAGAGCCGCCGCGAGGGGTCGCGCACCACAAGCTCCAGCAGGCGCTCAAAACGGGCAAGCATAGAGGCGATGGTGCTCTCGTCGAAAATCTGGCTCGAATATTCGATCTTGCCCTTGATGTCCGGCTGGTCGTCTTCGAGGTTGAAGCGCAAGTCATATTTTGTTGCCACTTCGCGCAGCGGATAGGTTTCAATCGTCAGTCCATGCAGGCCCGGCGGCGGAGCAATGCTGTGCTGGATGTCGAATTTCACGTTGAAGAGCGGGTTCAGGTCCGAGAGCGAGCGCTCTGGATTGATCGCTTCGACAAGGCGCTCGAACGGAATATCCTGATGGGCAAGGCCACGGCGGACAGCATCGGCAACCCTCTGGAGCAGGTCCGTGAAGGCCGGATCGCCGGACAGGTCGTTGCGGAAGACGAGCGTATTGACGAGCGGCCCCATCATGGTCTGCGTCTCGGGCCGGTCGCGGTTGGCAACCTCGCTGCCAAGGATGATGTCGTCGCTGTCGGTATAGAGATGCAAGAGCACGTTGAAGGCGGCAAGCAGCAATGTGAACAGGCTGACATTCTGCTCGGCGGCGAGTGAGCGCAGCTTGAGCGACAATGCCCGGTCGATCAAAACGGGAAGGTGTGCGCCGCTGAAGCTCGCTGTCAGGCTGTGTGGCCGATCCAATGGCAATTCCAGCACGGGCAGTTCGCCCGCAAGGCTTTCTGTCCAGTAGGCGAGCTGGTTGGCAAGGGCGGGGCCGTCCAGCAAGTCGCGCTGCCACAGCGTCCAATCGGCAAACTGCACCGGAAGGGGCGCAAGCGCTGCTGCTGTTCCCGTCGCTTCGGCATGGTAGAGCGTCGAGAGATCGCGGGCAAAGACACCCATCGACCAGCGGTCGCTGATGATATGATGCATGCCGAGCGCCAGCACATGCTCATGCTCTTGCTCTTGACTGTGCACCGCAACCAGCGTCGCGCGGATCGGCGGGCGGGTGAGATCATAGGGCGTCTCGACAAATGCTTTGAGCTGAAGACGGGCTTCCTTTTCCGGCTCTGGATGCTGTCGGCAATCGTGATAGCCAATATCAGCCGCGCCGGATGCCTCGACGATTTGCTGCGGCTGGCCATCCTCGCCCATCGTAAACCGCGTTCGCAGGGGTTCGTGCCGAGCAATGAGGGCGGCATAGGCGCGAGACAGGGCTGCGCGGTCAAGCGGGCCTTTCAGCCGCAGCGCGAGGTTCATATTATAGGCAACGGTGCCGGGGTCCAGCTGCTGCATGAACCAGAGGCGTTTTTGCGCCGATGACAGCGGAACCGCAGCCTCACGATCCGCCCGCGGCTGGATGCCGGAGGGGGCGGGAACAGTGATGCCCTGTGCTTTCAGCTTCTGCTCCAGCAGCGCCCGCCGCTCCGGCGAAAGCCCGGCGATCTTCGCGAAAAGTTCGTTCATCGTGCATTTCCTCCGGCGAGAAGCCTGCTCACATCGGCGTCGGACAGGGTGTCAACCTCATCGAGAAGATCGGCGAGGGCAGAAAGGTCGGTCTTCTCCGACATGCGCTCCAAAATCGATTTGGCGATGGCGGCAGCGGTCGGATTGTCAAAAAGCAGCTCGCGCATGGCGATATCGACGGGGAAGGCCTCGCGGAGTTTGGCAACGGCGCGAATGGCGAGCAGGGAATGGCCGCCGAGTTCATAAAAGCCGTCATCGGCCCCGATGGGTGACAGACCAAGGATCTCTTCGAAAATGCCGATGATCCTTGCTTCGGTGTCATTGCCCGGCTTGCGGTAGGCGACACTGAGTGTGGGGCGTCCACGCCCGCCATCGGCTGGTTCTTGCGCGTCGATGTCGGACGCGACCGGGGGAATAGCTCCACCCGAAAGCATGGTCTGTCCGGTTGCGCCGTTTTCAATCAGGCATCGCGTCAGATCCCATGCGGCCTTCGTTGATATCGCGAAGGCGTTCGCACGGCCCGTTGCCTGCAAGGTCGTGCCGGGATTTGCCTCGATCAGTGGATAGCCGATGGCAAACCATGGCGTGGTGCCGTTCTTATTCTCTTCGGCGACAATCCGGTCGATGGCGTGGTGCGTGGCAGCGTAAGCACCAAGGCCGAGCCCGCCAATGAGGGTTGAGAGCGAGGACTGCACGCAGCAAAAGCCAATTTTCCGTTTCGCCACAGCTTCACTGAGCGCACGAACCGGGCGCAGTTTGCTTGCGATATTATAGGCCCAATGGGCCTTCGCCAGCTCACCAATCAGCGCGGCGGACTGATGGTTTGACTGCGGCAGGCTCAGAAAGATGCCGTCGATCCGGCCCAGTTCGGCCAAAACATCGTCCAGAGCGCCTTTCAAGGCGGCGGCATCGCCGCAATCGAGCTGTCGTTTTAGACGTGCTGGATACTCAAAAGCCGGTGCCGTAGAGTCTTGAAGCAAAGCGACGGTTGCGCCGAGCCCAGACAGGGCATCAACCCAGGTCTTGCCAACGCCATCAACGATATCGCCGACGACCACATAGACGCCGTTCCGCTTGAAATCGGGGCCGCCTTGCGGGGCCTCAAACCGTTCCGTTTCCGGCAGCCAGCGATGTGCGCCGCGTAAGGCGAGCACATCGTCTTTCCCCGACAGGGCTTCGCGAATGCGTCTTGCACTCTCAATTGGCCGGGCAGCATCGATGTCGATATGACGGCAATGGAGCGACGGATATTCTTGGGCGATCACCTGAAGAGTGCCAGCCGCCAGAGCCTGCGCGATATCAAGGTCTTCCAGACCCGTCACATCGGCTGCCGACCGGGTCAGAAGCGTCAGAGTGACGGCGCGATCAAACTTCGCCAGTTCCCGCACCAGCGCCAGAAGGGCTTGTGCCGCCGCTTCAGGCGCTTCGTTTGAGCAAGGTGTGAGAGGCCAGCCGAAGACGATATGGTCCGGGCTTGCTCCCCGCTCATCAAGGCTATCAAAAAGGCTGGCGTAGTCTTCGCTCATCGTGGGGCGGAGGCTGAAGCAGCGGAAGTCTGGTTCACTGAAACCGGTGCCGATCAATGCGCGATAGGGTTCAGCACCGCTCCGCTCAAGCTCAGTGGCAAGGGTGGACCCGAGTTGACCATCGTCGAAAACAAGGACGCGGCCTTTCAACCGATTAGGGCTGTGGTTCAATTGTGCACGCCGCCAATTGGTGCGGTAGAGGCCGGGGCCTTCAACATTCGCGGCCGTCCTCTTGGGCGTGGCAGGCTCGCTATCCGCATCGACCCAGTAACGCTCGCTTTGGAACGGATAGGTGGGAAGCCGCACGCGCCGCCGACCAGCCACTTCGGCTGAATCCAGAACGCCGTTCAATTGCCAGAACTGACCGACAGCAGACAAAACCTGCCCTGATTCATCCTTGCCTTCTGCAAGCGTTGCCACAATCCGGTTTCCATCAACGCCCGCCACAGCGGTCAACGTGCCGAGTGCGCGACCAGGGCCGATTTCTATGAAAACAGGTGCTGCAAGGGATTGCAGCGTGCGCGTACCGTCCTCGAAGCGGACGGGCTGCAACAGGTGACGCGCCCAATAGTCCGGGTCGGTCGCATCCTGTGCCGTCATCCATGTTCCCGTGACATTCGAAATCAGAGGCATTTGCGGCGCTGACAGGCGAACACCTGCAACGACATCGCGGAACTGTGCCGCCGCTTCCGTCATCATCGGCGAATGGAAGGCGTGGGAGGTTTTCAGCAGGCGTGCGGCAATGCCCTTTTCTTTCAGGCGCACTTCTAGGCTTGCGATTGCCTCCACCGGGCCGGAGACAACGCTGACACCGGGTGCATTGGCCGCAGCCAGCGTAATGACCCCGTCAAGCCATGGCGAGATCGGTTCATCCGCATGCATCACCGCGAGCATGGCACCGGGTGCTTCAGCCTGCATCAACCGCCCGCGCGCAACAACGAGCTGGAGCGCTGTTTCGAGATCGAAGATACCAGCAAGGCAGGCGGCGACATATTCGCCAATGCTGTGGCCATGCAAGGCCGCCGGTTTGACGCCGTGGCTCATCAAGGCTTGCGCTAGCGCATATTCAACGGCAAACAGCGCTGGTTGGGCAAATGCTGTGCGGTCAAGGTCATCCGCGTTGGAAAACAGGCAGGCTTTGAAGTTGATCCCCATCAGCCGATCAAGTTCTGATGCGCAGGCGTCAAAGGGGGTACGAAAGGCTGGCAGGTCGGCGTAAAGCGCCTTGCCCATCGCCGTATACGGACTGCCCTGACCGGGAAACAGGAAAACAGCTTGCGCTGTTTCGCCTGCGGCGGTGCCGATTTGAGAGAGGTTACGCAGGTTGCTGACAGCCTCTTTGGCATCGCGTGCAATGACGAAGCGGCGCTTGGCAAAATCGCGGCGGCCATGGCGCAACGTGTGGGCAATATCCGCCAAGGCCGGGGCGGCTTTACAATCCAAGCCTGCGGTAAGGTGCGCTGCGAGGGCCTCGCTGCTGGCTGCAAGCTGCTCGTCGGTTCGTGCCGACAGAAGCAACAGTTCCGGGCCGCTGCCCGCCTTTGATGCCGGGCTGGGTGGGGCCTCTTCCAGCACAACATGGGCATTGGTCCCGCCAATGCCGAAGGAACTTACGCCTGCGCGGCGCGTGCCGATCTGGTTGTCCCAGTCGCGCAGGTGCTGGTTGACGAAGAAAGGGCTGGCTGCGAAATCAATCTGCGGATTCGCCTTCTCATAGTGAAGGCTTGCCGGAATCCGCCGATTTTTCAGGGCCAGCACCGCCTTGATGAAACCTGCAATACCGGCGGCGGTGTCGAGATGGCCAATATTGGTTTTGACGGAGCCGAGCGCGCAGAAGCCCTGACGCTGCGTATCGCGACGAAACGCCTTGGTCAGTGCTGCAACCTCTATCGGGTCGCCGAGTCTGGTGCCCGTTCCATGGGCCTCGATATAGCCAATGGTGTCCGCGCGCACGCCTGCCATGGCCTGCGCATCGGCGATCACCGCCGCCTGACTATCGACCTGCGGCGCGGTGAAGCTCGCCTTCAGCGCACCGTCATTGTTGATCGCAGAGCCAAGGATGACGGCGTCTATCGTATCGCCATCGGCAAGCGCATCTTCCAGCCGTTTCAGAACCACGATGCCGACCCCGCTGCCGGGGACCGTGCCACTTGAGGCCGCGTCAAAAGCGCGGCAATGGCCATCGGGAGACAGGATTCCGCCTTCGCGAGCGCGGTAGCCGGAGGATTGCGACAGTGCAATGCCTCCCGCCAGCGCCATGTCGCAATCGCCGGACAGCAGGCTTTGCGCGGCCATGTGGACGGCAACGAGCGAGGAGGAGCAGGCGGTTTGCACAGTGATGGCCGGGCCTCGCAAGTTCAGCTTGAAGGCTGTACGGGTGGCCAGAAAGTCCTTGTCATTGCCGACGAACAGCTCATAGGGGCTGACGGTCTCGCGGATGCGGCTGTTGTCATGCAGGTTGAAGACATAGGTATTGATGCCCGCTGCGGCGAAGACGCCAATCGGTCCTTGGTATCGATCACCCACATAACCGGCGGCTTCCAACGCCTGCCAAGCGCATTCGAGGAAGATACGCTGCTGCGGATCGAGAATTTCAGCCTCGGCAGGGCTGTAGCCGAAAAAACCCGCATCGAAGCGATCCGCACCCAAAAGCGGTGTGCTGGCGGCGACAAAATCCGCGAGCGCTGCCATTTCCGCAGAGACGCCGCGTTGCTTGAGCGCTTCCGGCGAGAGGCGCTCTATCGATTCCGCACCATCGACAAGGTTTTGCCAGAAGCGTTCAACATCCGGTGCTCCGGGAAACCGGCCAGCCATGCCGATCACGGCAATTTGATGCCTGTTGTCATCGGAAAGAGGGGCGGCGGACAGGTCATTCATAACAAGGTTCCTTGATCTGTTCTCTTGGAGTGCTCAAGAATTGGTGGCGCTCGTGAAGACGGCGCGCTCAGGAATGAAACGGGCAACCTTTGCCCTTGGGATCGATCAGGCCAAGCCGTCCGCGCTCAAAGCGGCGCAGCGTATCGACAGCATTGCGATCCTCGAAGCGCAGGCTTCCGCTATCCACGAAGCGTGAGCAGACGCCCGTATGGCTTTCAGCGAGATATTTATAGGCCGCAATAAACTTGGAATGGGCGCTGACGAGCTCATTCGGCAGCGTTTCAAAAATCGGGCGCAGATCCCGCCAGATGCTGATCAGGACGGCATGATCCCACGACATCAAGCCGCTGAAATCGTCCGATTCCACATGCGGCTGGGTCATGGAGGCGCGCACTGTCGCCTCATAGACGTCTTTCGGAAAACTCGCGGCGAGTTCCATGGACGCGGCCGAGGAAACAAGCAGTGTCGAGGCGGTATTAAGCTCCTGCTCGGCAGACGTGAGCTGACCGCGCTCCACCAGCAGCTGGAACCTGCGCAGCGAAACAATGAGCCCCTGAACGTTCAAAAAGAATGCCCAGTGAAACTCCCGCCAGATCGCATAGGGAGAGGGAGGGCTGACGGCGATCATCGAAGCGGCTCCAGACCGAAGGTCCGGGCAAGCAGATGCGCGTGGCTTTCAAATCCTTCCATCTGGTGGCGGACGTGGACGACAGGAAGGTCCGGGCTGCGGGCAAAGAGCTGCGTGACGGCGCGCACCGTCTGAATGAGGCTCCGCACCATGGCGACGGCGGGTTCTTCCGCAGACTGACGGTTGACGCGGAAATAGCGATCATAGTCCGTTGCCTGAAAGGGCGTGAGCGGCAGCCCCGCCGTTTCGATTTCCGGCCTTTCGCCTGCCGCCTTGCCCAACTCAGTCAGCAGCGTGTCCAACTGTGCGGTGATCTGCGGATGGTCAAGCTTAATCGCCTCAAGCAGACCGGAAAGCACGCCATGCATGCGGCGTTTCTCGATCTCGTTGAGCGGTGTTTCAGCGGGCAGCCAGTCAGGAAGTGGCAGGTCGAGCCAGCCATCATCGGCAGGTGCCACCATCGGGCCGGATGCCTTGACCTCTTTCAGGGTGATCTGGCCGCGAACCGGACTTTCGACAGCAAGGCTCTCCTCGCGCGCGGCATCCGGGTCGAGGGCGCGTTGATACTGGCTCAAGACGGCACCTCCTTATTGGTTGACGGACATGTCGCCGTCCATCTGGCGACGAAGCGAAAGCGGGCGCATGTCTGTCCAGACCGCAGCGATATGGTCGAGGCAGGCCTGTTTTGCCCCCTCAAAGCCACCATCGCGCCAGCCAAGGGGGATAGCCTTGTAGGTCGGCCAGATCGAGTATCGCTCCTCGTCGCTGATGACGACGCGGTGTGGAAAATCAATGGTTTGGTCCTGGCTGCTCATGGCGTTGTTCCGTCGGATAGGGGGATGAGGCCGAAACCTGCAAGCGATTGCAGGCCGTTCAGGAAGGCATCGTGGATGGCTGTGATGTCGCCATCCGAATGGGCGGTGGAAAGGAAGCCACCCTTGTCGCCGCTGCGCAGGTGAATGCCAGCGGTGAGCAGTTCGAGCGACAGCAATCCCAGTGCAAGCGGCGGAATGCGGCTGCGGTTGACTGCAATCGAGAAGAAGGAGCCAAATTGCGTGAAGACAACGGGAAGCCGCGCTGCCGCAAGCGATGCATTGAGGCGCTCGACAAGGCTGTGCGTGCGTGCGTTGAGACCATCCTGCAAAGACCGGCCCTGCTGGACCATATACGTCGCCGCCGCCCGCGCTGCCGCAAGCGCCAGAGGATGACGGCAATAGGTTCCGGCAAAAAAGGTCGGTTGGGCTGGGGGAACAGATTCATCCCCGAAAGACCATGGGCCGCCGTCGATATGGTTCATCAACCGGTTGCTGCCCGCAATCAACGCCAGCGGCAGTCCACCGCCAGCAATCTTGCCATAGGTCGCCAGATCCGCCTCGACCTCGAAATGTTGCTGCGCACCGCCGGGTGCCACGCGAAAGCCGCTGATCATCTCGTCGAAGATGAGGACAGCACCCGTCCGCTGCGTCACATCGCGCAGCGCGTGCAAAAAGGCGCGTGGCTGGACGTCGATATTGCGGCTTTGCACCGGCTCAACCAGCACGGCGGCAAAGGTTTCGCCATCCCGCTCCAAGATGTCCAGTGCGCGCGGATCGTTATAGGGAAGCAAAACGACATCCTCGGCCGTCGCGGGCGAAATGCCGGGAAAGGCGGGAACTGTGCGCTCATCATCGGGCGCGGCAATGCGGTTGAGAACCTGATCGGAATGGCCGTGATAGGAGCCGATGAACATCGCAATTTTGCGCCGCCCGGTGGCCGCCCGCGCCAGCCGCAGCGCGGTCATCACGGCTTCGGTCCCGGTATTGGTAAAGGTTACTCTTTCCTTGCCCGTCAGTGTGCAAAAGAGCGCTGCGGTCTCGCCTGCCAGATCAGATTGCGGCCCAAGCGCAAAGCCCTTGGCAAGCTGTGCCTCAATCGCGTTGCGGATGAAGGGCGGATTGTGGCCAAAGAGGTTGATGCCCATCCCCATCAGCACATCGACATAGCGATTGCCGTCGATATCGTGCAGTGCCGTACCTTCCGCCCGGTCTACCACAATCGGGTAGAGCGCCTCTTTGGCCATCAGCGAGAAGGGGACGCCGATTGCCGATTTATCAGAGAGCACGCGCCGGTTTTGCGCGCTCAAAGCCTTGGACTTTTCCGTTTTCCTGTTGAAGGCGGCTATGATGGCGGCTGCCGCCTGGGCAGGCGTCGGATGGCTCGTCAACGCATTCATAGGGCTGTCTCCTTTGCAGTCTCAGCCTGCTTTTCGGCAGAGGGCGCTTTCCGGCAGAAGAAATAGGCAGCATGGCTGTCATCGACCGGCCCGCCTTGGGTGCTGCGCAGTTCGACGGAAAAGCCGCTCTCGTGAAGCGCGCGTGACATGGCGTCGAGATCGTGACCCCAGATTCGGTTGACGACCGAATGATGCTCCCACTGTGGCCGCAAGCGGCGGAAATGGGAGAGGAGTGCGAGGCGGATACGCCGGAACCGCGCCAGCCGGGCGAACAGCCGATCCAGCACGGAAACGGGATGCGCATCGGGACGGCGGTAAATCTCCACGGTGAAGGCACCCCGGTTTGCTGCCGAGTCATATTGCGGGGTAATCAACCACGCGAAGTCGGTGTTGATCTCGCCCTCCGTTGGATGGCCGCGCCAGTAGCGCGACATCTGGGCCGGATGGTTGACGTCGAAGACGAAGATGCCGCCCGGCGTCAATGCGCGGTTGACGCTCGAAAACACAAAGACCAGATCATCGACGCTTTGCATGTGATTGAGCGAGGCGCTGGTGCAGAGCACGGCGTCAAAGGGGGTGTCAAAGGTGAAATTGCAGGCGTCGCCCTCCGTGAAGGCCACCGACGGGGCGTTTTCGCGGGCATGGCGGAGCATGTCGGCGGAGCCGTCGAGGCCAGTCACGTTAAAGCCGCGCTCAGCGAGAGCCGCCGCGAGCTGGCCGGTGCCGCAGCACAGATCCAGAATAGCACCGCCAGCTGGCACATGGGGCAGCACCACACGCTCAATCGGGCCGATCTTGTAGGCGCCGTAGCGGGGGCCAAGTGTGCGGTTATAGAGCCACGCCCAGTGATCGTATTTGCTTGCTTGTTCAAGCATATCTCTGCTCATTTTCTTTGGAAGGGTTGAGCGCGCCATTGACAATGAAAGCGCGCAGATAGGAGCGAAAAAGGCGAAGATCGAGCGCGGGCTCGACAATCGATGCGAGCGCCAGCGCGCGATGCGTTTCACTGCGCTCAACGGTGCGGATTGCGCCCTGCGATGAACTGGCAGGTCGTTGTTCGAAAAGGCCCATCAGCGGGTAAAGCGGATGATCGGTCTCTTCCCGCGCAATACGATCAAGCTCGGCACGCCATTCCAGCCGGGGAATGCGTTGCAGATGAAGCCCTTCGGCGGCAGCGGCCTCAAACAGCAGCGCAGACGAGACCGGAGAGGAATGAACCAGATGGAAGGTCTGACTGAGCGATGACGGCCTGTCCGCAAGGGCGATGATCGCGTGCGCAACGGTGTCCACCGGCAGCATTTCAAGCGGGGTGTCACCCTCCGGCGCAAGGCCTGAGCGCAGATAGCCCTGCATGAGCCGGCAGAGGATGTCGGCTTTGTTGAAGGTGCCGGTGCGGCTATCGCCGGAAATCGCGCCGGGGCGGTAGATCGTCACTGGGAGACCGCGCTGCTTGGCGGCCTCCACAAGATGCTCCGCAACCCATTTGGTCTGATTATATCCGCCGACAGGCAAGGGAAAGTCCCGGATCGCAGCGCTTTCGGCAATGGTCTCTCCGGCTCCGCGCCGTGTCAGAGCGCTGAGCGAGGAGATAAGATGCAGGGGCCGTCCCCGGCCTGCCGCCGCCAGCCGGATCGCCTCGACCGTGCCGCCGACATTGGCGGCACGAAGCCGTTCATAGGGATGCAGATGGTGAACCTCCGCGCCATTGTGGATGATGGCGTCTACGCTTTCGACAAGTGCGGTGTATGTTGCATCGGAAAGCCCGAACCTCTGTTGCGAGAGATCGCCCGGCAGCGGTCTGATGCGTTCGGCAAGGTCATCCCGCCACAGACCGTAGGATTGAAGCGATTGGCGCAGGCGATCCGCCCCGGACATGCCCCGGACGAGGCAGGAGACCGTGCGAGACGTGTCCTTGAGCAGTTCACTGAGCAAGTAAGCGCCCAGAAAGCCTGTCGCTCCGGTAAGAAACACATGGCTCAAAGGATGAGTAGACACAATCCGCGCCGGAATGCGGATGGCCGCATCAAGCTCGGTATCGGCCCGGCACATCTCCTCTTCCGTCATGAGGCTGTTGTTTCGGTTGCTCACTCTTGCCGCCAGTGCTTCGACCGTCGGGGCCTCGAAGAGATCGATAATGGCGATGTCGAGGCCGAAGGCCGATTTGGCAAGCGCCGATAGCCGCGTGGCCAGTAGCGAGTGACCGCCGATTGCGAAGAAATCATCGGTGGCCGAGACATGGGCGCACCCGAGGATCTGCGCAAAAATCGCAGCAATTGCCTTTTCTGTCTCTCCTTCCGGCGGACGGCCAGCCTGTTGCGCCAGATCCGGAAGCGGAAGTGCTCTTGTGTCGATCTTTCCATTGACGGTGAGTGGCAAGCGATCAAGCCAGACGAAGGCATCCGGCACAAGGTAGCGGGGCAGATGTGCGGCGAGGAATGTCTTCATGTCCAGCGCGGTGACGGTGGTTGCATCCTTGGCGACGCCGTAGGCAATGATGCGCTTTTCACCATCAATCTCGTGGATCGCCACTGCCGCAGCCGCTAGGGCGGGATGCGCCAGCACCATGGCTTCGATTTCACCCGGCTCGATGCGATAGCCGCGGATCTTCACCTGATCATCGAGGCGGCCAAGCACCCGGATGCGGCCATCCGCCAGCTGGCAGGCACGGTCGCCTGTTCGATAGAGCACGCCGCCTGTTGGCGAAAATGGATCGGGTACGAAGCGCTCGGCTGTCAGGGCCGGGCGACCGTGATAGCCTCGGGCGATGCCAAGCCCGCCGATATGGAGCTCACCCGGTTGACCGACTGGAACCGGCTCCAGATTGCCGTCGAGCACATAGAGTTGCTTGTTGGCAGCAGGCAGCAAGGTCGCATCATTAGGATGACCGTTGCCGCAAGGCACCATGCTTGCATTGACCGTGGTTTCCGTCGGGCCATAGGCGTTGATGAACAGCCGCCCCGTTCCCCAACGTTCGATCAATTCGGGCGTTGGCGCTTCGCCGCCGGTCAGCACCATGCGCAGTGCTGGATAGTCGTCAACTGGCAGCGCAATGAGCGCGGAGGGCGTCATTGTCACATGCGTCACGGCTTGCGTTTTCATGTGTTCGGCCAGTGCTGGTCCGGGCAGAAGCTCGCTGGCGGGCAGCAGCAGCAGCGACGCGCCCGCGCCGAGTGCCATGACGAGTTCTGGAATCGAGGCATCAAACGAGAAGGAGAAAAATTGGAGCACACAATCGCCCGGCTTCACCCCACTGACTCGGATCTTGTCTTGCGTCAGGTTGACAAGGCCTCTGTGCTCGACGAGCACGCCTTTTGGCCGCCCGGTCGATCCTGAGGTGTAGATGATATAGGCAAGGTGATCGGGCCGGTTGACGAGATCAGGATTGCCCGTCGCCGCATCCCGTGGCCAATCGGTGTCGAGGTCGATGCGGGTCACCGTCTCCGGCAATGTCCGGCGGCTCTCGGTGAGAACCAAACGGGCTTGCGAATCTGAGAGCATCATGGCGAGGCGTTCCGACGGATAGGCCGGATCAAGCGGCAGATAGGCAGCACCAGACTTGAGCACGCCGAGCCAAGCGGCAATCATATCGAAACCGCGCTCAAGCGCGATGGCAACAATGGTTTCTGGACCCGCACCGAGTTCACGCAAGTGGTGTGCGATCTGGTTGGCTCGTCGGTTCAGGTCGTCATAGGTCAGAGTGTGTCGCTTGCCGTCGATGACAAGAACAAGCGCAATCGCGTCTGGTGTGCGGGCCGCATGAGCCTCGAAGACCGCGTGGAAGAAGGCCTTCTCATCAAAGGGTGTTGCCGTTGCATTCCAGCCGACGATCTGGCGCTGACGCTCCTCGGCTTCCAGCAAGGGGAGAACAGCGAGTGCCGTGTCTGGCTCAATGGCAATCGCCTCTATCAGCACACCGAAATGGGCGGCAAGAGACGCGATTGTCTCAGGGCGGAAAAGCGCTGTGTCATATTCGAAAGTGCCGTGGATCGTGTTTCCGGCATCGATCAGGTTGAGGCTGAGATCGAGTTTCGCAACACCGTCGCGCCGTGGCAGGCGGGTCAACGTGAGGCCCGAAAGTCCGACCCTCTGCGTTGGCTGAGCATCGAGCTGAAATTTCAGCTGGAAAAGTGGATGGACGCTTGGATCGCGCTCTGGCTTCAGCGCTTCCACCAATTGCTCAAAAGGCAGGTCTTGATGGTCAAGCACCGACCAGAGGGTCGCTTGGCTTTGGCGCAACGTCTCGCGGAAGCTCGCTGCGGGATGAAGCCTTGTGCGCACCGGCAGCGGATTGACGAAGAGGCCAATCAACCCTTCCGTTTCCCGGTGACGGCGGTTGGCGACGGGCGTGCCAATCACCAGATCCCTTTGCCCGGTGTAGCGATAGACGAGCGTGTTGAAGGCCGTAAACAGGGTGGCGAACAGGGTGGCACCCTCTGCTTTCGCAAGCGCTTTCAACCGGGCCGCGGTGCCAGAATCGAAGGCGATGGAATGCAAGGCTCCGGCATTGGCCTGAACAGGTGGCCGGGTGAAATCCCCCGGCAATTGCGTGGCGGGAAGCGGTGCTTCGAGATGATCGGTCCAGAACGCTAAAGACCGATCAAGCGCCGGGCCTGCCAGATGGTCGCGCTGCCATGCAGCGAAGTCGCCGTACTGGATCGGAAGCGCTGGCAGATCAAGATCAACGCCCGACACCTTGGCCTGATAGATCACTGAGAGATCACCAAGCAGCACATCCATCGACCAACCGTCCCCGGCAATGTGGTGCAGCGTCAGCAGCAAAAGGGTTCGCTCGGAGCCAAGGCGGATTGCCGTGAGCCGGAGCGGTGGCTCGCAGGCAAGATCGAAGGGCCGTCGTGCTTCCTCTTGCCGTATCCGGTCGATTTCCGCCTCATCCGGCACATCGTCCTGTCGGTCGATCAATTGCAGCGGAATATCGCTGTCGGCGATGATGTGTTGAGAGGGCATGCCATCCCGCATATTAATACGGGTGCGCAGGATGGCATGGCGCTCTGCGACGGCCTGAAGCGCAGCCTGCAATGCAGAAACATCGATGCTGCCGAGCGCCTCAACAGCCAGCGATATGTGGTGAAGGCCAGCATCCGGCATCATCTGTTCCACAAACCACAAGCGCTGCTGGGCAAAGGAAAGCGGCGGTGCGTCCGCATGACGGGCCGGGATCGTCTCGTTATGTGTCGCGTCTTGGCTCGCTGCGTCCAGGGAAAGACTCGCAATGATCTCCGCCTTGCGGGCGCGGATCGCGTCGGTGATATCCTGCGTGAGCACGCTCTCGGAGCCGGAAAGGCGCAGACGCCCATCGACGCATGTGATGCGGATGCCTTTTTCCGACAGCAGCGATAGCAGCGCTTCCACCGTTTCGGGAGCCGTCATCGGCATGCCTCCGGCAGGGCGCACCGCACCTGTTGCGCGCACCGCTGATGTGTGGAAACGGCCGTCTTGGTGACGCCTTTGCCCGAGGCTATTTTGAAAATCATTACAACCTCAGATTGGATTGTGAATATCGATTATAGAGGTATTGAACTGCTGTTTATATTGTTGACTAAGATATTCAAGAATTATATGCAAGTGCCAATTCGATGGCGGCCACAGATTGCCATCAGCGAAATTTCAAGCGCTGAGTTTCCTTTTGTAAAAGCGAAAAGAGCATAAGTCGGGGTTGGGCGGATCTTCCGCAGCGCTCTTCAGTAAGGGGTGGATGGCAGTGAACGATACGTCCTGGACGCAACGAACCTTGGAAGGTTCTTCGGAATTTACATCAATAATTCATATGCTTGAGAATCGTTCTCGGGATATGGCTGGTGATGTGGCCATGCGCTTCTTTCATGATGATGCGGTCGCTGCAGCGCAGGCAAAACCGGATTCCTGGACTTGGCGTATGCTTCGCGATCGGGCGCGGCTTGTCGGTCGCGAGATTGCGCAGACAGGGCTTGTCATCCCCGGCGCACGTATTCTTGTGGTCTATCCGCCGGGCCTTAGCTTCATCGCCGCCTTCCTTGGATGTCTCTACGCAGGCACTGTTCCCGTGCCCGTTCCGGCCCCGCGGCGTGCTGACGGAATCAATCGTTGGCTGCATATCGCGCGGGATGCCGGGATCTCCGGAATTCTCTGCGCTGGCGAACTTCTGGACGCCCTTCGTCCCCTGCAACAGGCGGTCGGCCATGGCTTTGCGCTCGCCCCTGAAGCAGCCGATCCGGCAACCTCGGTCGTCTTTGAAGATGACGGCAGGCCATTCCATGCGCCGGAGGCAAAACATGTCGCTTTCTTGCAATATACATCGGGTTCGACGAGTGATCCGAAGGGGGTCATGGTCACGCATGGCAACCTCATGGCCAATCTGCGGCAGATCAGCACTGCCTTCGAATACGGCCCATCCGACATATCCGCCTGCTGGCTGCCGCACTATCACGATATGGGGCTGATCGACGGCATACTGTCGCCGGTGTTCAACGGCTTTCCAGTGGCGCTGATGGCGCCTGCCTCGTTCCTGCGTCGGCCTCTGCGTTTTCTGGAGCTGGCAAGCCATGTTCGTGCCACCGTCATTGGCGGTCCGAATTTTTCCTACGAGCACTGCGTTGATAAATATGCGCCGGAGGCTGCCGCCGGACTTGATCTTTCCAACGTCCGCATCGCCTATAACGGCGCAGAGCCGATCCGCCCGAAAACGCTAGAGCGCTTCACAGCCGCCTTTGCGCCCCACGGTTTCCATGGCAAGGCCTTTTATTGTTGCTACGGTCAGGCAGAAGCCACGCTGTTCCAGACGGGCAACAGTCCCGACGATCCACCGCTGATCCTGTCCGTCAGCCGCAAGGCGCTTGTCGAAACCGGGGCTGCGGTCGAAGCGGATGATGGCGACGAGCATGATAAGCTCGCCCTTGCCGCCTGCGGCCGCCCTGCCGAGGGGCTTGACCTTGCGCTTGTCGATCCCGAGGCGGGCCTGCGTGTGGATGATGGCATGGTCGGCGAGATCTGGATCCGGGGTCCGAACGTGACGCCCGGCTATTGGGGCCGAGCCAAGCTGAACGCAGAGACCTTTGATCAGGTGCTGGATGGATCGCGTGGTTGGCGTCGTACCGGCGATCTGGGTTTTCGCCGCGACGGGCAGCTCTACATCACCGGTCGGCTGAAAGATCTGGTGATCATCCGTGGGCAGAACCATCACCCGGAAGATATTGAGCAATCCGTTTTCTCCAGCCATCCGGCGCTCGCACAAGGCAGGGCAGGGGTCTTTGCAATCGAGGTCGATGGCGAGGAGCAATTGGGCGTGGTCTGTGAGCTGACCCGCGAGGGCCTGCGCGATATTGATAGCGATGACGTGATCCGCGCCGTGCGCGGTGCCGTCTCGTGCAATCACAATGTCAGGGCGGCCGTCATCGCGCTGTTGCGGCCGAGCAGCCTGCCACGCACGCCGAGCGGAAAAGTCCGCCGCTTCGCTTGCCGGCAGGGGATCGTGACGGGTGATCTGCGCATCGTCGCGCGCTGGGATGCAAAGCCGGAGAGCGTGCTCAACGCCCCGGCAATTGTCGAGCAACGAAGCTGGCGCGGCCAGCTTCAGCAATCGCCCAAAGCGCTTCGCAAGGAAGCGCTCCGGCATCTGCTGCGGCAGGAAGTGGCTATGCTTGCCCGGCTGGGCGAAGGGGATTTGCCTGCAAATTCCGCTGGGTTCTTCGATCTTGGTCTCGACTCTGTGGCGCTCGTCAATATCGGCGCGACGGTTGAGCGGGAACTCGGCGTGCCGGTCCGCCCGACACTGATTTTCGAACATCCCACCATCTTGGCCCTTTCGGACCATCTCTACGGCCTCATCGAAGACGATCAATCGGAGATAGCGCCTCTTCAGGACGCAAAGCCCCAGAGTGATGGGCCTGTGGCTCAGAACCCACCCGCGTTTGCATCTGGGTCTGCCTCTGTCGCCAGCTCTGCAATCACCTCGGAACTTGCTGCCCTGAAGGCATTGCTTCGTTGAGCACAGCATCCGCAATTTGAACGAGAGAAACCCTATGACTGACGTTGAAAACCCGACCCCCGACAGCATAGACCAGAATGAGGTCCTCTCGATTCTGAAGGATGCGCGTGCGCGTCTGGAGGCGGCGCAAAGGGAGAAGGACGAGCGCGTGGCAATCGTCGGCATGGCCGGGCGCTTTCCGGGTGCCGATGACCTCGACGCGTTCTGGGGCCTTCTGAAGCAAGGTCAAAGTGGCCTTCGCTCTGTCACGGATCACGAACTGCAAGAGGCTGGCGTCGATCCCAAGATGGCGGCCCGGCCGGATTATGTCCGCGTCTGGGGTGGCTTCGATGATCCAACGGCTTTCGATGCCGGATTCTTCGGCTATTCGCCGCGCGATGCGGAATTGCTCGATCCACAACATCGTGTCTTCCTCGAATGCGCAGCGAATGCTCTCGACCATGCGGGCTATAACAGCGCCACCTATGCCGGTCGTATCGGCGTCTATGCCGGTGGCGCGCTGAACTATCATTTCAGCCAGATACAGGCCAATCCGGCGCTCAGAGAGGCAACGGACCCGATCCATGCGGGTCTTGGCAATGTGCTTGGCATGATTGCTTCGCGTGTCGCCTATCACCTCGATCTCACCGGGCCAACGGTTGGCGTACAGGCGACCTGTGCCACGGCGCTCGTGGCGCTTCATCTCGCGGCACGCGGCCTTTTGGCACGCGAGGCGGATATGGCGCTGGCGGGTGCCGTCGCCATCGGCCAGCCGCGCCCGGAAGGCTATCTCTACAAGAGCGAAGGGATCGCTTCGCCGGATGGCCTATGCCGTCCGTTTGATGCCAATGCCAAGGGCACCGTCTTCACCAATGGCGTCGGCGTCCTCGTTCTCAAACGGTTGAGCGACGCGATTGCTGACGGCGATACAATTCATGCTGTTCTCAGCGGATCGGCCATCGGCAACGACGGTTCCGCCAAGGTCGGGCTGACGGCACCCAGCGTTGCCGGGCAAACGGCGGTGCTTCAGGCAGCCCTTGCCGACGCCCGCCTTGAAGCCTCTGAGGTGGACTATATCGAAGCGCATGGAACCGCAACGACCCTCGGCGATCCCATCGAAATCCGTGCTTTGTCCAGTGTGTATGGCGATGCGCTGAAACAGCAGGGCCGCCGCTGCGGTCTTGGTTCTGTGAAGGGCAATCTCGGACATATGGATGTGGCCGCCGGGATGGGAGGGCTGATCAAGACCATTCTTGCGTTGAAGCACCAGATCCTGCCCGCCAGCATCAATTTTACCAGCCCGAACCCGGCCCTTGATCTGGCGTCAAGCCCTTTCGACATCGTTGCGCAGCAGCGGCCCTGGCCAGTGACAGAGCTGCGCAAGCGTCGCGCTGCCATAAGCGCCTTTGGCATGGGCGGGATGAATGCGCATGTGATCCTTGAGGAGCCTCCGGTTCGGGACCGCGAAGTGGAAACCACCGGGCCTTATCTTTTGCCACTCTCGGCCAAGACGCCGGAAGCGCTGGCGGCGATGCGAAACGCACTGGCCGATCATCTTGGCACCGATGATGGCGCACAGCTTGCCGATATTGCCTATACCCTCCGGCAGGGCCGGCGAACGATGGAGCATCGCTTTGTCGCCCTCTCAAGGGAGCGAGACGCCGCCGCGCATATCATCCGCAGCGGTGAAGGCCCCGATTGTGTCGCGGGTGAGCCGCTGGCTGGCGATGCAAGTTTGATCCTGCTGTTTCCCGGACAGGGTGCACAATATCCGGGAATGGCGCGGGCGCTGTACGAGACGGATGCAACATTCCGCACCGCCTTCGATGCCTGCCTGCGCTTCGTGCCGCAGGAACTTGACCTTGCGGCCATAATCTTTAGCGACGGCACAACCGTGGGGCAACTTTCTCGCACAGAGATAACGCAGCCAGCACTTTTTGCAGTCGAATACGCGCTGGCGCAGATGTGGCTTGCCAAGGGCATCAAGCCACGGGCCATGGTCGGTCACAGTCTCGGGGAATATGTTGCGGCCTGCCTTGCCGGGGTCTTCTCGCTGCAAGACGCGGTGAAGCTGGTTGTTGCCCGCGGGCGGCTGATGCAGGCCTGCCCTCCCGGTGCCATGCTCTCCGTCATGCTCTCAGAACAGGAGGCGCGCGCATCGCTGTCTCCCGACGTGGAACTTGCTGCCGTCAACGGTCCGCGCAGCACAGTTCTGGCGGGCGCGGCAGAGGCGATTGCTGAACTCGCGGCCCGGTTTGATCGCAGCGGTATCGGCAGGCATGAGCTTAAAACCTCCCACGCCTTTCACAGCTTCATGATGGAGCCCGCGCTTGAAGCGTTTGCGCAGGTGCTCGCCACGGTGACACTCAACCCGCCGCAGATTGACATTGTATCGAACCTGACAGGCAATTGGCTGACGGCACAGGAGGCGACCGACCCAGCCTATTGGGTGGCCCATCTGCGCCAAACCGTTCTGTTTGGCCCCTGCCTTGCGCGGGCGCTTGAATTGCCGGCCCCGTTTCTTCTCGAAGTTGGACCCGGTTCGACACTGACCCGGCTTGCACGCCAACAAGGAAAAGCGCTGCTTCGCGTTGCCACCTCGCTGCCTGATGCGAAGGCACCGCAGGACGCCTGCGACCACGCGCTGCTGGCATTGGCGGAGCTTTGGATCGCTGGCATCGATGTCGAACTTGTTGCCGAAAAAGATGCAGGCCCGCGCCACCGTGTGCCACTTCCAGCCTACCCTTTCCAGCGCAATTCCTACGCGATTGCGCGGATTGCACCAACCGAATCCATGCCCGACGAAGCGGCCCGGCAACCATCAATCGAGGACTGGTTTAACCAGCCAGTCTGGCACCGTGCGCCCTTTGAGCATCTTACAACGAGCGGTCACGAGCATTGGCTGATTCTTGGTGGCGATGAGACTGTTGCCGCGATCGGTCCGGTTTCGGAGCAGATCAAGGTCACACGGGTACGGTCTGGCATAGCCTATGAGAATGCCGGGGGCACGTATCACATCGACCCCGCTGACCCGCAGCACTACAGCGCAGTTCTTGCCGATCTTGCCGCCAACGGTGCGACACCAACCCAGATCGTCAATGGCTTCTCCCTTGATGCCAATGCGGCCCCGGACACAGCTTTCACCAGCACATTTGCGCTTGCGAAAGCCCTGATCGCCAGTGAGAGCCGCCCGCCGCTTCTGACTGTTCTGGCATGCGGCCTGCATGTTGTGAATGGCGCGGAGGTTGTTGACGCGCAGGCGGCCAAGGTGCTTGGCATGCTCCGCGTCCTGCCGCAGGAAATTCCGGGCATTTTCTGCCGAAGCATCGATTTTCCATCGGCAGAAGGTGCCATTGTTCCCGGCCTCGCTGAGGCGCTATCACGACCTTGGCGTGCCGACAGGACCGTGATGGCGCTGCGCAATGGCTATTGCTGGGTCGAGAGCCATGTGCCGACGTGCCTGCCGGAGCCAGCCGATGTTCCGGCTCTCACGGCGGGGGCCACTTACCTCATCGCAGGCGATCTCCTCGACGGTCTCGCCCTCGTCTATGCCCGGGCGCTCGTTCAAACATTGGGCGCGAAGGTTGTCCTCATCGGACCCGCCGGGCTTCCGAATCCTGCGGATTGGGAACACTGGCTTGCCTCGCATGGGCCGAAGCATCCGATGAGCGTGTTGATCCGGGCTTTGCGTGGCATTGGCACGCCGGGCGAGGATTACGTGCTGTTCAGCGGTGATCTCGCTGACCCCGCTTGGCTTGCTGCATGCCTCAATTCGCTTGGCGCGCCATTTGGCCCAATCCGTGGGGTTTTCCAGACGGCAGCGATGGGCGAGGTTTATCACTGCCCGCTCACGGAGGCCACGGCAGAACGCAATGCTGCACTGTTTGCAACCAAGGTTGATGGTCTAAACGCTCTGTCAGCGGTGCTTGCCGATCACGCCCCCGATTTCGTCCTCGTTCAGTCCTCCCTCTCAACGCTGGTCGGCGGCGCGGGTCTTGCTGCCTATGCGGGTGCCAACAGCTTTCTTGATGGCTTCGTTGATGCACGGCGCGGCGCACAGCGTCCGGTCTGGCAGGCAATCGCCTGGGATACATGCCTTCCTTTCGGCACCACGCGAGAGGAGGCAACAGGCTTTCTTAACGACGCGATTGACGCCGACGAGGTTTGGCGGGCAACGCGGGCGGTTCTCGCCCACCGCCAAGTCTCCCGGCTCGCCGTGACACCGGTTGATCTGCGCCATCGCATGGCCGAAGCACGGCAGGAACCAAGGGCCGGTGTGGCCGTGGATCAGAAGGAAAACATCGGGCGCGAGCGTGTGCAGGCAGCGTTCATCGCCCCGCGCGATCCCATTGAGACCGATGTGGCGGCTGTTATCGGGGAACTTCTAGGCATTTCGCGTGTCGGAATCGATGACAATTTCTTCGAGCTTGGTGGGCATTCCCTGCTTGCCGTGCAGGTCGTGACACGGTTGCGCAAGCAATTCTCAATCGAGCTGCCCATGCGCGCTCTGCTGTTTGATGCGCCGACCGTAGGGGGCATCGCGGCCGTTATCCGTGAGCGCCTCGAGGCCGCACGGAAAGAACAGGCAGAGCTTGCCGCCCTCCTGGACGACATTGAGGCAGAGGCGCTCCGCAAGGAAGCCTGATTGTCACCTGCCTTCCATCAGTAATACGTAAAGGAACGACGACGATGAAATTCAGCCTCTTCTATTTCGATGGCGATGGCTCCGCTACGAACGGTGACAGCTATCGGCTGCTGATGGACAGCGCAAAGTTTGCCGATGAAAATGGCCTGAGCGCGCTCTGGGTGCCAGAGCGCCATTTCCATGCTTTCGGCGGCCTCTATCCCAATCCGTCGATGATCCATGCCGCACTGGCCATGGTGACGAAGCGGGTGCAATTGCGCTCCGGCAGCATTGTTCTGCCGCTCCATCATCCCGTGCGCGTGGCGGAAGAAATTGCCGTTGTGGACAATCTCTCGCAAGGCCGTGTGGGTGTGGCGATTGCGTCGGGCTGGACGCGCAACGAATTTGTGCTGTCGCGTGAGCCGCATGGCAGCCGCCGCAGCCTGATGTGGCGGAGCTATGATCAGGTCACCAAGCTGCTTGCTGGCGAGACGCTGACCTTTGAAGATGCGGAAGGCAATGCCGTCGAGGCAAAGACACTGCCGCGCCCGGTGCAGCCGCGCGTGCCTTTCTGGGTGGCGTGCCAGTCCATGGAGACCTTTGTGGAAGCGGGCCGTCGCGGCATCAACGTGCTGACGGCGCTGCTTGGTGAGACATTGGAAAGTCTGACGCCCAAGATCGCCGCCTACCGCCGGTCGCTGGAAAAGAACGGTTTTGATCCGGCTGCGGGCACCGTGAGCATTATGGTGCACACCTATCTCGGCGGGGATGTCGAAACCGTGAAGGCCAATGTCAAAGGCCCCTTCAGCGATTATCTCAGAACCCATTATCATCTGCTCGAAGGGCTGGCCCGCAGCATGGGTCTTGATATCGCGCTCGAGAATTTCAGCCGGGACGATCTCGACAGCCTGATCGAGTTCGGAGTTGAGGGCTTCATCAAGGGCCGCTCTCTCATCGGCACGCCGGAAAGCACCGCAGAGACAGTGGAGGCGCTGGCTGCGGCGGGGATCGATGAAATCGCCTGCCTGATCGACTTCGTGCAGGATTACGATCTCGTCATGGGTGGTCTGCCGCATCTGGCACGACTTGCGCGCCAGCATGCGCCGCAGCCGACAATCGCGCAAGCCGTATAGGGAGACTGCCCGTGAACTCTGTCGATCCTATTGTGGCGCTGCGCGCCCGTGTTGCGGCGCTCAGTCTTGCGGAACGCGAGGCCTTCCGCCGCCAGCTCGAAGCCCGTGGGATCGCCTGGGAACGGGTGGCCCCGGAAGAGACGCCAAAAGAGACGCCAAGGGTGTCAACGCGCACCGGGCGCCTGCCGTTGACACCCGGCCAGAAGCATTTCTGGCTCCAGCAGAGCCTCTATCCCGAGAGTTCTGCTTATCACGTTGCCTATCGCTGGCGGTTTGAGGGGCCGCTTGATCGCGCAGCCCTTGAGCGCAGCCTTGCAACAATTGTCTCCCGGCATGCGCCGCTCAGAACCGCCTTTCCCGTGGAGGCAGGTGAGCCTTGGCAGGAGGTTGATCCGAACCATGATTTTGCTCTGGGCTTTACCGATCTGGAGGCGACAGGCGAGGATGGCGAGGCGCTGGCGCTGGCTGTTGCGACTGACCCTTTCGATCTCTCAAAGGCACCGCTGATCCGGGCGCATCTCTTCCGGCAGAATGAGAGCGACCATCTGCTGGCGATCACCCTCCATCACATCGTTGCGGATGGCTGGTCACGCGGTGTGCTGATGCGCGAGCTGACGGCCTGCTACCGCGCCTATCGTATGGGTACCGCGCCCGCGCTTTCGCCCATCACCCGCGATTTTGGTGATCTGGTTCTTGATCAACACGCATGGCTTCAGCGCGCGGATTGCGAACGCGCCCGCGACTACTGGAAGCAAACCCTCGCCGATCTCAAGCCGCTGGAATTGCCAAGCGACCGATCCCGCAGCAGCAGCGTTGAGATGACGGCAGCCACCGTGACACGGGTTATTCCCGTCTCGATGTCCTCGCAGGTCGCCTCGCTTGCCAGCCAGCTTGGAACCACGCCTTTTGTGGTGATGGCTGCGGCCTTCTCGCTGCTGCTTCATCGCTACAGCGGCGAGCGGGACCTGTCGGTTTGCGTGCCCGTCGCCGGGCGGGACGATCCGGATGCCGCAGGGCTGATTGGTCTGTTTACCAACACATTGGTGCTGCGCGCGCAACTTGACCCGCGCATGACGTTTTCGCAGTGGGTCGGGGCGGTGCAGGAGCGCTTCTCGGATGCGCTCGACCATCAGGCATTTCCCTTTCCGCTGATTGCTGAGGCACTTGGCATGAGCCGCGACCAACGGCAGAACCCGCTCTCGCAGGTTATGTTCCAATTGCAGTCGCAAGACTACCGCGCGCAGAATGCCGAGCAGATCGATTTCGGCATCGACGGTCTCAAGGTTCGCCAACAGCCAGCACGGCTGAGTGAAACAAAGGTCGATCTCAGTTGGTATGTGATGGAGCGGGAATCCGGCTATCTGCTGAACATCGAATATCGCGTGGCGATCTTTGATTCATGGCGGATCGAGCGCATGGCAGCCCATTTCGAGGTTTTGCTCGGCTCCATCCTGCAAGCTCCCAATGCTTTGCTGCCAACGCTTGCCTATCTATCAAAGGAAGAGCATGCCGCCGTGGTTGCACTTGGAACGCCAACCGCGCGGCCTGTGCCTGACATCACCATGCACGATGCAATCGCACACGTCGCCCGGCACCAACCCGATGCGATTGCACTTGAAAGTCAGGGCCGCAGTTGGACTTATGGCGAACTACAGGCAGATGTAGACGCACTTGCCGAAACGCTTGTCAGCCTTTCGGTTCACCCCGGCGATAGGGTCGCCGTTTCGCTGCCGGGCAGGGGGCAATCCGTCATCGCCTTCCTCGCCATTCTGAAGGCAGGTGCCGTCTATGTTCCGCTCGATCCCGATCATCCAGCGGATCGGGTTGCCTATGTGCTTGAGGATTCCGGTGTCAGTCTCGTATTGACGGACAGGGCAGATCTCTATCCGGCCCATCGCTCTCTTGATCCGACGCGCCCAATGCCGATGAGCGACACCCCTGCCGCGCTGCCCCCCTCTGATCCTGCGCGCATCGCCTATCTTCTCTACACCAGCGGCAGTACGGGCCGACCGAACGGCGTGCCGATTGGCCATGCAAGCCTGCTCAATCATCTGCGCTCCATGGCCGTCTCGCCGGGGCTTGCGCCCGGTGATCGGCTTTTGGCAATCACCACGCCCACCTTCGACATTTCCATTCTGGAAATGCTTCTGCCGCTCAGCGTCGGCGCGACCACCGTGCTCTACGGCCAAGACCTGCTGCTTGCGCCACAGCGGCTTGCCGATGTGCTTGTGACGGATCGTATCTCGCATTTGCAGGCAACGCCCGCCTATTGGCGCATGTTGATCGACAGCGGCTGGGAGGGATTGCCGCATCTCATCGCCCTTTGCGGCGGCGAGGCGCTGGATGCGCCGCTTGCCCGCAAGCTGATCGACCGCACGAAAGAGCTGTGGAACGTTTATGGGCCAACGGAGGCGACAATCTGGGCAAGCGCGCTGAAGGTCACCCACGCCCACGCGGAAGGCGGCAAGGTGCCGGTTGGTGGCCTTCTCGACAATACCCACCTCCACGTTCTCGACGCCTATATGCAGCCCTTACCGCGCGGCATTGGCGGCGAACTCTATATCGGCGGGCCGTGCCTCAGCCCCGGTTACTGGAACCGCCCGGCTCTCACAGCCGCGCGCTTCGTGCCGAACCCGTTCTATGATGAAAACAGCCCTGCGCTTAGGCTCTATCGCACCGGCGATGCGGTTGTTCGTCTGGCAAATAGTGAGATCGAATTTATCGGCCGCACGGATTTTCAGGTCAAGCTGCGCGGCTACCGCATCGAGATCGGTGAGATCGAAGACAAGCTGCTGCGCGAAAGCGTCGTTGAGCAGGCCATCGTCACGCTCGACGCAGAAAACGAGCGGCTGATTGCCTATGTGCTCGCTCGCGATTTGCCGACGACGAACGATGGTGAGATTGAGCGCAAGCTACGCCAGTCGCTGTCTGCGCAATTGCCGCGCTACATGGTGCCGACAGCCTTCGTGCTGATGGATGAATTTCCTCTCAACCCGAACGGTAAGGTGGATCGCAAACAGCTTCCGATCCCACAGCTTTCCACAATGCGCGCGGAGCCAATTCCAGCCCGCAATGCCATCGAGGCGACGCTGCTGGAGATATGGAAGGCCGTGCTGCGGCGAGAGGATTTTGGCATCGAGGATAATTTCTTCGATCTCGGCGGTGACTCCATTATCGGCGTCCAGATCGTCGCGAAGGCGCAAGCCAAGGGGTTGAAGCTCGAACCGACCCAGATTTTCGAGTTGCAGACAATCGCAGAACAGGCAACCGCCGCCGTTGCCGAAAACGCGGTTCAGGCAATCGAGGTTGCCGAAAGCGGGTCCAGCTTTGAGATGACGCCCGTGCAGGCGGGCATGCTGTTCCACAGTCTGATGGCCCCAGCCTCAGGCACCTATATAGAGCAATGCTGGTGCGTGCTGGAAGGCCCGCTGGATGCCGATGCCTTCAAATCGGCGTGGGGGAGGGTGATCGCCCGCCATGAGGTTTTGCGTGGTGCCTGCCGCTGGACGGATGTCGAGCGGCCAGTCATGGTCATTGCCGAGGATGTTGTGCCCGAATGGCGCGAAGCGGATTGGTCGGGCGAAGACGCGGCAGGGCAGGAGACAGCCTTTGCGGCATGGCTGGAGGCGGATCGCCGCCGTGGCTTTACACTGGATGCCGCACCCCTTTTGCGGTTTGCGCTGATCCGGCTCGGAACTGGCCGCCATCGTTTCGTCTGGAGTTTCCACCACCTGTTGATGGACGGCTGGTGCGGCTCGCTGCTTGTCGGTGAAATGTTGAAGGCTTATGCAGGCGAAAGCCTGCCAGCGCCTCCCCCGTCTTATCGCCAATACGTCGCGTGGCGCGACAGGCAGGATATCTCTTCTGCGCAGGCCTATTGGTCGCAGGCTCTTGCCGATCTGCCGCAAGGCGGCCTGTTCGGGGAGACGAAAACGGGCGAGGCGGCACAGGAGGCCATTGTCGAGATCCGGCGCAGCCTTGATGCCAGCCTCGCAACGCGGCTTACCGCCATGGCGCGGCGGGAGCGGCTGACGCTGGCGACAGTGTTACAGGGGGCCTGGGCGCTGCTTCTATCACGCTATGGGGCCGAGGACGATGTGATCTTCGGAACGGTTTTGTCGGGCCGCCCGCCTGACCTGCCAGATGCAGACCGAATGATTGGCCTGTTCCTGAACACGGTGCCGTTTCGTGCCCAGACACGACCGGATGAGACGGTGGCCGAATGGCTCCAAGGCCTCCAGTCTGCGCATCGCCAGCGGGAGAAGCACGGGCATGCAGCGCTTGCCGATATTCAGCGCTGGGCTGGCAAGACCGCCGATCAACCGCTTTTTGACACGTTGCTTATCATCGAGAACCTGCCACTTTCGATGCAGGCGGCCTTTGCGGAAGGAACGCACACGCTCACCCTCAGCGATCCCGGCAGCTATGAGCGCACGCATTACCCGCTGTCGCTCCGGGTCTTTCCCGGGACCGAGATTGAGATTGCGCTTGCCGCGGACCCATCCCGTCTATCATCCATCGGAGCTGATCGTCTGCTGCGGCATTACGAGACTTTGCTCTCATCCATCGTTGATGATTCGCAAGCTTGCCTTGGCACAATCGAGATGCTTCATCCTGATGAGCGTGACATCCTGCTCCAGACTGGCCGAGGTTCGCAGACGCAGCCAAGTGCTGCGGTCCACGACCAGATCATCGCGCGGGCGCAAGAAGAACCGGGCAAAGCCGCCGTCGTTCAGGTGGGTGAGGGCCGCGACAGCGCCATGTCCTATGGCGATCTCGTCAGTCACGCGGATGCTCTTGCCCTTCATCTTTACCAGCACGGCATTGGCCGGGGCGCGGTCGTTGCGGTCTATCAGCGGCGTGGAAGCGCATTGCTGCCCTCACTGCTGGCCGTCATGCGGTCGGGTGCTGCCTATCTGCCTGTTGATCCCGACTATCCGTCAGAGCGCATTGCCTACATGCTGGCCGATTCCGGTGCAGCGCTGGTCCTGACGGATCTTGGGGACAGTGAGCGGGCGGTGATACCGCAAGATGTTCCGGTGATGGACCCGACCCAGATATTCGGTTGTGCGTCGGCATCCTTCGAACCTGCTGCGGTTCAGGCCGATGATCTCGCCTACATTCTTTATACCAGCGGCAGCACCGGCCAACCCAAGGGTGTGGCAATCACCCATGGTGCGCTTGCCAATTTCATTGAGTCCATGGCCGAAAGGCCGGGGATCGACGCGAGCGACCGCCTGCTGGCGCTGACCACGATTGGCTTCGACATTGCGGGGCTGGAATTGTTCGCCCCGCTTTCACAAGGCGCAACAGTGCTGCTTGCAGACAGCACTATTGCCCGCGACGGTCGGCGTCTTGCCGCGCTGGTGGATCGTGTGCAGCCGAGCGTTATGCAGGCGACGCCCGCCGGGTGGCGCATGCTGATCGAGGCGGGGTGGCCCAGTGAAAAGGGGCATGGCAAGGGGCTTCGCATGCTCTGCGGCGGCGAGGCGCTGGACAGCCTTCTTGCGGCCGAACTGCTGGATCGGGGCGATTGCCTGTGGAATCTTTACGGTCCAACCGAGACAACCATTTGGTCTGCGGCCACGGAGGTGCGGCGTGAAGACCTCAACGGTCACAGTGTCACGGTTGCAGGCCCCATTCTGCGGACCCAACTCTATGTTCTCGACCGGCGCGGGGAACCCGTACCGCCCGGCACGCCGGGAGAATTGCACATCGGCGGTGCGGGATTGAGCCCGGGCTACTGGGGCAAACCCGGCCTGACGGCAGACAGGTTCATCCCCAACCCTTTCCGGCGTGGTCCGCAGGACGGTCTCCATCTTTACCGCACCGGCGACCTCGTGCGCTTGGCGGAGAATGGCGCGCTCGATTTTCTCGGACGGATCGACAATCAGGTGAAGCTGCGCGGCTACCGAATCGAACTCGGCGAGGTCGAGGCAAGGCTTGCGGCCCATCCTCGCGTTGCCGAAGCGGCAGTGCTTGTCGAAGATGGCGGTGCTGGCAAGCAGCTTGTCGCCTATCTGCGTTGGCGAGAGCCATTTGTCGGCGATGCAAGCGCGGAGCTTGGACCGCATATGGCCGACAGCCTGCCGCTCTACATGCTGCCATCGGCCTATGTCGCGCTTGATGCCTTCCCGCTGACGCCAAACGGCAAGGTTGATCGCCGCGCACTTCCGGTCTGCCGGCCAAAACCGGCACAGCGGCAAACGCACCTGCCGATCTCCGGCGAACCCGCTGCAACGCTTGCGGCGATCTGGCGAGAGGCGCTTAAACTCGACCACGTCGGTCCGGGTGACAATTTCTTTGAATGCGGCGGCCATTCGCTGCTTGTTGTCTCTTTGCAGGGTGTAATCGGCAAGCGTTTTGGAATATCGATTGATATTACGGCCTTTTTCCAGTTTCCGACGCTGGAAACAATGGCCGCCCATATCGCGCAGCTCCAAGCCGGTCGTGAAGGCGAATGGTCTGGAGGTGATCGAACCCTCTTGCGCCAGACGGGCCGCGATCGCCTTGCAGGTCGCCGTGGCCTGCGGGCCGAACGCACAGGTGCCTGACGCATGCAGACAGTTGAAACCCTTGGCGATGCGGACCTGCCGCGCCGCCCGCCATCGGCGCGAACGACAAAGTCGCTTTTCCGGCTTAGCCTGCCAATGTTCGTGCATTCGCTGCTGACCTTTCTGGTCATGCTGTCGGAAATGCTGATCGTCAGTGCCTATTCCACTGACGCGGCAGCAGCGGTGGCGATTGTGCGGCAGGTGCTTCAGGTCGTTTTCGAGATTTCGAGCATGGTCGGGATCGGCGCGGTCATCCTGATATCGCACAGTCTCGGGCGTGGTGACGAGGAGGGTGCGCGGCAGATCGCAGCGCTTGCGGTCTTCACCAATACGCTCCTTGGCCTTCTGGTCGGAGGTCTGCTGTTTCTGGGTGGACCGGTGATCTTGCGGATTCTCGATGTCCCGGCATCAATCGTTCACGATGCAAGCCTTTATCTTTCCGTCGCTGCCGCTGCCATGGTCTTCAATGCGCTTGCCACGGCTGCGATTGCCTGCCTGAGGGCTTTCGGCAGCAGCCGGGTGATTGTGATGACCGGCTTGCTCCTGTCGGTGATTTACATTGGGGCGACCTATGTTCTTGTACTTGGTGCCGGGCCGGTTCCCCCGCTCGGGGTGACAGGTGCGGCCTATGCAACACTCGGCTCAAGGATTGCAATGGCGCTGATGTTCGGCCTCGCCGTCTATTACACTCTCGGTCTTCGTTTCGTGGCTGGGCCGATCAGGGCGCGGCTCTTGCTTATGCGGCGCATGCTCGTCCTCGCCTTTCCCAGTGTTTCGGACTATATCGGCTACGGTTTTTACCAGCTTGTGCTGCTCGGTTTCGTGGCGGGGTTTGGCGTCTCAAGTGTCTTGAGCCGCACCTATGTCATGCTGGCCATGACGTTCCTCATCCTTGTCGTCATGGCTGTCAGCCAAGGAAACGAGGTGCTGGTCGGCTATCGCTGGGGCGAAGGTCGGCGGCAGGACGCCTATCGTCAGGCGCTGCGCTCCTGCCTTGCTGCAACCTTGGTCACGATGGCAATCGCGCTTCTGTTCTGGCTCTTGTCCGATCAATATCTCGGATTGTTCGGACAGACTGGTGAAGTTCTGGAACTTTCCACCTATCTTCTGCTGCTGACGATCTTCATCCAGCCCGGCTTCGCCTTCAATACTGTGTTGCTGCATTCACTCAGGGCTGTCGGCGATGCACGGGTCCCGGTCCTCGTCAGTATCGGATTGACCTGGGGCCTTGGCCTGCCGCTGGCCTGGCTGTTTTGCGTAGAGGCGGGCTATGGGGTCGAAGGTGTCTGGTACGCGCTGATCATCGAAGAGACACTCAAGGCCGGTTTCATGCTTTCGCGCTGGCACGCGCGCGCATGGATGCGCATTGCAATCGCCTGACATTGTCTTGCGCAATGAGGTCCGTTGTCATCATCACGGATGATGTCATTGATCTGGCAGCATTTGCCCATGGTCACCATCAGCCAAATATGCGACTATGGTTCAACGAGTAACTTACCTGATAGTGCCATCCATGCGCCTGAAACGGCAATCCGAAATTGCGATCGGTATATTGACAGCCTGCGCAAAAAGTCCATCGACGAAATACCCTGCTCAGCATCTGGCGCAAGAGGTGGGCGCGACGAGGGATCATGCCTATCAAGTCGTCGCTCTCCTGGTCCGCAATGGGTTTCTCAACAGCGATCGCGGGCCGGGCGGCGGTCTCCGCCTTGCGCGAGATCCCAAGGACATCAAGCTCGCCGACGTGCTGCGTATCACCCAGCCGGAACTGGACGGCAAAGCGGAGGAACCAGAGCCCGGGACGCTCAAAGGGCAACCCTTGCTTGACGGCATCGTTGCCGCTGCATCGTCCTTCCTCGTCCAGCTGCTCGACCGTTTCACTGTCGCAGACCTCGTTGCCTCGCCCGATAGCTCTGCTATCGCTTGTCTCGAGTGCAGCCTCGTGACCGCCCGATCGGCTCGCGAGCGTCTGATGCGGTTGCCCGCCCCCCAGTTGTCCCCCGTGGACGACAGTCTTGAAGCGGACGCCTGATTGCCCTGAGGCAACGGATGGATGTCCGTGAACAGGACGATATTGCCTGTTTCAAGATGCTAGAGCATCGTACAGAAAATCGGAACCAGCACGATGCTCTAAGTTTTTGTTTGCGCATCGGATTTATCCGAAAACCGGTTCTTAACTTTCGGTCCGATGCTCTATAGGGCGTTCATGCCGCGTGACATGTCCCGGATGACCGATCCCCGATGAAATCAGCGAGAGTGAACTGGTCAGCGATCCCTAGGAAATTCACTGATGCGGCTTCAACGGCGAGGGTGAACACATTTTGGTCCGAATGGCTGCGGTGTTTATCCCATTGGAGAAGATCGGTCTGGGTGAGCCGCAGGACGGTGCCGAGCGTAACGCTGGCTGGATTGATGGCGAGCATCACGCGGCCGTCTGGCTCGCGGTGCAACAGTTCATGCCGGAGCAACAGCAAGATGCTTTTGACGACCTCTCCTGTGGGGCCATTGTGCAATTCGGTCAGTTCCCAGAAGGCAAGCTTACGGCCGGGTCTGCACGCACAGGCCGTGAGGACCGCAAGGACGGTCATGGTTTCGCGTGTGAAATGCATCATCCCTCTCTCCCCAACACATTGCTTACGCGACGTGCATCTTGTGAAAGCACACAAAGGACGCCGTAAGACCTTATATTTGCTTCATAATTTTCTCTGTGAACCAGCTCAGGCTTGAGAAATTATGCAGTATAACAAACGTGCATCCCAAGGGGGAACCACGTCCGGTTGTTGAAGGATAGACGTGTAACCGGTTCGGTTTGGGACCATAGCGTAAGATTTTTTTTCGCCCGCGTGGGAGCTTTGTCGTTCAAGACAAGGCTTCGGTCCTTGTGAGATGCCTGTGACGGTACCGATTGATGCAAGCACAAGCTCTCGGTCCATTCGATCAGGTTTGAAAAGCGCCCTATCAGGATTCAGGTGGGGGTGATCCGACGCTTGCCGCATTCACAGCCTGCCTCACGCTGCTGGCATCACCCTTTATGACAAGATTCGTCAATTCGTCGAGGCGAGGCTGTTTGGGAACGCGGGAAAGGTCCTCGATCATTTTGTCGACACTGCCTTTTTGAAGCAGATGTGCAACATCGGCCTCCTCCGCGGCTCTATCGTACAGCACCAGCACGGTTTTCGTCACTGCTCTGGCATCGCTGGTATCGCAAAGGAATGGGATGACAGTTTCATGGTGATGCATAGGCAGCGTCAAGATATGTGCGTCGATCAGTCGGCTGGCCTCGACACAGTCGCATTGATTGTCGGCCCCGACGATGCAGAAGGCCGTGAGATTGGATGGCGGGTCTGCTGTTATCACCTGGGTTGACTGGCGCAGGTTTTCCGCCAGTTCTGGTGTGGTCTGCGCGCGCTCCGTCAGCTTTTGGTAGGACACATATGGCACGTCATTTGGGTTATCCGAGAGCATGACAACCGGGCTGAAGGCAAGGACACGAACAGGTTTTTCGATCCTGCGAGCGAGAAGCGTGCCGTGATACAGCGCCCCATGCCCCCCTTTGCTTCCACCAATCGTAATCACCAGATCATAGGGGGCACTGACATTTTCTATGAAATTCGCCAGATTGTCTGGCGTGTTTGTGAAATAGGTGTCTTCCTTATCCGCAATGCTCAAAACATCCGCCGGAAAATCGACAGACTTGAAATGATGCTTGGTCGAATGGGAGAACAGCACCACGAGAACGGCGGCGTTCCGCTTGCGCATCTCGATATCGTAACATCCAAGAGACATTTCTGGCAGCTTTCATTGTGTAGAGCAGGCAATCAAATGCAATCTTCTGCCGATGTTCGTATAAAGCCGCTTAGATCTTCGCAAGGGGAGACGGCAGTCACGTTCCCGAATACCCTATGCAGATACCGTCAAAAATGGTCAGCATAAACACCACAATTTCCGGCTCTGTTATCCAGTTAACAATACGGAGGCCGATCCAGCTCTGTTACAAACCTTTTGAACGGCGAAGGAGCATTCAACGATATGGGCCTGCCCACGGATGCCTTTTGTCAGGTTGAAAATCGTAGCCTGGCCTTTGCGTAACGCTCGCATGGCCTCGAACCCTTTGATCGTCACATAGGCCGTTTTCAACGTCTTGCCCCCTCTCATACCAAGTCTCGAAGATGCTGACGCATTATCGAGACTTGGTATCAAACGTCAGGGCAGATGATCGGGCGATAATAGGCAGCTCCAGCCAAATCACACTATTTGCAATATTGCGCCATAACTGCGTCCAGCGACGGTCATTTCTGAAACCCTTCCAAAACTCGCGACAGATCCATGAGCACTACATGAGATCCCGCTAAAAAAAAGGGGATTGCCTTAGGGCATGGTTAACAATTACATCTTATAATTGAGACCACACAGCATCCAGTTGAGATGTTCCTTCGCATGACGCGACATAAAATCACGTTTTAAGACTGAGTTTCGTAGTCGATCCCTTGAGCCTCAAGGAGCGAGAGGAATTCGTGCGCGTTTTCGTCAGTGATAACAGTGTCTTGGCTACCGCGTTTATGAAGCGGGTCATCAAAAGGGAAGCGGGCCTGGCCATAGGGGACCAGTGCGCATTCCAGGTGGCTTTGACGACCTGCTTGGGCTTCAGCAGAAACCTGGCCGGTCTGTTCTTTACAGGACGGTCGCCGCAAGGTGCGTACGACTTATCAGCGACAGCAACTCCCAAACAGCTTCCGATAGAGGATATACAATGTCTTTCTACACTCAAATGAAGAAATCTTCCAAATCTCATGCGGCTGTAGCGGAGATACAGCGCATCAGGGTTAGTATCGCAGACGGAAATCTATCCGGGCGTGCAAATCTCGATGCAGTCACTGGCGAAGCCAGAGAGATGCTGATTGCTGTCAACGAATTACTTGAGGCCAGTATGCAGCCGATGCAAAAGCTCGGGGCATCTATCGCAAACATGTCAGGTGAGCACGACAAGGGCGACATCGATATCAGGTTACCTTCAGAGGACTTCAAGGGCGACTTCGCTGTGATGGCCAAAGGCATTAACGACATGGTCGGCGGACATATCGCGGTCAAGAAAAAGGCCATGGCTTGCGTCAAGGAACTTGGGTTGGGCAATTTTGAAGCACCGCTCGAGCAGTTCCCCGGCAAAAAAGCGTTCATCAATGAGACAATCGAAACCTTGCGCGCCAACCTCAAAGGTCTGATCTCTGAAATGAATACGATGTCGATCGAGCACGATAAAGGCGACATTGATGTCTTTGTGCCGGTTGAGAAATTCAACGGCAATTTTGCCACGATGGCCAAAGGCGTCAACGATATGGTCGCGGGCCACATCGCGGTTAAAAAGAAGGCCATGGCCTGCATCAAGGCGCTAGGTGAGGGCAATTTTGAAGCGCCGCTCGAACAGTTTCCTGGCAAAAAAGCGTTCATCAATGAGACAATCGAAACCTTGCGCGCCAATCTCAAGGGCCTGATTTCCGAAATGAATACGATGTCGATTGAGCACGACAAAGGCGACATTGACGTCTTCGTGCCGGTCGAGAAATTCCAGGGCGACTTTGCCCTGATGGCCAAGGGCGTCAACGATATGGTCAGTAGCCACATCGCCGTCAAAAAGAAGGCCATGGCCTGCATCAAAGAACTGGGCGAGGGTAATTTTAATGCGCCGCTCGAACAGTTCCCAGGCAAAAAGGCGTTTATCAATCAGACGATCGAGACGCTGCGTGGAAATTTACGGGCGATTACCACTGAACTTCAGCGCTTGATTGCGGCGTCTACAGCCGGCAAGCTCTCTGAGCGTGGCGCAGCCGATCATTTCGTCGGGGATTTCGCCAAGCTGGTCTCCGGAATCAACGGTATGTTGGACGCTATCATTCTTCCGATCTCCGAGGGCAACCGCGTTCTTCGCCAGGTGAGTTTCGGTGATCTCACACAGCATGTGGACATCGAATGCGAAGGCGATCATGCGAGCATGAAGAATGCGATCAACAATATGGTCGACAACCTGCGCAACACAGCAACCATAGCCGACCAGATCGCCAGTGGCGACTTGACCGTCGAGCCGGAGCCACTTTCAGACAAGGACACGCTGGGAATAGCGCTTGTGTCTATGGTTGAGCGCCTTCGCGGGGTTGTTGCCGACGCATTAACCGCAAGTCAAAATGTTTCAGCGGGTTCGCAGCAGCTCTCCGCCGGGTCAGAGCAGCTTTCGGAAGGTGCGACCGAACAGGCTGCGGCGGCTGAAGAAGCCTCTGCATCCATGGAGGAAATGGCGGCCAATATCAAGCAGAACGCTGATAATGCTGCTCAAACCGAAAAGATCGCCCGCCAATCCTCGAAGGATGCTGAAGCTTCCGGCGAGGCCGTCAACCGGGCCGTTACCGCGATGCGCACGATTGCCGATAAAATTTCGATTGTGCAGGAAATCGCCCGTCAGACTGACCTTCTCGCTCTGAATGCCGCCGTGGAAGCAGCCCGTGCTGGAGAGCATGGCAAAGGCTTTGCAGTTGTTGCCTCTGAAGTGCGAAAGCTTGCCGAACGCAGCCAGTCAGCCGCCGCCGAAATCAGCGGCCTGTCTGGACAGACTGTGCAGGTTGCCACCGAAGCTGGTGGAATGCTGGCGCGTCTGGTTCCCGACATACGTAAGACTGCCGAATTGGTCTCTGAAATCTCTGCGGCTTGCCGTGAGCAGGATATCGGTGCCTCGCAGATCAACGAGGCGATCCAGCAACTCGACAAGGTGACACAGCAGAATGCCGGCGCTTCGGAAGAAATGTCGGCAACCTCTGAAGAACTCGCAGCACAAGCCGAGGAGCTTCAGACCTCCATCGCCTTCTTTAAGGTCGACAATGCTGCTGACGTTAAAGGGCAAGCATCACGCAACCAGTCGACGAAGGCCCGGACGAAGAGCAATATCTCAACAAAACCGGCAGCCATGGCCCATATGTCCAAACCCGGCCACTCCGTTGCAGGCCAGCAGGCCCGCGTAAAAGGCTGGGTGCTCGATATGTCGATGGGTGGTCCTGATGCTGAGGATTCCGACTTTCAAGAAAGGGCATAACCACTAAGTGATGATAGGGTAGACGCCCACGGTCGCTCGATTATTTCGCTGAGTCCGGCATGAAGCTGGCCGGCATTCCGATCAAAGACTCGGAAATGGATGGCGGCGATACAGTGGATTACAAAGTTGCGTCCCTGACTACCCTCGATCCAGACCGTGCTCTCGCCGCCAAGCAAGAGCACGGTCGGGCTATTGGCTGTTTGACGCAAAGGCAGGATCACGATAGGCATTATAGGAATTAGGAACGGCGATCCTGCCAATGCAAAGCATTGCCTAATCTCACGCCCAAGGAAATATCCTATGATGTCGAATGAGAGCCTGCTTGTATTTCTTGTTGTTGGCGCCCTTGCTGGATGGCTTGCTGGCCTGGTGGTACGTGGTGGTGGATTTGGTCTGATCGGAGATATCCTTGTCGGTATCATCGGCGCATTCATCGCGGGATGGCTCTTCCCCCGCCTCGGTTTCAGCCTTGGTACGGGCATCGTCAGGGCGATTGTCAACGCTACGGTCGGGGCAATCCTCCTTCTGCTGCTCCTCAGGCTCGTGCGACGCGCATAAATCACTGACAACTCAGGGGGCCTGGCCTGCTGCCGGTTTTCAGACACCGAGTCAAGCTAATCCCGCCTTGGGTTCAAAATCATTAGACATGCATTTCAAACAGCGTGTCATGGCTGGCCACAACCATGCGCCCATCTGGGCCGATCCAGCCGCGAAACATGCCCGCTGTGTTGTACGGTGCGGTAACGGAGCCATCTGCGCCAACTGCCACCAACCCGGCTCCGATCTGATGCGGGGCAAGATCGGTGAAGACCACATGCTGGCAGGCATCTTCCAGATTTTCGCCCAAATACCGCATGCGGCTGGCGATTTCGTGGCCCACGGCATGGCGGATGAAAAACTCACCCTTGCCAGTGCCGGAGACAGCCACCACGCCATCGCGGGCGTAGGTTCCGGCTCCGATCACAGCGGTGTCACCAATGCGGCCCACGGGTTTGTTGTTGAAGCCGCCGGTGGATGTCGCGGCGGCGAGGTGGCCGTGGCTGTCCAGCGCCACAGCGCCGACCGTGCCATGTTTTTCGGCCTCGCTGGCAAGGGCTGCCGTTCCGGCTTTGGCGTGTTCTTTCAACGATGCCAGTGCTTTGACCCGGCGCTCGGTGGTGAAATAGGACTGTTCCACCATCGGCAGGCCATATCTTTGGGCAAAGGCATCGGCAGCACTTGCCCCCAGCATCACGGTCTCGCCGCTGTGCATCAGCTTGCGGGCGGCACAAATCGGGTTGCGAATGGCGCGTGCCATGGCAATGGCGCCGGCCTCAAGGGTGTGGCCATCCATGATAGAGGCATCCAACTCGTGTTCGCCATCGGTGTTCAGCGCTGCACCATGGCCCGCGTTGAAATGCTCCGAATCTTCCATCACCATCACGGCGGCTTCTACAGCGTCGAGAGCGGATGCGCCCTGTTGCAACAAGCTCCATCCGGCCTTTAATGCGCGTTTGAGGTCAGTGCGGGCGGCTTCCCATTCGCTTTCCGGCATGTCGGCCTTGTTCATCACGCCGCAGCCGCCATGGATGGCCAGCGCAATGGGATTTGGTTTGATATCGCTCATGAATGCCTCGAAATGCTTTAAAAAATCGCCCGCCGTTAGCGCAGCATGGTGGACATGGCGGATAGGCTGTTGATCATGCGCACAGCGTGTTCCACCGTGGGCGCTTCAAACGCCACCTGATTGCCGCCGGTGCGGGCAAGCGTCGGCCATTGGCAAAACAGATCGGCAAGCTTGGTCGATTGGGTTTCGATGGTCACGGCAATGGGGCCAGCCAGGGTGAATTTGGGTATCTGCCCCGCCTGTTGCACCGCAGCCCGTGCGCCCTCACGAATGGCGAGGCAGGATTGCGATGGCGACAGGCTGACGCCGCTGATGCCGCCCGATGCCTTTTTGGTTTCGACAAACACGGTTTTGGGAAACAGGTCTTTGTTCTCGGCAATGAACACATCGTCGCCGCTGCCCATAATCACGGGCACGCCATATTCCCCGGCCAGAGCGCCATAAATGCCCGCTTCGCCCAGTTCCTGCCCATTGAGGAATATCCGCGAAAAGGCAAAGCTGTTGATGGTGTGGGCCAGAATGCCAAAGCCTTGACCACGGGAATGGTAGCCGATCAGGCAAACGCCATCGACCCCAAGTTCAACGCCAGACATCATGCTGAGATAGCGCGGCTTGCCTTGAATGGCACGGGCGCGTGGGTCCAGCCGATCTGGTGGCATATTGCGAAACGAGCCGTGGGAATCGTTAACAAAAACCTCTGTTGCCCCGGCATCAAAAGCCCCGGCAATGGCGGCATTGGCTTCATCGGCCATCAACAGGCGGGCACGTTCATATTCGCCATTGCCAGCACGGGTCTGCTCCGGGTGATAGACGCCAGCGACCCCTTCGATATCGACAGAGATGAGAATTTTCATGGGAAACTCCAAGATAGAAGAGGGTTATTTCCGGTCGATTTTCGGATCAATCGCATCGCGAAGACCATCACCCAACAGATTGAAGGCCAGAACGGTGACGAAAATCGCAAGGCTTGGAAACAGTGCCACATGCGGTGCATTGACCATATCAGCTCTTGCGTCATTCAGCATCGCACCCCATTCCGGCGTTGGTGGCTGTGCACCGAGACCGAGGAAAGAAAGGCTCGCCGCCGTGATGATCGATGTGCCAAGCCGCATGGTGAAATAGACCACGATCGATGAAAAAGCGCCCGGCAGAATATGGCGAAACAGAATGATGAAGTCTGATGCACCAACGCTTCTGACCGCTTCAATGTAGGTCATGTTTTTCAGCACCAGCGTGCTGCTGCGCACCAGTCTGGCAAAAGCAGGCACAGAAAACACAGCAACAGCGGCCACCACATTGACCATGGAGCTGCCGAGAATGGCAACAATGCCCAAAGCCAGCAAAATACCCGGAAAGGCAAACAGCACATCGCAGATGCGCATGACCACGCGATCCCACCAGCCTTCATAATAGCCCGCCAGCAGGCCAAACACGGTGCCGATAAAGCCGCCGAGCGTGACAGACAACAGGCCTGTGGCCAGCGAAATGCGCGCGCCCATCAAAATACGGCTGAAAATATCGCGGCCCAGTGGATCAACGCCAAACCAATGGCTGAGGGACGGCCCGGCATTGATCATGTCGTAGTCGAAAAAGTTTTCGGCGTCATAGGGCGCAATCACGGGTGCTGCGATGGCCAACACCATCAGAATGACAATGAAGGCCAAGGCCCCAAGCGCCACAGGCTGACGCTTGAACTTGCGCCAGAACTCACTCCAGGGGGTGCGCACAGCCCGACTGGTCTGTGTAACGACGGCAGATGTTGAATTGCTCATGGCCGGCTCATTTATAACGGATTGTCGGATTGATGACGCCGTAGAGCAGATCCACGACAAGATTGATCAGAATGAATTCCAGCGAAAACATCAGCACAAGCGCCTGAATCACCGGATAATCCCGCTGGTTCACTGCATCGACCAGCAAACGGCCAACGCCCGGCCAGTTGAACACTGCCTCCACCACAATGGAGCCGCCCAGCAGAAAGCCAAACTGCAAGCCCATCATGGTGACAATCGGGATCAGCGCGTTGCGCAGGCAATGTTTGGCAATCACCACTTTTTCGTTCAGCCCCTTGGCGCGGGCAGTGCGCACAAAATCTTCCTGAATCACATCCACAAAGGCGGCACGGGTAAAGCGGGCCATCACGGCGGCGACGCCTGCGCCCAGCGTTATCGATGGCAGGATGTAATGCCACCAGCTATCGGCCCCAACGGTGGGCAGCCATCCGAGCCAGACGGAGAAGATTTGCATCAGCAACATGCCCAGCGCAAAGGCCGGAAAGGAAATGCCAGACACGGCCACGGTCATGCCCAGCCGATCCGGCCAGCGGTTGCGAAACACGGCAGAAAACACACCAATGATCATGCCAACGGACACCGACCAGATCATACTGGTCAGCGTCAGCAGCATGGTGGGCATGAAGCGCTCACCAATTTCGACAGATACCGGGCGATGGGTGCGGATCGACACCCCAAGGTCGCCATGCAACATACGGGTGAAATACTCGACAAATTGCTGGGGCAGCGGCTTGTCGAGGCCCAGTTCGCTGCGCACCAGCGCCACGGTCTGCTCGTCCGCATCCTGCCCGGCGGCAAGGCGTGCCGGATCACCCGGCAGCATATGCACAAACAGAAACACCAGAACGGCGACGATCAGAAGTGTGGGCAGCAGCCCGAACAGGCGCTTGAGAAAATAATTGAACATGGCAACCGCAGCGAAAGCCTTCAGGGAAGATTGGATGTCCCGGCGCTAGATCAGCGCCGGGATCGCGTTTTCAGGACGTCTTATTACTTGAGCGCAATGTTCGAGCTGTCGATATTGCCATCCGGCATGACGTAGACACCTTCAAGCTTCGTTGCCGCAGCCGAAACATTGTTTTCGGTCACCAGCGGTGCCCAGGGCAGATCCTTCATGATCTGTTCCTGTGCATCGGCGTAGAAGGTCTTCTTCTCGTCTTCCTTGGTGGTCTTCATCGCCTTGGCAATCAGATCATCCACAACAGGATTGCTGTAATAGGCCGTGTTGCTCAGTTTTGGCGGCCAAGCCTCAGTGGCCAGCAGCGGACGCAATGCCCAATCGGCTTCGCCGGTCGAAGATGACCAGCCAGCATAATACATCCGCACCTTTGCGGTCTTTGGATCGGGAGCTGTCTGCACCCATTCTACCCGCTGGCCGGGTTCAAGCGCCTGAAGCGTAACCTTGATGCCAACCTGCTGCAATTGCTGTTGCAGGAACTGAATGGCCTTTTGCGCCGTGGTGGTGGTGTAGGCGCTCCACAGGGTGGATTCAAAGCCGTTCGGATAGCCAGCTTCCTTCAACAAAGCGCGTGCCTTGGCTGGATCGTAGGGCCATGGAGCAATCTTGTGGGCGTAAAGCACGCCTTCTGGCACTACACCTTCGGCAGGTTTGGCAAAGCCGCTAAACGCCACCTTGGCAAGGGCCTCTTTGTTGATGGCATAGTTGATGGCTTGGCGCACGCGCAGGTCATCAAACGGCTTTTGCAGCATGTTGAAGCTGACATAGCGCTCGATGATGGATGGCGAAACCGTCACCTCAAGCTTTGTGTTCTGCTTCAGCGTTGCCACCTGCTCATAGGGCATGGGGTAGGCGAAATCAGCTTCGCCCGTCTGCAACATGGCAGCGCGGGTGTTGTTGTCTGGCACTGGCTTCCAGGTGATTTCATCGACCTTCGGGAAGCCTTTGCGCCAATAGCCATCAAACTTCTTGGCCTTGACGTAATCGGTCTGCTTCCATTCGACAAATTCGAACGGGCCGGTGCCAACCGGATGGAAGGCAATTTCCTTGTTGCCCCATTTTGTCAGTGCTGCCGGAGAAATCATCGCAGCAGAGGCATGGGTCAGCGAGTTGATGAACGGGCCAAAGGGCTGCTTCAGCGCGATGCGCACTTCAAGCGGCGAGACAACCTCAACCTTGTCGATCTGGTTGAACTGGTTAAAGCGAGACAGCTTGTTGTCCGGGTTGCGCACACGGTCAAAGTTGACCTTCACGGCATCCGCATTGAAATCAGTGCCGTCTTGAAATTTTACACCGTCACGTAGCTTGAATGTATAGACCAGACCGTCATCAGAGACAGTGTAGCCCGTTGCCAGAACCGGCTGCACCTTCAAATCCTTGTCGAAGCCAAACAGGCCCTCATAGAAGGACTTTGTCACAGCGGTGGTCAGCGTTGTATTGGTGTTATAGGGGTCCAGCGTTTCAGCCTGCGTATTGAGGGCCAGAACCACGCTGCCAGCGGCAAGTGCCTGTCCCGCACCAATAGTGAGAATGCCTGCCAAGACCGTGGCAGATGCGAGCCGGGAAGAAAATCTATGCTTCATCAATATCTCCTGTGCTGGTTAGGTCAGTTCGGTAAGTGGTGAATTACATTTCAAACGCGCCAACGCTGTGCTTTGCGACGAAATGGCCGGGTGATACCTCGTGCAAGGCTTCTACCACTGGCTCATCGCCCTTCTTGCGCATTGGGCTTGGCAGGTCTTCAACAGCAAATTGCCGTTTCAAATGGCGACGGGCCGGATCGGCGATTGGCACGGCGGCCATCAGCTTTTTGGTATAGGGATGCTGCGGATTTTCAAAAATCGCCCGGCGCGGGCCAATCTCAACAATCTGCCCCAGATACATCACCGCCACCCGGTGGCTGACGCGCTCCACCACGGCCATGTCGTGGGAAATAAACAGATAGGAAATGCCCAGATCACGCTGCAATTCCAAAAGCAGATTGACGATTTGCGCCTGAATGGACACATCCAGCGCCGAGACCGATTCATCGGCCACCACCACTTTCGGGTTCAGCGCCAAGGCGCGGGCAATGGCAATGCGCTGGCGCTGGCCACCGGAGAATTCATGCGGATAGCGCTCAGAATGGGCAGCCGACAGACCCACCCGTTCCAACAGCCATGCCACGCGCTGTCTCGCTTCTTCGCCCTTGGCAATGCCGTGGATCAGCAGTGGTTCCATGATGGAAAAGCCGACAGTCAGCCTTGGGTCCAGCGAGGCGAAGGGGTCTTGAAACACCAGCTGAATGCTGCGGCGAAGACCGCGCAACTCGCTGGCCGGAAGATCAAGAACATTGCGGCCATCAAACTCCACGCTGCCGCTCTGGCTGTTGACCAGACGCAAGAGTGAACGGCCCGTGGTGGATTTGCCGCAGCCGGATTCGCCCACCAATGCCAAGGTTTCTCCAGCATGCAGATCAAAGCTTACCTTTTCCACCGCATGAACCGAGCTATCAACCCGGTTGAACAAACCGCGCCGAACGTCAAAGCGGGTGACCAGATCACGCACTTTCAAAATCGGAGGCAGATCAAACCGTGCTGGAGGTTGTTCTGCATGGGTCTGGGTGCTATCGGCCCCCACCAGATCAAAGGCGCGCGGACCATCGGTGCCCGCCATGGCCCCGAGACGAGGAACGGCGGCCAAAAGGGCCTTGGTATAGGGATGGTTCGGGCGCTCGAACACATCTTTAGACGCGCCATGCTCGACCTTTTCGCCTTGGCGCATCACCAGCACGCGGTCGGCAATTTCGGCCACCACACCCATATCATGGGTGATGAACAACACGCCCATGTTCATGTCGTCCTGAAGCTGGCGGATCAGCTGCAAAATCTGCGCCTGCACGGTGACATCCAGCGCCGTGGTCGGCTCGTCGGCAATCAGCAGGGAAGGGCGGCAGGCCAGCGCCATGGCAATCATCACCCGCTGGCGCATGCCGCCGGATAATTGATGCGGATAGCGGCCAAACACATGTTTGGCTTCTGGAATGCGCACCAGATCCAGCATCCGCAGCGCTTCTGATTTAGCGCCCGCCTCGCTCATCTTCTGGTGCAGGCGGATGGGTTCGGCAATCTGTTCGCCTGCGGTAAACACCGGGTTGAGCGACGTCATCGGCTCTTGAAAGATCATGGCAATATCCGCCCCGCGAATGCTGCGCATGGTCGGCGTATCGGCTTTTGCCAGATCCAGCACCTTGCCATTGCTGGGGCGAAACAGCATGGCACCGCTATCAATCCGTCCACCACCATGCTCAATCAGCCGCATCAGCGCCAGCGAGGTGACGGATTTGCCAGAGCCGGATTCACCCACAATTGCAAGGGTTTCACCCCGGCCAACCGCAAAGCTGACGTTGCGCACGGCCTGTATCCTGCCCTCGGATGTGGCAAAGGATACGGTGAGGTCATCGACCGCCAGAACCTGATTGTCCAGCAGAGAGGGTGCGGTTTGGGGCAGGGTCGCAGAAGAGGTCATGGCAGATCGTCTCAATGAGAAAGGGGCAGAGAATGCATCAGTCAAGCTCGGGGTCGTCATCTTCCACTGACGGTTTCGCCGATGTCCGATGAGGGTGGTTTGGGCCGCTGTGCAGATAGGGAAGCACGGTATCAACAAGCTGGGTGGCGGCTTGCATGGAGCGACCTGAGGCGTAAGACACGGCGGCAGAGAGGGACTCGATCAAGGCCAGCGCGCTGGCTTCGCAGCTGGCGAAATAATCGCTCTCGACCTGCGCAAACAGCGTCATTGTGGCATGGGCTACCAGCGGCGAGCTGGCATTGTCGGTCAGCGCCAGAACATCGGCCCCGGCATCGCGCAGGCGTTTTGCCAGCGTAACAGTATCAGCCATGTAACGTGGAAAGGCGATGGCGATGACAAGGTCACCGGCGCGAACATTGCGCAAAGCCCGCGCTGCGAAGGATGCACCCTCGACAGTTGCCAGCAGGCGAACATCATCACAAAACAGATCAAACCGCCGCTGCAAAAGGCCGCCAAGCCAGGCGCTGCTGCCAAGGCCAATGATGGAAATGCGGCGGGCGGACAAGATGAGACCGATAGCCCGCGATAGCGTCTCGGTATCGAGAGCCTGATGCGTTCTCTCAATGTTTCTGGTTATCATGGCCAGATTGTTGGCAAACACGTCTGCGGGGCTGGTTGCCGCATGCGACCGTCGTTGCAATTTTTCCACAGGCGCCAAAGCGGTTTCGTAACCCAGCACCAGATCAGCGCGAAATTGCGCATATCCAGCAAACCCCAGGGCACGGGCAAAGCGATTGACAGTGGGAACCGACACATGAACGATCTCGGCCAACTCCTCAGCCCGCATGGCGGCAACGCGCAACGGATAATCCAGCACGTAATCTGCGATCTGCCGGTGGGCAGGCGATAGCGTGGCCTGAATGATCCGCTGCGACATCGGCATGCGCTCTTGGGAAGATGTCAGGCTTTCAGTGTCCAAGATGCGAGTCCTGATTAAAAAATATCATGCGAGTCTCAGTATAGATATTTTTCAATCGTTCAAGCGAATTTCGGTGTAATTCTAGGCAGGCATGCGTTGTGCGTTATTTTTATGCAAAAACCTTGTGGCGCTGCGGTCATTTCTGAGCGCAAAAGCCTGCAAATTGCCTGATGGCAGCGATCGGTGTCATCTGCATCACCGGCTGATGTCTGGTTCGATAAGATTTTCCAGCTTACAGAGGAATTCTTGCTGGCCCAGTGCGATTGACTGTATTGAGCAAAGCCTATTTGCTTTATTGTGTTAACTGACAGCAAAAATTGCAATGAACCCGACCGATGGACGTTTGAGTGTGGGACGACGACTTGTAAGGCATCAGACGGTCCGGCCCGTGGAGGATCGCGATGCTCAGGGCCTCAGTCCTGAAGATATCGCAGATCATAACGGACGCGCTGTCTCTGCGCTTTTGCTGCGAGAAGGGCCGATGACACGTCAGGAGCTTGCCGCAAGGCTCAAGCTCACAGAGCCTGCTATTACCGGCATTCTCCAGCGGCTGCTGTCGGCAGGCCTTGTGTGCAAGGGCAATCGCCAGACCACTACACGCTATAAAGCGGCTGAATTTGCGCTTGTGTCATCCGGCGCTTACGGTCTTGGTGTTGAGCGTTGCCAGAATGGCGGCTCCCTTGCTTTGTGCAATCTCGCCGGTGATAGGGTGCTTTATCAGCGCTTTGATCAAGATGAAGCCTTCTTTACTGCTGTTCAGAAGATTGTGGGGGCAGAGATGGGCTTTCCCGCCCCCATCGGCGTCGGCGTGGTAATGAATGCAGACAAGGATGATGCATTCACATCAACTTTTGGCGAATTGCCAAGCTTTACCCTGTCCAAATCCGAGGCGGTGTTGGCCGGAGAGAGATTGTTTGGCATAGGCGAACCGGAAGGCGGGCTGGTTGTGGTGCTGATTGATGATCAGGTACAGGCGGGCTTGATCATCAATGGCCGTTTTTATCGCGGCACCCATGGCAGAGCAGGCGCGATTGGTGCCATGCGTCCCGGCCTGGCGGAAGGTACGCTGGATATGATGGCGAGTGCGGCGTCTTACAGGGCTTTCATTGCTGCAAGGGGTGAAAGTGAGGTTGAGCGCTGGATTGAACAAGCCGCCAGCCGCCTTCTGGACGGCGTTGTCACTATCGCGGGTTTCATATCACCAGGCGCCATGCTGCTAGGCGGACAATTGCCCGCCAATGTGATTGATCGGCTGATTGAAAAAATCGCTGAAGCTCGGCTGGGCAAAGAGCGATATTTTGTCCCCGCAGCCTGGATTCCGCCCGTACGCCCTTTAAGCTTTCCAGACCGCGACGCCGCCTATGGTGCTGCAATAGCACCGTTTATCGAACTGCTGCTGCCAAAATCGAATTGATCGGTGAAGGCCGGATCGCTGTCGTCAACGGTGAGCGGCTGAGATGGGCGGGATCGGCAGAGGGAAGACAGAGCCGGTCTGCGAGCGCCATGGCGGCAGCGCCAAGGGCTGCGGCATCTTCAGACGCCGCCGCACGGTGTAAGCTTGGGGCCAAGGCTCCCCGGCCGCTGATTTCCTCATGCACGTAGAGCAGCAATTCATCAATCAGCCGCACGGGTAAGCGTCCCCCCAGAATAATGCCATCAGGGTCCACCACCATTCCGATGTCGCTGACGGCTTCGGCAAGGTTGATGGCCATTTTCTTCAGCCAACCGCTGAGAAGGGCGCGTCCCCGTGCATCCAGCGTCAACAGATCCGCAGGTGTCGCCACATCCAAACCGTTGTCGGCAAGATAGTCGAGCAGCACGAACATTGACAGCATATCGCCCAATGGCCTTGTTTCCCCGGCAAAGGGGCCGGTTGTCACCGCCGTGGGCAGCCAGCCGATTTCGCCGCCCAGCCCGCCTGCGCCCTTGTGGCGCATACCGTCAATCACCAGACTACCGCCAAGACAGGCGGAGATGAGAATATAGAAAAAACTGCGCATTTCGGTGCCCAGCCCATATTCAATCTCACCCAAGGCTGCCGCATTGGCGTCATTGTCGATATAGATGGGATGGTCGGTAATATGCGACAGCGCGGCGCGCACGTCAAAACCGCTCCACTGGCTATAGGCGTCTGGCAGGCCAATCACCTGCACCTCGCCCAGCCAGTCGGGAATGGCAAGGCCAATGCCCGCAAGCCTCGATTCACGAATAACTTTGCGGCGCAGGAAAGACGAGACCGCATCTTCCATCAGCTTCACAAACGCATCCGGCAACAAAAAACGGGCTTCATGATGAATCCGCCCGCGCACGTTGCCGACGGCATCCACCGCCACAATCGTCAAGTGATCGCGGTCAATATTGGCTCCGATGGCAAAGGCCCCCTCAGGGTCAATCTCCAGCTCGATGGCCGGTTGGCCGCGCAAGCCTTGCCGGCGGCGCGCCTCCATCACCAGCCCTTCATCCAGCAGCTTATCGACAATGCGTGTGACAGCCTGCTTTGTCAGGCGCGAAAGCTTGGCAATTTCGGTGCGCGAGATTGGCCCACCACGGTGAATGGCGTTCAGGATGATGGCCCTGTTGAGGGCTGCAGCCTGTTCGCCATTGGCTCCGGAATAACTCATCGTAATCGTCAATCTCCTCGCTGCCGGGCTGCGGCAGCGAGGAAACCATGCACTATAGACGTGCGGGACGAAAGCATTTTCAAGCGGTTTTCGACAGACGCCAACTCTTCACCTCAAAGGGTTTTAGCGCGTCCGCGTCCACCGCTTCCATGGGTTCTTCCAAAATGCTGAGTGCTCCGCTCACAGTCCAGCCTTCACACGGCTTAAGCTCGAAGCTGCCCCGGCGACCGGCTGGCTCATACACCCGCACAATCAAGTCATCGCCATCTTCTGCAGGTTTGATGACTGATAGAGCGACCTCCAGCCCTGCCGCTTGCAACGGGCACCATTCGCCTGTTGCTTTATCTGACACAGGGATAGCAATCAGCGGCTGGTTCAGATCATCGGCTTCCTCGCGCACTTGTCCTTCATACCATGTGCCTTCATGAGGCATCAGCGCATATGTGAAGGACTGATACCCTTCATCGGCCAGCGGATCGGGATAGATGGGCGAGCGTAGCAGGGAGAGGCCCAGCACATTGCCACGGGCCGAGTGGCCATATTTGGCATCGTTGAGCAAAGCCATGCCAAAACCCGGTTCGGACAGATCAATAAACCGATGCGCCGGTGCCTCAAACATCGCCTCATCCCACGAGGTGTTGGAATGGGTGGGGCGCTCCACCACGCCATAGGCCACCTCACAGGTGGCGCGGGCTGCGCTGACGGCCACGCCATTTTCGGTGCGCAGCATCACCCGGCGTTCGTGCCAGTCGATCTCGGTGAAAATGTCGAGACGGCGGGCGTTGGCCGCAAGGCTCAAGGTCTGCACAATGGTGGAATCACGCCAGCGACGTTTGATGCGGATCGCGGCGCGGTGGGCGGTGTTTTCGACAAGTTCGATGGATTCGTATCCGCTTAACTCCTCGGATTTTTGGCCGTAATCCTCTTCCACATCCCAGGCATCCCAATTGCGCGGCTTATCTGCCGTATAGGCAAACAGCCGGTTAGCTCCACTCTCGACCGCTTCGCGGCCGGATGCTTTGTGCAGGATAGAGGCGATGGAGCCATCGTCGGCCAGCGTCACCTTGATGATGTCATTTTCCAACGTGTTTTGGGTGGCTTTCAGGCCCGGTTTGGGGCCAAGAGCGCTGGCGGGCAAAACCCTCACACCAAGGGCAGGTACCATGCCGTCAGCCGCTATGCTGCTATCACTCAGTGTCAGGCGGATTGGCCGGGGGCTGAGCGTGGGGTTGATCACCATCACCGCGCCATCGTTACCATCAGGCAATTGCGCAAGAATGGCATCGACGGCGGCTTTTTGCGCAGCTGCGCCATCCGCCAGCACCTGTTCAAGTTCGGCTTTCGCATCCACATAAACCTCGGCAATCGACGAGCCTGGAAGGATGTCGTGGAACTCGTTTTTCAGCACCACGCGCCATTCTGGCTCCAGTGAGCGTGGTTTGGCGGCCCCCAAAAGATGGCCAAGGGATGCCAGAGTTTCCGCTGTAATCAGGCTGCGCTCGGCCTTGCGGTGCAGTTTTTTGATGGCGCTTTGCGTGGTCAGCGTGGCGCGGTGCAGTTCCAGATAGATCTCGCCTTTCCACACGGAAACGGGCGTTGTTTTGGCCATCGCATGGGCGTCTTCAAAAAAGTCATGCACGCGGGACCAGCGGGCTTCCGGGATGGCGGGGAAAACACGAAGCTGTTCTTCTCGCACCACCATTTCCGGGCTGGGGCCGCCGCCGCCATCGCCATAGCCGACGCAGAGCAGCGTTGTATCGTGGCGGTCTTTCTGGCGATAGTTTTTCCAGGTTGGCGTGATGCAATCCGGGCGCACAAAGCCGTTATAGCCTTCCATGGGATTGTCGAACGAGTGAGCCAGCACCCGGCTGCCATCCAGCCCCTCCCACCAGAACAGATCGGCGGGGATATGGTTGCTCTCGGACCAATTGACCTTGATGGTGAAGAAGCTTTTCATTCCGCCCTGTTTGAGAAGCTGCGGCAGGGCTCCGGCAAAGCCAAAGCAATCCGGCAGCCAGCACACGCTATGGCGCGTGCCAAATCGTTTCTCGAAATAGCGCTGACCGTAAAGAATTTGCCGGGTCAGGCTTTCGCCAGTGGGCATATTGGTATCCGGCTCAATCCACATGCCGCCCAGCGTTTCCCACTGACCGTCCTTAGCGCGATCAACGATTTTGTCGAGCAGTTCAGGATCATCCTCTTCCAGCTGCCAGTAATAATGAGCGGTTGACTGGTTGAAGCGGAAATCCTTCGATGTTTCCATGATCGACAGTGCCGTATGGAATGTACGGCGCATTTTGCGGCGTGTTTCATCATAGGGCCACAGCCAGCACAGATCGATATGGGCATGGCCGGTCAATGCCACCTTGCCCTGTGGTGGGAAGCGTTCACGGAGTTCACCCAGGCGCGCCATCAGCGCTTCATAGGCCTGATCCAGTTTGGCGCGCTGGGCATCCGTCAGGCCTTCGGGGTCGGGTTTCAGCTCTGGAAGCTGCCAGATCTTTTGCTGCATCACCGCAGGGGCGGTGCGCGCCACATAGTCTGCCGTCGCTGATGGCCAATCGATGGCGTAAAAGGCCTGTTCGGCAGCATCCAGCAGATAAGGTACCACATCATGGCCTTGCAGCACCCTTAGCGCTTCGGCAATCTGGCGCATCAGCAGTCCCATGCGATCCACGGAACGGTCGATCCAGAACAGCTCCGCCCGTTCAAGCTTTGGTGCGCGTACCGGCTCACCAAACGGCAGGCGCGGAACGGATTGCGCATGGAGCGAAAAGCTCTGCGAAGGGGCTGCAAATTCGCGGTGATAGGGGTCCAGCCCGTAGCGCTTGAGAGAACCATCTTGCGCCGTGATGCTCAACAGGCTTTCGCCGCCGAGGTTGAGATAAAGATAGGTATCTGCCAGCGGCCAGCCTTCCGGCACGGTCACATCTGCCGTGAAGCCAATCGGCGGGGTCTTATGTGGCCAAGCCTCACCCACGGCAATGGGTTGGCCATTGAAACTCCAGCCGGTCAGCTCAACTGTTTTGCGGGCGCGCCAGAACTGGAATTCTGCGTTGCGAACTTCGATCCGTTCAAGGCGTTGGGTATAAGTCAGGCTCATGATAATTTCCTAAAATCTTTCAACAGGATGGGTTCAGCCCTTCACGGCTCCGGCGGTCATCGCGCCCAGAATAAGGCGCTGGAGCGAGAGGAAGGCGATGATGGCAGGCACCACCGAGACAAGGCAGGCCGCCGCGAGAAGTTGGATGGAGGAGTCATTTTGTGTGCCGGCATATTGAAAAATGCCGACGCCAATCGGGGTGAGGGATTCCTTGGTAATCAGCAGGAACGGCACCAGAAATTGCGACCAGCCGCTGATGACCGCGATGATGAAGGCCGAGGCAATGCCGGGCGTGGACAATGGCAGGATGACACGGATAAACACGCCAAACCGGGTGCAGCCATCCATCATTGCCGCTTCATCAAGGGTTTTGGGAATGCCGTCGATGGAGCCTTTCAAAATCCAGGTGGAAACCGGAACGGCAAGGGCCACATAGACCATGGTGGTGCCAAAATGGCTGTCCAGCAGGCCCATCGCCGCCATATAGCGGTAAAGCGGCACCATGATCACCAGCGGGGAGATCATTTGCACCGACAACAGCGCCATCATCCACGCGCCCTTGCCCTTGAACTGAAAGCGCGAAAAGGCATAGGCCGCAGGCAGGGCAACGATCAGGCAACCTGCCGCCGACAAGCACGACAGCTTCAGCGCATTCCACAGGTAGGAGATGAACTTGTCCGAGGACAGGATCATCGCAAAATTATCCAGCGTCGGCGCTTTCGGAATGAAGCGGGTGACACCCAGAAACACTTCCTTGCGGGTTCTGAGCGCCAAAGACAAAAGCCACAGCAGCGGCCATGCGAAAAAAGCAAAGGTGATGACCATGAAAATATAGCTGAGCGCATCGCCGAGACGCTCACTTGTGCGGGCTTTCATTGGTCATCTCCCTTTGGCAGGAAGGCGGCGTAGATCAAGGCAAGCCCCAGCGAGATCACCAGCATGAGGATGGAGAGCGCAGCGCCCGCCGCAAGATCATAATTGCGAAACACCACATTGAACGTATAGAGCGACAGCACTTCGGTCGCCCGTCCCGGTCCGCCACCCGTGAGCGAGATGATCGCATCGAAGGTGTTGAGGGTCTGGATAGTGATCAAAATCAGATTGACCAGAATGGCCGACTTCAACTGGGGCAGGGTGACATAGCGAAGTCGCTGATCGGCCCGCGCCCCATCCACCGCCGCAGCCTCATAAAGTACCGGGTCAATCGCCTTGATGGCGGCATACATCACCACCATGGAAAAGGCGGTTCCGCGCCAGACATTCGACAAAACCACCGACCACATCACGAGGTTGGGATCGGAGAGCCATTGTACGGGTCCAGCCCCCACAAGCCGGAGCAGGCTGTTCAACCCGCCAAATGGAGCTTCGTTAAACAGCATTTTCCAGATAATGCCACCTGCAATGCCCGGCACCACCCAGGCAATCAGCGCCGTGGTTCGCAGGATTGTCGCCCCGAATAGACCGCGCTTTTCCGCCCGCACCACCACCAATGCAATCACAAGGCCAAAGAGCTGCTGCGCCAGAACCGAACCCGCCGTGAAGGTGAGCGTGACCCACAGGATCTGCGGAATTTCTGCGCGGGTCAGCGTGTTGATCAATGTTGTGATGGTATAGCCACCATCATCCCCGAGCAGGGTGGCTTTGGTGAAAGCAAGGCGCAGCACATCCAGAACTGGATAAAGGTAGAAAATGCCGAGCACCAAAATCAGCGGCATAAGCCAGGGCGCTGCCTTCGGTCGGTGACGGCTTTGGGCGGCACCCGTCTGTTTGCCTGCCTGCAAGCTGATTGTTGCCATGGAGTGCACCTTTTGGATTCAAACCACAAAGCGCTGCGGAGCCCTTTGGCTCCGCAGTCTCAAGAGGCGGTTAATGGCGGTCAAATGCCGCAAGCGAAGCTTTGAAGGCTTCATCGACAGCCGCATCCGTGGCTTGCGTTCCCGTCAGCACCTTGCCCATCATGATCTGGATCTGATTGGAGATTTCAGGATAGACAGGCGCACCGGGCCGGGCCTGACCGACTTTCAATGCCTCCGAGAAAGCCTTGTTGATGTCAGAGGAGAAGATTTTATACTTTTCATAGAGATCTGCGCGGGTTGGCAGCTGCCCCTGAACCTCATTGGCAGGTCCCATATAGACATCGCGAGCCAGATCGGCGCACATTTTTACCTTTGCCGGATCGGAGGCAAAAGAGGCAACCGTCCAGCCACCCGTACCGGTCGATCGCTGATCCTTGGTGGGACCGGGCAGGGGCGAGAAGGTCCATTTGGCCAGTTCTTCCGGCTCAAGAGCGGCTTGCAACTGGCCATATTGCCAATTTCCACCGACAAACAGCGCCGTGGTGCCGGCTGCAGCGGCGGCATTGAAATCATCATAATTGCCAATGGTGGCCACCCGCTTGGGGGCAGCACCTGACTCTACCAGGTCGCGATAGTAATTCACCGCCTTGACGAATTTTTCCCGCTCAGCACCCTCGCCAAAGATCGGCTTGCCACTCTCATCGACCAGCTTGCCACCCTCAGCCCAGAAATTGGCCAGCCAGTCAAAAGTGGTGCCTTCATAGCGTGAGCCGTTGAACAGAATGCCTTCCATGCCCTCTTTCACGGAGTGCAGCGCAGCCTTTTTGGTGTCGTCCCATGTCTGCGGCGCATCGGGGATGATCTCCTTGTTGCGATAGAGAACCCGCAGATCGGTCGACCACCACCAGGCATAAATCTGGCCGTCAGCTCCGGTAACGCCCTCGCGAATGAAGGGGAAAAGCTGGTCGATCTCATCCTTGGTGAAATAGGGCGAGAAGGACTTCAGCACGCCGGCTTTTTTAAAAACAGGCAGCACGAAGGAGTCCACGGCTGCGCAGTCGGGCGCATTTCCCGACTTGGCCTGCTCGACCATGCGGGCCTGCTCCTGGCTGATATCCCCCGTCATCATCTGTAATTCAATGCGCCAGCCGGGGTGCTTGGCAATAAACTGATTGAACAGCTTGCCATAGCCTTCAGCCACAACCGGATCATTATTGCGCGGGCCGTCGGTCGTCATACGGAATGTCATTTTATTGGGCGCGTCAGCCGGGCCAACCGTGTCACCGGTGATCATGTCACTGGCATTCCCGCCCACTGGGGCGACCAACAGCGCGACAAGCGTCAACGCATGCCTGTTCTTTTTCATGTGCCTTCCTCCCAAAGTCGCATGCCGTTGAGTGCCATGCGTTAAAACCCTCAATCGCGGGCAAGCCTCCGCCCTGCGTCACCATCCGACACCCGCTGTCTCCTCCAACAGGCATCTTCCCTGATTGCACGAAATAGATTAAATCACTTTTGTTTTGCGTCAAGCGATTTGTCTGGGAGGAAATCATGGCTGTGGTGCGGATTGAAAATTTACGCAAGCATTACGGGGCCTTGGAGGTCATCCACGGTGTGGATCTAGAGGTTGGGGACGGAGAATTCCTGGCGCTGGTTGGACCTTCCGGCTGCGGTAAATCGACCTTCCTACGGATGATTGCGGGTTTGGAAGAGGTATCAGGCGGCGATATTTTCATTGATGGTATCCGCATCAATGACCTCAGCCCACGCGAACGCGACATTGCCATGGTGTTTCTAAATTATGCGCTCTATCCGCATATGACCGTGGCCGAGAACATGGGTTTTGCCCTCAAGCTCGCGGGGCATTCTGTGGCAGACATTCATGCGCGCGTGGCAAAGGCATCTGAGATCCTGGGGCTGGAACCATACCTGAAGCGCAAGCCCGCAGCTCTTTCAGGCGGGCAGCGTCAGCGCGTTGCCATGGGCAGAGCGATTGTGCGCGACCCGAAGGTTTTTCTGTTTGATGAACCTCTTTCCAATCTCGATGCTAAGCTGCGGGTGCAAATGCGCTCGGAAATTCGAGAATTACAGAAGAGATTGAAAGCAACAACCATTTACGTCACCCATGATCAGGTGGAAGCCATGACCATGGCTGACAAAATTGCCGTTTTCAACAAGGGCGTCCTTGAGCAGTTGGGCACGCCGCTAGAGCTTTATCACAGGCCAGCCAATCTCTTTGTCGCCGCCTTTATTGGCTCGCCACAAATGAATTTGGTGTCGGGCGAGGCGGCCCAGCGACACAGTGCAACAACCATTGGCGTAAGACCAGAGCATCTGGTGCTTTCCCAAGACCATGACGCCTGGAGCGGTCCCGTCGTGGTTGCGGAATGCCTTGGAAGCGATACGTTCATGACCATCGACTCCGCGCTCTACGGAAAGCTGCTCATCCGCACCAGCGGTAGCCATCAACCAAGGCTCGGCGAAATCATCAGCGCCAAGCCAATGGAAGGATGCCTTCACCGGTTCGATGAGAGCGGTAGGTCAATTCAAAAGCGGATATAGAAACGTGGGCGAATCTTCGTCTTAAATGAGCCCCAGAACGAACAAGAGCCCACCCGCATATGTCGCGGGTGGGCCGTATCCTGATATTGAACCGTCAATCGAACTTTACGAAGACAGTCGTCTCAAGCCATATCGACAGGCTTGAACGTTGGGGTCATCAAAATTCCTCCCAATCGCTCTTACTGTTATCGACCGCGGCATTGCCGGCGAAGGCCGAGGCAATCTTGCGACCGAGCGCACGGACAGGAGATGTCGTTGGTTTGTCACCCACGCTCGCTGGCCGTGGGCTGGAAATTTGGTATTGCGTATCGGAAAGCTTGAACTGCGCCAGTAGATCGTTGAGCGAGGTGACTTCCTTGGCAAGGCTGTGGCTTGCTGCCGTGGTTTCTTCCACCATCGCTGCGTTCTTCTGGGTGTCCTGATCCATCTGATTGACGGCGGTGTTGATCTGCTGAAGCCCGGAAGACTGCTCCTGAGCAGCGTCAACAATCGCTGATACATGGCGATTGATCTCCTGGACTTCGGCGACGATGGTCTCCAAAGCTTTTCCGGTGTCTCCAACCAGTTGTACGCCCTCCTCGACCTGCTGGTTCGACGTATTGATCAGGGCCTTGATCTCCTTGGCCGCATTTGCCGAGCGCTGCGCCAGTTCACGCACTTCCTGTGCAACAACGGCAAAACCCTTGCCGGCCTCGCCAGCGCGTGCGGCTTCCACGCCCGCATTCAAGGCCAGAAGGTTGGTCTGGAAGGCGATCTCATCGATCACGCCGATAATGTTGGAAATTTCCCCCGATGATTTCTCGATCCGCTCCATGGCAATCACCGCTTTGCGAACCACCTCACCGGAATGTTCGGCTCCGGCTTTGGTCCGGGCAACGAGATTACCCGCTTCCTGGGCGCGCTTGGTAGAATCCGTGACTGCGGTGGTGATTTGCTCCAGGGCTGCGGCGGTCTCTTCCACGGCAGCGGCCTGCTGTTCAGTCCGCTTGGCAAGATCATCAGCGGCAGACCGGATTTCATTGGTGCCCGCGCCGATGCCATGGGCATTCTGAGCGACACGGCTCAGCGCCGACTTTAATTTTTCAGCAGACAAATTGAAGTCATTGCGAACACCGTCGAGTGCTGGGGTAAAGGGCTGGCTGATCCGATAGGACACATCCCCGTCGGATAGCGCCGCAAGACCGGTTGCAATATTATCGACAGCAAATTGAACGTCAGCAGCTTCCTGTGCTTTCTGTTTGTCGCGTTCGATGCGTTCCCGTTCGCTTATGGAACGATTGGCTTCCGTCTCCTGCTCAAGGCGGACGCGTTCAATGGCGTTTTGCCTGAAGACTTCCACGGCGCCAGCCATTTCGCCAATCTCGTCACCCCGCTCGGCATGCGGTATCGTGCTATCCCGGTCGCCATTGGCAAGCTTGTTCATGGAAAGATTGATGTTGCGGATGGGCTTGATCACCGCGACAAAAATCGCCCAGAGCGCCAATATAGACAGACTGATTGTCAGGCCACTGGTAATATAGTTGCTCAGGCTTGTGGATTGGGCCGCCGCGTTTGTTTCGTTATTGCGTTTCTGAAGCAAATCACGTTCTTCGGCCGCCATTTCAGCGACTTTCGACCGAATGGCATCCATGGCAGTTTTACCGGCACCTGCCGATTCCATCGCGAGCGCCTGCTCACGCGTCGATGGATTCTGCACCAGAGCCACTTCCTTCGTCAGAACATCGTTGGTCCAGGTTGACGCGAAGCCGTCGAGATCGTCCAGTCTTTTCTGCTGCACCGGGTTGTCGGATGTCAGAGTTCTGACACTGGCCAAAGCCTTACGGTAGGCCGCTTGTCCTGCTTTTTGTGGTGCGAGAAATGCCTCGGTACCGGAAATGAGGTAACCTCGAAGTCCTGTTTCCTGATCGACCATGGCTTGTGAGATAGCATCAAGGGTCGAAAGCACCCTATAAGTGTGCTCCGTCATGGCAACAGCCCGATTCTGGCTATTGAGCCCGGTAATATTGATAACGCAGATCGCTATACTGAGAATAACCAACAAAGTGAACGCCAGCGAAATCTTCGTCAGTATCTTGAAATTGTTGAATGCGAACATGGCAAGCTCCATGGAACAGGCCCTCTGAAACGGCATGCTTCAGCCGAACAGGTGACAAGGTGAGGACAAACGGCCGCCATCGTCCAGGTTTCTGGAGCGTCAATACGGTCAGATGAGAAGAATGTTTGCAGCTATCCAGCGACGACGCGACCGCGATTGATTGCGGTACGTTTTCAACCGTTGCCGAACACGGCGGAACGCGATGCTAAGGACACATCTACAAGTGTGACAGAGATGGTAGCGCCATCATGGCGAACTTGACATGTACTCCGATATCCGAATATTCGGATTAAATTGTTTAAAATTTGTTAATTGAGAATTTTTCGACAGTATTATTTATAGTAACGGATCACGAATAAGTAAAAACGACGTCCAATTTCAACTATTAGGATATAAGGCGAATTTTTACCGCCACAGAAATTGGCTGGGTCCGATTGATAAATGGATCGATGCGATAGTGCCATTCCACATCATATGCCTCAACATAAGCTGGAGGCGGATCTGAGGCGGTCTCACGCGCGATACAAGTGGATGCCTCGTGGCTTGAATGACAGGCTGCTGGAGAGGTTCAACAGTTCGGCTGCAAGCCAACAGGTCGTGAGCCACATTTCCGTTCCCTGCAAACCGGGTGGATGACCGTCTGCGAAGGGGAAGCCTTGTCCGTCTTGCCACAGCCTCGGAAGTTGCAGAATGATGTCGGTTGCGATCTCCATCGCCTCATCGCGACGATGAGATGTCTGCTTCAGGCAAAGCAGCAGCGGGTGGATCGTGTCGAGCAGATTGCAGGCATTGAAACCTTGCCCACGAAATCCGTCATGAGCCCGGTAATTGCCGATGACGGAATCGATGGCGGCATCCGGATAAGGAACCGGTATGCCAAATTGCGCATGGGCGCCGCGCGTCAGCCGGTAAAAACCATTGACCGGCTGCAACAGCCCTTCCTCCGGTGTTTCCGCACCCCAAAGGCCGGATGTTGGATTGCAGTTGAGGCTCAGCCAGCCAAACAAACTGTGTCGGTTGGCGTCTGCATCAAAATAGAGGCCGTTGAAATGCAAGGCCGTGGCAATGGCGTCAACGGTCGCGCCGCAATGCCAGGCGCGCGTTTGCCAGGGCAACTCATCCAGCCATTGCACGAGATCACCTGCACTCATGCATTCGATGAACCGGAAAGAGTGGAGTGGCGCTGATCCCAGGCATTCAAGTGCATATCCAACGGCCAGCACATTGTACAAGGCGACCGGATCGTGATGCAGTGGCTGTTGCGCATCACGATAAGGGTCTGGGAAAAGCCCGGTTTCGGGGTCTTGAACGGCTTGCAGGCGGGCGATGGTGGCATCGACATCGAACATCGAGCCGATATCGCCGAAGGCTGCGGCAATTTCGATGGCGTCGCAGAGATGGCGAATGCTGGTCACAGGCTTGCCGCTTGCATCCGGCGCGCTGTAATCATCCCCGACACGGTATCGCTCGACAACCGCTCGCCAACAGGCCGAAGCAGCAGTATCGATTGCGGCAAGCGCGGCCTCGACCGCCGCCGTTTTGCGGGGAGACGTCGTGTCTTTGCCGCGCATCCGCAGCACGCGGGCCGGTACGCCACCAGCGATGGCCTGTGGTGGGATGTCTTTCGAGACCACGGCACCGGCGGCGATAATTGCACCGCTACCGATCCGGGCGCCATCGAGAATAACCGCATTGGCGCCGATCCAGACATCGTCGCCAATCTCGATGCCAAGCAATGTCAGCGGCTGGCGGTAGATCGGCGTTTCGAGATCATCGAAGCCATGATTGAAACCGACAATGCTGACATGAGAGGCAATCCGCACACCATTTCCCACCCTTACCCGGCCAGAAATGCAGGCATAGGCATTGATTGAAACGTTTTCGCCAAGCTCGATATTGCCACGCACCAGCGCATGACCGGCGATCCAGGAGCCAGCGCCCATCACCAGCCTGTCGGTATGGATTTCAGCCTTTTCCGCCACATAAACACCCGGAGAAAATGTTGCACCGGCATAGGTCTGAAGCTGGCGAAGTCGTGCCTGATGGGCCGCGCCCTCGATATCCTGCGTGTTCCTTTCCCAGGTGAGGATATTGAGCCGATGGCGGAGCAAGGATGCCGCTTCCTCGTTGGCGTGGTTATCCCTGCTCATGACGCTTAGCCAATATCGAAGGCCGCGACACGGCGTCCAGCGTCTCGAAACTGCTGCTCCAACACCTCGAGATCAGGGCAAGTAGGCGGGGTGGCAAGCGCCTCGTCTGCGTCATCTCCCAGCGGCAAGGCGAAGGCTGCCGTCACCAGCACGGTTTGGCCTGGTTCGACTGCGCCACGCAATTGCGGCAGGTTGGTTTTTGCCCATAAAAGATTGGTATTGGCAATCGGCACATGGGCGCGACCGGTGCGTTGGTTGTCGGATAGATCGACAATGGCGCTGATGTCCGTTTGCCCGAACCACACCGCGCGGCCAGAGCTTTCTTCCATACGGTCGCGGTTGAAGTCGGCGCGGGCAATGGCAAAGCCGCCTTCGCTGGTCATCAGGCTGCGCGGCGTTGTGATCCGATGAATGCGGATATGCCAGGGATTTTGTGGCACGAGCCAAGTTTCGACGGTCACATCTGCCCAGGGCTTCCAGCGGGAATAGAGGCTGTCACCGGCAATCATCGCCTCTTCAAGCGTCTCGCGCATCCTAAAATGCACGCCATCATCCGACAGGCCCAACATGCCATCAAAACTGGCCGCATCGAAATGGCGATCATTGGCCTCGATATTGAAGGTATAGCGGGTCGAATAGACGAATTTGGCGTATTTCTCGTTGGAGCCACGCATCTTGTCATGTTCCTGGCCGGAGGCGAGAATGACGACATTGCCCTGCGTGTGCATGGCCACCATGCCCGGCTTTTCGAGCGGCACAGGCGCGTTGAAGGACGGCGCTTCGGTTTCCTGCGCCAGCCAGAACGGGTGATCGGCAGGCAGGGCCAGCGGGAGAAAGAATTTCAGCGCCCAATAGGGCGAACCGGGCGAATTGTAGCTCTCGCTCATCAGCAGATTGGGATAGCCGTAGCCGACGGACAACACGCCATCGCGGTCGGCAATCGGCAATGCCGACCACCAGCGGATATGGCGCATGTAATAGCCCTTGATCTCCCCCCATGGCAGCGCGTCAAGATTTGCGAAGGCAAGCGCGCCCCAGAAACCGCCAGCGGCAAAACGGTAGGTCTGGCTGCGCCCAAAGGCAAGCGCAGCACCATCCGGGCCGAACCAGTGGCGGATATCCTTGGCAAAGACCGTTGCGCGGTCGCGAAGACGGGTTTTGCGGGCCTCGTCGTCATTAGCAAGCACGGCATAAATCAGCCCGTAAAAATGCATGGCAAAGGGAATGTAGTGGTCCACCCGACGCACCGGTCCGTCGCGGTACCAGCCATCACCGATATCGAATCCTTCCAGCTCATCGAGATAGGCAATGGTCTTGGCGTGGTCGAATTCTACTCCCACCCGCTCCAATCCCAGATCGACCAGAACCCGGAAAAATTTCCAATTGTTATCGACGTATTCGCGATCTCTGGCCTTGAGCAAATAGGCCGAGACGGTGGCCTTGGCGGCATCGTCCAGAGGCTCCCAGATATGCTGCGGCACCATGGCGAGCGCAAAGCCGATGGCGGCAAGCTCCACCAACCGTTGGTTACGGTCAGAGACATCGCCCCAATAGTCTTCGTGCTGCGGATCGGTACCATGGGCCAGGCCACGCCGGTAAAGATCCCAATGCGGAAAATCGCCGCCGCCCGCCACAAAGGGAGCGATGCCCCAAAGCGGTCGGGCAAAACCTTCGAGATCGGCAGCCGCATGATCGAAGATCGCGCCGGATGCGCCAAGCCTTACCCGTGCGCCACCTTGCGAAAAATAAGGCAGGAGCGGCATGAACAGGTCGAGCAGAGCTTTCGCCACATCATCGCGGCTGCGCAAGGGGTTGCTGTAGAGCGGGTTGGCCTGGGCTGGATCGTAAACCACAATCGATATCCATGAATTGATTCAAATGAATTGGCCGCAGGAAGGTGTGAACCTGCGGCCAGGCTTGTTGTGGACTATTTGATCGCCTTGACGCCGTCGTTCATCTCCTTCAGGCCATCGTCGATAGACGTGTTATCGGTCATGATCGCGTCATGCACACGGTTTAGCACGACCTCGATTTTTGCCGCATTGGGACTGACCGCCATTTCCAGATAGGACTTGCCCGCTTTAAGCGCCGCCTTGCTATTTTCGTCCTGCGGGAAGCCGGGCAGCGAGGTGATCTTGGTGCTGACATCGTCTGTGCGCACCGCGGGCAAAGTTCCCGTATCGGCAATGATTGCCGCACCTTCAGCTCCAGTCACGAACTTGATGAAGTCAAGCGCCGTCTCTTTGTGGGCTGAGTTGTTATTGACCGAAAGGGCCGCAATCTGCGCCGCCGTTGTGCCAGCTGCAACGCCATCCGGGTGCGGGAACTTGACGATGCCCCAATTCTTGCTCTTGGATTCGCCGGATTTTACCTTGGCGATCTGCGTGCCTATAAACCAGGTCCCCATCGGCAACATGCCGACCGTCCCGTTGAAGAACAGTGCCGAATAGTGGGTATTGGAGATTTTGAGCGATGCATAGGACGGGATCGCCCCTTCCTTTTGAAGCTTCAGCGCCCGCGCGTACCAGGGCTTCAGAAAGGCGTAATCGCCGCCGACCAGCGTATGCTGACCATCCATGATGCCTGGAAGCTGGACGGTCGAACGCCATGTGTGCAGCAATGCGCCATAGGTCTTGTTGACCCCCATGCCGCCCTTCAATTTTCCGGCGAGCTCGTCGAACTGCGCCCAGGTCATGTCATTGGTCGGGTAGGAAACGCCTGCCTTGTCAAAAATGTCCTTGTTATAATAGACCACCCAGAAATCGGAGCGGAAGGGCAGGGCATAGACCTTGCCGTCAATGCTCAGCTCCTCGATAAGCCCGCCATATCCAGCTTTGTCGATCTTCTGCTCGGTCATGAAGCCCGAGAGATCGCCGATAGATTTGGCGCGCACCAGGGTCGCGTAACCAGGCACGTCCTTGATGGTGACGACATCGATATCCTTGGCACCGCCGGTCAGCTGGGTGGCGATCATCTGCGTGTAGTCCTGCGAACCGAGATCCACCGGCTCGAATTTCACATTTGGATGTTTGGCCTGATAGGCTTCGATCAGCGGCTTGTAATAGGCCACCTTGTCCCAGTCCCACAGCGCCCATTTCAAGGTGACGGGGGCTGCCGATTGTGCGAACGCGCCGCCTGCCATGACTGTGGCCATTCCCAGTGCCGCAGTGGCAATGGTCAGCGATATCCCAAATTTCTGCCTGTACATTCTGTTCTCCTCCCTGAGTGTTTCGTCGTCAGCGCCTCCCAGCGCTGCCTATAATATTTTAGTCGTCCGATACGCCGCATCAGGCCTGTTCAGAACCATTACCGCCGCCCGATGCGCGCCAAATGAAATAGCGAACATGCCAAGTGAAAAATTGATCATTGCCGGCATGAAGACGGAAACCGGGTAGAGCAGCACATGCACAAGCCAGAGTGCTGCGACAAACATCAGCGCCGCCATCGTCGGCAAGGGCCGCAGAAGCGTTGCCAGCGCCGATAGCCGTAGGATCTCCAGGACACCACGCTTGCTCATCACCGCAAGCACAATGAAATGCGCCGACCACACGCCCACAAAACCGGTTGCGACAAGGCTGACAGCGAGGGGACCCGCGTAGATCAGGCTGTCGCGCACTTGGGCGCCATAGGTTGAGATGGCACAAAAACCAATCCACAGCGCCAGAGCGGTTGCCAGACCCCACGCCGTCGCCACCGCCAAATAGCGACGAAAGGCTTCGATAAAATCACGCAACAGATAGACGTTGCGGTCCTCCACCATGGAGCGGCAAACGCTGGCGGTGGCAAAGAGCGCAGCGGGAAGCGTGACGATGGGCAGCGCGGCCACCAGAAACAGAAGGTTGAGCTTGACCAGTTCCCACCATTCCCGCCCGATGATCTCGCAAAACAGCGCAAGGCCGGTGCGCTTCGGCGCATCCTTGGCGATGCCCTTTCCCTCTTTCGTCCAGATGGCCTCCAACCATTGCATCGTGTTGTCCTGTCAATAGAGGATCGATCGCTCGGTCTGCGGATCGAACAATTGGGCATTGGTCATGTCGGCGGTGAGACGCACCTGCTCACCAAGCTTGGCCTTGAAGCGCGGCGATACGCGGGCGACGATGGAGCGCCCGGCGACGACGAGATTGAGATGCACTTCCGAGCCCATTGGTTCGGCCAATTCAACAACCGCCTCCAAGGGTGCGGTATTGGCCGGATCAATATCGCCGGGTGCCAGCTCATGAAAATTTTCAGGCCGTATGCCCAGAACGATGTCGCGGTCCAGATAGGACGCGATGCGGCTCTGGTCGAAAGTGTTCGGCAAGGGCAGGGCATGATCGTTGAAGACGGCGACGAAACCATCCCCCTGGCGCCGGATCGTCGAGGGAAGCATGTTCATCTGCGGCGCACCGATAAAGCCCGCCACAAACATGTTGATCGGATGGTCATAAAGCCGCTGCGGCGTATCGACCTGCTGGATATGGCCATCCTTCATGACCACGATACGGTCGGCCATGGTCATGGCTTCCACCTGGTCATGGGTGACATAGATGAAGGTGGCGTTCAGCCGCTTGTGCAGCTTGGATATTTCGGCGCGCATCGTGCCGCGCAGCTTGGCATCGAGGTTGGACAGCGGCTCGTCGAGCAGAAACACTTCCGGATTGCGCACCATGGCACGGCCCAGCGCCACGCGCTGCCGCTGTCCGCCCGACAGCGCCTTGGGTTTGCGGTTCAACAGATGGGTGATGTCGAGGATCTTCGCCGCTTCCTGGACTTTTGTCTCGATCACATCGCGCGGCGCTTTCCGCAGCTCAAGCCCGAACGCCATATTCTTGTAGACGGTCATATGCGGGTAGAGCGCGTAATTCTGGAAGACCATGGCAATGTCGCGATCCTTCGACGGAACGTCATTCATCAGGTCTTCGCCGATCAGCAATTGCCCACCGGAGATCTCCTCGAGCCCCGCGATCATTCTGAGCGTGGTGGATTTGCCGCAGCCGGACGGCCCGACGAGGATGATGAATTCCTTGTCGGCGATCTCAAGGTCAATATCGTGCACCACTTTCAGTGCGCCGAAGGACTTATTGAGCTTTTTCAGCGAAATGCTTGCCATTTATCCCTCACGCATCACCAATAGGAAGACCAGTTGCGCGACAAGCGCGTCAAAGCTTCCATGTAATAATAGTCACCCCAGGACACGCACTCATCGACACCTTCGCCGCGGCAGGTGTTGTGTGGGGTTTTCTTCGAATAGGTTCCGTGCAGGACAAGTCCGTTGGAAACGGATGGATCCTTGACGGCATAGTGATCGGCCAGACTTTTCATCATCCGCCGCGCAAGATCGCGGTAGCGGGCGGCGTCTGCGTCTTCCACGAGATCGGCCATTTCCAGAAGGCCGCAGGCGACGATGGAGGCGGACGAACTGTCGCGCGGCTCACCGTCCTCTGCTGAAAAGATCAGGTCCCAGACCGGCACAAGATCGTCCGGAAGCCGTTGCAGATAAAAGCCCAGCAACCGCTCAAAAGCGTCGCGATATTCGGCAATGCGCTCGTAGCGATAGGACAGGGCCATGCCCGCGATGCCCCAGGCCTGCCCACGTGCCCAGAAACTGTCGTCGCTATAACCCTGCTTGGTCACGCCCCGTACCGGAGCGCCTGTCGTGGGGTCCATGTAGAAGGTGTGATAGGTGGAGCAGTCCTCCCGCACCGAATGGGCAAGCGTGGTGCGCGCATGGGAGAGCGCAATCTCGCGGTATTTTTCATCCCCTGTTTCGCCAGTCGCCCAGTAGAGCAGCGGCAGGTTCAGCAGGCAGTCGATGATGTAGCGGTATTCGTTTGGATTGCCCTTGGCGCCCCAGGCCTGGATGAATTGTCCGATGGGCTGGTAGCGTTCGATCAGTTGGTCGGCGGCCAGGAGTGCCGCCTTGCGTCCATCCTCGTCGCCGACCAGTTTCCACCCGGCAATACAGGAGGGCGAATAGAGAAACCCCATGTCGTGATGATCGGTGGCGATGCGGTTTTCGATGCGATGCAGAAAGCTTTGCACTTGGATCTGAGCGGCATATCGAAACACCTTATCGCCGCTATGCTCATAGGCGAGCCAGATTTCGCCCGGCCAGAAACCTGCCGTCCATTGGTCGTTGGCAACCGCCGGATACCTGTTGCCGACGCTGGAATGGTTTTGCGCCGCATAGGTGAAGTCAGGCAGATTGCGCCGCACCTGGGCGACCGCGATGTCGAGCGCAATAGTCACCTCTTCATCGGTGATCGGCTGTGGCGCATTGGAAAACATGGCATTCATGACATCACCCCTTCAGCCCGGTTGATGCGACGCCTTCGACGAAGAAGCGCTGCAAGGCCAAAAAGACGACGAGCACGGGAATGAGCGCGACAACCGACGCCGCCATGATCAGCCCGTATTCGGCGGAATATTGCGATATGAACATCCGAAGCCCGATCTGGATGGTCTTCAACTCGGTCTTGGTGAGATAGATCATCGGCCCCAGAAAATCGTTCCAGGTGGTGACGAAGGTGAAGATCGTCAGCGTCGATAGTGCTGGCTTCGACAACGGCAGCATGATCTTCGCCCAGATCTGGTATTCGTTCATCCCGTCGATCCGGGCGGCTTCGCAGAGTTCCGTCGGGATCGACATATAGAACTGCCGCATCAAGAAGACGCCGAAGGCTGTAAAGGCTTGAAGGCAGATCAGCGCCAAATGGGTGTTGTTCAGCCCGAATTCGCGCATCAGCAGGAATTGCGGCACCATATAGACCTGCCAGGGCATGGCGATGGTGGCGATATAGCCGAGAAACAGCGTGTTCTTGAAGGGAAAATGCAGTTTGGCAAAGGCATAGGCCGCGAAACTCGACGTCAGCAATTGCAGAAGCGTAACGATGATCGTCAGCTTCGAGGTGTTGTAGATGAACAGGGCCAGCGGAATCTTCGTCCAGATATCGACATAGTTCTGCCAGCGCGGATGGGCCGGCATCCATTCGATCGGGAAGACAAAGACGTCGCGGTCGAGCTTCAGCGAGGCCGACAGCATCCAGGCAAACGGCAGCAGCATAATGATGGTGACGGCGATGACCGTTGCGTAGATGGCAATTGTCGAGACCTTGATCCTGCGTCCGGCAATCCGCATGGTTCAGTCCTCCCTCTGGCGGCGGAACTGGATCACGGTGACCGCCAGAACCAGGAAGAACAGCACCAGCGCAATCATGCTGGAATAGCCGAGATCCCAGGAAATGAAGGCTTCGTTATAGATATGATAGACCAGCACGAGGGTCGAGGTTCCAGGCCCGCCCTGGGTAATCATATAGACCTGGTCGAAAACCTTGAAGGATTGGATTGTCAGCATAACCGTGACGAAAAACGTCGTCGGGGCCAGCTGCGGCAGGGTGACATGCCGGAATTTCTGCCAGCCATTGGCGCCATCGAGACCGGCTGCCTCGTACAATTCGGCATTGATGCCCTGTAGCCCGGCCAGATAGATGACCATGTAATAGCCCATGCTCTTCCAGATGCCGAACAGGATGACGGTAACCATCGCCCAGTGCCGGTCGGCGGCCCAGCCGGGCATGTCATTGGGGTCGAGGCCGAGCGTGTAGAGCAGCATGTTCACCGGACCCATTTCGGGATTGAACAGCATGTTCCAGACGACAGCCACGGCCACGAGCGACGCGACATAAGGAAAGAACATCGCGGTGCGGAAGAAATCGCGACCACGGATTTTCTGGTTGAGCAGGATGGCAAGACCAAGCGCGCAGGCAAGCGTCGCAGGCACCGAGACAAGAGTGTAGATGACCGTGTTCCAGAAGGCGGCGATAAAGGCCTTGTCTTCAAACAGCCGCCAAAAATTGTCGAGCCCGGCAAAGGTGATCGGATTTGAGCCGTCCCAATGCATGAAGGCCAGCGCAAAGGCAAACAGAATAGGGCCGAGCGTGAAGACGGCAAAGCCTAGGAAATTTGGGGCAATGAAGGAATAGGCAATCAGCGCATTTTCGATCCGCCGCCGGCGCCTGGACACGATCCGCACCCGGCGCTTCGAGGTCGCACCTTTGCCGTTCTCGGCGCTGCCGCCAGATAGAACCGGACTGATGACCGTCATCAGCTTTCCTCCCGCACGAAGCCGTATCGTGCCATGCTCAAGCGTTCCATGCGGGGCCGCCTGTCGGTTGCACCCGTCTCCCGATCCCTGCATAGCATAGATCGTTTATTGGTCAAACAACTTCCGATAACATCAGACAAATTTACTGGAAAGATGAAAATAGGTATGATAGCAGGAGATCGCTAGACGGTGAGGACGGAGGAGGCGGACACCATGTTCAGCGAGCAAATCGGCAGCTTGCCGTCCCACCTTGCCGATTTCCAACCGGTCGCAGGTGCCGACGTCCATGCGTTACTGCAACGATTGGACGCCGAACATCTCACCCCCCTAAAGGGTGCTGGCCGCACGGCGCTGGAGGCTGAATGGCCGCAAATCCTCGCCTCCCATTACCGTGACTATACCCAGACAGGAAACCGCTCGCGCTTCGAAGACCTGTATTTCCGCCGTCGCCTGATGCTGAACGATCTGGTTCTGGCTGAGTGCGCGAAAGACGCGGGGGAGGGCGGCGAGGGCGACTTCATCGACGCGATTATCGATGGCGTCATCCTGATCTGTGAGGAGAGCGGTTGGCAATTGCCAGCGCATAATGCCTATGGACGCGGCGGTCCGCGCCAGCCACTGCCCGATCCTGATGACCCGGTGGTCGATCTCTTCGCGGCAGAAACGGCGGCGAACCTGGCAACCCTGGTTTGGCTGCTAAGACCTGCTCTTGCGCAACGCGATCCGCGCCTGCCCGCCCGCATAGAACAGGAGATCCACCGCCGTATCATCATCCCTTATCTTACCCGGCATTTCTGGTGGATGGGGCAGGGGAGCGAGCGGATGAACAATTGGACGGCGTGGATCACTCAGAACGTGCTGATCACCACGTTTTCCCTGCCCACCAGCCAGGAGATCCGCCGCGCAGTGCTGGTCAAGGCGCTCGGCAGTCTCGATGCCTTTCTCAAGGACTATGCCGAGGACGGGGCCTGCGAGGAAGGCGTCCTCTATTATCGCCATGCAGCTCTCTGTCTGTTTAGTGCCATGACCGTGCTGGATCAGGTTGCGCCGGACCTGTGCCGTCCGCTTTGGCAGACAAAAAAGATCCGCAACATGGCGGAATACATCCTCAACATGCATGTATCTGGACGGCATTATTTCAATTTTGCCGATTCATCCGCAGTTCTGGAGCCCTGTAGCATCCGGGAATATCTGTTCGGCGAAGCGGTTGGCTCGAAGGTGCTGATGGATTTTGCCGCTGCCGATCTTCGACAATCCGCCGATCCACTGCTGTCGAAGGAGTGGAACCTCTGGTACAGGCTGACGGCGGCCACGCGCTTGCCGGATGTTGCGTCAGCACCCGCAAATCCGGCGGCAAAAGGCGATATTTTCTACCCCGGCACCGGGCTTTTCATTGCCCGCGACAGCCGTTTCGATCTGGCGGTGAAGGGCGGACACAATGGCGAAAGCCATAATCATAACGATGTCGGCAGCCTGACGCTTTACAAGGACGGACAACCATTTCTCATCGATATCGGCGTCGAGACCTATACGGCGAAGACTTTCTCGCCGCAGCGGTATGAGATCTGGACGATGCAGTCGACCTACCACAACCTTCCGGCTTTTGCAGGCGTGATGCAGCGGGATGGACCGGAATGTGCCGCACGTTATGTCAAGACGGCTTTCGAGGTGGAGGAGGCCCGCATTTCGCTGGAACTGGCCGCAGCTTACCCGAAGGAAGCAGCGCTACGCTCTTATCGCCGCAGCGTCAGGCTCATTCGCGGCAGCCATGTCGAGATTGTCGATGAGCATGACGGTGACAAGCATGCCGTTCTGTCGCTGATGACCTGCCTTGAGCCCCGCGCGCAAGCGGGGAGGTTGGTCCTGGAAGGGCTCGGCGAAATCAGTGTGAGCGGTGCGGCAGAACCGATCATCGAGGTCATCGATATCGGCGATCCCCGGCTGCGGCAGGCATGGCCGGACAGAATTTTCCGCATTCTGCTGCCGTTTCAGACCTCGCGCTTATCACTGACGATTACTTGAGGAGGGTGAGAATGAGAGTGACACTCACAGTGGTGGATGCTGCGGGTCAAAATCTAGCGCAAAGCAGTGCAGACCACGAAGCCTTTCTGGTCTATCGCCAGCCCTACCGTGACGGCGACCGGCTATTGGTCGAAGTGTCAGAGCCCGGTCATGTTCGCCTGGCACTCGATGCCGCCATGGCCCCGGCCATCCTCTATCTGCCGCAGGGCCGTTTCAGCTTTTCCATACCGTTCGGCGCCAGGAAGATCGCCTATCCACCCCATGCTTTTTGCGGAGATCTGCACCGGCTTCACGCGGCGAAGGCCAGGCCGGAAGAACTAGCGGCACAGAGAAACCTTGCCTTTAACCCCCTGGACGACCAGGCCAATTCTCAAGCTTTTCCGCATGTCGAGGCCAATGTCGAAACACGCGGGGAGGCGGCCTTCGCAGTTCGCAATGTCATCGATGGTGAGCGGGCCAACAACAATCACGGCTTCTGGCCGTTCACCAGTTGGGGGATCAACAGGGACCCGCAGGCTGCCCTGACCCTGTTTTTCGGCCGCCCGGTCACGGTCAGCGAAGTGGTTCTCACTCTGCGCGCTGATTTTCCGCACGATGCCTGGTGGGAAAGTGCTGTCCTGAGCTTTTCGGGTGGAGAAGAAACGCGGTTGGCGCTGGTCAAATCCTCTGCCGCCCAGTGTTTTTGCCTGCCCGAAACACGGACTGAATGGGTTAGGCTGCACAGTCTCATAAAAGCTGATGATCCATCGCCGTTTCCGGCGCTGACTCAGATTGAGGCGTGGGGGACGGAAGCCTGAAAATTCAGGCCTCGCTGCCGATGCCGCGCAGATCGCGGAGCAGATCACGGTAACGCAACTGGCTTCCGCGCAGATGATCCTGCATGGCAGCGCGGGCGGCTTTTTCGTCGCCGTCGGAAATGGCCACGACCACGGCCTGGTGTTCTCTGTGGATGAGGCGGCGATAGGCCGTTTGCTCAGCCGCCCGGTTTTCCGCGACCACTTTGGACTGAGGGATAGCGGATGCGCCATGCATCTCAAGAAATTGCGTAAACAGCGGATTATTGGTGGCCGCAGCAATCGCCATATGAAGGGCCAGATCGGCCTCTCGAATGGAGCGGTCGGCCTCGATACAGGCCAGCAATTTTGCATGGCAATCGAAAATCGCTTCCTCCTGCGCCGGCGAACGGCGCAGCGCGGCAAGCCCGGCAGCCTCGATCTCCAGTGGGGTGCGGATCTCCAAAACCTCTAGATCGGACGATAGCCGGGCGCGATCCAGCTTCGACGGGTTTGAGCGTGATTGATGATGATTGAGGACAAAAATGCCGGCCCCTTGGCGCACTTCCACCAGCCCATCGTAACGCAGGCCGGTTACGGCCTCGCGGATGACGGTCCGGCTGACACCATGGGCCTCGGTCAGTTCCATTTCGCTGGGAAGCCGATCGCCCGGCGCATAATCCCCGCCAAGGATCGCCTTGCGAAGGCTTTCGCTAACCTGTGCGACCAGGGAGCCAGCGCCCTTGGCGCGTGTTTTCACTTGACCGGTCACACCATCCACCACTTTCATACCCTGTCGCCGAAGGCAGAGTCGTTTTCGTCCTTCTACGCAGAATATGTATGATGAATCGTACGCAAATTCAACTGCTCTGGAAAAGAGCATAAATATGTCTTACGTCTTTCAAGATAGACGACCCGCATCATGATAACCACGTTTTCTTTTTGTCCGCTCAAGGCGTGAAAGCACATGTTGGGCATCCTCCTTTCGATCAAAAGTCTCGATCAGGGTCTGGCCTGTCGTACCTATCCGACCCCAGTTGCGGATCACCGAAGCGCCGCCGAACAAGGTCGGTTGCAGTGCGAGCGTGTAAAAGCGCCGCATGTTTTGCGACGGGTCGATGCGGCGAAGTTGGACGGGGCTGTTATTCTCTTTCTCCATGGCCAGAGTCTGGCGTGGTTCGATGCAAGCGTCCAACGAGTTCTCTGAATCGATCCAGCCTGATCGATTCACGCCTCTGATAGATCAAGACAAATTTGCGTTCGAATTAAACGACGCCCTTGCTGAAAATAAAACATCCGTAGGGGCCGGGATCGGACGTTCTGACGATCGCAAAGGACGCCTTTGCCTCGGCGTAAAACGCGAAACGTTCCAGGGCGTCGATCTTCACCGGTCGTCCTTCCGATTGGTCCACCACACGCTGGATGGCCGAAAAGATCGGCACCTGCCCACCGGGATCACCAACCACCTGCATCCTCTTCACCGGCGCGTCCACAAAGGTATCGAGGGGAAAGAGCGTCAGGATCGCCGCCGTGGCAACCTCCAGGCCGCAACCCGACAGATTGATGAGCTTGCCATAGGTCGTGTGCTTGGCAATCGTCTCTGCCGGATGGTTGATATCGCACAGCACCAATTGGTCGCCGTGGCCCATCAGCATCAAGGCATGGAGCAATTCAGCGTTCAAAACCGGATCTATTCCCTTCAGCACTGGCCTTGCCTTCCCTTTGTGGTCGTGATTTTCTTCACAATTTGACATTTTTTTGTGATGTTACTCAATACGGCGATGTTTTAGACAGGGCAGCACGACGGCCATATTCACCGCAATCCATAGTTCAACAACGCCAAAACCCCCGTTCCGACTGCATTTCGATGAACATCGAAAATATTTAGGCGAAATGCAATAACGGACTTTACCAAAATAAAAGACTATGTGAAGTTCCTGTCGAAGACAGCGTCTTTCCGGACGCAAGGACTGGGACGGTGAGAGGGAGGTCTCCAACCGTTACGGTTTCCCGGAAAACCGCTTAAACGGTGTGCGCAAGGCGCGCCGTCCTGGGAGGAGAACTGCTTTTGGCATCGATGAATATCGTCAATGTCGGCAAGGCCTATGGTAGCCTGACGGTTATCCATGGCGTTTCCGTCGAGATCCCTGATGGTGAATTCGTGGTTCTTGTCGGCCCATCGGGATGCGGCAAGTCCACTTTGCTGCGCATGGTTGCCGGGTTGGAGCCGATCACGTTTGGCGATGTCGTCATCGACGGAAAGGTCGTCAACGACCTGCCGCCGAAGGATCGCGATATCGCCATGGTTTTCCAGAGCTATGCGCTTTATCCGCACAAGACGGTGGCGGAGAATATGGGCTTTGCGCTGAAGATGCGCGGTGAAACCAAGCCCTTCATTGACGAGCGCGTTCGCAAGGCAGCGGAAATTCTCGATCTGGTCCCTTATCTGGCTCGCTATCCCCGTCAGCTTTCCGGCGGGCAGCGACAGCGTGTGGCGATGGGCCGGGCGATTGTGCGAGATCCGAAGGTTTTCCTCTTCGATGAGCCTCTGTCCAATCTCGACGCCAAACTGCGGGTCCAGATGCGGGCTGAAATCAAGGAATTGCAACGCCGTCTGGCGACGACGATGATTTATGTGACCCATGACCAGGTCGAAGCCATGACCATGGCGGACCGTATCGTCGTGTTGCGGAATGGTCGCGTCGAGCAGATCGGCTCGCCGCTGGCACTTTACGATGCGCCAGCCAACATGTTCGTGGCTGGGTTTATCGGTTCGCCGTCGATGAACCTGATCAAGGGGCATATCCGGGCCTCAACAACACCATTTTTCGAGACCGAAGAGGGCATCCGTTTGCCCTTGAATTCAGCTCCTGCAGGGTCGGACGGACGAGCGGCTTTCTACGGCATCCGGCCTGAGCATTTTGTGCTTGGCGGCGACGTTACCGCCAACGTCACCGTGCTGGAATCGACCGGAACGGAAACCCAGGTCTTTGCCCGGCTTGGCCAACAGAAGGTCATCGGTGTTTTTCGCGAGCGTTTGGCAGAGCCGCCTGGACAACTGATTGCCATGACGCCGAACCCGGCCATGGTCCATCTGTTCGACGGTGAAACGGGGTTGCGGTTGGAATAGGGCCTGCTTTCGCGTGTCCACGGGAGGGGACACGCGAAAGCAGTTATTTGACATAGGCGAACAAGGGAGGAGACAGACATGAAAGTCAGCGAATACGAGAGGATGATGGCGATAGGCCTGAGCCGTCGCGCCATCCTGAAGACCGGTGCAAGCCTTGGGGCTGTGGCGGCGGCTGGCGGGTTGCTGGGCAATGCCGGAACGGCGCTTGCCGATGAAGCGTCCCTGCGCACCCAGATCCTGCAAATACCCGGCGTTGGAAAGGGGTCTCCCACCGATGCCGATTGGCAGAAGGTCGGCGAGATGTGCCTGGAGGCCACAAAGAAGACCGTCAAGAAGGGAGAGTTCGCTGGCGTCGAACTGTCCTTCATGGGCCTGAACAATCAAAATCTGCACAATGTACTGTTTCGCGGTTTCCTGAAGCCTTGGGAGGATTATACTGGCGCCAAGATTACCTGGATCGACCTGGCCCAGGCCGATTACAATCCCCGTCTTCAACAGGCGATTGCCACCGGCACCGTGGATTTTGACCTGCTGGAAATGGGCGCGCCGTTTGAGGGCGATGTTTGCGGCAAGGGCCTTGCCTCGGAAATGCCGGACTGGGTGAAGGCCCAGATCGACATGGACGATTACGTCGATTACCTGAAGGCCCCGGTCGGCACCTGGGGTGGCAAAGTCTACCGCGTCTCGGTGGATGGCGATTGCCACAACTTCAACTATCGCAAGGATTATTTCACCGACGCTGATCTCGCCAAGGCCTGGAAAGCCGAAGGCCATGCGGGCGAATGGGGCGTGCCGAAAACCTGGCAACAGGTGCAGGAAGCGACCAAGTTCCTTAAGGGCAAGAAAATCGCTGGCGCCGATGCCATCGGTTATCTCGACGCGCCAAAGGCCTGGGGTGGCTTTGGTTTCTACTTCCTCGGCAGCCGCGCGACGGCCTATGCCAAGCACCCGGCTGACAAGGCCTGGCTGTTCGACGTCGATACGATGAAGCCGCGCATTAACAATCCGGCCTGGGTTCGCGCCATACAGGATGTGGTCGATGCGCTGCCTTCCGAAGCCGGTGACCAGCTGAACGCCGATCCGGGCACGACGGCATTTCAGCAGTTTCTGGCCGGAACCGGCTCCATGGTCTCCTGGTGGGGCGATGTCGGGCAGAGCGCCCAAACCAGCGACAGTTCGGTGGTCGGCGATACCATCGCCTTCGACATTCTTCCCGGCTCCGACGATGTCTATAATGCCAAGACCGGAAAATGGGAGACGCTGGCGAGCGGGCCAAACTATGCGCCCAACATGGCCTATCTGGGCTGGGGCGTTTACGTCATGGCCCGTGTCGATAAGGATGAAAAGAAAAAGAAGGCAGCCTGGAGTGCGGCGGCCCATCTCGGCGGCAAGGATCTCGCCTTGTGGACGGCAGCCTATCCCTCCGGCTTCCAGTGCTATCGCAAGAGCCAGTTCGACATTAAAGAATGGGTGGCAGCGGGCTATGAGGAAGCGTTCATCAGCAATTATCTCGCCTCCCAGTCGAAGTCCTACAACCATCCGAACGCTGCCATTGAACCGCGTATTCCCGGTATTTTCCAATATTACAGCGTGGCGGAAGACGAATTGGCAAAGGTGTTTGCGGGCAGGGTGAAGCCCCAGGAAGGCGCCGACGCCATTGCGGCTGCCTGGGAAAAACTCACCGATCAGCTTGGCCGCGACAAGCAGATATCGCTCTACAAGGCTTCGCTCGGCGTTTGACCCATGCCAGCGGCGGGAAACTGCCGCTGGTATTTCTATACGGCGTCAGGCGGCTTTCCAATGTCGCCTGACCTTTATTGACCGCCTAAAGCCACTCTTGGCCACGGTTTATGCAGGGCGTTATGCCCAAGGGTTTGCTTATGTCCGACACGACCATGCCTGTCATTCGCCCGACGACAAGTGTATCACAGCGGCAAACAGGCGCCCGGCGTGGCCGCCTGTTGCTTGCGGTGGCCACCGTGCTGCTGCTCGGCGTGCTCGTTCTGCAAATTCTCGACGTAGCCGGGGTGACCTCGCTTGGTCTCGTCAGTTGGCGTCCCTTGCTCTATGCCTATATCGTCTGGGCGGTGGCTCTGTGCGCCGCGCAAATCATGATCCGTGGCGAAAGCGGACAGCGTGCCGTGTTCGTTCTACCGGCAGTGCTGTTTACGGTCGCCATGGTGGTATTTCCCACGGTGTTCGGCCTCTACATTGCCTTCACCGACTGGAACCTCAGCGCTGCCGCAGGGCGGCGGTTCAACGGCATCGATAACCTGCGCACGCTGTTTGCCGACTTTTATTTCTGGAATGCGCTGTTGAACATGGTCTATTATGTTCTGGCGGTTCTGGTGCAATATGCCATTGCCTTTGGCCTGGCGCTGCTTTTGAACGCCGAGATCAAGGCCCGAAAGTTCTTTCGGGTTGCCTTCCTGCTGCCGTTGATGCTGAGCCCGGTTGCCGTGAGTTGGATGATCGGCAAATCCTTGATGGAATATCGCTTCGGCCCGGCGGCAACGCTTGCGCGACATCTCGGATGGGACAACCCCGCCTTTTTCTCGACGCCGTGGCTTGCCCGTCTCTCGCTGATGGCCATGGATGCCTGGGTGTCGATCCCCTTCATGATGATCCTGCTTCTGGCCGGGCTTCAGGCCCTGCCAACGGAAATCAAGGAGGCGGCGAAGGTCGATGGCGCGTCCGGCTGGCAAAACTTCAAGGAAATCACCTTTCCGCTGATGCTGCCCGTCAGCGTCACCGTGATTATCCTGCGGATCATTTTCCAGCTGAAGCTCGCCGATATCGTCATCAATGTCACCGCAGGCGGACCCGGCGGCGCGACAGATACGGTCTCCAGCTTCATCTTCCGGGAATATCGTGACCGGTCGAATGTCGGCTACGGCACCATGCTGGCCGAGTTCTATCTCGTCATCATCATTATCTTCGTCTCGCTCATCCTCAAGGTGACGAGCCGCTGGCTGCAACGTTCCAACTAAGGGTTAGACCATGGCACCCAATCCCACCCGCCAGAGCGGCCCTGACCCCAGGTTTCGCCGCCCTCACTTCATGACGGGCAGCCTGCTGATTTATGCGGCGTTGGTGTTCTGGGCCTTTATCTCGCTGTTTCCGATCTACTGGACCATCACCACCTCGTTCAAGACCGCGGTCAATGTCACCCAGGGCCACCTCATTCCCTTCGTGGATTTTACGCCGGACTGGAAGGGCTGGCGATCGCTTGGCCTTTCGCCGGACACGATATTCGTGGCCTCGACGGTGCGCGACGAATTCATGCGGCGGTTCTTCAACAGTGTCGTCGCCTCAGCCGGAGCCTCGTTTTTGGCTGTGGTGATCGGATCGCTGGCGGCCTATGGCCTTAGCCGGTTTTCCTACAAATTCCTCTGGTTACGCAACAAGGATATCTCGTTCTTCTTCCTGTCCCAGTTGATCCTGCCGCCCGTCGTGCTCGCCATGCCGTTTTTGGTGCTCTATAAACACCTGATGCTGCTGGACACGCTGACCGGGCTTGTCCTCGTCTATACGCTGATGGTGCTGCCCATCGTCATCTGGATCATGCGCGACCAGTTCGACACGATCCCCGTCGAACTCGAGCAGGCAGCACTGGTCGATGGCTGTTCGATCTGGGGCGCGTTTATGCGGATCGTCCTGCCCATCGCCCTGCCGGGAATGGTGGCCGCCTTCATCCTTTCGGTCATTCTCTGCTGGAACGAGTATTTCTTCGCAGCGCTCCTGACCAGTTCGAACGCCAAGACGCTGCCCGTCATGGTGGCCAGTCAGACCGGCTCGCAAGGGATCAATTGGTGGTCCATGGCCGCTATCGCCACCGCCGCCATCATGCCGCTCGTTCTGGTCGGTATTTTTCTGGAGCGCTATATCGTCAAGGGCCTGACCGCCGGTGCGGTCAAATAGGCCAGTCATTGCATTGAGCTAAGTTAAACAAGGAGTGTCCCATGCTGAAAAATCTTCATCCTGCCCTGAATGCCGACGTGCTGCATGCGCTGCGATCCATGGGGCATGGCGATACGCTTGTGATTTCCGACACCAATTTTCCTAGCGATAGTGTTGCACGTCAGACCGTGCTGGGCCGCCCGCTGTCCATGGCCAATCTGTCAGCCGCAGAAGCCGTGCGCGTCCTGCTGTCGGTTTTGCCGCTCGATACGCCCCTGCAAAATTCGGCAGGCCGTATGGAAGTCATGGGTGCGCCGGACGACATCCAACCGGTGCAACGCGAGGTGCAAGCGGAAATCGACCACGCCGAGGGCAAGCCGTCGCCGATGTATGGCATTGAGCGGTTTGCGTTCTACGATCTTGCGAAGAGGGCCTATTGTGTGATTTCGACCGGGGAAACCCGTTTCTACGGCTGCTTCCTGTTCACCAAGGGCGTCATCCCACCCGCTGCGGTATAAGGAGACCAGCATGGGCAAGGGCGTTTCGATACTCGGAATCTTCGTCGCCGATACCGCCTATCTTGCGGCACGGCTGCCAGTCGTGGGCGAGACGATCACCGGCAGCGGCTTTTCCGTCGGCCCAGGCGGCAAAGGCTCCAACCAGGCGGTTGCGGCAGCAAGAGCTGGAGCAAGGACTGGGGAGTGCGCCAGCGTCTCCTTTATCTCGAAGATCGGTCGAGACACATTCGGTGATCTGGCGTTGAAGACCTATGCGCAGGCCGGTGTCCTGCCGAAACTGACTGTTATGGACGACCAGCCGACCGGTGCTGCCTTCATCTATGTCAACGACAAGACAGGTGACAATGCCATCATCGTCTATCCCGGCGCTGCCGGAACCATTACCATTGAGGATGTTGAGGCGGCACGGCAAACCATCGAGACCAGCGCGATTTTTGTGACGCAACTGGAGCAACCCGCCGAGGCGGCCCACCACGGGCTGATGATCGCCCGTGAGGCTGGCGTTACCACGATCTTCAACCCCGCGCCCGCCGAGCCGTTTCCAGAGGCGATCTATCCGCTGTGCGACTATATCATTCCCAATGAAACCGAAGCCGCTGCATTGGTTGGTTTTCCGCTCGATACGCTCGAAGATGCGAAGCGGGCGGGGGATGTGCTTCTGGAGCGCGGTGTCGGTACTGCTATCATCACGCTGGGCAGCAGAGGCGTGTTGTTTCATAGCCACAATGCCTCGGTGGCGGTTCCGGCCATTGCAGCCGGGCCTGTCATCGATACGACAGGGGCAGGGGACGCCTTTGTCGGCGGTTTTGCGGCAGCCCTTGCCGATGGACTTACCCCGCTTGAGGCGGTCCGGTTCGGATGTGCAACGGCGGGCATCGCCGTGACCCGCCGGGGAACGGCGCCCGCCATGCCGGAACGCCGTGAAATCGAGGCACTGCTGCGTCGCTGAGGTCGGCTCCAGGCAATTCACTGGGGCCTAAGACATTTTTTACTTTACAAATTATAATTATTTTGTGAAGTATGAAGTGTAGCGATCAAAGTGAGCCCGAGCCGTGACCCAGCTGAAATTTGCAACCCGCCTGAATTCCTTTGCCTCCTGCCCAAAGGCTGAATGGCCAGACCTGTCCGGCAAGCCGACCATGCTGCAAATGGCAAAGCGTGCCGCAAAAGTCGATGGTTTGACGGATCTCGACCTCAATTATCCCGATCATGTTGGCGAAGATCCGGCTGTTCTGGCCCGCCAGATAGGAGATATGGGCTTGGCGATCAATGGGTTCGCCATGCGCTATTACACCAATCCCGCTTTCAAGATCGGCGCATTCACCAATCCCGATCCGGCAGTCCGGCGGGAAGCCATCGATCTCACCAAGGCCGGGATCGATGCGGCCCGCGCCGCAGGAAGCCAATTGATGACGCTCTGGCTCGGCCAGGATGGGTTCGACTATGCCTTCCAGGCCGATTATCACAGGCTATGGCAACACGAAATTGACGGAATTCGTGAAGTTTGCGCTCATGATCCGGATTGCCAGATCAGCATTGAGTACAAGCCGAACGAACCTCGCTCCTACAGTCTGATGCCGGATGCAGCAACGACATTGCTAGCCATTAGGGATGTCGATATGCCCAATCTTGGCGTAACGCTGGACTTTGCCCACGTGCTCTACGCCGATGAGCAGCCAGCCTTTGCCGCTGCCTTGATTGCCCGCCATAGCCGTGTTCTCGGCGTTCATCTCAACGATGGCTATGCCAAGCGCGACGATGGCCTGATGGTGGGCGCGGTCCACACCCAGCAGACCATCGAGCTTCTGCGCCAGATCCGCAAGGACGGCTATGACGGCGCCATCTACTTCGACACGTTCCCGGACATGACGGGTCTTGATCCCGTCCATGAATGCCAGGTCAATATCCAGACCGTCAAGCGCATGTTGCGGATTGTCGATCGCCTCGATCAGGACAATCGTCTTTCGGGTGCCATCGACCGTCAGGATGCCGTGTCCGCGCAGGCCATCGTTCAGGAATTGATGCTGGGCTAAGACCCGAAACTCCAAATACCAAAAGATTTCAAACCTTTGAAAACAAAGGCATGCCGGAGGCGTGCCTGATGATATCACCTGGGAGGAACCGATGAAGACGATGATGAAAATGACGCTTGCCACAGGCCTTGCTGCCAGCTTCTTGTTCAGCGCAGCCTTTGCACAGCAGCTTGCCCCGCTCAATTCCGACACTGAAAAAGACCGTATGGCTGGTCGCAGCTGGAAGCAAAATTCGGCCCCTTTCCGAAGCTTCCCGACGGCACCAAGGCGGGCGCAGTTTCAAAGACGCTGACCAACGAATATTGGCGGTCGCTCGGTGAAGGCTATGCTGCGTTCGGCAAGGCGAAGAATGTTCCGGTCGCCTATCAGGCGGCGCAAAGCGAAGGCGACCAGCTTGGCCAGCTGACGATTGCCGAAGGGATGATCACCCAAGGCTATAACGTCCTGCTGGTGTCGCCACAGACGGATTCCAATCTTCAGCCGGTGATCGAACAGGCCAAGGCCGCCAATATTCCTGTTGTTGACGTCAATGATGCCGTGATCCCGCAGGCCGAGCACTATGTTGGCAATGTTCAGCGCGACAACGGCGTGCGCGTCGCCAAATGGTTCATCACCAACCGTCCACAGGGCGGCAAGGTGGCGATCATCGAGGGCCAGGCCGGCGTTTATGCCGCTGTGCAACGCACCGACGGCTTCAAATCCACCATCGGTGAAAACAGCAGTTTCAAGATCGTCGCCAGCGTTCCCGGCAATTGGGACCGCCAGACGTCTTACGATGCAGCAACCAACATCCTCAATCAGCATCCAGACCTCATCGGCTTCTATGCCAACAATGACGGCATGGCGCTGGGTGTGGTCGAAGCCGTCAAGGCCGCAGGGCTAGCGGGCAAGGTCGCTGTTTTCGGCACCGACGGTATTTCGGATGCCTATGCCTCGATCAAGGCTGGCGAGCTGACCGGGACCGTCGACAGCTTTCCGGTTCTAACCGGTGAGGTGGCCATGGAAACAGCCCTTCGGCTCGTTGCCGGTCAGAAGCTGCCGCGCGTTGTCGCAACGCCTCAGGCGCTGATCACCGCCGACAACCTCGCCCGCTACCAGGGCAAGGGCGTCGATGTGCGCGCTGTGCTGATGGAAGACGCCAAGGCGGCTAAATAACCGACGTTAGAGCATTGGACCGAGAGTTGAGAATCGGTTTTCGGATAAATCCGATGCAAAACAAAAACTTAAAGCGATGCCGGCTGTCATGGTCGGCATCGTGTGTCTAGCAGGAGGAGGGTGAGATATGGTGCCGAGACTGGGATTTGAAACAATCTCCAAAAGTTTTCCGGGCGTCAACGCGCTGACGGATGTGAGCTATGACGTTGCGCCCGGAGAAATTCACGGGCTACTCGGGGAAAACGGCGCCGGAAAATCAACCCTTCTGCGCATTCTATCCGGTGTGTTCCGGCCAACCTCTGGCAGTGTTTTCGTCGATGGCGAAGCTGTGGCATTTCGCAAGCCGCTTGATGCAAGACAGGCCGGTATTGCGATGATCCATCAGGAACTTCAACAGGTGCCGCATCTGAGTGTTGCCCAGAACATGTTTCTCGGCCATTCATTGACCCATATGGGCGGGCTTTTCGTTTCGCGCCGGGAGCAGGAACAGCGCGCCGCCGAAGCGCTGTCGATGATCGACCGCAGCATCGACGTCTCCGCGCCCATCTCCAGTCTGAAAGTCGCGCAGCGGCAGATTGTGGAGATCGGCCGCGCCCTGCTTGATAAGGCCAAGGTCATCGCCATGGACGAGCCGACATCCAGCTTGACGCCGAGCGAGTTCGACCGGCTGGCTGAAGTGATCGCCGATCTTTCGGCCCGTGGCGTGTCGATTATTTATGTTTCGCATAAGATGGACGAGGTTTTCCGTATCTGCCAGCGCGCTAGCGTCATGCGGGATGGCAAGCTCGTTGGCATCGTCGACATGAAAGCCACATCAGAAAAACAAGTCATCGCCATGATGGTCGGGCGTGAACTGATGCAGGAAACCCATCATTCCTTCGTGACCGATCAGGTCAGATTGGAAGCCAGCAATCTGTCTTCAGCCACCAAGATCAAAAATGTCTCCTTCACCCTGAAAAGGGGGGAAGTGCTGGGCATTGCCGGGCTGGTCGGCTCCGGACGCACGGAATTGCTGCGGTTGATCGCCGGTGTCGATCGTTTGAGCGAGGGGTCGATGGCCATCGATGGCAAGAATTTGCGCCTGCGCAATCCTCGTGACGCGATTGCCGCAGGTATCGGCCTTGTGCCGGAAGAGCGCAAGCGCGAAGGCATCATCCCCTTGCGTCCGGTCAGTCTGAACATGGCGCTGGCATCGCTTCCCAGCTTTTCCTCCGCCGGTCTGATCCGCACCGGAAAACTGCGCGCCAGCGCACAGGATTTGCTGAAGCGGGTCAACCTGCGGCCATTTCAGCTTGATCGCCCTGTCCGTCTGTTCAGCGGCGGCAACCAGCAAAAGGCCATCATTGCCCGCTGGCTGGCGGCCAAATCGCAGATCCTGCTGTTCGATGAACCGACACGCGGTATCGATGTCGGGGCAAAATCCGAGATTTACCAATTGATCGAAGCCCTGGCCCGCGAAGGCCATTCGATCATCGTCGTCTCCTCCGAACTTCCCGAAGTCATCCGGCTCTCCGACCGCGTACTGGTGATGCGGGAAGGGCAGATCGCCGCTGAAATCTTGCGCGACCAGCTGACGGAAAGCGCCATTCTCGCCCACGCCATTCCAGGAGCGAGTGCCGGTGCTGCCGCCATCGCACATCCTGCATAAACAGAGAGGATCTTTCTCCATGACCGCCTCTTCATCCGCCACCAGCCAATCGGCCCCGGCCACCCCGACCTTTCGCCGCTTTTCCGTCTCGCTGCGTGATGCCGGAACACTGATCGGTCTCATCGTCATCATGGCGGTATTTGCAGCGCTCGTTCCCGGCTTCCTGTCGGAGCGCAACCTGACCAATATCCTCCAGCAATCCAGTATCAACGCGTGCCTGGCGCTGGGCATGACGCTGGTGATCATTTCAGGCGGCATCGATCTGTCGGTCGGGCCGACCGCCGCCATTGCCGCCGTGATGACGGCGACGCTGCTGCTGGGTGGTACGCCCATCCCTCTGGCGATCCTCGCCGGGCTTGGCGTCGGCGCCATATGCGGTTTTATCAATGGCGTGCTCGTTGCCTATGTCGGCCTGCAACCCTTCATCGTTACGCTGGGGACACTCAGCACTTACCGAGCCATTGCGCTGATCTTCACCGGCGGCAATCCGGTGCTGGGCATTCCGCCGGGTTTTCGGGCGCTGTTCAATGGAACCCTGATCGGCCTGCCAATCCCGGTGTTGATCGTTGCCGGTGTGTCGGTCGCCGCCTGGGTGCTGCTCAAGAAGACGCCTGTTGGTGAATACCTGATGGCGGTTGGCGGCAATGAGGAAGCGGCTTACGTGGCAGGCGTTCCAATCGCCCGCACCAAGATTACTGCCTATGTGATTTCCGGCGGGCTCGCTGCACTCGCCTCTCTCATCCTGATTGGCCGTCTTGGGGCTGCCGAACCCATTCTCGGCAATCTCTGGGAGCTGGATGCAATTGCGGCAGCGGCGATTGGCGGTGCATCGCTGATGGGCGGCAAGGGCAGTATTGTCGGCACCATTCTCGGCGCCATCATCCTCGGCGCCATGCGTAATGGTTTGACGCTGATGAATGTCCAGGCCTTCTATCAACTGCTCGCCACCGGCCTTATAATCCTCGTCGCAATGATGATTGATCGCGCGACAAGGGGACGGGAATGAACGCTGATGGCTTTGACATGAAGGCGGTGGGGCCGCGCATTCGCATGATGATGCCGATGCTGACGCCGCTGGAAGCAAAGGTCGTGGATACGGTCTTCGGCATGCGTGATTTCAGCGAGGAGACCTCGCTGAAACAGATTGCCGAAAATGCCGGTGTTTCAGAAGCCATGGTGGTGAAGATCACCAAGAAGCTCGGCTTTTCCGGCTTTCGGGATTTCCGGTCTTCCGTCAGCCAATATAACCGCCAGCCGACCACCGAAATGCATCAGGAATTGTCGGTTGACGATACCTCGCTTGAAATCGTCCAGAAAGTCTTTCGCACCTCGATCCACGCCCTTGAGGAAACGCTTGCCATTCTGGACATGGCAGCCTTCGACCAGGCGGCGGACATGATCCACAAGGCTCGAAACCGGGATTTCTACGGCGTCGGCGGCTCGGCGCAGATCGCCCGGGATGTGGCCCACAAGTTTTTGAGAATTGGCGTGCGCGCCAGCGTCTTCGACGATTCGCACATGATGCTGATGTCGGCGGCCCTTCTTGCCGATACCGATGTCGCCATCGGCTTTTCGCATTCGGGCAATACGATTGCCGTGATTGAGGCGCTGCAACTTGCCCGCAAGAACGGCGCCAGCACCATTGCCGTGACCAATTACGGTTCCTCCGCGCTCGCCCAGTCCGCCGACGTGGTCTTGTGTTCCACCGCACAAGGCTCGCCTTTGATGGGCGAAAATGCCGCGGCGCGCATCGCGCAGCTCAATATTCTCGACGCCATTTTCGTCGCCGTCGCCCAGCGCGACTATCAGGCCGCCGAGCGCAATCTCGACCGCACCATGTCCGCCGTCACCTCCAAACGGAAAGATCGCCTTCCATGACATCCTCGCCTATCGTCACCGTTTTCGGCAGCCTGCATTATGATATCGCGGTCTTCGGTCCAGACCGGCCACGTCAGGGAGAAACGGTTACAGGCACGTCCTGGCACCCCAAAAGTGGCGGCAAGGGCGGCAATCAGGCCGTCTCGGCAGCACAGGCTGGCGTCTCTACCTTCATGATCGGCGCAGTTGCCGACGACGAATTCGGACGGTTTCTGCTGGAAAATCTTAAACGCCGACAGGTTGATGATCGCTTCGTGCGGCGCGACGCGGCGGCGACTACCGGCCACGCCACCGGCATGAGCGTGGCGATTTTCGACGCGCAGGGCGATTACGGTGCGGTTATTGTGTCCGGCGCCAACCTGACGCTTGGCGATCAGGATGTTGCAGCCGCAGCCGAACTGCTGGGTCGGACAACGGTTCTTGTGCTTCAGAACGAGGTGCCCGACACCGCCAATGTCGCCGCGGCAAGGGCCGTCCGGCAGGCTGGGGGCCGCGTCCTGATCAATGCTGCACCGGCGCGCGCCCTGTCAGCCGACCTTCAAAACCTGGTCGACATCATCGTCGTCAACGCCATCGAGGCTGAAATGCTGGCGGGTGTCCCGGTTGTCGAAACGCTCTATGGCGCATTGGAAGCGGCAAGGAGACTGTTGGCGAACTTTCCGGACGTTGTCGTCACCGCAGGCGGCGCGGGTGTCGCCTATGCAAGTCGAGGCGGAGACGAAATTGTCCTGCCTGCCGTGAAGGTGAAAGTGGAAAGCACGCACGGAGCCGGCGACATGTTCATTGGCGTGATGGCCGCAGCCCTCGCCACGGGAAAATCGATGCGCGACGCACTTTCACTGGCCAATATCGAGGCCGCAAAACTGGTTGCAACACCGGAGGCTGGACGCCTTTAGAGTTTGCCAGGGAAAAGTGGAAACCGGTTTTCCCGAAAAGACAAACGAAAACAAGAGAATCGAGAGTCTGTCTGGTTCAATCTGAACCTGACAGACTCTAGGCTAAAGGTTTCACCCCCATAAACTGGGTTGGCGTCATGGCCGTGACCTGCCGGAAAGCGTGAGAGAACGAAGCGGGACTGGAAAACCCGAAGTCGGCAGCCACGCGAGCGATTGGCTTTCCCTTGGCGAGCAGATCCATCGACTGCACGATCCGTGCCCGTTGTCGCCAGGCCTTGAAGGTCAATCCTGTCTCCGAAGGAAACAATCGGCTCAAGGTTCGCACGGATGTCGCGGCCCGCGATGCAAGTTCATCGATGCTCATCAGGCTCTGATGATCGTTGAGAGCCATGTCGGCAACCCGGAGCCCGATTGTGCTTGTCGGCAGGGGAAGGAATGTTGGCGCGTGGGCCGTTGACGTCAGTTCGTGCAGCATCAGCTTGGCTACGAGTTCCCCCTTCTCCTCGCTCACATCGCCCGTGAAAGCCGCATCAAGCAAAGACTGCATGAGCGGGGTCACGCGTAAAGCAAACGTCTGATCGAGCGGTACCGGAGGCGCCCATTCTTGCGCCGCCGATGGCTCCCAATGGACCATCCATAATTCGGCGTCCGTCAAGACATCGACGCGATGGGGAATGCAAGCGGGAATCCAGACTGCGAGCTGTGAAGGTACCAGCCATCTGCCTTCCTCAGTGTGAACCTGCACCATCCCACATGCGGCAAAGGTGAGTTGCGCCTCGTCGTGGGCATGGATTGGCAAGCCTTCGCCGCGGTGTTTGAAGCCCCGTTGGAAGGTAAACGGATGTCTGGGCATGATTGGCCTCTCGGCGATGGAGATTGGCAGAACATCGATAAGATGTTCGTCTAGCATAGGACTTGTCGATGGTCGAGCCGACACCAAAACCTCAACAGCCGAGAGCGAAGACATGAAAGCAATCATTATCAACGAATATGGCGACAACAGCGTGCTTAAATATGCCGACGTCAAAGATCCTGAGCCGAAAGCAGGCGAAGTGCTGGTTAAAGTCCATGCGGCAGGCGTCAACCCTGTGGATTGGAAGATTCGCAGTGGTGCTGGCCAGCGAATGGGGATGACCTTGCCAATCCATCTGGGCGGAGAGATTGCAGGCATTGTCGAAAAACTTGGACCAGGCGTCACCGAATTCAATCTAGGGGATGGCGTTTACGGCGTTATCAAACAGGGAGGTTTCGCGCAGTATGCGATCGCCAAAACGACGGATGTCGCGCGCAAGCCATCCACCCTCGATTTTATCGAAACGGCTGCTACGCCGCTCGGAGCATTAACCGCGTGGCAGGCCATGTTTGACGTTGCCAAACTTTCGACCGGCCAGCACGTGTTCATCACAAACAGCTCGGGCGGCGTCGGCTCCGTGGCAGTTCAGCTTGCTAAGGCCCGAGGCGCGCATGTCACCGCAATGGCGTCCGCTCGAAACGAGGAGTATGTCCGCAATCTTGGCGCGGACGAGTTCGTCGATTACACTAGGCAGCCTTTTGAAGACATCGTCCGTGACATGGACGTCGTCTTTGACACGGTTGGAGGCGAGACATTCAAGCGAGCATTCACCACCCTGAGGCAGGGTGGCTTCCTGGTTACGGCGGTCGCCTTTCCTTCTGACGAAGACAAGCAGCATGGCGTCGGCGTTGCGAGGGTGCAGTGCGTGCCAAATTCGGAGGAACTCACGCATATCCGGGAATTGATAGAAACAGGTAAGGTGAAGCCTTACGTCGCCACTGTCCTTCCGTTCCAGAGCATCAAGGAGGCGCTGGAACTTTCCGAGGACGGGCATACTCGTGGCAAAATCGTCCTGCAAATCGCATGACATGGCCCAATTATAACGACCTCTTTCTTGATCGCCGGACAAAGCTACGAAAGAGAGAGTAAAAGGGTCTGCGGTTCCGACTGATATTAGGAACAATCATGTCTTGGAATGCTTGAATTCCATTCTGACGACCTCGTGTCGGAGGCGAGCGGTAATGAAAGTGGATCTTTGACAAAAGGTAAACAGCAGATTTCAAGCTCAGATGATCGATAGAATAACTTGCAATAGCTCATCAATGAGCATAATTTTGAGTTATAGAAAAGGCGGCTATAACTCATGCAATGGAACTGGCAACGGCCCGATTGGCCAAACTTCTCCTATGACATTGAGAACATGGCCCCGTTGGAGCAAAGGTTTCTCCAGTCATCCGGTGAGGTGATCGGCGCTGTCAGGCATTTCAGTGACGACGACAGCAACCAATTGCGGATTGAGTTGCTGAGCGACGAAGCCATCAAAACGTCGGAGATCGAAGGCGAGTTCCTGGATCGAGCCAGCGTCCAGTCATCGCTGCGCCGACAATTTGGTCTCAACACAGACAATCGTCCGGTCCGACCGCAAGAGCGCGGAATCGCAGAGATGATGGCTGACGTCTATAAAAATTGGTCCGGCCCGCTCCAGCATGAAGACCTTTTCCATTGGCACTCGATGCTGATGGCGGGAAACCGATATATCGAAACAATTGGCGCCTACCGTCGCCACACTGATGCAATGCAGATTGTCTCAGGTCGCCTGGATAAGCCTATAATCCACTTTGAAGCACCGCCATCCCGTCAGGTGGCTGAGGAAATGGCGCTTTTCATCGACTGGTTCAATCGGTCGGGGCCAGGCGGGTCAACTCCATTATCTGCGCTGACACGTGCGGCCATCGGACATCTCTATTTCGAAAGCATCCATCCGTTCGAGGACGGCAACGGTAGAATTGGACGCGCGCTCGCTGAAAAATCGCTAGCGCAGAACATCGGGCAACCAAGCCTGATTTCGCTTGCCTTTACAATCGAGCGTGACCGAAAGGCCTATTATTGCGAACTTGAGCGCCATCAGCGAAAACTCGATATCACCGGATGGATTATCTATTTTTCGCAGACAATCCTGGAGGCCCAACAGGCAACGATTGATCGTATTGCCTTCTTCATTCAAAAGGCAAAATTCTACGATCGGTTTCGGGACCGGCTTAATGAGCGCCAGGAAAAAGTCATCGCCCGTATTTTTCGAGAGGGTATTGCTGGTTTTAAGGGCGGGTTGAGCGCGGAAAATTACATTTCAATCACGGCCACATCGCGTGCGACGGCAACGCGTGACCTCCAGCACCTTGTCGAGATCGGCGCATTCACGCGCACCGGCGAGCGGCGGCACACGCGATACGCCCTAAGACTTCAAAGCTGACCAGCATTTCAATAGGCCAACATTTCGATCAGATTATCTGCTCGTCGTTTCGTCCAGGTGTCGGAGAACCCCAAGGATATTCAGTCCATCTACACGTTACGTAGCTCTCTACCCTGTTGCTGTAGCGTTGTGAAATGGCCGTATCTGCGGTTGTGGATATTGACCAAAGCGCCGCCCTGCGGATGATAGGTCTTTGTTACGCCGCTTAAAGCTTCCATTGCCTTGATGACACCTGAAAAGGCCTTTCCCGCCACGGCACCCAAAATCGCGGAGCCCAGCAACACCGGCTCATCCAGACCCGCGGCCACAACGGGCTTTCCGCAAGCATCGGCCAACACCTGTCGCACCAGATCGCTCTCTCCAGCGCCACCGCTGATCACAACGCGCTCAATAAACGCGCCCGATGCGGCCTGTGTCTCGATGATTTGCCGCAGACCATAGCCAATGCCGCACAGACCCGCGATATAGAGCGCAACCAGACTATCAAAATCCCGATCCATGCCCAGACCAGCAATGATGGCGCGTGCGTGGGGATCAGCAAAAGGTGCACGGTTACCGAGGAATTCCGGCACGATGTGCAGACCTTTCGCCAAATGCACGACATCGGGCAAGGCGTTGAACTTGGCCGCTGCCGCCTGCGCCAACAGAACCGGCAGGGCAATACCCTGTTCGCGCGCCTTTGCGGCTGTCTCTGGTGCTGCCGGGTGAAAGGCCAGCAATTGATCAATCGCCGCACCGGCAGCACTCTGCCCGCCTTCGTTCAACCACATGCCCGGCACCATGGCGGAATAATAGGGACCCCAGACACCGGGCACAAATACCGGCTCAACAGTTGAGGTCATGGTACAGGAGGAGGTGCCAAACACATAGGCCATATTGTCTTTAGGGCCGCTGCCAATGCCCACTGTACCAATGCCGCCAGCATGGGCATCAATCATGCCTGCGGCCACGGCCGTGCCAGTTCTCAGGCCCATGGCCGTAGCGGCGGTTTCCGTCAGACCCTGCCCAAGCGGCGTTCCGGGTTCGACAATGCGGTGGCCAATGCGGCTGAAGCCCTCATCGGCCAGTTCGCCAAGCCCAATAGCGTGGAAATAGCTTGGGTCCCATCTCTGCTCATGGGCCAGATAGGTCCATTTGCAGGTAACAGTGCAGGTGGAGCGGGAGAGATCACCCGTTGCCTTCCACGAGAGAAAGTCAGCAAGATCGAAAAACTGCCAGGCATTCTGGAAGGTCTTAGGCCGGTTTTCCTTCAGCCAGAGAATTTTGGGCGTCTCCATCTCCGGCGAGATTTTGCCGCCAACATAGCGCAGCACATCATGGCCAATAGCGTTGATTTTCTCCGCTTGCGTCACGGCACGTTGATCCATCCAGACGATGATATCCCGCTCCGCAAGCTCTGACGAACCCACTGGCAATGGCTTTCCACCTTCACCCAGCACCACCAGCGAGCAGGTCGCATCAAATCCTAGGCCGATGACATGGGCTGGATCTTCCACACCTTCGGCAACCTGCCGGACAACCGTGCAGACCGCATCCCAGATGTCTGTGCTGGACTGCTCGGCAATTGCCCCTGCATCGCGAAACATCGCAATATCGCGTTTGGCAACAGCCACAAGCGTACCGCTCAGATCAAACAGGCCGGCACGGGCACTGCCTGTGCCGACGTCGACGCCGATAATGTAGCGCTCAAGTCCGGTCGCGACGGTGTCAGTTGCTTCGATCATGGCAAATGCTCTTCAATATAGATGGGACAATGATGAGGTTGGCGCCGATTAAAGATCGACGCTATTGGGCACAATCACCAGATCACGAATGGTGACATTGCGTGGACGCGATAGCATGAAGAGCACTGCCTCGGCCACTTCCTGCGGCTGCATCAGACTGCCATTGGCCAGCGCTTCATCCATCTTGGCCTTTGGCCAATCATCGAGCAATGCGGTGACGACTGGACCGGGCAAAACGGCACCCACGCGTACACCGTGTTGCGACACCTGCCTGCGGGTGGAATGGACAAAGGCCTGAACGGCAAATTTCGAGGCGGTATAAATCGGCTCCCACACCACTGGCACCACGCCTGCAATCGAGCTGGTAAACAGGATATCGCCGGATTTTTGCGCAATCATATGCGGCAACACCGCATGAACTGAGCGGAATGCTGCGTTGATATTGAGGTTCAACATCCGATCCCACGCATCTGGGTCGCCCTCTGCCACAGCACCGCCAATATAGGCTCCGGCGTTGGCGTGGAAAATATCAAGCCCGCCTGCGACCTCCAGAATGCGCGGCAGCATGGCGGAAACCTCTGGCCCATTCAAAAGATCCACCACCAGCGGCTTGGCGCGCTCACCGAGTTCTGAGCAAAGCCCATCCAGCTTGTCCTTGGCGCGGTCGATCAACACCACCGTTGCGCCTTCCGCCAGCAGAATTTTGGCGCAAGCGAGACCTATGCCCGATGCAGCGCCAGTGATGGCGGCGACTTTGCCTTTCATGATATCTGTCATGATACAATTCTCCTAGTAAATCTTGTTAAGCGCGGCCGTGGCTGACACGGGAGCGGCGCGCAAGCGAATCCACAATCACGGCAATGGCAAGCACGGCCCCGGTGATCATGTAACGCAGCGATGAGCTAAGGTTGAGAAGCGTCAAACCATTGGAAATCGCCTGAATGACGATAATGCCGAGCAGCGCCGAATAGGCACTGCCACGCCCGCCAAACAGGCTGGTGCCACCAATCACGGCGGCGGCAATGGCGTTCAAGTTCACATCACCCGTGCCTGCCTGCTGGCTGGAGGATGCAAGGCGTGATGCCGACAGCACGCCGCCAAGGGCTGCAAGGGTAGAGCACAGCATAAAGGCGCTCATATAAATGCGGCGAACATTGATGCCAGCGCGGCGGGCGGCTTCACGATTGCCACCTACGGCAAACATCGAGCGGCCCCATTGCGTCTTGGTCAGGAGGTAATTGACCACCACCACCAGCGCCACAAATAGCGCAAACATCCAAGGCACGCCGCGACCGAGGTTGAGGTAGTAGACGGCAAATTCAAAGCCCAGCGTGAGGATGGCGGCCTTGATCAACAACCCACTCAAGGGTTTTGAGGAGAGGTTGACCGCTTGGCGGCGCTTACGAACAGCCAGCCCAAATACGATCATCACAATACCGGGCACCAAAGCCAGCGTGAAGGATAGCCAATGCGGCATTACCAAAATTTGGCCAAAACGCACCAGCGGTGAGGCATAGGGCAAGTTGATACTGCCCGTTGGGCCGAGAATGTAGAGCTGCATGCCTAGCAAGGCCAGCAGGCCCGACAGCGTGGCGACAAAGCTTGGCATGCCCATGCGATTATACATCACCGCGTAAAGCGCCCCCACGGCGGCACCCGTGACCAGCGCTGCAAAAATCGCAACAATCACCGGAAGGCCGGAATTGACCCACAAGACACCAATGATGGCCGAGGCCAGACCACTCATGGAGCCAACCGAGAGATCAATCTCACCTAACAACAGCACGCAGACAATGCCCAGCGAGATAATGCCCACCGTTGCGCAATCAAACAGCAGATTGACCAGATTGTTGGGTGCCAGAAAAATCGGATTGAGAATACTAAACACTGTGGAAATCACAATCAGCCCAATGGCAACCGGTAACATGCCCAGATCGCCCGATTTGATCCGATTGATAAAACTGCGCAGCATGCCCAGCACACCATTATCGTGGGTGACGCGCTCATCGCTGCGGTCCAAGGCTTGGGAGGACTTGGGGTCAGGAGTTGAGATGTTCTTGCTCATGCGGGTCTCCCGCTGGTTTCTGTGGTATTTGTCTTGCGGTGAATGCGGCGCGAGACGGAATTTTCCGTGGCTCCGGTGATGGAGGCAACCAGCTCTTGGTTGGAGGCATCCGGGGTAAAGACGCCGTTGTTCTTGCCCAAACGCAGCACCACAATGCGATCGGCCACAGCGCGCACATCTTCCATATTGTGGCTGATGATGATGACGCCCAGTCCGCGCTCGCGCACCCGCTCAATCAGGTTCAAAACTTCGGCTGTCTGGGCAACACCCAGTGCCGCCGTTGGTTCATCCAGCATGATGATTTTCGGGTCCAGCAGAAGTGATCTTGCAATGGCAACCGTCTGGCGTTGACCGCCTGATAGCGAGGCAATCGGCTCTCGAACAGAGGGAATGCGCGCTGCTAGCTCTTTCAAAAGCGTCCATGCGCGCACTTCCATGGCCACTTCATCCAGGTTCCATGGCGCAAGCTCGTGACCAAGGAAAAGATTGGCCACCACATCCAGATTTTCGCATAGGGCAAGATCCTGAAACACCGTGGCAATGCCCAGTTCCAGCGCCCGGCTGGGGCTATCGAGCGAAACGTTCTCGCCGCAAAATTCGATGGTGCCGGAGGTGGGCTGGTGTACGCCTGCCAGCACCTTGATCAAGGTGGATTTGCCAGCGCCGTTATCGCCCACAAGGGCAACCACTTCGCCGGGCCAGACTTCCAGATCAATATCCGTCAGCGCCGAGACAGCACCAAAGCTCTTGGAAATATTGCGCAATTTCAGAATAGGGCCACCCGTTTTCGGGGCCGCTTGGTCATTTTGCACCATGGCGAAACGCTCTTTTCAGGTTCGAGGCATGTCCGATCCGGCAGAGCCGGACCGAACACAGATCAGAACAATTACTGGGTGATGCCCAGCTTTTTGCAGCCAGCGGCATATTCACCCGTGCAGACTTCGGCAGGCGTCTGAATCTTCTTATCAAAGATTTCAGCCTTGATGTTTTCTGCCGTCACAACAGCCGGAATGAACAGCTGCGAGGGGGTGTCATACAGCGTGGTCTTGGCTTCCGGCTTTTCGCCCTTCAGAAACTGAACGGTGACTTTGGCAGCCGCCGCCGCAACAATTTCCGATGGCTTGGAAATCGTGTTGTACTGATCGCCGGAAATGATCAATTGAAGCGCTGCGATGGTCGCATCATTGCCCGTGACCGGCGGGACAGGATTGACGCCAGCCGCCTTGAAGGCCGCAATTGCACCGCCGCCTGTGCCGTCATTGGCGGCAACAACGCCCTTAATGTCTGCGCCAAAGCGGGTGATTTGGCCAGCGGCCCATTCCTGCGCCTTTGGTGGCGCCCACTCTGGGGTGTCGAATTCAGCCAGTGTTTTGTAGCCAGAATCTTTCAGGCCTTTATGAACACCATCGCGGATCAGGCCAGCGGCGGCATCGGTGGGCGAACCGTTGATTTCAAGAATGCCAGAACCCTGTGGTACGCCCCTGGCCTTCAGGTGCTGCACCAGCGACTTTGCAATAGCCTCGCCAATGCCAGCATTGTCGAAGGACACGTAATAATCCGCCGCTTTCTTCGGAATAGGACGGTCGTAGGCAATCACCTTCACATCCTGCGACTGCGCCAGCTCAACCAGTGCTGCGGCAGCAGACGAATCCACCGGGTCCAGAACGATCACTTTTGCGCCTTGCGCAATCACCGAGTTGAATTGCTGCTGCTGAAGCGCGGTATCGCCATTGGCGTTTTGATAAATCACCGTGCATCCGGCGCACAGCTTGGCCATCTCTGCCTTGAAGCCCGGATAGTCGTGAGTTTCATAGCGTGTCGATGCCTGATCGGGCATCAGAAACGCAACGGTTGCCTTCTCCTGCGCCAAGGCAGAGCCTGCAAACATGGCAGCGGCAGCAACCGACACCATCATCATGGAATGAAATTTCATAGTTTCCTCCTCTAGAACCCAAAACCAGTATCGAGAGACGCATGCCGATGAAGACCGTGATGACAGCACATCGAACGCACGATGATGCGACAACAATCCTGAATTGCTTGAACGCCTCCCCGGTCAACCCTCCAAAGCTAACCAACTTCATCGATTGAGCAACACTGCTCAATCGATGACGCAAGAATTGCCATCTTCTGACTTTGCTGTCAAGTTGGGTTTCAACGGGAGGCGCTTGTGAATCAGAAGAAAACTGCCAAGAAGACGACGATCTATGATCTGGCCGAGCTTGCAGGCACATCGGCCAGCGCTGTGAGTGCTGTTTTGAACGGCAATTGGAAGAAGCGCCGGATCAGCACCCAACTGGCCGAAAAAATCCGGCGGATTGCTGAGGAGCAAGGCTATGCCCTGAACATGCAGGCCAGTCTGTTGCGCCGGGAAAAATCACAGATCATCGGCATGATCGTTCCTAAGTATGACAACCGCTATTTTGGCTCGATTGTGGAAACCTTCGAGGACATGGCCCGCGCGCGCCGCCTTTTCCCGATTATCACCTGCACGCGACGTGACCCGGAGCTTGAAGTGGAGGCCGCACGTACTCTGCTGTCCTATCAAGTGGAATGGCTGGTTTCGACCGGAGCGACCAACCCTGACCGGATTACCGAAATATGCACGTCTGCCGGGGCGCGCAGCATTAATCTCGACCTGCCGGGAACAGCAGCACCTTCGGTTATTTCGGATAATTTTGCAGGGGCGCGGGAATTGACCCGTCGTATTCTAAAAAATTGTCACAGCAAGACCGGCAAGGCCGCACCGTTGCTGTTCGTTGGCGGGCGCGCTACAGATCACAACACCTTGGAGCGGGTGCGCGGTTTTCGGGCAGCCCATCAGGATATGGGCGTTCCAATCGATGAACGCCACATACTCACCTGCGGATACGCCCCGGAAAAAGCAGAAAAAGCTTTGCAAACACTGGCGATCGTTGAAGGCGAAATTCCAGGCGGAATGTTTGTAAACTCCACCATCTCTCTAGAAGGCGTCATGCAGTGGCTCAAGACCTCCGGCTATGTCGCGGAGCGGCTACCAGCAATGGGCTGTTTCGACTGGGATCCCTTTGTGGCGCTTTTGGGTGGCGACATCGAAATGGTGCGCCAGGATGTCGACGGCATGCTCAAAGCGGTTTTTGAGATTATCGATACAGGAATATCACAGAATACCTTCATTGAGGTGCCGCCGTTATTCTCTGGGCAAGCAAATGCGCAGGCGGAAATCATCCCTTAAGCTCTGAACTGACCAACTGCCCGGATACCGCTCGATCAGGCAAACTAGCTCACCTGTACTAATTGACCTTACGCCGCCTATGCCGCTGAAGTCACACTAGGCTGGGGCAAAGCGAAAGGATCTAGCGATGAGAAAACTCAAAATCGGATTGATTGCTGCAATTGGCATGGCATTCGCGGTATCAAGCGCCTCGGCCTCAATTCCGCGTCTCGCTTCACCATCAGAGGCTCAGCATCCAGCAAAACCTGCCATGGTTCAGACAGCCAGCTTCGCGCAAGGGTGCCACGACCCCAATTACTCATGGTATGAGTATAGTGGTTGGGAAGCAATCGGATGCCTAGTCAGCGGTCAATGGCCCTGAAGTATCCATACTGAAGAACGGGCTCGCCTCACCCACGGTTTGGCGGGCCGTTTGCGTTGATTGCATGCCTAACTAAGGGCTTTAACTGCCTTTCTTCAGTCTCAAACCGATTATGCGTTAGGCCGATCATGATCCGCCAGCGAGGAGAAAAAATGAAAGTTACGATCATCGCCGCAGCCTTGCTTTTTAGCGCTACGGCACTCGCGCAAGCGGCATCATGCGAGAATAATTTCAAAGTCAGCGGCGTCCCCATGGTCACCGCGTTAAGCTATCGCTCGTGGCAGGAATACCCCAAAGCCAATTCCGCGGTCGTTCTTAAAAAGCTGGCTCAGGCCGTGGCGGCGGAAGGTTTTTCCGGCCTAAAGGTCAACAAGGAATTGTCGTCTATCGACGCTTTCCAGGAAACCAGTGGCAGTGGCCGGATTCAGACCCTTCGGGTTGTCGCGCGTCAGAAAGGGGCAGGAGTCAGGGTGGATGCCGTCTTTGATATCCAGCCCGGTCAACTCACCAGCAAGGACGTTGTGCGTACAGGCATTTGCAAAATTATCGATTCAGCCATCTGACGATTATCGCAGTTACTCGGATATCTTGACGTTCATGCTGTCTGCCGTTTTGACGACTGCCCCCATAAGGGGCAGCAGCTCCGCTGCTCTCGTTGTGGAGCCTCGACAGGTTGTTGATGTTCACGTCGAGGCTCAAAGTACAAACGGCGGCTGACCCGAAAGGGAAGATCAGGTGCGAGGTTGCGTCAGCGCCAACACAACAGTCAATGCGGCCAGGGCGGCGGTAAGGGTCAAGGGCCCAGCAGCGCCGTAATGATCAACGACATAGCCGCCGACAACCGCGCCAATCGTAATCGCGACCTGAAAAGAGACGACCATCAGGCTGCCCGCTGCCTCCAGGGCGTCAGGTGCGCTGCGCGATAGGTTGGTCGGCAGCACCACAGGTGCCATGCCGAAGGCAAAGCCCCAGAGCGTCACGAGGCTGAACGCCACACCGACATAACTACCCCAAAGCACCAAGGCGAGCGCTGCAGACGCCATCAGCACGGCGGTGACAGCGAGTGCCATATGAATACTGGCGTCCGCCATCCGGCCACCCGCGACGTTACCGATCACCGACGCGACGCCAAATCCGAGAAGTGCCAGGGCAATCGGACCGGTTTCAAGCAGCGTCACCTGTTCTAGGAAAGGGCGCACATAAACCGAGCCGGCAAAATGCCCCGTCATCAACAAAAGGATGGCCAGCATTCCAAGTTGAACGCCACGCCGCCGCGTCAGCCGGAATACATCAGAGAGACTGTTGCTTGTGCTTGAAGGCAATGTTGGCAAGCAGATTATCTGCAGCAGCATGGCAAGTGCAGCAAGCCCCGCTGTCATGGACATGGCGCTGCGCCAGCCCAACCAGTCGCTGATCAAAGCGCCTATCGATGGCGCGGCTATCGTCGCGAGTGAAACGCCGAGCGTAACGATCGCCATGCCCCGACCTGTTGCATTGGCCCCAACCAACCTGGCGACGACGGCAACCGAAAGCGCCCAGAAGCCGCTGAGGGCAATGCCGAGGCCTGCTCGACCGAGCATCAATAGCCAAAAATCCGTCGCCACCGCCGCAAGAATATTGGAGCCGATTGCCAACGCACTGAGGCCGACCAGCACTGTCTTGCGGTTCAATCTGCCGATCAGGACATTGCTCAACAGGGCTGTGATGGCGCCCACGAAAGCGGTGGCAGTCACGACCTGCCCGGCTGTTCCCTCACTGATCCCAAGATCACGTGCCATTGGCGTCAGCAGGCCTGCTGGCAGGAACTCAGCCGACACCAGCGCAAAACTGGTGGCCGCCATCGAAAGGACGGCGAGCCAGGTGGCAGGGCTCCACGCAACCGGCTCAGCGGTATCGAGGTCTATATCCGCGCTGTTAAATTGTGATGTTCTGTCCGTCATTGACGTATCTCCTGAATCCGGAAGCACTTCATAGACGAAAGATTTGGGATTATATGTAGCTTAAAATCCGAAAACCATGTCCGTTCGTCCGGAAACTGTGCGGCGCACAACGCCGGGTGAGACTGTGGTAATGCGTTTGAAAGCGCGGGCAAAGGAGGCCTCGGATTCATAGCCCAGGCGAGATGCAACCTCGGCAACCGACATGCCACCTTGCCCCAATAACTCACGGGCAAGCTGCATGCGCAGGCGGGCGAGATAGCGTGCCGCGCCTTCTCCTAAAATAGCGCTGAAGCGTTCAGCAAAAATCGAGCGCGATTGGCCCGCGACACCGGCAAGGCTTTCAAGCGTCCAGTTATGGCCGGGATCGCGGTGCATGGCTGCCAATACACGACCAAGATGAGGGTCGCGGATGGCGGCGAGCCAGCCGGTGGTTGCGGCTCCGCTGCAATTGACCCAACAGCGGATAAGCCGCGCGACGAGCAAGTCAGCCATACGCGACAGGATCGTCGCGCTGCCCATCTGGGGCTGTGAAGCCTCTGCGGTCATAGCCGCCAGCAGGGGGCCAATAACCGGGTCATTGCCAGCGACATCGCAGCCCTTGATGATTGGCGGCATCAAGGCGATCAAAGGATCAAGGGCATATGCGCTCAACGCCATGGAACCGCAGAAAAGAGTGCTGGTCGCCCCAGTTCCTTCCCGCACCAATTCGCAAACCTTGTTGCTCAACCTTTTTATCTGACAGCTTTTGAGCGAGTCGCCCTCAACATCCGGCGCACTGGCCAATCGATGTGCGATACCTTGCGGCAGTAGCACCAGATCCCCATCGTGCAATTCCTGCCACCCTTGGGCTTCGGTATGAATCCAGCATGGACTTTGGCTGACAAAGTGGAACCGAAGCAGCTGTTGCTGCGGCAGGGCGATGCTCCACGGATGTCGCAGTTCGCAACGCCCATAATTGACCCCACTCAAGCGAAAGTCTTGTAGAACTTCGCTCAGCGCATCCATTGGGATATTTGACGGCGACAACCGTTGAGACGAATGATCAGACATTATCCAAATTTAGGCATCAAACGTCTGGCGCGCAAGTACGAAGTTTCATGAATTCGAGTGTGATCTCCGCCCGTAGCATCCTCTCTCATTCCAGTCAGCCAATGGATTAAGGCCCAGTCTGATAGGCCAAGTCCGATAGGCCCAATCCGAAAGGCGAAGGGTATCCGCCCGTTCGGCTTTCGCCACCTGTTCGATTTCTTCGGCATCGCGCAACAACTGAAGCGCACGGTCATGCAGATCGAGTCCTTCGGCCATGAGTGCCAACGATCGTGTCGTGCGGTTGAAAAGCTACTGCATTTTTCCTGGGGAGAGCTATCCGTTAGGCGGTATAGTTGTTGACGAAAACTCAACCTCGTATACCATATATAGTGTTCGAGGTTCTTTCGATTCTCCGTATGAATCGAAAGCTAAGACGGGAATGCGGTGCGCCGGACCAGAGATGGTCGGGCAATGCCGAAGCTGCCCCCGCAACTGTAAGCGGCGAGCATTTGTCCAGTGAAAGCCACTGAAACATCATGTTTCGGGAAGGCGAGGATGGATGCAACGACCCGCGAGCCAGGAGACCTGCCTCAAACGAAAACGTCCACGGGCGGGGTGCCCGGAAGGTCGCGTGACGGCAAGCGATATGATTTCGCTTGTCCGCGTTTCCTTGCCGACAATCCGTCAAAACACTTCGGGGTGAAGGCATGCGTGATTTTTCCTGTAACGGTCCGGCGTTTAAACGAAGACGGTCGCTGAAGAGCGTCTGAGCTCCTGTCATTCTCCCACTCAATGTCCAGAAACGAGCGTTGGCAACGACGTCTTCGGAGGCCTTTCTGCGGCCAAAAATCAAAACCCAACGAGGATATGATGACTATCACCGTTTACAGCAAACCTGCCTGTGTCCAGTGCAACGCAACCACCCGCGCGCTCGATCGCCAGGGTCTCGACTACCGTATCGTCGACATTTCCGTCGATGAGGACGCCTATGCCAAGGTTCAAGGTCTTGGCTATCGGCAGGTTCCCGTCGTCATCGCTGGCGATACGCATTGGGCGGGTTTTCGTCCCGACATGATCAACGCACTGGCGTGAGTGTCTGGCGATGGGGCTGATTGTGTATTTTTCCAGTGCGTCGGAAAACACCCATCGCTTTGTCGGCAAGCTTGGTTTGCGCGCGTCACGTATCCCCGTCAGCCCACGGAGCGGCAATCCGTCGATCACTGAACCTTACGTTCTGATCGTGCCAACCTATTCGGGTGACGATGGCAAAGGGGCCGTTCCAAAACAGGTCATCCGCTTCCTCAACGATGCGGACAACCGCTCTCATCTCCGGGGCGTGATCGCCGCGGGCAATAGTAATTTCGGCGAGACGTTCTGTCTCGCGGGCGACGTGATCTCACAGAAATGTCGGGTGCCGTACCTTTACAGGTTCGAATTGCTCGGCACGGACGAGGATGTCGCCAATGTCAAATATGGGATGGAACGATTTTGGACGTCACAACTTTCGAGCGCCCTTTGAAGGCGGACGAACAGGCGCTGGATTATCACGCGCTGAACGCGATGCTAAACCTCTACGATGAGGATGGTAAAATCCAACTCGATAAGGACGCTCTGGCGGCAAAGCAGTATTTCTTGCAGCACGTCAACCAGAACACTGTCTTCTTCCATAATCTGCGGGAGAAGCTCGATTACCTCGTGGACGAAGGCTACTATGAGCAGGCGGTGTTGGATCAGTATACGTTCAACTTCGTCCGCGATCTTTTCGATCATGCCTATGCGAAGAAGTTTCGCTTCCCGACCTTTCTCGGCGCCTTCAAATATTACACCAGCTACACACTGAAGACCTTCGACGGAAAGCGCTATCTGGAGCGCTACGAAGACCGGATCTGCATGGTGGCGTTGACGTTGGCGCAGGGCAATGAGGCTTTGGCACGTGACATAGTCGACGAGATTATCTCCGGCCGCTTCCAGCCGGCGACGCCGACATTTCTCAATGCCGGCAAGAAGCAACGCGGCGAACTGGTATCCTGCTTCCTGCTGCGCATGGAAGACAATATGGAAAGCATCGCCCGTGGTATCAACTCGGCACTGCAACTTTCCAAGCGTGGGGGTGGCGTAGCGTTATCCCTGACCAATATCCGCGAGGCTGGCGCACCGATCAAGCAAATCGAGAACCAGTCCTCGGGCGTCATCCCGGTGATGAAGTTGCTGGAGGACAGTTTTTCCTATGCCAACCAGCTCGGTGCGCGCCAGGGGGCAGGGGCTGTCTACCTGAACGCCCATCATCCCGATATCATGCGCTTCCTCGATACCAAGCGTGAAAACGCCGACGAGAAGATCAGGATCAAGACGCTGTCGCTCGGTGTGGTGGTCCCCGACATCACCTTTGAATTGGCGAAAAACAATGAGGATATGTACCTGTTTTCACCCTACGACGTGGAGCGTGTCTACGACGTCGCGTTTTCCGAAATCTCGGTCACGGAAAAATATCGCGAGATGGTCGCCGACAGCCGCATTCGCAAGAAGAAGATCAAGGCACGTGATTTCTTCCAGGTGCTCGCCGAAATCCAGTTCGAGAGCGGCTATCCATACATCATGTTCGAGGACACTGTGAACCGCGCCAACCCGATAGCCGGACGCATTTCGATGAGCAATCTCTGCTCCGAAATCCTACAGGTGAGCGACGTCAGCACTTACAATGACGACCTGTCCTACAAGACCATGGGTAAGGACATCTCCTGCAATCTCGGGTCCTTGAACATCGCAGCCGTGATGGATTCCTCAGACTTCGGCAGGACCATAGAGACCGCGATCCGGGCGCTGACCGCCGTGTCCGACATGAGCCATATCTCTTCTGTTCCCTCTATCGAGAGAGGCAATGACGACAGCCACGCCATCGGCCTTGGCCAGATGAACCTGCACGGCTATTTCGCACGCGAGCGCATCTTCTACGGATCGGAAGAGGGCATCGATTTCACCAACATTTATTTCTACACGGTAACCTATCACGCCATCTGCGCCTCGAACCGGATTGCCGTCGAACGCGGCACGAGCTTCAAGGGCTTCGAGAACTCGAAATATGCGTCCGGCGAGTATTTCGACAAGTATACGCAAACCGAATGGCTTCCAGCGACCAGGCGCGTCGCACAACTATTCGAAACGGCCGGAATCGCGATCCCGACACAGGATGACTGGTTGGCGCTGAAAGAGGCGGTGATGACGTCCGGCATTTATAACCAGAACCTTCAGGCCGTGCCGCCGACGGGGTCGATCTCCTACATCAACCATTCGACCTCCTCGATCCATCCGATTGTCTCGAAGATCGAGATCCGCAAGGAAGGCAAGATCGGCCGCGTCTACTATCCGGCCACCTTCATGAGCAATGATAACCTTGATTACTATCAGGACGCCTATGAGATCGGACCTGAGAAGATCATAGACACCTATGCGGCCGCCACCCAGCACGTGGATCAGGGTCTTTCGCTGACGCTCTTCTTCCGTGATACCGCAACGACCCGCGACATCAATCGGGCACAGATCTACGCCTGGAAGAAGGGCATCAAGACCATCTATTATATTCGCCTTCGCCAGATGGCGCTGACCGGCACGCAAGTGCAGGGCTGCGTATCCTGCGCGCTGTGAGATCGAGATATCACATGAACATACAGATGAAGACCAACACCCCGACGCAAACCAAGCCGGTGCGAGCGATCAACTGGAACCGCATCGACGACGACAAGGACCTGGAGGCCTGGAACAGGCTGACCGGCAATTTCTGGCTGCCGGAGAAGGTGCCGTTGTCAAACGACATCTCATCCTGGGCGGCGTTGAAGCCGGAGGAACAGCAGTTGACCATCCGCGTCTTCACGGGACTGACCCTGCTCGATACCATACAGACGAGTATCGGTGCGCCAACGCTGATGGAGGATTCCATCACGCCGCATGAGGAGGCGGTCTATTCGAACATCTCCTTCATGGAAGCGGTGCATGCCCGTTCCTATTCTTCGATCTTTTCGACCCTGTGTTCGACGTCCGACGTGGATGATGCCTATCGCTGGTCTGAAGAAAACGAGTTTCTGCAGAAGAAGTCGGCGCTGATCCTCGAACACTACCGCAATCCTGACCCGCTGAAACGCAAGATCGCCAGTGTGTTCCTGGAAAGCTTCCTATTTTACTCCGGCTTCTATCTGCCGATGTTCTGGTCGAGCCGCGCCAGGCTCACCAACACGGCCGACATGATCCGTCTCATCATCCGCGACGAGGCTGTGCATGGCTATTACATCGGCTACAAGTTTCAGCGTAGTCTCGAGCCCTTAAACGAGGAGCAGCGGCAGGAAATCAAGGACTTCGCCTTCGATCTGCTGCTCGAACTCTACGACAACGAGGCCAAATACACAGAGGCGCTCTATGACGGTGTCGGACTGACAGAGGACGTCAAGAAATTTCTGCATTACAACGCGAACAAGGCGCTGATGAACCTTGGCTACGAGGCTCTGTTTCCGCCGGAGGCCTGCAAGGTCAATCCGGCGATCCTGTCGGCACTCTCGCCGAATGCCGATGAGAATCATGATTTCTTTTCCGGTTCGGGCTCGTCCTATGTCATCGGCAAGGCAGTTGCGACTGAGGACGAGGACTGGGATTTTTAAGCCTCAAGACAGCCTGATATTTTACGCCTTCCCTCGAATATCAACCATGGGGTCGTAGGTTCGATTCCCTCAAGGCTGCACCCGAGATATCGAACAAACATTTACGGTATTGCGTGCAGATGAATGCAGAAGGGCTTTGACGGCATTTCCCATTTGACGTTGGTCGCCGGATCTAAAGCCATTTGGCCTTCGAATTACAAACGAGCCGGGCTGCTATCAACCACCACGGGATCACCGTGCGGTGCCGTCAGCCCGGCTCGTCTGATACAGCCAGGACAGCGTCCAATAGACCCGGAAATCGCTCATCGATTTCTTCACGGCGCAGCTCATTCAAGTGCGTTGGTCCATCTGTGCGGGTAAAAACCAGCCCGCCCTCTCTCAAGACTTTAAAGTGGTGGGACATGCTGGACTTCGGCCGCCCTCCATCCAGTGCAGAGCATGTGGCCTGTCCTTCATTTGAAAGCTGACGCACGACGCCCAGCCGTACAGGGTCGCTGAGGGCGTAGAGCACCTGGGTGAGAGTAACGTCTTTCAAAGCGGGATGTGGGATGGCGCGCATGATTCATTCTAGCATCACAGGGTCTTGTTGCAAAGTTCGATTGTAATCGAACTATCGAAGATCTATATGTGTATTTATAACGATCAATTGGAGTCTCCATGTCATCCTTATTTACCCCTTTCACACTCAAAGGCATAACACTGCGAAATCGCATTGCGGTATCGCCAATGTGCCAGTATTCGGCCGAGGACGGCACGATCAATGACTGGCATCACGTCCATCTGGCTGGGCTCGCGCGCGGCGGGGCAGGCTTGGTGGTTGCAGAGGCGACAGCGGTATCGCCGGAAGGCCGTATCACCCCCGGATGCGCAGGCATCTGGAGCGATGAGCAGATTGAGCCTTGGAAAAAAGCGGTGCATTTGATGAAGGCAGCAGGTGCCGTTCCTGGGATTCAGATCGGACACGCAGGCCGCAAAGCGAGCGCCAATCGTCCATGGGAGGGAGACGACCATATTTCCGGGTCTGATCCGCGTGGCTGGGAAACGTTGGCGCCATCCGCCATTGCGTTCGGAGCAAATCTTGGCAAGGTGCCACAGGCCATGACCCTTGCAGATATCGAACGTATCAAGGCCGACTTTGTCGCTGCGGCGAAGCGGGCGCTGGCAGCCGGCTTTGAATGGCTTGAGCTTCACTTTGCTCATGGCTATCTCGGGCAAAGCTTCTTTTCGACCTGGTCTAATAAGCGCACAGACAATTATGGTGGTGACTTTGACGGGCGAGCCAGATTTTTGCTCGAAACGCTGGCTGCTGTTCGCGATGTCTGGCCCGAACATTTGCCGCTTGCCGCTCGCTTTGGCGTGACCGAATTCGACGGCTCGAACGACCTGGAAGAGGGGATCGAAATGGTACGCCGCTTCAAAGCTGGCGGCCTCGACATTATTGATGTCAGCGTTGGATTCTCGACGCCGACCGCGAATATTCCCTGGGGGCCTGCGTTCATGGGGCCGATCGCCCAACGGGTACGGCGTGAGGTTGGACTTCCCGCCACCACGAGTTGGTTCATCAGCGAGCCAAAGCAGGCCAATGCACTGATCGCAGACGATTTTGTAGATATGGTGTCGCTTGGCCGCCCGCTGCTTGCCAACAGCCATTGGCCTTATCAAGCAGCGCTTGAGCTAGGTATCGACAAGCCGTCCTGGACACTTCCCGCACCATATGCTCACTGGCTGGAACGCTACAGAACGGCCTGAATCTGAACAGACCGTCGCGACAGAGTGGCAGTCTTTGCGACAGATGCTTGCCGCTTCTGTCGCACAGCCCAATCATGCTGGATGACTTGCCAATATTATGGGCCATGCCCCAAAAGAATATAAATCAGCGACTTAGTTAATAAAACGAGGTCTCTAAGGTCCGTATCTTTTTGGGACCTGTGCTATTCACGTCGAGGAATACAGAATAACTCGCGGCTTTGGTGAACGGCCAGCGGGTATCGTTTGCCGCCGCAGAACGGAAATCCAACATTGAAGCGAACTGTCTGCCCTGATCCACACGTGCTGTGGCCGTAGAGTTATAACTATTGGTAATCAACCCACGGCCTGCAGGAATTAGGAAGTCTGAAATCGACCTGTTAGCGTCATTTTGACTAAAGCCAAGACCTGAGAGTGAGTGAACCTGGTGGCGAAACCCTTTCCTCAGACGATTACCCAAGCTCAAGGCCAGTTTCTGGAAGGATTGTCGCCCCTCTCGGTCGTGAAGACGTGCCTTGAGCGTATCCGGGAACAGAACGATAAACTTGGGGCGATGATCTTCATAGCGCGTGCGGAGGCGCTTGAAGAAGCGCAACAAGCGGAAGCGGCAATTCGAGCCGGAAAACGAATTGGCCCGCTGCACGGTATTCCCATTGTGGTCAAAGACATGATCGATGTTCGTGGCTGGCAAACGACCGGTGGATCTCACCTGCTCAATAGAGACGATGCGCCGAACGACGCCCGTTGTGTGGCAAACCTAAAATCGGCTGGCGCGATCATCATCGGCAAGAGCAATCTGCACGAACTCACGGCAGGCAACCACGATAATCCCTGGTACGGAAAGGTTGTCAATCCGCTGGACGCTGGAAGAGGTACCGGCGGAACGAGCAGCGGTTCGGCGGCAGCGGTAGCAGCGGGCTTTTGTATTGCCGCCATCGGAACCGACACCGGTGGATCGAACCGCTCAACCGCCGCAGCGACCGGTCTCGTGGGGTTCAAGCCAACCAATGGTGTCATTGACCCAACAGGCACGATGCCCACCGCGCCGACCTTCGATACAATCGGTCCAATCGCTAGAAACGTGGCGGATGCGCGTCTGCTTCATTACGCCATGGCAGGAATCGATTCGCCGGAGAAGAGAAGCGTATCGGTTGCGGGAATGCGAATTGGTCTGTGCCCCGATTTATATACGGCAGCGGTTGACCCCGCGATTGCAACCGCACATGACGCGTTTCTGGCATGCGCACGAAGGGCGGGCGCGCAAATCCAGGTCCTCCCATTCCGGTTTGCCCGCGAGGTTCGCGAAGCAGGGCTGACAATCCTGGTGTATGAGTTCACAGCTTTCTATGGCCCGCTTGTCGAGGCGCATCCCGGGCGGGTTGGCGCAGCGGTTCGCGCGTTTCTATCGAATGGAGCCTTGATTTCAGAAGCCGCCTATCGATCAGCGCTCGCGTACCAAGTGCAAATCCAAGGTGAATTTCACAGACTGTTGTCAGAAGTCGATGTTCTGGTGACGCCAGTTGTTCCCGGACTTGCACCACGGCTGTCGGACGAGCGAACGGCAGTGGGAAACGACTTCGTGCCTTATGGCCTGGCCGGAGGTCACTTTCGCCGCTGGGCAAACTTTTTCGGTGTACCAACGCTTGCAATGCCGGTGCCCATTGCCGGTGCGCTTCCAGCATCCATCCAGATCACAACGCCTAGAAACACGGAAAACTATCTGTTTTCCGTGTGCGAAGCTTTGAGCCGACTGGAGACCGGCTCGACCTGATAAATCTGCCATCAACAAAAAAAGGGGAATGAAAACATGAAAAAGATCGCAATTGCACTGTCCGTCATCGCAGCAACATTCGGCATGACCAAGTCGGCTTCCGCTGCTGACGATGTCATTCGTTTCGGCGTGGCCGCTGAGCCTTACGCACCGTTCTCAGTAAAAGATGCCAGTGGCAAATGGCAGGGCTGGGAAATCGACCTTATGGACGCCGTTTGCAAACAGATGAAGGCCAAGTGCGAGATCGTTGATGTCGCATGGGACGGTATCATCCCGGCTCTGCTTGCCAAGAAGTTCGACGTTATCTGGAGTTCCATGTCGATTACCGACGAGCGCAAGAAGGTCATCGACTTCACGGACAAGTATTACTACTCTCCCAACGTGCTCGTTGGCGCAAAGGCTGATACACGCAGCTTCGATGTCGCCAAGCCCGAGACCTTCAAGGGCATTACCGTTGCAGCGCAAAGCTCCAGCCTGCAGGCCACCTATATGCAGCAGAAGTTCAGCGGTATGTCTGACCTCAAGCTCTATCCGACCCTTGATGATGAGATTGCCGACATACAGGCAGGCCGCGTCGACCTCATGGCCGCAGCTGGCATCCAGATCCAGGACTTCCTGAGCAAGCCTGAGGGCCAGGCCTACGAGATTAAAGTGACATTGCCCCACGAAACGATGTTCGGTTATGGCGACGGTGGCGGCCTACGCAAGGAAGATACCGCACTGAAGGACAAGTTGAATGCCGCTCTCAAGGCCGTGCGCACCAGCGGTGAATACGATGCGATCACCAAGCGCTATTTCAACTTCGACATCTATGGCGAATGATGATCGAGTGAAGGGTTGGAGCCGGTCCTTCATGACCGGCTCTTCTTCAAACTCGACGAATTGATGCGACATGGATGCAAATATGGCCTGGTTCACTTTACTCAGCTTTGGCGACCAAGGCTGGAGCGACGAGCTGCTGCAAGGCGCGTGGCTCAGTATCAAGATTTCCCTCAGTGCCTACCTCATCGGGTTGGTGCTTGGGCTAGTCGGCGCCATTGCCAAACTGTCGAAGAGCGTCGTGGCCAGATCTTTTGCTGGCACCTACACGACAGTCATCCGGTCTGTCCCGGATATTCTCGTTATCTTTTTGATCTATTACTCGGCAACCGACGCCCTGAGCCATTTATTGAGCATGTCGGGCCTGTCGGTCGAGTTCCAGCTTAATGGCTTTATCGCTGCCGCGATCTCGCTCGGCGTCGTCCAAGGTGGCTACAGCACGGAAGTATTGCGGGGCGCAATCGTCGCCGTGGCTCGCGGTCAGAGCGAAGCAGCCTTTGCAGTGGGGCTAACGCGCAAACAAGCGTTCTTCCTGGTGATCATCCCACAGATGCTGCCGCTGGCGCTGCCGGGGCTGGGTAATCTGTGGCTCATCGTCCTCAAGGAAAGCTCATTGGTAAGCCTCATCGGGTTCACAGAACTGGTGCTGGTCGGCAAGATGGCCGCCGGTGCCACGCGGCACTACCTGCTTTTCTATGCGGCGGTCGGCGTGGTGTTTCTCATTATGTCCGGCGCGTCCACGCTTGTGTTCCATTATCTCGAAGTGAAGACTTCTCTCACCTGGAGGCGTAAATAAGATGTCTGATTTCGGATCTTATCTCTCCGGTGAACTTATCACAGGCTTGCAGACGACAATTGTGCTGTTCCTGGCTTCTGCCATCACCGGCAACCTGTTGGCGCTTCCGGTGGCGCTGGGCAGGATATCCACGCGGAAGTGGATCAGATATCCTGTTATCGGTTTCATGCTCTCGTTTCGCGGCACACCGCTTCTGGTTCAGCTTTACATCTTCTACTTTGGCGTCGGCCAGGTTCTGGCAACAGTTCCGGCAATCCGCTACAGCCCTCTTTGGCCGCTGTTGCGCAGTGCAAATGGCTATGCTTACGTCGTGCTTTCGTTGAACACTGCCGCCTATTGTGCAGAAATTTGGAGAGGTGCCATTTTCGGCCTTCCGATCGGGCAAAGCGAGGCGGGTCGCTCGCTTGGATTGTCCAAACAACGAATCACTGTATCAATCCTGCTTCCTCAGGCATTCCGGCTGGCGCTTCCGGCGATTGGCGGTCAGAACATCCTACTTTTGAAGGGAACAGCGCTGACCGCCGCCATTACGGTTTTTGAGACAATGGCAGCGGCCAACCTTGTTCGCGCCCAGACTTTTCGAACCTACGAGCCGCTGCTTGCAGCAGCTCTTGTCTACTTTGTCCTGGCCTCGATCATCACCTCCGGCTTCAAATATATGGAAACCCGGTTGGCTTCCCGATACTAATCGAGGCCTCTTTGCTGTTTCTCGTCAATGGAGGCTAGGGTGATCCCAGGGGATGTGGATTTTACACCGCGTGAGGTCGAGGTCTTTGCGGCGGTCATGTTGCATGGCACGACGACAAAGGCGGCCGATGCCCTTGATATCACCCAGCCAGCAGTTAGCAAAATCCTGTTGCAGCTGACGAACAAGGCCGGCTTTCCGCTATTTCGCAACCATCGTCAGCGTTTGATCCCGACACCGGAGGCCCACATGCTCTATGCTGAGGTGCGCCGGTTGTTCGAGACGGTTCGCGGAATATCGCAAATCGCGAAGGAAATCCGGGAGCTCCGGAGTGGCCGTCTCAACATCTCTGCCCTGCCTGCTTTCGGGTCGACGCTGATGCCTTCGATCATTGCAAGCTTCACGAAACAATATCCCGACGTCTCCATAACCCTGGATATCAGGAGCTCCTCGACAATCATCCAGCGGGCGGGGCGAAATCAGCTTGATATCGGTGTCGCGTCAGAGGTCAACGATGAGACACCGTCGGTGGTTCGGCGGGCACTCATTGCCACCCCGCCGGTCTGCGTCATGCCCAAGGGCCATCCGCTGAGCAAGCTTTCCGTCGTCCAACCAGACGATTTTGACGGCTTGAACTTCGTGTCGTTGGGCGTCGGTGATCCGATGCGCAAACAGCTTGACGAACTCTGTGAGCACAGAGGGGTCAACCGCTCCCTCAAGGTTGAGGCGGCACTTTCGCATTCCTGTATTAATCTGGTTGCCAACGGGGTTGGGGTGACGGTGGTGGACCGCCTTTCCGCTTGGATGGCAAAAGACCTGCCGATCGAGATCCGCGACTTCCAACCGCATCTCGACATCAATCTTAGCGTCTATAGACCATGGGGAACAATCGCCTCGTCTGTGGCCGACACCTTCATCGAGCATCTTATCCAGTCGACGCGGGAATATATGAACGTCGTTGACCGTGGGATCAAAGCCCTCAGCGAGCAGTAATACGAAGATTCATTGAAAATGACTCTTTGTATTCCTTTTGAAAATATCTCAAGCCTCTGACGCATTGGAGATATTTACAATTTCTCCAAGTCGAGGATGCGTCAGCATGTCAGAGACTTGGTATAAGCTGTAGGGAAGGCAGGCTTCGTGGATCGACGACGCCCACCACGGTGATTATCGTGTCAGGCTATCGACCAGTTCAAAAAGCCTGCGGATATCGTGCTCTTCATTGTAGACGTGTGGAGTGATCCGCATTTTGGTACCACGAACGGTGACAAAGGCCTTGTTGTCCTTCAGGTTCTTGGCGAAATCCGGACGGAAACGTTGTCCGAGCTCTACAACCGATATGTGCGGTGCGCGGAGATCCTTCCTTGGACCTTCAAAGCCCCGTGCTTCCGCTTCCTTCCAGATCAAGTCGTTCAGATGCACCAGGCGCTCGAAGACAGCAGTCGATCCCCAGCTCTGCAGAAGCTCAAGCGACCGAATGGCGATCGGCAGCACGGCGAAGTCAGACCGTTCGCCCATGTCGAACCGGCGCGCACCTGGAAGATAATCCGGCATAGTTTCAAGGTAGAAGTCCGGCCGGTCCCCGCCCTTGCGGTTCCACGAATGGAATTCGATCGGCTTGCCAGCGTCCTGCCATTTCTTGTCGGCATAAAGGAATGCCAAACGGTAAGGGCCGAGCAAAAATTTGTAGGTTGCAAAGGATAGGAAGTCAGGGCGTATCTTGGAGACATCGAAGGGCACGGCGCCGACCCATTGCGTACCATCCATCACAAGAGCAGCTCCGACCGCATGTGCCGCATCGGCGACGACCTGGATATCGACGCTCATGCCCTCGAACCAATGGACGATGGTACCGGCCACGACCGACACAGGAACGATTGAGCCCTTAATGGCGGCGGCGAGCGCTGAACCCCACTCTTGGTCAGGACGACGAGGCACCGTTATAACCGTCGCCCCCTTCTTCTCGGCCAATTCATACCAGGCATAGCGGTGCGACGTATGCTCGTTGTCCATCATCATGATGACGGAGCCAGGCGTGACGTGAACATTTGCTGCGGCAACGGCGATCCCATAGCTGGTTGCCGGAATAACGCCGACGTCATCGATGCATGCGCCGATGAATGATGCGGCAAGCTCCCTGACGCGCTCCACCTCGTCATAGTAGGAGTTGATGGTCATGTCCCAGGGAGCCGCCTTGACCAGAACCCCATCGCAACCGGCCTCAGTGGCAATGTTCGGGATCGGCGACATGTAGGCCGCATCGAGGTAAATCACGTCTTCGGGAATTGAAAACGCATGTCTTTGGCTGGGAAGCATGTCAGTCCTCACAATGATACTTCGACGCCGAGACCAAGGCCTCTCGCCTTCTGGAAAATGAAGTTGGCAAATAGGATGTCCTGGGCAGGAACACCGAGCGAGCGATAAAGGGTGATCTCAGATGTCGAGGTCCGCCCGGTGATGGTACCATTCAATGCTGCGCCAATCTCACCGATGAGGTTTGAAGGGCCGATGATGCCTTTTTCTAAAGGCTCGAAAATGTCTGACGCTGCTGCCATTGCCATTGGCATGTAATCGACCCAGATGCGCGAGCGTTTCACACATTCGAGGTCCACCTCCTGGAGAGCTGCGACGCTCGCTCCAACCGCGTTGACATGGGTGCCGGGCGTCAGCCATTCTCCCATCAGCACAGGCGACTTTGCTGAGGTTACCGTGCAGACGATGTCCGCTCCCTCCACGGCCGCTCGAGCCGTCCCATAAGGAACCGTCAGGATGCCCAGCCTGGTCTGGTGATCTGCGAAAGACTTTGCCTTCTCGGGGTTTCGACCCCACACGCGCACACGGGATATCATGCGGACCGCACGGATCGTTGCAATATGCCGTTCGGCCTGCTCGCCATATCCGATGAGTGTCAGTTCGCAGGCGTCGGGGCGCGAAAGCGCACGCGTGGCCACCGCGCTTGCCGCCGGTGTCCGCATACCTGTAATGGCGGTGGCGTTAATCAGAGCATCGGGCCGTCCAGTCTGCCGATTAAAAAGCAGAACGCCACCCTGATGGGAGGGCAATCCATTCTCAAAGTTGTGCGGGTAAACCGACTGGACTTTAGCGCCGAATGGCTCGGCTTCGCTTGCTGATCCATACATGATGGAGAGACATGTTCCGGCTGTACCGGGAAGGGTTAGAGTCCGACGGATGTCTTGTTGTGCTGTCTCGTCCGATGTTCTTCTCAAGGCCAGATCCGCAAGCACGATGGCCTCGTCAACGGAGACCAGAGACTCAGCGGTTGGCCCGTCAATCACCAGAAGTGTGTTCGAGTGTCCCGTTCGGGATGGCAGTGAAGACATTCTGGCCTCGCGCTGATGGTACACAGGGCAAGAAATACCATCAAACAGAAACCCCGCGATCGGCAAACTTGATAACCTGGAGAGGCGAGCTTCTCGCCTATTTCTCATAGTCATGCGATGCAATTCCGATCCGGGAAACCTTCATAACTATTGCTTATAAACCGCCCCGTTGTGGTTGTTTGACCCTCCGCTCCTGCGTCACCCATACATGCTGACATCACTGCATTTATTGCCTTCAGAACTGAGGGCGGAATGCCGGTCGAACTGAGGTCAAGAGGAGAAAAATATGCGCGTCGTAGTGATAGGGGCCGGGATCGTTGGGAGTTCCGTGGCCTACGAGGCGGCTAAAGCCGGGGCTCAGGTAACCGTACTTGAGGCTGGGAGGATCGCTGGCGGAGCATCCACCTCCAGTTTCGCCTGGACCAATGCGACGGGCAAGAGACCTCAGCCTTACTTCGCTTTAAATGTCGCCGGCATGCGGGCGCATCTCGATCTTGCTCGTGAATTTGGTCATGCGCCATGGTTCCACCAGACCGGCAGCATCGAATGGTATTCGGACGAGAGCGACTGGCCGGCCCAACTCGACAATGCCGACCAGATGCGCGACTGGGGCTACGGTGTCGAGTGGATCAGCAAAAGCCGGCTGGCTGAGCTGGAACCGGAAATCGATCACGGCGCAATCAAAGAATCACCGCTCGTCTATTATCCCGAAGAGGGTTGGGTCCATCCAGCTCTCTATGCTGCATGGCTTCTGCGCGCGGCGAGAGAAAAGTGGACTGCCGATATCCGACCGTTCTCCGGCGTCACGTCGATCGATGTTCAAAATGGCGTAGCGAAAGCGGTCAAGACCGTCGACGGAGCGACCTTTGAGGCTGATGCCATCATCAATTGCACGGGTAGCTGGGCGGCGCATGTTTTGGACGGCGTGCCACCCATCCCGATGGCATCGAATATGGGCATTGTGGGCTTCACATTGCCGATCGCGACAACCCTTCGTCGTCAATTCCATATGGACGATCTTGATGTGCGTCCGGATGGCGCCGGCCGTCTCATGATCCACAAGGTCTCGGTCGACTCTCTCGTGACCAAGATGCAGCCCCTGGACACGCAAGGTCCGGAAGCCGCCCTCCTGCTGGACGCGGTTAGAAAGGTTCTGCCCGCGCTTCAGCCTGACGATATGGAATCGATCCGCACAATCGTGCGACCGATACCCGGCGACAACCTGACCTGCAGCGGGTGGGTTCCTGGAGTGGATGGCTATTACGTTGCCGTCACCCATAGCGGCGTATCGATCGCACCTCATCTGGGCAAAGCGGTAGCTCAGGAAGTGGTCTGCGGGCGTCTCCACGAGAGCCTCACTGATTTCCGCCCTGACCGCTTTCTAGCCGCAAAGAATGGAATGGGACAAAGAGCATGACGATTACCCGCATTGCGAAAACCGAACGACTGAGCCGGGTCGTTATCCATGAGAAAGTCGCATATTTTTCAGGTCTGACTGCCGATGACAGGAGCCAGGACACCGTCGGTCAGACCGAGCAGGTACTGGCCAAGGCAGACGCTTTTCTCGTTAAGATCGGATCGAACCGGTCGCTTCTGCTTAGCGCGACAATCTGGCTGCGGGACATCAAGGATTTTGACGCAATGAACGGCGCCTGGACTGCATGGATCGACAAGGACGAGCCGCCAGCCCGGGCAACGGTTCAGGCGGTTCTGGGCCTGCCGGACATCAGGATCGAAATACAATTCACGGTCGCTCTACCGTAACAGCGGCTTTTGGTTGGGTAATAGTTCATCACATTGACCATCAGTTGAAAAAACCAACCCGGGCGGAGAAGGGCTTGTCCCACCCCTCCTTTCATCAAAAAGGAACAGAACCTGGCTAAAACGTCAGGTGTTTAATCGCGGACTTAGTTCTTTCACCCGGTTGAGAATGCGGACGCCAATCCTGGCTTCTGATTGTCGCAGGGGCAGTCGACAAATGGCAATGTCACGGCTCTTGGAACGGGGCAAGCGACCCGTTCTTTTTGGTCTTATTTTTCTCCCGTCCGCCTGGCGAACCAACGCCGCCACTAGAAGCCACGGGTAGAAAATCCAATGAATTCGCGGACAAAGCGCCGGCGGTGGCAGGCGAATGAACAGCGCTCGTCGATATCTGACAGGTTTGACAATGCATAGAGCGAGGAGCATGTTTTCCAAAAAAGTCAAATGGGAGGAGACCATGACTTACAAAAGCATCAGGGCACTGGAGCGCGGTATAGACGTGTTGCAGTACCTTAATACGGTTAAAGGAGCTGCGCCGCCGGAGATTGCTGAAAACGTCAATCTTCCACGTCCTACAGTCCATCGAATTCTTGAAACGCTGAGCGAACTCAACTTGGTCTATCGCAGTCAACTCGGAGACGAATATCGTCTTAGCTCCGGCGTGCAGCGACTGGCGGGCAACAGGTCATCCGTGCGGCTGAATTGGATTGATGAAATCGCCCTGCCGGCATTGCTTGAACTCACATCGGAGATCATTTGGCCATCGGACATTGCTGTTTACCACAAAGCTGCAATGGTTATTCAGGGAACCACACATCGCACCAGTCCCATGTCGTGCGACGTCGGAATGGTCGGCAATCGGCGTTCCATGCTGATGAGCCCGCTGGGGCGTGCCTATCTCAGTCACTGCCCGGATGACGAGTTGAAGTCGATTCTTTGCGCTCTGAATGCGTCATCGGCGTCCGAGGATCAAGGTGCGCGCGATCGCAGCTTCATCAACGAGATCATCGAAACGGGTCGTCGTGATGGTGTTAGCGCCTGCAACGAACGACCACACCCGCGATGCGCCAGTCTTGCTGCACCCATTCGCTTGAATGGGAAGGTACTTGCCTGCATGAACGTTGTCTGGCGGGCCAATATGCTGACGATTGAAGACGCAATGGGTCAGATACGTGACCCATTGCTCGCAACGCGTGACCGGATCGAAGCTCAACTCCGCGAGCATTTTGTACGACCGTCGCTGGGCTCGACAAACTTGCCTGAACCATACACCCTGCGGACGGGAACGCGTGATCGCTTGCCTCACAGTCTAGCCCTTGCTTGATTGCATCAATATGGCCCGCCCACGAGGGGTTTACTACGTGGGCGGCCCCTATTGGCTCAGAGGAAGGACAAAGCATGACCAAAACACTCGGATTTCTTGGGGCAGGTCGCCTCGCACAGATGCTCGCACCAAAAGCGATAGCCGGTGGCTGGCGGGTTATTCTTTCGAACTCGCGTGGACCTGAAACATTGGCTGATTTGGTCTCTCAACTGGGACCAAATGCCAGCGCTGCCACCCCCAAGGACATGGTGTTGGCCGCCGACATTATTATACTTGCGATCCGTTGGCCACAAATCGCCGATGCCACAGCTGGTCTGCCCTGGGACGGCAAAACCGTGATTGATGCCACCAACAATCGTCTCGGCCCGAAGCCAGAAGATGTCATCGCCATCGGCGATGCAATCGCCAGTGAACTCGTCGCGGGCTATTTACCCGGTGCAAAGCTGGTCAAGGCTTTCAATCATGAGCCGATCCCTGTCTTCGACAAAACACTTCCTCCCGCTGGGGATGAAAGCATGCTTTTTCTGGCTGGTGCAGATGCCGAGGCAAAGAAGCAGGTCGCGCAATTGATGCGGGATCTGAAGGCAACACCGATTGATCTTGGCGCCATTGACGAAGGCGGTTTGCTCATTGCCATGGGCGGCCCGCTGACGAACAAGTTCAAACTATACACACCCGCTGAAGCCGAAGCTGAAACAAAAGCTGCGCTTGTCTAATACGAAGACACGGAGAACATGACTGTTCGTATTCCATTTTCGAATATCTCAATCATCTGATGCAGTTGAGATATTTGGAATTTTGTAAGACGAGGATGCGTCGATCTCTTCGAGTCCTTGTATAAGATCTGGTATTCTTCCCGAGAGAGAGCCGCCTCCGGCTCTGGATTGTGTGCGACATTCGTTTCGACGGAGAGCATCGTGCGATAATTACAGTTCGCACACAATTTGAATATTCCAGGCTCAATTACCAGTGCCAGATCCTCGGTCATCTCCCAATATTGACCAGAATGATATATTGCCAACGCATATGCGCCCTTGGTCAGCATGCTCCAAGGGTGTGTGTTTCGGCGTGGAATATTGACCCCTCTGGCGGGGTGATCGGCGTCCAATTTTGACCCCCTTCATGTTTCGTCTGACCATCCGTTTTTTGACGACGGATGGAGGAGGAGTTGAAGCGAGTGGATACGATTGCGCGTGTTCGTCGAGCCTTCCATGTGCAGGGCTGGTCGGTGAAGAAGATCGTCCGGGAGCTGCATGTCTCGCGCAACACGGTCCGCAAGATATTGCGGTCCAATGAGACCGACTTCTCTTATGAGCGAGAACGGCAACCATTACCGAAGACCGGCATCTGGAAGGCTGAGATCGAACGCTTTCTGGCCGCCAACGAGGGCAAGCCTTCTCGGGAGCAACTGACTCTGATCCGGATTTACGAGGAGCTTCGGGGTCTTGGTTATGACGGCAGCTACGATGCGATCCGGCGCTATGCAAAAGGCTGGTCGAGGAGCCGGGGAGCTGTCACAGCTGAGGCCTACGTTCCGCTCTATTACGCGCCAGGCGAGGCCTACCAGTTCGACTGGAGTCACGAGATCATTCTGATCAACGGGGTGACGACGACTGTGAAGGTAGCGCATGTCCGGCTCTGCCACAGCCGGATGATGTTTGCCCGAGCCTATATGCGCGAGAGCCAGGAGATGGTGTTCGATGCGCACGACAAGGCCTTCGACTTCTTCCGAGGCACCTGCACGCGCGGCATTTACGACAACATGAAGACCGCGGTCGAGACTGTGTTCGTCGGCAAGGAACGGCAATATAACCGCCGTTTCCTGCAGATGTGCAGCCACTATCTGGTTCAACCTGTTGCCTGCACGCCGGCATCCGGATGGGAGAAAGGGCAAGTCGAGAACCAGGTCGGTCTGGTGCGTGAACGCTTCTTCACCCCGCGCCTACGGGTCAAAAGCCTGGATGAGCTGAATGTCTGGCTACTCGACAAATGCATCGCCTATGCCAGGGCGCACCGTCATCCCGAGCAGACCGAGCGAATGATCTGGCAGGTGTTCGAGGAGGAGCGCGGCAGCCTCGTGCATTACGTCGGGCCGTTCGACGGCTTCCACAGCGTCCCGGCCTCGGTGTCAAAGACCTGCACGGTCCGTTTCGACAACAACAAATACTCAGTTCTCTCGACTGCCGTCGGCCGCCCCGTCGAGGTGCATGCCTATGCCGACCGGATCGTTATCCGGCAGGACGGGGTCAATGTCGGAGAGCATCAGCGTTGTTTTGGCCGGGGCGAGACAGCCTACAATCCTTGGCATTATGTGCCTGTTCTGGCTCGCAAACCCGGAGCTCTGCGCAATGGTGCACCGTTCAGGGACTGGGCACTGCCAGCGGCGATGGAGAAGGTCCGCAAGCGCCTGAAGTCAGTCCATGCCGGTGATCGGCAAATGGTTACCATCCTTGCCTGCGTTCCGACCGATGGTCTGACGGCTGTCGATGCGGCCTGCCAAGAGGCACTGGATCACGGCGTTTGCTCTGCTTCGGTGATCATCAACATTCTGGCCCGCAGTCGTGATCCGGCTCCAGCGGCAACTCTTCAAACCCCCGATGCGCTTCGATTGACCCATGAGCCGGTCGCCGACTGCGCCCGCTATGACAGGCTCAGGAGGGCAAGCTGATGGAACGCACACAGGTTCTCGAACTGATGAGCACGCTGAAGCTCTACGGAATGCGCAGCGCTTATGACGAGGTCATGGGCAACGGCATCAAGCGACAGCACGAACCGCCGCGCATTGTCGGTGACCTCCTGCAGTCGGAGATCGCCGAGAAGCAGGCCCGGTCCATTCGCTACCAGCTCAGCATCGCCAAGCTGCCTCTGGCCAAGGACATCGACGACTTCGACTTCGCCGATACACCCGTCAATGAACCCCTGGTCCGGGAGCTGGCCGCCGGCACCTTCGTCGCCGACCAACGTAACATCGTTCTCGTCGGCGGCACGGGAACAGGAAAGAGCCACCTGGCCATTGCGATTGCCCGTGCCTTGATCCGCAACGGAACGCGTGGTCGCTTCTTCAATGTCGTCGATCTGGTCAACCGCCTGGAAACGGAAACGCGCAGCGGAAAGCAGGGACGAACGGCCGACTACCTCAATCGCCTGGACTTCATCATCCTCGATGAACTCGGCTATCTGCCCTTCGCTCAGGCCGGAGGCCAACTCCTGTTCCACCTCATCAGCAGGCTCTACGAGCGCACCTCGATCATCGTCACCACGAACCTCGCCTTCGGTGAATGGCCGACAGTGTTCGGCGATGCCAAGATGACGACGGCGCTCCTCGACCGCCTGACCCATCATTGCGAGATCGTCGAGACCGGAAACGAATCCTGGCGCTTCAAGAACCGCTCTCAAAGCTAAAGACGAAGAACGACATCACCCGCACTTGGCCTACCCTCTGCAACCCCGGCCAGCGCCGGGCAGGCCAAGCGCTGATCGGCTACAGGGGGGTGAAGATTGGACGCCGATAAGGGGTCAACATTCCGAGCCGATTGACAAAGGGTGGGCAATAATCAGCCCATGAAGCTGCCCGGAACCGCAAGCAACACACTTTTCCAAACGCAAATCTAGACCAGCGGCCCCTGCACTTTGAACAGGACGGCGCTGTGCCATTCATCAAACATGGGACACCCGCTCCCCATACCTTGGCGTTCTTCAGCTATAGATACAACCCATTGAATTTTATATAAATTTATATTTGGCAATCGATTTTTGTACGCACGACGGACGTAGTTTGTCTGATCCTTGTTCGTCTTAAGTCAGCCTGACACGATGAATGAATAGTTCAAAACAAGGAGCATTCAGACGTGGTCGCTGCCAAAGAACGCACCGTGGTACTCGCCACAAAGAGCACTCAAAAACAGGTAACGCCTTTGGCGCAACCTGAACCCGGCCTCACACCAGAGCAGATCATACAGCGCGCCATTGACTTGCGGCCGCTTTTGCTCGACGGCCAAGCCGACGCAGAAGAGCGAGGCACATATTCTCCTGAAATGCATGAGCGTTTTCGCAAGGCTGGTTTCTATCGAATCCTGCAGCCTGTCATGTATGGCGGCTATGAATTTGACCTGACGGTCTTTTCTCGTGTCATCGTCGAAATTGCGCGAGGCTGCCCCGGTTCTGGCTGGTGCCTCTGCCTTGCTTCCGGACATGCCGTAAATGCTGCAGCTTTGTTTGATAAGACCGGCCAAGACATCATCTTTGGCGATGACGGTGAATTTGCAGCCCCGGCCCGCGGCGTGCCAGGCGGGACAGCCACGGAATGCGATGACGGCTGGATCATTGACGGAACCTGGGATTATTGCTCCGGTTCGCCCTACAGCACGCATGCTATCGTTGGCGTTCGCATTGCTGGCCCGGCGAAAGACGGCCCGCCCGAACTTGGGATTGCCATGGTTCCAAGGTCTGGCTGGGAGATGATCGACAACTGGCGCGACTTCATCGGCATGCGTGCCAGTGGCTCAAACAGTATCCGCATCGACAAGCAATTGATCCCCAAGGCTCTGCTGGTCCGCCAAAACTTCTTCGCCGTCAATATCGATGGTGGCACCGAAGGTTACAAATTGCACGGCAACTCCATGTATTCAGGCCGTATGTTCGGCTTCTTCCAGGCGGAGATCACCTCAATTTTGGTGGGTGTCGGCTTTGCTGCGCTGGACGAATTCGAACGGATCGTAGGACTGCGGGCAGGGGCTCCGAAACTCGGACCGCCGATGCCAGGTGTGCCAGACTTCCACCGACCCTATGGCGTCGCACTGGGCATGCTCGAAATGGCATCCAATGCTCTGGCAGCCGGCACTCGTTCCTATCTCGACTATTGCGAACGTGGCGTGAAGGACCCCAGCGCTTATACGGAGTTCGATGATCTTCGCATTCAAGCAGGGTTGCAGCACGCGGCGCATCTGTCGATGGACGCGGTTGAGATCCTCTACAGTGCTGCCGGCACGAGCACTTCGGCGAAAAATGGTTCACGGCTTCAGCGCTATTACCGTGACATTTCCATGGCGCGCACCAATCCCGGCCTGCAATTCGACAAAACGGCCATGCAGTTGGCTGCGCGGAAATTTCCAGAAGGACCGCAAGGCCCCCGCCCGTAAGCAACAGGAATTGGAAAACAGGCGCACGCGAAACTCAATGGGAGGTGGGTATGCAACATCACGTTCACACCAACAGCGACAAAGTTGCGGCAGACACCAAGAGTGTTCCTCCTGCAACGGACTGGACATCAGAACCACAGCAGATAGAGACTTCGGCTGTGACAAGCGGAGGCGGGCTGACCGCAGCCGAGGAAAAAGCCGCTCTGAAAGCGAAATTCATCTCTGGCATGGGGCGGGTTGCGGCTCCCGTTTCTATTGTTGCCACCGATGGCCCGGCAGGGCGTGCGGGCGTCACAATCTCAGCAATGAGTTCCGTCTCTGCCGATGGAGACCGACCGACCCTGATGATCTGCCTCAACCAGTCCTCACGCACATGTCAGGCCCTCGAGAAAAACCGCCATTTCACTCTCAATGTTCTGAATGCACGCAAGCATATTCCCATAGCCGATGCCTTTGCAGGCCGTTTCGGGACGTTTTTGCCCGATAAATTCGCGATGGGCGACTGGAAGACCAATGCCTTCGGGATTCCAGAGTTGAATGAGGCGACCGCGGTGTTCCATTGCCAAGTCAGCTTCACCCAGATTGTTGGCACTCATATGCTCATTATCGCAGAAGTTGACGAGGTCAGTGAAGCTGAAGGAGCGCGGGCGCTCGTTTACTGTAGCCGTGAATATCGTTGCCCTTGAGCGGCTTGCGGAAGGGAGCAAGCCGCAAAATTCAAAGGGAATAATCGTGCAATTTTGATCGCTTTCACACTCTGAAAGCCATCACCGATCAGGGCGCGACCCCTGATCGGTCATCGTTGATGGATGCAGGCCCGAATGGGAGCGGGTCATCGATTAGCTATTTCCAAAAAACGACATGCATAACTTGGGGAGGACAAGGAATGTGTTCAAAGGCAGGCTTATGTCTTGCTGCGAGTTGCTGTGCCCTCACTTTGGTGATGGTTTGCGCGGGAGCCTACGCACAGGATGGCGCAGTTAAAAAAGCCAAGACAAACCGAAATCCAACGACGGACACGCAGAGGCTTGATTGTCCCGGCGGTGACCAGACAAAGCGTTCGAAAGATCCCAACACCAAGAATTGCCCGGATCTGACGTTGGTGGACAATGGTTCAAGTGTGGGTCCAAGTGCAGCACCAGGCCAGGGCCCCGGTTCCGGAGCAGGTCCAGGCCCTGGTCAAGGACCAGGTCCGGGTGCTGGTCCGGGAGCGGCACCTGGACCAGATGGATTGCCGCCGCCGCCCTTTGGGATGATCGTGCCGCGCAAATCGTTCAATCTCGGTCCACCTCTTGGTGGACCTGCGGCAATTGGCAACATCAATCCGATTTTTGTCATGCCCCAGGGCATGGTGGGAGCACTGAAGCCGGATCAAATTCTGATCGGTTTTGGGGATCTGGCCAAACCGCGCCCGGCCCCGGACGGGTTCAATCATGTCGGAACCGAAATCTACACGATGGGGGGCTCCTTCGGGCGCAATCGCGAGACCATCCAGACTGGCCAATCCAAAAACAACTTTTCTACCTATTTCGCCGGCAGCAGAATTCAGGATCCGAGCTGGCGTGATAATACCGACAGTAAACAGTACGAGTTCTATGGCGATCTGGGTTGGCGAAATGAGACGTCAAACCTGCACCTCTCCTTTAGTGGCCAGGACCTCAAGTCCTCCGGCAACGGCCTGACACCGGCCGAAATGCTTGCGAAGGACCGTTCAAGTTCCTTCATAGCGCCAAGCGGCGACACTGACAGACGATGGAAGATACAGCTTTCCGGCGAGCATGAGACCGATACAGGTTGGGACTTGAATGGCAAAACCTACATTGGGCACGTGTCACGGACCAAGCACTGGGCCGATGGTGAAACCCCGCAATCCTGCACCGACAACGCAGCGACACTTTGCAACATGATGGGCTCGCCCTATCTTACGCTGAGCGGTGATCGCTTTCCTTTATATTCCAGTTCCTATCGTTACGCGTCGCTTACGAATTACAGTGAAGACGCCTATACCTACGGTGGGTCACTTGAGGGACGAAACAGCGGCACAGTTTTTGGTCGTGCTAACGATTTCGTCATCGGCGCCGCTTTCGACGGATCGACGACCTCGGGTACGGTTTCGAGAAGCCTGGGTGAATATACCAGCGACTATGTCTACACCAATGACCAAGGAGTCTATCAGACAACCTCGGCAGATTTGCGAGCGCTCTATTTCTCGCTTTATGCTGCGGATCAACTGGCGGTGACGGATCGGCTGACAGTTGGCAGTGCACTGCGATTTAATGTTTCAGACCTCAATCGCTATAACGGCTCGGCAACGAACGTCACCTACGACTATGATCTGAACATGCACAAAACCTACTACAGCGTCGATCCCTCAATCGGCCTCACCTACAAGTTCAACAGTGATTTGGTGGGATATGCCGGCTACAACCGCGAAAGCCGGGCTCCCACGTCCTTTGGAACGATGTGCAGCAATCTCGCATCAACCTGCGCGTTTCCCAATTTTCCAATAGCCGACGAACCGCTTTTGCAGACGCATTCGGACAATTTCGAAGCTGGCCTTCGCGGACAAAACACCGTGCTCGGCGATGCAACCCTATCATGGAATGTGCGGCTGTTCTCGCAGATGACCTCGGATACCTATTGGCTGGTATTGCGTGAAACACGCCCGATGTTCAGCAATGTAGGCGATAGCTGGCGCCGGGGCGTTCGCTTCAATGCGGCCCTGGAAACCGGTCCCTGGACGATTGGCCTGGACTACATCCTGCAAAAATCAACCTTCGAAGAGGAATTTACAGAATTCAGTTCGGATAATCCCTCTGCAGATGCAATGGGCAATATCACTGTTCCCAAGGGCTCGGAAATGCCCAATATCCCGAACCAGATATTGAACGTGAGTGTCGATTATGCTGTCAATGATCGTCTGAAAATTGGCGCTTTGGGTACGGGAGTTGCTGGAAGCTATGCTCAATTTGACGAAAACAATACGCTCAAAAAGTCAGACCCTTATGCGCTCCTTTCACTGAATGCGAGCTACAAGCTCAGTGACAATGCTGAAATTTTCGGGCTGATAACCAACGTTTTCGATACAAAATATAACGCAATGGCAGCGCTTATAAAAGTCAACTCCATCCCCAGTTTGGGCCTGACAAATTCGGTAGGTTACATTCCTGGCGACGGTCGCGCCTTCTATGCCGGGCTTCGAGTGACATTCTGACGGTTATAAAGAGCGCAATTTGACCCGCAGGAAAGTGCACGCTTCTATAGCGAATGCGGCCTAAAGCCTCCTCATATATGTATACTTCCGGCTGCTGAATGCTCGCATTCGGAGAGACCGCGTTTCGTCGTCCGGTTTACCGCCGGACGACGATTTTTGTTTTGTGTCTTGCCCCGATTGCTGCCCGAGACATTAAAAACCTCAATCAAAAAAACGGATAGGATTTCGATTAAATCAGCTCGTGCTGTTGCCCATGATGGACATATTTAGCGGTAAAATTCGTATCATATTCAATTGATGCATCGTCCAGGAGCTTTTGTTCAATGAAAGATTGTGCTCGCTTGAGAGCCGGTAAAAACTGAGTGATGCCATCCTGCAGCTTTACAGCACGCGGAAGCCAGACAATGCTCAGACATGCAAGCACACGATTGTCATAACGAATGGGAACGGCGATGGCCGCGATCAGTGGATACGAGTTTCGTTGCTCGACAGCGTAACCATCGCTAATAACTTTGTTGATCAAGTTTCGAGTGTGGGCACCGGCACCCCGCTGGCTATCGGAATGGGCCCGATCACCAAAATGTCCGAGATGCTCGAGAATCTGCGCCCGCTGTTGTTGGGGGCAGAAGGCCAAATAGGCAAGACCGCATGCACTTGTCAGCATTGATCGGTGGTTGTCATCAAAATCCAGCAGGTTGATATGATAGGGGTTTAGTGAGTGGGTTGTATCGCGCTTGAGCATTGTACAGCTGTAAGCATCGAAGGTGGTGATCTCACTGGTCCAGACTACTTCCTTTTGTAACTCGAGCAGAATGGGCTCAGCCGCCCAGAGCGCCCATACGTCATCCGTCAGCCCTTCCTTGAGGGCGCGCGTGGCAATGGTCGGTCGATAGACACCATCGTCACCAAGCGAGATAAGGCCGCTTTTTTCAAGGGTACCGAGTAAACGATAGATCGTGGGTCGCGAGAGCCCGAAATGGGCAACGGTGGCCTGTCTGGTCGCGCCGCCGGTTTCGCTGAGAAACTCAAGCACATTGAGTCCACGGGACAAAGCTCTGATGTTTTCTGACATGTTGTTATTCCTCCCGCGTCAAAATGGGCACTCATTTTAACGTCTGTCAATATGCTTTGCGCTCAAGAGCGGACGGTGCCGATAACGGCAACTTTTGTGGATTGGATGGGTCAGACACCAGGCGGACGAGCGCCACATGGGAGTTGGCTCTAGGCCGTGTCACAGTCAGAAATACGCCCATTGGTGCGCCATCAAGCGCATGTCTATTCCGGGAGCGAACATGGCAAATGCAGAAACCAATTCGGGGCGGGGCAAAGGTTATGGCTGGCGTCTGAGTTTGGGCATGCTGTTGCCGTCGAGCAACCCGGTTGCCGAGCCGGAACTGACGCGGATGCTTCCGCAGGGGGTTTCACTCCTCACGACCCGGCTCAAGCTCGCAGGCAGCAGCCGTGAGGAACTCTTGGGAATGACGGGGCAAATCGAAGGTGCGGTTCCCTTGCTGTGCGACGCGGGCGTTGATCGCATTGTCTTCAACTGCACGGCTGTATCAACGTTCGACGTGGAAATGGGCAATATGCTGCGCCAGCGGATCGAAAAGATTGCGGCGCGGCCTGCGACGAGTACCGCAGACGGCGTGGTTGCGGGTCTTAAGGCTCTCGGTGCCAAGCGCATCGCGCTGATCACCCCCTATATTTCGTCCGTCGTCGAGCGTGAGACGGCATTTCTCCAACATCACGGTTTTGAGGTGGTCCGCGCTGTGGGGCGCGACCTTGATGAAGGCAAGGCGATGTCTGCGGTGGAGCCGGGTCAATGGTATCGCTGGGCGTTGGACCATGCAGGCTGCGGGGCCGACGTTTACTTCCTCAGTTGCACGGCCATCCGCGTCATCGATATCGTCGCGACGCTTGAGCGTGATCTTGGTGTGCCTGTGTTGACCAGCAATCAGGCAATGCTCTGGTGGTGCCTGCGCAATGCTGGGCTAAACGATAGCCCCGAGGCTTTTGGTCGTTTGTTCACCAAACACTTGCCCGCGTAGACATTGGGGAGATGATATGAGTATCCGTGGCAAGGCCTTCATTGTCGGGGCCTACGAGCATCCGGGCCGTAATCTGCCTGACCATTCCGTGCAGCAAATCCATGCAGAATGTGCGATGGGCGCACTTAGCGATGCAGGCCTGTCCATCAAAGACGTGGATGGTTATTTCAGCAATGGTCAGTTGGGGTTCGGTGGCATTTCCATGGCCGAATATCTCGGCCTGAGATTGAGCTACATCGATTCCACCTTTACCGGCGGCTCCTCCTATATGGCGCATGTCGGCCATGCCGCTGCTGCCATTGCCGCAGGAAAGTGCAAGGTCGCCCTCATCACGCAAGGGGCCAAGGTACGGGGTGTCATTCGCGGTGCCAAGCATACTGCGGATACCCCGGAGTTCCCCTTCGAGACAGTCTATGGCGAAACCAATGCGGCCATTTACGCGCTGGCTGCGCGACGGCATATGCATGAATACGGCACGACGACAGAGCAGCTCGCCGCCGTCAAGGTCGCTGCGACAGCCTATGCTCAACACAATCCGAATGCGTTGTTGCGCAAGCCCGTTTCAATCGACGATGTTGTGAATTCACCAATGATTGCGGATCCCCTTCATCGGCTCGATTGCTGCGTCGTGACCGATGGCGGCGGCGCTCTCGTTCTTGTTGCTCCTGAAATTGCGCGCAGCTTGAAGCGCCAGAGCGTGAAGCTTTTGGGTCATGCCGAAGCGATCCGGCATGGTGGCGATGGCCCAAGCGATTTTGCCAGCACGGCAGCGGCCCTTTCAGGACCTCGTGCATTCACTGAGGCGGGTGTCAGCCCTCGAGACGTTCGGTATGCCTCGATTTATGACTCCTTCACAATCACCGTCATCATGACATTGGAGGATCTCGGCTTCTGCGCGAAAGGCGAGGGTGGTGCATTCGTTGCCAGCGGCGCGCTGGGGCTTGATGGCGCACTTCCGATCAACACCGATGGCGGCGGCCTTTGCAACAACCATCCTGGCTACCAAGGTGGCATGGTGCGAACCATCGAAGCGGTGCGCCAGCTGCGGGGCGAAGCCAATCCAAATACACAGGTTAAAAACTGCACCATAGCGCTGGCGCACGGAACCGGCGGCGGCATGTCGCGGCACGCCAGCGTGACGCTGGTGTTGGGTCAGGAGGACGCATGATGGAAGACCGTCAAGAAGCGCAAGCGCTTCCCATTCCTGTTCCGGTGGTTTTCCCGGAAACAGAACCGTTCTGGACGAATGCCCGGAAAGGCAAGCTGCTGCTGCCGTTCTGCACGCATTGTGCAAAACCGGTTTGGTATCCAAAAGCATTCTGCACCGCGTGCGGCAGCTTTGAGCTTGACTGGCGTGAAGCGTCCGGCTTCGGCGAAATCTATAGCTTCACAGAGGTCATGAAAGGTGAGGGTGCCTATCGTGAAACGCCCGGCTACATTCTTGCGCTGATCGACCTTGATGAGGGCGTGCGCATGCTCAGCAACCTCGTCGACTATAGCCGGGAAACGCTGCGCATAGGCCAGCGCGTAAAGGTCGTGTTTCACAATAGCAGCGACGACACGGCTCTCCCACGATTTACACCGGCCTGATTTGCCAAATTCAATTTAGATGTAATGGAAGGAGGAGGCATTGAACAAGGTCTTCGAAAGTACCAGTGACGCTGTTGCGGATATCAAGGACGGCGCATCGATTGCAATTGCTGGCTTTGGCGTTGGCCATTCCTATCCCAACAGCCTGGTGTTGGCGTTGCAGGCACAAGGGGCCAAGAATCTCGCCATCATCGCCAACTCTTTGGGTGCGGGAGGCGATTTTCGCCCGCAGATTCTGGTGCAGAACGGTCAGGTGAGCAGGCTTGTTCTGTCTTTTTCCGTCCGTCCGGGCATGCCTTCACCTGAGGAGGAAAAGATTGCGGCAGGCGAGATTGCGCTTGAAATGGTGCCACAGGGCATCCTCGTGGAAAGGCTGCGTGCGGCGGGTGCAGGTTTGCCTGCTTTCTATAGTCCCGTCACGGTCGGAACGCCTCTTCAGGAGGGCAAAGAAGTACGGCGCTTTGGCGAGCGGGATTATGTTCTTGAACATGCTCTGCCCGTTGATGTTGCGCTGATCCGTGGATACCGGGCTGACCGTTTCGGTAATGTCGAGTTTCGCGGCAGCAGTGCGCATTTTCATGCCAGTTTTGCTAGGGCGGCAAAATTGACCATCGTTGAGGTGGAGCACATTGTGGAAGCTGGCGAAATTTTGCCCGAACGTGTCGGCTTGCCGGGGATTTTTGTTTCACGCGTCGTGCAGACGGTCGCCAAATATCCGGCCCCTGCGGGCCGTATGGGCCGCCGTGCGCCCGAGAGTGGGCGGGAATATTTCGGCAAACCAGCCTTAACCCGGACGAATATGGCAAAGCGCGCTGCGGCACTCTTGCCTGAAGGCGCCTATGTCAATCTTGGCTCAGGCCTGCCCACGCTGGTGGCTGGGCACACGCAGGACAAATCCATCTTTCTTCACGCAGAGAATGGCGCTCTCGGTTACGATCTGCTGCAAGACCCTGCCCAATTCGATGTCGATTTTTTCGATGCGGCAGGAAACTTCATCAAAATGCGACCCGGTGGTGCCTTGTTCGACAGCGTAGCCTCCTTTGAAATTGCGCGATCAGGAAAGCTGTCGGCGATCCTCTTGGGGGCCTATCAGGTCAGTGAAAAGGGCGATCTCGCCAATTGGGCCGTGCCGGGCCAGTCCGGTGGGGGCATTGGCGGCGCTATGGATCTCGCGTCATCCGGGAGCAAGGTCATCGTTCTCATGGAACATTGCGATGGCAAGGGTAAGCCTAAATTTGTGCGCGAATGTTCCTATCCCCTCAGCGCGCTTGAGTGTGTCGACACGGTGGTGACTGACCTTGCGCTGCTGGTACGTCAGGGAAATGGCTTTGAAGTGACTGCGATTGCAGATGGATTCACGCCAGATGAAATTCGTGCACTGACACCGATCGACATCACATTTGCACAATCACTCGAGGCGATGTGAGCGGCCTGATGTCGCCATTGGGTCGGCATCAGGCGTTGGTGTGAACAAAGGTGGCGACGATTTTTTTAATCTTCCGTTTCGTTCCGGGACGGAAATAACAAGGGAGAAGACAATGAAACTATCTCAGTCCGTCGAATTGAAGGCACCCGCTGCGGAAGTCTGGACGTTTATCAGCGATTTTTACAATTTTCATGCTTGGCAGCCTCATATTGAATCCACGGCACAAGGGCCAGCCAAGGGTGAGCGCATTGTCAAGATGAAACGAGGCAATACGATCTTGGACCGCATTGCCGTACTTGATAATGAAAAGCGCACACTTGCTTACGAGATGGTGCCGAATCAGGATTTGCCTCCGGGCGCGCCGAAGCTCGAAGGCTTTCTGGCGACATTTGTTGTGGGTGAGTCGGGTGCAGGCTCCAAGGTTGAGTATAGCATTGCCGTTGACGTGCCGAGTGCGATTCAGGAAATGGCAGAAAAAGGAATCGGCAGCGACATCTCCGGTGCTTTGCAGGGGCTGAAGGACAAGTTTGAAGAAGCCTGAGGTCTGAGCAGGATTTCAATACCGGGTCATTTGAACCGCCGCTCGAAAGAGCGGCGGTTTCTCTTTGTGGATGACATGCAGCGATAGGGTTTTGATGGTCCATGACAAACGTCAGAGAGTGACGCAGATGTTCATTCAGCACCTCAAAATGCTTGGAGCAAGCGGCAAACCAATGAAGGTCGGATGGGCTATCAAGCGCGGTTGCTGTGGCGAGGCTTCAACCCGGTTGATCGGCATGGGTTGTCTCGGCGCTCAGCAGAATAGGGTTCCGTGGAAGCGGCCTGCCCAAACAGCAGAAGGCCGACCTGGCTTTCGCCACCGTCGGCCTTCTCCTGTTCTTTCATCGCACGTTGATCCCGTTACGGGTTCGTCACCACGCATGTGAGGCCGGGCGGGCGCATGCGCCGCCCCTCAACCATTTAGGTGGCGTGTGCCTGCGGGGTGCCGGACAAAAAAGCCCGGCGATTGGTTGCCATAAGCACTGCGGCGATACCATTCAGCGCGGCAATGGTCAGGACGCTTGGCATATAGGTGTGTGTGTGATCGAACAACTGTCCGACAACGATTGGCGCAACAGCGCTTGCGATTGTCATCATTGAAATTGCAAAGCCGGAGACCGCAGCAAAATGCCGTGAATCAAAGGTTTCGCTCAGCAAGGCCATTGAGCTCACCTGCACCGCACCATAGCCAGCACCCAACAAGACGGCATAGGCATAGAGCATGATTGAATTATGAGCGTAACCGAGCGTCAATATACCCAAAGCAAAGATAAAGAGGCCGCCCGCGAGAATATTGCGGGTGCCTAAACGCTCACTGAAAGCTCCAACGGCGAAGTTGCCCAGCAAGGTCGAGGCGGCCATCAGCGATAGCGATGCTGCTGCATCCGTCGGGGCAAAGCTGGAATCATGCAGAAGCGCCAATCCATGGGCGATGTAGAATGAACATCCGGCACCAGCCGTGACAATGCATGTGATCACCAGCCACAGTGCCGGCGATTTGTAGACCGAGCCCTTTTGATCTCCCGAAGCATCGAATTGTGCGAATTTTGCAACATCGGCACCGCTTGCGCCCGGTGGCGTATCGCGCACAACGAAGATTGCCAGAAACAAAGCCAACGCTCCGGCACCGATGAAGACGAGCCATCCGGCGCGCCAATCGCTTAGGGCAATGGACCGGCTGATCAGTGGCGCTGCAACGAAACCGCCGACGCCCATTGTGGCATAAAGAACCGCAAAGGCCCGAGCCCGCTTTTTATCAAACCAGGCCGCGACACAGGCTTGATTGGCAACAAAACCACCGGCACTCATGGCCAATCCCATGAGGATGCCAAATGCAACGACGACCTGCCAGGGCTTTTCAACCCAGAAGGCCATTGCGCTCGCTCCAAGGAGCAGTAACAGGCTGCCTGCGATCAGCACGAGGCGCGCACCAAAGCGATTGACTGCGGAACCGACGAGCGGCGCTGTAATGCCGGTAACGGCCATGTTGACGGACACAAGCAGTCCCAACAGGCTGCGATCCCAGCCCAGTGATGTGACCATGGATGTGTTGATCACGCTTGCACCGTAGATGGGAAACGCCGCGTTCATGCATAGGATAAGCGAGCATGCGGCCAGGATGGCTCGGCCATACCGAGGATGTGTGGAATAAAATGGAAACAGCCTCATTGGGCGACCTCTTGATATCGAGAACGTTCCGAATATCGGAGACGGGCGCAATTAACCATTTAACTGCGTGACTTGAACACTAAAGCCTTCAGCAGCACCCTACATCTTGGCTGACGCAGGCGTCCGGCAGATGTATCCGTGTACACATACCGGACATGGCCTTGACCCTTGTTGTCGATTGCCAATGGCGGGTTTCAAATCATCCTCAGGAGAGTACTCGCCAAAATTGCGAGGGCTCATGCGGAGGGTGAGGTGCGTTAATGGTAAATGTTGAGCGAAAGTTCGAAACTATTGGATTGGAGCCGCCGGAGCCGAATCTGCAGCCAGATGAGATGATCGCGCGTGCTACGTCCATGATCGGCACACTCAGAGGGCGACAGGCCGAGGCAGAGGCCGGTGGGCGCTTGTTGGAGGTCACTCATCAGGAGTTCATGCGGGCTGGATTCTATCGTGTTGTCCAGCCGCGTCGTTTCGGTGGCTACGAATTTGACCTGACCACTTACGTGAAGGTGATGATGGAAATCGCCCGCGGCTGCCCTTCGAGCGGCTGGGTTCTGGCGCTTGTGTCCGGCCATCCTATCATGCTGGCCGATTTCAGCGAACGTGCGCAGATGGAAGCCTATGGCGATGATGGTGATTATCGTTGTCCCTCTGTTGGGTCTCCGGTTCCGGTGACGCTTGAAAAGGGCGGATTTCGTGTCAGCGGCGGTTGGGACTACGCATCGGGTTGCGATGTCTCAACCCACGCAATGGTCAGTGGACTGACACCGGAAGCTGATGGCAGCATGACGCCCCGATTGATGCTGGTTGACCGTTCTGATTATGAAATCGTCAATAACTGGGACATGATTGGGATGCAGGGCACCGGCTCTCGTCGGCTGGTCGTCAAGGATGTGTTTGTGCCGGAATATCGCACTGCTCCCATCGTCATGTGGCGGGGCGAGCGCGGCGCGGCGGTGCATTCAAATCCAATGTATAACGGCCGCAAAGCATCGTATTTTGTCATTGAGCTGGGTGCGGTCGTCGTCGGCGCTGTGAAGGGCGCGCTCGATATTTTCGAAGAGATTTTGCGCAACAAACCGATGCGTTTCTCATCAAAGCAGCGTTTGTACGAGAGCCATGAGTTCCAGCAATATTATGGCGACGCCCAAACCAAGATCGATTCCGCCGAAGCGCTGCTTTTGAAGGTCACAGAACGCTATCTCGAAGCGTGCAGGCTTCATCAGGAGACCGGAGAAGGTTTTACGGAAGAGACCGATAGACGGCTCTTTGCTGCCGCCCAAGAGGCCTGCCGCCTTGCTTGGGATGGGTTGGAAATCATCTTCACCACCGCAGGCACGAGCACCGGGGCCAAGCAATCCATGCTCGCCCGTATCTATCGCGACGCGGCGGTGCAGAAAACCCATTTTGTTCAGCAGCGGTCGCGCACCGCCGTCAACGCTGCACGCCTTCACTTCGGGCTTGCCCCGCTCAGCCCGTTCTGACGACCATGGAGGCCATCTTGACATCAGCAGGGTCGTCGCTCGATCCAGACTGGATCCGTGCGGAGTTCAAACGTCGGCGTGGTCACTGGCATGATGACTGGGAGGCGATGCTTTCCTACTCACCAGCCTATGTTGCCGCCTATCTCGATTTCTCCGTCTATTCCGACGAGCAAGGGTCGATATCGCCAAAACTGCGCGAATTGATCTATGTGGCAACGAATTGTTCGCCCACGCATATGTTCGAAAAAGGGTTTAAAAACCACGCCCGCCAGGCATTGGAATTGGGGGCCAGCCCTTCAGAGCTGCTTTGCGTGGTCGCAACGGTCAGCGCGATGGGCATTCACTCTTATCTGCTTGCCGCAGAAGCAATTGCCGAGTTCGCGCCCGGCGAGATAATTGTCGATGAGCCGTCTGCGACGATGGTGCGCAAGGAGCATCTCGCCGTTTTCGGGGCGGTCTTGGAAGAGGTTCAGGCCGGAATAAAGCTTGATCCGAAATTCTATCAATGCTGGCTCAATTTCGCGGCCGCCCCAATGCGGGGGCCGGATGCGACACTGTCGATGAAGGAGGCGCATCTGATCGCGCTTGCGGTTCATGCGCAGGTCACACAGCTCAATCCTGTTGGTGTGCGCCAACATGTGCGGGCAGCCTTGGAGCATGGAGCAAGCGCACGGGAAGTGCTCGATGTGTGCAAACAGATATCGAGCATGGGCATTCACGCCATGGTTTTTGGCCTGCCGATCATCAACAGCTTAACACGGGGAGGTGTTTGAGATGCGGGGTGTTGAGCGGCGTTATGACGCCGGAGATACAGAATGTATCGGATATTATGCGGCGGGAGACAGCGCCGCCAAAACCGGCGTTCTGTTGCTGCATGAAGCCCCTGGGCTTGGACCTCATATGCGCAGACGCGCCGACATGCTGGCGAGCCTTGGCTATCACGCCTTCGCAGCGGATTTATACGGGGCAGGACAGCTGGTGAAAGAGCCTCCACAGGCGCGTGCCTTGGTGGGCGCACTGAAAGCACAGCCCGATCTGTTGCTGGTGCGTGTTGAAGCCGGGTTGCAAGCCCTCGCTGACGCCGCCGGGCTGGATGTCGGGGCCATCGCGGTCGCTGGCTATTGTTTCGGTGGCTGGTGCGGGCTGGAACTTGCAAGGTCTGGGGTTCCTGTCAAAAGCGCAACCGTCTTCCATGGCGCACTCACAAGCGAGCGTGGTGCGGCAGCCATCAACACCTCGCTGATGGTTTGTGTCGGCGATGCCGACCCTTTTTCGCCGATGAGCCAAATACACGGCTTCCAGCAGGACATGAGCACCGCAGGTGTCAACTACCAACTGTGCCTCTTCGGGGGTGTCGGTCACGGGTTCACCGATCCCGATATTCATGAGGCTGGCCCCGGCTTTGGCTATGACGCCAAGGCTGACGCCTGCTCATGGGGCGCTTTTATTTCCCTTCTGGGTGAAACACCGGCTGCCTAGAGTTTGTCAAGGAAAAATGGGCTCCGATCTCTCTGAAAAGACAAACGAAAACAATAGGCTGAAGCTGTAACATAGGATGCAACGGATGAAATTCGACGGCAAATTGGTACTCATAACGGGTGCAGCGACCGGCATCGGTCGCGCGACTGCACGAAGCCTTGGCCAGTTGGGTGCCCGGGTTGTTATCGTGGATATGAATGAGGACGGCGCGAAAGAAGCGGCCAAATCCGTGCCCGGCGGCAAGGCGGTGGCCTTCCGCTGTAATCTCGCCAACGATCAGGAGGTCGCTGACTTGCAGCGGCAGGTCGAAAGCAGCTGCGGTGTGGTCGATATCCTCATCAACAACGCCGCCAAGCCTCCAGTCACCGGCTCTATCTTGACTGTTGGTCTTGATCAGTTTCAAGCCGCATTCGATGTCAATGTGCTGGGTTATCTTCGCACCATCAAGGCTTTTTTGCCGGGAATGCTGGAGCGCAACGCGGGCCACATCGTCAACACCTCGTCTGCATTGGCGCTGCTCCCTGATCCTCCCATCCGCTTCATGGGCCCCTATATCACCTCAAAAGGCGCCCAGATTTCCTTGAGCTATGCCTATGCGCATGCCCTAAGCGGAACCGGTGTCGGCATTTCGGTTTTCTGCCCCGGTATTACGGCAACCGCCGAGATGCCGGGTGGCATCCCACCGACCCCGCCGCCGGGAATGCCTGCACCAGAAGAGTTTTCCATCGGTGTTCCGACGCGACGCACTGTGCGTGTGCCGGCAGAACATGCCGCAAAGGTCTTGATTGAGGGCCTTGAGCGGGATGCCTTCCTGATTTGCTCGCAGTCCAATTATCAGCCGGACCTCATCGCATTCGCATCGGCTGGTTATGATCCCGCTTCGATCGTGGCCGAGGCTGTTGGCGAGACAAAGCGAAGCTTGGGGGCATAAGGCTATGGGGCGCATAAAATATTTGCAATTGGAGGATCTCCAGCCCGAGCATCGCAACATCCCGCGCATGACTTCAAATATTACGCGGGCCGTTGCGCATAGTCCTGTTCTGGCGAATCTTGTTGCCGCAAGGGGAATGTATTTCCGCCATCAAAGTGGATTGAACCCGCGCCTGCGGGAGCTGGCAATCTTGCAAGTTGGCTACAGCACTCGCTCTGCCTATGAATGGGCGCATCACGTTGATGTGGCGCTTTCCTTTGGGGTGAGCCGGGACGATATCCGGGCGATTGGTGTGGAGAGCGAAGGTGGCGAGACACACCTGGAGCCGCTGGCGCGGGTGGTGCTGGCGGCAACAAGAGAACTCACAGATCACATCACGCTCTCCGGGGAGCGTTTCGATCAACTCGCGCAAGCCCTTAGCAGCGAGCACCTCGTGGACCTGCTGGTCACCATCGGCGAATATATCGGTCTCGTCCGCGTCATGGCAGCCATCGAGATTGATCTGGAGCCGGAATATGCGCCGTTCCTGCAGGAGTTTCCACTCCCCGCGACCGGAAGACTTTGATTGCCGGTCAACCGTGAATGATCAATCCCAGAACCGGCACAAACAGGAGTGCGTAAGACATGAAACTACTAAGTTTTGAAATCGAGAGCCGCAAAAGCTTCGGTGCTGTCATTGATGACGGCGTTATCGATCTTGGGCGCAAGTTTGAAGGGCGCTATGCAGATCTTCTGGCAGTGCTTGAAGCAGATGCACTTCCTGAACTTGAAGGGGCATGTGTTGGCGCAAAGCCGGACTATACATTTACGGATATTACGTTTCTTCCGGTCATCCCCAACCCGCCGAAAATCATCTGCATCGGCGTGAATTATGAGGCGCACCGCTCCGAAATTGGCAGAGACCCCAGCAAGAAGCCGATGGTTTTTGCGCGTTTCCCAGCCAGCCAGATTGGCCATATGCAGCCTTTGGTGGCTCCACCCGAATCCCACACATTCGATTATGAAGGGGAGATTGCAATCATCATCAGCAAACCCGGTCGCCGGATATCGCAAGCGGATTCCTGGAGCCATATTGCCGGCTATGCGCCTTATAATGACGGCAGTATTCGCGAATGGCAGGGCCACACCGGGCAATGGACGCCGGGCAAGAACTGGTATCAAACGGGCGGCTTTGGCCCATGGATGTCAACGCGCGGCGAAATTCCTGACAACGCGCCGCTGCACCTCAAGACACGCGTTAACGGACAAGAAGTCCAAAGCGCGGACGCCAGCCAGATGATTTTCTCTATCCCGGAAATTATCGAGTATTGCTCAATCTTTACCCCGCTGGAAGCGGGCGATGTGATTGTTACGGGAACGCCCGGTGGCGTCGGCGTTCGCCGCAACCCGCAACTTTTCCTCAAGGATGGAGACATTGTTGAAGTTGAGATCTCCGAAATTGGCATCTTGCGCAACTCGATCAAGGCAGAGCAGCTATAAAAATCCTATGAGGAAAATGATCGGATACGGCTTTATTGCCGTGTTCGATATCCTCTGAGCAATACTTATCTGTTTTCTATTATAGCGTTGTGCACCGTTGAGAGTGCCAGCGCTATAATGCTTTATAGTCGTTGGATAATTTCCTTTTTATCCGATCCGGAATTAAAGCCTGATCCAATGAAATTGAGGCCATTCAGCATCCAGATCAGTGACGCTGAACGGCCTCAAAAGGGCTGCCGATGGAAATTTTACCTTTGCGCCGCCATCCCAATCATGTCTGTCTGCTGACCCCAAGTGGGAAGCAATTCTGACAGTCTGTTCAAGAATTGCCGTTGGCCTGGCGAAAATGGTGATTTCGAGAACCGGAACGGAGCGTACTTAATGTACGTGAGTACCGGAAGCGCAGAAATTGCCATTTGCAGACGGCCAGCGGCGATTATGGGATAGACTGTGAGATACGATCAAGGTCCTGCGGGCTATTGGCGATCCCCAATATGTAACGGTCGGGCCGAATGATAATGGCCATCGCCCCAATCTCGGCCAAATAGTCGCTACCTTCATCAGCAAGGCAGACCAAACCGATGTCATCCCATCGCCTGCGCGTGTCTTGTGACACCTTGTCCAGCACATCCTTCGCGCCGAGAACTACGAAAGCATTGCCGACCACGTCATCTAACGGGCGACCGGACTTCAGGATTGGTTGCCGCGAAATCATTCCCGCCGGGAGCGGTTCTGATCCATGCAATCCCGCACCAAGTTGCGCGTTGATTGAGGTGATAAACCGTCCACCCTTGGCCAGGTTCTCATCTCTCTCGCGCGCCAGTTCAGGGTCAACTGTCTGAATGATACTGCCGATCTGTATGGCATTCTCAATATATTTGCGAACGTGTGGCGCTCGTTCCTGTTCATACGTATCGAGGAGAGCCTCCGATGCGGTGCCTTTGATCACACTGGCGAGTTTCCAGGCGAGGTTGGAACTGTCCCTGATGCCAGCACAAAGCCCCTGACCAAGGAAAGGTGGTGTCTGGTGCGCGGCATCTCCGGCAAGAAGTACGCGATCCACTCGCCATGGCTTGGCCATGACAGCGTGGAAGAAATAGGTCACCGCACGTTCGATCTCGCCATCATCGGGTGTGAGCCAAGGCGACAGAAGACCCCAAATGCCCTCCGGCGTCAGAAGCTGCTCAAGATCATCCCCGGGCATCACCATAAATTCCCACCGGCGCCGATTCTTGACGCAACGCATAAATGTTGTGGGGCGCACCGGGTTGCAAAATTGAACCGTGCCGTCGGTCAGGCCTTCAACGTCCCGGTTCATCAGCAGATCGACCACGATCCACCGCTCGTGACTTCCGAGATCTTCAAGCTGGCTCGAGATCATGCCACGAACAGGTGATCGTCCGCCGTCACATCCAACAAGGTAGCGGCCCTTGATTGACGCGGTTTCGCCCGTCTTGCGGGTACGGTATTGTGCGATAACGCCGTCTTCGCCCTGTTCGATTGAAAGGACTTCACAGCCGGATAACACCTTTGCTTGCGGGAAACGATTGAGGCCCTCGCGCAGCACGGTTTCCAGCGCCGGTTGGTGAAAGCGATAACTTCCATGCCAATTCTGCGGCCCCACTTCGGCGGGACGCGGCCAGTGCAGGATGACTTCATGTTGCGCGTTGATAAAGGTCATGCCGGGATTGACGTGTGTGTCGGGCTTGATCTTGTCTGCAAGCCCGATTGTTTGAAACACCCGCATCACCTCACCATCAAAATGGGTCGCGCGCGGCAGCGTAAACATCGTTTCATCGGCCTCAACGATGCATACCGTCAGGTCCATGCTGCACAGCAGGTTTGCCAAGGTGGCACCTGTTGGACCCAATCCTACAATGACGACATCAACTGACCCTACCATAGTCTTTCCTCTCCAGTTCTGTGGCCGATATGATTCCGGCGTTTTTCATGTCTTCCCTGTCATGGTCTGCCACCGTTTTGGGTGTCAGTGAATTGTCTATCTCCGTCATGATTGCTGCCAGTTCCGGCCCGGCCGTTGGATTGTTCAAGTCCAGACAGCATTGCTCGATGCGCACCGCCAGGCTTTCGCTGATGATACCGCGTGCGAGACGGCGAAATTTTCCTCGAGCCAAATCAAGATCGAATGGTTTGGCGGGGTCGCCGAGGGCGTCCGATATGGCAATTGAAGCAATAATCCGCTCATTGTTGAAAAGATCGATGGTCGCCGGATAATTTTGAGGGCATTGGCGCGCCAGTTCAGGGTCGGCAAGAACCTCCACCTTTTTTGCAAACTCCACCACCGCTGGGTCAGTCACGGCATCGGTTCGCTCGATATCGAGCAATTTATCCGGCCAAAACGCCGCCAGTGCAAGATTATAGCTGCAACTGGTAATACGAGAAAGGCGGCTCAAACTGACGTCATGATGGCCGATCATGCCAGCATGCACGGGCGGGGCTTTCACAACAACCTTGGTCACAGCGTCAAGCGGAATGCCCTGCTTCAGAAGCATTTGAAAGCCGTCGATGGCGGCGATGGCGTGCTTGGCTGCGCAATAAGGCTTGATACTGGTGCCAAGGACAGCGGCCTGACCTTCAAAGACATTCAGGAGAATGGGCTTCTGCAATGTCACGCCGTGGCTTCGCGCGGGCCACTCTCCATCCATGAAGTTTCTATCGCCATTGAAGCCTTTTGAGGCACTAAGGGCTGCAATGCAGCCGGTTTTTGCGGCAAGGCCCGCGAGCAACCAACGCGCAGAGGTTCCCGCGCCGCCAACGACCCCGCCACTCACGCTGCCTCCCGGCCTTCCACTCGATGTGGAAAGCGCAATGGCCAGGGCATGCGCTGTCCGTTCCCAATCCAAGCCCAAAAGCTTTGCGGTGACTGCGGCCGTCGTGACCGGTGCGAGCAGATAGGTGGGCCAGATGCCCTTGTGCAATATATCAGGACCGGACACCGCCTCGCCAAGGCGGGTCATGATCTCATATCCCGCGTGCAGTGCATCGATAAACAGAATGGCGTCCGCGCGATCTGCCAGATCCGCCATCAAAGATAAAGCCGTCATAACCACAATCGCGCCCGGCGTTGTGCATGAGGGCATATGCACATCGTCCACCTCGCTGAGCCGCGCCGTGGCGACCCGAAGTGCAATCGTGTCCAATGTTGAGCGCGTCAGTGGTGCCAATGATTGGGCTTTCGCATCCCTTAGCAGTGAAAGACGATGGCCTTCTCGTGTCGCACGCCCCGCAATCCATGCACCGATAGTGTCGAGGACGTGGATAGACAGGCCCTGCGAAACAAGGGGATCTTGCCGAAAGGGTGCTCCTGAAGTGATCCGTTTGGAAACGTCGTCAATCAACGTGGTCATCGATGGGTTCCCTTTGCGTGTTCTTGAAGAGTTTGGCTTGGCTGCCATCTGCTTGCAGGAAGGACGAAGTCCTGCCCGGGCGCATTGAAGCCAGATTGATTTTATGACCGCGGAAAAACATGAACTCCCCCCAGAGTGAGGTCGCGACGCGTCAGCGACGCTCAAAGATTTGGCACGCCTCTTTAAAAATGTCAATTAATCTAATATTGTGAGATTTGATTGATTTTACGACAGGCTTTCATTTCTGAGGAGAAAACGACACATGCATATGAGGCCACACCTGAATGAAATGGACATAATTCTGATGTGCGAGGCAGCCCGCAGATGCGCCGAAGCAAACAGTTGGAGTGTCACAATCGCCATTGTTGACGAAGGTGGTGCTCTGCTTCGTCTTGAGCGCATGGATGGCACCGGCTCTGCCACCAGCGAAATCGCCATCGGAAAAGCAAAAATGGCGGCAATTTCCCGGCGAAAATCAAAGGATATGGAGGAAAGGATTGCAGAAAGACCCGTTTTTCTCAAACTTTCATACGGATTGCCGATTCAGGGTGGGCTTCCGATCATGGTGGAAAAATGGTGCTTGGGAGGAATCGGCGTGTCTGGGGTTCAGTCCCATCAGGATGAACGCATTGCCTGGTCAATCTATTTCCCGGACCCTGAGGGCAACCGGCTGGAATATTTCACCGACACGGAATGGTATGTCAAACAGCCTTGTGCCGATCCGGTCGATTTTACCCTTCCTGCCGACGAGATTTATCGCATATCCGAGGCAACCAATCGTGCGCATGAAGACTTCCAGCCATTGAATGAGTGGCGCGATCGTTTCAATGAAAAGCTGAAGCAGAAGATCTTGGAAACCCAGTAACGCTTCGGCGTAAAGTGCCGGATCGGCAATCGAGCGCGCGTTGACGTGGCACTGGACTCTGTCCGGCTCAGATTGAGCCGGACAGAATCTGGATTGTCTTGTTTTCGTTTGTCTTTTCAGGAAGCCGGGTTCCATTTTATCCTCGATAAACTCTAGCTTAGAGATCATCTTCATGAAACTTGCATTTTTCGATTCCTACAAACTTGGCGTCGTGCGAGGTGATGTCATCATCGACGTTTCGTCCGCAGTCGAGACAATTGCGCATGTGGGGCCACACGACCTCATGCAAGGATTGATCGAGCGGTTTGATGAGTTTCGCAGCGCGTTGGAAGCCGCTGCAGACGCCGGCAAACCCATCAGCCTGGCATCGGTTGAGCTGCGAGCGCCTCTGCCAAAGCCCGGCAATATCGTCTGCATGGCCGTCAACTATATGGAGGACGGAACACTTGCGGAGCCGCCCGCCATCAATGCGTTCCACAAGGCACCAACAGCGGTCATCGGGCCGGGCGGAACCATGGTCCTGCCGGATATTCCGGCAAGGACCTTTGAAGGGGAAGCCGAGTTGGCTTTGGTGATCGGCAAGCGTGCGCATCAGGTTTCTGCTGAAAACTGGCGCGACTATGTTTTCGGTTATGTGAACTTCATCGATGGTTCAGCGCGTGGCACACTTCCTGAAAAGAACAATTATTTTCAGATGAAATCGCGTGACACGTTTGCTCCGATTGGTCCCTGGATCGTCACCGCCGATGAAATCCCGGATCCGCAATCCTTGCAGGTTCGCCTTTGGGTCAATGGCACGCTCAAGCAGGATTTCAACACCGATGATATGGCGCACAAGATCCCGCGTTGCATTGAGTGGCTAAGCCATATCCAGGTTTTGGAGCCGGGCGATGTTGTGGCCACAGGCACCAATCACCGGGGTCTCAATGCACTTCAGGATGGAGATAGCGTTGAGTTGGAAGTCGAAGGCCTTGGTAGGCTGGCAATCAATGTGCGCGATGACCTGAAGAGAACCTGGCCACGCGAAACACGTGTTGAGCTTATGGCCAAAGGCGTGAAGGGCCCAGCGGTTCAACTGACAGGCAAACATGCGCCCGTCAGTCCATGATGTGATCCGGGGAGGGAGGTGGGCACCTTGCACACCTTGCCTTCGATGATTAGCGTGCAGTTTTTTGGGTCGAGTCTCTTTGCGTGGGATAGATGTGTCGCAACGTTGCGATGGCCCACACGGATCGGCGCAAACAACTCTACACGCGAGCCCGCATGTCAAGTCTAACAAAAATGCTCCTGATCCTGGATCTGTTTTCGGTTGATAGGCCGATTTGGTCTGCTGATGAGATCATACAATATTGCGGGCATTCTCGTCCCACCGGCTATCGCTATGTGAAGGAACTTTGTGACGCTGGATTGTTGCGTCGCGCAGAGGGGGGCTATTCTCTTGGTCCGCGCGTGATTGAGCTTGATTACTATATCCGCCAGTGCGACCCGCTGCTGATTGCATGTCGGCCGGTTATGGTGCGGGTGGCGCAGGAATCGGGCTGTGATGTGCTGCTGGCCAGCATGTATGGTACGAAGATAATGGCCGTTCACCAGGAGTTGGCGCATGAAACAGGTCAAATCGCTTTTGGTCGGGGACGGCCGATGCCGCTGTTTCGCGGTGGCGGATCAAAGGTTCTGCTGGCGTCCATGACAGCTTCGCAACTCAAGAAGCTCTATGATCTCTATGGGGCGGAAATAGCCGAGGCGGGGCTTGGAGCCACATGGCCAGAATTTCGCAAGCAAATGCTGAAATATCGAAATGACGGCCATGTTGTCTCGATCGGCGAGCTTGACCCGAATGCCGCAGGCATCGCGGTTCCGGTCCCTGTCGGTGACGCACTCGACCCGGCGGCTCTGGTGATTTTAACAACGCGCTCGCGTTTTGATCTTATGGAAAAAGCACTGCTGATCGATATGGCGATGAATGCGGCCCGGCAGATCGAAACATCCATGCGCGGCAACCGTGAAGTTCAGGCGAAAGCCCTCCTGCTGTCGTGAAAATCAGGAAATACGCGCATGCGTTTGACCGATCTACAATTGGAAGACATGTCTCCGGCACAGCAAAGTGTGGCCGAGGAAGCAAAATCTGGCCGACGTGGTCACATTCCGGCACCGCTCAGGGCTTGGATCCACAGCCCTGAATTGGGCGCAAGGGCGCAACGTCTTGGTGAATTCGTTCGCTATAACACAGAGCTTGGTGCTGATCTGTCCGAACTTGCGATTCTTGTGGTTGCGCGAGATTGGGGTGCTATTTTCGAATGGGATGCGCATAAACGGGAAGCGTTGAAAGCGGGCATTGAACCGCATGTTATCGAGGCAATCCGAACACGCACAACGCCCGCCTTTCCAAGCGATAAAGCCCGCATCGTCTATTGTTATACCAAGACATTGTTGGAGACCCGCTTCATCCCAAGCCCACTCCATGACGAGGCTGTGACGGCGCTGGGGCAAGCGGGCCTAGCAGAACTCGTGGGTGTTGTTGGCTACTACACGTTTGTTGCTATGACCCTCAATGCCTTTGAGATCGGGGCAGAAGAGGGGTCTGGAGACTTGCGGTGAACTGATCCTTGCACGGCTTGTTGGTGCGGTCAGTTTTTGTTTTTCGTTCCACCGCGCAACAACCGGCGAACCGGGAAAAACTCAATGCCGGTACGCTCTGAGAACAGACCCCAGATGCCGCGTGGAGCAAACAGCATCGTCACAATTGCAAGCGCTCCCAGCAACAAAAGATACCATGAGCCAAAATCTGACAGGAGATTTTGCAGGAAAAACAAAATGATCACACCAACGATAGGCCCTTCGATGGTACCGATTCCCCCCACCACGACGATAAACAACACATAGGCTGTCCAATCGGTGAGGGAGAAGGCAGCATCCGGCGAGATTCGGGCTTTCTGAAGATAGATCAGTGCGCCAGTCATGCCGGTTAGAGCTGCCGTGAGAAGATAAATTGTCAGTTTCAGACGAAGGGCGTCCACGCCGAGTGCCGTTGCCGCTGTTTCATTGTCGCGCACAGCAGCAAGTCCAAGTCCCTGCTTGCTGCGCAAAAGCCGATAGACAAAAACGATGGTGAAACCCGTCAGCAACAGGGCGAGCCAATAGGCCAGTGAATCCAGTGCAACAGCCGGTTTCATGCCGAACACTGTGCTGATGGTGGAAACGCCAAACATATCGCGGGTTGCCTCGCGCGGCAGCGATGCGCCCGTGCCGCCGCCCAGCGTTTTCCATTGGGCAAATACCAGCCGCCCCACTTCTGCAATCACCCAGGTGCCGATGGCGAAATAGGAGCCGTGGAGACGGAAGGTGAAGAGAGCGGTGGGCAGCGCGACGATCATGGCGAAAACGCCCGCCAGTGGAATGGCAATCAGCGGATTGACGCCAAGCAGAATGACCATTGCGAACAGCGCATAGGCTCCACAACCGACAAACAATTGCTGCCCAACCGAAATCAATCCTGCATATCCGGCAAGCAGGTTCCAGCTCTGCGCCAATGTCAGCATTGTGAGGATGTAAAACAGATTTTGCACTGTGCCACGCGACACGAAAAACGGCGCGAAGGCCAGCACTGCAAACACCAGCACGAGTCCGATCGTAAAGGCCGAAGACAGCCGTGTTCGGGTTTGAATGCGCCAGCCGCTTGAACCATTCTTTTGGGTTGGCGCGATGTTGGTGGATGTCATCTGCTGATCCTCAATCATTGGCGCGTGGAAACAGGCCGCGTGGCCTGACCAGAAGCACGATCAAGAAGGCGATGTGGCCCGCCAAAATCTGCCATTCGGGATTGATGGCGGCACCTAGCGTTTGGGCGATACCCAAAACAACGCCGCCCGCCAGCGTGCCCCACAGTGATCCGAGGCCACCAATAATGACAGCCTCGAAGGCATAGATCAGCCGCGATGGCCCTGCCGTTGGGTCGAAATTGGCGCGGGTGCTGAGATAGAGAGCCGCGATGGTGACCACAATCATGGCAAGCCCTGTTGCCATGGCAAAGATACGGTGCGGACGCACCCCCATCATGCCAGCCGTCACCGGATCATCGGATGTGGCCCGAAAAGCCCGACCAAGCGAGGTGCGATAGATCAGCTGGTTGAGGGCGATAATGACGATGATCGCCGATCCGAATGTCAAAAGCGGCATGATGCCAATGCTCAGTCCTGCCAAAGGCAGCGATGCGGTTTCCAGCACGCCTGTTGAAAGACGGCGGCTATCGGCGGTGAAGCCTTCCAGAAGGCCGTTTTGGAGCACGATGGAGAGGCCGAACGTGACCAGCAGTGGCGGCAGGATGTCCTTGCCGAGTGTGCGGTTCAAAAGATAGGTCTGCAATAGCCAGCCAAGACAAAACATCAGCGGGATGGCAATCAGGGCTGCCAGAAACGGGTTGATCCCGAAGGTGTTGGCGAGCACCAGGATCAGGAAAGAGGCGAGGACAATCAGGTCGCCATGCGCAAGATTGACCAGTCGCATGATGCCGAAGACGAGACTGAGGCCTGCGGCAAACAGCGCGTAGAGGCCGCCCAGCAGCACGCCTTGCACAATGGTATCAAGCCAGTTCATGGGATTCGGCTCCGAAATACGCGGCATGAATGTCGTTGCGGTCGAGATCGGATGGGCGGCCCGTCAGGGTGATGCGACCCTCCATCATGCAATAGACGCGATCTGCCTGTTTCAGCGCCTGGCCAATATCTTGCTCGACAATGATGATGGCAGCACCTGCGGCGCGGATGCGTGGGAATGCGGCATAGATATCCTTGATCACCACCGGGGCAAGGCCGAGGCTCAGCTCATCGCACAACAGGACCTCTGGATTGGACATCAGCGCCCGGCCAATCGCAACCATTTGCTGTTGACCACCGGAAAGCGCTGTCGCAGGTTGGTGGCGGCGTTCCTGCAAAACGGGAAAAAGCTCGTAAATGCTGGCAAGCGACCATGGGCCATTGACCGTGCGGCCATATTGGCCAATCAGCAAATTTTCCTCGACGGTGAGCGAGGGAAAAAGCTTGCGCCCTTCCGGCACCAGCGCAATGCCGCGCGCCATCACATCGGGTGCCGCCAAGGCACCGATAGGCACGCCTTGGTGCAGGATGGCGTCTGGCTCAGACGTCAGAACCCCGACAATGGCACGCATCAAGGTGGACTTTCCAGCGCCATTGGCCCCAATCACTGCAATCGTTTCTCCGGCGTCCAGCCTGAGATCGACGCCGAACAGAGCCTGAAAATCGCCGTAGAATGCCGTAAGGCCACGTGTTTCGAGCAGACTGGTCATCATACCTCCAGACCCAGATAGATTTCGCGCACCTCACGCGAGGCCATGATCGCCTGCGGTTCGCCAATTCCCAGCACCCGGCCGAAGTTCAGCACAAGGATGCGCTCCACCACGGCTGTCAGCGCGTGCAGCACATGTTCTATCCAGATGACTGCGACGCCCCGCTGGTGAACGCTTCGGATGGTGGCGACGAGTTGACGACATTCGCCTTCCGTCAATCCACCCGCGATCTCATCCAGAAGCAGCAGTTTTGGCTTTGTGGCCAGTGCGCGGGCCAGTTCCAGCCGCTTGCGCTCCAGCAGGCCCAAGGAGCCTGCAAGTGCATTGGCCTTGGCAATCAAGCCGGTTTCAACAAGAATGGTGGCGCAGAAATCGGTCATTTCTGCTTCATTGGACTGCGCGCCAAAGGCCCCCGCAACCAAGAGGTTTTCAAAGACGGTGAGCCGCTCAAAGGGCTGGGGAATCTGGAAAGTCCGCCCCATTCCGGCAAAACAACGCTGCATGGGCGGCATGGTCGTCACGTCGCGGCCATCAAACCGGATTGTTCCAGACGCGACCGAAAGATTGCCGCTGATCAGATTGAACAGCGTGGATTTACCCGCGCCATTCGGCCCAATCACGCCCAGCGCCTCGCCCTCCCGCACGGCAAAATCAATGTTGTCAGCAACCACAATGGCACCAAACGATTTCGACACGCCACTCAGTTCAAGGATTGGCATCCAAAGGCTCCTGTTGAAAACGAACCCGCTCTCCAGTGTGGGAGCGGGGCGCTTGCACTCACGCGAGAGGTTCGAGCTTGCCGCCGAGCGGCACAGACGGAACGAGGCCGTTCTCGACCACCACAAGGTCATAGCCGCCGCCGGTCTTGAGCCGCCATTGCCCCCCGACAAGGGGTGTCTTGGCCACATTCTTGCTGGCAAAAGGTGGCAGCTTGTCGCTGCCCCAAGCAATGGGACCGACCAGTGTATCCAGTTTGGTTGCACCAATCGCCTTGGCAACGGCATCGGCGTTGCTTACATCCTCCGCCCGCTTCATGACGTCGACGGCGAGCTCGAAAAGCGCATGGGCAAAGCCGATAGGCTGCGTCCAGGGACGCCCTGTTGCCTTGGTGAAGGCCGCCGCGACCTGAGCCGACGTTTGGCCAGTGAGCGAGGATTTAAACGGATGCGACGGTGTCCACCAGACTTCCGTGGAGAGGTTGTGCCCGGCATTGCCGAGCGCTTCCACGGCCTGCGGAAACAACAGCGCCTTGCCGATGGAGGCGATTTTCGGCTTCAATCCCTGCTGTTTGGCCTGATTCCAGAAGGTGGTGAGATCCGGCGGGATCATCACCCCGGTCAGAATATCGGTGTTCTTCTGCTTGAAGGCGTTGATCTGGGCGGAAAAATCATCCGTCAGGTTCTGGTAGCGCCCGGTGTCCGTCAGTGAATAGCCAAGCTTTTCGAGAACTGGCGGGAATCCGACAACCTTGTCACCCCAGGCATTGCCATCACCATCATTGGGAAACAGGCCGCCGACCTTTTTGTCGGTCGCAAGCTGGCTCCACATGCCGGTGTAAACCGCGATGATATCTTCCAGCCCCCAGAAGAAATGGTAGGCATATTTAAAAGGCTTCCAACCTGTCGGATCAGAGGGGTTGCCCTGCTGGCCAATGAACCAGGATTGCCAAGGTGCGACGGTGGAAATACACGCAATACCTTCCCCCTCGCAGGTGGTTGAGACAGGATTGGTCGTTTCGGGTGTCGAGGAGACCAGCATCAAATTGACCTCGTCATCGACGATCAATTCCTTGGCCACTTGCGCGGCCCGGTTTGGGTTCGACTGGCTGTCCTTGACGATCACCTGATAGTTGAGGCCCATGGCTTTGGTTGCTGTCATAAACGCATCAACGACAAACTTGTCGGCTTCGCCGAAGCCTGCCAGCGGGCCAGTCTGGGGGCTGACATAGCCAAGTTTGATGGCCACGTCCTTGGCAATCGCGGGCGTTGCCAAGCCCGAGGTTGCAAGCACAGCGCCACTGACGGCTGTTGTCTTGATAAAATCACGTCTGGTGAATATCGATCTTCCCATTGTCATGCGCCTCCCCGCGCGTTGACCTCTGTTTGAATGCGGTCGCCGTCGGCATCACGCACGCGCACCTTTTGGAATGGGTCTCCTCCCCCAATTCCCGTCGTCCCAGATCAAAAGCTAACAGCCAGCAACCACATAATTGATCTGAATCCTCGTGATAAATATGTCATCACGTTATAAGATGCCCGTCGAATGGCACCGATCATCTCGGTGCCATTGCTGGTTTAGAGAGCCAGAATCTGCCTCAGCACACGGCGCAAGTCGTCCGCCGGTGTGCCGCTGGCTGCCGTGCTGCGCCAGCAAACATGGTGGTCGGGGCGAACAAGAACGCAGCCGGTATCTCGGATCTCGCTCAACCGCGCCCAGTCGCCGGTGGGGTCAACATAGGTTTGGCGCGGGCCGATCATATGGGCGTTGATTTCCATGCCCAGTTCACTGCCCACCGCTGCTGCGGCGTCAACCCAGGCTTTTCCACCCAGACCCGTCAGCAGCGTGAATTTACCATGGCCGCACAGGTCGAGGGTGGATACTTCGGCACCCCCAACGTGTTTGTAGAGCCACGCATGCGGTAGGCGTGCACCCGGCCAAGTGGTTGGTTGGTGATGAAGGTCGGCATCCAGCAGGAAATCGGGTTCGATTTGCCCGTCGGTGACGATGGCATCGGACCGATAACGCTGGTTCATTTCGATGCCATGGGCGTCAAACTCGTATTTCTTGAAGGCGATTGCCTTGCGAATGGCCTCGCGTTGCTGTTCGGCAGCCTCGGTTCCATCCGTGCGGGCTTCAAGATTTTTCTGCATCTGCTCTGGATCGACGCCTTCACTCATGCCAAGTGCTGCGAAAATCGGCCCTGTTTCGCCAATCGACTGATTGGCGCGGCTCACGATCTGCTTGGCGATTGGGGCGCGTTCGACGTTGAAACTGTCCAGCAGGCCCTCGCCAGCCTGACCCTTCAGAACCATGGCAAGCTTCCACGCAAGGTTGAAGGAATCCTGAATCGAGGTGTTTGAGCCGAGACCATTGGATGGCGGGTGCCTGTGGATGGCATCGCCAACGCAGAACACGCGGCCATTGGAGGTGCGGGTGGCGTAATAATTGTTCACGGTCCAGGTGTTGGCCGCCAACAGTTCAATTTCCAAATCAGGATCGCCGATCAGCTGCCGCGCAACGCCGGTGGCCAGTTCCGCTGTCACTTCCGGCTCAGGCCCGTTGATGTCATAGCCCCAGACGATCAGCCATTCATTCCAAGGGCGCACCATGCGCACCAGCCCCATGCCAATACCGCCGACATCGGCACCCGGCTGCATGACCCAGTAGAGAACCGAAGGACGATGCGCGACATATTTGGTGAGGTCGGCCTTGAACAGGATGTTCATCGAGCCGCCGACACCCATTTTGCCTTCAAACGGCAGACCGGCATGCTCGGCCACCAGCGATTTTGCGCCATCGGCTCCGATCAGATATTTCGACTGAATGGTCAGTTCATGTCCTGAAAGCCGATCCTTGCAGGTGGTCAGCACGCCTTCGGCATTTTGTTCGTGGCGTAGATATTCGGTGGACATGCGCGCTTGCGTTCCGCGCGAACAAGCCACCTTGAACAGCAAAGGCTCCATGAAAGTTTGCGGCAAGTCATTCATCTTCGTCGGAGACGACATCAGATGTTCAGCCTTGCTCAGGGGATGATTGCCCCATGCTTTCAGGCGGCCAATTTCCTCACCGGCCAAGCTTTCGCAAAAAATGTTTTCGCCCATCAAATCCTGATGCGTCGCAAACAGATAGGCCTCGTCCTCCACATCACGGCCAAGATCACGCAGCACTTCCATGGCGCGCTGGTTGGTAATGTGGGCGCGTGGCGAATTGGCCAACCAGCGGTAGCGGTTGACGACCATATTGTTGATCCCGTAGGTCGATAGCAGGGCTGCCGCTGCCGATCCTGCCGGTCCAGTGCCGATAATCAGCACATCCGTTGTAATGTCTGCCATTTCTAAATTTCCTCCCTCTTCAACGATGTCAGGCGACCGGCGGCTCTCCGGTCCATGCCGCTTGTAAAAGCCGCCTTATCGCGCCCCGCTCCACAGGGCGCGGATTCCAGTATGGATTTTGCGCCGCAAGATCGGCTGCCCGATCAAGGTCGCTCTCCTTCAATCCAAGGTCTTTCAGCGCCATCGGTGCGTGCGATGTGCGGGCAAAGTCATAAAGTGCGGCTCCTGGTTCTTGCCCCCCGAAAAGCTCAGCCAATGGGCGCAATTCATCCTGCGCAGCAACGCTGTTGTAGGCGATTGCATGCGGCAAGATCACGGCATGCGTTTCAGCATGGGGCAAATCAAAGCTACCACCCAGCGTGTGGCATAGCTTGTGATGCAACGCCATGCCCACCTGACCCAGCACCGTTCCGCACAACCATGCGCCATAGAGCGTTTCACCACGCGCCTTGAGATCATTCGGATCTTCCAGAACGCGGGGCAGGGCATCGCGAAAGGCACGCAACCCTTCAAGCGCCATCAGCGTGGTCAAGGGGGTGCGGTTTTGCGCATAAAGGCCTTCAACAGCATGGGCCATCGCATTCAACGCGCTGGTTACGGTCATGCCAACAGGCAGGCTGCGGACCAGTTCGGCATCATAGAGAATAACTTCGGGCTGAACCTTGGGGCTGGTCAATGTGGTTTTGACGCCATTTTCCGTCTGGCCAAGGATCGCGGTTGCCTCGCTGCCCGCGTAGGTGGTTGGAACAACGATTTGTGGCAGATCACTGCGCAAAGCAATGGCCTTGCCAAGGCCTGTTGTGGAGCCGCCACCAATGGCGACCAGACAATCGGCACCAATGTCGCGTGCATAAGCCGTTGCTTCCTCTGAGATGTCCACGGGTGTGTGCATCCGGGCACGGGTAAAAATGCCTGCGGCGTGGTCGCCACACAGGGCCGCAAACTCTTCCGCGACATGTGCCTGCTCCGGCGTTGTCAGGATCAGAGCGCGATGGCATTCCAACCGTGCAATCTCTGCGACCAGATCGTTACGCACGCCAACGCCAAAACGCACACGCAACGCAGGCCAGGTTGAGGCAAACTCTTCGCGGAAATATGACATGGGGCTCCTCCTGCCGGCCGTCTGGCTCCTATGAAAATGACAATAGGTTAGTCATGGACGGATATTGATCGGAAGATGACGATATAATATAATCTTTTGTTATGAAGATAGACAGTGAGCATCTCGAAATCCTGGCGGTCATCGTCGAAAAGGGCGGACTGACGGAGGGCGCTGAAGCGCTTGGTAAATCGCAGCCATCGGTGTCGCGCACCATGGCGCTGTTGGAGGAGCGGATTGGCACGCCGCTGTTTGAGGCCGGGCGTCGACCTTTGCGCCCGACGGAGCTTGGCAATCAACTGGCGCGGCTTGGTGCCAAAATCAGAACTCAAAACCTTGAGGCCAGTCGTCTGGTGCAGCGCTATCGTCAGGGGCAGGCGGGCCGATTGCGTCTGGGCGGAACGCCAATTTTCTTCGATGGCGTGGTTGCTGGTATGGTGGCGGAATTTCAAAGCCGCCACTCCGATGTGCAAATCACCCAGACCTATGGCTATTTCGAGGATCTTTCTGCCGGTCTGCGCAGCGGCGCGCTTGATCTCGCTATCCTTCCGATGCACGCCAATATGATCCCGTCTGATATGCAGTTCACACCCTTACTGGCTGGCCGCAACGTTATTGTTGGCAGTGCTACACACCCATTGGCGCGGCGTGGTGCGATCACGCTGGCTGATATCGAACCCTATTCCTGGATTGCGCCACCGCCCGACAGCCCGCTGTTTCGTGATTTGCAACGATCTTTAAAATCAATCGGGCTTGATGATTTCAAAGTGAGTTTTTCAGGTGGAACGCTGGCTTCGATTTTCAGCGTCGTTTTGGGGTCGGATTCTCTGACGGTCCTGCCCTATTCGGTTGTCTTTACCCACCAGCGTGTCATCCCTCTCCAGGCGCTGCCGCTGCGCATTGAGCATCCTGATCGCCAGTTGGGATTGCTGACAGCCACGGAGCGAATGCCGCCGCCAGCACTGGAGCGGTTTGTCGCGTTTGTGACCGAAAAGTTCAAACATCTCAGCACCCGCATGGAGCATGAGCAACAAGTAACGCGCCGTCGCGGCTAAGCGCGTGTGCTGCTATTTTAAGGCAACATAGGTTGCAGGCTCCAGTTGGGCGATGCGCACCGCCCCATGTGTGCCTGTGACAGCGCTCAGCAAATCACGCAGTTTTTCGGCTGCTGCCCGAATAACAGCGCCGGTGCGCTGGGCGTGCGGCAGGATCAGCAGTTCGATATTGAGTTGAGGCTGGTCTGGCAATCCAACAACCGGGATGACGGCCAGCTGGCAGGCCGATGGCAAGACCTGAAAAGCCTCGCACAGCAGATCCCGGATCCTCGGCAGCGCCTCGTGAAGACTGGCGCGGGATGCCTCGAAAATGGTTTCGTCGACGTATATCTTCAGGTTCGGCACCGCCGCCTCGCTTTCATTCAGGTGTTAGGACGAAGTCAAAAGGTGATCGCCATAGGGTTTCAGCATCCTGAAGTCGCTCGTAAGGGGCAACGAGCGTTTCCTTCACCCCGAACACCGCATCGGAGGAAAGATATTCATCGCCGCCGACAAAAGTATGGGTGACCAGCTTGCGAAAGCCGGGTGCGCTGATCATGTAATGCATATGCGCGGGCCGCCAAGGGTGACGGCCGAGCTGCTCAAGCAGTCCGCCAACTGGCCCATCATCCGGGATCGGGTAACTCACTGGCCGGATGCCGACAAAACTGTAGCGGCCATCGGCTCCTGTGATGAAGCGACCGCGATTGTTCCATTTCGGTTGGATATCGGGCTGCTGGACGTCATAGAAGCCATCGGCGTTATCCGACCAGACATCAACACAGGCCCCCTCAATCGGTTGGTGATCAAGGTCGAGAATACGGCCTTCGAACAGGCAGCTCTCACCCTTGCCATCCAGACTGATCACGGCACCATGGTCGCGAATAGGGGCATTCTCGACATGGAATGGGCCAAGCACCGTGCTTTCCGTAGCACCTTTCGGACGGCGATTGGTGACGGCATCCACCAGCATGGAGCAGCCCAGCACATCGGACAGCAAAATAAATTCCTGCCGCTCTTGCGTACAGATCTGGCCGGTTTTGGTCAGAAAGCCAATGGCAATCTCCCACTCCTCAGACGTCAACCGGGTTTCCTTGACGAAGGCATGCAGATGCTTGACCAGCGCCGACATGATTTCAGCCAATCTCGGATTCGTATCGTTACCCATCCGGGCATTCACGATAGCCACCGAATCCTCCTCCACGAAGTATTTCACGGCAATCTCCTTTTGGTAACCAACACTCCCCGTTTCCTTTTTCCGACAACGGGCGCGCGGGGGCCTCCTCCAGACAGCCAAACCCATGCAATGTATCGATGATATGCGCGTTTCATCGGTAATTAGATTGTTTCATGCGCAAATAATATAACATTAGGTCATGCAAAAAGTTTGGAGAGGCGCTCCTGCTCGCGTAGCGAATGCATCGCCATCAAGAGATATCAAAACAAAGAAGCGGTTGGTGGTCGATACCGAAATGGAGGGGAATCTCGCCAGGCTCAGGACTATTGATTCAGATGTTCTGAATTCTGCCGTGTTTTCTTTTCGCAACGCGCTGCAAGACAAAGGAATGCCCCCTGCATCCCACCACGCAAGCTAAGGATCAAAGACTGAAGACGCATCGCGACACGATACTCACGATGCACTGGCACCTTCTTCTCGGCAATTGGTCGAGATCGCAGCCATCACTTCTATTTCCGCAATCAATAAACTGCGATGGCACACACTCTGAACCGAGATCTCTGAAGATCAGACCTACGGAGATCTCGGGAAATCAAAATAGGACATAGGGAAATTGCCACCTGATGCGAAAATTCTCGCGTCTCTTGTGCTTAACCCTGTGAATTATTCAGTTTTGGCAAGGACCTCGCGTGAGCAGCAGCTTCACCGGAATAGGGGAAATCATCCCCGAGCTGTTGGTCGCCCTTAAAGACTTTGAACGACGGCCCATCGACCTCCACAATCTTATATCCGTTTACATATTCGATCTTCGATGTTTTCCACCCCAATACAAGCTCTCCTATTTCAGGCCGCTATCTCAAAGACGGGTTTGCGGGTAGCCCATAAGCAAAGGTGTATCAGCTGCCTGGCCAAAGAGCTAATTTCCTGAAGCCTTTGCGGGGTTTCTGCGAGAATGACGCAAGATCAACCAGCTCTTTGCCGCATGTCCAGCTTACAGTTCTCTCATCTTCAAAAGAGGAAGCTTGCGAGACCGAAAGGACGGCTTAAGGGATCATCCAGGTCATCAAGCGGCACCTCGATGGCGTTGATTTGAGTTGGTTTGCGGCCGTCTGGCAGTGTCAAACGAAACACCCCGCGACGACCGGCTGACTCCGACAGGCGCAGGACATGGCCTTCCCCATCCTCCGCAGGCTTGAGGGCATGCACGCGGACACTTTGGCCGGAAAAACCTATGGGCGCGATATCGTAGTTTTCAGCGATAGTGGCTGGCGTGAAATGCAGGCCCGCATTGACGAGATCAGCCTCCGCCTGAACCTCTTCGCTCCACCAGCGGCCATCATGCGGCAAAAGGGCGTAAACGAAATGGTGACTGCCCTCGTCGGCCAGCATATCGGGAAACATTGGGCCACGAACAAGGCTTAAGGTCAGCCGGTTACCCTTGGCAGAAAAGCCATATTTGTCAGCCGAGAGCAGGGCCGCACCCCAGTCTGTTTCCGAGAGTGACACAAAGCGATGGCCGCAGGATTCGAACTGGGCTTTCTGCCAGCTGGTATTGTCATGCGTAGGCCTCCGGGTAATGCCAATAGCCTGATCGAACACCGCATCCTCTGCAAGCACGGTTACGGGGAAGGCGGCGCGCAGATAGGTGCGCCGGTCGTGCCAATCCAGATCAGTGACAAATTCCACTCGTGGACTGTTGGACCACAGCCGGATTTTTTGCCGGATCGTACTGGCTGAAAAGCGTCTGGTGATGGTGATTTCCGCCAGATGCGGGCCATTGGCCGTCACCTCCAGCGTTTCAAGCGACAGCCATTCCTCTTCACCAAGCTCAAAGCCGGGTTCAATATCCCAGGCGTCAAAATTGCGGGGCAGATCATTGCGATACAGCAGCAGTTGATTGCCGGGGCCGTCCATCAACTCGCGGTCTGATCTCTTATCAATCAGGCTGACCATCCGGCCTGCTCCATCCAGCGTCAGCCGGACAAAATCATTTTCCATGGTTTTGCCGTCCGTTGTTACACGGCGCTGGCTTGAACTTCTGACAAAACCGAGACTGAGTGGCTTCAGGTCACGCTCAATGGCGGCAACATAGTGCCCGTTCAGCTTCTGAGCTTGCAAGGCGGCGGGCAGGGGGCTTGCGCTTTCAATCTGGAATGCGGTTTTTCCGGAGCCTGACAGATTGGCCACCAGCAATCCGTCAAGATCACCGCTATAGCGTGCCGCAATGGCTTGCAGGCGGGTCTGGATCAGCGTTGTGGCGTCATGGATTACGCCTTCCAGCTCCGGCTCGGTTTGCTGATAGACCTCGCGGATGGACGAACCCGGCAAAATGTCGTGAAACTGGTTTCGAAGCAGCAATTCCCATTGCGGTTTGAGGTTGTTCACGGCAGGCGCTCCGCCCTCCAATGCATCCAGAACGGAGATGGCTTCCGCAGCCACCAGAGCGGCTTCCGCCTGTCTGTTCAGTTGCTTGGTGCGCGCCTGCGTGGTCAATGTTGCCCGGTGGTATTCCAGATAAAGCTCGCCACGCCAGATGGGCAGGGCTGCCGCTTCAAGATCCTTCGCCAAGGCCTGAATATGCGGCTCTATGGCTCCATGTTCGACGGTTGGAATGGCAGGCATCAGATTGAGAAGCGGCAGGGTTTCGATCTGATCCGGGTCCGGCCCGCCGCCACCATCGCCCCAGCCGTAGGAGGCAATGACGGTGTCCGTCATATCCTTGGCGGCATGCTTGCCCCATACTTCACAAAGGGCAGCGGGTGTCATCAGCATATTGTAGCCGTCATTGTCATAGGCGTCGAAGGTGTGAACCAACACTCGCGAGCCATCATTGCCCTGCCAGCGGAAAAGATTATCCGGCAGGCTGTTGGTCTCATTCCATGACACTTTGATTGTCACCAATGTGTCGATGCCCGCGTGCCGCATGATCTGCGGCATGGCGGCGGTAAAGCCAAACGTATCGGGCAGCCACGCCGTGCGGCTGGTGATGCCGAAGTGTTTTTGAAAATAGCGCTGCCCATGCAGAAACTGCCGCAAAAACGCTTCTGCCGAGGGCATGTTGGTATCACACTCCACCAGCATGCCGCCGATGACTTCCCAACGGCCTTCCGACACGCGCTGCTTGATCTCTTCAAACAGCGCCGGGTCTTCTTGCTCAACATGCTGATAGTAAAGGGAGGACGATTGTAGAAAACGAAAATCATCGTGGCGCTTCAGCAATGCGTTGACGCTATTGAAGGTTCTCACGATCTTTCGCACCGTTTCCGGCTGCGGCCAAAGCCAGGCATAATCAATATGGGCGTGACCGGTCACCAGCACACGTCCCTGTTTCGGGTAGGTGTTTCGAAGCTCGGTCAGCATGGCATCAAGCTTGACGGTTGCCGTCTCAACAGAAGCAAGGGCTTCCTGTGTCAGGGCTTGCGGGGCGTCGGTGGGCTCAAAACTGCGCTCCCATATATCACGCGCCCAGGTGCGGCTGGCCAGACGCGGTCCGACATCCTTCGTTGCTGTTGGCAGCCGCAAGCCTGAAAGGGCAATTTCCGCCGCTTCATAGAGCGTGCGGGCAAGCTCCTTGTCCTTCACTGTATCGGCGGTGTTGCGCAAAATCAGCAGGCGACGGCGCAAGGCGCGAATTTCGGGATAATACCCATAAATCTCGGCCATAGAGAGCATGGGGTTGCGATTGGGCACACCAAACAGACTGCGCGCGGCGGATTCCGCTTTGATTTTGAAGGGAATGCCGCGTGGCACGTCAAACCTGCGATGACAGGGGTTGGCCGCAAAACTCTCAAGAATTTCGCCATCCAGACCAATCAGGCGCACAAGGCTTTCACCACCAAAATCAAGCCGCAGCTCCACATCTGGGCCTTCCGGTACCACAATTGCGTCTTCCAGCAGAAACGTGTGAATGCCATGGCGATTTGGCCAGACATCACCAACGCCCATGCGCGTCGTCAGCCCGTCCGGCGTGCTGGCAAGAAAAGCACTAAGTGGCATGCGCTCGTGCAGCTCATAAGCCTCCAGCTCATCGGCCCAGACTTCGATGTGACGCGAGAGCTGTTCAAGGCTACGCTGGCGGTCTCGATAGGCACGCATGGGAATCTCCCGGGTTGGCTTTGTTTGGCACTGCAGCATTTAATCATCGTTGATGATATAATATTTTTGAAAAATCGGCTCGCGATTCTTTCGCCGCAATTGGCATGATAATAACGAATTTCCGCGTGAAATCGACCAATATCTCTCAATAATATTGGATTTCACTTCGCACTGCACTAGATTGACGGTCTTGCGAGACGCCACTTCAAGTGACATCCGGACGACATAAAATTGGTCGTGATGCAGTGTGAAAACCATCACTCGCTGAATTGTATGCTTGACAGGAACGATATAATTCGTGCTAAGAATTTAAATATTGGCGGATATAGATGCATGCAAAGCGCGGTCGCCAACCTGGAGTGGGAACCTGGCCTTATCCTTGGCCAAACAAATGGCAGTCGCCTGTCCGACTTGCCGATGGAGGTGTCAATGCGCATGCAACGACGTGAATTCCTGAAATATTCTGCGACGGGTGTTGGTCTGGCCGTGGCTGGTGCAAGGCCCGCCTTTGCGGTCCCCGGCGTTCTCGACATATTCTTCAACAGCGATACCAATGTCATTGATTTTTGGACCCAGGTGATCAAGCCGGGTTTTGAGGCGGCCAATTCCGGGGTTACGCTCAATCTTGTTCCGGGCGGTGGCGGTTCGGCGATGAATTCTTTGGCTGATCGCGCCATGGCAGCTTTCAAGGCCAAGAAAGACCCGCAAGTCGATATGCTGGAGGCCGTGACACCGTTTTATCCTACGGGGTCGCTGGAAGCGGGTCTCTGGGTGGATTTTTCCAAGGCTGGCCTGTCCAATTACGATAAGGTCAACCCGGTCGTGGTGCAAAGCCCGGCGCTTTTGCCCTATCGCGGCTCGCAAGTCGTGATGATGTATAATTCCGACAAGGTCAAAACCGTCCCGACCACATTCAAGGAACTTGTGGCCTGGATCAAGGCCAATCCCGGCCAGTTTGCCTATGCCCGTCCTGATCTTGGCGATTCCGGTGCCTGCTTTATCGAGCGTGCGCTTCAGGAAGTCACTGGCCTGAACCCCGACCTGTTCCTGCCGGACAATTTTACCCCGGCCTATGCCGATCCGCTGTTTTCCAAGCTCTGGCCTCTGCTCAAGGACATTCAGCCATCGATGTTCAATGGCGGTGAATACACATCCGGCAACACAGCCTCCATCCAGATGCTGGCCAGCGGCGCTGTTTCCATGACCGTTGCTTGGTCAGACATGGCCTTGCAGGCGATGAGCCAGGGCGTTGTGCCCCCAACCACTGCTGTTGCGCAGTTGCAGGATCTGGCGTTTACCGGCGGCTTTTCCGGCATTGTCGTGCCAACCGTGGCGGCCAACAAGGATATGGTGCTCAAGCTTGCCGATTACCTGATCACACCGGACATTCAGAACCATGTTGTGACCGATCTCGGCGGCTTCCCCGGTATCAAGTGGGAGTTCATGTCCAAGGAACTTCAGGATAAATTCGCAAAGGTCGCGCCCAAGTCCATTCCGCTTTTCCCCGGCACATGGGAGCCTGCACTGTTTGAGGGCTGGTATCGTAACGTCGCATCGAACATCAAACGCTGAGGCATAGTGATGCAAACGCACGGCCTCTCGGAAGGATCGCGCTGGACCGGATTGGCCTTTGTGGCCATTCCGGTTCTGTCCATCGTTATTTTTCTGTTCTATCCAGCGGCGCTGACCATTGTCAGCACCTTCTGGCGTGAAGGCCGTGATGGTGTCCATGCGCTGAATTTTGACAGCTATGTTTTCTTCTTCACGGATGCGTATAGCCTTGCCAATCTTGGCATAACGCTCTGGACCACCTTCGTCAGCCTTGCGTTGCTGATTGCCATAAATCTGCCGATTGCACTCTACATGCGCTTTACTCGTGGCCCGCTGGCCAGCCTCATTCAAGGCTTGGCGCTGTTTCCCATGTTTGTTCCCGGCATTATCATCTGCTACGCGCTGATCCGCTATCTGGGACCAAATGGCTGGCTGCAAAGCCTGCTATCCTTGATCGGTTTTCATCATTATGCATCGCCCTATCTGACACCCTGGGGGCCGGTGATCGGCCTGCTTTGGGATGGCATGCCTTTAACGTTGCTGATCCTGATTTCCGGGCTTTCCGGCATATCGGACGCTTCGATTGAAGCGGCCCGTGATGTGGGGGCGGGGCGGCTGCGGATTCTGGTCCGCATCATCATTCCGCAGATCATGCATTCCCTGCTGATCGTATCAGCTTTAAATTTTCTGGGCTTTTTTGGTCAGGCCCTTATGCCCTTTATGCTGGGGCCTACAAGCCCGGAGATGATGGGACCGTTCATGCTGCGCACATTTGCAAGCGTCCGTGATCCGCTGCAAGCCTCAACACAGGCGACCATCACCTTTCTCATCTGCTCTCTTGCCGGCATTGCCTATGTCCGCTCGATTGCCCGCAAGCCCCAAGATGGAGAGTGATGATGATCCTATCGAGTCGTCGCCATGATGTCTTTGGCTTGATCATTCTGCTGTTTCTGATTGTCTTTATCGTTCTGCCGGTGCTGACAGTCTTTCTCTGGGCCTTTGCCGAACAATGGTTTTATCCCTCCGTTCTGCCCACCAAATGGGGCTTTCGCTTCTGGTCTGCGGTCTTGGCCCGCCCCGATGTCTGGGCGGCCCTTTGGACATCGATTGAGCTGTCGCTGACCGTGACATTGCTGTCTGCTATCATCTGCCTGCCTGCGGCCTATGCTTTCGCCCGCATGGATTTTCCAGGAAAATCCGTGTTCATGCTATCGTTTTTGATGGCCAATGCCTTTCCGCGCTTTGCTTTAATTATCTCCATCGCGGTGCTGTTTTTATCCTTCAATCTGGTGGGCACCTTTACCGGTGTGGTGATTATCCAGTTGCTGAACACGTTGCTGTTGATGATCTGGTTGCCAACCGCCGCGTTCAGAGCCGTCAGTCGGGATATGGAAGAAGCCGCCCGCGATGTCGGTGCAAACCGCTGGCAGGTGTTTCGCCACATCACCCTGCCGCAGGCCTTTCCCACCATTGCTGCCGCCTTGCTGATGACCTTCGTTTGGACCTTTTATGAGACGGAAGGCGCGTGGCTGGTGGGTGCACCGCGCATTCGCACCATGCCGCTGTTGATGATGTCGATGATCAACAACCAGTTGGTGGTGCAATATGGGGCTGTGCTGTCGGTCATGCTCTGGGTGCCGTCTCTGGCCGCCATCCTGATGGCGCGGCGGGTGATTGGCGGCGAGGCTTTTGCCAAGGGACTGGGCGGATGATGATGATTCAAACCTATTTTCGAGAAAGACGCTGAACGCATGTCCACACTCGCCCTCGAAAACGTCTCGAAAAACTATTCCATCGTCACGGCGATTGAGCCTTTGTCGCTCACGATTGATGACGGTGAACTGGTTTGCCTTCTCGGCCCATCCGGCTCGGGAAAATCAACATTGCTGCGCATTATTGGCGGGTTCGAGACGCCATCCGGCGGCAAGGTGCTGATTGATGGCGTTGATGTTGCGCGCACACCGCCGGAAAAACGCCCAACCGCCATGGTCTTCCAAAGCCACGCCCTGTGGCAGCACATGACCGTGTTTGAAAACATTGCCTTTGGCCTGACGCTGCGCGGACTGCCCAAGGCCGAGATTGCCCGCAAGGTCTCCGATGCCTTGGCCATGGTGGGACTGGCGGATTATGGCAAGCGCCTCCCGGCACACCTGTCCGGTGGCCAGCGCCAGCGTGTTGCCATTGCCCGCTGCGTGGTGCTGGAGCCGAAAATCTTGCTGATGGATGAGCCTTTTGCCAGCCTTGATCAACACCTGCGCGACCGATTGCGCGAAGAGGTGCGGCAAATCCAGAAGAAACTCGGCATTACCACCGTGTTTGTCACCCATGGTCAGGATGAAGCGCTCTCTGTTGCCGACCGGATTGTGGTGATGAGCATGGGGAGAATTGAGCAGGTGGGCACGCCGCGTGAGATTTACTCAACGCCCAATTCGCCCTTCGTTGCCAGCTTCATTGGCGACATGAATTCTCAGGTCATGCAGATCAACCAAGGTCGCGCGCATCTGGGTGGCGTTGTTATTGATGCGCCGATAGGGGCGGGCGAGGCGCTGTTAACTGTGCGTCCTGAGGATATTGTCCTTTTGCCATCAGATGACGGCCAAGGCGCGTGCGTGCGGCGCATTGTCAATTACGGCTCTTTCCTCAAGATCGAGGCGCAAGCGCAGGATGGCACCGTCTGGAAAGTTCAAACACCGAAAGATGCCAACATCAAAGAAGGTGTGTTCTACACACCTGTGGTGGCCCGCTACACGGTGTTTCGCGATAACAAGGCGGTGCATCATGCAGGGCCTGCATAACGATTACTTATCGTCTGCGAGAATTTGCCGGAAATAGAGATGGCGGAAATTATGGCTGGTGGTGACAAAAATCGGCAGCATCGCCGCCCCCGTCACCGCCGCATCCTCAATCAGCGTTGCAGGCAAAAGCCGTGGCAAGGCCCGGTCACGCCGAGCGGATGGCGTGGGGCGCAGCGGATAGGCACGATCCACAAGCCGCTCTACCAGCGCACGGGGAAGGGCGCCGCCCACGGCAATAAAGCCGGGATCGAACATCACTTCAATCACCGCGCAGACATCACGCAGCACACTGGCCGCAGACGCCAGCCAATCCATCAAACGATGATCACGTCGCTCAAGCAGCTGCAAAATGCTCTGCTCGTCCATGGAGAGCTCCGATAGACCGCAGGCGCTAGCAAGCCCACCAATCGACAGAACCCCACCTTGAACTGGGTTACTGGGAACAGGGCTGCCGGGATTATCTGGCCAGACCGGGTTTGCGCCAAGGCCAAGGATTGGCAACAGCCCGATTTCGCCCGCATTTCCGCCCACACCCTTGAAGGGATAGCCATCAATAATCAGCCCAGCACCGGCGCCATGGCCGATGTAGAAATAGGCAAACGACGCCTCCTGTGCATCGTGGCGATGAAGGCGCTCACCAATGGCTGCCGCTGTTCCGTCATTCTCGACCAATACGGCAAATCCGGTCAGGCGTTGCAGGTCTTCGGCAAAGGATGCATCGCGCCATGCCTCCCAATGCTGCATGGAAAAATCGAAATCATAGACATCGGAGCCGAATGTGGGCAACACCAGACCAAGGCCCCAGATCCGTTCTGCAGGCAAAGCATTGTCTTGCAGCAATGTTGTTATGGTTTGCGCCAGCATCCGCACGGTCACGTCTGGGTCTGCCGTATCGCACCGCATTGATTTGCGGGCGCGTTCCTGACGTTTCAGGTCAAATACCAGAATATGACACTGGTTGCGATCGAGATGGACACCGATTGAAAAGCCCGCTTCGGCATTGGCCTCCAGATAGATTTGCGGCTGCCCGCGCAGACCGGAGGAACGCCCAGCTTCGACAATCAATTCCTGCTCGAGCAGTTCGCGGGTGATGGACGAAATGGTTTGGGGTTTCAGCCCGACAATGGCTGAAATCTCCACCCGGCTGATGGGGCCGCGTTGAAAAATGGTTTCAAACACCAGACGACGATTGTGAATGCGGGCATCTTCAATCCGGCTGCCCGCAATGATGTCCTCACCGTCGCGGGCAAAGCCTCCATCAAACCGATCCAGAAGTGTCACGGCTGTTCCTTCGTCCTATTGTCGCACGCCACTCTCAGTATGGATGTTAAATCCCTAGCTCACGCAAGACCTGTCGGTTGTGGCAAGCAATCGGAAAAGGCTTCTCCGGAGGGCAGGGATACATATCCTGTTCATAAACGGCATAGCCATCAAACCCACGGGTTGCAAGAAAATCCCTCACCTCTACAAAATCTACCATGCCCTTGTCGAGTTCGCACATAACGCCCGACTGGAAGCCCTCAATGAAGTTGATGTTGTTTTGGCGTATGTGCGCCAGCAAAACGGGATCAACGTTCTTGAAGTGGTAATAGGGAATACGGTCCGCATAGCGCTTCATAAAGGCCACGGCATCGGCACCCGTATAGGCGTGATGACCAAAATCGAAGCAAAGGCCGACGCTATCTTCTGGCGTTTCTTCCAGCAGGCGAATGACTTCGGCTTCCGTTTCCACGCCGGAGCCGACATGCGGATGAAAAACAAAGGATAGTCCATGCTCTTCAGTGACATAATGCGCGGCTTCCTTGACGTTGCGGATCATCGATGCCCAGTCCTGCGGGGAAAGCTCGCGGCTTTTGCCGGGGAGGGGCAGGTCTGAATCATCCATCAGCACCACCCACTCAGCCTTCATGGCCTTCAGCAGGCCGCAGGTCTGCTCCAGTCTGGGTCGAAGGGTTTCCATTGCGTCCGTGGGAGCAAGCAGATGCACGAGCGCTGATCCGCATACGCTCAACCCACGACTGCCGAGAGCATCTGTCAAACGGGATGGATCAGTGGGCAGATAGCCCCAAGGCCCGGTCTCCGTCGACGTGAAGCCGGAGTCTCGCATCTCGTCCAGATAGCGCTCCCAAGGTGTCTGTCGCGGATCGTCCGCATACCAGACGCCCCAGGCGTCGGGCGCTGTCGCAAGCTTCATAGTCGACTCCATCGATCATTAAATCTACAGCGGCACCTTAATTGATCTGGCTTGAAAGCAAAAGAGCATTGCGTTAAAAATGCCATCTTCTTGGAAATCAGGCAAAAGAAAGCGAATTCAATCAGTAAGCCATTTCCGCTTTCAGAATCTGGTGTCGAGACAGCTCATTTTGCGCAAAACATCTCTTGATATAATCATTGCTGTGTATTTAATGTAACCTGAACTATCCATCGCATCTCGAAAGCTGGTTGAAGGCGGGAAATCCTATGGTGAAGCTTGGTCTTGTTGGTCTTGGAGAAGTGGCGCAGTTGATCCATCTGCCGATTTTGCAAAGACTGACCGAAATGTTCACACTTGCGGGCGCTTACGATCCGTCCCCCAGCGTGGCTCGGTCGATCTCGACCCGGTGGGGCATTGAGCGCGTATTTGACAGTGTCGATGCGATGATTGCGTCACCGGATATTGATGCAATTCTGATCATGAGCCCGGATCAATACCATGGCCGCCACGCGCGTGCGGCCCTGAAGGCTCATAAGCATGTTTTGATCGAAAAGCCCTGCTGTTTGGCGATGGAAGACCTCGCCGCACTCAGTGATGTGATGGAGCAGACGGATTGCGTTGCCATGGTTGGCTATATGCGCCGATTTGCACCGGCGTTTGTGGAGGCGAAAAAGCGGTTACCGGCCTTTGCCGATATCACCTATGTTCGTGTCCGGGACGTCATCTGCGAAGGCCCCTGGTATTTTCGCCAAACAGATACGGTTGTCACACCCAACGGCGATATTGAGGCAAGCCTGATAGAGGAAAGTCGCCAGTTGCGCGGCGCGATGATGGACAGCGTGCTTGGCCCGAATGCATCCGCAGAACTTCAGACGGCGTATTCAGTCCTGACAGGGCTGTCCTCTCATTCCCTCTCGGCCATGCGTGATCTGCTGGGCAGTCCCAAGCGTGTGATTGCCGCCGAGATCAAGCAGGGTGGTAGCCAGATCACAGCCCTCTTTGATTACGGCCATTTTACCGCAATTTATGAATGCATGATCGGCGATGTCGTGCGCTTTGAAGCCGGTTTCGAGATCAACTCCCGCTACAATCGCCTGGCCTTTGAATATCCAACCCCTTATATCCGCAATCTGCCGATGATGCTGGATGTTCAGAACTCCACGGATCACGATAACAGCCTCACCCGGTTTGGTCCCTTTTATCAAGACCCATTTGATGTCGAGCTGAGAGCCTTTTATGCGGCAGTAACGCAAGGTGGCGAGAACCGAACGCCACCATCGGATTCCATGGCTGATCTCGATCTGTTTGCCGCCATTATCGCTGCGGCACGCAAGACGGACTGATGATTGCAACGCCTGGTATCGCGCTAATCGCGGGAATGCACGGTGACAGATCGCGCATCTGTGTCAATCAAAGTTCAGTCGTCTTATCTTTACCATCAGCTCCGGTGAATGTGTTGACGGACACCAATCGCTAACGTCGTGCATCTTCATCGAGCAATCATGCCCCAAGCAATTGAACCGAGGGCAAAAAGCCCGAACGAGATCAATATCAGTCCGGACAAACGGGACACCCAGCGGGCAAAACTCGAGGGAAGGCGCTGTTGCGCCAATGCAATGCCGCCACTCAATAGGAACCACCACAGCAACGAGCCAAGGAAAACGCCTGCGACCACGAAAAATGCATTTGTCGCCCCCGATGCGTCAGCAAGGCCAAGACCCGCGAAAATTGCTGCAAAGGACAGAATGGTTACGGGGTTGGTGATCGTCAGGAAAAAGGTTGCAGCGATGGTACCGAAAAGATCGCGCGCTCCAACCTTGGCCGCGTCCGCGAGAGGTTTGGGCTTCAGGCTTTTCCAGCCGAGCCACACCATGAAAAGTCCACCGATGATTTTGAGCGGCGTATCGATTGTCGCGAGGGTCGCCGCGAAAGCGGAAAAACCAAGCGCTGCGAGACTGGCGTAGACGGCATCCGCCAGAGCAGTCCCAAAGCCGCCCGCCACCCCGGCCCAGAACCCACGTTCAAGGGTCCGGTTGATGCACAAGGCGCCGATGGGGCCGAGCGGGGCTGCGACAGCAAGACCAAGCACAATGCTTTTCAAAATGAGTGTCAGTTCCATCAGTCCAAACTTCCCTTCGGTATGAATGGTCCTGGCACCACGGATGAGAGAGCGATGATTGTCTCGCTACGTGCAAGGAATCTGTTCTGTTTCATTGCCGCCAGAAAGGCTTCGATTTCCACCAGCGACGCAACATGAACCTTGATCAGATAGGACCATTGCCCGGTTACATGGTGACATTCCGCAATAGCGGACTGAGAGGCTGCATAGGTACGAAAGCTGGCTTCGTCCGCATCCGCCGCCAATGCGATCCACACGAAGGCGATCACCGGCAAATCGAATGCGGATGGATCTGCATCAACGGTGACACGGCGGATCGCCCCACTCGCGGTCAGGCGTCTGATGCGCTCGTTCACGGCCGACGCGGAAAGCTCGACGATACTGCCTATATCGGCAAGCGAGCGGCGGGCGTCTTCGGCAAGAAGACTGATTATTTTGCGGTCTATGATATCCATATCCGCATAAAACCACGTAATTTTATCAAATACAAGATATTATGTGGCTTCCTTATGGTCGCCTTATTATTTATGGAATCTGCCAAACACAGGTGACGGCTCGTGTCCGTTCAAGGCGAAGATGACAGACGTCCAGGCAGATGCGGATCAGCTATTCATCCGACCCGCTATGCAGCTTCCTAAACCTGATTGAGGATTTTCACCGCAAGCGCCGCCTTGTCCTGCGGTAGGAAGCGTGCGTAATGCCGCTGAACAACATCCGATGTGTTCTGTCGGCACCCTAGAGTTAACCTGTCGGCGGTAGACCTGTGCGATCTTTCAGTATGACCCAAGTCCCTCGTGAACGCCTTTATCGTCGCCATCGGTTTCCAGCTGAAGTGATTGCCCACGCCGTGTGGCTCTATCTTCATTTTCCACCCAATCTGCGCATGGTCGAAGATCTGCTGGCGGCGCATGGCATCATCGTTTCGCACCAGACAGTGCGTCTCTGGGTGGAGCAATTCGGCCGTCACTTTGCGAACGATATCCGGAGACGATCCGCCGACCGGCTTGGCGACAACTGACAGCTCGATAGGGTCGTCATCTCGATTGGCGCCAAGAAACACTGGCTGTGGCGCGCTGTCGATCAAGATGGCTTCGTTATCGACGGGCGGTGCAGAGCCACCGCAATACCAAGGCCGCCAAACGACTGATGCGGAAACTTCTCAGAGGAAAGAAGCGATCCCCTTATGCAACAAGTCTACCGATCTGGCTTATGTCGTCTCGAAAGCGCGCGAGTTCTTCGTTTCTCTTGATCTCGTCTGGAATACGCAGCAGGTAGGAGGGATGAACGGTGACGAATAGATGTCGCGTTTCGTCCATGACAATTGGCCGGCTGCGGACATCCTCCAAACGGTCCTTTCGATCGGTGAGCGAAAACAGCGCGACCGCGCCCATGGCGACAATCAGTTTCGGTTTCACCATATCGATCTCTTTGGTGAGCCACCACCTGCAGTGCTGCACCTCTGCGATATTCGGGCGCTGATGGATACGGCGCTTTCCCCGTGGCTCATACTTGAAATGCTTCACCGCGTTGGTGACGTAGAGCGCCTGCCGGTCCAGGCCGACCTGCGCCAGAGCCTCGTCGAACACGCGGCCCGCCGGTCCGACGAACGGCCTGCCTGCGAGATCCTCCTGGTCCCCCGGCTGCTCTCCAACGATCATGATCTCTGCATCGACAGGCCCTTCGCCAAACACGGTCTGTGTTGCCCGGCAGGAGAGATCACATCGATTGCAGCGTCGGGCTTCCTGGCGCAGCGCGTCTATCGTGTCCGCTTCAGCCGCTGGCGCTGCGGGCACACGCGCGGCGGCGTCCTGGAGGCGATGATGGAAAGGGAGCGGCTCGCTTGCTTGGCGACGGGCCATATCCATCAGCTTGGCTTCCGCCCCGGCAATCAGGCCGGGAATAAGCTCTGCCTCCGGCAGGTTCTTCCAATATTTCTTCGGCATCTCCGTCATCATCATCTTCACCTTCAAGCGGGCGGGATTGAAGATGGATGCATAATATATGCGCCAGAGATCGTCGGTTTCATCGCGTATATCAGGCTTTACCGCCGGTTCGGTCGACGTCAGAAGTGTCTGGCCATCCCAGGACGCGGACCCGTGGGGCGTCAGGATAATCCAATCCATGTCATTGAACCGACGTTGGAAAAACGGCGCGACGCGCGCAACGATAAAGTGGTCAGGCTCAAACCAGGCGACAAAGCGCCGCCGGCCTGCAACACCAACAGGCAATGGCACTTCCTTGAAGCGCAGGAAGGCTGTCATCTTATGATAATCGCGCCCCACGGACTTCTGCATCCGGTACGCCAGCGCCACATCGGCATCCGTCTTCACCTCAAGAAGCTGCCTTTCCTGCCTCAACCGAAAGAGAAGGCGATACAGCAATGCGAAGCGGCCGGGATCGGAATGACACACAACGGCTTCTGCAAGCTGAAGGAAGGCTGCTGGGACGGACATCTGCGCCGTTCCACCTGTGGGTTCTGCCGGGCTTGGCGTGCTGCCCTCTTTGGATTGGCTTGCATCAGCACCAAACAAGCCCTGTTCATCACCGATAAGCCGCCAGTCGATTGCCTTTGGTTCGATCCCGGCCTGTAGGCATCGTCGCGCGGCCTCGCGCCATTCAGACAGATCACCGCGACCTTCGAGAAAGCAGGTCTCAGTCATAATAACGATAATTGTTCGGGCTTCGGCATGAACATCGCCCGCAAGTCGGCGCGATCGATCAAGCGATGCGGCGTCCAACCCTCAGCAATGATGAACGGCTGGACTTTTTTGAAGGACACGCCGAGACGCCCGATATCCTCGAGCCGCAGCCGCTTGAACCGCCGTGTTGAGAGAATGGATGTGACGGTCTTTGTGCCGAAGCCAGGCACACGCAGAAGCGCTTCCTTGTCGGCGAGATTGATGTCGACTGGAAATCGATCCCGATGGCCAAGCGCCCAGGCCAGTTTCGGATCGAGGTCGAGATCGAGCATGCCGTCTGGCCGTGCCGCCGTGATCTCTGCGATGTCGAACCCGTAGAATCGATAGAGCCAGTCTGCCTGATACAGTCGATGCTCCCGCATCAGCGGCGGCTTGATCAGCGGAAGGTTTTTCGACGAATCCGGGATCGGGCTGAAGGCGGAATAATAGACACGCTTCAAGCCATAGCTTCCATAGAGCCTCGCACTGGTGCCAAGGATGGTCGCATCGTCGGCAGCGTCGGCGCCGACGATCATCTGGGTGCTTTGCCCGGCGGGTGCGAACCTCTTTCGCCGCTTGGTCTGTAGGGTCGGGTCGGCCATTTCTTCGATCTTCAAGCGCAAATTGCCCATCGACTGACGAATGTTGTCGGGCCGCTTTTCCGGGGCGAATTTCCCGATGCCCGCATCGGTCGGCAATTCGATATTGATCGAAAGGCGATCGGCGTAGAGCCCGGCCTCTTCAATCAGTTGCGGCGATGCCTCGGGAATAGATTTGAGATGAATATAGCCATGGAAATTATGTGTCGTGCGCAATTCGCGAGCGATGCGGACCATCTCCTCCATTGTGTAATCGGAAGAGCGGATGATGCCAGAGGACAGAAAGAGACCCTCAATGTAATTGCGGCGGTAGAATTCGAGTGTCAGCCAGATGACGTCCTCAACCGAAAACCGCGCCCGCTCAACGTTGCTGGACGACCGGTTGATACAATACGCACAGTCGTAAATACAGAAATTCGTCATCAGGATTTTGAGAAGAGAAATGCATCGCCCGTCTGGCGCATAGGCATGGCAGATCCCGGAGCCCTCCGTCGATCCCAGCCCGCCCGCAGCTGCCGCGTTCCGCTTTGTCGTTCCGCTGGAGGCGCAAGACGCATCGTATTTTGCGGCATCCGACAGAATGGCGAGGCGTTCTTTGAGTGACTTTTTCATACAATGTTCACTAAATGTTCTAATCGTGTCTGTCAATATTTGCGCAGTCTACAGTTCGATCTCCTAGAAGGAGGCTCTGTCCGCGTCCCGGCACGGATGATAGCCTGAAGGCCCTGCGCCTGCGGTGTTTCTTGCGTTTTTAACGGGTAGGTCTTATATAGTTGATTGGAAATGGTGGTGATAACGATGTCGAGCGTTGCGTTTAAGGTATTGTCGACTTTGAACGCCCCTTACGGGACGGACCTTTCGGCTGCGCAACTCGCGTCCAAGATTGCCGATTTCGCGAGTGTTGAGACTTTCGATGCTTCGGCATTCTCATTCTATTCCGAAGTGAAAGCAGATCTCCAGCAACAGTTTCTGGATGAGATGAACATCGATCACGGGGTTGCATCCGAGATCGCCCAGAAATTCTCGCAGCTCGCCGGATACCCGCTTGCTCTCGCCGCTTGAGGGCTGTGCTGATGAGCCAATGGGAAAGCCTCTTCGACCACGCGACATGTTCGATATTGCTTGCGTCGCCAAGGCATATGGCGACACTTACGTTATCGAAGCTCTCCTGCCATTCAAGAACAAGGCCACCGCTGCCTTGGCAGTGGCGGAGCGAATGGATCCAGGCTTCGCGCGCGCGGTTATGAGGAAACTTCAGTACAGAGAGGGATATGCGGATATCCCGAAAACGGCGCAGGCAACGACAATCTCGCTTCTGAGAGCGGTGAGCGCGTAGGCGCAAGCGACGTCGGCCACTCCCTCTTCTGCGTCTTCGCGCTGATCTCTCAGGAGCCTGGGGAACGGTGGAGCGTTGCATTGAGGCAGGGCGCTATCGTATTACAAGCCGGATAGGTTGGGTGCTCGAGTGCCTTTTCGTTGAGCCGCATCGTGAAACCGGAAAAACCGATGCATCCACCATCTCTATCGCGTCCGGTTAACACGGCTCGCAGATGTATTGAACAGGTTCTGCGTCAGCTTTTACATCAAAGATGGATTGCATTTGTAATATGGCGGGCTTTTTCTATTATTTATATTTGCGCCAAGCCCAACAATTATTGATTTGCACTGAAAGCTGACCTGATATTTCCGGTCAGCTGACACATGCAAATCAATAGGCTGGCTGTTCAGATGTCCAAGTCGGTTCTGATCGCTAGAGCTTGGACAGGAGACCGTCCGAAATCATAGCGTCAAGTGTTCCTGGTGCAGGCGCGCAATGTCTCTTCGAGGATATCGAGCGCTTCGCTGAAGGTTTTCTCATCGATCGTCAGGGGAGCCAAAAAGCGGATGACATTGCCATAGACGCCGCAGGTCAGAAGAATCAGCCCCTTTTCCAGGGCCATGGTCCGCACCTTGTTGGTGAATTCGGCATCCGGTGTCTTGGAACCGGGCAGGTTGAATTCCACGGCGTTCATGAAACCGAGACCGCGGATGTCGGCGATTTCAGGCACGGCATCCGACAGCGAATGAAGTCTTTGCTTAAGGCGGTTGCCGAGCGACATGGCGCGATCTGCCAATTGCTCTTCCTCAATCACATCGAGGACGGCATTGCCGGCGGCGATGCCGATCGGATTGCCGCCATAGGTGCCGCCCAGACCACCTGGGCCTGGCGCGTCCATGATCTCCGCCCGGCCGGTAACAGCCGCGATGGGGAAGCCGCCACCGAGGCCCTTGGCCATTGTGGTGATATCGGCAACGACGCCGAAATGCTCCATGGCGAAAAGCTTGCCGGTGCGCGCAAAGCCTGTCTGGACTTCATCCGCGATCAGCAGGATTCCGTGCTTGTCGGCAATCTGGCGCAGCTTCTGCATGAAAAGCCGGGGTACTTCGTAAAATCCGCCTTCGCCCTGCACGGGTTCGATGATGAAGGCTGCAACGCGCTCCGGATCGACGTCGGCCTTAAAGAGCTTGTCGAGCACAGCCAACGAATCCTCTATCGTCTGGCCGTGCAGTTCGACCGGGAAGGGGACATGGAAGACATCCGGCATCATCGCCCCGAAGCCGACCTTGTAGGGGGTAACCTTGCCCGTCAACGTCATGCCCATGAAGGTGCGGCCGTGGAAGGCGCCGGTGAAGGCGATGACGGCAGAACGGTTGGTTGCTGCCCGGGCGATCTTGACGGCGTTCTCGACCGCCTCGGCGCCGGTCGTCACAAAAATCGTCTTCTTCTCGAAATTTCCCGGCACGGCCTGGTTGAGGCGCTCGGCAAGGCGCACATAGTTCTCGTAGGGGATGACCTGATGGCAGGTATGCGTGAAGCAATCGAGTTGAGCCTTCACAGCAGCAATCACCTTCGGGTGGCGATGACCGGTATTGACGACGGCGATCCCGGCCGCAAAGTCAATATAACGGCGGCCCTCGACGTCCCAGATCTCGGCATTTTCGGCCCGCTCGGCATAGACCTGGGTTGTCACGCCGACGCCGCGCGAGATGGCATTCGTGCGGCGTGCCGCGAGTTCCAAATTCTGCATTGAAAACACCTTCGAGCCTGGGGTTATCGGAAGTTGCAAGGATGATGTCGAAAAATATCTACATTTTTTCGGTAGACTTGCAATGCCCATCACACAGCCGCTAGAAAAAAAACAACGCACTTAAGCCATGCTGGAAATAGGATGCAAAACACCCGCCTTAAAATCGCCGAAGCTGCCCGGATGTCCGGTGTTTCGCAATCGACTCTGAGGCTTTGGGAACAGCAGGGGCTGATCGAGCCAGCCCGCACGCTATCGGGGCAGAGGCTTTACGATTCCACGGTTCTGGAGCGCATTGCCAAGATTGCCTGGTTGCGCAGCGAAAGAGGGCTGAACCCGGCTGCAATCAAAGAGGAACTGGGGAATCCTGAAACGGGGCAGAAGGGACTCGAGGTGGTTGAGCCGGCGACCGACCTGGCGGCGATTGGCGCGAGGGTCCGGCAAATGCGCAGGCTGTCACATCAAACCCTGGAGGCGGTGGCCCGGGCGACAGGAGCCTCCGTCTCGCAGCTTTCGACGTTCGAGCGCACCTCCCAGGGTATTTCCATCACCGTTCTTCACGACCTGGCCAAGCACTTCGGCACCACGGTTGCCGATCTGAACGGTCATCCAACCCAGCAGCAGAGCGTTTCAGTGGTGCGTGACGGCGAGTGGATGACATGGCCGACGACATCGATGGGTGTTTCCATCCATTCCCTTGCCGCCGGGGCGCGGCAGATGGAATGTCATCGGTTTGATCTGGCGCCCGGCGCGTCCAGCGAAGGGGCTTATCGGCATGAGGGCGAGGAATTTATCTTCGTTCTTGCGGGCGCGCTGCAGATCGTTCTCGACGGAGACCAGTTTTATGATCTTCGTACCGGCGACAGTTTTTACTTTGAGAGCAGCCGTCCGCATTCCTGGCGCAATCCGGCGGACGTCCAGGCCACGTTGATCTGGATTAATACCCCGCCCACCTTCTAGTGGTCCTTAAGATTCCGACATTTGCTCTCGAGGCGGTGTTGTCACGTTAAGTTTTCAGGCGAGGCATGCCGCAATTTTCCATTCGCCGAAAGCTTCGAGGCGATGATAGCCAATTGTTTGTGCGGCACGGCGGATGGAGGGAACCAAAAAGCAATTGCAGGTCGCTGAATGCATGGCGACGAACCGTTGCAACGCTCCTGGAGCTCGGTGGCCTTGCATGGTTCGTTCTCGTTTTCGAAACGGCAGATGGCTGTTTTCAGCCCGATTATTGAGACCCTTGTGGGACCAATGGTCAAGGCAGGGTGCCACCTGCGCCTTTGCTGCGCCATAGGAACGGAGCTTGTCGGTGATGATCCGTTTGGGAACAAAGCCATAGCGCTTCATCAACGCCACCAGCAGGCGCTTGGCCGCACTTTTATCACGCCGCTTCTGCAATATTTCTTCGAGAACGGTGCCATGCTGATCGACCCCGCGCCAGAGCCCGAACGTCTCTCCAACGCATTTCACAACGACCTCGTCTAGATACCAAATATTGCCAGGGCGCGCCTGCCGTCTCCGCAGGTTGCGGGCGATCGGGGGTCCGAACTTGGCGATCCAACGGCGGACCGTCTCATATGACACGTCAATACCGCGCTCGAGCAATACTTCCTCGACTAAACGCAGGCTCAGGTTTAACCGCAGATAAAGCCAGACCGAATGAGCAACGACCTGTGGCGGAAAACGGTGACGCCTGAAACTGATATCGGATGTCTCCATCGCCGAAATTTATGCGCAACACGTCGGGCAGACAACTCCCAGCCCGCTTAACGTGACAACACCAACTTGGCAATACCTCCGATACGTCTTCTAAGAAGGCCGCCGTGCCGTCGCAGGTGCAGGCTGCCACGCAAGCGGGTGGACACGCCAAAATCTCTACGATTAAAGAGCCTATTGGTCGTCGGCTTCAAATCGTTTCGTTGTTACTCAAAAATTCAGTAATTCAAGGCACCCACTCTTCTAAAAAACCTATGCCCCATTTATGATTTTTCCGACTATACAATATCAGACTTCACAATCATCCTGCCGAATGAATTATGAATTTTACCCCACCGTCGAGCAGTACATTCGGGTAAAATCTTACCGGGAGATTGTCCATGTCCTCCAAAAAATTATCAGAATATTTGTCTGATGAAAATTTGTACTATGTCCCTGAAATATTTGACTGCATGTCAACCAAAGCCGCCGAAATAAACGGCTTTAAAATGGTGATGATATCCAGCAGTGACTTCTCCTGTGCTTACACCGGCATTCCAGACCTCAAGCTTCTGACGGTTGACGAATATGCTGGCATGGCGGAACGCATTACCAATATGACGGATATGCCGCTGTTCATTGATGCCGATGAGGGGTTTGGGCGTCCGTTGCAGACATTTCAAGGATGTCGTCGGCTGGCTAAGGCGGGTGCGCAGGCGATTTTGATAACGGATCTTGCCGCCAATGGCAGGCCGGGATTGTTGCCGATTGAAGAGGCCGTCTACCGGTTCCGCGCCGCCAAGGACGGGCTTGCGGGTACGGATTGCTTGCTGTTGGCCCGCTGCGACCACAGCGTTGATAACGACTTTGACGAATTTGTAGAGCGCTGCAATCGTTACCTCGAAGTGGGCGCGGACATCATCTGCCCGCTGGAGCTTAATCGCTCGCAAAAATACGGCAGCAAGATTGCTGCGGCCAAGAAAGTGGCCGAACACGTCAAAGCCCCCTTCTGGTATCCAAACATGGAAAAGGAAAAGGCCGAAGACATCGCTAGCCTGCGGGAGTACGGCTATAAATTTGCCGGCGTCCATTATGCCTTTCGCGCAGCTATGCTGGCTATTCTGGACGCTGGTCGGCACGTATTTGAGAGCGGTACCAACGAGTATATCGCAACGGCGCATGATCACACGGGCTACAAGTTTCATTATTCGCCGATGAGTGCGTTTTTCAGGGGTGGCGAGTGGGTCAACCGCGAAAGCCAATATCTGTCGAACCCGGAAGAGGCTTTGGCGGTGCGCCTTGAAAAACACTTCACGGGTCCGACTGACAAGTTCTGACGACATGACAGTGCCTTCGGCTGAGTAAAGACCTCCTTCAGCGCCGTTACAGGGGTGTTCCCTTCAATGGAGCGGGATTGAAGGCCGCTTGCGCATGCCTGAATGCCTGCAAACAGGTGAGAAGCCATCCATTGAAGGTGGCAAGAAGGAGCATTTTTACCGTTCGATAAAAAGCCAAAATGCCGCAATCGCAATCAAAAAAATGGGGAACGAGATCGTCATGAAAACGGCTATCAAACGCAGAAACTTTATCAAAGCGGGTGCATCGCTGGCCGCATTCGGCCTGTTGGGTGATTTCGCAAACCAGGCAATGGCGAAAAGTGTCGAGGGGGGCACATTAAAAATCGGCACCAGCAATGAGCTGAATTACAACATGCTGTGCTTCGCAATGACGGGTGGGCCGTATGACTATGTCTATTCCTGGCCCATTTATGAATCGCTTTTCAAGCCAAATGCGAATGGCACCATTGATCCCTGGCTTGCGGAATCGGTGGAAAGTGATGCCAAAGCGCTCACCTACGCCATCCATATCCGGCGTGGCGTAACATTTTCCGATGGATCGGTCCTGAATGCCACTGTCGTGAAATGGAATCTCGATCACTACCTGAAAGTCGGAGCAAAGCGCGTCGCTTTGCTCGGCTCGATCACGTCGGTCGATGTCGTGGACGACTATACTGTGCGGTTGGTGCTCTCAAAATGGAGTTCCTTCATTCCCGCCGCACTGTCGCGTGAGTGTGGCTATATGTTTTCACAACAGCACTATGAAAAATACGGCGATGACTATTGCCAGCAGCACCCGGTTGGAACAGGCCCCTTCGTGTTGAAGGAATGGGTGCGCGATGTCAGCAAGTCATTCGTGCGCAATGAACACTATTGGGGTGGCAAGGTTCTTCTCGAAGCCGTTCAATATACGATTTACAATGACTCGCTGGTGGGGCAGGCGGCCCTGATGTCGGATGAAATCGACGTGATGATTGGTCTGGGCCTGAATGGTGTCAAAACGCTCGCGGCCAACGGCTTTGATGCCCCCATTGAGCCATTGCAAGACCATGCTTCTCTGCTGGTATTCAACTCCCTCAACACCAGCAATGACGATCCCATGGGCAATTTGCTGGTTCGCCAAGCCATCAGCCATGCCATCAACCGAAAATCGATCATAGAGGCGGCGTTTCTGGGCTATGCTGATGTTGCCAGCCAGTTTGGCATTGGCAGTCATTTCGTCAACAAGGACATTGTTGGTTACGATTACAATGTTGCCAAGGCGAAGGAACTGCTTGCCAAAGCAGGCTTCCCCCAAGGTTTTTCGACAAAAATCCAGGCCGCCGCCAGCGATACCAACAAGATCGTCCTGCAAATCATGCAGGCCGATCTGGCCAAGGTGGGCATACAAGCCAAGATCGAGTTACTGACGGGTGCCGCCTCCAACAAGGCTGAAACCGGCTGGGGAAGCGGCATGTGGTATCACACATCCAGCGTCTATGTGGATGTGGCCATGCAAATGTCCAGCATGTTTCCAAAGGGTCTCACCGGTGGTGTTCTTGGCCTGACCACCATGCTGCGCCCTGATGACGTGAGTGATGCGCTTGCACGGGCCGTATCATCCACCTCGGATGCGGAATCGGTCAAAGCGGTTGGTGAAGCCAACAAGATGATGATCGACACCTACGCACTCTACGTGCCGATTGCACAATATTCGACGATTTACGTTCTCAGCAAACGCGTGAAGGCATCGGGCATCGGCGCAACGTTTTTCTCCGTTGCCTCTCTCTCCAGCGCGTATCTCGACACGTGATTACTTATCTGTCGAAACGGCTGGCTATTGCTGGCTTCCTGATGCTGCTGGTATCCGCGCTGGTCTTTATGCTGATGCGCGGATTACCGGGAGATCCTGCGATGATTGCGCTTGGTGATTCCGCATCAGCAGATGCCATTGAGGCCTATCGCAACCGCATGGGGCTCAACGATCCCTTGATTGTGCAGTATGTTCATTGGATAACCGGCATCTTGCTGCGGTGGGATTTCGGCAAGTCAGTGCTGAACGAGCAGAATGTCTCGGTCATGATCAGCCAAAGGCTGCCCAATACGCTGACGATTGGCATTCCCTCGATCATTTTGGGGATCATTCTTGGCCTGCCAATCGGCATTTTGAGCGCAATCACCAGAGGCACATGGATCGACCAGAGCTTCACCCTGATTGTGAACGCTTTTCTGGGAACGCCGCGGTTTCTGGTGGCGATTTTTGGTGTGTTCATTCTCGCCTTCAAGCTGAGGCTTATTCCTCTTCAGGGCTACACACCGCCGTGGGTGGACTTTGCAGCCTATGCGCACAAGGCGATATGGCCTGTCTTTATCAACAGCATCTATATTTTCGCGGTTCTGGCGCGCTACACCCGCTCCAACCTGCTTGAGGTGATGACGCAGGACTATATCCGAACAGCGCGCGCCAACGGCCTGTCCGAAACGCGGGTTATTTTCCGCCATGCCCTGAAAAACGGTCTGATCCCGGTTGTGACAATCATCGGGTTGCAGATGCCACAAATCATTGCAGGCGCGGTGATTATCGAGTCCATCTTCAACATCCCCGGCGTGGGACAACTGGTGCTCAATGGCGTTTTAAACCGGGATTATCTGGTTGTGCAGGCGGCCGTGCTGGTCATTTCCATGGCGACGATTGCGTCCAACCTGATCGTGGACCTGACCTACGCCCTGATCGATCCGCGCATCAAAAGAATGTCATGGTGATGCCGATATGACCAAAACAAGTGCAACAGCAAACAAGCCTATCCAACGCAGTGCTGGCAGAATGCTGGCGGGCCGTCTTTTCGCCCGTGGTTTGATCGTTCAGGTCTGCTTTGCCATTCTTGTCCTGTTTGGGCTTTTGGCCCTGTTCGCCGATCTTGTCGCGCCGTATGACCCGAACGCGCAGGATCTGGTGGCAGCGCTGCACACGCCGTCCTCGGCCCATTGGCTGGGGCAAGACAGCCTAGGCCGTGATGTGTTGAGCCGCATCATCTATGGCGGCCGTATTTCCATGGCCGTCAGTGTCATGGCAGGCATTCTGGCAGCCATTGCAGGCATTGGTTTTGGCTTGTACGCGGGCTATGTGGGTGGCAAAACCAGCCGTTTTATCATGGGCTGTACCGATGTGCTGCTCAGTGTGCCCAATCTGGTTTTTTCCCTCATTCTTGTGGCCATTCTGGGCAGCGGGGTTTTGAGCGTTGTGCTTGCCATTGGCATCGGATTCATTCCCACCTACATCCGCATGGTCAACGGGTTGGTCTTATCGTTGCGCGAGCATGATTATATTCTGGCCGCGCGGCTGATAGGCCAAAAGCCGCATTCCATTCTTCTCAGGCATCTGTTGCCCAACAGTTTTCCGACCTTGATTGTGCTGTTTACCATCAATCTGGGCAATGGCGTGCTGACGGAATCGACCCTCAGCTACCTTGGTGTAGGCATAGGTCCGCCAACCGCTTCCTGGGGCAGCATGGTGTCGGATGTCTATCCCTATCTCATGGGTGCCCCATGGCTGGTCGTCAGCCCTGCACTTTGCATCATCCTGGTGATTATTGCCTTCAATGTGGTGGGTGACAGCCTGCGCGATGCGCTTGATCCTCGCTTAAAGGGGAAATTGTGATGACCCAGACCCCTCATTTGCTGGAGGTGAAAAACCTCAGAACATCCTTCTTCACCGAGGATGGTGAAGTGAAAGCCGTCAATGATGTTTCCTATCACCTTGACCAAGGGGAAGTGATTGCAATTGTTGGAGAAAGCGGCTGTGGAAAGTCTATAACCCAGCTTTCTGTGATCCAGCTTGTTCAGTCTCCTCCCGGCAGAATATTGGGTGGAGAGGTCATTTTCGACGGACAGTCCCTGCTGCAATACAAGCCGAAGTCCAAGGAAATGCGCGCCGTGCGCGGGGCGGGAATTGCCATGATTTTCCAGGAGCCCATGACATCCCTGAACCCTGTGCTCACCGTTGGCCAGCAGCTATCAGAGGTGATCATGGTTCATGCCCGTGTGAGCAAGAAACAAGCCTGGCAACGGGGAATCAAGGCGCTTGAAGCGGTGGGCATTCCCGATCCTGCGGCGCGCATGAAAAACTATCCTTTTGAGATGAGCGGCGGCATGCGGCAACGTGTCATGATCGCGACTGCCGTTGCCTGCAATTCCAAGGTGTTGATTGCGGATGAGCCGACAACGGCGCTGGACGTGACCACGCAAGCACAAGTGATGGAACTGTTGCTGGATCTGGTCGATAGCCACGGAAAATCGCTGATCATCATTACCCATAATCTCGGGTTGGTGTCGCGCTATGCCAAGCGGGTTTATGTGATGTATGCCGGAAAGATTGTTGAATCCGGCACAACCGAACAATTGCTTACCGCGCCGAAACATCCCTATACCCAAGGGCTTCTCAACTCGATGCCAAAACTGGAAGGCAACAAGAATGATGATCTTGTTCCCATTAAGGGCGCTCCACCGCACTTGAACGGCCTGCCGGATCAATGCGCGTTTTTGCCCAGATGCCCGGCCGCGCAAAGCCGATGTACTGACAGTCCTTTTCCGCCCCTGCGAACAGTCGGAGCGCAAGGCCATATTGCGGCTTGCCACCTTGCTGAAATGGATGCAGGCGCCCTGATTGCCGGAGTGCGGACATGAAAGAGCAAGTGATGCCGGATGATCCGCTGCTTGTCGTGGAAAACCTTCGAAAGTATTTTCCAATCCGCCAAGGCTTTACCCGTGAAAAAATCGGAGACATCAAGGCGGTTGATGATGTGTCGTTCAGCATCCACAAAGGGCAAACCTTTGGTCTTGTGGGAGAAAGTGGCTGCGGCAAGACCACGACGGGCAAAAGCGTGCTCGGCATCAACAATCCGGTCGAGGGAAAAATACTTTATAAAGGAAAGGATCTCGCGCGGTTGAGCGAGCGCGAATTCCGCCCCTATCGCCGTGAATTGCAGCTTATTTTCCAAGACCCGTACGGCTCACTCGACCCTCGGCAATCCGCCGCATCCATTCTTGAAGAAGCCATTCAATCCGGTGGCGCGGGCCTTGCGGCAGGAGGATTGCGCGCAAGGGTCCATGAACTTCTGGACATTGTTGAACTTGGAAACGCCATGGGGCGACGCTATCCGCATGAAATGAGTGGCGGTCAAAGACAGCGGCTAGGCATAGCCCGCGCGCTGGCCTGCAAGCCCGAATTGATTGTGTGCGACGAGCCGGTTTCGGCGCTTGATGTGTCCATTCAAGCGCAGATTATCAATCTTTTCAAATCCATCCAGAAAGAGCTTGGCATAACCTACCTGTTTGTCGCCCATGATTTGGCGGTGGTCAGGCATATCAGCCACCATATCGGGGTGATGTATCTGGGACGTCTGGTGGAAGTGACGGATGCCGAACAGCTCTATTCGGATGCCCGCCATCCCTATACCAAGGCGCTGTTATCGGCCATTCCGATTACCGATTATTATGCCGAGCAAAAGCGCGAACGGATTGTGCTTCGCGGCGAAGTGCCAAGCCCGATGAACAAGCCGTCCGGCTGTCCGTTTCATCCACGCTGTGCGCAGGCCACAGCCGAATGCAAGGAAATCGTCCCCGAGTTACGCAGCGTAGGCCAAAACCACACAGCAGCTTGCCATCATGTCTAGCAGAACTGCATAATCAACGTAAACGGTCTCAGACATGGCACACGGTGCCATCATGTGCACAGCAGAGGACAGATATCGTGCTTGATACGCTCACAATGCCGCCACCAGACAAGATACTCGCCTTGATGCCGATCTTTCGGCAGGATAGCCGCAGTCACAAGCTTGATCTCGGTGTTGGCGTCTATCGTGATGCATCGGGTATAACCCCTGTGCTGCGGGCTGTTCGAGAGGCTGAAGCACGGATTTTGCGAGACCAGACCACGAAGGCTTATATTGGTCCTGCGGGTGATGCGACCTATTGCGATCTCATGACAAAACTAGTCTTTGCAGATCACGCACCATTTGAGCGCATCCGTGCCATACAGACCCCGGGCGGGGCTGGCGCGCTGACGGTCATCTGTGGCCTGATTGCCAAGTCTGCGCCAGACGCAACCCTGCTGGTGCCCGATCCGACATGGGTCAATCACCTGTCAATCATCGAGGATCATGGTTTGGCGGTGAAACGCTGGCCCTATCTTGATCCCACCACGGGCGGTGTCGATTTCGAAGCATTGAAACAGGTCGTGCGCTCGGCTAAGGCGGGTGACGTGATTTTGCTGCATGGCTGCTGTCATAACCCCTCCGGCACCGATCTCAATCAGGCGCAATGGCGTGAGGTCGGCGCGCTGTTGGTTGATAAGGGCGTGGTGCCGTTTATTGATATTGCCTACCAGGGTTTCGGTGATGGCCTTGATGAGGATGCATTTGGCGTGCGATACCTCGCCACCGTCGTTCCCGAAATGCTGGTTGCCTCGTCATGCTCCAAGAATTTCGGGATTTACCGTGATCGCACCGGCGTGGCCTTTGTCATGGGCAAGACACCGAAGCAGGCTGAAATTGCCGCAGCCCAGATGGTTGTCAGGGCCCGTATTGCCTATTCCATGCCCCCCGATCATGGTTCCAGAATTGTCAGCACCATCCTCCAGGACGCGGATCTGTCCTCAGACTGGCGGGCAGAACTGGAAGATATGCGCAACAATATCATCAGCCTGCGTCAGGCGCTTGCCAAGGTGTTCCAGCTTCGAAGCCAGAGCAACCACTATGATTTCCTCATCGCCAACAAGGGTATGTTTTCTCAGCTGGGCGTGACACCGCAACAGGTCGAGCGATTGCGTAACGAGTTTGCAATTTACATGGTTGAGGACAGTCGCATCAACATTGCAGGGTTGCGCCACGAGCAGATCGACAGTTTTGTCGAGGCGGTTGTGTGCATCACACGCTGAAATGCATGGCGCATAGGCCCTCAATGTAGTTTCTTGCCAAACACATCCACCAACGTTTTCATCACGGCGCGCTCAGCGCCGGACAGCTCCCGATCAGCGGAAAAAATGATGGAGAGCGTGCCGGAGATTTCCTCCTGATTGATCTTCACCGCCACCAAACGCCCGGTTTCGAGGTCTTTTTGAACCGAAGAGGCCGGCAGAATCGTGCAGAGGCTGGCGCGGCGAACCATGGCGATGGCCAGTGCAAGAGAGCCGACTTCGATCTTGGAATGCGGCTCCAGATTACGTGCGTGGGTGGCGGCAGCAAAACTCTGGTGAATGCTGAGATGGCGCGCGCCCAGCACAAGCGGCAGTTCGCAAACTTCGGCCAGACTGATCTCACCGCGCCCGCCAAAACTAAATCGCGGATTGGCAACCACCGACAATGGCTCGCTGGGGCCAAGCAGCACGCGTGGAAACTGCGGCTGCACCACCCCGACAATAGCAAGATTCAGCTCACCAGAACGAACTTTGTCATGAAGGACCGTGTTTGATGCTTCCGTGATTTCCATTTTCAGCGAGGGATGCTGAATGCTGATGGTTGTCAGCGCTTCAGCAATCTTTTCGGTCAAGGCGCTATCGTGGCCGGAGCTGGGCAACATGCCAATCGAGACGCGGTGCTGGGTATGGGCTGCAATATCGCCGGATTGCCGCGACAGCCGATCCTGCCGCTTTTCTACCTCTGCCATCAGGGGCCAAAGATGAATGCCTGCATCGGTGGGTGTGGCACCCTCCTTGCTGCGCTCAAAGAGAGGTGTTCCCAGAACAGCTTCCATAGAATGAAGCTGTGCTGACACCGAAGACTGGGCGAGATTAGCCACCCGCGCTGCCGCTGAAATGCCGCCGCAGCGGTGGACAAGATTGAAATAATGCATCTGGCGCGCCGTCAGTTGCGGATCAAATACAACATTTTGCTCTTCGCCTTCCATATTTTCCCGCAGCAGCCCTATAAAACGTCGTGCTTTTGTCTCCAATGCGCCGCTTGTGCCGACACGCACCATAGACACCAGAGGCGGCACCAGAGATTCGCGATAAATGCGGCTGATTCCCAGCCGATTGGCCACCATGCTGGAGGGCAACAAAAACCGCATATGGGGAAAATCCGAGAGAAGACGCCCAAGTTCTGCCGGTCCGGCATCAACGAATTTCAGCCGCGCGGATAAACCATGCTGATCCGCATAATGGGCAACGACCTGCATCTGATGCGCGCTCATCCTGACAACGGCTAGAATATCCGCATCGGCTTTAATATCTGTCACCGGATCCGTGGCGCTGACGGCTATCCACGGGTCGCGATACAACAATTCAGTCCCAGGCTCTTCCCGGAAAGAGTGCTCACTATGGCAGCCGATCTCAATCGTGGCGCAATGTTCGGCTGGAATGTGATCCATCGATTCTCTGATGAAGCCACCGCTTGCTGCACTGGCTGTGTCGAGAAACTGGCAGGCTATAAAGGTCTCGGGGTGTTGTAGGCCCATTTGCTGAATGGCGCAGCTCACCGCCTTCGTCATTCTGCCGATGGAAAAATTCAGGTCTATCCGAACGGACAGCTTTTCCATCCGGTTTGCATGGATAGCCAGACTGCGTCTTGAAAATTCCTCCAGATGCAGAAGCACTGCCGCATTTCGATAAAGCCAGAAGGCTGATGGCAAAAGGGCGAGGTAGCGCCCTTTGCGCTCGAAAAGCTTCATATGCAGGCGATCTTCCAAGCCGTGTAAAGCAGCGCTCAAAACGGATGGAGCTATTCCAAGCGCGCGGGACGAATTGGAAATGCTGGGATTCTGGCACGCCAGAACGAATTTCGCGAGAGGCTTGAGTTCAATGCCGTAATGGTCCATTCGCCGAGCATAGGGTTACGCTGCGTGGCTCTCAAGTGACGTATCAACGATTTCCGAGAGAACGTTGGGCAAATTTCACATTGTTTCAATCCTAGCGGGAATACATGCCTATTCTGCTTGGGATGCCTTGTTGCTCTTGTCGCCAAACGTGCAATTCTATTTTTCCGATGGGCCAGTTAAAGTGAGTGCAGGTATACAACGTATGAACTCAACCCCATAGTTCACGGGCATTTCACTGTTCTCCGAAAGTGGTTCCCGTGGCACACAATGCTCGTCCAAACATCTGCCAGCCAGAAAACAAACCGTATGAAGGTGTGAGCGACCAATCATGCCGGGCCATGATGGCTGCGTTGCAAAAGCAGGGCGAGTTGCTCATTGTCGATGAAGAAATCGATCCTGTTTATGACCTTTCAGCCCTATTGTCGCTGACCCATGAGACGCATGCGGTGCGCATCAACAAGGTGAAGGGATCAGCGTTTCCGGCGTTCGGCAACCTTCTTTCAAGCCTTGATCGTATTGCTTTGGCGCTGAATGTTCCACGCGCATCGATCCAGTCTACCTTGCTGGCGTCGGTGCAAAAGCCGGTTGCGCCGGTAATAGTCGAGAATGCCCCGGTTCAGCAGCAATGTTTTGAAGAGGGCGTGCTGGCACATCTCCCGGTCCCTACGTTTTTCGACAAGGAAACCGGCCCCTATATCAGCGCGGGTATGATGATTGCCCGCGATCCTGAAACGGGCCTTGGCAATGCCTCTTACGCACGCCTGAAAATTCTGAGTCCGACTGAAGCGCTGATTGGTATTGCGCCGAACCATCATCTGGCCATCATGGCGCGCAAGGCTGCGGACAAGGGTGAAGCCTTGCCGTTTGCGGTTGTTCTGGGCGCGCATCCGGCCATCCAGCTGGCCGCCTGCCTCTATCTGGGCCTTGGTGACGACGAGATGCACTGCGCCGGCGCACTCTTGGGCGAGCCTGTGCGCATGGCCCGCTGCCGCAACAGTGATATTCTTGTGCCCGCCGAGGCCGAGATTGTGATTGAAGGGCATATCCATGCCAATACGCCGATTGTCGAGGGTCTGGTCTCGGAATATCACGGCATGTACGAGGATTATGGCAGCGGCGTGCTGGCAACGTTTGAGAGCATGTCAGCCCGCAAGGATGCAATGTTTCAGGTGATTTTGCCCGGTTATCATGCCGAGCACATCTATATTGCCGCCGTTCCCATCGCCGTCAGCCTCAAGGCTCAACTTGCCCGTGTGATCATGAATATTGGTGAAGTGGCGGTGACGGCGTCTGGCTGTGGCCGCACCAATGTTGTGGTGCAGATCGACAAGCCTCGGCCCGGGCAAGCCCGCCGCGCTATGGCCATCTGCTGGGGTGCCGTTTCCATTGTAAAATCGGTGACGATTGTGGATTGCGATGTTGATCCATGGGACATCAACGCTGTTGAACTGGCAAAATCGACGCGCATGCGGGTGGATCGGGATATTCTGATCATTCCGGGCATGCCTGCTGATCGTTCCGAGCCGCAGGAAGAGGCAGGCATGGTGGCCAAGATTGGCTATGATGCCACCTGCAAAGCCGGAGACCGCAAGGAAGGCTATGACAAGGCATTGCCGCCGCAAGCGTCTTATGAGCGCATGAGCCGTGTTATCGCGGCGATCAAGCCGGAGTATGTGGCTTGAAACGCCTGATCATCGCGATAACCGGAGCATCCGGTGCCTGCTATGGGGTTCGCGCTTTGGAGATGCTGCGCGACATCGATGGCATTGAGAGCCATTTGATTGTCTCGCCCGCAGGGCTGCGCACGGCGATTGAAGAAGAGGCGGTGGAGAGCGCTGACCAGATCCGTCAACTGGCGGATGTCGTTCACAGCCACAAGGATATTGGAGCCTCTATCGCATCGGGCTCGTTTCGGGCGCATGGCATGCTGGTGGCACCGTGCTCGATCAAGACCCTCAGCAGCATTGCCCATTGCTACAACGATGATCTGATTACCCGTGCCGCAGATGTCTGCCTCAAAGAAAGGCGGCGCGTTGTGTTGATGGTGCGCGAGACGCCCTTGCATGCCGGTCATATCGCACTGATGGATCAGGCGACACGCAATGGGGCAATCATTATGCCGCCGGTACCGGGCTTCTACACCCAGCCCAAAACACTGGCTGATCTTGTCAGCCAGACCGTTGGCCGGGCACTTGATCTGTTTGACATTGACCACCCGTCCGTTCGTCGCTGGAAGCAGGAGGGTGATACTTGATCCATTGAAACATTGGCCCCAACGCTTTTGGGGCAGATGTTTTTCGCCGTTCAAAAAACAAGGGGAACTGCGGTGGTTCGTATGAACTGCCGTAAAACGGAGAAAACCATGGCTAATGTATTGAAACATTGTGAAGACGTCGCATCAAAATCGGTGCGCTCTGTTGCTGTTACGCTGGCCTTGCTTGTGGCAAGTGCTGCAATTTACGGCTTCAACGCCCAATCAGCCGTCGCCGAAGAGCAACCCGTCAAGGGTGGCGAAATGACCATTATCAATGGTTCGGACATCAAGAGCTGGGACCCGGCCATTATTGGCGGCACCTATCCGGGCGGCCCTATGGATATGCTCGATGCCATCTATGGCTTTCTCGTCTATGTCGATGTGGATGGCAAGGTGCAGGGTGGCATGGCCAATAGCCTGACCAGCACGGATGCCAAAGTCTGGACGCTGACACTGCGCGATGGCGTGAAGTTTACCGATGGCGGCTCTTACGATGCCGAGGCGGTGAAATTCAACTGGGAACGTCAGGCCAGCCCCGACACCCTGTCTCCCTCGCAAGGCTTTGTTGCCTCCTGGATTGGCGGCGTGAAGATTGTTGATCCTTTGACCATTGAGATCACACTGCCCAAGCCGGATCGCAATTTTGGCTCTTCGCTGGCGCAGCTGGCTCCGTTTATCGCCTCGCCGCAAGCGCTGAAAGCCGCCAAGACCAAAACCGATATCAAGCCGGTTGGTGCCGGTGCCTTTGTGCTGGATAGCTGGAACCAAGGCGTTTCAATGACCATGAAGCGCAACCCGCAATATTGGGATCAGCCGCGCCCCTACCTCGACACGTTGAAATTTGCCATTATTCCTGAAACCAACAGCCGCATCGCCACCGTGGTACAGGGTGGCGCGACAATGATGGCGGGCTATCCCTATCAGTTCGGATCAAACGCCAAGGCCGCAGGCGTTACCACCCATGAAATCCCGATCCCGGGTCTTTATCGCGCCTACTTTAACCAGAAGAGCGGTTCTTTCACCGATCATCGGGCGCGGGAGGCTTTCTATGAGGCCATCAATCCATCAAAGCTGATGCAGGCCTATACGCAGGTCAGTGGTTACGACATTCCGACCAATTATTTCACCAAGTCGTCACCTTTCTATGATCCGACCTATAAGCTTCCAACCTACAATCCCAAACACGCTCAGGAATTGTTCGACCAGCTCGCCAAGGATGGAAAACCATTCAATATCAAGCTTGTGACTTATTCCAACTCGGACTTGAAGCGTCTTGCCTCTTACCTGCAACAGGCTTTGAGTGCTTATGAGAATGTAACGGTCACGCTTCAGCTGGTTGATCAGGCCATGCTCAGCCCGACCTGCAAGGGGCAAATGAATTTCGATTTCTGTGTCGATGGCGGCGTTCTGGTGGCCAATGGTGCGGAACCGATCATTTCCAACCTCCTGAGCTCAAACGGCAATGATAATTGGGGCAAATACAACAGCACGGACATGGATAAAGAGCTGGCAGAAGCCAACGCCACCATGGACGCGGCTGCGGTAAAGGCTGCCTATGCCAAGGTGCAAAAGCGGGTTGCCACAGACCTTCCGCTTTACATTTTCGGTGCTGAGACCCGCTTCCTGCTGCTGCGCGATACCACAGGCGGCATCGTGCCTTCCAACGGCGGCATTTTGCAAAAACAATATCTCTACGTCTGCAAAGACGCCTGCGCGTCAAACGCCTCAAAGTAACACACTCCCCTATCGGCGAACCGCACGTTCGGTTCGCCAATTTCCTCCTCAAGGTGTTGATCCATGTTTGATAAACGGCCCAGAACCACATTTCGCGAGCTCTTCTCCAAAGAGCAGGTTTTCACCCCCTGCGTTTGGGATTGCTATTCGGCCAAGGCGGCAGAAATGGCAGGGTTCAAGGCCATTCTGCTCAGTGGTGCATCGCTGGGTTTCAGCATGTCTGGTGTTCCCGACATGGGGCTGCACAATCAGGAAGAACTGATCTGGGCCACCGACCGTATCGCTGATTATTCACCCCTGCCGCTGATCATTGATGCCGATGATTGCTTTGGCGATGTCGCGCAGGCTTACCGGACATGCCGCAGGCTGGCAAAGGCCGGAGCCGCCGCCATTCTGCTGGAAGATACCCCCAATGAGCGCGGCTATGCCCGCTTTGGCCGCGCCATGGAAGCCGCGACGCTTGCGGGTAAGGTGGATGGCAATGTCGATCATCCCGTGGTGTCGCAAGAATTATGGTTGGCCAAGATCAAGGCAGCCCTTGATGCCTGCGCAGGCACCGAGTGTGTGGTGATTGCCCGCACCGAATCCAAGCTGGAAAAGGGTCTGGATGATGCGATTGAGCGCTGCGTGCGCGCTGAAGAACTCGGCGCTGAAATGACCTATGTGCATGGCCTGCGCACCTTGGAAGAATGCCAGAAAGTGGCCAAAGCTCTGCCCGGCTGGAAGATGTTTGGCGATGTGGCAACGGTCGGCGGCAAGGCCTTTGTCGAGCTGGAAGATATTGCCGCCCTCGGCTTCAACATGGTCACCATGCATTATCTCGAGAAGGGTTCGATGTACGGCATGATGGATTTTGGCCGTCGCGTTTTTGCTGATCGCAGCACCCGCTATTCCGACGAGCACACCATGGGCGGCTATTCCACGCAAGAGCAGCGCCAGATGCTGGAGCGCGACATCGGCTGGATGGACGCCGAGGAAGAGTGGAAGAAAATCTGACCGTTTGTTGAAACAGAGCCGCTGAAAGGAGGTGACGACGTGACCATGCAAGCCATACCCTATGTAAAAGCCATCTCGACGCGGCTTTTGGCCGGAATTCCGGTTTTCCTCCTCGTCACCTTTGGTGCGACAGCCCTGTCCAGCCTTGCACCGGGATCACCGGCGCAATTAATATTGGGCGATAATGCCACGGCTGAACAGGTGGCAGCCCTCAACCAGACCTATGGCTATGACCTGCCTGTGTGGGAACGCTATCTGAAATGGCTTGGCGATCTGTTTCACGGTGATCTTGGGCAAACCTTGTTTTCCCAGCAGCCGGTGCTGCGCGTCGTGATGGATCGCGCTGCTGTCACCTTTGAAATCGCAGCCCTTGCCATGCTGGTGTCCATGCTTGGCATCCCGCTTGCCATGTTCACCGCAAGCCATCCCGGCAAGCTCACAGACCGGGCCTTGCGCTCTTTGGCCTCCGTGGTGCTGGCCGTTCCAACGTTTGTGATTGTGGTGCTGTTGAGCTACCTGTTTGCCATCGTGCTGCGCTGGCTGCCTGCAACGGGTTGGGTCAATTTCTCTGAAAATCCGCTGGCCAATCTGTGGTATGTGGCCCTTCCAGTGCTGTGCCTCAGCCTGCACCAGACGGCCTATCTCTACCGTGTCGCCCGCAATGAATTCATCACCACCCTTCAGGAGGATTTCATTCAGGTGGCGCGGGCCAAGGGCCTGCCGCTTGGCTATATCCTGTTTCGCCACGTGCTGCGCCCATCCATGCCGCAGATTCTTACCGTGATGGGCCTGTCGCTCACCTATATGCTGGCGGGTTCCTTCGTAGTTGAGAGCTATTTTGCCGTACCGGGCATTGGCTGGACTGTGCTCACGGCGGTCAAAAGCCACGATATTCCGCTGGTGCAGGCGATTTTGTCGCTCACTGTCGTGGTCTTCGTCACCATCTTCATGCTGGTGGATATCGGCTATGCCATCATTGATCCACGGGTTAATGTCACATGAGCACGCCCGGCACTCCTTCACCATCAATGGCAGATAAGAACAGCGACCTGAGCGCGATTGTGCGAGCCAATATGCCATGGTCAGCCAGATTGCGGTTGCCGGGCGCAAGCCCCTTTGAGCTGGTTGCGCTCGGCTTTCTGATCCTGCTGGTGCTGACCGCGATTTTTGTCAATTTCATTCCGGGACTTGTCAGCCCCAGATTCCCCTACGGCGACTTTTCCCAGCCACCCGAATGGTCACTGAATGGGTTGCTGGGAACCGATGATATTGGCCGCAGCATCCTGTCGCGCGTGCTCTATGGGGCGCGGGCATCCTTGATGATTGTCGGCGTCTCCACCTGTATTTCCGTCTCCGCTGGCCTGCTGCTGGGCATGCTCGCAGGCTTCTATCGCGGCATTTTTGAGCGCATGGTTGATCTCTACGCCAACACAATGTCGGCTCTGCCGTCCATTCTGGTGGTGCTGGCTTTTGTCACCGCCACCGGGCCCTCAGTGCTGACGATTATGCTCACCCTTGGCATTCTCGATATCGGCACCTATGCCCGCGTTGCCAAAGCGGGTGTGATTTCCCAGAGCAACCGGGATTATGTTCTCGCCGCCCGCGCCATGGGGGCAAGAGATAGCCGGATTCTGCTGAAGGAAATTCTGCCCAATCTGGTCCCGGCGCTTACCGCCGTCATGCCCACCCTGATGGCGGGCCTGATCATCACCGAAGGTTCCTTGAGCTTTCTTGGCTACGGCATTCCAGCCCCGGCCCCTAGTTGGGGCGGCATGATTGCCAGCTCCACCGATCTGTTGAGCCGCTTTCCGCTGCTGATCCTTGGTCCCGTGATGGCCATTGTGCTGACAGTCTATGCGCTGAACACCGTGGGGGATTATTTCGCCCAGCGTCTCAACAGCCGCGAGAGGGAGAGCTGATATGGCCAGTGACATCAGCCAACTTCCCATCCTGTCGTGCGAGCGCATGTCCTGTACAATAGCGGCAAAACCAACCCCCTTGCAGGTGCTGCACGATATCAATTTCTCTGTCCCCCGGCGCGCAACACTGGGCATTGTCGGTGAGTCCGGTGCTGGAAAATCCATGTTGATCAAATCCATCATGGGCATTGCACCAACACCTGTGCGGGTTGAAGGGCGCATTATTCTGGATGGAATTGATCTCTCAACCTTGAAGCCCAAAGCCCGCAGCCAGATGATTGGCCGCAAGGTTGGCATCGTCTTTCAAAATCCGATGACCTCGCTCAATCCCTTTGCTGCCATTGGACGGCAGATTGAAGAAGCAGGCCGGTTTCATCTGGGCCTCAGCCGGTCGCAGGCGCAGGAACGGGCCATTGAGCTTTTGACGGTGGTTGGCATTGCCGACGCCATGGATTGCTACGGATATTTCCCGCACCAATTCTCCGGTGGCATGAAGCAACGCATCATGATTGCCACGGCCTTGATGTGCCATCCCGATCTGCTGATTGCCGATGAAGCCACCACCGCCCTTGATGTGACCGTGCAAAAGGAAGTTCTCGATCTTTTGCAAATCCTTCAGGAAGAGCGGCAGATGTCGATGATTCTGGTCTCCCATAATCTGGGCGTTGTGGCTGGGCGTACCGATACCATTCTGGTGCTCTACGGTGGCCATATCGTGGAAACGGGGCCGACAGCAGAGGTGTTTCGCAATCCGCGCCATCCCTATACCGGGGCACTGCTTTCGGCCATGCCAAGGATGGACCAGCCAGCCCATGCGCGGCTGCACACTATTCCCGGCCAGCCGCCCAGCCTTGCCAATCAGCCAAAGGGGTGTCCGTTTGCACCGCGTTGTCCGTCCGCGCAGGGGCCTTGCCATGACACCATGCCGCCAATGACCACGGATGGTGATCATCACTTTGCCTGTCATTTTCCGCTGAACGACACCTCTGCCTTGCGGGAGGTTTCCCATGGTTGATCCGCTGTTGAACGTCTCCGGCCTGTCCGTCGATTTTTCGCGTGGGGCTAAGATGATGAAGGCCGTTGATAACGTGTCTTTCTCCTTGGCACCGGGCGAAACATTGGGCTTAGTCGGCGAAAGCGGTAGTGGCAAAACCACCATCGGCCGCGCGCTGCTCAGGCTCTTGCCGCAGGCCGACACGCAATGGTCTGGTGCTGTAGACTATCAAGGCGCTGACCTTGCCAAGCTCTCCAGCGGAGACATGCGGCGCATGCGCGGCAAGCTGCAAATGATCTTTCAAGACCCGCTCTCCTCCTTCAATCCACGTCGCCGGGTTGAGGATATTGTGGCCGAAGGGTTGGTAATTCAGGGCGTTGCAAGGCCTGAGCGCGACAGACGCGTGCGTGCCGCGCTCAAGGATGTGGGCTTTGATTTGGATGCTGTTGCGGGCCGCACCCCGCATCAGTTCTCCGGCGGCCAGTGCCAGCGTATCGCTATTGCCCGGGCACTGGCCGTGGAACCGGAACTGATTGTCTGCGACGAGCCCGTGGCGTCACTGGATGTTTCGGTTCAGGCGCAAGTGATCAACCTGTTGCAGGACATCCGCGAAACCCGAAAGCTTGCGCTGATCTTCATCTCTCATGATCTGGCCGTGGTGAAGAATGTCAGCGACCGCGTGGCGGTGCTTTATCGCGGCAGGATCGTTGAGATCGGCTTGGGTGAGGCGATCTATGCGCTCCCGGCCCATCCCTATACGCGAACGTTGCTGGAGGCGGTGCCCGTCGTTGATGCCAGCAGGAAAGTGACGCCAGAGCGCAAGCGTATGGAAGTGCCATCCAGAAACCAGCCGCTCAGTGGCTGCGCTTTTAGGACCCGATGCCCGCGTGCCACGGAGCTTTGCACCAATAAAGAGCCGGTGCTGCGTTTGGCACTTCGGGGGCAGATGGTTGCCTGTCACCACCCGCATGATCAACCGGTATCAGTATCAGCATGAGGTGGCGGTGATGAAAAATGCTGATGATTTTGCAAACAATGCCTGGACAGCCATGTGCAATCTCTATCGCGCACCGAAAGTCGCGCAGTTTTGTGTTCGCTTGCAGGATGCTTACGGCATTGATGTGCCGCTGTTGTTGCTGCTGTTTTATGCCGATCAGCAAGGAATCGGCACGGATATCCAAGATTTGAATGCATTCCTGACGGATGCGGCTTCATGGCGTGAGGATGTTGTGAAGCCGCTGCGGACCATACGTCAGGGCATGAAGGGCCGCTACACGGAGCATGATGAGGTTCAGCTCCGTGAGACGGTCAAGGCACTGGAATTGCGGGCGGAACAAGTACACGTCTCACGCCTCGCCCGCAGTTTTATGTCCCATGCAAAACCAACAGATGAGAGCCAGGCAACCGAAACCTATTTGAAAAGCTGCGGTGTGCCTGAGGGGCAGCGTGGGGCAGCGCTTCTGTTTTTTCAAGCCGCTGCCCATGGCGCACATATTCAAAATCATGACCAAGGAAGAAGGCTGCTATGAGTGATTTCGACAGAGTGGTGCGCGGAACCCTCGTGACTGAGGACGGGATCACTGAAAATGGCTTTGTGGCCATCCGCGACGGTATCATCGCAGCCCTCGGAAGCGGTTCTGCTCCAGCAGCCAGAGAGGTTGATGATTTCGGCGAGGCCCTGATTTTGCCCGGTATCATTGATGGACAGGTTCATTCCCGCTCGCAAAAAGATCAGGAGGATTTTATCTGGTCCACCCGGTCCGCTGCGGCAGGTGGCGTCACCACAATCGTCGATATGCCCTATGACGCAGGCGGAAAATTGATCTGCACGGCAGAGCTTTTGACAGAAAAGGCCGAAAGTGCTGCCGAACAGGCCCGTGTGGATTTTGCGCTCTACGGAACCATTCGCCCCTCTGATGGCCCAAAGCATATTGCTGAGATGGCAGATGCCGGGGCCGCTGGCTTCAAGTTTTCAACCTTCGAGACCGATCCAAACCGTTTTCCGCGCATTCCAACGCCACTGCTCTATGCGGCTTTTGCTGAAGTCGCCAAGACCGGGTTGATTGCCGGTGTTCACAACGAAAATGACGAATGCGTCAAGGTGTGGAGCGAGGCGGTGAAGGCCACAGGCCGCACTGATTATTTGACCCACGGAGAAAGCCGCCCGCCGATTGCCGAAACACTGGCCATCGCCGAAGTTTACGAGATTGCAGCCGCCACTGCATGCCCGGCCCATATTGTCCATTGCTCGGTTGGGCGCGGTTATGAGCTGGCGCAAGCCTACCGTGCTCAAGGCGTAGACGCGACCATTGAGGCCTGCATCCATTACCTCGTTTGCAGTGAAGAAGAAGACGTGTCGCGTCTGCTGGGTCGCGCAAAATGCAATCCGCCCATTCGATCCGCCAAAGAGCGCGAGAAGCTCTGGCAGCATTTGGCCGCGGGCCATATCACCATCGTTTCCACCGATCATGTATCATGGAGCCTTGCGGCAAAATCCTCACAGGTGATGTTGGAAAATTCTTCCGGCATGCCGGGTCTTGAAGTGCTCTCCAGCCTGCTGCTGGACGGGCTGACAGATCGTGGCCTGCCACTCACCTTTGCAGCAAAACTGCTGAGCGGCAATCCGGCCCGGCTGTTTCGCCTGACGGCGCAAAAAGGCGCGCTGGCTATAGGGCTGGATGCCGATATTGCCGTCTTTGCAGAGCGGCCAAGAATTTACGATGCGACGGCCAGCGGCCATAACGTGGTGGGTTGGAGCCCCTATGAGGGCAAGCGTATCCGCCACACGGCCATTGCAACCTTCCTGCGCGGCCAGATGATTTATGACGGCAAGGATGTTCTGGCAGCACCCGGAACGGGCCGCTTTATCAAGCCCACCCGCGCCCTATCAAAAGTGGCTTGATCCGATGGCCAATATGCAATCCGTCCCCGCTGTTGACCGCACAAACCTGCAAGCTGATTTTGATGCGCTGGCAGCCCTCACAGAGCCGGGCCGCCCTTGGACACGCCGCTCTTTCACGCCCCTGTTTCTTGACGGCCGCGCTTATCTCAAAATCCGCTTTGCGGAAGAAGGTCTGAGTGTTCGTCTGGATGCCGCTGGCAATCTGATCGGACGATGGGAGGGCGCTCAACTTGATGCGCCCGTGTTGATGACTGGCTCGCACAGCGACACCGTGCCCAGCGGCGGGCGGTTCGATGGTGTGGCCGGTGTATTATCCGGGCTTGCAGCCATTCGGGCGCTGCGGCTTGCCGGTTATAGGCCGCAACACCCCATTGAACTGGTCGATTTCCTTGCCGAAGAACCAAGTGATTGGGGCCTATCCTGCATCGGCAGCCGCGGTATGGCGGGGGCCTTGACCGACCATCATCTTGCTTTGCTTGGGCCCAATGACGAACCATTGCGCGAGGCGATAGACCGGATTGGCGGCAATGTCTCACAGCTTTCCAGCGCCCGCCGTGAAGACATTTCCAGCTATCTGGAAATCCACATCGAACAAGGGCCGGTGCTGGAGGCAAAGCACATCCCGATTGGCGTTGTGACCGCCATTGCCGGTATTGGGCGTGTCAAAGTGCGTTTTGAGGGCATCGCGGGCCATGCCGGGACCTCGCCCATGGATATGCGGGCTGATGCGGCTTTGGCCATGGCGCGGTTTGCGCTCTCCGTTCGGGATGCAGCTTGTGCCGTGCAGGACAAAGGGCATTTTACCGCCACCATCGGCGTGCTCACCATTGAACCGGGCGGGGCCAATGTGGTGCCGGGCGCATCCGAGGCCATCGTTGATATCCGTGCCGAGGATGATGGCATGATGGATAGGTTCATCGAGGCGCTGGAAGGGCTGGCCAGCAAGGCGGCTACTGATGAAAAATGCCAGGTTGCACTGTTTGAGCGCTTGAGCAAGACGCGGGCCGTTGCCTGCGATCCCTCGCTCAGAAGCATTTTGGAAAGCGCTGCCAGCGATCTCAATTTGCCAACCCTGTCTCTTGCCTCTGGTGCAGGCCATGATGCGGCGTTTATGGCCCAGATCACCAAATCCGCAATGATCTTTGTGCCGTCGCGCGATGGCAAAAGCCACACCCCAGATGAGTGGACGGATAACGAAGCCATCGCGCTTGCCGCCGATGTGCTCGTTCGCGCCCTTGTCCATCTGGATAGCAACACGCCTTAACCTCTGACGCTGCGGTGCCAGATCAATGCCTATTTTCAAATGAAGGACTGACCTATGACAACGATCATACTGGACGGCGACAGCCTCACCATCAAGCAAACGGTGCAGATTGCACGAGAAAATGCACAGGTCGAGATTGGAGCCGCTGCAAGGGCCGAAATCGTCAAAAAGCGCGCCTACATCGAAGAAAACTGGCTGACGGAAAATGCGCCACCCACCTATGGCTTCAACACCGGCGTCGGCAAACTCAAGGATTACAAGATCAATCAGGCCGATAATGAGCAGTTTCAGCTCAACATCGTGCTGTCCCATTGCTCCGGCATTGGCGAACCGGCATCTGAGGAAATCGTTCGCGCCATGATGGCCGTGCGGATCAACGCCTTTTGTGTTGGCGTGTCGGGCCTGCGCATTGAGGTGGTTGATCGGCTTGTACAGATGCTCAACAGCGGCGTTCATCCGGTGGTGCCGATCCAAGGCTCTGTTGGGGCCTCCGGTGACTTGGCACCGCTTGCCCATATGGTGTCTGTGCTGATCGGTTATGAGGATGCGGAAGCAATCTACAAGGGTGAACGCATGTCTGCCCCCAAGGCGCTTGAACTGGCAGGCATCAGCCCGGTATCTTTTGAGCTGAAGGCCAAGGATTGTTTGGCGCTCATCAACGGCAACAGCCTTTGCGCGGGCATGGGCGCATTGACACTGAATGATGCCGAAGAACTGATGAAAACCGCAGATGCCATCGGCGCACTCAGCCTTGAAGCCATCCGTGGTGAACAGGCGGCGTTTGATGCCCGTATTCACGAAGTTCGTAAGCAGCCGGGCCAAATACTGACGGCTGAAAACATCCGCCGCATGGTTGAGGGTTCTCGCCGGGCCTCAGAGTCAGCCCGTGCCGTTCATCTCGAAGATGATATCCTGCACCCGACCTATCACCCGCGCGTGCAGGACCAATATTCCTTCCGCTGCTTGCCGCAAGTGCACGGCAGTTGCCGTGACCAGCTTGAACATGCCAAAACAGTGCTGACGCGTGAGTTGAATGCCGCCACCGACAATCCACTGGTGTTCTGGAATGAAAACGGTGCCTTGGAATTCCTCTCTGGCGGCAATTTCCATTGCGAGCCGATTGCCTTTGCCATGGATCTTCTCGCCATCGCACTGATTGAAATCGGCAATATTTCCGAGCGTCGCCTGTTTGCCCTGTGTGACACCACGCTGAATTATGGTCTGCCGCCAAACCTGGCTGGAAAGCCCATCGGGCTTAACTATGGATACGGAATTATCTCCACAGCCGCCGCCGCTGTCGCTTCAGAAAACAAGACCTTAGCCTTCCCATCTGTCGCCGATACCATTCCCACCAAAAGCAGTCAGGAAGACCATGTCTCCATGGCCGCATGGTCGTGCCGCAAGGCGCAGCAGGTGTTGGATAACCTGCCGAAAATTATTGGCGTTGAATGCCTGTTGGCCACCAAGGCAATTTTCCTCACCCGCCATGCACTGGGCAGCTTCAAGCTCGGACGTGGCACACAACCACTTTATGATGCGCTGGCCGCCGTCATCCCGCTACAGGACGGAGATGGCTATATGCAAAAGCAGATCAAACCAGCCTTTGCCATGGTCACCGAGCGCAAGGTTTTGAATGTGGTCGAAACCGCCATTGGCCCTCTTCGCTGAAAGTCAAAAGCCAGGGATGGAGCTCCATGGGGTTGGAACAACAATAGTCTGAAATCATGCGCGGCCCTTATCAACCAAAGAGAGTTACGGCGGATTTGATAGCAATTCCGCCGTATAGCACTCCTGCTCATCTGATAGCCGACAGGTTAACTTTACGGTGATCATTCACCGGCATGACATTCGTCATGCCGGTGAATGAGAACTATATCCCCAATCAAGTTTAAGGTTATTGGTTATGGAATTGGATCGAACTTCAATTCGCTCAGTTTCACAACCTTGTCGGTGCGGGTCATTTTATATTCGGTGTCCGGGCCAAGCCATTTGTTCCAGATTTTGTTGATTTCGCCATCCGCATCAAGTGCGCGCAGCGTATCGTTGATCTTGGCGGTCAGGGCTGGCTCGTCCTTTTTCATGCCAACACCGATGGGCTGATAGAGCATCGGATCATCGATCATCCGCATCTTCTTGCCCTTGGTCTGGGATTCGTTGACGAATTTTGTGGTGGTCATGGTGTTGGCAACCATGCCTTCAGCCTTGCCCTGCTGAACGGCGAGATAGGCCGATGCCGTATCCTGAAACGTCAACGGGTCGGACTTGTTGAGCTTGATCGACATCTCGGATGTAGAACCCTTGGTGGAGGCCAAACGCTTGCCGGAGAAATCGGCCTTGGTCTTGCCGGCAGTGTCAGCAGGAACAATCAGCATTTCCTTGGCAAGGTAGTAAGGATCGCTGAATTGAATCTGCTCGGCGCGGCTCAGGGTGTAAGCGAGATTGGCAACGGTAATGTCTACGCGGCCAAGCTTGACTTCTGGCACGCGGGCTTCGACTGATACCGGCTTGATTTCGGCCTTCACGCCCAGTTTGGCTGCAATGGCGTTGCACAGATCAACGTCAAAGCCAGCCATTTCGCGGGTTTTTGGGTCTGGAGAGGCAAAGGGAGGAACATCCGCGAAGGTGGCGCAACGCAGGGTCTTGGCGGCCATGATATCGGCCAGCTGATCGGCGCTTGCTGGGGCTGCAATGGCGGTGGTGGCGACAAGCGCCAGACCTAGAGTGATGCATTTCATGTTCATTGCTGTTCTCCTTGGTTATTATTGTGGTGATTTGGTCCTGTTTGCCCGTTTCCGAGATCACGTCTTAGTGGCGCAGTTCTGAGAGAAAACGCTGGGCGCGAGGATGGGTTGGATTGGTGAAGAAGGTTTCCGGCGGGGCCATTTCCAGAATTTGCCCGGCATCGATAAACCAGATGTGGTCGGCCACATCGCGGGCAAAGCCCATTTCATGGGTCACGCACATCATGGTCATGCCGTCGGCGGCAAGGCTTTTCATCACCGCCAAGACTTCGCCGACCATTTCCGGGTCCAGCGCGCTGGTTGGCTCATCAAACAGCATCACCGGCGGCTCCATGGCAAGCGCGCGGGCAATGGCCACGCGCTGCTGCTGGCCACCAGACAATTGCGCCGGATAGGCATTTGCTTTGTCGGCAAGGCCAACCCGGTCCAGCAACCGAATGGCCTTATCATGGGCCACATCCGGGGCCACGCCTTTGACCCGCACGGGTGACATGGCGACGTTATCGACAACGGACAGGTGTGGAAACAGGTTAAAGCTTTGGAACACAAAGCCAATCTGGCTACGCAAAGCATTGAGCTGCTTTGTGCGCATCGGCACATGCACTTCCTGCCCCTCGAAGGAGATCGAGCCGCTGCTGATTTCTTCAAGGCGATTTATGGTGCGGATCAGCGTTGATTTGCCCGATCCAGACGGCCCGCAAATCACCACAACCTCGCCCCGGTTGACATGGGCATCAATGCCTTTTAGCACCTCGTAATTGCCATAGCTCTTGCGAACCTTGGACAGCGTGATGGTTTGCTGCTTTTCAATGGCTGGCTTGGATAAGGGCATAGCTTCTACTCCGAGACAAGTTTGGACGTGATACTGGGGGCGTCTTCACCTTTACCGGACAGACCGGCGCGGCGGCGCGATATGCTGCCCTCTAACCGTTTGGCGGCATGGGTCAGGCTCCAGCAAATCACGTAATAGATCAGGGCAAGGATCAGGTAGACCTGAAACGGCTGGGTCAGCAGGTCATTGTTGACCTGATTGGCGGCAAAGGTCAGATCCGGCACATTGATGACAGAACCGAGTGTCGTGTCCTTAATGGTTGAGACGAAGGTGGACAGGATGCTGGGGATGACATTGTACAGCGCCTGCGGCAAAACCACGTAGCGCATGGCGCTGGGATAGCTGTGGCCAAGGGCCTTCGCGGCTTCCATCTGTCCATGGCCCAGCGCAACAATGCCGCTTCGCACAACTTCACTGAGAAAGCAGCTTTGGTACACGACCAGCGTGGTGAGCATGGTGACAAAGCTTGGCACATCGGCACCCGTGAGCAGCGGCACCAGAAAATAGCACCACAAAATCAGCATCAGCAACGGCACACCGCGTGTGACATACACGAGGAAGGTGACCGGCCAGCGCAGCGTGCGCCATTTGGACATGCGCGCAAGGGCCAGAAGAATGCTGAGTGGAAAGGCCAGCGCAATGCTGAAAACTGACAGGATAAGCGTATTGGCAAGACCACCGAGCGGACCATTGGGATATTGGCCGATCAACAGCAACAACCAATAATCCTGCACAATCTTGATGATGTCATGGATCATGAGCGGACACCCCTTGCATGATCAACGCGCCATGACAGATAGGCACCGCCTGCCATGATCAGCAGAGAAAAGAACAGATACAGCACCGTGCCAATCAGGTAGCTCTCAAAGGTTCTGAAGGTGATGTTTTCAATTTCTTTCACCGCATGGGTAAGTTCTGACGCACCAACAACAATCGCAAGACTGCTGTTTTTGAACAGCGAAACCGTATGGTTGATCAGGGGCGGCAACGCATTGCGGACGCCTTGAGGGATCATCACATAGCGCATGGCCGAGATGTAGCCGTGGCCCAAGGCACGAGCAGCTTCCATCTGGCCGGGGCTGATCGAGCGCAGGCCGGAGCGCAGGTCTTCGCTGAAGTACGCCGCCTGGCACAGGCCAAGACCGATAACCGCAAAGATGGCTTCGGCGTTATGATTGACAAGCCAAGCGCTGAGGCCACTTGGCATCAGGGTGAAAATGCCGAAATACCACAGTACTAGCTGCACCAGTGTTGGCACATTGCGATGGTAGGAGACGTAAGCCGTTACAATGCCATTGCCGATACCACCCGGCGAAAACCGCAGAGCCAGCAGCAAAACCGCAAGTGTCATCGCCAGCATCCATGAGCCAATGGCGATAATGAAGGTCATCTCAATGCCGTGCAACAGCATGGAGACATAGTCTGGATTGCCGAGAATTGCTGAGAGATCGAACCCCTTCAAGGCTTCCGCTCCTCCGGCTTTGCCGTCTGCAATCCGCCCATCACCTGAAGGGTGGGGGTGATTTCCATATGGCCGATGTTAACGGCAATGGGTGCGGCAATGGCAAAGGCAATGGCATCGGCAATGTCGGACGCTTGCGGCAATTCAAAGCCATCAATAAAGCGCTCGCGCACTGAAGGATCATCACCGTGGACATGGGTGAAAATATCGGTTGCAACGCGGCCGGGGCAGATTTCCGTGACACGCACCCGCTTGCCAAAGACATCAATGCGCAACTGGTTGGACAGCATGCTGACACCTGCTTTAGTTGCGTGATAGGAGGAGTTTCCACCGAAATTATACTGTGCGGCAATGGATGAGATGTTGATAACGTGACCACGATCGCGCGCCACCATGCCCGGCACAACCATGCGGCACAGATGCAAAACAGCCCGCAGGTTCACATCCACCAGCAGGTCAATATCGCCGTCTTCGGCTTCGAGAAATTTCTTTGGACGGTCAACACCGGCATTGTTGACGAGAATATCAAATGGAATTTTGGATGTGAGGTCCGCCAGGGCGGCGCGGTCCGTGACGTCAATCACATGGGCAATGCAGCCGGTTTTCTCGGAAAGCTGCTTGAGAAGATCACCACTTCTGGCAACAGCATGCACTTCAACATTCTCAGCGCACAGCCGCTCCACAATAGCGGCTCCGATCCCGGAGGATGCGCCAGTGACAAGCGCAGTTTTGTAATCCGAAAATGGCATCTGACGTCCTCTTTTGTTCTTGGGAAAGACTAGCGAAGCTTTAGTCTGAGCGATAATGCCGATTATATGTGGAGTGATAAGCCTATCTTATGAGCTTGGTGGCAATTGCCCAAAAACTGGTCGTCATGATCGGACAACCCGCCTATGTCAGCTCAGAACCTTGTTTTATCCATTTACGGCGTGACGGCTGCTGCATAGTGTGAAGGCTTGACCCCATAGAATTCGAGTTTACTACCCCCATGGATATCAGGCGCTTCAAGTCATTCATCGTGATTGTTGATACAGGCAGCATCACCCGCGCTGCCGATATTTTGCATATCGCCCAGCCCGCCTTGAGCCAGCAGCTTGCCTCGCTGGAAGAGCATTTTGGCACAAAGCTTTTGCTGCGCAGCCAGCAAGGCGTGGTGATGACCGATGCGGGGGCGCAAGTTTATCGCCACGCGCAGATGATTCTGCGGCAGATGGATCAGGCCCATGCCGATGTGCTGGCGGCAGGCAAGCATCTGGCCGGGCGCGTCTCGGTGGGGCTGGCACCGTTCAGCAGTGCGGCAACGCTGTCGTTTGAACTGCTGGCGGAAACACGCAGGCTCTATCCGGGCGTTGTGCTGCATTTGACGGAAAGTGTGGGGCAGGCCTATAGCCAGATGTTGATGAACAACAAGCTGGAAATTGCCCTTATCCATGGCACCGGGCCAATGAAGGGCGTTCACTTCGATCCGCTGTTGCGCGAAGATTTCTTTCTGGTGGCCCATGAGGATTTTGGCATAGAGGTGGATGACAAACCGCTCTCGGTTGCCAATCTGGAAGAGGTGCCGTTCCTGCTGCCGCCGCCCTATAATTTCGTACGTCGAGCGGTGGACATGGCCTTTGCCCGTAGCCGTACCAAGCTGAACGTGATTGGTGAAGTGGAGGTTATTCGCACCCTGACACGCGCCGTGAGTGGCGGGGTTGGCGCAACCATCATGCCCAAGGCGGTTGCCGATCGCATCACCGCAGAGGCCAGCAGCCAAATCATCTGCCGCACCCTCTCGCCGCAGATTGAAGAAACGCTGTCTCTCTGCGTGTCGGAACACGCGCAATTGTCAGATTCAGCCTTGGCCGTGCGGGATATTTTGCTGCGATTGACGCGGCAGTTGAAGGTTTAAGAGACGTCCACAGCAGCAACGATACCATTGCTGCTGTGGTGTTTTGTCTTTATGCGTCACCCAATCTTATAGATCTTCGGCGGTGCCCAAAGCTGTGAGCCACTGACCTCTGGGGCGGGAACGTAGACACGCAGGATGAGGAAGAATGTTGCTGTTTCTCCAGAACCAGTGTCGCTCGGTGTTTGTAGCCAGTAAACACCGTCGCCAAGATTTTCCGGTTGCTCGTTTTGCAACAGGATGGTGAGATTTCCATTTGCATCGCGAGATTGATATTTTGGATCGGTGCTGTTGACCGTATAGGCTATCGAACCAGGCACAAGATTATACGTGTTATCGTAGAGGGTGACCGACCAGAAACCGTTAAAGCCTGACACAATGGGTGGAAAGCCATCACCATGGGTGTCGAACGTCAACTTGTATTGGGACTGCGCTGAGAGTTGCTCTCCCGTCTCGTCATTCCATGTGTTAATGTAGACGGCTTGGGTGGCGTCATTCGCTACAATGCCCGACAGCGCTTGAAGCGCTGAGCGGGTGATGTAATCGGCCTTGTCTCCGGCACGACCAAGATCAAGTGGCGGATAATTCCACTGGTTTATCTCTTTGCCACGTCCTTGAGACATTTGCTTGAGCAGGCTGAGACCGTCTTCGGCGGCGCGCCGTAACCCTTTCAGGGTGGCGTTTGATTGCGCACCTAAATGCTGGTTTGGTCCTATGCCGATGGTGGCAAACAGATTGATCAGGGCCTGTTGTTCTGGCGCGGGATAAATTCCGGGTGGATTGGCCGTCATCGCCCGATTCATGGTTTCCCAGGCGCCGTCAGGATTGTTGAAGTCGAACCCGATGGGAACCTGCGCATGCGGCGTGACAGCCGGGGCATCCGGATTTTGCCAATGAGAGAGAGGCGTGAGGCGGTATTGACCTTGCACGGCGTGAGCGGCGTCGAGATCTTCCGTTGTGCTGTTGTTAACGCCTGTTCTGCCGAGCATGAAGGCGATAGGCGTTTGGCAACGTGCCAATACGTCCAATACGTCATCCGGCACAGTGCCGGACCAGTCACTCGGCGCGATAAGATAGTTGCCGCCATATTTGCCCGTTGCCACCAACCCGACATAGGCGAAATTGTCAGAACTGATACTGGCCAATTCGATGGAATAAAATCGATCTGTCACAGTTGGCACGGTGAGCACCAAAGGGCCGTGCGAGAAATCAAGCCATGCCGTGGAATAAAGCGTGTCGCAATTCGGGCTGCCGCCATCAGATGTCGCGGGCGTGGTCAAATTCGGAGCGTTGAAAATCTGGTTGATTGGAGCCCAGGGAGCCTTTTTGCCGGAGGCTTCCATCAGTTTCTGGCCACCCTCACTGGTCCATAGCCAGCACAGTTGCGTCAGATAAATCCAGGGAAAGCCCCAGATATAGGCCTGAATGCCAAGGCCATAGGCGTAATCCTCGTGCCATGGCTGATCGGCGGGCCGATTGGTTGCCTCAACGGATTGAACATTAGCGATGGAGCCATCAAGATGAGGTTTTAGCAGGTCCAGATGATGATTCAGTGCCATTGGCGTATTTCCGTTTAGGTTGATTTAAGATAAGATTGCACACTTTAAACGGGAAAAATACTGGGTGTAATTGGGGGTAAAGCAACGACGCCTCGGGTAACGTCGTTTGTTCACACGGTGACGGCCATCAATCGATTGATACGAAGAACAAGAGAGCGTTTCCGGCTTCCACGAAAAGGCTCTCTTCATCTCTCTTGATGATGGCGCTGTTAGAGCATCGTACAGAAAAACGGAATCAGAACAATGCTCTAAGTTTTTGTTTGTGCATCGGATTTATCCGAAAACCGGTTCTCACTTTTCGGTCCGATGCTGTAGAGGAGATTTCTTGATATCCTTTTATGTGCCGCTATCCCGATTACTTCATATCCTTGCAGAATTGCGCAATCCGGTCACAACCCGCTGTGAGGCGTTCCATGCTGGTGGCATAGGAAATGCGGAAGAAGGGGCTCATGCCATAGGCAGCACCTTGAACCGTGGCAACGTGCTGCTCATCTATCAGGGCCGAGACGAAATCTGTGTCGTTTTCAATCTTTCGACCACCCTTGGTGGTTTTACCAATCAGGCCCGCAATGCTGGGGAAGATGTAAAACGCACCTTCAGGCGTATGGGCCCGCAAGCCATCAATCTCGGCGAGGCGCGACAGAACATAGTCACGACGGCCCTTGTAGATATTGGCGCGTTCTTTCAGCAAATCCTGCGGACCATCCAGAACAGCCATCGCCGCAGCCTGGGTGATGGTGGATGTGCCGCCCGCGTTCTGGCCGTTGACGTTGCTGATCGCCTTGATCAGATCCTTCGGGCCACCGCAATAGCCAAGACGCCAGCCGGTCATGGCATAGGCCTTTGAGGCACCGTTCACCGTCAGCACGCGGTCATATAGGCGGGGTTCAACTTCGGCGATGGTGCAGAATTCAAAGCCGTCGTAGATCAGGTGTTCGTAAATATCGTCGGTCATGATCCAGACATCGGGATGACGCAGCATGACTTCGGCAATCTCAGCCATATCCTTGCGCGAGCAGGCGGCACCTGTGGGATTGTTGGGGAAGTTCAAAAACAGCCATTTGGTTTTCGGCGTAATCGCCGCCTCAAGGTCTTCGGCGCGCAGCTTGAAACCATTCTGCTGCGGGCATTCCACCGGAACAGGCACGCCGCCTGCAAAGCGGACGATATCGGCATAGCTGATCCACGATGGGGTGGGGATCACCACCTCATCGCCGGGATTGCAGGTGGCCATCACCGCATTGAAAATCACCTGCTTGCCACCGCCTGCGACAACAATCTGGCTTGGGTCATAGTCCAAGCCGTTTTCGCGCTTGAATTTGCGGGAAATCGCAGCCCGCAAGGCAGCAGTGCCATCCAGCGGCGGATATTTGGTGTCACCAGCCAGCGCTGCCGCATGCGCAGCTTCAATGGCGTGAGCGGGAGTGGCAAAATCCGGCTCGCCGGATGACAGGGACACAACGTCAATGCCTTTTGCTGCAAGTTCGCGGGCACGCTGCGTCATGGCTGCGGAAGCGGAAACCGCGACATTCTTGAGACGGTCGGCAATCATGGGCATGGTCTAGACTTTCGAGGGTTGTGATGAAGGTTTCAAAATCGTTGGATGTCAGGCAATCACGTCGCGGGCAGGCGCGAGGGTGGCACCCATGGCTTCAATTTCGCTGCGCACAATCTTGGCGAGTTCCAGAGAACCCGGCGTATCGCTGTGAACAAGAATGGAGCGGGCGGGCATGGCAATGGCTTGGCCGTCGATGGTGGTGACGGTTGCTGTTTCAAGGAATTGTTTGACGCGGGCACGCACCGCCATTTCTTCCTTGATGACCGAGTTGGCCACTCCGCGCGGCACAAGCGCACCCTTGGCATCATAGGCGCGGTCGGACAGAAACAGCGTCAGCGTCTTCAATCCGCAACGCAGCGCCGAGCGCTCAATCTCCGAGCCGGACATGCAAAACACAATCATCTCAGGGGCCACGGTTTTCACCGCTGTCAGCACCAGATCGCACAGGGCCGGGTCGTGATTAACCCGATTGCCCATGGCAGCATGGAAGCTGATGTGATCAACGGTAAGCCCTTCGCTGGCGGCAATCGCGCTCAAGGCACCCAATTGATAAAGCACCTGTGCCCGAAGTTCTTCTGCTGACACCGGCATGTCGCGGCGGCCAAAACCAACCCGGTCAGGAAAGCCGGGATGTGCGCCAATGCCAACGCCACGAGCCTTGGCCAGCCGCACCATGCGCAGCATCATCTCGGGGTCTCCTGCATGAAAACCACAAGCGATATTGGCCGAGGACACAACATCCATCAACGCTTCATCGTCACACAGGCGGTAAGGACCAAAGCCTTCGCCCATATCGGAATTGAGATCAATTTTCATATCTGTCCCCAAATCTAGCGCTTGGTCATGGTGGCGAGGGCGTCGGTCAACAGCGGCACGGTGTGTCGGATATCGGCCAGATAGGCTGCCATTGCCTGTTCTGCGGCTTTCGCTTCCGACAAAGTAGATTGAACAAAGCGGATACGGCTGCCAATGCGGGCTTGGCCCAAACGCCAGAGATCAATGTCAATCACGCCCGCCATCTTGGGATAACCGCCTGCGGTATTGGCATCACTCATCTGAATGATCGGCTCGCCAGCGGGCGGCACCTGCACCACGCCTGTGACCACGCCATGGGAGCGCATTTCAACATGTTCCTTGAGCTTCACCGGAGTGCCAGACAGACGATAGCCGGTGCGGTCGCTCTGGGAGGAGATTTTCCAATCCTGCGCCCAGAACTGCATCGATTCTTCGCCAAACCAATCATGCTCACCTGCTGGCAGGGCACGGATGGGCAAAATGCCATTCTCAACCGCTGGAAAATGATCTTGCAACGCCACCTCTGGCGGCATCACCCCAAAACCGGATGATGGAATAAACGAAGCCTGTGCCTCAACTAAAGCGAGACGATCACCAACCGCCAAAAAACGCCCCTGATAACCGCCAAAAGCACCACGCAGCGAGGTGCTGCGAGACCCCATCACCAGCGGCACATCAATGCCGCCGGAAAAGCATAGATAGGCGCGTGCTGCTTTGGTGGGTGTTTTCAGCTCAAGCTCTTGACCTGCCAAAACTGGAAGCGCCCACCATGGCGGCATGGCTTTGCCATCCAGTGTGGCTGCGCAATCGGCCCCGGTGATGGCGACAAAACCGTCTCTCTCAAACCGCAGCCGAAAGGGAAATGTCTGGATTTCAAGGCCTGCGGCACTCTCATCATTGCCCAGCATCAGATTGCCAACTTTCAGCGCAACCGGGTCCATCGCGCCGCAGGTGGTGACGCCAATGTTGCGAAACCCAAAACGGCCAAGATCCTGCACCGTGTTGAGGGGGCCGGTGGCGAGAACCTCGATCATAGCTCGATCCTCTCGGCAATAAAGCGCACCGTATCGCCGGGGGCCAGCAAGGCGGGAGATGCCGCCATGGGATCAAACATCGGCATTTCGGCAAAGCCGATGGAGTTCCAGCCATTCGGCCCGGTCAACACGGCAACCCCGGTCTGCATGCCACCGATGGTCAGGCATCCACGCGCCATGTTCAGCGATGGCACGGTTTTGCGCGGCATGTGAATACGGGGGTCAAGTCCATGCAGGTAGCCAAAGCCCGGTGCAGACCCCAGCGCAAACACGGTGTAGGTGCCGGCCGCATGGATCTTTACAATATCGCGATCCGACAGGCCGGAAAGATCACACAGAGCGGGAAGATCAGTGGCATGTTCGCCCCCATAGGTCACGGGGATTTCAACGGTTTTTCCGGTTAAATCCATGCCTTGTGCCGTATTCCATGCTTCAAGCAGACGATGTTTGATGGCCTCGTGATCTTCAGGCGTGTGATGCAGCACCAGCAGCAGATTGGTCATACCCGGCACGGTTTCCTGAACGTCTGGCCAATCCTGAACCATGGCGGATAAGGCCCAGATACGCCGCTGAGACGCCAGATCAAACGCGCCGGGCGCATCCACCACAAAGGCTTTGGTGCCGATGCTAGAGACTTTCGGCATATTCGCTGTGGAGGAAGCAATCACGGCGGAATGTTTCAGGGTTTTCATATACATTGTCGCCATCAGTGTTGCTCGACCAAAAACAGAGGGTCGCCATAGCCAACGAGGGTACCGCTTTTGACCAAGGCTTGGCCGAGAATGCCGTCCTGCGGTGCGGTAACATTCAGTAGTACGGGGCCAATTTTGACAAAGCCGACCGTATCGCCTGCTTTGACCACAGACCCTTCGTTTGACGCTTCATCGGCGCGGGCCGGATGGCGGGTCAGAAAATGCCCAACACTGGGGGACTTAACCGCAACCGCCGCCGCTGTCGGATTGTCCCGCTTTTGGCTTGAGACTTGGGCGGAACCGCCCGCCATCACAATTTTGATCTGCTGATCATCGCGCTCAATGGCGATGGCGCTGACACCAGCTTGCTCCAGCCATGTTGTGAGCGTTGCGATCACATCCGGGCTGGTGAAATCCACGGAGGAACGGGATTTGGAACGAGTGCGTGGTGTCATGCTGCGCTCCGCTTGCTCAACCATGTCTCAAGATGGTGGATATCGGCACCACCGGCGCAAAAGCCCGCATCTTCAAAAATCGCCTTATGCAGGGCGATATTGGTGGTGATTCCATCAATCTTCAGCGTGTCCAGTGCCGTGCGCATGCGCTCAATCGCCTCTTCGCGGGTTGGCGCATGCACAATCAGCTTGGCGATCAGCGAGTCATAATGGGCAGGCACGCTATAGCCTTCCACCACATGGGTATCGACCCGTACACCGTCGCCAGAGGGAAGCTGCAAAGCGGTGATCTTGCCCGGTGATCCCGCAAAGGTGTAAGGGTCTTCGGCATTAATCCGGCATTCAAACGAATGGCCGTTGGTTTGAATATCCGCTTGGGTCAGCAGCAGCGGCAGGCCCAATGCCACGCGCAATTGCTCACAAACAATATCCAGCCCGCTGGTCATCTCGGTCACGGGATGCTCCACCTGAAGGCGGGTGTTCATTTCAATGAAATAGAATTCGCCATTCTCATAGAGAAACTCAAACGTGCCGACGCCGCGATAGCCAATCCGCTGGCAGGCCGCCACGCAACGCGCACCCACAGCGGCAGCAACATCGGCGGGAATGCCCGGTGAAGGCGCTTCTTCCAACACTTTCTGGTGGCGGCGTTGCATGGAGCAATCGCGGTGGCCAAGCCAGACGGCATTGCCGAAGTTGTCGCACAACACCTGAATTTCCACATGGCGTGGCTTTTCAAGAAACTTTTCCATGTAAAGCTCAGGATTGCCAAAAGCCCGCCGCGCTTCCTCACGGGTGACGGAAACGGCATCCGCGAGGGCTGCCGCATCGCGCACAATGCGCATGCCGCGTCCACCGCCGCCGCCTGCGGCCTTGATAATCACTGGATAGCCAATCTTGGCGGCGATCTCGGCAATGTCAGCCATGTCTTCGCCAAGGGCCGTGTCGGGTCCCGGCACGCAAGGCACGCCTGCTTCGATCATTGCCCGTTTGGCAGCAATCTTATCGCCCATAATGCGAATGGCAGAGGCTGATGGGCCAATGAAGGTCAGGCCAGCTTGCTCAACAGCCTCGGCAAAATCAGCGTTTTCTGACAAAAAACCGTAGCCCGGATGCACCGCACCCGCACCAGATGCCCGCATGGCCAGAAGAATTGCGGATTGATTGAGATAGCTGCGCCCCGGCGCAGAAGGCCCAATACAGATGAATTCATCCCCCGTTGCACCATAGGGCGCATCCCGGTCGGCCTCAGAGCAGATCATCACGGTGCGCAGGCCAAGCTCCCGGCAGGCCCGCTGGATGCGCAAGGCAATCTCGCCGCGATTGGCAATCAGAACCGTATCGAAGGGGCGCTTCGTGTCCGATGTCATCCGGCAATCTCCAGCACGGGCTGCCCGGCATCCACCTCTTGGCCGTCCCCAGCAAGGATGCGAACAACCTTGCCTGCACGCTCTGCTGTGATGGTGTTAAACACTTTCATCGCTTCAATGATGAACAGGCTCTGGCCCACCTCCACCTGATCGCCAACCGAAACAAAGGGGTTCGCTCCGGGATTGGGAGCGCGGTGAAAGATGCCAAACACGGGCGAAGACACGGTATCGGCACTGCCACTGGCTGATGGATTTGGTGTCTCCCCCACGCTGTCTTTTTGGCCGATTGCGGCGGCATCCTGGGCCTGTGCGTAATGGGAAATCCGAACTGTCGTGCCGTTTTCGGTGACGCTCAACTGCGAAATGCGCGATTGTCCAACAAAGTCTATGAGCGTCTTGATCTTATCGAGATCCATTCAAACCACCGGCTGTGATAGTGTCATCATGCCGTCTTCAGAGGCCAGAGCAATTGCGTTTCAGCAGGGTTGATCCTTAAAGACGTTCAAAAACAGCTAGCACGACCCTTCCTGTGATGGGGGCAAACAAAGTTTGAATGGTGCGCGCCCACCATGGAAAAGCGGGGCGCAGTTCTCAGGCGAGACAGCTCCAATGGCCCTCTCCACCAAGACGCTTGATGACCTCCATCAGGATATGTCTCACCTCAAGAACCGCCTTGGTCGGGGGGTGATTGACCGGCATATCCAGCACAAGGCGTCGAAACAGCTCCGGTGCCCTCAGTGGAATGACCGAGAGTTGTCTTGCCTGATGATCGGCGTAGACGGCTCCCCGACCCAGAATGGTCAATCCCAACCCGGCACGGATCGCCGCTTTGGTGCTGGCCACTCCCTCGATCACCCGAACAATATTGATTTTCTGACCAAGAATAAGGGCCTGCTTTTCCAAAAGAATGCGAATCCCATGACGCTGCGAGGGCATGATCAGCGGAAGGCTCAAAGCGTCGCGGAGCGGCAAATCATTCTGCCTTTGGGTAAAGGCATTCAGAGGCCCGACGGCATAGAGCCGCTCATCAAACAAAGGCACTGCGGTCGGTTTGGCCACATCCAGAAGGTTCACGGCCAGATCATGCGCATGGGTATCGGTCGCTGTGCGCAGGGTCTGGCTATCGCCCTCGCTGATCGTCAGGCGGATTTTTGGAAAACGGCGGTCACATGCTTCCAGAACCGGAATGGAGAGAATGGGAGACAGCGAGCTCAGAATACCAAGCGAGACATCACCACTTGGATATTTCGCCTGCTCCCGCGTTGCGGCTTCGGCCTGCTCTATCGCCCGAAGGATTGCCTGAGCATGGACCAGCAGCGTTTGGCCTGCCTCCGTTACCACAACGCCACGCGAGGTGCGGTTGAGCAATTGCAGCCCCAGTTGCTCTTCCAACGCGCGCACATGCAGGCTCAGCGCTGGTTGGGCTACGCCCAGTTCACTGGCGGCACGGGTAAAGGAACCCAACTCCGCAATGCGCGTAAAATAGCGCATTTTTGTCACATCCAATGCCAAGCCGGCCTCCTGATATACAGAATTCATATATCAAATATCGTCAATATATATTTGTTGGCATAGCGCAAGCCTCTTAAAACGGAGGAGATCGCGAAAGGGCTGGGGTTAACCTGCGCCGTTTCGCCCTGTCGAACAAAGGTGTTTTGAGGTTGCCATGATCCACATTAAGAAAATTCCCGAGCGTCCAAGCCAGGAAGAGATTGATGCGATTGCGAAATTTTCGCCTGCGACCCTCCATGAGGCGCAAGGCCGTCGCGGTGCGCTTTCCTCCCGCATCAAGCCAGTTGATTACCGCATGAAGCTTTGCGGGCCTGCTTTCACGGTCAAGTCTGCTCCACGCGACAACATCATGCTGCAACTGGCGATCAATTATGCGCAACCGGGCGACATCATCGTGGTATCCGGGGGCGAATACGAGGAGGCGGGGTCATTCGGGGATGTTCTGGCCAATGCCTGCCTCGCCAAAGGCATTGGTGGCCTGGTGACCGACACGGGCGTGCGCGATACCTTGCAGCTTCGAGATCTTGGTTTCCCAGTATTCTCGCTCAGTGTTTGCATCAAGGGAACAGTGAAGGAAACCTTGACCGCAGTGAACGACCCGATTGTCATTGGCGGTGAGCTTGTTTTTCCGGGCGACATTATCGTCGGTGATGCCGACGGTCTGGTGGTGGTCCGCCGACAGGAGGCGATGGATGTTGCCGCACTTGCCCAAGCCCGGGAAGATGCTGAAGCTGGCTATATTGCCGCTTATAAGGCGGGGAAGTCGGTCATTGAAGTCAGTAATCTTGAGCCCGTGCTGAGGGCTAAAGGATTTTCGGTCGAAGCGTGAGCGGGTGCTCCGGACATGGATTTGAAATTCCCCTTAAAATCTAAGAGTCTGCCCGAGAAATCATCATTGGCGTGCGATCCGTCTGACGATGGTCATGGCATAAAGATGTGAACCAGCACAGATGGTTGGCCTCGTTTGAAAAGGTGATAGGCAACTGATTTTACTTGCAAAATTGCAACGAAAGCGCTGCGTCATCGGCTCCGATCGCCACCCTACCCGATCTCTATTTCATTTCCGCAAATCACAACCTTACAGGACCAATCATAGGGGGCACCAGCCAGGCTGGCGCCCCCTATGGGCTTTACGACAGATGATGCGGTCTGGTCATGCCATAGACGGGCGTATCGATACCGACCTGACGAGCTTTCAGCTGCAGTGATAGATATTGCGAATAGTGCCGTGACTGGTGCAGGTTGCCGCCGTGGAACCACAGTGCGTCCTGTTGCGTCGGCTTCCACATGTTGCGTTGTTCGCCCTCCCAGGGACCGGGGTCCTTAGTCGTATCGGAGCCGAGCCCCCAACATTTGCCGATTTTGTCAGCGACGTCGCGCGAAATGAGATCGGCCGCCCAGCCGTTCATCGAGCCATAGCCGGTGGCATAGACCACGAGATCCGCTGGCAACTGGGTACCATCCTTCAGCACGACGGCGTTTTCGGTCAAATGCGAGACTTCCACGCCGGATTTGAGCTTGATCGAGCCGTCAATCACCAGATCACAGGCGCCGACATCGATGTAATAGCCTGATCCACGCCGCAGATATTTCATGAACAGGCCAGACTCGTCGTCGCCGAAATCCAGCATGAAACCAGCCTCTTCCAGCGCCTTATAAAAATCCGCATCCTGTTCACGAATCCTGTTGTAAATCGGGATCTGGAACTCATGCATGATCCGGTAGGGTAGGGACGCAAAAATCAGGTCGGCCTTACGCGTGGTCATGCCGCCCTGAACCGCCCTCTCCGAATAGAGATCGCCAAGACCGATCTCCATCAGTGAACCGGATTTGACAATATGGGTGGATGATCGTTGCAGCATGGTGACATCGGCGCCGGCTTCCCAGAGCGCTGCGCAGATATCGTGGGCGGAATTGTTGGAACCGATCACCACAACTTTTCTGCCAGCATAGGCGTCCGGCCCCGGATGCTGCGAGGAATGCTGCTGTTCACCCTTGAACACATCCTGACCGGGGAATTTTGGCACATTGGCCTTACCCGACATGCCCGTCGCCAGCACCAGCTGCTTTGGCTTGAGCACGACCTCCTTGCCGGCGCGGTCGACAATGACTGTCCATTCGTTTGTGACTTCATTGAATTGCGCCGACTTGCAGGTCGTGGAGCTCCAGTAGTTCAACTCCATGACCTTGGTGTACATTTCCAGCCAGTCGCCGACTTTGTCCTTCGGGGTGAAGACAGGCCAGTTTTCCGGGAAGGGAATGTAAGGCAGGTGATCGTACCACACCGGGTCATGCAGGCAGAGCGACTTGTAGCGCTTGCGCCAGCTGTCGCCCGGGCGCTCGTTCTTCTCGATGATGATTGTCGGCACACCCAGCTGACGAAGCCGTGCGCCAAGTGCAATGCCTCCCTGCCCGCCACCGATGATAACGACATAGGGTTGCGCCGAATAGCCCAGCTCCGCGGCCTCGGTCTCGCGCTTTTCTTTCCAGGTCATGCGGTTGCGGTCATGGCCATGCTCGGCGCCCATCTGGCGCCGGATGCCTTTCGGCTCTTCATGGCCCTTCAATTCGGTCATGGTGGTCAAGAAGGTCCAGATCAGTCCGTCTTTCAGGCGAATATGTCCGTAGCCGCGCGCGACGTCCGTCTCGAACTCAAACCAGCCGTCAGTGATCCCACCAGCATCAGCGGCGGGCTCTTTCGGATCCTGCACGAAATTCGAGGGTGTGATGGCGGTAAGCTGGCTCTTCAGCATCTCTCGGATCTGCTCTTGACCCTCGAGTGTCTTAAGGTTCCAGGTGAATGTCACCAGATCGCGCCAATAGCAATCGGTCTGGAACAAATTGACGGCGGCATCAATGTCGCCGCTTTCAAGCGCTTTGCCGAGCTTCGACAGAGCCGTGTCTATTTTCGTGGCCGGGCTGATATCAAGCATGGTCTTCTCCTCCGTAGTGCTTGTGTCATCGGTGATGAAGCGCCCCTCCAGGCGCCTTTCGAAGCGGCCATCGCCTGCCCGGGCTCCTCTCCCGCAACAGGCGTTGGCCACGACGCTATTTCGAAAGATCGATCAGGATCTTGAGTTGGGCTCCCGCCGGGTCGAGCAGGACGTCGAAGCCTTCTTTGACAGCTGTGTCGAGGGTGACGCGCTTGGTAACGATCTTCGTTGCCGGAAGCAGACCGGAAGCAATCAGCCTGATGACGCGTGGCCAATAGTGTGTCGGGTATGCCCAGGAGCCTTTGATTTCCAGATCTTTGAATGTCACTTGGAACCAGTCGATCGGATTTTCATGCGGATGCAGCCCGGTCTGGACCACGACGCCTTGTTTGCGCACGGCGTCGACGCAGGCCTTCAGCGCATGTTCGTTGCCCACGCATTCGATGGCGACATCGCAGCCGACCTTGCCTTCCGTTTGCAAGCGGACGGCATCGCCGACATTGTCGCGCTGAGGGTTAATCGCGATGACATCGGGCAACACCCCTTTCGCAAGCGCGAGCCTGGAGTCATTGAGGTCGGACACAAAAAGCTGGGTGGCGCCCGCCGCGCGGGCGGCGAGCAGCGTCAGCATGCCGATGGGACCAGCGCCCGTTACGAGCACGCTTGTGCCAGCCGTTACGCCGGCGCGATCGCAGGCATAGACAGCAACCGCCGTTGGCTCGACCAGGGCTGCCTCTTCATCAGACATCTCGTCCGGGATTTTCTGAACATTGTAGTCGTTGACGAGCGCTGCTTCAGCCATGCCGCCGCCATCCCAGCTCAAGCCCACCAGCGCTAACTGCGTGCTTAAGTGGAAAAGGCCGCGATCGGCGAAATAGTCGCCGGACCTTGGCATGACGAGGGGCTGGATGGATACGCGGTCGCCAACAGTGACCGTCGTCACGTCCTCGCCAATCGCCTCGACCACGCCGCCGAATTCATGGCCGAGCACTTGCGGGCCATGTGCGCCGGTGAAGGAGTGCGGCTCGGTCGGGATGAAGATCGGGCCGTAGCTGTATTCGTGAAGATCCGTACCACAAATCCCGACGAAGCGATTACGGACCAGAACCTGGCCCGGTCCCGGCCGCTTCGGCTCGGCAATGTCGTCCAGTCGCAAATCCTTGGCTGCATGGAATCGGAGCGCGCGCATGTTTCCTCCCTTGGCTGCTGTCGATGCCAAGAGAAGAGCAATGCTCGTGCCAGTGGCTCCTGGCAGGGCGAAGGACTGGAATTATTCAGTTTTCGAGGCGGGGCAGGTTTGGCGACGCCACAGCTGTGGCGCGACAGGTGTGGCGCAGACCACAGTCCGGGTGCTCAATGCGGCCTGTCTATGCCGAACCTGCGCATACGGCGATGCATGGTGGTGCGATCAATGCCGAGGCGCCGCGCCGCCTCGGAAATATTGCCATGGCAGGCAGCGAGCACAGCGCGAAGTTCGGCTTCAGGGCTGTCGTCGCCAGGCAGTTGCACACTGGCAGCAAGCTGTTCTGGAAGGTCCGTTACCTCAATCAGTCCATCGTCGCACAGCGCTGCGGCAAAGGCGATCGTATTGTCCAGCTCGCGGATATTGCCTGGCCAGCGATGATTGAGGATCAAATGGCGGGCAGTGTCTGAAAGCCTGAGCGATCGGTCCGCCGGAGCATGTTTTTCGAGCAACTTGTCGAGCAGCCATGGCAGGTCGCCGCGCTCACAAAGCCGTGGAAGGGATAGTACGGCTGCATTCAGCCTGTAATAGAGGTCTTGCCGGAATGCGCCGGTTGCGACCATGTCGGCCAAAGACCGATGCGACGCAGACACGACACGAAACTCCACCTTGCGCGCCACCGAGCCACCAACCGGCAGGACCTCACCCTCGGCCAGAACCCTGAGCAACCTGCTTTGCGCAGCGTATGGCATATCGCCGATTTCGTCGAGGAACAGGGTTCCGCCCACCGCTTCCTCGACCAACCCCTTTCGTCCCTTGGCAAGGGCGCCGGTGAAGGCGCCTGGCAAATAGCCGAACAATTCGCTTTCGATCAGTTGTTCAGGGATCGCTGCGCAATTGACCGCAACGAAGCGGCCTGACAATCCGCTCACCTCGTGGATAATGCGCCCCAGATATTCCTTGCCGGTTCCGGTCTCACCTTGAAGCAGGATCGGCAGTGCGCTCGGTGCGAGCTTGGCGATCTTGCGGCGAAGGTTGTCCATGATTTCGACACTGCCGCCGAGCAGGTTCATGGCTGGCGGTGACCGAAGAGCTCGAACGAGCGGCGCCCCTGTCACGCGCTGTTGCGGCTCGATCGCATGGGCAAACAGAACCGACCCATCCCGCACGGCAATCCGCCGGTCTTGCGGCAGGCTGGCGCGTGTCAGCGAAGCAAGCTCGTCCAAGTCAGCCTCGAAAAAATCTGCGACCGGCTGGCCAAGCACAAGCTCGGGCCGTCGCCAGTCGATCCCACGCGAGGTAGCAAGAAGCCGCGCGCCACCATGCGTCATGCCGGTGATGCGGCCGGAGCCATCGACGGAAATCGCCGCTTCTGGATCAACATCGAGAAATTCCGGCGCACCAGCAAAGCGCAGCACCAGGTCGTGTCGACTGTTCGCCATGAGATTGGCGAGCTCGATGCGCCGCACGGTCGACGAGACAAGATGACGCGCCATATTCTGGCTCGTCTTCAAGATGGGTGAACTCAGGAGCGAAATATCGAGGACCGCTGCCAACGTGCCTTGCGTGTCATAGATCGGTGCGGCGGTGCAGGAGAGTGGTGTATGCGTGATGTCGAAATGGTCGGTCTGATGGATCGTCAGAGCCTCGCCAGTGGCCAGGCAGGCACCAACGGCGCACGTGCCAGCGAGAGGCTCGGACCATTCCGAGCCGAGGTAGAGCCCGGCCTTTCGCAGGTTGTTGTTGAAGGAGGGATCACCGAGAAATTCGACGGTTACACCCTGCCGGTCGGATAGAAGCAGAACATAATTCTGCTCGGCAACCTGCCGGTAGAGCCGCTCAAGCCCAGAGCGTGCGATATGCACGAGGTCCTCTGCCTGCTGACGATGTTCGCGCAGGCGTGTTTGAGAGACGATGACCGCCTCGCGCGCATGCGCCGGATCGAGCTGGTAGGTCTCCAGGCACCGCCTCCAGGATTCCACCACAATAGCGTCGCGGCCCGTATTGCTTCCCTGCCCGACGCGCTCGATTTCCTTGACGTGATCGGCAAAACCCATGAAATCACCGGCTCTTGAAAAGCCGCCTCCCGTGATCTTTAAGGAGATCATAGCCCCAATTGCCAGAAGCGCCTAATGCTTCGAGACATCTTGTTCTTCACGCGTAGCGATTGCCGGGCAGGCTGCTTTCGCGGCAAACAAATGGCTAACAATGGCAGGCTGGCAACTGTCTTTAAGCTGGGCTTCGGTGGCTCCATGTGGAGCCGTTTTTGAAGGCCTGTGCAACAGCGCTGAAGATTGAGGCGGCTAGAAAAGGCAGTAAATACCTGTTTTAAATGATAAATTGTTGAAGGAGGGGCATGACCGGCGCCGATCTTGCCCCATCCAGGCTGCATTTTTATTCAGTAAATTAAGGTCTTACGGGGCTGATCATAGGGGTCGACTCGCGACGCTCATTCACAGTAGGTGTTGAGCCAAAAACCTGCGGAGCGGTCGCGCACTCAATCAGTGCCATCTGAATGAGGTAGGCAAGAAACGTCTTGTCTGCGTTTGTCGCAAGCAATGCAGCCTTCAGATGGTCTACAACCATACGGTTATTGCTCATAGTCTTTCCTACGTGTTTCCATAACGCGACGCTAGTCTGCTATCGTGAGTCCAGCGTGAATCGTCCGTGAGTTTGAAGCGCTTGGATAACTAACTGGCGATGGCGTCAATCAACCGAATCCGCCGCATGGTCGTGACCGGATAATCGCTGTCAAGAAAGCGTGCAGGCAGGAAGTCAGGCTCGAATTGTTGCAATCGGGAGACGGCTCGATCCATTTGCTCGATCATGCCCGCCTGCTTGTAAAGTGCAATCAAATACCTGAGAGGCGCCCGAAATGCGGGACGCAGAATAAGCGCTGCCTCTGCGTGGCCTATGGCGGTTGCATATTCGCCCAACGCGGCGGCCGACATGCAGCAAAAGAATTCGACAAAGGCCCTGTGCTCGCCTCCGCCTGTTAATGCAAGCGCGCTTAAAGCCGATCCTCGACTATCCCTAAGCTTGTCGAGGACCAGTTCCGTATTGGATAAAATCGCCAAGTTGACTGCGTTCAGCGGGTCGAGGCTGACAGCACGTTCAGCAAGTCGCAACGAACCACGACTGGAGCCGCCTCCGAGATATTCGAGATGGGCCCCGATGCCGAGGATGCTGGCGCTACCAGCGTCCTCGCGCAGCGCTTCCTGCACCAGTTCCGCTGACGTGATCTTGTCATCAAGGAATGCGCTGCTGCAGTGCTGGAACTGTGCCATATTGCGCAGGAATGCACGCCATGCCAGATATTGCGGACGTGGGTCGCGATCATAGGCATAGCGCAGATTGGCGTCTGCATCTCTTAAACTTTGCCGATCAAATCGGAAGATCAAGGCCCGCGCATGATTGGCGAGCATGGCTCCCGAATGTGAGATGCCAAGCTGATCCTTCCGCTCCCGCAACGTCGAAAGAATGGCTTGGACAAGAAGCCCGGATTCGTGATGTAGCAACTCTGTGGATGATGCCGATATTTGAGTGGTTCGCGACCAATAGAGCTGTCCAGTCCCTGCATGGCTGATGGCAAAAGCCACATGGCTGTCTCGACCTAAAGTTACGGTCCGCACTGCGACAGTGATGCCTTTGACAGGCAAGGGAGGGAGCGTGCCGCCGATGGCAGCGTGACGGGGGAAGATTTCAAAATCGTCTAAATCGCGAAGCGACGTCGCTGTCAGTGTCATCAGTCGACTTGATGTCAATTCACTCGAAGGCTGGTTGTCGGATAGGAATTGGAAAAAAATTGCGGGTTTGGGGGCGGTATGACTGCGTAGGGCATGGGGCGGACTGATCCGCGCCTTGTCCGCAAGAGAGGCTCGTAAGTTCCGGATCCAGTCTTCAAACTCAGGGTCACGAATGTCGAGGTCGGCAAATGCGTCCTGCTCATTATTCCAGTCATTAGAGGCGGGCATGAGCCGGTATTTTATCGAAAAGCGGGTTGGATCAAGTGCTACCTTTTCCCGATCCGCTTTCAATATCGTTTGATAGGGGCCAAACGCCCGTCGTATGTCGACGAGCGTTTGGCGAAGGCTGTCCGACCCTCTCTTGGAATCTCGATCGCTCCACAACTTATCCTGCAACCAAGTCCGGTTGCGGGAATAGCCTTGTGACATGGCAAGTAACGCTACTATCCCGCGCGCCTTCGATCCTCTCGGGCTGCGGTCGCACCCATGAGAGTCGACAATCAGAAAGCGGCCAAAGATGTTTAATGACAACATGTGCAGCCCCCTGGAGACGGAATATATTTAAAGTATCATACCATATCAGCGAAGGAAAAGCTTGCCGGTTGGATCGAGTTCAAGTTTTTCAGCACCAGGAGCAGTAATGTCAACAGGCTTCATAGTGATTGTGTTGCCGGGTTTGAAGGGGTAGGGCGGGACATCCGAGGTGGATGCGGCATGATCAGGAAAATCGGTCTTCACCCAATTGCGGAAGGCAGCAATTCCTTTTGAAACCTGCAAAACATAATCAAGCGACTGCGTGTCCGGCACGGGTGAATTGGACCCAATGTTTCTGAAATAGGCGGCGACGGCTGAGTCGTTGTATGGATCAGTGGGAACATCTGGTAACAGTTCCGCCGCTTGCGCCGCTTCAGGACTGTCAGGCAAGACTGCTGTCCCCCAGTCAAGCGCGCGCTGATGACATGTAATGCAGGCGGACATTGGGTTGTCGACTGGGCCATTGGCGCGCCCGAAAAGGCCGAGATGCTGTCTCGGGAGGGGATAAAACATAGTGGCGACGGCAGGATTGACCCAGCTTTCGGTCGGCGACATGGCTTGTTCGAGATATGCTTTTGCATTCAACGCGGGGTCGCTTCCCCAGATCAGGCCGACCGGAACCAGGCGCTGATACGGCGTGTCACCGGGCTGCATGGCATTATAGACGAATGTCCCGAAGAACCAGCCGTTGGGCGAACGCTTGTCCTTGATCGACAGATCAAATTGCAGAAGCCGCATCGTCATGGTGCTGCCGTCCTTTTCTCCGGCAACGTCCCACTCCTTTGACCCTGCAAGATAAGGAACGCTGGAAGGCTTTGCTGACGTGAACAGCATTTTGGCCGCAACGGCACCATCCGCGAATGCAAAGTCAAGGGTTTTGGGAAAGGCCGGATCGGCCCAGATCTGCCCAAAACCGTAGCAGGCCACATCGTTGTAGATCCCGACAGCGAAAGTACGCTCCCAATCTGTTTGGAGCGCGTGAAGCTCCTTCGGACGAGACCACCGTTCGGTGGTCATACCGTGCAATGGCTCCCTCAGCATGAAGAACCATGGCGCATCGCACCATTCCTCGACCTTATTATCCTGGATGCGCCAATCAATCTCAGGGCGGGCGTTCACCTTGGTGACGTAATTCAAGACGGCCTGCATGTAGTCAGCGGGATTCTTGAAGGGATCGATCGTCAGCCATGGCAGCTTGCTGGTATCGGGCAAGGTCTTTGGAAAATCATAATGAACCTGGAACTTGGGGTCTGTTTCGTGACCTTTCAGGGGCAGGCTACTGGAGCAGTCGAACTTGGCATTGGCCGCCGCTGCAAAGCTGTTGTCAATTGGGGCGGGACAGTCGGCAAAAGCAGATGAAATAGGCAAAAGAAAAAGGGCTAAACAGAAAAGAACAGTTTTCATTGTGGCTCCCCAGCTCGGTGATGTCAGACCGATGTAAAGCCAAGAGTCTTGGATTGTAAATATGCAACCTGACACGTGTTTTACGTGTATTTTGTAACGTGTCTAGGTGTATTAACGGATGGGGTTCGATCGAAGATTGTTACCTGCCTTTCGCCGCAGATATAGAGTAGCACCACGAAAATTTCTTTATCGTCCCCACTAAAGGCTTTGAGGCCTATGGACGGTGATGCCCAGTTAATCTTGGCGCGTGTATCCGGCATGGTCTGGCGGGATCAGGCAGCAATCCCGTCGCGCCCCTTCAATGTCATACCGCCCTGGCATGAGCAGATTTCACCGGAATGGTGCAGAATGAAGTGCAGATTTGTATTGTTAATATAAATATTAAAGAGAAGATAATAAATATATATTTATTAGGATGTCGATATTAATAAAAAAATCTATTTAATAATTTTATTTTTTCCGACTCGACACAAAATATATTTTATATTAAATAAATATATTTTAATTTATAATTAAATTCGAAATTCAATATCATATTCTTGATGCGAATAACAATTTCTGCAAGACGCTTGGATATGCAAAATCGGATATCATTGCCAAACACCATCCGATGTTTTGTGAACAAGCTTACGTCGCGTCCCTCGATTATAAAGAGTCCTGGCGCAAGATTGGAGAAAATGAGTTCCAGAGCGACGAGTTCTTGCGGATCGGGAAAGGTAGCAAGAAATTCTATATTCAGGCCACCTATAACCCGATCACAGATGAAAAGGGAAAGGTCGTCAAGGTTGTGAAATTCGCGATCGATGTCACCGGCCTTGTCAACGCCATTGCTGCGATTGGTGCCGGTCTTGAGCGCTTATCGGACTGCAATATCCGCATGACGATCGATGAGCCGTTCATTCCAACCTTTGAGCGCTTGCGTAAAGATTTCAACATGTCCATTGGCAAATTCCAGGAAACCCTGGCGCAGGTGCTGGCGGAAACGGCGGCGGTTTCCGCCAATAGTCATGATATGCTCAAGGGATCGACCAGCCTGGCAAAACGCTCGGAGCAACAGGCTGCCGCACTGGAGCAGACTTCTGCGGCATTGGAAGAAATTACCGCTACGGTGAGAGAATCCAGTGCGCGTTCCAAAGATACTCGAAACTTGGTGCGCGACGCTCGTCAGGCCGCAACCGAGTCTGTAAAGGTCGTTAACTTCACCGTCGCCGCCATGAGCCGCATCGAGGGCGCTTCCAAGGAAATCAGTAATATCATCAGTGTTATCGATGAAATTGCCTTCCAGACCAACCTTCTAGCCTTGAATGCAGGCGTCGAAGCAGCCCACGCTGGTGAACGTGGCAAGGGCTTTGCGGTCGTGGCCCAGGAGGTACGTGAGTTGGCTCAGCGCTCCGCCAAGGCCGCCAAGGAAATTTCAGAATTGATCGCTAAATCGACCAATGAAGTGAAGGACGGTGTACGTCTGGTCGGGGAAACCGGCAGTGCGCTGAACCGGATCGAATCCTTCGTGCAATCTATCGATGTTAATATTGAAGCCATTGCCACGGCAGCGTTCGAGCAATCCACTAGCCTCACGGAAATCAGCACTGCGGTCAACGCCTTAGACCAGATGACACAACAGAACGCGGGAATGGTCGGCGGTATGAATGCCATCAGCGAAGCGCTTTCCAGTGGGGCCGCTACACTGAGCAAACTAGCCAGCCGCTTCCAGCTCAACAGACGTAGTGCCATCCGCGAGCCGGGAAGTTCCGCGGCAACGCGCAACAACGACAAGCCCAACCCTTTGGATTTTCCATGCGCCGCGGGTGAACTCTTGATGGCCAAACTCAGTCATCCGGTTGAGTGCGCGGACGCCGACATTTGCGTCAGGTCTGACTGTCGACGTTCCTTGCTTTGAACTGCCGTCTTGGAAGGCGGGAAAATGGTTTCGTTATGGGTATCCTCGAACGCTTTGCGCCAATCATCCCTGCAATTGCTTCAGCCGGTTTTGAAATGACTGAACTCGCACCCTGGGTACTGTTCCTTCAGGTGCAAGCCTTAGGGCGCTGACAGACAAGATTCCGGGCTGAGGAGGAAATATGGTTTCGATGCACGTGTGCGGAGGCGAAGGTTCTCGCTGCCAGCGTCCATCAAAAAATAAATCAAAAGGGGAAATTCGATGAGTATAGATTTCAACCTGAATGCGGACCAGATTGCCCTTCGCGATGGCGCGCGTGCCTTTGCCAATACAGTCCTGAAGGACGTTCGCAAGACAATCGCCCAATATTCTCGACCGGATGAACGCTTCTATGCAATCAAGCCATTCTTTGAACAGGGCGTTCATGCTGGCTTTGTCAACGCTCTCCTTCCCAAGGAAGCGGGCGGCTCAGATATTCCCACCCTTGATTTTGCACTTGCGGCGGAAGAGCTAACGTCGGTCGATGTTAACATTCCATCTGCACTCTTGGGTAGCGGCCTTTGCATCAAACCGGTTGCGATGTTCGGGACCAAGGAGCAGAAAAAGCGATTGCTGTCGGATTTTGCCGAGGATGGAACTCGCCTGGGAGCGTTGGCGTTCACGGAAGTTACGGGTGGCGCCAATTTCGATTCTCCCGATCCCCGTTTCGGTGTTAAGACATCCGCTACCCTGGAAGGTGACGAGTGGGTGATCAACGGCGAAAAGCATTACACCACCAATGGTACCGGCTGGGACGGCAATAATTGCCACCTTTATGCCGTCGTTTGCAGAACCGATCTGACCAGGAACGCCGAGGAATCACTTGCGGTCATCATGGTTCCGGGCAACACGCCCGGCGTTCGGGTTGCGGGGCTCCTCGATACGGTGGGCCACCGGGCAACGATTTCTCCGCGGATGACTTTTGAGAATGTACGTGTGCCGGCAAACAACATCCTGGGTGAGCCGGGTGACGGGATCAAAATCGTTTCCACGAATTTCGCCTGGACCGCCGCGCTGATCGGTGCGGCCTGCGTCGGTGTCATGCGTGCCGCCTACGACTATGCCCTGCAATATGCGCGTGCCGACGCACGCTCCGGGCCGCATCCAATCATCGAATATCCGACGGTCGGCTATATGCTTGCCGACATGAAGATGAAGATCGAGGCCTGCCGTTACATGACGTGGAAGGCGTGCCATCAATACGACCAGTCCAAAGGTGCGGAGCATGAACTGGCAGTCATGACCAAGGTCTTTTGCTCGGAAACATGCGTCGACGTCGTCTACGATGCCATGCGGGTTGTTGGCGTAGACAGTTATACTGATATGCATCCGCTCGCAGAACTGATGAACGATGCGATGTGCTTCCCGCTTTATGACGGCGGCAACATGGGTGCCCGCCGGCGCAATCTGCACAGCATCATCAAGAGTTCGTCCTACAGTTCTCTGACGGCGCCTTACGCGACATTTGCCTGAACGATAATCTAGCCTAGCGCAGCTTTGCCGCACAGCGGCAGAGCTGCGGTTCTGTTGCGGTCATTGCCTGTAATCGCGGGGGGCAACACCGAAACGTCGCCGGAAGGCCCTGCTGAAATTGGACATATCGTTGAAACCCCAGCGGAAGGCTGCTTCCGAAATGGTCAGGCATGTCCCTTTGCGCAGTTCGGAGGCGCAACGATCGAGGCGCTTTGCCAGGATGATCTGCCCCAAGGTCTCGCCGTGTTCTTCCAGCAGCTTGTGCAGGTAGCGGGTGGATATTCCGAAATGCGCCGCGACCTTGGCGGGTGAGATCTCCGGGTCGGCGAAGTTAAGCTCGACATAGCGTAGAACAGATTGACGAAGCGGTGACCTGAAGGTCCGGCGGCGATCGTCGTCACGCGCGGGCGTCGAGGCTCGAAGCGACATGGCGACAAGGTCGATGATTGTCTTCGTCATGTTAATCGAGCTGTGGCGCAGGTTCTCGGGGTTTCGGGCGATGGATGCCAGAAAATCGACAACGACCTTGCCGATGGGTGTGCGGTCCGTGACTGTGCGCGCCACGAGTTCGTGGCCGACATGGGAATCAAACATATGTTTCGGGATCTTGAACGCATATTGTTCCCAAGTGTCGCTCGTATAGTCGAGAAGAAACGGTTCGGACGAATCGACGATGGTGAATTCCCCGGGCATCGTGATGGCATCGCGGTTTCCCTGACGGATGCGGCATGTGCCGGCCACTTGCAGATTGAGGAAACAATAGGCATTCGTGTCGCGGCGTATGCCTCTTGATGTGCGTGCAATGGTCTGTTTTAGCGACGCGATATTCGAAATGCCGATTTCGTCGAACGGGTGATCGGTTACAGCGCCTCGGAAGTCCATTTTGGACGGTGTTTCTGGGTCGAGCGCGACATAGACGTTGCACAGAACGTCCCTCCAGTAGCTAAAGCGCTCTGCCGTCCTGATCTCACCCAGATCGAAAGACCTCATATGCATATCGTGCTGCCTTTGTTGGGACGTCACAAACTGACAACAGAGAAGCAAAAAATGCGCCAAATTCGCTTATCTGGAAGCGGATGTTTGCAATAGCAAAACATATTTTGTGGCGGCAAAAACAGGTCACGACAACTGAAACGGAAAAGCCATGCTCCATCAATCGCGAGGGGCGACATTGGCTGCTTGCCGTGCCCTTACGGGTTCTCAACAATAGCGCTGTCGAGACGGGCAGGACCGGCTTTTGTGTGAAGCTGCGGAGAGTGCATTCCCTGACGGTATATTACTCGGAATTTTCAACGATTGGATCGGGTCGCTCATACTGTCCGGGCGAGCGCCAGACTGCCTGACACCATGATTGCAGTTGGTGGTTCCGGTCCAATCAACCCTGACCAACGATACCTCTATTCGTGCGTCTCTTCGGGGCGACGAGAAGAGACGTGTCGGACATCTACCCCAAAATCTGAATTGTCGCTCAACGATGAACTTTGATTTCGCCGGCGGTGTCAACAATTCCAAAGCCTGCAAGTGAATCTGTCCCGTTCACGAACGAGCGGCTAATTTTTGTTGCGTTGCGGCGTTCGAAGAGCTGTCAGAACGCGGAACTTCGCCGGAGTAAGGCCGGTAGCACTCCGAAAGGCCTTTGTGAAATTGGCCTGTGATGAAAAGCCTGCCGCAAAAGCGATCTCTGCGATATGACTGTCATCGCGTGTCAGGCGCTGTTTTGCGAGTTCGAGGCGCAAATACCTCACATAATTATGGGGAGTCTTACCGGTTGCAGCCCTAAAACTTCGCGCAAAGTGAGCCACGCTCATGCAGGCAATAGTGGCAAGATCGACAACCTTGAAATCATTTTCCAGATGCGCGTCTATGTAGTCCTTGACCCGCGAAAGGCGTTTCTGGTCTAGCGGCCGATCCTGTGCGGAAGACGGTTTTGGATGAAGGTCGGTTGCGGAATACCGCTTGATGAGATGGGCAGACAGGGAAATGGCCAGGGTTTCCATCAGCAACCGCCCGGCAGGGCTCTCCTCCGCCATTTCCTTGAGGATCTCGGTCGCTATGAATTCAATGAACGGGTCGCTGGCGATGCTCTCGTAGCGCAGTTCCACGCGGGCCGGATCAAGATCGTGTTCGCGCAGGATTGTCTCGTCGAAAGGCTGCCCGGATAAAAAGATGTGCAGACAGTCATCGATCGATTCGGTGACGTTTATGAACTCTTCCTCGATCCCTGCAGGACAGAGCCAGATCGTGCCGGGTCTCGCCTGGGTGTATTGGCGCATGCCGCCGCCGATACGATCCACTACGGATCGACCGCGTAGCAGGATGGCAATTTCGGTTTCGCGTGGCACGAGCGAAGGCAGTTCACCCGGCGCATGGCTCCAGCGCTCGGCGAGCAAATTGGTCCATCCATGGGCATTGGATGTCTCCAGCATGGATCCGGTCACATATTTATCGACGGAATGTCCGAGCATGGCTTGGCCTCTCCTTCAGATTGGCGCCGCGACATATGGCTCAAAAAGACAAGCAAGATTTGCGCCAGCATCCAAGGAGGGGGTTTTCGCAGGAATGGAACAGTAAAAAGCAGTTTTGGATAACGCCGAGGGCTGAATTTTACAGCAGAATGCCGCCATTCGAAGCGTGTAAGCGAGGTAAAGGCGATGGCCCGTTCTGTTGTTGTAGGTGCATGTCCGCATGACTGTCCTGATACCTGCTCGATCCTGACGACCGTCGAGGACGGCAAGGCGCTTGCTGTGCGGGGCAATCCAGACCATCCCTTCACCCGCGGCCGGCTCTGCGTGAAGGTCAACAATTACCAGGATCGGGTCTATAGCGATAAGCGGCTGCTTTACCCGATGCGGCGCGTCGGCCCTAAAGGCAGCGGCCAGTTCGTTCGAATCTCTTGGGATGACGCGCTCGAAGAGATCGCCACCCGCTGGACGGATATCATCGCATCCGATGGCGCACAGGCGATATTGCCTTACAGCTATCTTGGCACGCAGGGTATTCTCAATGGCCTCAATGTCGGCGATCCTCTGTTCAACAAGCTGGGCGCCTCGGTGAGCGAGCGCACCTTCTGTGATTCAGGCTCATGCACGGCCTATATGATGACGATTGGGCATACACCGGGTGTCGATCCCGAGAGCTTCGTTCATTCCAAATATATCATTCTCTGGGCCTGCAACACGCTCAGTACCAATTCGCATCATTGGCCCTTCATCGAGGAAGCCCGAAAGAGCGGTGCTAAACTCGTGGTGATCGATCCGGTGCGTACCCGCACTGCGCGGCTTGCCGACTGGCACATTCCGATCCGGCCCGGCACGGATGGGGCACTGGCCATGGCCATGATGCACGTCATCATCACGGAAAATCTGGTGGATCGGGACTATGTCGACAAGCACACGCTGGGATATGACGAACTGGTTGAGCGGGTGGCGGAATACACACCGGAATTCGCCTCTTTGGAAACCGGCATTCCCGTTGATGACATCCTGAAACTGGCTCGCGAATACGCGACCACACCTGCGGCGGTCGTACGGATCGGGGTGGCGGTGGAACGTCATGCCGGCGGTGGCCAGACGGTTCGTGCCATTGCCTGCCTGCCAGCATTGATCGGCGCATGGAAACATGTCGGCGGAGGGCTTTTGCAATTGCCGATCTGGGCCTTCCCGGTAAACTGGGGCGGGCTGATGCGTCCCGATCTCCAGCCTGAGAAGATGCGGGTGATCAATTCCTGGCGCCTTGGCCAGGCGCTGACTGGCGCTCTTGAACTGGACCCTCCGATCCGTGCCTTGTTCGTATACAATGCCAATCCCATGGCCATGGTTACCGAGCAGGAAAAGCTGGAACAGGGGCTGGGGCGGGAAGATCTATTCACCGTCGTCAGCGAGCATTTCATCACCGATACCGCCAGATATGCTGATATCCTTTTGCCAGCGACCACGCAGCTGGAACAGAAGGACATCATGTTCTCCTGGGGCCATCTCTATCTGTCCTACAACAATCCAGCGATCGAACCGCTCGGCGAGGCGGTTTCAAACACGGAATTGTTCCGTCGCCTTGCCGCCGCACTGGGCATCGACGATCCCTTTTTCTTCCGCTCGGACGACGAGATGATCGAAGCATCGATGGATTGGGCAAGCCCGGTTCTTGAAGGGATCACGCTCGATCAATTGAAACAGTCGGGATATATGCGATTGAACATGCCGGCTGCCGACCGATGGGCGCCGCATCGTGACGGAAATTTTCCGACACCCACGGGCAAATGCGAATTCAAATCAACCCTGGCCGAAGGCGGCAATTTCGTCGCGCCGCTGTTCAGGCAGGGTTACGGTGGCGACCAATCGGGCGAAGCGGTCGATCCGCTCCCGCATTACATCCGTCCCAACGAGAGCCCCGCAACCCATCCGGTTCTGGCGCAGCAGTATCCGCTCAGCCTGATTTCTCCGAAAAGCCACGCCTTTCTCAACTCGAATTACGGGAATCTGCCGGCGCAGATTGCGCAGGCCGGCGAGGAGCAGGCGGTGCTGCTGCACCCTGACGACGCCAGCGAACGCGGTATCATCGCCGGAGCGCCGATCCGCGTGTTCAATGATCGCGGAATGTTCGAGGCATTCGCGACATTGTCGCCCGATGTGATGCGTGGCGTGGTGGTTGCTCCGTCCGGCTACTGGCAGCGCTCCAACCGCAAGGGTGCGACCGTGCATGCCGTGACGCCGCCCGCCTATGCCGATCTCGGACGGGCGCCGACATTTTCCGATGCGCTGGTCCAGGTTGCAATGGCCTGACTCCTTCAAGATTCTACGGGCGGATGATGGCGTGTTCACCAAATCGTCTGCCGCATATGATGAAAGCTTACCATGACCTATGTTGTAACCGACCAATGCTCCGGATGCCGCTATACGGAATGCGTGACCGTATGTCCCGTCGAGTGTTTTCATATCGATGAGGAAATGACCTATATCGATCCCGATAACTGCATCGATTGCGGTGGTTGTGCGCCTGTTTGCCCCGTCGGCGCCATTCATGCGTCCTATCTCCTGCCAGCCGACAAGCAGGAGTGGATTGAAATCAATCGTCGCCGCGCTGCAGAAACGCCGGTGGTCGCCAGTCGGCTGCCGCCCTTGCCAGGGGCTGAGGAGCGACGGCAGGCTCTGACATCATGACCATCACAATTGCCGCCGAAGCGAAGGCTGCTTCGCCTTTCCGCATCGCCATTGTCGGTGCAGGCCCGAGCGGCTTCTATGCCGCCGAAGCTCTGTTAAGAGCGCCGATCAACATTCAAGTCGACATGTTCGAGCGGCTGCCGGTGCCCTATGGCCTGGTGCGGTTCGGCGTGGCGCCGGATCATCCGAAGTTGAAACAGGTGACCGCCGTATTCGATCGTATTGCCAGCATGCCCGGCTTCCGCTTTGTTGGCGGGATCGACGTGGGGATCGACGTGACGATAGACACGCTGTGTGACTGCTATCATGCCGTCATTCTTGCGACGGGCGCTGCGTTAGGTAGAAAGATGGGTATTCCTGGCGAGAGCCTGCCGGGAAGCCACCAGGCTAGCGATTTCGTCGGCTGGTATAACGGCCACCCTGACTATCGCGATTGCTGCTTCGACCTCTCCGGTGAGCGTGCGGTGATTGTCGGACATGGAAATGTCGCTCTCGATATTGCCCGCATCCTGCTGAAGACGACCGACGAGTTACGTCATAGCGACATCGCGGCCCATGCGCTGGAGGCCTTGGGCGAAAGCAAGATCCGCGAGGTGCAGGTCGTCGGGCGTCGTGGCCTGCTCGAAACGCGCTTTTCGGCCAAGGAATTGCAGGAGTTCAGCACGCTCTCGGACTGCGACCCCGCCCTTGATCCGGGCGATCCGGTGCCGGGTGTCGCCGCTTTGCCTGATGGCACTGACGCCGAGAAAAGGGCGGCTGTCAGCATGCTGGCATCGTTTTCGACGCAGATCTCGGATCGGAAGCGGCGTTGCGTGTTCCGGTTCCATCTGCAGCCGCACGCTATCGAGGGAAGAGATCGGGTTGAGCGGATGGTATTCAGCCGAGGCTCCAGCCTATCCGGCGATAGGTCTATGCCGGTTTCCATCGACTGCGGTCTGGTATTTTCCAGCATCGGCAGACGGTCTGCGCCCGTTCCGGGCGTTGCCTATGACGAGGCGAGGGGCGTTCATGCCAATGTAGCAGGACGAGGCCCTCATCAAGCGACCTATGTTTGTGGGTGGAGCAAGCGCGGCCCACAAGGCACGATTGGTACCAACAGGGCATGCGCAGTCGAAACCGTGCAGCATATTCTTGCCGATCTTTCCAGCAATGGTCATCGCGTGCTCGCGGATGCCGATGCCTTAATCGCCGGGCTGGCCAGCAAGCATGGTGTCCACATCGATTTCGCGTCGTGGCAGGCTATCGATGCTGCGGAATTGGAGCAAGGCCGCCTTGCTGGAAAGCCCCGAGAAAAATTTTTGTCTGTCGACCAGATGATTGCTGTCGTCACGAAGAGGCGCACAGCATGCTGACCCGCGGGACTGCCTTGCCTTCGTGTGGTCTGATCGACCGGTTCGGTCGCCGCGTAACTTATCTACGTCTTTCAGTGACCGATCGTTGCGATCTACGCTGCATGTATTGCATGCCGGAAAACATGACATTCATGCCGAAGCGTGATGTGCTGTCGATTGATGAGCTGGAACGTCTTGCGGTTGCCTTCATCCGATCCGGCGTCACGCGGATCCGCCTCACAGGTGGTGAACCTCTCGTTCGCAAGGGTATCATCGACTTAATCCGCTCGCTGGGACGCAATTTGCAAGGCGGTCCGCTACAAGAACTGACATTGACGACGAACGGCACTCAACTTGCCCGTTATGCTGAAGACTTGGTGCAGGCGGGTATTCGACGCCTCAATGTTTCGCTTGATACACTCGCGCCAGAGCGGTTTCGCACTTTGACGCGGGGTGGCTCGCTTAACACGGTGCTTGAGGGCATCGACGCGGCCCGTGCAGCGGGGCTTGCGGTCAAGATCAATTCGGTAGCACTCCGGGACAGCACCGAACAGGAAATTCATGATCTTATCGCGTTTGCCCATGGCCGCGGCATGATGCTTTCTCTGATCGAGACGATGCCGCTTGGAGATATCGGTGTCGACCGCGTCGATCAGTATCTTCCACTCAACGAATTGCGCAAGACGATTGAAACCCGCTGGTCACTGACAGATATTCCCCTGCGGACGGGTGGTCCGGCGCGCTATGCCCGCATTGCCGAAACCGGCGGAACAATCGGCTTCATCACGCCGCTGACACATAATTTCTGCGAAGGCTGCAACCGTGTTCGCGTAACCGCTGCCGGTGTGCTTCACACTTGCCTGGGGCAGGAAGACGCCGTTGATCTCAAAGCGGTGATGCGCCGGTCGCCATATGATCAGGATCTGTTTGCCGCAATCAACCAGGCGATCCTGGACAAATCGCGTGGGCACGACTTTGCGATCGACCGAACCAACGCCCCGATAACGATCAGCCGGCATATGTCCGCCACCGGTGGCTGATGCATGTCCGCTATATCGAATGCCTCTCCTGAAAGGAAAGAGGATACGCCTGGCCCTAAGAAAGCTGGCGCTGTTGATTTTCACTCTGAAATGAGTCGTATTTCAATTCGGTCCCGATCCGGTCTACGTTCAGTCGTGATTTGAAACGTGGGATAAATTCAAGGCGCGCCCTTCACCCGGCAGCGAGAGCGGGGGCATCATCGGCGCCGATCATGGGCCCATCCGATCTTCATTTCATCTCAATACATCAGAGACCTACGGGACGGGTCATTGGGGTAAATCTCCGGTGCTGATTTACAGTGTATGCAGGGGCCGACAGGAGGAGGCGCTCGATCACAACGACAGCTTTTGAGCAGCCCGCTGCGCTGTAGCCTTTGCGTCATCCATGGTGGGCTTGCGAATTTTCAGGAAAGCATTGGTGATGTCAGGACCGGCCTTGTCGGGACTGCCAGAGTCAAAAGGCGGTTTGGGATCATATTCAATGATGAGCTGGATGCGCTTTGCAAGGTCTTCCCCGCGCAATCTGGCAACCACGGAGAGGCCAAAATCGATCCCTGCGGTGGTCCCGCCGCCTGTGATGAGATTGCCGTCCTCTACCACGCGCTCATTGACGGGAATTGCACCGAATGTTGGCAGGAGGTCGCGGACGTTCCAGAGCGTTGTTGCTCTCTTGCCCTTGAGTAAACCTGCCGCGCCGAGGACCAGTGATCCCGTGCAGACGGCGGTCACATATTTTGCGCCAGCTGCCATCTCCCTGACAAAGGCAAGCGTCTCCGCGTCTTCCATCAGTTCAGTCGAGCCGACAAGTCCACCAGGAATGAAGAAGACATCGACGTTTCGAGGGCACTCCTTGAACGTGGTCGTTGCTGTGACGGGAATACCGACATCCGTCGATACCGGCGTCTGGTCTTTCCAGACCAGGTGAATCTTTCCCCTGGTGATGTTGAAAACGGTCATCGGACCGAGCAGATCCAGCAGGATCATCTTAGGGTGGACAAGCATGGCAAAAACCGGTCCATCCGGCGAGAGGGGTGGCGTTTGAGCCGATGCAATGCCGTTGTTCAGCAGCAGGCCTGCGCCTGCTGCTGTGAAAAGCACATTGAAGTCCCGACGGTTCATGATCGTTGTCCTGGTGAAGGGAGAATGAGGCTGTCGCTCAGCTGCTGTCCGGCGGTCTTTGCGCCAGGACCGCTCGAAAGTAGCTCCCGGATTTTCGTGATGGCCTGTTGCTTGTCGAGACCGTAGGGAATCATGTCCTTCAGCCGACCGTCTGCGCCGACGAGAAGCAAGGACACCGTGTGGCTCATGTGGTAATCGCCATCTTCACTCGGCAGCTTGCTCGCATGGATCATCCAGCCATCGACGACCTTCTTCATTTCCTCCGGTTTCCCGGTGATACCAGTAATGCGGTCCGTAAAGGCCGTGACATAGCCGTGCATGACCTCCGGCGTGTCGCGCTCCGGGTCGATCGAGAAGAAATAGGCCTTCAGGTCTTTGCCCTCAGGTCCCAGCGTCTTCAGCCAATCGGCCACTTCATAGAGCGTTGTCGGGCAGACTTCCGGGCAATGGGTATAGCCAAAATAAACCAGTGCTGGCGAACCATGAAAAATTGACGGGCCGACCGGATTTCCCCGGTCGTCGGTGAGCTCGAACTGTGTGCGAAACGGACCCGGCCGTGGGCTGTCATAAGCAACCCAGATCATGACGCCGATCAAGGATGTCACGAACAGCCCGGCTACGGCGAGTGCCAGAATTATCAGTGGGCTGCGCGTCATTTTCCATGATCCTTGTGCACGTCGTGCCCGCCGTGATCCTCGGCGCCCTCGACCATGACGGTACCTTCAAAGCTTGCAAACAGCGCCAGTGTCTTTGCGTCGACATGGGCTTCAGCCTCCGCGAGCTTGGCGGAGAGGGCGCTTGCGTCATTGTCTGAGAGGCCCATTTCCTTAAGGGCAGTGGCTTGCTTCAAGCCATCGCCGCTGCACAGATGAATGCTCCACACATCGCCCTTCTTCTTCAGCAGCGCACGGCCACCACGACCCTCTTGGGTCCAGCCGGCGATGGCCCAGTCCTCCTGCACAACGACAGGGGCGACGGAGAGAGGCTTGTCGGCCGTCGCGAACGCGGCTTTCAACTTGGCCGGAATGGCTTCTTGAGGATCGGCAGATTGCGGCGGCATCTGCATTGCGGCGTGGTCGCCGTGCTTTGCATGGCCGTCGTGCTTCATTTCAGGCGCACCACCAGCCGGTGAACCAACGGAGAATTCGACCTCGACCGATCCCGCCTTTTCGAAAGTGAGAGTTGCCTTGACGGTTTCACCCTCCTTGAACGCCTGTTGCACGTTCATGAACATCACGTGGTAGCCGCCGGGCTTCAGCTCTATGGTTTGGCCTTTGGGAATGACAATGCCGCCCTGAAGCTCGCGCATGATCATGACGCCAGCATCGATTTTCATCTCGTGGAGCTGGATCGATCCGGCCCGGTCCGAGGTTGCGCTCACCAGCCTGTCGTCTGTGCCGCCTTCATTGGTCAGCTTCAGATATCCGCCGCCGACCTTGGCACCCGGCAGCATGGCGCGGGCGTAGGGATGACCAATGTCGATGTCGCCGACCTTGAATTCGTGGGCCAGGGCAGGTGAGACAAATGCGAGCGTCGCAATCACAATGGTCGCAAATCTGCTGATTCGGGATTTCATGGTGTTTCCTCCATAGGACATGTTTCAATTGAAGTGGGTGAAAGGGGTAGAATGACCGGGATTCCTGACTGGCTCGGGATAAACTCAGCTTCGATCCCATAGATGGATCGCAGGATGTCCGGCGTAATCACCGTGTCGAAAGCCCCGTGTCCTATGAGCCTACCGCCGTTCAGAAGCATGACCGTGTCGCTATGGCGGGCCGCCAGGTTGAGATCATGAACGGCGATCAAGACCAGCGCGCCAGTCCGCTCGACGTATTCCCTCAGTCGTTTGAGAACATGCATCTGGTGCCGGACGTCCAGAGCGCTGGTCGCCTCATCGAGCAGCAACAGTTGCGGTTCGCGCAGCAGGCGTTGTGCAAGCAGCACCAGTTGTTGCTGACCGCCGGAAAGGGTCAGCATGCTGCGGGTTGCGAGATCGCTGATCCCGAAGAAGGCCAATATCCGAGAAGCCGCCGCAAGCATGTCACTGGCAATCTGCCAGCCAAGCTGCTCATGACGGCCGAGCAGGATGACTTCGAGCACGGACAAGTCAGCCCTCACCTGGCATTGCTGCGGCATGAAACCGATATCGCGGGCGCCGACCGGCTTGCCGTTCCACAGAACCTTGCCTTTCGCAGGCACCTGCCCGGCGATCGCGTTCAGCAGGGTGGACTTGCCGGCACCATTCGGGCCGATCAGGCCAACGATCTGCCCAGCAGCAATAGAGGTCGATACACCTGAGACAATCGTGGTGCGGCCCTGTTGGACGCTTACGTCTCTCAATACCAGCCGCGCCGTCATGTCAGGCCTCGCTGACCGCGTTTGGCGATGACAACAAACAGCATCGGTACACCTGCGATGGCCGTGATGATGCCGACCGGAATGACGGCTGCCGGAGAGATGAATTTTCCGAATACGCACGCGCCGATCAGAATGATGGCTCCCGTTAGGGCTGCCAGCGGCAGGGAGAAACGATGGTCCTCTCCGACGAGTGCGCGGGCAACATGCGGTGCGATGAGCCCAACAAAGCCGATGGTTCCGACGAAGGAGACGGCTCCGGCTGTCAACAGCGCCACGATCAGGAAGGTATTCCGACGGATTTTTTCAACCGATAGCCCAAGGCTTCGGGCATTGGCATCTCCGAGACGCAGCGTGGTCAAAGCCCAGGTGCTGCGGGCAATGAAGGGAAGGCAGGCGCATGCAATCGCAGCACTCACTGTGACGCTCGTCCAGCTTGACTTCAAGAGGCTGCCGAACAACCAGAAGACGATCTGCTGCAAGACTTCCGGTGATGCCAGAAACTGAAGCAGGGACTGGAGCGATTGGAAGAAGAACAACACCGCAATGCCTCCAAGCACGAGGATTTCGGGTGTCGCGCCACGAAGCCGCGCGATCAGATAGACCAGAGCACAGGCCACCAGCGTCATCACAAAGGCGCAGGCGGGGATGACGATGAAACCGGGCAGTGGGATGAGTGAGCCGAACATGATCGCTAATGCCGCGCCAAAGCCTGCCGCCGCCGAAAAGCCGAGTGTGAAGGGGCTGGCAAGCGGATTGCCAAGGATCGTCTGCATTTGCAGGCCGGCAAGGCCGAGGCAGGTGCCGACCAGGACGCCCATGACCGTTTGCGGCATGCGCAATTGCCACAGGATGGTTGCAACCATGCGGTCGTCGCCGGCAGGCCCGGCGAGAAGCCCGTGCCATACTTCGGCAAGCGGCATGCCGGATGGACCGGTGGTGAGATCAAGGACCATCAGCAGGACGAGACATAGGAGGGCCGCGATCAGCACGAAGGTCCGACGAGCGGATGCGCGGCGATAGCCGTCGCGCATCCCTTCAATCTCAGTGGAGAAGGAGGTCATTGTCCGCCAACTTCATAAGGGAGAACAAACACGCCATCAGCCTTGATCGGCAGCCAGCTATTATAATAGTCAGCAATGTTCTTTGCCGGATCGACGTTCTTGAAGGCATCCGGATAGAGCTGCTTTGCAATATATTGCGCATACACATAGTCGGACAGCGTGCGCGCGCCGCCATGGTAGATCGCATGCACGCCGCCGTCTTTTACGGCTGGCAGATCCGACCACCCCGGACGTCCGAGATAGGCCTTCATGCGTTGGCGGGTAACGGCCGGATCAGCCCCAAAACCGACCTGCACCGATTGCGGCTTGTTCAGCCATTCAGAGCCGCCCAGAAAAATCAGGTCGGGCTTTTGTGCCAGGACATATTCCGGGCTTAGCGGTCCCCAATTGCCGATCTGTCCCTTGGCAATGTTATGGCCACCAAGCCTGTCGACCAGCGCGCCCCACATCGTATCGCCGTAGGAGTTCCCGACTTCGTCCGGCCCTTTCTGAGCCAGTTCGACATAGACCTTTTTCTCCGTCGGGCCGGCTTTCTGGATGCGAGCCTGAACGTCTGCCATCGCATCCTTGTAGTTTTTGGCGAGCTTTTCGGCGCGGTCTTGCGTCCCCATCAGCTTGCCGAGTGCCAAGGTGGATGCGACATGTTTCTCGACCGTCTGAGCATTGTAGTCGAGCGTCACGATCGGAATGCCAGCCGCCTCTAACTGCTTGGTGCCTTCCCCGAGCGCGTCATAGGACCAGGCCGCCAGAATGAGCAGGTCGGGTTTGGCCGCAATCACCTTCTCAATCGAAAATGTATTGTCCTCGGTACTACCGATGTCGGGAATGGAGGCGAGCCTTGGCAGCGCCTTTTCATAGGCCGCGAACTGGTTTGGCCGCCAATCCTTCCAGGGAGAGAGGGAGAGGGCCACGACTTTGTCGAGCGCGCCGGGTCCGGCGATGGCAAGATAATCCTCATAATAGAAGCTGAGGACAACACGCTCCGGCACCTTGGGTACCGTGACGGTGCGTCCCTTGACATCGGTAACGGTGATGTCGGCAAAGGCACTGGCTGTCATGGCCATCAGGCCGACAAAGGCGGAGAAGACTAGTTTTTTCATGGTGTTTCCTTGCGTTAAATCTTGAAGGGCGGGCGATCCTGCGCCAACCACAATGTTGAAAGGCTGGCGGCTCAGCGCGCGCTCAAGCGGCTTGACGCGCCTGATGATGAGATGGTCGAGTGCGATCACGGTTAGCACCACAGCAGTCGACAGAGCTGCCAATCGATCGTCCGAGAAAAGGGCCTGGCCCAAGGATATCAAGTATTTGCCTGCGATCGTCGCGCAGCGATTGATAGAGTGCGATGCACCCGTCCTGGAGCAGAAATTGGCTCGGCCTTGGGAAATCACGCAGGAAAATTCTGGTGCGCGGCGCAACGAGCTTGCAGATCCGTGATTTGCTGCCGATTTCGGCGGATATCAGAAAATCGATTGGGAATACGGGCGATACTTCACCCAGTGCTGTCCTGTTGAACATGACGTGTGTCCGGCGCTACGCCGGTCGTCACATCCCAGAGTTTGGAACGTTCAACCGGCGCTGACTGAAGGGCTGCTGTGAAATGCAGCAGTGGTTTCAGGCAATGGTGCCGGTCGGGGGGCCACGTGGGCTTGCGTTGGGAGGAAACAGCTGACGGTAAAAGGCTTCACGACGGATCGGAATATGAATTTCTGTTGCAACGACGATTGCTTGGCCAATTGAATCGGTAGGGGTCGGCAAGACAATGGACGCCGTTATCCGGCAGGCTTCGCAACCTGTGCCGAGATCATGGCTAGGATGTTTTCCGTCGTCATGCTGGCTTGGTAGGCAAAGAACCGGGAGGGTCCCGTCGGGCAGGGTATATGATGCAACTTCTGAAAGCGGAATTGCCGATTCGATGACGGGTATCTTATGGGCAAATCCGACGCACAACAGGGCAATGGCGCAAATGATGCGCACCATTTTCGCCATGTCTGACACGGTTGCCGCCATACAGATTGATCCCCTTCAGATTACGATTAGGCGTTCTTCCAAACGTTCGCAATGCGGCATTTTGTGCCGCGTCAGGATTTCTATAGGTTGTTCTGTTGTTATTTTTTGATGGAAAAAGCGTACCCGGTTTGTCTGCGCAGTTCGGAACGTTTTGACAAGCGGATGTCCTTGTCAATTATGCAGTTGGCGCGGATAGGCTGGCAGAATGGCCGACTTCAGCAGCAGGGAGGCCGGGTGGCAGACATGGGCCAGCGCCCCGGTTGCGGTTTCCTCGACAATGCGGCCTGCATCCATGATCAGCACCCGTGATGCAAACCGCTCGACCAAGCGCAGATCATGGGTGACAAACAGATAGGCAATCCCGGTTTTGTCCTGCAAGTCTTTTAACAGAGACAAGGCCGAGGTCTGGAGATGAAGATCGAGGTTGGACACGGCCTCGTCCAGAATGATCAGTTTGGGTAAGCAGGCGAGGGCGCGGGCAATGCAGACGCGTTGCAGCTGGCCGCCACTGACCTGTCCCGGTAATTTCGAGGCAATGGCAAGGGGAAGCTCCACCATATCAAGCACCTCGCGCAGGCGGTGCTCGCGGTCTGCGTCATTGAGGTTGGTGAGGTGGCGCAGCGGCTCATCAATAATGGCGCGAATGTCAAAACGGGGGTTAACGGCGCTGGGGGAATCTTGAAACACCATTTGAACACTGCGTCGAAATGCGGCTTTCTCTGCTTTTGCGAGCTTGCCAAGGGCTGTGCCGTTAAAACAGATCTCCCCCTTGTCTGGCTGTTCCAGACCCGCCAGTAATCTGGCCAGCGTGCTTTTGCCGCAGCCGCTGCGACCGAGAAGGGCGACGGTTTCGCCGTTCGCAATGGAAAGCGAGACATCATCCACAACCGTTCGGGCGCGGCTTGCGCCAAGCAGCGAGTAGTGCTGATAATGTTTGATCAGATGTTTTGCTTGCAGCAGAGTCATTGCGCCAGCTCCAGACCGTAGAGGGAGAGGTGCGCCTGCACCAACATGCGTGTCACCGGATGGTTGGGCGCATGGAAAATGTCCATGACGCTGCCCGTTTCAACCAGCTTGCCATGATCAATCACCGCCACATCATCCGCCAAACGCGCCACCACGCCCATATCATGGGTGACGAGCAAAACGCCCAAGCCCTGTTGTCTGGCCACGCGCTCAATCAAATCCAGCACCTGCATCTGCACAATCAGGTCAAGGTCCGTGGTTGGCTCATCGGCAAACAGAAAGGGTGCGCCGGACATGAGGGCAAGGGCAATCATCATCCGTTGCAGCATGCCGCCGCTCATCTCAAAAGCATGCATCTCCAGAATGCGCTGCGGCTCTTCAAGCCCGACGTCGTGCATAAAGGCCAAAGCCTGTTGCAGATCATTGTCTGGTGGCAACCGACCCGTGGCTTTCAGTGTCTCAATCACATGATGGCGCATGGTTCGCACCGGATTAAAAGCGCTGCGCGGGTTTTGCAAAATGGTGGCCACCGTCTTGCCACGCAGCTCGGTGGGCAAGGCGGGCTGCCCATCCAGCGCCAGAGTGCCACTGGTAACCGTGACACCCGCAGGTGCCACGCCAAGGCTTGCCGAACAGGTCAGGGATTTTCCCGAACCACTGGCACCAACCAGCGCAAGAATGCGGCCACGTTTGAGCTCAAGTGAGAGATGATCGACAAGGGCGGGATGGCTATTGGAATGTGATGGGTAAACCGTCAGCTTCTGGATGGAAAGGGTCTGGATCATTCGTGCCCATGCTCCATACGCAAATGGGGATCGAGCCTGTCGCGCAGGGCATCGCCCAGAATGTTGAAGGCCATGACGCTGATAAACAGCGTTAAGCCCGGCCACAGGATCAGCGACGGCGCTGTCCAGACATATTGGCGGGCATCGTTGATCATCACGCCCCATTCCGCCGTGGGTGCGGTCACGCCCAATCCCAGAAAAGACAGGCCAGAGACATGCAGCATGATATGGCCGATGTCCAAGGTCGCCAGCACCACCAGCTGAGACAGGGTTGCGGGAAGCAGGTGATCTATGAAGGTTCTGATCGGTCCCGCACCGCTCATGCGCGCCGCCAGCAGAAACTCCCGATGGCGCAGGGACAGCACAATTCCGCGCACAATCCGGGCATACCAGGCCCAGTGGGAAAGAGCGATGGCGAGGATGACATTGGTAAGCCCCGTGCCCAGCATTCCAACCATAAACAGCGCCAGCACCAGTGTTGGAAAGGTCAAAAACACATCGGCAATGCGCATGATCAGCTGATCGGTGCGCCCGCCGATAACACCTGCGGTCCCCCCAAGCACAATGCCGGTGATCATGATCAGGCCAAGCGCAATGGCGACAGACCCCAGCGAGACGCGGGCACCCGCAACCAGACGCGAGAAAATATCGCGGCCCAAGTGATCAGTTCCAAGCCAATGGTTCAGGTCTGGCGGCTGAAGCCGCTCCGATAATTCGACAAAATTCGGATCATGCGGCGAAATCCATGGCCCAGCAATCGTGGCCAACACCAGTAGCACAACGATGACACCACAGGCTTTGACGCCCAGCGATGAGGAGCGCCAAAAGCCTGCCGGGCGCGTGGCTGAGGGCAATGCTGAGGCTTTCGTCATTCGACTTGCCCCGCTGACAGCCTGATCCGGGGGTCTGCCCATGCATAGGCAATATCGACAAGGAGATTACAGGTCACAAAAATGCCCACCATCAACAAGGTAAAACACTGAATGACGGGATAATCCCGGTTGAGGATGGCAGAAACGGCATAGCGGCCAACGCCGGGCCAGCCAAAAATGCTTTCAATCACCAGCGTGCCGCCAAGCAGTTCACCGATATGCATGCCCGTGGCGGTGATGATCGGCAAAAGCGCGTTTCTGAGGATATGGCCCCGTTCAACCCGCTGTCTGGAAAGACCACGCAGCCGGGCATAGAGCACATGGCGCTGTCCCGCAGCCTCCAGCATGCTGGCGCGCAACAGCCGGGCATTGATGGACAGGGACATGAAGGCAATGGCAATGGCCGGCATGATCATATGGGCAAAGCCGCCGCGACCCATGGCGGGAAGCCAGCCGAGCTGCACGGAAAACACCAGCACCAGCAGAAAACCCAGCCAAAAATTGGGCATGGACACGCCAAGGAATGACACAAGCCGCACGATATGATCGGGCAGCTTGTTACGGTGGCGCGATGCCCAGACACCCATGGGGATGGAAATGGCAAAGGTCAGGATCAGCGCCAGCCCAGCCAGTTGCAGCGTTGCCGGAAGGTAGTAGAGCAAGTCCGGCAAAACCGGCCTTTGCGTGGCATAGGATACGCCAAAATCCAACCGGAAGGCATGGCCCAACCAATCGAAATATTGAGTGGCAATGGGGCGGTCGAGGCCAAGCATCTGCCGGGCATCTGCCAGCGCCAAAGGCGTTGGCGGCACTTTGGACAGGCGTAAGTAATCCATGGCCGGATCGCTTGGCCCAAGCCGCAGCATGAGAAATATCACCAGTGATGCGCCAAGCAGCATCGGGATCAGCAGCAAAATGCGCCGCAGAATAAAAGCGCCCATGGATCAGTTCGCTTTTGGCTTGATCTGATCGAACGGAATCTCGCTCGACATCGCCCCAAACGGAATGGGGCCAAGCTCTTTTTTGGCAACGGCAATGGCGGTGACATAGGTGAGCGGCAGATAGACGGCTTCATCATGCAATCGGGTCAGAATATCCCGATACAGATCCTGCCGGATGTGTTCATCCGTGGAGATCAGCACGTCGCCGATGTCCTGATCAATCTTCGCCTTGTCCGGCAGGCCAAGCTGCGCCTGATAATCGGCATGGGAGGGAATGCGCATGGAACTGACAAAGGCGTGGGGATCGTAAGGAGGCCCCCAGGTGCGGTTGAAAATCATGCCAAAGCGGCCATCGCGCTGACGCGACAAAATGCTGCTTTCTTCCTCTCCGGTCAGGATAACCTGAATTCCCACCTTACCAAGATCAGCCTGCACAATCTCTGCCATGGATTTGCTGATGGCGTCTGTGCCGATAAAGCATAATTCGATGGACAGCGGCTTGCCATCCTTCTGCCGAACACCTTTCGGCTCAAGGCGCTTCCAGCCAGCATCCTCCAGCAGCTTTTCCGCAACGGATCGATCAAACTGGTAGGGTTTGAGGCCAATATTGGCGTAAGGCACATTGGGGGCAAAAAGAGTGTCAGCGCGTTGCTGGGTGCCATAGAGCACCGTGGCAATCATCTTGTCCTTGTCCACCGCATGGTTGATGGCCTTGCGCACTGCAACATCTTTTGTGGCACCAAGATTGGTGTTGATGGCCAGCACCAAGGTTTCCAGAGGCTGCGACAGCTGTGTTGTATAGGTTCCCATTTTGCGGAAACGCTCAAACGTATCGGGAGAGATCGGCCCATCGGCCCCATAGATCAGATCAATATCGCCGGTCTCAAACGCAATGGCGCGGCTGTTGGGGTCTGGGATCACCTTGACGGTCACACTGTCGAAGGCAGGCTTGCCACCCCAATAGCGGTCATTGCGGACAAACACGTCTTTCTCGCCCAAGCGGGTTTCTTGCAAAACCCATGGGCCAGTGCCAATTGGCTGGGCAATGCCATCCTTTGTGCCGCCCTGCTTGAACTGCGAAGGGGCAATAAACCGAAAGGGCCGGGGCAGGGACAATTCCTGAAGCAAAGGATAATAGGCGTGTTTCAGCGTGATGCGCACATGCAGCGGATCAACAATATCAGCGCTTTCGATTTCATTGGCCAATTCCAGCCATGCATGACGGGAGCGGTTGGCCAGCACCGCATCAATATTGGCTTTTACCGCTGCTGCATCAAAGGCTTCACCGTTTGAAAAGCGCACACCGTCGCGCAATTGAAACGTATAGGTCCGCCCCTCGTTCGAAATCTCCCACGATTGCGCCAGCCATGGCTTAACGGTGCCATCGGCCTGATAACGCACCAGTGGCTCATACACCATGTTTTGCGCAAACATCTGATTGGGTGAATAGAGATGGGGATTGAGCGGGCCGACATTCATGGGCCATGAAAAATTCAACGTCTCGCCCGCCTGCGCATTGGTAAGAGGGCTGCAAAAGGCGAGCGTCAGCGCCAGTGCCGCATGGCGAAAGCAAGTTTTGATCATGGAAGGTCCTGCTGAGCAATCACGAAGTAAGATGTTTTTTCTGATACATCATACTGTCTTTGTCAGGTCAACCGTCTATCGGGACAAAGGCTGGAAGCGGATAAAAAAGGTGATACACCATACATCAGCATCAACGTCGGGAACAATCATGCAGCGCATTACCATCACCATTGACGACGACCTCATGACTGAGCTGGACCGGATGATTCAGGCAAAAGGCTATCAGAATCGCTCTGAAGCCTTGCGCGATCTGGCGCGGGCCGGGTTGAAACAGGCCTCAATCGAGGAGGGGCATATTGCCCAATGTGCTGGTGTTTTGAGCTATGTGTATGACCATGAAGCCAGAGATTTGGCCAGCCGCCTGACCACGACCTTTCATGATCACCATGATCTCTCTGTGGCCAGCATGCATGTGCATCTGGATCAGCACCGCTGTCTTGAGATCAGCGTTTTGCGCGGCAAAACCGAAGAGGTGCGCCATTTTGCCGATCATGTGATGGCAGAACGCTCTGTCACCTATGGTGAGCTGAAAATTATCCCGGCATAAGCATCGAATGGGGACATGGCCGAGCCGGTGTTGTCACATTAGGTTTTTCAGGCCCAGAAGTCCCGAGGCGATGGTCGTCCAGTTCTCCGCTCCCGCATCGTGCCTCGCAAAGAGTGCGCTCTTAATGCCCAGTGTAATCCCCGTTCAGTCTGCTCATGTCGGCGATGACGTCGAGGTCCATTAACGTAGACATAGAAGCGCACAGTTTGTGACTCGTCTGTCCGCAATACGTAAGCCCGCACTACCAACGCCAGATGCGGTCAACTTGCCGCTTACCTTTGACCGGACGCAGCCGAGTCTACCACGTGGCAGCACAATGAGGCATGACGACAAACGCCACGTCGCGGCAACCTTGTGTGCCGCTCTCAATATTCTCGATGGGCTGTTCACGTCATTCGCGACAGCTACGCGCCTCATAAGCAGCCGAAGGTTCGCGCCTGGCAAGGCATCGGCTGGACCTTTCATTCCGTTTTCGACCTGCAGGTGGCCATGAAAAGCTGGCAAGTCATTCACTTTAACGGACCACTCATAACGCTGTGGAGATTAGCATGCCTCAGCTTCTGTTGCCTTCAAGCCGGTTCATCAGGAAAAGTTCTCCAGTACGGCCAGGAACGTATGCCGATCGCCCTGTCCCTCCGTGAGCCGAACGCGGCCTTCGATATCTGCGAGGTGGTGATCCATTAGCTGCTGCGCCTTTGCCAGGTCCTTCGCTTTTATGGCGCTGACGATCAGGCGGTGGTGATCGGCGCCGCAATCGTCCTTCCGCTCTTCCTCATAGAGAGACATAACAAGAGATAAGCGCGCAACAATCTTCGACAGCATCTCCGTCATGACTGCGTTGCCGCCAAGTTCAGCCAGAACGACATGGAACTTGCCCGATAGCACGGTCTTCGACTTCTCGTCACCATGGTGATGGATATGCTCCTCCTCATCCGTCAGCTTTTCAAGAGCATCCAACTGGTCAACGGTCGCGCGGTCCATGACGAGCTCGAGAATGACATGTTCTAGCTTGCGTCTTGCCTCGAACAAGGCCTTTGCTTCTTCGATGCCAGGCTCAGCGACGAATGTGCCACGGTTTTTCTTGCGCTCCAGGAGATGGTCGCTCTCCAGGACGCCGAGCGCGCCACGCACGACTGTCCGGCTGACCCCGAAATGGTCGGCAATCGCATCCTCAAGGATCTTGACGCCTGGCTTGAGCGCACCTTCACCAATCGCCGTGGCAAGCGTGATCCGAATGCGCTCAGTCACGTCATCATTGGCGTTTTCGCCCGTATCCGCCGCACCACCAGCTTTCGGTGCGACCTTGGCGCTTTGGCGGCGCGTCACCTTCTTCATTTCCCTCTCCAGCTCCAATCAAGCGACGTAATTATGTCCATGATAATATTCCTGCGTATATGCGCTTACTGCATAATTCCTTAAATCGGAATCGATTTAAGGAGAAAATTATGCATTAGATTTAAAGTATTACAGCGTCCTTTGTGCGTTTTATAAAACGCACGGCGCTGTAATACCAAAATCTAGATCTTCCCAGCATTTTAAGATGCGCCGGCATCAGAAGCGACCGGCGCTCAGCCTCTTATGCCAAGCGCCATTTTCAATGACCCTTGGTATTCGATGTCAAGCCGCGTGCTGCTTTGTCGATGGCGTTGAAAGCGGAATGCTGTTTTGCATGCAGACCTCTTCGATATGGCGCGCCGAGGTTTTGATAAACGTGATCGCCTCATGGAAGCCGTAGGACTGATGCTGATAGCTCGGATAGCCATATTGGTTGGCCTCATAGGTCTCCCAGTCCGGGATCTCTCCGGCGGCGACACGTTTCTCGAACGCATCCACTAGTGCCAGATAGGCCTCCAGTTCTTCGGCTGTCAGGTCCGGATGGCCAGCGCGCCAGATCGGGTCGTTGATCTCGATGCACTGGCGAGGATTGGCCTTGCGCGGCTTGTCCTCGACGGAGGCGGCGACTTCAAGGGAAAGGTTCAGTTCGGGATTGGCCTTGGCAAGGATGGGGATGATCGTGGCGAAATCGACAATGCCCCGGCCGACCGGACGGGTCTGGAAATCGAGGCCCCCTGTGGCATGGCCGACATAAGCATCTTTGATGTGGGTCTGGCGAACATAGGGAGCCACACGTTTTGCGGCGAAGACCGGATGTTCTGCCCGTTGCAAACCGTTCGCCGTGTCGAAGACGACACCCATGCAATCTTCACCGACCTCTTCGATCAGCCGGAGGATTTCGAAGGAGGTGATCTCGTCATGGGTTTCCATGTTGAGGTGAACACCATTGGCGCGCGCCACGGGCGCCAGCTTCTGCAGCACTTTTTCAATGGCGGTCAATTGCTCGTCCCAGGTGACATCGGTCCGGAAGCGGTCATTGGCCAACCGCCCGCGATATTCTGATTTGAAATTTCCCGGCGACACCCAGAGTTCGCGACAGCCAATTGCTGCGCTCGCTTCGATCATCCTGATAAAGCCGAGGATGACGTCGCCATCGCCGATTGCCCGGAATTCCGGGGCTTCCGCACTGCAATAGGGGTTAATCTTGCCAATACCGGCTTCGAGGTAAAGGCCAAGCTCATCGGCTTTGGCCCTGATGTCGCGCAGTTCGCCCTGGTCCAGCGTCTCACTCATATCAAGGACCGTGCTGAAGAAGATGCCGCCAAGACCGAGCTCCCTGACGTGATCAAGGCTTTTGAGCGGCCCACGCTTCTTGGCTTCGGGCAGTTTTTGTCCGTCAATTCCTAATCTCATGCTCTTCTCCGTGATGTTTCCTGATCGGATGCGCTGCAAAGGCGTTTCCGTTTGATTGGTGGTTGAGCGACCGGTGGGTCAGCCGCGTCGCGGCTGATCTTTCTGTGCACCGGCGTTCCGGCCTTTCGGTGCGAGGTGCTTTTCCAGAAAATACTGGCCGATCGAAGCGATGGTTGTGATGAGGAGGTACCAGAGCGACGCAACACACAGGAGCTCGATGACAAGGAAGTTGCGCGCGTAGATGGCCTGCGCCTGGGTCAGCAAATCCTGCATGCCGATGACGGAGACAATGGCGCTGGCCTTCAACATGCCAATCGCCTGGTTGCCGGTCGGCGGTACGATCAGACGGATCGCCTGGGGCAGAACCACGGCGCGAAGGGTCTGAAGTGGTCGCAAGCCGAGTGATGAGGCTGCCTCCCGCTGGCCCCGGTCGACGGCGGTCAATCCGCCGCGAATGATCTCGCTCATATTGGCGGCTTCATGCAGGCCCAGCGCCAGGAACCCGGCAAGTGCCGGAGTGACGAGCGCGTTGATCGATATGGAGTAGCTGCCGATGCCCACTTCCGGAATGAACAACGCAATGTTGAACCAGAAGAAGATCTGAACAATGAGCGGAACGCCACGGAACCACCAGACGAAGGCGATGGCCAGGGCTTTCAAAACGATATTCTGGCTTGTTGCCATGACGGCAACGATGCAGCCGAACGCGATACCGAACACCATTGCGCCGGCTGTCAGTTGCAAGGTCAGAACAACGCCGCTGAGGATGACTGGATCGACCATGTAATGGGGTATTTCGCCCCATTGAACGCTCTGGTTTCGCGCGACAATGGTGATGAGGAGCGCCAGCGCAAGAATCGCGCTGGTGCCTGATGTAATCTGCCCCCACCGTATCGGCTTGCCGATCGGAGGTGCGATAGCCATGCTGACAGGTTGAGCCAAAAGCGACATGGCTCAGTTCACCGGCATGCTGGCGGCGTCATTGAATTTGACGGTCGTCACGGCGAGCGGGCCAAGGCCCCATTTCTCCATGATCGCCTTGTAGGCACCGCTGTCGACCATGTGTTGCAATGAGGCGATGACCGCGTCACGCAGGTCTGGATTGTCCTTCGATGTCAGCATGCCGAGATAACCGACTGCGAGGCGGACATCCGGAAGCGCCTGAAGGCCAACACCCTTACCGGTCTGGTTTTTCGTCGTATAAACGCTTGTCGCATAACCGTTAACGGTCGCGTCGGCGCGGCCGGTGCGAACAGCTTGCAGGACGTCAGGCATTTTCGGAATCGACATGATATTGATAGGTGTCGAGCATTTTGCCGATGCGACCTCAACCAGACGCGCCTGGAACGTACCGACAGGGACGGCAACCTTTTTGCCGCACAGATCTTCCATGCTCTTGATGCCGAGTGGATTGCCCTTGATGGTCATGATCGTCGTGGCATCAAACATGTAGTCGATGACATCGACCTGTTTTTCCAGTTCTACATCGTCGTTGATGCCGGAAATCGTCATGTCGAAACGCTTGGACAGGACAGCCGGTACGATTGCGGCGCCAGCGCCGACATTGGTCATTTGAACATCGATCCCGAGAATAACGCCGAGGGCTGCGGCAATATCAGCATCGATCCCGATGAGTTTTCCATCCTCCGCCTGGAAGCTGATCGGGGGCGTCAGGTCGGTTGCCACCTTGATGGCTTTCTTGTCCTTGATGGCAGGCGGCAGGCGGTCTGCCAGGGTCTGGTCGAACGCGATACCAGGCAGTTTCGCGACTTCCGCATCGGGCACCATCTTAATGGCGGTCCCTTCTGCAGCAAGTGTCGAGGTTGCGAGCAAAGCGAATGCGATGCCGGCCAGGCTGTCTTTGAGACTTTTCGTGAAGCTGCGCATGTGATCCCCGTTTAACTTTTTATCGGCGTGAATTGACGCAAACCTCCAAGCAATCAGCGTGCCAGCTTGATCGATGTCTTTTCAAGACATTGTTTTTAAAATCTTATTTCTCGCGTCACGATTTGAAATTTTTCCGAAAAAATATTCGCACAAAGATTCGTAAACGTATCGGCTAAAAAATCATCTCATACGTCGATATCGATGCGTGGATTGGCGACTGATCATCTAAACTGCTGTTTAAACGGGGTATTTTGTCGGTTATCCAGAATGAATGGAGGGTGATCTATGGCGAACTGACCCAGAAATCCTTTAGTAAGCTCCTAGAGCTACGCCTAGATTTTGCTCAATGCATAAGCGAAGTCGGCAAAAATTGCACATTTTTTAAATCCGAAAATATTTTCGGCTGAAAATTATTGAAAATATACGAATCTATAAAATGCAAAAATATCTTTTAAAAATCTGTAGCTTAGTAAGTTTTGTTGATTGAGGATCGTCAATTGGCATGCGGATTGCTGCTGTCGTTGCCATGACCGACACCGTAGGCAACATCGTCGACCGACCAAATCTCTGCCTTGTGCCTCAAAGCCTTGAGCGCTTTGACGACACGGCGCAACTGAAGGGGACATTCATGGCAGAGACCTCGAAGGCCGCAGAGGGCAAGCATCTCAGCATTCGCGGTCTGACCCACAGCTATGGCGGGCAGAACGTGATCAGCGACATCTCGTTTGAGATAGAGGCTGGCGAGATCGTCGCTCTTCTCGGGCCAAGCGGCTGTGGCAAATCGACCGTCCTGCGTGCCATCGCGGGGCTGATCCAGCCGAAGAGCGGGGTTATCAAGCTAGGCGGCCATGACCTTGCCAATGTTTCGGCCCGCTCCCGCGGCATCGGCATGGTGTTCCAGAATTACGCCCTGTTTCCGCATCTGACTGTGGCCGAGAACATCGCCTACCCACTGGCCTGCCAGCAGGTTCCGCGCGCAAAGCGCAGGGAAAGGGTGGAGGAAATGCTCTCACTCGTGCAGTTGAAGAGCTATGGCAACCGGCTGCCACGCGAACTTTCCGGCGGACAGCAACAGCGTGTCGCGGTTGCCCGCGCCATTGCCGGACGGCCCTCGCTTCTGCTGCTCGATGAACCGTTCGGGGCGCTCGACCGGGCGCTTCGTTTCGATCTGCAGGTCGAGCTTCTGCATTTGCAAAAGACGCTCGGGATCACGACGCTGATCGTTACGCATGACCAGGAAGAAGCCCAGAGCCTCGCCGGTCGGCTCGTGCTGATGAACAAGGGCAATGTCGAGCAGATCGACACGCCAATGGCCGTTTATGACCGCCCGAAGACATTGTTCGTCAACACCTTCATTGGCCAAGCCAATATGCTGCATGGGACGGTGGAGCGGCTGGATGCAGAGGCAACCAGCATCGCTCTGGTGAACGGCAAGGCCATTGTTCTGCCGCGTCGGCTGAATTTTACGATCGGTTCCAAGGTGACAATGACCTTCCGCCCCGAGGATGTCCGCCTGTCTGCCAGCCCGAGTGACTTTGCCTTGCCGGCCAGGGTGACCGTATCCGTGCCACTTGGGCCGACGCTGGTTCACGATCTTCTTCTTGACGATGGGACAGGCCTTCGCGCGTCGCAGGTCCGCAGCCCTTCCACCTTCATTCCAGAGCCGGGAGCCCGCCTCTTTGCCGAGATCGACACCGCCAGGTGTCACGCCTTTCCGAGCGAACCGGAAGCATCCAGTCAATGAACAACAACAGAGGTGAACAGATGCAAAACTTCAATATCACAAGACGCCATTTCGGACTGCTCGCCGCCGGTGCGGCTGTGGCCGCCACGCTGCCCTTTGCTGCCCGCGCTGCTGGTGGCACAGCTGTCGCCGCGACCTTCCCCGGAAACTGGGAGGACGGCTACCGCTCCGTGCTGACGCCGCTCGTCAAGGACGCCGGTTTCGACCTGACGGTCGCTCCCGCCTTGGCGCAGGACCAGCTTGCCAAGGTGATGGCAAGCCCCGGCAACCCGCCTTACGACACCCTGCTGATGTCGCCCGGCCAAATGGCCGTCGCCATCGACAACGACCTCATTCAGAAGATCGATCCGTCAAGGCTCAAGAACTGGAGCATGCTCGATCCGGCATTCCAGGGCGAGTACGGTCCGACCGTGACGGTCGAAGTCAATGGTATCGCTTATAACCCGGATCTGGTGCCAGCTCCGAAAGGCTATCGCGACCTGTTCGAAAACCCGGCTTATAAGGGCCTGGTATCCTGGACCGGTTTCGCCTCCAACACCGGCGTGATGGCCTATACCGAAATCGCCAGGATTTTTGGCAAAGGTCCGACTGACATGGACGCCGTGTTCAAACTGTTCAAGGACAATCCCGAGCAGATCAAGGGCGTCGTCGCCAGCACAAACCACCAGATGACATTGTTCCAGCAGGGCGAAATCGCCGTCTTCATGTGCTCGACCGGCAATGTTGCGCGCCTCAAGTCCATGGGCCTCAAAGCCGAGTTCGTGCAACCGGAAACCGGCTCTCCGGCGGCTCCCGTCAACATCCATCTGACCAAGGGCGCGAAAAACATTGATGCAGCCTATGCCTATATGGACGCCGCCATCTCAAAGGCCGCTCAGGACAAGCTGAAACTGCCACCGACCGAGATGTTCCCGACCAATAAGGAGGTCGCTCTTACACCGGGCATCGAGGCCTATGTGAAGCGCGAACAGTTGGCAACGCTGGTCTATCCGGACTGGGCGGCGATCAACAAGAACCGTGCGGAATGGATCCGCCAGTTCGATGCTCTCGTCGCCGGTTGAGGGTTCACAATGAAAGCGAGCGGTTTCCCATACATTGTCCCGATGCTTCTGCTGTCGGTGGCGTTCTTTGCGACGCCGCTCGCCGTTCTCGTCGGATTCAGCTTCATCGGCCCCGACGGCCTCTCTCTCCACAATTACGCACGGTTTTTTGGCGATGCATTTAACTACCGTGTTCTGGTCAACACCGCCACGCTCGGTCTCCAGACCATTGCCAGCACGACCCTGCTCGGTGTTCCGATCGCGCTTTTCTATTGGCACAGTGGCAAGACCGCGCGACAGGTTATCATCTTTCTGACACTTATTCCGATGCTGACCAGCAATGTGGTTCGGACCTTTGCCTGGATCGTCATTCTTGGGCGACAGGGACCGATTAGCGAGGCATTTATGGCGCTTGGGCTCGCGGACCGCCCGTTCACGCTGCTGTCCACCGAACTCGGTCTCGTCATGGCCATGTGTCAGATCGACCTGCCTTTGATCATCTTGCCTTTGATTGCCATTCTCTCGCGCACGCCGTTGCAGTTCACCGAGGCGGCGCAGGTGTCAGGCGCGGGTCCATGGCGTATCTTCGTGACGGTTCTCCTGCCAATGATGCTACCCGGCCTGCTGGCGGGTTGGATCCTTGTGTTTGCCAGTACCAGTGCGTCCTTCGTCACCCAGGCTGTCATCGGTGGTGCGCGAAACGTCTATGTGCCGCAGTTGATCTATCGAGAAGTGGGCACGCTGTTTGATTGGCCGATGGCCTCTGCCATCGCCGTTGTCCTCCTTCTGTCGACCGGCATCCTTCTTGTCACCATGACCATGATTTCACGTCACAGGAGGCTTGTCGGCCATGCATAATCATCGCGAAAACCCGATCCCGACCCTTCTCTACAAGGCATTTGTTTTCGGCTTCGGCAGTCTCAGCCTGATCTATCTGGTGGCGCCCATTGTCATTGCGATCACCATGTCGTTCACCTCGGGCCAGACGCTCAAATATCCGCCGGAGGGTTTTTCTCTGCGCTGGTATGAGGCGCTGATTGATCCCGTTCGCTCAGGAACAGAACACATCGCAGCTGGCAATTCACTGAAGATTGCAGGCCTCGCGGTGCTCGGATCGCTGCTGTTTGCCGTGCCTGCCACCATTGGCATGGCACGGATGCGCCGTAGCACGGTCAATGCGCTGGAGCCGTTTCTGTTGGCCCCGCTCGTCCTGCCAAGCCTGGTGTATGGTCTGGCGGCGCTGATCGTGGCGAATTTCGTCGGCTTCCAGCCTTCGCTCTGGCTCACCGTCGTCGGCCATGTCGTCGTCTTCGGGCCACTGATGTACCGCGCCGCTTCCGTTGTCGCGCAAGGGATCAATCCGTCGCTGGCCGAGGCCTCAACCGTGATGGGTGCAACCTGGTACACGACGCTCCGGCGCGTGATCCTGCCGCTGCTGACACCAGGCATTCTGGCTGGCGCCTTCCTCGTCTTCATCCAGTCCCTCGACAACGTCTCCGTCTCGCTTTTCCTTGCCGACGCGCAAACGACCGTGCTGCCGCTTCGCATGTTTGCATTGATCGAGGAGTCGCTCGATGTCCGGGTGGCCGCAATGTCAGGAATCCTGATCGGGCTGACGCTCGTGGTGATGCTGGTTGCAAGGCGGGTGCTGGCGCCATCCCGTCAAGCCTGACCGAAAATATATCTGGAAGGAATACCCAATGACCATACATGCTAACACGTCAGGCACCTATCGCATCGGATCACTGCTTGCCGATTTCCAGCCGGATTTCGATTTTGCGGCCCCTTTGCCTTTGCCCGTCGAAGAGTTCGAGGATCGTCTGCGGCGCATTCGCCGCCAGGCTGTCGAAGCTGGCCATGATGCGCTTGTCGTCCATACCGGTGGCGTTGGCTGGTTCCATACCTCCAATCACTATCTTCGCTATATCTGCGACTGGATGCGTGAGGGCGTGCTGATTATCCCTACGGATGTCGATAGGCCTATGGTGCTTTTATCCTTCTTCACCCAATCCGTGCTTCTACCGCCGGGTGGCGAACCGGTGCTGGTGGAAGATATCTGGCAGATTGGTCCGATCGGCCGCGAATATGCCGATCGTCCAGGAGATTCGGTGATCAAGACGGCTGAGAAATGCGCCGAACTGTTGGCAGGCATGGGCTTGGCGAGAGGGCAGGTGGGCCGCATTGGTGATCGCACTTCGCTGACCTTCTGGGCCGCTCTGGACGAGTTGATGCCCAAAGCCAAGTTCGTCGCTGACAATGCCATTCTCGACCGGATGCAGAAAGTGCGCTCGCCGCGCGAAATCGAGATGTTCCGAGCTGCTGCCCAGCTTGTCAGCATCGCCACGCAGGCGGCCTATCATTTGGCTAAACCCGGCGTGACAGACCATGAGATCTATGCCGCCTTCTCGCAAGCACAGCTTTCCTTCGGCGGAGAGAGCGGTGACGGCTACCAGATCGGCATCAACGAGTTCGGCACCCATTGCGGCAAGCCCTATGGCCATGTCGTGCGAAAGGGTGATCTCATCAATCTCTATGTTTCCAACATCACCTATCGCGGCTACACGGCCCAAACCGCCCGTATGATTGCCGTTGGCGACATCACCAAGCGGCAGGAAGAGGTGCTGGCCGCCTGCACAGACGGTGTGAAGCGGGCGGAAAAGCTGATCCGCCCGGGCGCGCTGATGCGCGATGTCAACAATGCAGCCTTCGAGCCGATGATCGAGCGCGGCATGCTGTCTTCGCCTGAAGCGCGCACCATGCCTTACAACTGGGCGCCGATGGAGGATGGCAGTGCGCGGCTGATCCCGCGCCAATACGTGAAGAATATCGACTGGGAGGCGCAAGGCCGCACCTTGATGCATGTCTACCCGGCAACCCATGGCCCGCATAACCCTAATCTCGGTCATTCCGTTGGCATGGCCGGCGGGCAGAACAGCTTCAACATATCCTCGCACAATCATGACCGGATGGAAGAGGGCATGGTATTCGTGCTGCACACGCAATGGCTTGAGCCAATGTCTGCTGGCTGTAACATCGGTGACATGTATGTTGTCACCAAGGATGGGTTCGAGAACCTCTCCCGCCACACTCCGCTTGAAACGCACCGCATTGCTGCCGAGGCCTGATATGACCGACCATACCCATTTCGATTTCGCCAAGCTCAACGAGCGAGAGCGTTACAAACTCCTGATCGGAACCGTGATCCCGCGCCCGATTGCGCTGGTGACGACTGTGAGCAAAGATGGCCAGCCGAATGCTGGTCCGTTCAGCTTCTTCAACGTACTAACCCACGATCCGGCAATCGTCGCAATAGGTGTCGAGAACTATTCGGACATGCGCTTCAAGGACACCGCCCGCAATATCCGTGAGACCGGTGAATTCACAGTCCATATCTGCGATAATGCGCTGGTTGACCAGATGGAAGTTTGCGCCATCAAGTTCGGCCCCGAGGTCGACGAGATGGAAGAGGCGGGTCTTGCGACCGTTCCCGGTCAGATGGTGCGCAGCCCCCGTATTCTGGCCGCTCCTGCAGCTCTGGAATGCCGCCGCCACACAACGCTTCAGGTCGGCCCGGCCCGCGAGATCATTCTCGGCGAAGTCATCGGCGTGTTCGTCCGCAGCGATGCCGTCAATCCTTCCAACCTGCATATCGACCAGCAGCTTATGGATGCCGTCGGCCGTATGGGAGGACACACCTATGCCCGCACCCGTGACCAGTTCGATATCAAAACGCTGACGCCTCAAGAATGGGAAAGCCGGAAGATTGGCGAGACGCTGACAACAGAATAAGCGGCACAGACGGCTCTGCGGGGAGGACGGTTTGGTGCGCCTCATGGTTTCACAAGGCGCACCGAAAACGAATTATCCAAGGAACTCGATCAGATCTCGATTGAGCCGGTCTGGAGCTGCGGCAAACAGGCCGTGGGGCTCGCCTTCGTATTCGATAAGTTTGGCACCTGCGATCCCATTGGCCGCTGCTCGACCTGCAGGGTCAATAGGCACGGTCTTGTCTGCCGTGCCATGGATGACCAGTGTGGGAATGGTGAACGCGGCAAGATCTGGCCTGAAATCGGTCTTACCAAATGCATCGACGCAATCAATTGTCGCTTTGGGGCTGGCCATGATACCGAGAATGAATGACCAATCCAATACGCCCTGGCTCACCGGACTGGTGACCAGGCCGACGCCGTAAAAGGTCTTGGCAAAGCTCTGAAGAAACGCAAACCGGTCTTCGCGAATATCCTTCTTCATACCCTCAAATACGCTGGCGTCGACACCCTCAGGATTGCTTTCATCCTTGAGAAGATATGGCACCACGGAGGCCACCAGTACCGCCTTGGAGACCTTTGAAGCCCCGTGTCGTGACAGGTAGCGGGCGATCTCGCCGCCACCCATGGAAAAGCCGACGAGCGACACATCCCGAACATCCAGGCTATCGATCACGCTGGCGAGGTCATCGGCAAACGTGTCGTAATTGTAGCCATCGGCTGGATGTCCCGACTGACCAAATCCACGTCGGTCGTAAGTGATGACGCGAAAGCCCGCCTCCAGAAGAGCAAGTGTCTGATATTCGAACATATCGCCGGTCAAGGGCCATCCATGGATAAGCACCACCGGGCGGCCTTTCCCCATGTCTTTTACGTGCAATTTTGTACCATCTTTCGCTTCGATAAAAGCCATCCTGAACCTCCTTTGATGATGGCAGGCAAACGCCACGAGGAGGTTCCTGTTCCATCTCAAGAGCATTTCCAGGAAAAGTGTGAAGCGGTTTCGTTTGCAAATGCGTAAAACAAAGACCTGGAGCATTTCGGCGATTCAACGACACGCGGAAATGATCTGGCTCGATTTTGCCTCGCAGCCCGCCGGTTTGCCGGCTGCACACGCGGTGCCGGTTAGCGACTGCGTCACCGGGTTGGTTACAGCGCGCTCCGATCAGGGCTTACAATGGCTAGGACCGTCTGAATGTTGAAAGCGAGGCGTCTTTCCAAAGCTGCCCGCGTCATCATTCGCTGCCCGTAGACGATTGAACTGGTGGCTTGGTTGGTGAAATAGTAGTAGCAGATCGAGGTGATCGTCAGGCTCAGTTGGATCGGATCAATTCCAAGACGAAAGGTGCCATCCGCCTCACCACGCCGCAGGATGTCATCAACGAGTGGCCGGGAGCTGGCAGCACCTTCCCGGATGGCGCGGGACTTTTTGAAGTGGATGGCTTTCAACTGGTTCTCGGAGTTCAGGATGGTAATGAATTCCGGGTGTTCAAGATAATATGTCCAGACGAACGTGACCAGGGCGATCAGCGCGTCGCGCGGGGGTAGCTGCTCGAGATTCAACGCTGCCTCGGCGTCCCAGACATCGCGATAGACCTTCTCGATCACCGCCTGATAGAGCAACTCCTTATTACCGAAATACTGGTAGATCATTCGCTTGTTGATCTCTGCCCGTTCAGCAATGGCTTCAACCCGGGTGCCAGTCAGACCATTTGCCGCAAACTCGACAGCGGCAGCCTCCAGAATTCGGTTTTGAGACAAATCTGGCCTGCGCGGATGGCGGCGCCGAGGCTGCTTCTGCTTTTCTTCCGTCACGATGACCCTCACTTGAAGAACTGCGTCCTTGCCTTAGCCTAGATTCAAACGGCGATTTCGGCCCGGCCATTGCTGATGTTCGATAAGGCGTTTTTACGGCCTGCGTCAACAGCTTAGAGTGATTGGCAAAGTAACCAATTCGTTATTTATGCAACCTATCTCTATAAAAAATATGGATAAAAATAATTTATTTGAAAGAATTTGTCATCGGGGCGTTAAAAAACCCTCTTAAAGCAAGGGGCGAATTGACTGAGGGCACTGGCTGAAACACCGTTGTGTTTCGACCCGCGTAATTTTGACGATGTGATCCTGGAAAAACAGTGAAGAATATGGTCGGTCATTCCATTGATATCGTAGACCTGGAAAAGCGCTTTGAGCACGTGCAGGTTCTAAAGCGAATCAACCTTCACGTCCGTGAGGGTGAATTCCTGACGCTGCTTGGCCCGTCCGGGTGCGGAAAATCGACGTTGTTGCGGCTGCTGGCTGGTTTCGAACCTTCCACAGACGGGCATATCATGATCGCAGGACGTGACGTGTCCTCGCTGCCACCGAAGCGACGCGGCATTGCCATGGTTTTCCAGAACTATGCGCTCTATCCGCATATGACGGTCCGTGCGAATCTGGCCATGCCGCTCGAAATGGCGCGTTTGTCGTTCAGCCAGCGTCTGCCGGGTGCCTCGCTTCTGTCATCAAGGGTTCGCGGTATCCGCAAGGATATCGAGACAGATGTCGGCAAGACTGCAAGGCAGCTTGGTCTCGAAACGCTGATGGATCGCAAGCCTTCACAGCTGTCCGGCGGCCAGAGACAACGTGTGGCGGTCGGTCGCGCAATGGTCCGGCATCCCGATGTCTTTCTGATGGACGAGCCGCTCTCGAACCTGGATGCGAAATTGCGCCAACAGTTGCGCGATGAGATCGTCGACCTGCACCGCCGGACTGGCATCACCTTCATTTACGTCACCCACGACCAGACCGAGGCGATGACGATGTCAGATCGGATTGCAATTATGGAAGGCGGAGAGATCAAGCAGTGTGGAGCACCGGCAGAGATTTATGACCGGCCAGACTATCTTTCCGTCGCACGGTTTGTCGGCACAACGGCGATCAATGAGATGCCGGTGACGATCAGCAAGGGAGCGGTATCAATCAACGGTCGGCCATTGCATCTGACATTGCCGGGCATAGCAGATGGGTATTACCAACTGGCGATCAGGCCGGAGCGACTGTATCCGATCGAAAATGGCCCCGCCGATTTTTCACTGCGGGTCGACCAGGTAGAGTTCGCGGGCAACGATGTCGGCATCCGCTGCGACGGCACTGAGATCGGTGCGGGGACCGTGCGTGTGCAACTGCGACCTGAGAGTTTTGCGCGACTGGCGACGGGTCGCAAGATCAGCGAAAGGATTGCGCTGCGGATCGCCTCCGATGCCGCACTCATCTTTGATCAAAGCGGTCGTCGTGTTCCAGTGCCGCTTCCTTTGCCAGCTCCGGTGGAGGAGGCATGTTATGATGTCTCTGTCTGATCTGCACTCTCATTCGTCTACGGTCGCGTCGAAGCGCTTCAGTTATGCCGTCGTTGCGGGCGCCTTCGCGGCTCCTGCCTTCCTGCTGCTGGTCGCAACGGTAGTTGCGCCGATCTTTGTCGTGGTCCTGATCAGCTTGACCGATTACCGTCTCGGTCGGCTCACCTTGAATTTTGTCGGCCTCGGCAACTATGTCAGAATGATCAATGACCCGTTCTTCTGGGCGGCCTTGCAAAACAGCGCACTTTATACGGCAATTGTCGTACCCGTATCGGTGTTCGGCGCGCTGTGTGTTGCCGTGCTCCTCGATGGTCGCCGCCGTTCGCGACGTTTCTACGAAATCGTCTACTTTCTGCCGGTCACTTCCACGCTGACGGCCATGTCGATCGTCTGGAGCTATCTGCTCAATGGCCATATCGGGCCTCTGGCCAGCCTGTTGGAAGCACTGGGCTTACCGGCTCTCGATTTTTTCGCCGATGGCACGCTTGCGCTGATCGGCCTTGCCATCATCGGTATCTGGCATCTCTTCGGCTTCAACCTGATCCTGTTTCTGGCGGGGCTCACGGTCATTTCAAGCGAACTGAAGGAGGCGTCCGCCCTTGATGGAATGGACAGCTTTTGGGACCGTCTGCGTTACATGACATGGCCGCTTCTGGCACCCACGACCATCGTGGTTGTCGTTTTGAGCTGCATCCAGGCTTTTCAGGTCTTCGACACCGTGGCGGTTCTGACCAATGGTGGTCCCTATGGCGCCACCGAGATGCTGCTGCACAAGATCAACACGGATACGTTCACGGGCATGAAAGCCGGTTATGGCAGCGCACTGACGGTCGTCTATCTGCTGTTGATCGGGACATTTTCGATTGTCCATGTCGGCTTGAGCAACAGAAAGGCGCATTTTTGATGGCTCGCTCCACGCTTCGCGCCTTCCTGTCCCATGCCGTTCTGCTGGGCGGTGCCTTTCTCATGGTCTATCCGTTCTTCTGGATGTGGCGGGCGTCAACACAGGCTCCCGGGGAGATATTCGGCAGCCTCAATGATACGCCGCCGATCCTGACATCAATATCAGAGAACTACACGCGGGCGCTGTTCGACTCTCCCTTGCCACGGTTCATGCTGAACGGTGTCATCATGACCGGCGGCATTCTCCTGTTTCAGATCCTGACCACGGTGACCTGTGCCTATGCGCTGGCGAAGTTCAAGTTTCGCGGCCAGCACGTGCTTTTCGCAATTGTTCTGATCAGCCTCTCCGTTCCCGCCCAGGCAACCGCTCTGCCGATCTTCATGGTGCTCGCCAAGTTCGGGCTTCTGGATACCTATGCGGGCGTGATGCTGCCCTATCTGACCTCGGGCTTTGCGATCTTCATGTTCTATCAGTTCATTCGCTCGTTCCCAGACGAGATTCTCCTGGCCGCACGGCTGGATGGGATGAGCGAGATAGAAATTGTCGTCCGCATCATTCTGCCAGCGATGAAACCTGCCATTGCCGCCTTCGCGATCTTCTCGATCACCTTTCATTGGAACGATCTCTATTGGCCAATGATCGTGATCAGATCCATCGATCTGTCACCGCCAACGCTCGGCCTCCTGTTCTTTCGGAGCCAGGAAGGCGGAGACAGCTTCGGGCCTTTAATGGCCTGCGCGACCCTGATCACCGCACCGCTGATCCTGTTGTTTCTCGCCGCACAGCGCGGGTTCGTACAGGGCGTTACGATGACCGGCGTCAAATGATACGGACCTGCCCGGCGGCCACCGGGCAGGTCCGAAAGTCAAGACCACTCCACCTTGTAGGAAACACCATGAAAATGAAAAACATCTTCGCGGCTGCAGCCCTGACCGTGTTGGGGACTGCACCGGCTTTCGCCGCTGATCCAGTCACGCTGACCTTTTATCACACACGACTTGCCTTTATGCAGCCTATTCTGGAGGGTTTCAAGAAGGCACATCCAGAGATCATCATCAACGAGCAGGCACCAGCCCAAAACTACAGCGCTGGTGACCAAAGCGTCATTCGTGGAATGATGACGGGCTCGACGCCGGATGTCTATCTGGCCTCCTACTCCTCCATTCCCACCCTCGTTGGTGTGATGAAGGATCGGGGCGAGACAAGCTCACTTGATCCGATGCTGACCAAGGAAGGCAAGGACTGGCAGGCGGCCAATTATGCCCCCGCCATTCTCGACCTCGCAAAGGTTGATGGCCAGCAGTATGCCATGCCGTTTACGGCCTCCCTGCCGCTTCTCTACGTCAACAAGGATTTGGTCGAAAAGGCCGGTGGCAGTATCGATCAGTTCCCGACCACATGGGATGGCGTCATTGATCTGGCAGCCAAGATCAGCAAGCTTGGCAACGGCGTCTCGGGCATCGGCTTCTCTGTCGGTGGACTGAGCGATGACTGGTACTGGCAGATGATGGTGATGAGCGCTGGCGACCAGATGCTTGACGCCAAGGCCACCGGCATCGGTTATGATAACAAGGCAGGGCTGGAAGCTCTGCGCATCACCCAGGATCTGGCGGTGAAGACAGGCATGTCCGTTTATGCCGACCCCAAGCCTGCGCAGCAGCAGTTCTTTGCCGGGAAGATTGGCATGGTCGTGGAGTCGCCGTCCGATCTCGTGGCCTATGAGACCGCCATCGGCGACCGCTTCACCATGCGCACCGTCCGCTTCCCGCTGATCGACGCCAAGAAGGGCGGCCTGCCAGCTGGCGGTAATGCCCTGATGGTGTTTTCGAAAGATGCCGCCAAGCGCGCAGCCGCCTGGGAGTTCGTCAAATACATGACCAGCGCCTCCGTTCAGGCCGACGTCTCCAAGGCAAGCGGCTACATGCCGGTCAACGTTCAGGCTGCCAAGGCGCTCGAGAGCTTCTATGCGGAACATCCGAACTTCCAGACGGTCTTCAAGTCGATGAATGCCGCCATGCCATGGTTTGCCTATCCCAACAACACGGCGGATGGTGTCTGGAAGGGCGTGGCACCAATCCTGGACCAATTGCAGCGGGGCAAGATCACGCCTGAGGCTGCCATGCCGAAGATTCGCGAGCATGTCGCGGGTGTGATGGCGGCAAAGTAATGCAAGTCGGGCGCACCCCTTGGTGCGCCCGACCCCGCCCTGCGGTGCTCCGCGCCTTGAGCGGCAGGTACAGATTAAAGCTTCCAAGGAAAGATGATGAAAATAGCGATCTTGGCCGATCCTCACATCGGCTCTCAAAACCACGTATTCGTCGAAAACTGGAAGGCGGCTGTCAAAACCGTCAACGGCTGTGACGATGTGGGACTGGCAATTGTTCTCGGTGATCTGACGCTGGATGGTGCAAATATCGAGGCAGATCTGGCCTTTGGTGCGGCTAAACTCAAGGAGATCATGGCCCCGGTTCTCGTCCTGCCGGGCAATCACGATGTTGGCGATATTGCCCGCGACAGCGTGCAGCCCGCAGATGAGGCTCGTCTTGCGGCCTGGGGAAAACATTTTGGCTCTTGGTATTGGCACAGTGACGCCGCTGAGGGCTGGAGGTTGATCGGCCTGAACAGCCAGATTATCGGCTCAGGCCTACCAGCCGAGGAACAGCAATGGTCGGCCTTGGAGCGCATGTTGAAGGGGAGGGGCGACCGCAAACCGGTGTTGTTTCTCCACATGCCTCTCTTTCTGAAAGACTGGAACGAAGCCGACAGGCCGGCATGGGCGCTGAAGACGGAAGGTCGCCAACGGTTGCAGCGGCTGATCACCGAGCACGCCTTGTTCGCGGTGGTCTCAGGCCATATGCATCGCACGCTGCATCGGCGGCAGAAGGATGAGCCGGTGTTGATCTGGACGCCTGCATCCAGCTTTCTGGCCCGCGACGAGTCCATGCCAAGCCAGCCGGGAAAAGAACTGCTGGGCGTGACATTGCTGGATTTCGGCAAGGATGACATCTCGGTTGAATTCATGGCTATAGATGGGCTGATGAAGAGCTATATCGAAGATTACAACGGCTCGATTTATCGCTCGCCTGCGAAAACGGCCTGAGGACAAGCTATGACCTGGTTTAGTTATCACGGTGGCCATAGCGGGCAGTTCTGCGACCATGCGAAATCCACTCTTGCTGACGTGGTCGAGACAGCAATCGACCGCGGCTTTACCCATTACGGGTTGAGCGAACACTGCCCGCGGTATCGGGATGAAGATCTCTATCCCGGTGAAGAAAGGTTGGGGGTTGCTGGCCTGACGCGTCAGTTCGATGACTATGTGGATCACGCATTCAAGCTTCGTGACGCCTATGCGGACCGGATCGAGTTGCTGATCGGCTTCGAGACCGAGAAATTACCGCCGGATACCTGGCTTGCCAAGATGGAGGCCATACGGCGCGCTCATCCATTCGATTACATCGTCGGCAGCGTCCACGATATCGACGGGTGTTGGCTCGATTACTCGGCACAATCCACTGAAGCCCTCAAGCGGGAATTGGGGGGCACCGATGCCTTCCAGATCGCCTATTTCCAATCGGCAACCGACATGGTGCAGCGTCTTCGTCCAGATGTCGTTGCCCATCTCGATCTTGTCCGAAAATATGAGCCTGCAGGCTTTGAATTTTCTACCCCTGTTCTGCGCGAGGTGGACATTCTTCTGGAAGCAATCGAGGCCTATGGCGGCATATTGGATGTCAATTGTGCCGCCTTTCGCAATGACTACGGCCCGGTTTACCCGCTACCGCACATACTCAAACGTGTCCGCCATATGGGCATCCGCGTGACCTTGGGTGATGACAGCCACGGCGTTGACACCGTGGGCGTCGGCCTTGAGCAGTCCGTTGCTGCAATCCGAGCTGCTGGCTTTGAGAGCATTGCATACCTGACACGTGCAAATGGATGGCTCCAGGCTGACATAGACGATGTCGCTCCCGGAAAAATCTGAGAGCGTTGTTATGCCAGCACTTCATGCGCTTACCATCCGGCCCGCAACCCCGGATGACATCGATTTCGTCATGCGTGTCGAACGGCTCCCCGGCTATCCAGAGCGCGTGGGTACCTATTCGGTTCAGGAACACGAAAGCCGAATGGCTGACCCAAACTGCCGATACCTGATCGGTATGTGTGAAGCAAAGCCCGTGGGCTTCGCGGTGTTGAGGCCCGATGACGGCATGGGAAATGTTGTGATCCGCCGTCTTGCTGTGGAGCAGTCCGGGAGCGGCATCGGCAGCGCGTTTGTGCTGCGTCTCTGCACGAATGTTTTCGCAGACCCGACAATTGGTCGTCTGGTTCTCGATGTCCTTCCCTCAAATGCGATTGCACGGCGCGTCTATACCAAGCTGGGCTTTGTCGAAGAGGGACTGATGCGCAGTGCATTGCGCTACCCGGATGGCCGTCGCGCAGATTTGCTTTTGATGGCGCTTCTGCGCGACGACTGGCTCGGCGTAGCTTCGGTGCTGGTTCGTTAGAGTTTCCAAGGGAAAAGCGGAACCCGGTTTTTACCTGACAAACTCTAGGTTTCGATCCGGACTGGAATTGCTTTCGATGCCGGTGTCTTCGACATCTCGTCATGATGGTCAATGGCGATCAGCACGTTTGCTTCAGGATAATAAGTGCCGATCGTCCCTTTTGGCAGATTATGAGCGGTGACAGTCAAGCCACCGAGCTCTCGGCGAACGCGGTCGCCGAAATCACTGACGAGTGTGACAACCTGCCCCGGTTTAAGTCCCGATGTCGCGATGTCGCTTTCGCACATCAACAGGACGTCGCGGGTACCCTCTATGCCGCGAAAGCGGTCGGAGTAACCATAGATTGTCGTGTTGAACTGATCGTTCGATCGCATTGTGACAAGTCTGAACCGGCCGTCGGCATCCTCGAAGGACAGCGCATTCATTTGGCTGGGCGTTGTGAAGACAGCCTTCTTTTCCTCGGTTTTCCAGACGCGTTCATGAGCTGCATTGCCGCGATAAAACCCGCCCGGCTGGAACATGCGCGCATTATAGTCCTTAAAGTCCTCGGGATAGGTCGCTTCGATCAGGTCTCGCACGAGGCTATAGTCACCTTGCCATTCATCCCATTTCAGTGTCGGCCTTGCGGCAAGCGTCGCCTTTGCAATGCCGGTGACGATCGCCAGTTCGCTCTTCAAATGTTTGGAGGCGGGAGGTCGTTTGCCGAGTGATCCAGAAATATGGGAGAAGCTATCCTCGATGGATACGGCTTGATTTCCCGTGGTCTGCTCATCGATCTCTGCACGCGACAGACAGGGAAGGATATAGGCCTGCTTGCCAGGAAAAAGATGGCTCCGGTTTAGTTTGGTGGAGACCATCACAGTCAGCTCCTGGCGAGCCCAGGCGCGTTCCATCTCCTTTTGATCTGGTACGGCGCGGACAAGATTGCCTCCCAGAGAAATGAAGGCTTTGATCTTGCCAGCCATCAGCCCTTTCATGGCATCGACGATGGTCGTGCCGTCCTCGGTCGGGGGATCGAAATCGAAGAGCTCCTTCAACGTGTCCATGGGAATAAGCTTGGTCTTCTCAGCGATCCCGACGGTTCGTTGACCTTGTACATTCGAATGGCCCCGAACAGGACAGCAACCAGCCCCTTCGCGCCCGATATTGCCGCGCAGAAGCAACAGATTGACCAGCATGGCCACATTAATCGCGCCTTGTGAATGCTGCGTCAGGCCCATGCCGTAGACACCGATGACCCTTTCCGCGCTGATATAGATTTCGCCGGCACGCCGGATCGCCGCCTCGGTCAGGCCGCTTTCACGCTCGATATCGGCCCAGCTCGTCGTTCTGACCAGGGTTATAAAACTATCGAAGCCTGTCGTGTGCTCATTGATGAACGCCACATCGAGCACACGCTTTTGTCCATTGGTCACCGCTGCGTCGTCAGCTTCGATGACAACCTTGCAGAGACCCAGTATTGCAGAAATGTCCCCGCCGGCCCGGACTTGGAGATACTCGTCTGAAATCTGCGTTTCGCGTCCCGTCAGCATGTCAACCGGGCTTTGTGGATTGACGAATGATACCAGCCCCTGCTCGACAACCGGGTTGAATGTGACGATGCGCGCACCGCGCTGCTTGGCCTCCTGCAATGGGTGAAGGAAGCGCGGACTGTTCGATCCCGGGTTCTGGCCGAAAAAGAAAAATGCGTCGGCCTTCTCCAGATCTTCCCAGACAATGGTGCCAACAGGCGAGCCGATAACCTTCTGAAGCCCGACCGAAGTCGTCTCATGGCACATGTTGGAACTCTGGGGCAGGTTGTTGTTGCCGTAGACCCGCGCGAGCAGGGCGTAGAGATAGGATGCTTCAAGACCGGCATGGCCGGAAGAGTAGAAGACGACGCTGTCGCACGGCAATGATTTCAACGTCGCGCCGATTTCAGAGAAGGCCTTGTCCCACGTCACCTCAACATAGCGGTCCGTTCCAGCGTCATAGCGAAGAGGATTGGTCAGCCGCCCGGTCTGTTCGAGGTCATAGTCTTTCCAGTTCCTGAGCTCGGCAACAGTGTGACGGCTCCAGAAATCAGGCGTGCAGCGCGCGCTGGTCAGGTCCGAGATCGTTGCCTTGGCCCCGTTTTCGCAGAACTCGAAGGGATGGTAGTTTGCCGGTTTGGGCCAGGCGCAGGAAACGCACATAAGCCCGGCAGGCTTATTGAGGCGGTAAAGCGTTTCAAGGATTGCCGGTGAGGGTTTGTTGTCGCCCAGCATACGGGCGATCGACTTCACCGATCCCCAGCCACCAGCGGGACCTTCGGCTTCCGGGTTCTCGATAGGGTCGGCCATGGCGGGCCTTTCTTTTGATGGGAGATTAAATAGGAAAAAGGCGGCTTTAAAACAGCCATGCGTCCGAATGGATCGGCATCGACAGCTGGCTACTGGCGCGGCTCATGGACCGGACAACCATTGAACTTTGCCCTGAACTCTGCCGAGTGCTGATAGGTGTGCTTGCGGACGCGGTTGATGCCGCCGAGGGGCTGATGATCCACAAGGCCAGTCCAGACGCTAAACCGCATCTGTTCATCGACCTTCTGAACCTTCGTATCGCTCCAGCTGTCCTGGGGCATGGAGGTCACAGTGGCGACGGTCACGAACGGCGCTTCGTCTTCCACCCACTCGACAGTCGGGTCTTCGATCGGCTGCATTTCGATGTCACGACAGAGTTGCACCTGGAATTCCCATTCCCCATGAGTATCCTGCATCTCCGCCTGGACAGTCTCGCGGATCGCATCGTCGCGAACGCTGACGTCGATTTCCGTTCCGGTCCGCTTCGTCAAATCCGGTGAGACTGGTTTCAGCCGGAACTTGGCGACGTAGTCACCGTAGCGGAACGGGGTAACGCTGAAATACGTCTCTCCAAGCGGATCGACATTCGGTGCGCCGCCGAGTGACTGAATGGTCGAGCTGGAAATGCCGACGGCCTCGAGGCCTTTGTTGACGGTTTGAAGCACGCTCGACAACACAGTCTTGGTACCTTCCATTCTGTCCGTCGTCCGGGCAAGAAGCTTGAGGCTGGAGAGAAACTTCTCGGGATTGGGCGCCTGGAAGACCGGGCCATTCACCATCACAAAATCCTGCGTATCGCCGCTTGCGTCCGGCAAACGCGGTCCTGCGACACCGACGACCTTGATGGCCAAACCACGCGGAAGAGCGATTGCATCGGGCAGGATGTCGCCAGCGTTTGTTGAGAGACGCATATAGACCGGATATTCACCGGCTTTGGCGAACAGGCCCTGGGCGAGTTCGGGCGGCAAGCCATCTTTGACGATCATCGTGCCTTCAAGGATTCCATGTGCCTTGGCATGCACGGAGCGCACGGCATGGCCGTAGTCTTCGGCGGTCTTTTCGAGGATGATGTCGAATTGGTTGATGAGGGCGGAGACAGTCTCCTGTTCTCCCGGTTTGACTGTTTCGAGGTCCGGGGAATAACGGACAGGCGTGACTGCTGTCATATGTCGCTCCTTTAAAAACCAAAGAACGCCACGGATGGGGGATGGTTCCAGCAATCCTGGACCTGGACGTTTCAGTCAATGCGTCCAGATGCCTCCGACAATGCCTGGGGTATTGTCATCGGTTAACTTGCTTTTGCGGGCGCCGGGCCTGCTCCAGCTGCATCGCCAGATGGTCCACCACATATTCGGCATCCTTGCCGACTGCGAGGAACCGGCCCGACCCCCAGGTCCATAGCCAGGGCAGGCCGAGGACGTAAACGCCCTCGATGCCGGTGACGCCGCGACGCTGGATCGGATAGCCTGTGCCATCGAAGATCGGCAATCCGACATAGGACCAATCAGGGGTAAAGCCCGTCGCCCAGATGACCGACGTGACACCTTCGGCCTCAAAGTCCAACTCGGCCGTTTCACTCTGCGGTTCCCAGAGCGCAACATAAGGTCCACCTGCCGGTGCATGGATGGCTTTTTCCGCGATATGGCGATCGATGAGGGCATTGATGCCGTTATACACCCGGTCGGCGCTGTCGAGATTGCTCTTCAGATTGGTCTCGAACAGCATTTTTCCGGCGGAAACGCCAGCCATACGACCATAAAGGGCCATGCCTTCCAGCGCGAATTTTCGAAGATCGATATCGCGCCCGCCGTCCCGTCCGGTCAGATAATGGTTGGTATCATGCTTCTTTTTCGCCATGCCGTCATGGGCGATGGTGATGTCATATTGCCCGATATCGGCCAGCCAGTCGACAACATCGCGGCCCCGGTAGAAGCGAGCACAGCGCGGTGCATTGCCGGTGACCATATGCACTTTACGACCGGCAAGATGCAGGTCCTCGGCAATCTGGCAGCCCGACTGGCCGGACCCGACAACGATGACGCCGCCTGGCGGCAGTTGCGCGGGATTGCGATAATCGGCTGTATGGATCTGGGCTATGCCATCGGGAATGCGTTCTGCGGCACGCGGCACGAAGGGCTGGCTATAGAGGCTGGTGGCGAGAATGACGCTGTCGGCGGTGATGGTGCCAGCCGTCGATTCGATCCGGAACAGGTCTCCCGTTTTCTCCAGCGCAGTCACGCTGGTGCCTTCGAAAACGGGCGCATCGACCTTTTTGACGAAGCGATCAACATAGGCGACAATCTCCTCCTTCACCATGAAACCGTGCGGATCGGCACCGTCATAGGGATGGTCGGGCAGCTGGCATTGCCAGTTTGGAGTGACCAGACAGAAGGCATCCCAGCGCTCGTCTTTCCATTTGTGGGCGACAGTCTTCTTTTCGAAAACGACATGGTCGATACCGTGTTTCGTGAGGTAATGGCTGGCGGAGAGGCCAGCCTGACCACCCCCCACCACGACGGCGCTGTAATGCGGCTTCAGGGATCGGGTCATCTTATGTCCTTTCACAGGATAAAGGTCTCGCAGCGCACCCGGGCATCGGCGCGCTCAAGGAAGGGGAGGGCGGCGGTTTCGATGCGGGCGAGCTGGTCGTTTGCGGATGAGCAGGCAAATCCGTATTTTGCCTCGACGCGATCACTGGCGATGGTGAGTGCTTTTCGGCTGCGCTCGACAAAATCCGCCACCGGATAACTTTCACCCTCCGTGAAGAACTCGCGAATGATCAGCGAGGGTGAATAACAGGTCTCTTCCTGGCCATCGGGCCAGGTGATGACAAAACGCATCTCAGGCATGGGCTGCCTCCTTCAAAGTTGCATAGGTGGAAAGATGTGCCTCGGCGACGCGCCGCCAGGGAAAACGGCCGGCAACCTCCAGGCCGCGCGGGATGATCCGCTCGCGGATCTCAGGCACCAGCGCCAAAGCCATGGCTTCGGCAATCGAGGCAGAGTGGCGGGGATCGCACCAAAGGGCATCGTCGCTGCCGAGATAGTCGATGAAGGGCGCAATGGATGGTACGATGGCTGGAACGCCGCTGGCCATCGCCTCCAACACGACAAGACCGAACCCTTCCTTCAGCGACGGGAACACCAGCGCATCGGCAAGCCGGTAGAGGTTCGGCATATCATCGTCAGATACGGCGCCGATAATGTGTACGGCGGCGGCATCATCGCGCAGCGCCCGCAAGTGGGATTGGAACTCCTCCTGATAATCCCGATGATCGAGCAGCGAGACACCGCCAGCGATGACCAGTTGTGCGTCCGGCTTGACCGCTCGCAACTGCCGGAAGGCATCGAGAATGCCGAGCGTATTTTTGCGCGCCTCGATGCCGCCGATGCTGAGGAAGACGGGACCGGCATGAAGACCGATCCGGTCTCGCAGCGCCGTCTGCTCGCCGCTCCAGGCAGGGGCAAAGCGCCTGTTATCGACGCCGTTGCCAACCACTTTTGCGTCCACGCCGTAGCTGTCGCGCAGGATGGCCTGCCACGCGGCGCTGACGGCAAGGAAGGCATCGGCCCGTTTGATCGAACGGTCCTGAAGGGCCATCAGACGCGGATCTTCAAATTGATCGATATGATGGACGGTACGCACGAAACCCGGGATCAGACCACGGTCTTTGAGCGTCGCCAGCGCATTTCCCGAAATGCCGTCATGGGCATGGAAGACATCGAAGTCACGATTTTCTGCTTGTTCGAAGTGGCCGATGTAATCAGCAATCCGCTGCTCGACCATGGCTGTCATATCCGCCGCGGCAGGCGGTACGGGAAAGCAGGCCGTGTCACAGGCGGGCGGGCGGAAGAAGCCGGCACCTTTCGCATCGGGCGCGTGCAAGGTCACCTCATGACCAATGGCCGTTAGCGCTTCGGAAAGCTGCATGGCATGCACGACACCACCGCGTGGATTTGTGGAATGCGTGAGCATGGCGATACGCAGCGGGCTGATCATGCGCAATGCTCCGCTGGCCCGAGTTGCATCAGGGGCGTTGTGGCATGGTCACGAATGACGATCCGTTTGCTGCCATTGGTGATCGCAACAGTGCTTCCGATAGAGACGGTGCCGATTGCCGCAGCGGTGATGTCGCGCGCTTCGAAACGGCCCAGCACGGCATCGACGTTTTCGGGCGGCACGGACAGCAGATAGCCGAAGCTTGGGAAGGTCGCCAACCAGCGGTCAAGGCTGACGCCGTCGGGCAGGGGAATGGCTGCCACATCGATGTCGATACCGATGCCGGAGCATTCCGCCAGCATGATTGCGGTGCCGACAATGCCGCCCTGGCTGATGTCCTTGGCGGCCAGGGCGAGCCCGGCTTCGGCAATCTGCGGCAGGATTTCGAGATCGCCGCGCAGCCGCTCGGCGGGCGCGTCGGTGGCCGCTTCCCAGTTGTCGAAGGGAGCACGGTAGCGACCGCGATGATCCACGGCGGCGACCAGGACATCGCCGGGACGGGCATCGAAGCTTGTGAGCAGACGCTTTGCGCGTCCGAGGATGGCGACGGACAATTGGCCCCGGTCGGTGCGAATGTTGGTATGGCCGCCGACGATGGGCACGCCATAGGCCTCTGCCGCCGCTCGCATGCCATCCAGCACCGGGGCGGCACCCGCTTCGCCATCGGCCCAGACAGCATCGACCACGGCGGTCGGCCTACCGCCCATGGCGACGACGTCGGAGATGTTGACCATGACGCCGCACCACCCGGCAAACCAGGGGTCTGCGGCGACAAAGGCATTCATGAAACCCTCGATGGCGAAAAGCAGGTAGCCATCCCCCTGCGGCAAGGCGGCGCAGTCGTCCCCCACCGGAACAGACTTGCCTTTCACGCCGAGCCGCGCGGTGACGCTGCCGATATCGTGCTTCGCAGCGATCCCGCCGCTTGAGCGCAGCTTTTCAGCCAGTGCGTCGAGATCGATGTCCCTCCCGAAACCGGCCATCGTCATGCCGCCCGTTTGGCCAGCGCCACGAAACCCGCCTCCGGCGTGGCGCAGGGCGGATACCAGCTTAGATCCGCCTGCATGCGCAGATGCGGCTTGCCGTAAATCTCGAATTCCTCGACAACATCCCAGTGCAGGCGGCGAAAGAGCAGACCGTTCTGGACCTGCACATTGGCCAGAAACCTATGGCAACCCATGGCGTTGGCGGAGGAGACGGCAAGCCGGATCAGCGTTGCGCCCAGCGCGCCGATCCTGCGGAAATCCTCGTGTACGGCAAGGCGCGACCCCCACCAGAGGCCCGACTGCTCCTCGTGAATACGCACCGTGCCAACCAACCTGTCGGCGGCCACACCCAGCATGGAAAGCGCAACGATGGGGGTGGCGTGGTCGTCGATCGCGTCCCGGTCGTCGTTCTCAAAAATCTGCTGTTCGCGGCAGAAGACATCACGGCGAAGGGCATGAGCCTCGCGACGCTCCCAGGTCGATGTCGCGAACTTCACCTGAAATTCGCTGGTGTGGAAGGGTGAGAAAGGTTCGATCATCATCGGGTCAGCATCCTCTCATAGGTGGAAAGGGCAGAGCAGGCGCCGCATTTTCCGCAACCCGCCTTGATGTCGACGGCCTTCAGGCCACTCTCTACGAGCATTTTTGAGAGCGGGCCGAGGATTGAATGCATGAAGTCCGGCTTCGGTGCGGGGTGGCTTTCCAGCGGCGTTCCCGAGATCGGCACGAAGGGCACGACGAAGGGATAGACGCCTATCGCCACCAGCCTTTCGCAGATATCGAGGATGGCCTCGCGTGTGTCTCCAAGCCCGGCGAGGATATAGGTGGAGACCTGTCCGCGCCCGAACACCTCGACCGCAGCCTTGAAGGAGGCCATGTATTTTGCGATGCCGACCTGCGCCTTGCCCGGCATGATGCGGGCGCGGATTTCCGGCGTCACGACTTCGAGATGCATGCCGAGCGCATCCACCCCGGCGTCTTTCATCCGGGAAAACCAGATGTCATCTTCCGGTGGCTCGCACTGAGCTTGAATGGGGATGTTGACGGCAGCCTTGATGGCGCGGGCGCTTTCGGCAAGCACCGCGGCTCCCCGGTCGTCGCCTTTCGGTGTGCCTGTGGTCATGACCATATGCTTGACGCCGTCCAGTTCCACGGCGGCCTTGGCGACTTCAGCGAGCTGCGCCGGCGTCTTGTGGGCAACAGTGCGGCCAGCCGCCAGCGACTGGCCGATGGCGCAGAACTGACAGGTTTTCGTCCGGCTCTGGTAGCGGATACAGGTCTGTAGAACGGTTGTTGCCAGCACGTCGCGACCGTGAAGCACGGCAATCTGCGAATAAGGAATGCCATCCGCCGTCGAGCGCTCGTAAAAGCGTGGGCGCAAGGGGAAGGAGACTTCCCCGATGACACGGCCGTCGCGACTGATGCGGCTATTGCCGGCGTCGTCAGGCTTTTCGACGAGGTAAGGACTCTCGAACGCGGGTGCCGTATGTACCGGCACCATCACCGTCATGCCATCGATGGTCAGGGCCTTTTGATCGGAAGGGCCTGCACCACCGCGGCGGCTTTCGTGCCCGGCCTTCGGATCAACGAGCCTCGCGCCGAACGACTGCAATTCGTTGATCAGAGTTTCCGTCGAAAGCTGGGGTCTGGTATCCATCGGTATTGCTCCTTGTCGGTGCGGTTTCGAGGAAAGGATGGGCGGCCACCATCGGATGTGCCGGGCGATCGTCGATGACGAGATGCAGAAGTTCCGGTCGGGCATAGTGGCCAACGGAATCCATCATCCGCTTGCGTTTCAGAATGAGGCTCATGTCCAGGTCGGCAATGAGGATGCCTTCGCCCTCGGTGATCGGTGGCGCCAGGTGCTTGCCTTCCGGCGAAATGATCGCCGTCATGCAGCCGCCGCGCAGTGCCTTTTGCAGGCCTTCCTCAGGGATGATCGTGCGGATCTGCTCGTCGGTCAGCCAGCCGGTGGCGTTGACGACGAAACAGCCGCTTTCCAGCGCGTGATGGCGGATCGTCACTTCCATCTGGTCGGCAAAGATCGGTCCGACCATGGAGCCGGGGAATTGCGCGACGTGGATTTCCTCATGCTGGGCCATCAGCGCATAACGGGCGAGGGGATTGTAGTGCTCCCAGCAGGCCAGCGCGCCGATGCGGCCGATTTTGCTATCAACCACCTTGAGGCCGGAGGCATCGCCCTGGCCCCAGATCATCCGCTCATGGAATGTCGGCGTGATCTTGCGCCGGTTCAGCACAAGCTCTCCATCCGCATCGAAAACGAGTTGCGTATTGTAAAGCGTGCCATGATCCCGTTCGTTGACGCCGAGTGCGACGACGATGCCGTGCTCGCGTGCCGCTGACGCCACGGCCTCGGTCGTGACACTCGGAATGGTGACAGCCTCGTCGTAGAGCCGGAGATGTTCGCGGCCAGACAGAACCGGTGGCAGGACGAAGGAAAAATAGGGATACCAGGGAACGAAGGTTTCTGGAAAAACGATGAGCTCCGCGCCTTTGCCAGCCGCCTCGCGGATTGTTTCCAGCACGCGGGCAAGCGTTTTGTCGCGTGAGGTGAGATCCGGCGCGATCTGTGCGGCGGCAGCCCGAACGGTCCTGCTTTTCTCCATGACGAATTCCTTGGATTGGGGTGAAGGAGGCGGGGCTGGCCCCGCCTTCCGGGCGCGCTGATCAGAGCGCGGGGGTAAGTCAGAGTGTCCAGGTGTCCAGAATGACAGCCCCGGCACGACGGTGGATGAGCATCAGGTCCAGCACATCCAGCGGGCTGATGGGCGTGATGCCGGGGATCAACGCAGGCTCGCCATGGCCGTAGAGCGCCTGGAGGGCAAAACGGCAGGCATAGACCTTGCCGCCTTCTTCCAGAAAACCCTTGATCTGGTTGTTGAAGTTCAAATGCCCCGGGAAAGCCTCCGAGCCGAGCTTGGGGAAGCCCCGCTGGATACCCAGGGTGACGCCGGGACCATAGAGCAATATGGACGTGTCATAGCCCTTGCGCTTGAGGCGTTTGGCCTGAAGCAGATTGACGAGGCCGATAGAGCCTTCAAAAGCAACGGTGTGGAAGGTGATGAGGGCTTTTTCGCCTTCATTGGCCTGGATGTCTTCGAAAACTTTTTCTTCGTAATCAACGAAGAAGTCCCCATCAGCGTGGGCCGGTGCAGTGATTGCGGGCATGAATGGCTCCTGTTTCGAGGTCGGCCCACGTGACGGGCCACTACCATTCAATTGCAAAGCCTATGCCAGATGAGGTTTTGCCTATTATCAAATCAAAACTTGAGAATTTGCAGTCATTTTTCCAGTCAATATGGAGAGTGAACTAAGTGTAGTGCCAATATAAGGGCAAATCTCTGCCAAACCCATAAGCGCGACGGTCGGCTTTGAGTGCAGTCAATATGCGATCAATTGGCGCTATCTGATACATGACGGCTTCCATTTCCGTTGAAAACCTATTTTCTTGAGTGACAGGCAGAGAAAGCAACAATATACAGTCAATGTTCAATATCGATGAGTTTTCATGAAAACCTGGACTCCCGACCTCTCCCGCAGCGACGGCCCGCGTTACCTGGCGATCGCCGACGTTATCGAGATGGATTTGAAAAGCGGCAGGCTTCTGGTGGGCGACAGGTTGCCGCCGCAAAGAGACCTTGCCAAACGGCTGGGCATCGATTTTACGACTGTTGCGCGCGGTTATGTCGAGGCGCAAAAGCGCGGACTTGTGGCGACCCATGTCGGACGCGGAACCTTCGTGACTGGCGGTCCTGAAAAGCAACGGCGCGGCTTCGTATCGCAGGCCGCACTGGATACCCGGCGCATGTCGGTGGTCGATTTCTCGATGAACATGCCGCCGGAGCCTGATGATCCGGATCTTCTGGCGCGCATGCAGGAGGGGCTGTCCGCCGTCGCGACCAATATGATCCCGCTTCTGCGCTATCAGGGGTTCGGTGGAGCTGGCATGGACAAGGAGGCCGCCGCATCATGGCTCAGCCGCCGTGGCCTGGTTCCCTCCCAGGAACGTATCTTCGTCACACCCGGCGCCCATCCGGCCCTTCTGGCGATTTTCGGACTTCTGGCAAAACCAGGGGAAATGGTGCTCTCCGAGAACATTACCTATCCCGGCATGCGCTCGATTGCAGCCCAGCTCCGCCTTAATCTGACAGGCCTGCCGATGGATGCGGAGGGCATTATCCCCGGCGCATTTGCCGAAATCTGCGAGACTGGCAGGCCTAAGGCGCTGTATCTCAATCCGACGCTTCAGAACCCGATGACCCTCACCATACCCGAAAAGCGACGGGAGGAAATTTGCGCGGTCGCCCGCAAATATCATGTTCCGATCGTCGAGGATGATGCCTATGGGTTCATCCCGCTTCATAGCCCAGCGCCGCTTGCCGCGATGGCGCCGGATCTCACCTGGCATATTGGCGGATTGGCGAAATGCATCGGTGCAGGCCTGCGGCTTGCCTATGTCGTCGTTCCCGACACCAAGGCAGCCTGGCCCTTTGCCAGCGCCATGCGGACGGCAAGCGTGATGGCCTCGCCGCTTTCAGCCGCTCTTGCCACCCGCTGGATCGAGGATGGGACAGCCGACAGTATCCTGCGCTTTATCCGCACCGAGGCCGCCGCCCGCCAGGCGCTCGTTGCCGAAGTGCTACCGGCGGGCAGCTATCAAAGCGATCCCATCAGCTTCAACATCTGGCTACCCTTGACGAATGGGTGGACGCGCTCAACCTTCGGCACGCACATGCGCGCATCCGGCATTGGTGTCGTCGCAAGTGATGCCTTCACTGTCGATGGCGTGGCCGAGGAAGCCGTTCGGGTTTGCCTCGGCGGCCCCATACGCCGGGAGACCCTCAAGGCTGCGCTGGAATTTATGGGCCACGCCCTGGAGGGGTCTCCCCAAATGGCCGGCACCTTCTTCTGAAAATCGCGCCCAAGAAAGTCGCACTCGCGTAAGCCACGGCAACCGGAATGCCGTTCAGAGCGATTTCATAACAATCACGACTATTTGCACGGCCAAATCACAAAACGGCCTTATGTATTCTGGATCAACATCCGACATATTTGAGAGCCGATAAGTCGTTATCGGGCTTGCATAGCAAGGGGAACGCAGTTGACAACCCTCTTTGATTTTGCTCCCGGCAATCCAGGAATTCAAGCGCGTTGGACGTCGAGCGCAAAGAGTGGTTTGGGTACTGCGCTTTCCGCCCGGTCTCCCGTCTGGTTCACGTTGAGCCATGGGGTGCTGAATGAGGTCTATTATCCCAGAGTGGACAGCGCCTGTATTCGAGATCTTGGGTTGCTCGTTATTGGTCCTGAAGGATATTTTTCCGAGGAAAAGCGCGATTGCACCACAACGACCCATCAGGTCGAAAGCGGCGTACTGGCGTTTCATGTCGTCAACATGTCACGAGATGGCCGCTACCGGATCGAAAAGCAGATCATTTCCGATCCTGCTCGCGCAACCGTTCTCCAGAGCATCACGTTCATGCCTTTGGTCGGTAACATATCCGATTACAAGGTCTATGCGCTGCTTGCGCCTCATCTTGTCAACGCCGGGATGGATAATTCCGCATGGATCGGTGAGCAGGATGATACCACGCTTCTCTTTGCAAGCGGCCGATCACGGTATCTTGCGCTTGGATCATCGCTCCCTTGGGGCGAACGCTCTGCGGGTTTTGCCGGGCAGTCCGATGGCTATAGCCAATTGCTGCAAAACGGCAGTCTCGATCCCCAATATCAGCGTGCCGATGATGGCAATACCGCTCTGACAGGGCAAATCCCGTTCACGGAAAGTGCCAACACCGCAATTCTGGCCCTCAGCTTTGGCCAGTCGGAAACGGAAGCGGGCGCCCAGGCACTCGCCAGTCTGCGCGATGGATTCGATGTCGCTTTCGGCATGTATTGCGCGAACTGGCGCGGCTGGCAGAAAGGCCTCTACGATCTGGACCGCGAGACCGCAAAGCCCATCAATATGTACCGCGTCTCGACTGCCGTGCTTGCAGCCCATCGCGCCGCTGATCGGCGAGGAGCGGTTGTTGCCAGCCTGTCCATTCCTTGGGGGGCGAGCAAGGGGGATGATGATCTGGGTGGCTATCACCTTGTCTGGCCTCGCGATCTCGTGGAAAGCGCGGGTGGCTTTCTTGCGGCTGGCGACTGGAAGGAAGCAATCGAAATCCTGGAATATCTGCGCGAGGTTCAGTTGGCGTCCGGTCGTTGGCCGCAGAATCTCTGGCTGGATGGCAAGCCCTATTGGCTCGGGGTGCAGATGGATGAATGCGCTTTTCCTATTCTGCTGGCCGATCTCCTGTATCGAAATGGCCATCTGCCGGACACGCTGCTGAACCGATTCCTTCCAATGATCCGCAAGGCGGCTGGCTACACCATCGCAAATGGGCCGGCCACCAGCCAGGACCGCTGGGAAGAAGATGGCGGTTATAGCCCGTTCACCCTGGCCGTCGAGATTGCAGCATTGCTGGCCGGCGCAGACATTCTGGACCGTGTCGGCGAGCCTGATGTGGCCCACCATTTGCGCGAAACCGCCGACTGCTGGAATGAGCAGATTGAAAACTGGACTTATACCAGCGATTCCACCCTTTGCGATGTCGTCGGCGTGAAAGGCTATTATGTCCGCATCGGGGGTCTTGATGTCACCGACGTGGCGACGGGCAGTCAAGGGCAGACCATTATCCGCAACCGGGCAGCCGACACGTCGATATTGCCGACCCGTGACGTTATCAGCCCCGACGCCCTGGCGCTTGTTCGCTTCGGGTTGCGGGCCGCTGACGATCCGAGGATCCTCGACACGATAAAGGTTATCGACCATCAATTGAAGATCGATCTGCCGCAAGGTCCGCTCTGGTATCGCTACACGGGTGACGGTTATGGCGAACATCCTGATGGCAGCCCGTTCGATGGCATCGGCCAGGGGCGTCCGTGGCCATTGCTGGCGGGCGAGCGCGCACATTACGAGTTGGCGGCTGGACATCGCGACATGGCCGAACGGCTTCTGGAGACGCTTGAGGCTTCGGCTGGGACAGAGGGTCTTCTGCCCGAGCAGAGCTGGGACGGACCCGATCTCCCCGAACGCGAGTTATTTCTGGGCCGCCCGTCGGGCAGTGCCATGCCACTCGTCTGGGCGCATGCGGAATACATCAAGCTGTTGCGTTCGCTGAACGATGGCGCGGTTTTTGACATGCCGCCGCAGACAGTTGAGCGCTATGTAAAACATCAGACGCCATCAACCCTGCGCATCTGGCGTTTCAACAATCAGATTTCCACCATACCCCACGGCAAGACATTGCGGCTGGAACTGGACGCATCGGCCATGGTGCATTGGAGCGCTACGGGCTGGCATGAGGTGGCGGACACCAGGACACGCGAAACCGGTCTCGGGACCCATGTTGTCGATATCGACCTCGCGGACGGCGTAATCGGCCAACAACTGGTGTTCACTTTCCTCTGGCTGGAGGCTGATCTCTGGGAAAATGCCAATTTCAAAGTTCAGATCATAGCGTAACGTTTGACGGAGATAGACATGCAATTGGGAATGGTCGGCCTGGGTCGTATGGGTGCCAACATGGTGCGGCGGTTGATAAAGGCGGGGCATCAATGCGTCGTCTATGACGTCAATCCGCAAAACGTTGCTTCTCTTGAGTCCGAAGGCGCTGTCGGCGCGGCGAGCTACGCCGAATTTGTCGCCAAATTGGCCACGCCGCGTGTTGTCTGGCTGATGCTGCCAGCCGCCATTACCGGCCAGATAGCCCGCGAACTGGCTGGCGAGATGACAAGCGGCGATATTCTGATCGATGGCGGAAACTCTTACTACCGCGACGCGGTCGATCTGGGAACCGAGCTTGGTTCAAAGGGTATCTCCTTCGTTGACGTCGGCACCAGCGGCGGGGTCTGGGGTCTGGATCGTGGCTATAGCCTGATGATCGGTGCTGAGAAGAAAGCGGCGCAGCATCTCGATCCTATCTTTGCGTCCCTTGCTCCCGGAAAAGACGGTACAGGGGCGACGGGCGGCACAGCCGACACCGGAACGGAAGGTTATCTGCATTGTGGGCCGCCGGGTGCCGGTCACTTTGTCAAGATGGTCCATAATGGGATCGAATATGGCATCATGGCCGCCTATGCCGAAGGGCTGAACATCCTGAAGGCTGCTGATGCAGGCAGCGAGGTGCGTGACGCCGATGCCGAAACCGCACCATTGCGGGATCCGCAATATTACCGTTTTGACCTTGATCTGGTTGCCGTGACTGAAGTCTGGCGCCATGGCAGCGTCATCGGCTCCTGGCTTCTCGATCTCACGGCATCCGCGTTGAAGCAGGATCCGCAACTGTCACAGTATGGCGGTCGCGTGTCGGATTCCGGCGAAGGCCGTTGGACATTGCAGGCGGCGGTCGAGACCGGCGTGCCGGCTCCTGTCCTGTCTTCTGCCTTGTTCGGACGCTTCACGTCACGTGACAACGATGAATTTGCCAACAAGCTTCTCTCTGCAATGCGGCACGCCTTTGGCGGCCATGTGGAGAAGCCGGAGAGCACGTCATGATGCAAGGCAGATCCGATGCCCTCGTGGTGTTCGGCGTGACCGGTGATCTCGCCCATAAGATGATCCTCCCGTCGCTTTACCAGATGGTGAGGCGAGGCCAGTTGAACGAGCCGGTCATCGGTGTGGCGCTCGACGACTGGGACATCGACCGTCTGGCGGCCCGCGCCCGCGAAGGTATCAGCAAGCAGTTCGGTACGGTTGACGAGGCCGTTTTTGCCAGGCTGAAGGGATTGCTGCGCTATGTCAGTGGCGACTACAAAAGTCCGGCCACCTTTGATCGGCTGCGCGAGGCGCTTGGCCCCGCAACGCACCCGCTTTACTATCTGGCCATCCCGCCTTCGCTTTTCGAGACAGTCATCAAGGCATCGAAGGCGGCTGGCCTTGCTGAGAACGCCCGGCTGATGGTGGAAAAGCCCTTCGGGCGGGACCTTGCCTCCGCCCAGGCACTCGATGGTGTCTTGCACTCCGTGTTCGAGGAGGAAGCGGTATTCCGTATCGACCATTTCCTGGGCAAGGAAGCGGTGCAAAACCTGATCTATTTCCGCTTTGCCAACGCTTTTCTGGAACCAGTCTGGAACCGGACCCACGTCGAAAGCGTGCAGATCACCATGGCTGAGGATTTCGGAATTGCTGGCCGTGGCAAGTTCTATGACGAGGTTGGATGCATTCGTGACGTCATCCAAAACCACCTGATCAATATCCTCCTACTGCTGACGATGGAACCACCCGTCAACAGCGGGTCCGATGAACTCAGTGACGAGAAGGTCCAGGTTCTCCGGGCTATTCGCCCGCTCTCGACGCATGACCTGATCAGGGGACAGTTCCAAGGCTATCACGATGAGCCGGGTGTTGCGTCCGGCTCTCCTGTCGAGACATTCGCCGCCGTGCGCCTGTTTGTGGATACGTGGCGGTGGAAGGACGTGCCCTTTTTTATCCGGGCCGGCAAGCACCTGCCGGTCCGTGCGACAGAAGTTGTCGTGCGGTTTCGACGTCCGCCCGTCGCTCTTTTCGATGAAGTTACCGCAGCCGAAGCCAATTATTTACGGTTCCGTGTCGGACCGCAGGTGGCAATCGGCATTGGTGCCCGACGCAAGGCGCCGGGCGAGGGGATGGTCGGTGAAAGTGTCGAACTCGGTGCGCTTGATGACACGACCGACGACATGATGCCCTACGAGCGGTTGATCGGCGATGCTATGAACGGCAGGCGCCAGCTCTTCACCCGACAGGACGCGGCGGAACTGGCCTGGCGCGTGGTGGATCCCGTGCTTGATCTTAGGGAACAGCCGGCCGTCTATCTGCCCGGCAGCTGGGGGCCTGCCGATGCCATGAAGGATTTCGCTCCTCCCGGTGGCTGGGTCGATCCGCAACCATAAAGGAAGACATCTATGGATGAGAAGCCCCAGATCGTGCTTGCCGTTGATGTCGGCGGGTCGCATGTCAAAATCATGAACAGCGCGGATGGTGAGGAAAGCAAGGCTGCCTCCGGTCCGGAAATGGATGCTGCTGTCATGGCCGATGCGGTCGAGACACTTGCGTCAGGCATGGCTTATGATGTTATCGCCATTGGTTATCCGGGTCCGGTTATTCATAATCGTATTTTGACGGAGCCGCATAACTTAGCCGCTGGATGGACAGGCTTCGATTTCGCAAAGCGGTTCGGCAAGCCCGTGCGCATTGTCAACGATGCTCTGATGCAGGCTATGGGAAGCTATGAAGGTGGTCGTATGCTGTTTCTCGGCCTTGGCACCGGGCTGGGAGCGGCCATGATTGTCAACTATGTCGCCCAACCCATGGAACTTGCGCATCTTCCCTATCGAAAAGGCCGCAGCTATGAGGACTATCTCGGCCAAGCGAGCCTGAAAGAGCGCGGACACAGTAAATGGGAGAAACATGTGTTGAGGGCTGTAGAGCAACTCAGCACAGCACTCGAGCCGGACTATGTTGTCATCGGCGGCGGCAATGTCACCAGATTGAAAACACTGCCGACCAATGCCCGGCTCGGCGATAACGCCAATGCATTCAAGGGCGGATTTGCTCTGTGGCTGGATTCCCGGTTCCAGACTTGACTGGCCTTTGACTACTGAAGACAGTGAAGCCTTCACTTTAGGAGCTGCCGCTGCCTTAGCGATCTATTGAATGATGATTATCGGTCTCAAGAGGCGGATAAATCGGCGGCTTGGGACATTTTTCACGTTCGATTTCACCAAACCAGATGTGATTCAGCCTTGAAGTTTGAGGCACTTTCAGTGCCAAAGAACGTCTCTGACTCACATTTGCTGCTGTTTGGAGCAAGTATTTTGCTGATTCACCGGAGGACCAGCCCACTAAAATTATGGCCATTATTGTCTTCGTTGCATTTGAAAGTGGAATCTACCCCAGCTACATCGTAAATATTGATAATATATCTTATGGAACATAATTCAAAAGGGAATTTTGATCAAATTTCAGGTAATCCTAATGTACGGTGATGCAAACTGTTCTCTGTTAAAGTCTGCACCAGCAACAGTCGATAGATTCGGATTGCAGCCTGGAGGCGGTCATGGCTATGAAGTTGCGTCGGAGGTTCCCCCAATGACCGATCCCTCAAGGCCCTACTTTACCGCGATAAAATGGAGATCGAATGGAGTCACGACCGACACAAATGAGGATCCTGCACAAGCAGAAATTTTACTGGTATAGTCAGGCGCTCATTTGGGCAAGATCGCGAACAAGGATGCGCTGAGAAGATTTTGTTTCGGGCACCAATGCCTTCTCTGGAGCGTGTCGGGCACATCGCGACCGCCAATCTTCATGGCGAGCCTTTTTGACCAACGGGGATAAACGGCCGTGCAAACGACATCTTAGATTGATACCAGATCCCGTATATCTGAGCCGTAAAGCAAGGCATAGCTCTTGCCGTGGGCATCGGCGTTACCCACCCGGCCATTTCCCAACATCAGGGAGCTGCGTTGGTGGAGGGATCAAATTCAATATTTTGCATTTAAGCGGCCGAGATCGAAAATAGGTTGATTGGTGCAGCATGCTGTACAAACACCACGCCCCCCGCCGACATCATATCGGTAAGATGAAGTTCAAAGTGACGAATTGGGCGTAGTATGAAGCGGGTTTTCACTGTCGTAGCAGCTTGACCCTTTGGATAATGCCTGAAGCGCTGGCGGGCTGGGCAGCCCAACGCGCAGGCGTCCTACCAGAAAGGCGATCACATCGCATCCATCCAGATCGATGGCCGGTTAAAATGACAGGACGGTAACGGCTATGGCAAACGGGCTTTGGTTGAAACCGCGGTGGGTCGATACAATGGCATCATTGGACTGCGTTTGCGCGCTCGGTCATTCCTTGCTCAACAGACAGAGGCTGCGATCGGCGTCGCCATCGTGAACCGAATGCTTGCCTGCGGACGCCCGAGATCCGCTCAACGCCAAGCCTCGGCGGGAGCAACCAAATAACCGGCCTATAAAAGACCGAATGACGACATGTCGCTGAACGCTGCACCAATGCCGATGGCTTCGGCTTTTCTGGCTGCTGGACAGTCAACAATCAGAATGATTCGGTTGCGCGCACCTTCGGACTTACAAGGGTTTGCAAAACATGAAAATGGAATCGTTCAAGGGATAGCCGCGGCCTCTGTGGAGGTTTGCGACAAGCCCGTACCCGCACATCAGCTGATCCTGGCACCACAGCGTCCGCGAGAACATCATAAACATTCGCGTGGACAGGATGTCCGTCCGATTGTACGCTAGGTATAAAAATGTACATGCATGAGGCAGATGAACATGAATATTCGCTCACTTAGGAATATCCTCCGCATCACTGAAACTGGTTCTTTGACAGCGGCTGCCACGAACGCACATTTGACGGTACAAGCTATATCAGCTCAGCTCAATAAAATTGAAGATCACTACGGGTTTGCCTTGTTCGATCGAAACTCGAAGGGCCTTACCTTGACTGATGCAGGCCGTGCCATCATGCCCCGTATCCGCGAACTCATCGCGGCTTCCGGCAACCTGGATGAGAGCATTGCCGAGATACGTGGGCAAAACCGCAGACAGCTGCGGATCGCCATGAACACTACGCTCGGACAGGAAGCAATGTCGCGATTGCTGGACCATTTCATGGCTTTATTTACGGGATACGATATTCAGTTCAGCGCCGGGGAAACCCATGAGAATCTTCGCGGCGTTAGTGAAAAAAAGGTTGATCTCGCGGTCTTCTTGGGATCACCACCGGAGGATCTGCCTTACGTCGAATTGGATGGATTTGAGATCGAGGTCGTCAGTGCATCGACGAGCACGGACGTCCTCAAGCGTGCATCCGAACGTAAGGATCGCTTTTTGGTACGGCCGAACGATAGCTGCCCCTATTCCGTCGGCTTCACTCAGTTCGTCGATCAGAAGCTGCCGGGCATGTCCCCCGAGTTTATAGAAAGTCGCACCATCCTTTCTGCCAGTGAACATCTCACTGTAACATTGGTCCGACAGATCGATGGCATCGGCATCTTGTCGAGAGACGTCGCCCGTAAGGGCAATCTCGCCATTCTTCCGGATTTCGAAGTCAGGTTACCGGTTCGACTAGCTGTGGATGCAACCAAGTTGGAAGGTGCCATAGGTCAAAGACTTCGCTCGCTGAACGTGAAGCCGCTAGCTGTTTGCGCGAATATCGACGGCAAATCCGCAATTCAAAGTGTTGGGCGGCAAAAAAAACACGTCGCATCACCTTGTTTAGAGCGAAACTGACCTGTGCCGCTGGACTCACTTAGGTGAGTGCCTGCGCAGTTTGTTTTGCCATCTTTGTTTCACCTATCCCGTTTTCACAAAAGCAACGCATTGTTTGCGTGGTCCGTATCCTAACTGAGTGACCGCAATTCGCTCAACCTCGCCTCCAAGTCGGCGATAGCTCTAGCCCTCTGCCTGATCTTTTCAACGCTAACCTTGCCACCCACCTGCCACATGGTGAACGCATCGCGGATTCGCGCTGCCTCGCGCCCGATCTCGACCGCCAGGTCAATCCAAACAGATGCCACATCTGCTAAACGCAAGAACTGCGCGAAACAGATGCGGGATCCACTCAGCAGGGAAAAAGCCTCTGCCAGCATTTTGAGCCGATCAGGTTCTGCAACGATGTAACCCTCGATATCCTGGAGCAGATGAAGCGAGTCGCATCGGTTCTTTCGATGGCCCTGGAAAAGCACTTCAACATCGTCACCTATGTCAGCTGGACTACGGCGCGTGATAGCGAAGGATCGGTATCCTTTCAGCAGGCTCGCATTGTAGATCTTTTCCAGAAATGCTTCATCGAAGGTGAAGTAAGCTAGGATTGCCGCGGAATTATCGTCGACTGCGTCCCAGATGGCCTCGAGCGGATTATAGCCCGTCAGCGTTTGGAAGTGCAGAACATCCCTCTTGTTGTAATATTCAGGTCGATGAGGAACATGGATCAGGTTGCAACTCATCAGAACGAACCCGTCGCGCGCAATAACGTCAAGTAACTGGGGTTTCGCCTCAACAAAACTGTCAAGATAGTGATTTTTTCGATCAACGCCGATCACTTTGAAATCGTCATCGGTCAAGCCGTCATATTCGAAATCGAATTTCGGCTTCTGCTCGATTAGCGAAAAGTCGCGAATACGGTCTGTGCTCACCTGAGTTGTATAGAACAGCCAGTCAACGGGAACGCCATCCCGCTTTAACATCACGATACTTTGCCGCTGCGCGCAATTTAGGAAATTTCTGTTATAAATTTCAGTATCATACGAAAATAAGTTATTGCTCATGATTGCTCCAACTGGGCGGAGAGAGCATTTTCAGGAAACATCTGACCGGTGCTCGTTCAGAAAATGCTGCAGGTGAAAAAATCGCGTAATCTGCGGTCAACCGGTGCCAACCGTCGGGAGTCTGATTTCACTTTTCGCCACGACTGCGGGTTTCATCGGCGCCGCATTCCCTTTTATTGCTTCTCGAAGATAAGCGCGCTGGAATACCTCGGGGGAAATCAGGCGGGCCGTCAGATCCAAATACTGCTTCTGGAGAGCTTTGCTTCGCAGGATCGTTGCATAGGTTTTTTCTACTGTCGCTGTCGATTTGCTCACGCGGCTATCGGCAACAATTCCCGTGATATGGGGCTCGAAAAAGCTCGCATGGCTTGCCGCATATTTGGCGAGCACGCTGTGTGAATCGCACGTATGGTCGAGCACTGCCTTTGCAAAGAGGTCGGCGGATTTGAGGGCAAAGGAGCAGCCTACGCCGCTCATGGGATCGATGGACACTGCCGCATCACCTAAAAAGGCAACACCGCCTGTCACAGCAGGCCTGATCTGGTTGTCGTATTTACGATAGGAATAGACTTCAGTGTCGGGTTCTGCCGAGGAGAAATCGACCATCGGAAGCTCCGTCTTGAAGCGTTCCAGAAGCTGAGGCCAGATGGCACCCACAGACCTCCATTGAGCCGAGCGCTCCATTGTCACGTAGACGGACAAAAGGCTGCGCCCCTCAATGATAGGATAGAGAAAGCTCATCTCATTATCGTGGAGGACAAACAGCGATCGATTGTTCGCTGGCGAGGGAATTCCCTTGCAGTAACAGAAATAGGCGGCGCGATCATTGTCCAGACTCTTGCCGGTGGCTCCCATCAGCGATGCAACCAAGGACTGTCTACCGTCAGCCGCCGCGACCATGCGGGCAGAAACGCGGGCCTGTTGCCCGTCTCGCCAGCCGACAATCCTTTGCTCGCCGGCTAGCGTCTCCAGATGCGCCACATCGAAACAAAGCTCAAGCGTCACACCGGCTTCGATTGCTCTCTGGCGCAAAGCGGGGTCCAATACGCGGCGCTCCAGGTTGTGGGCATAGGCTGTGACGGGGTCTTCACCATAGCCTTCCTCAAGGTCTATAACACCGCCCGGAACGTAGAAGGTCGCCTTCGTTTCGATACTATGCGGAGGAGCCAGAAGGTGGCCGAGACCGATAGAATGGAAGACGGCATTAGCGAAGGGCTGCACAAAATGTGTACATAGCAGCTTGTAGTCCTCCACCTCCCGCTTCCGCTCCAGCAGGATAACGGACTTTCCGGCTTGCGCGAGAAGTATGGCGGCGGCGGTTCCTGCCACACCTGCACCTACGATCGCTACGTCAAAAACTCGGTCAGAACTATCCGACATGGGGCTTCCTTTTAAGTCAAAACGTCGACGATACCAGCGACTGCGGTCGTGGCCGATTGCATTCGATGTAGGTAGAGACAAAAATCGTGCGGCAGGTCGTCGTACCGGATAAGCTCGGCACCCGACGCACGGCTGAAGGCAACGGCCTCGTCAGCAAGAACATCGCAGCCTGCCGAAACGACGATCACGCGAGTAGCGTTCAGTTTACCCTTTAGGCCAGCGACAGGATCGAAACCTTCGCGCAAGAAACGGGCTGAGACCAGCGATCGAAACCAGCGCATGTGGCTTTCATCCAACAGGTAACCGTCACCATAGACTTCGTAGGACGGGAATGTCCTGCACAGCGAGAGAACAGGGTAAAGCAGCACCGCCTCCTGAAAATGGCTGGGCAGAGCGCAGGTAGCGGCATAAAGGGCTAGCAAGCCGCCTATGCTGTCACCCATAATTCGGTGAACGCGATCGGTCAGCGCGACGGAGCGGACGCGCTCAAGAATTTCATCGATCACCGCCTCAGCCGCAACCTCCGGACATCTGCGATAGCCTATGGCATAGATGCTGGCACCGAGCATCTCCGCCAGATGTGAAAGAAACGGTGAAAAGATATCGAGATCATAGTGAACAAGACCACCACCATGAATGTAAAGGATGGATTCATGCCTGCATTCGCGTGGGGTAAATTTGCGAATGCCCGCACCATGTTCACCCACGGCGACCGCAGCGCTCGGTTGTAAACCAAGCGATTTGATCCAGTTCGCCGCCCCCTCACGTCCATGATCCGCTGAGCCTTTCAATGAACGGCGCAGTAGGCGGCGCGCAGCCAAAAGTTGGGAAAAATCCCGCGCCAACGGATGCCGCACCACATCGGGAACGATATCGACGGGGCTCATCCCGTCGATATCGACTCGCGACACCGTGAGATCGCTCTGCGTGAGTTCCCCAACGAACAGATGAGTATGGCTTTCCAGCCCCATCGATAGGGCTATATCGAGCGCAGTTGACGTTCCTCTCGCATGCAGGATCAGCACGCGCTCCTCAGCATCAATTCTCGGATTTTCCCCCTTCGCTCGCTCCAGTGTTTCCCTCGAAATAAGAAGGACATGAACCGGCAAGCGACGATCCTTCTTGCCAAATTGGACCTCGCCGGGCAATTTTTCCTCCCGCCAATGTCCTGCCACATCGTCGTAACGATGGATTGCAACGATCTTCCACTGCATGATTGAGGCAAAGCGCACGATCTCCGCCAAAGAATCGGCCGCAATATCAGCAGTCTGCACAACGTCAGATGCCGGGAGATCATTGTCCACTATCCTCATGGTGGCCTCAGGCATCAATCGGCTTCGACAGCATGAACGTCTTAGCCAGCGACACCAATTCGCCGACCGATCGTGGGGTCTCAAGATCATCAAGGAAATCTTCGAGATCGACGTGAGTTTTCTCCGCAAGTGACACCAGCAGAGAAACCGTAGCCAGCGAGTCTATGCCGAATTCGTGCAGACCTTGGGCGTCCTCAATCGTTGCACCGTCAACGCGGCCCTCCGTGCTTTCGGCAATCAAGTGCCGAACAAGAGCCTGAGCCTGAGCCTGAGCCTGAGCCTGAGCCTGTTCATCGCACATCGTCATTATCTCCTAAGGTAATATCAATAACTGTGGTGGAGCCACTGTATCCGGCCTGCTTTTCAAGGGCCGAAAGCAAAAGACGGCTATCGGTCTTGCCACTCCGACCGAGGCGTATCTCTGACGCAACTCCCCATAGGTACGGTATCATGTAGGTCGGCAGTTGTGTCGCCAGCCTTTGCCGCACCTCTTCAACTGCTGTTGGCTCGTCCGCCACGAGCACCGCACCGATCACCTGTCTTCCACCAGGCGTCTTGATCAGGCCAACCGCAGCACGGGCAACCGTTGTAACAGCCAGGCACTCCGCCTCGATTTCAGCCAGGTTGATCCGTCGGCCATTAAGTTTGATTTCAGCATCGACGCGACCGACAAAATGGTAGTTCCCGTCTGCGTCGCATTTGCATCTGTCTCCCGACCGGTAATAGCGAACACCGCCGCGCTCGAAGAGCTTCTGTGCCGTTTCCTCGGGAGAGGCTAGATAGCCCGCCATGACCTGTTCGCCGCCAAGACACAATTCGCCCGTTTCGTCGGGGGTTGTGATCTCGCCACCGTTTTCATCAAGAAGAATAACCTCCACCCCACGCAGCGGCTCACCGATTGGATAGGGTGTCGTTCGTCCCTCCTCGGGTGACGCAATGAGGTAGCCCAGGCAGACGATGGTGACTTCGGTCGGTCCGTAAACATTGTAGACCCTCGCCCTTGGCAGGCGTGATGCCCAGAGATTGATGACCGAGGGCGCGCAAACTTCCGCACCGGTCATGACCATCTCGAGCTCCGGGAAGCTTTCGGAGGTAATCAGTTCCGGACGATCTGAGATAACAGTCAGTACCGTCGAGACCGCAATCAGATGCGTTATACGTTCCTGCCCGAGCGTGCGGCGCATGAGTTCCCCGATCGGCGGGCCGTTATACTGGTAGACAAATGCGCCAAGCGACAATGGCATTAGCGTATCTTCGATCGACACGTCGAAGTGAAAGGGTGTGAAACTTATCACTCGCGAGTCCGAGGTGAATCGGAGCATCTCATTATGGGCACAAAAATAGGTGCGCAGATTGCCAACCGTGATCTGCACCCCCTTCGGTATACCCGTCGAGCCCGAGGTGTGGATCACATAGGCGATCTCGTCTCCGCGATGCCGATAGGGCGCGATGTGATCCCAATCCCCTGACTCGGGAAGTTCACTGAGATTGACAACAAAGGCACCCAGATTGTCGACCTGATCGAAAGTAACGATGACCTTTGGAGCCGCCGTCTTGATAATAGCGCTGAGCCGCGCCGCTGGAAGTTCGGCATCCACCGGCATGTAGACCGCACCAAGCTTCCAGAGTGCCACCGCCAGAGCAGGGACCTGACAAACTTTACGGCAGATGACCAGCACCCGGTCCTGAGGTCGAACATTGCATTGACGCGCCAGATAGCTGGCATAACCATTAGCGAGATTTTCCAAATCTTCAAAGCTATAGGATACCTTTCGGTCCGCGATCGCACGTTTGCCAGCATCCAGAGCAAGGCCCGCCCGAAATAGATCGCCCAGCGGAAGTTCTACCCAGCGATCCACATCGTAGATCCGGTCAACGGTCATTCTTTGATCTCCGATTGGATCACCGGCAGTGAGAGCCGCACCTTTTCCAGTTCTCGCGCCCCGATCGCACGGTAGAAGCCCAGGCCCAGTGCATTGGTCGGAGGCGTCTGCCACTCTATGGCGGCACATCCCTTGTCCTGAGCAAAGGTCTGCAAAACGCTCATCAGAGCGCGACCGAGCCCATGACCGCGATGAGAGGGGCGAAGAAAAAGACAATCGAGGTAGATGAAATGGTGCGCCAACCAAGTCGAATAATCAATCGTGGCAGTCATGTATCCAGCCAGCGGGGTACCATCGACACCGTCACACACCCAAGCAAACAGGCGGGCAGGCTCGGCAAAAAGCGCTACCTTCCACCGCTCGATCTGACCGGTTTCGGCAAACGGCAATCCTTCATACTCCGCATGCTCAGCACATAGCGCAAGCATTTGCGCCATGTCGCTCTGCTCAACACGCCGAATGATCACAGAGCACCTCTGAACTGGAGGTTTGCGTATTCCTGAATCATTTCGGCAGTGAGGCTCTGCTCGCCGCGGCTCAAGACTGCCGAGATCCAAGCATCGGCCTCTTTCTTGATAAGCTGCAGCTCCCAAACACAAGCAATCGTCCACGGGTCCGAAAGCGGTGTCGGCTTCTCGCCTAACCGGGAGAGATCAACAGCGTAGGCACGGTGGCGAAGATTGTTTGCATTGCTCCAGCGGGATGCGAGAATATAGACGCCATCCTTTGCCAGGTGGAGGATGGCGAAGCCGGTAGGATAATCTTCTGCCGCATCCCATCCCTCAAACGCCTGCAGTACCATGCGCCTCAAAGCGGCCTCGCCTGGGCAGTCTTCAAGTGTATAGAGATCTGACAGGATGACATAGAGCTTATAGGTGCGTTCCCCGTCGACAAGTACGCCGAGTGCGTGGCACGCGCGTGGTTGATGTACGAGAGGGTTTGAACAGCTCTTACCGAGAACCTGTCGGCTTTGTTTCAGAGGTGGTGCATTCATTACAATAATTCCTACTATGGCGCATTTGGCTTCACCTTTGCGGCTTGCGAAAGTGTCGGCTTGGCCTCATGCAAAAATTCATTATCTAAAGGCTGCGTATTGACCGCACGCCATTTACCACGCTTGAAAAGCCTGTTTAATAGATTAAAATTGAAATTTTTTCTATAAACCCAGTAATTTGTCAAGCCAATGCTGACACAAACCATACCCACCAGCATCGGTATGAATACTGAAGGCCAGCCGCCCAAGACTTGTTCGAGTATAAGCGCAATAACGGGAACTGCCGGTGTAATGATCGAAACGCGTGCCGCACCCATGGTTTGCACCGAGTATTGCAATGTGAACATAGGTATGAGAACCGAAATTGCCGACAATGCAAGCAGCCGCACGATCGTCATTGGTTCCACCGTAAAGGCCTGCATCAGGTCAGGCCCGCCGAAGAAGCTCGTCACGACCAGCAGAAGAAAGAAGCGATTACAGAGAATCTCAAGCGTGGTGCACTTTGCCACTTTATAGAGATCCGCCGAGAAAAATGCATGCAGTCCGGCTGAAATTCCCGCAATAGAAGCCAGAGCCACGCCTTGAAGCAACTGAGCGAAGCTGAAATCCATCATTCCACGCCCCTCGACGAAGCGCATTAGAATGAGACCGGAGAGCGAAATCGCGATCATCGAAATGCCTGCCGCCCGCATGCTGCGTACTTTCGCACGCCCGCTAGCGAAATCGGCAAACAGAACGGCGATCGGCAGAAACCCTTGAAACACGGCGCACTCGATGGAGGGCTCGATGTGATAAAGTGACTGGAATGCGAAGAGCCAGCTGAAGAGCGTGAAAATATTCAGAAGTAAGACTTTGAATGGATATTGTCGCACAAGTCGGAATACGTCGCCGTGCAGATATTTCTGGATCCCAGTAAAAACGGCAAAGGAAACGATAAAAGCAAAGAGCGTAACGGCAGATCCGCTTATGTTGGAAAAAGCGAATGAAATCCATACAGCGGAAACCGCTGTACAAATGCAATAGACGATAACAGATAGATACGGCAGGGCTACTTTCACCAACATTTGCGAAGTTCCGATTTCTTGAATGGAGCGCTTGGCTCATTTGTTTTTTCGGCTGTGCGACACCGCCCGCAAACTGGTCCACGCTCTCATCGAAAGCGATCTCGGGTCTGTTTAGAGGCAACCATCCGGGATCTTCTAGAGCATGTCCCGCGAATACGGATCACCGAGTTCATGGGCAAACTGCTTGCGCAGCATCAGCTCTTTCATCCGCGACTGACGCTCCCTAATCAGGAGCGAAAGCAAATAGTCGCTTTCCGAAACGCTTGGTGTTGTGGCAATTTCGGCAGCAATAAAATTAAATAAGGCCGGATCGAGTGATATTGTAAGCTCTCGAATGCTGTCACTGGCACTTCTCATTGCCATCTCCATAAGACAAATTGGAGCTCCTGCTGCGGGCGTTGCTGGAAACTCAGCCAACCCAGACGAATATTGGCGCATGAAAAGCTCGTGAGCGGAGTGCGGTTAGCAGCCGCAGGCAGCGCCGCCGCTCTGGGCGTTATCACCCTCGGTCGGATGACCGTCGCGCTTCCACCAATCGAGCCCGCCGATCAATTCCCGAACCTGGAAGCCAAGCGTAAGCAGTTTAACCGCCGTCTTGGTCGATGCATTGCAACCGATGCCATCGCAGTAACAGACATAAATCTTGCTCTTGTCGATGCTTTCCGTGGAGAAAAAACAAATGCCCTTGTGAGGTAAATTGATCGCACCCGGAATATGTTCGCTGGCATATGCTTCTGCGGAGCGCCCATCGACCACAACGATTGAGGATTCTCCCTCATTGAGAGCAACGGAGAGATCCCAAGAATCCATTTCATAAGCAAGCTTGCGCTGATAATGTGTCAGTTGGTCAATATTGATCATAATGGCCTCTAATATTTCTATGTACATCTCGTTAAAACCCGTTTGAACGGGCGGAGATTAGAACAATTTTCTCACATACTCATGTCGATTTACGTTCGTAAGAGACATTTTGTTTTGAAGAAATCAATGAGGAGTTGTGTTGATTTCAACGTAACATTCGTGGAAGGCACGTCAATCCGCCGGATTTCACATAATTTTTTAGCTCCATCAAACATCATTTGAAGCCTGATACGACGCGGCATCTCACAGAATGCTTTTGGCACCCGTTTGCGATGGAAGTTCTTTGAAAATTTTCCAGTGCGCTTTCAACCGCGAGATTGATGCAACCTCAAAAAAAAGTTCAAATGGTTCAAAATTTTTGTGAAGCACGCGACATTGACGCCAACTAGGCAATCGTTATTATAAAAAAATAAACTTTTTTATTAAAAAATAAAATTGTCTGTTGATTTATGTAAATTATTTGTTGTGTTTAATATTATTAATAAAATATAGTTATGTATAATACATATAATTTGTTATTTAAGATATGTTACATTCGATATATTGAAATTTTTGATTTATAACCGAGGAAATTAATATTAATACCATAAATCAGAAAATTTTTTGAGCAATTTTCGAGAGGTCTTTAGTCACAGTGACCCCATTTCGCCGAAGCCACCAAACAATTTAAACGTGTTCCTCCGATGTTTTTTCGGCGGCTGCAGACTGTATCACTTTGATGGAGATCCTTAATGCCTGTTATTATCTCACCGGCGCGTGAAGCGCAGACGAAGTATGAATATGGCTGCGATCTTCGTCGGTTATATCCGTGGAATGAGGTTACGGATCCGGAGTTCTGGGGATCTGCTATCGCATCCGTACGCCCGGGTGAAGCAACCACTCCGCATTCGCATGATGAGGAAGAGACATTTATTATCCTTTCCGGGGCCGGCAGCATCACGGTCGATGATGAAAGTTCGGATATTGCGCAAGGCGATGTCATCTATCTGCCCCGTCACAGCCATCACACGGTGCTTAATCACTCTGACGCCGACCCTCTGGTTTTCCTGACAATCTTCTGGGGAAGCCCGGAAGCCCATGCCGCGCTTAAACGGCGTTACGGCTTAGCACAAGCCGAAGCATAAGGTTGCAACGCCCCAGCCCCCAACAATAACGAGACGCTTGGACATGACAGCGGAACTAACAGTTATCATCGCGCCTCCCCCTACGCCGAACGGAGATCTCCATGTCGGCCATCTGTCCGGTCCCTACCTCGGAGCTGACGTCCTGCGTCGTTACTTGACTTTACAAGGGCGAGACGCCGTAGCCGCACTGAGTGTGGATCTGAACCAAAGCTACGTGGTGACCACGGCTGAACGTCTGGGAACTGAACCCTTGGCGTTGGCGAGAAAAAGCCATGCTGATATTCAGACTACGCTCTCCAAGTCTCAGATTCACTTCGACGTAGTGGCCATTCCCGACACGGCATACACGCAGTCCGTATCCGACTGGTTCAAGCATCTGTTCGACACTGGTGTGATCGAGAAGCATCGTCGACTGTCCCCATTCGACATCAAGCGAAACCGCTTCATGTTCGAATCCTATGCGACGGGTTACTGCCCCACCTGTCTGTCCGGCACGAAAGCCAATATCTGTGAGGCTTGTGGCCATCCCAACGAGGCAAGTGACCTTCTCGGCCTTTATCCGACAGGGGGAGAGGCGGGTGATCCGGTCGAAATGCGGGAGATCGATGAGTATTTCATTGATCTGGAAAAGTGGCGTGAACCTCTTCTCGATCATCTACGCCACCATATTCCCGAGAAACGGCCGAATTTGTCGCGTCTGATCGACGAACTCTTCGCCAAACGACTAGCGAAGTTTCCGATCACATTCCCATCCCGCTGGGGCATACCGGCACCCTTCCCGAATGCCGACGGTCTGGTGCTCAATGTTTGGGCGGAAATGCTTCCCGGTCATTTCCACTGGATCGATCAGGCTTGCATGTTGCGAGGTTTCGAAGGCGCGACAGCGCGTGCATCATCGGTTCGGTATGTGCAGTATCTGGGCTTTGATAATTCGTTCTTCTATGTCATCGCCCATCTTGGACTGGCCTTGGCAGCCCGGGCCGGCGGACTCAAGCATATTTTGCCCACTGCTTTCATCACCAACGAATTTTACCTGCTGGACAATTTCAAATTCTCCACCAGCCAGGGCCATTTGATCTGGGGTCGCGATCTTCTGGCCGAAACTCCCGCTGATGATGTGCGCTTCTATCTGGCCTGGTCAAATCCAGAATACAACCAGGCGAACTTCACGCGGGAGGACATGGAGCGTGTCCTCGACAAAAAATTCCGGCAGCCAATCAAGCGAGTCTGTGAATTGTTTGGCGGAAAGTCAGGCCCGGTTTCCGGCAGCGCTTACGCAGCATCACTGCTTGCCCGGTTCGAGACAGCGTATGATTATCGCCACCAGAGTCTGCGCATGGCAGCCCTTACTGTTGCGAACGGACTTGAGCTCATCGAATCCTTGGCAAAGCACGGCACAAACACGGACGTATTGCGTAGCATCGTAAAGGCAACCGCCTGCGGCCTTGCGCCACTCGCAAGCGATGCAGCCTTGAAGCTCTGGCGCTCCATTGGGCTGGACGGCCCAATTTTCTGGCCCGAGGGTAAAGACCTTCTCCCCTCTGAGCCGGCTTTCAATGGATCCGGATTCCAAGAAGAAGCGTCGGAACCTGGAAGCAAACTGCAATTGCTCGGAGCTGTCGTTACATGAAGACAAACAAGCCGCATCACGTTGACGTTCTTGGCATCGGCTTTGGTCCGTCAAACATTTCACTGGCGGTAGCCAGTGAAGAACTGGGCTCATCTTTCAGCGTGCATTTCCTAGAAGCGGGCTCAGGCCCGGCCTGGCATCCGCACATGATGCTTGACGGTTCCGATATCCAGAACAACCCCTTGCGCGATCTTGTCACGCCGCGCAACCCGCGCAGCCAGTATAGTTTCACCAATTATCTGAAATGCGAAAATCGGCTGTTCGACTATCTCAATCTCGGGCTCGCCTATCCATTCCGGAAAGATTATGCGCGCTACGTGGCGTGGGTCGCACGGTTTTTTGATCATTGTGTCAGCTATTCGACACGCGCTGAATCGATCCGGTTCGATAGAGCCACCAGGCTTTGGAGCGTGACGACGAACCAGGGCCACTATAGTGCCCGCGCTCTAGTGTTGGGCACCGGGCGAAGCCGCAACATTCCCGAGTATTTCAAGCCGGCGCTCGGTCCTCGCGTCTTCCACTTGTGTGATTATTTGAGGAATCTTTCGGCAATTGGCGACCAGATCAAGAGTATCGCCGTGATCGGCGCAAGCCAGTCCGCAGTCGAGATCAACCTCGATCTCATGGCACGGTTCCCGAGCTTGGAAATCCATTCGGTTCATCGCAGCTTCGCGATGCGTCAGAAAGACACGAGCCCCTTCTCGGATTATGTTTATTTTCCGGAATTCGTGGATTACTTCTTTAGCGTTAATGACGAAGCACGCAAGTCTTTGCAAGGGCAGTTACGAGCAACCAACTACAGCGCTGCCGACATCGATGTTCTTCATAAATTGTATGTAAGTCTCTATGAAGAAAAACTGGAAGGCAAGGAGCGCTTTACCATCCACAACAATACCGAGATTACCTCGGTTGCGGCAAATGGACAAAGCATCACACTGGGGCTGTGGGAAAAATTCCTCGACCGTCATACGGCGCTCGATGTAGATGCCGTAGTTTTGGCAACGGGCTTCAAGGACATCGGAGCGGGGGAAGGCTGCGAACTGCTGCCGCCGATCCTGAGCGAGGTGGCTCAGCATCTGGGCAGACGCAAGGATGGAGCACTGGATGTCACGAGAGACTATTCAGTGCCTACGGATATTGGCGCACCTCTCTATCTCAACGGACTTTGTGAGAGCAGCCACGGGCTCGGCGATGCAGGTTCGTTCAGCCTTTTGTCGATCCGCTCAGCCGCCATTGTGGACAGTCTCGGGGCCAACCTGTCAATTCACCCCCATCTGAAAGATGGGACCGGCGAGGCACTTCAAGAACTCCCCGCAGCATAATCGGAAAAATGCCGCCCGTTACACAGGAGAATGGCAATGACGAAGTGTGAAATGCAGGCTCTCAGATCCGTGTTTGAAGATCACGAGTCAAACGTCCGCACCTACTGCCGGTCCTTCCCCACTGTGTTTTCAACTGCGCGGGGTGCCAAGCTGACAGATGTAGCCGGAAAAGACTATATCGACCTCCTGTCAGGCGCGGGAACACTCAACTATGGTCACAACAATCCCCGCATACTGGAGCGCGTTCTTGCCTACCTCAGCGATGGCGGCATCGTTCACTCGCTGGATATGTACACCACCGCCAAGGCAGCGTTCATCCGCTCCTTCAAGGATATCATCCTGACTCCCAGGGGCCTGAACTATAAGCTCCAGTTCCCCGGACCGACCGGTACAAATGCGGTTGAAGCCGCACTCAAGCTGGCCCGCAAGGTCACCGGCCGCAGCCAGATCGTGGCCTTTTCCAACGGCTTCCACGGCATGACGATGGGCGCACTTGCCGCTACATCCAATGCTACTAAACGGGCTGGCGCGGGCACTCGGCTTGATGGCGTCACCTTCATGCCCTTCGATAAGTTCACTGGAGAGGATATCGACAGCCTTGAGGTCATCACCGCCATGCTGGGCAGCGGTGCGGGGAACGATGCACCTGCAGCCTTCATCGTCGAGACCGTTCAAGGTGAAGGTGGTCTCAACGTGGCAAGCGGCGAATGGCTGAAAGGCCTGGCAAAGTTGGCCCAGCGCCTTGGTGCCCTGCTCATCATTGATGACATACAAGCAGGAAATGGCCGCACCGGTACCTTTTTTTCCTTTGAACCATGCGGACTTCAACCGGATATCGTCGTCCTGTCAAAATCGTTGTCCGGTTTCGGTGCCCCCCTTTCGCTGGTTCTGATGAAACCGCATTTGGATCAATGGCTGCCGGGAGAGCATAATGGCACATTTCGCGGCAACAATCTCGCCTTTGTCGGGGCAACCGCAGCGCTGGATAGCTACTGGAGAGATGGTCAGCTCACAGCGGAGATCGCGTCCAAGGCAGCAATGGTGGAGCGCAGCTTTGTTCGGATCATTGCGTCACAGCCACCGGGTACAGTGCGCTTGAAAGGGCGCGAGCTCATGGTCGGGCTCGAGTTCCAGGATACGGAGCTGCCGTCACGTCTGTCGCGAAGACTGTTCGATGAAGGTTACATCATCGAAACTTGCGGACACGCCGGTCAGGTTCTCAAACTTCTTCCACCGCTGACCATCGATCACGGCGAGCTTGCTCAGGCATTGGGCGCGATCGAGCAGGCAGTCTTGAGTGAAACAAAGTTCCAGCGGTCGGCAGCCTAGGGTGAGTACCTTAGCTCTGGAACCATCCCACCCGAGACAGGATACAGCAGGTGTTTCCTAAATTTGATAGCCTGACACTCTGGCAGGTCGATGTTTTCTCCACCAGTCCTCTGGCCGGAAATCCGGCTGCGGTGATCTTTGGCGGCGAGCAGATTGACGATCTTACGATGCAGGCAATCGCGCGCGAAACCAATCTGTCGGAGACGGTTTTTCTGCTTCCTCCTGACGCGGGCGGCGATGTGAGGCTGCGCATATTCACGACAAGGCGGGAAATCGACTTTGCAGTGCATCCGGCCATTGCGGCGGCCCATGCATTGGCCGAAGCGACTGCAAATCGGGAACCTGCACTTGCGCTGGAATGTCGTCTCGGAAGGGTCGCGATCCATCGGCTCGGCCCGCTCTCACAATGGCATTGCAAAGTGCCTCCAGCGCGCTTTCAGCCTGTTGATCTTTCTATGGATCAGGCTGCTGCCCTGTTTGGCCTCGCCAAGGATCGTATCAAGGCCGATCGATTCGAGATCGCGGCAACCGGCGTTCCCTGGGTCATGGTCGAGCTTGCTGCAAGCGTCGATCTGGACGGTCTTGACCCGGATCATCGCGCTATTGCGAGCATGACCAGAAAAAGCGGCGCAGTTGGTGTGACAGTCTTCTCCAGAACCGATGGCGATATAGTCGCCAGCATGCGCAGTTTCGCACCCGCAGAGGGCATCTACGAAGATCCGGTTTGCGGCTCCTGTGCGGGCAGCCTGGGAGCGTTGCTACTCCGAGATGATCCGGCTCTCTCGGCGCGGACCGCATTTTTTGTCGAGCAGGGCCGGCAACTCGGGCGTCCGGGACGCATCAGTGTGTTGCCGGAGCATGATCGTCTATGGATCGGAGGCGGGTCCTGCACCGTGCTTCGAGGTCAACTTGCATTGAGAGAAAACGAATGGCACGGCTAGCGTTCACGACATTTGCTATTATGAAGAAGCCCTATGGCGATCCCGAAGTGCACGGGTTCGAGGCGCTGACGCCAGCCGTGTTCCGCCATGCAGAAAATGCCGAAGGATTCGTCAACCGCGCCCGGGAAATCGATGATCGATCAGAGCTGACGAATTTTGAGCGGGATTGGGGTGAATGGGGCCCCTTCACTGTTCCGAGCTTTTACGATGGCGGGTTTACAACCGCGACAGATACCCGCGCATCGACCCTCAGCCTTTGGAGATCCATCGAAGACGTCAAAGCCTTCGTCTATAACGGCCTCCATCAACGGGCACTGGCCCAGCGGCATAAATGGTTTCGAACACCCAATTGGCCCGGCTATGCAATGTGGTGGGTGGAAGACGCTCACATACCGAAATGGTCAGAGGCTGCCAGCCGTTTGGAGTATCTGTTTACCCATGGGCCAACGCCATTCGCCTTCACTTTTCCTGAAGCCTTCGATGCCTATGGTGTGGCGATCGCAAAAATCAATTTTTTGCCGCCCGGAGCACCCCAGACCATAGATAACGAATCGCAACCGACATAACTGCTGACCTCTCTTGGGGAATGAGTACGATGCTACTGACCGTTCTGACGACACTGGGCCTATATGCGGCGGTCGTGATAAGTCCGGGGCCGAATTTCGCCTTGATCAGCCGGCTGGCGGTATCGGGTAACCGGTCTACCGCTGTGGGAGCCACCTTTGGTCTGGCATTCGCGGCGACCATCTACGCCATCTTGTCCATGTCAGGACTTGCGCTGGTGTTGACGAAAATAAGCTGGCTGACCAGCCTCGTGCAGATCGCAGGCGGATGCTATCTCGTCTATCTTGGCCTGATGGCCTGGCTTCCAGATCGCTCGACAGTCGCCTCTCAGGCTCAGCCAAAGGAGACGAAAGGGTTCGGACGCGGTTTTGGAGTAGGTATGTTGGTCAACCTGTCCAATCCGAAGGGTATCGCCTTCTTCATCGGGTTATACGCCGTCGCCATTCCACCCGAGACTGCCTTGTGGGCCAAGTTGCTGATCTTGTTTGGCGGCTTTACGCTGGAGATCGTATGGTACGGATTGGTGGTGCTTCTTTTCTCCAGTCGCCGCGCGCAGATGTTGTACCAGCAATTTGGGCGCTGGATTGAGCGCGTGCTTGGCGCATTGCTGGCTGCATTCGGACTTCGACTTATTGCGGAAAAAATACTTTGAACAGAGCCCGAGATTGGAGTAAAAGTTAGTATCACATCGGATGCTTCACGAGCATTGCTCAACCAGTAGAAGCCAGCCGTTACACAGACCGGATTATAGCCACACTTCAGAAGACCGCGGGGCATTGCAAAGTTGTCTGCCTTTGATTTCGATGCGGCGGTTTTCAAACCAACATGATTCCAAATGAAGTGCCGCTCGGACAGACTCCGACAATATATGATTTCCAGATCGCCCGAGTATTCGTCTTCGATCTCACCCTCTCCCCGATGCACTCCATCTATCATCTGTAGCTCACCCTTCCGGCTGAACAACCCGGCATCCTCAAGCGCTTCGATATCCGGGAGATCGCGCAAGGTTTCCATGCCGAAGGCGGAGAGAAAGTACTTCGGGCATTGGTGCAGCGTTCAGCAACATGTCGTCATGTTGAGCGGATCTCGGGCGTCCGCAGGCAAGCATTCGGTTCACGATGGCGACGCCGATCGCAGCCTCTGTCTGTTGAGCAAGGAATGACCGAGCGCGCAAACGCAGCCCAATAATGCCGTTGTATCGACCCATCGCGGTTTCAACCAAAGCCCGTTTGCCATAGCCGTTACCGTCCTGTCATTTTAACCGGCCATCGATCTGGATGGATGCGATATGATCGTCTCTCTGGTAGGACGCCTGCGCGTTGGGCTGTTTAACTGCCTTCGAGCACGGTGGAATAATGACCCTTGCGCCTGGGCTGTGACGGAAAACTGCGTCTTAGGTTGGATACCCATCATAAGCTCCATCGGCAGTGAACTGGTCGATCTCATCTTCGATCTGATCGGGCACAGGCAAATCCAATCGCATTATATCAAGCACCGAACTCAGAAGCCCTTGGCTCTGGCGTAAGCGCAATCCGAACACCATACACAGCATCAGCGTCGTTTTGATCGCCAGATACCAATAAAGTGGCTAGCCACCACGTGTCTTGCGACGTGGGTCTGCCCAGCCCGCCTGCGCTTCCGGCATTATCCAAAGGGTCAAGCTGCCACGACAGCGAAGCCCCGCCTCATACTCCGCCCAATTCGTCACTTTGAACTTCATCTTACCGATATGATGTCGGCGGGAGGCGTTGTGTTTGTGCGGCATGCTGCACCAATCAACCTATTTTATAGCCCGGCCGCTTAAATGCAAAATATTGAAACTTGATCCCTGCACCAACGCCAATTGATGGAAATCCGGGTGGCAGGAGGTCCTTCGTCAAGACAGATAGTGGCCGACACACGACAGTTCCGGCGCAGTCTAGGCTACTTTGTCAACTTCCACCAAAAACCGCTTTAATTTCAAACCGGCCAATACAATGTAGGGCGGAAGCGCCAGGGAGTAATGACCACAATTTAACTCTAAAATATTCGGCCTGGCTCCGGTAGCCTTCAGACTGTGCAGGAACCGATGCGACAGCTCAGGCAGGACAACCTTGTCTCTCTTCGCCAACACAATCTGGAGATCCAGATCTGGACGCGTCAAATTGTGAGCGTAATTCTCTAGGTTAAGCGGACCCCACGCCCTTCTGAGGTCACTCAACTCAATAGCAGGTTCAAGGCTCTCCCGTATTGATCGTGTCGCGCGCCCCGTCCAGATCATATCGGCTAGACTTCCCGCTGTGAGAAACAGCGAAGCTTTTGACACAGCCGGCTCGTGTGCGGCGACCAACCCTGCTACCCAGGACCCTAAGCTCATACCGAGAACGGAAATCTTCTTATAGCCTTTGCTGTTCAGCCATCGGATGAGTTTTTGCCCGTCGCAAACTGCTTGCCTCACTGACTGGATGGTTCGACCCAGATTAGGACTAAGCATGAAATCGGCGTACCTAGAACCAAGGCGTCGTCGCTCAAAGTGATAAGGCATAGCAATCTCGACAACCGAGATCCCACGTTTCGAGAAAAAATGTGCAATCTGGTGGTTCCGAGTGCTTGCATTCCAATGATGGAAGATCACCAAGGCATGATCGAATGATCCGCTGTCTGTTATTTTCGCCCAGACTACGTTGTTCTCTTCGACGTCAGTCGAAATGTCCGATGGAAATTTGAGCCATCCACCTTGCCATTGAAAACACTCTTTGTCCCCGCCCGGCGCATAAAAATACGCCGAGTCACCTATGATTTGGTCCGCAAGGACACAGAAATCGTCGATAGATCCTGTGTTTTTCGCGCCCGGAAATGCGCGATCAGCGTCTAAAATAAAATCGGTTGTTTTCTTCCATTTGCCACCGCGTTGTGAACGTTGCTCATCCCAACGATCAAGCAAGTTATGATACATTTTGGTTTTTCCCAATCTCGCTCGCTTGCCGACGGCAAAAGGCTGGATCAATAAGGCCGTAGACCGCCAGTACGACGCCAATGCTCATAAGGATTGAAAAGCCTTGAAATGCACCAATCAAGAGATAACTGGTAAAAAGTAATGCTATGACCGCCGTCATCTTCCATAGTGGCAAAACAAATCGGCATGAGCCACCCAAGCGGATTGAGCCATAAACAAAACAGCTCGAAAGAGCGATCAAAAGGCTGCTATAATAGTTCGGCATAGTGTAGCGGAATCCGTTACCAATATGTTTGCTTTCGTAAAACGCTGTAGATATATCATCGACCAACCAAGCCACGATGTTATTGAACCGCCCCGGCTTTACCGGAGACCGTTTGGTTTAAGTTATGCTGCCATGGCCGGTGCGTCCAGCATGGCGTAGTGTCGGTCTTTTACCTCGGCGCGCGGAATGTTTCCGATGGGCTCCAGAAGGCGGTGGTTGTTGAACCAGTCGACCCATTCGAGCGTGTCGAACTCCACGGCTTCCAAGTTGCGCTATGGTCCTCGTCGATGGATGACCTCGGCCTTGTAAAGACCGTTGATCGGCTCAGTGAGAGCATTGTCGTAACTGTCGCCAAGGCTTCCGACAGACGGTTCGATGCCTGCCTCCGCCAGCCGTTCGGAATAGCGAATGGACACGTATTGCGAGCCGCCGTCGCAATGATGAACCAGCCCGCCACGTTTGACGGGCCGCCGATCATGAAGCGCCTGGTCGAGGGCATCGAGCACAAAGCCCGCATGCGCCGTTCGACTGGCCCGCCAGCCAACGATACGGCGGGCGAAGGCATCGATCACGAAGGCCACGTAAACGAAGCCCTGCCAGGTCGCGACATAGGTGAAATCGGATAACCACAGCATGTTCGGCGCGGGAGCGAAGAACTGTCGGTTCACCCGGTCGAGCGGACACGGGGAAGACTTGTCCGATGTAGTGGTTTTGATTGGCTTGCCACGAATGATGCCTTGAAGACCCATCATTCTCATGAGCCGAGTGACGGTGCAGCGTGCGACGTCGAAGCCTTCTCGCTGCAATTGTCGCCACACTTTCCGCACGCCATAGACCTGGAAGTTCTCGTTGAATACCCGGCGTATCTCGACTTTCATGGCAATGTCATTCCGTTCGCGCGCCGATAGCCGGCCACGTCCGTGCGCTTGGCGATAACCTCATAATAGGCCTAGTCGGCCCGAACGTGCGGTTTTGGCCAACTCGAAGAACAAACGAGGAAGCTGTAACTTTAGGGTGGCTTCCGCGTCCGCTTGTCGCAGAATGGCAAAATCAACCCTATTGTGACGGAAGGGGAACGTCACATTCGACTGTCACTGTTAGGTACACCCAAATGCGCCACAGGTTGGAATCCTGTCGCAAAAATCCCCTGCAATTCACTCACTTTTGCGAGCGACTTTTGCGACAGAAATCCACCTGAAAATTCAGTGGCCGCCGATTTGTCGCGAAACTTAGGCAGACCGTGTCAAAAGTCCCGGCCTGGCTGACCTCTGCCAAGCGCAAGCTTTGACACCAATTCGGCGACTGATTGCCGGACATCCTGCGCCGCAGTATCGACAACGAGTGGGCTTTGCCCCCAATCATCATAGTGTCGGGCCATAATTTCTTCCCAGGTTGGCTTTATCAACCCCTGAACATCTGTTGCCCGCGTTTCCGCCCTTCGGCGATGTTCATTTTTGTCGGAACAGATAACCTCTATTTCAACTGATGGCACTGCCGAGCGCGTGGCAACCGATAGCCAGGCATCTCGCGTGACCTCCAAGCAATTCACAGAATCCGCAATGACCGTATTGCCAAGCGCCAGATTGTCTTCCGCGATTCCATAGGCGACCAAATATCCCGCTGGGCCGACGTCCGCTTTCAAGACGGCAGAAGCTCGTATATTTTGCTCGACCGTATCGACGCGGACATAGCTCGCCCCGAGCTCCTTCGCCAAAGCACGCGCAATCGTCGTTTTTCCGGTGCCCGGCAAGCCGCCAAAAATAATAAGCATGAATACTGACCTTCCGTGTGCTCATGGGCGCTGGGAACCCGACTGGAGGATTCCTGATCGCAAAATCTCATGGTATATTCTGCCATGGCACATCTATCAGGAACAGACCGCTCGCAAATGCTGCTTCTTCCAGAAGTGGTGGACGATTACGTCGGCGCAGACCGGGAAACGCGTTCCGGAGCACTCACAGCATTACCTGGATATGAGCCTGTTGAAATCGGCACATATCGCTACCTGCGCCGCTCTGAATCGAAGGTCGTACGCCGGTTCTGCAGTTGGCTGGATGCAGAGATTCGAAAGGTTGAATGAAGGCCAGCTTGTCGCTTTAATCCCGATTAAAATTTCGATTTTGCACCTGATATTTGCGACGCAAAACACAGGCACCCACGACCATCAAAATCCATATTCTTCTTTTGTTCGTCAAGTTGGCCAAAATCCCACGTTCGAGCCGACTGGGCCTAATAGGTGGACGGGGCAATCGGTAGCAGTCTGCAGATAGGCTCGACCCCGAGCACCGAGCGGTGTTCGTCGATGAAGGAAATCATCGCTTCAGTGGGCGGTCGAGCTTCCTCTTACCCGACAGGCGAATGCTTGCATTCGCCGATAGGGGCCTGGGCAAAATACGCTGATGCCTTACGCAGAAGCTCGTTGGCCTGACGAAGCTCGCGGTTCTCCCGCTCCAGAGCCTTCATCTTCTCGGCCATGTCGCTTGACAGACCAGCGCGCTTGCCGCTGTCGACCTCGGCCTTCTTCACCCATTCATGGAGGGTATGTGCCGAACAACCGATCTTCGCTGCTGTCGATGATACTGCCGCCCAACAGGAGGGATGTTCGGCTTCATGCTCCGTCACCATCCGAAGGGCGCGGACGCGGACTTCAGGACAGAATTTGTTCGCCGTCTTGCTTGTCATAGACCCTACTTCTCACCAGGTGAGGTCTCCGGCAAACCCGGCGCGGCTCACAGAAGCGCGTTCGCGTTTGGCAAAGGAAAGTGACCTAGGGCAGAACCAAGGCGGAAGGTGGCCTAACAAGTTTCAGGGGTACTCCCACGCAGCAGCCCGCATTCGAGATGAAGCGGCTACTCGCTGTCGTGCGAGCGACGTCAGGACAACCGCTCCACGGATGTCCTGACCTGACGAATGGGGGAAGATGAGGAAGGTCGATGCGATTTCGTCCTGGCCTTTTTTTGTTGTCGGCAGGTAGAGGATGATCTACCGAAGCCGAACGGACGAGGTCCGACCGCCGACGGAGAGACTGATGGCACGCAAAATCAGAGAAAATTTCGCTTCGGACGATATGCAGGCGGAGCCGATCATCTGCCCGCTGTGCGAGCGCGTGATACCGGACGACCAAATGGAGAACCACCATCTGGTTCCCAAGAGCAAAGGCGGCAAGCTCAAGTTGCCCCTGCATCGCATATGCCATAGCCACATCCACAGGGTTTTCACCGACGCGCAGCTGGCGAAGAAGTTTTCCACGATCGCCGCTATTCTCGAGGACCCCGCGATCCAGAAATTCGTCACGTGGGTGAAAACCAAGCCACCGAGCTTCGAGGACGAGGCAGAGGAACGCACCCGACGTCGCTGAAAATCTGCGACGGAACAGCTCGCGTTACGCGTCGTTGCCAATATCCGCCACGCTCACCCGTCTCGTCGACGGACATAGTGCCAGGTCGACGAGCTATTGCCGTGAAAGTGCCCGGAGTGGACACACGGTTGAAGTCCGCTGTCGGCTCGAAGCGGACGAGCCAAACGTCCACCTGTTCATGTCACAACTAGCCTGTTACACGGCTGTCATAGTTGGTGCCTATTGACCTGAATTTGCAAGTTTGCGGAAACATCCGCGACAGCATTTCGAAAGGCATTTCTATGAGTGCGACGATGAGCAGCCGTTCGCTCTCACTCTATCCCTTCTTGCTTGTATTGTTTATAGGCACAACCTGCAGTTCCATGATCGGGCCGTTCATGGCTTACTACATTGTGGAGGGTTTGGGGCGTGCGCCGTGGACAATCAGCCTCTACGCGGCGGGCGTTACCGTGCTCGGCATAATCTGCACCCGCACCTTTGGTCGCTGGCTGGATGCAGGTATTGCTCCTTTTCCGCTGATCGGTGTAGCACTGGCGGGTTATCTTCTTGCCACGAGTGCCTTGTCGATTTCACCGTCCTTGTGGATCGTTTTGACATTCGGCGTGCTTGGATTCGGTTTGAGCAGTAGTGCGGTATCCACCATGTTCAGCCTCGGGGCGGTCGTAGCAGAACGCGGCAAGATTACGCGTGGCCGGTCCAATGCATTCCTGCGCGCCACGACATCAACCGCCTGGATGATAGGCCCGGCGGTCGCCTTCCTGTTCGCAGAGCGCTTCGGCGAAGCTGCCGTCTTCAAGCTCGCTTTTGCCCTGGCATGCTGCTGGCGTTGATGTGGTGGATAATTATCCCGCGCGATATGACACTTCGTCCCAAGTCAGGATCAGTACACGCACATTCTTCCAACAAGGACTTCGGCCTGTGGTTGGCGGCCGCATTTGTGTTCTGCCTGTCCTCAGCGCACTCTCTGACATTTAGCGCACTGCCATTGTTCTACGTGCGGGAAGTTGGGCTACCGGGTTATGCGCCAGGCACGGCCTTCAGCATGAAGACCTTCGTGGAGGTCCTCGCGATCTTCACTACGCCAATGATCATCTCCCGCTTTGGCCTGAAAGGGCCACTTGTCGCAGTGGCGCTGCTGGCAACCGTAACGATCCTGCTGCTCTCCTATGTTCAAACCTGTCCACAGATGTTGGCAGGCGCGGCCTTGGAGGGCCTGTATTACGGCCTCTATGCCAGCATCGGCATCAGTTTCGTGCAATCTTTCTCCGGTGATCGCCCGGCACAGGCCACCGCGCTTTACTGGAATGTTCTGAGTGTCAGCGGCATTCTTGCGGGCCCCGCGACCGGCCTTATAGCGCAAGCCTACGATTTCCGAGCAGTTATCCGGGTGGCCTCGGTTGTCGCTGCTTTCGCCGCTCTTCTACTTTTCACGTCAATGTTTCGTAAGCACTCGCGATAAACTCAGAGCCGTACAGGGCGACTATCAGTCAGCAATGCAGCCCAACCAGCGATGATTGTTGATAGGATCGCATGATAACCCTGAAGCCACTCAAGGCATTTAGTTCGGCGGCAACGCAATGACTGCTATTGGCGGCGCCAAACACTTAGTCGGGAACGGTTTTTCCAACAAAAAGTTAGAGAGACTTTTTCATCGCTTTTCGACCGTCTGGCTCCTCAGAACGCGAAATCCTCACCGCTCAAAGAATGGCCGCAGTAATGCTTGCTTCCATACGAACGCAATCAAGGCCGAGTTCTCGTGCCTTTTGCGCCACTTGGCCCATTAAAACGCTTGCCACACCCAAGCCATGATACTCAGGATGGACAAACATCATGTCCAGATACCATCAAGGACAAGATCGGCGAAGCCAACAGGCTTATGGGCATACCCGCCTCAATGGCGCTGCCGAGCAGTCGGCGTTCCTCAAGCACCATCCCTACCCGGCGTCTTCGTGGCCGGCGAGATGACCGACTGGGAGGCGCCGACGGGCGGCAACCTCCTCACGGCCTGTTTTGCTACCGGTCGCGCTGTTCAAGACTGCAGGTTATCGCCAGCCGAGCGCCGGGGCTACGTGCTTCAGAATGGCCTCGATGACATGGGCGTTGTATTCGACACCGAGCTGATTCGGTACGGTCAGCAGCAGCGTATCGGCCTCGGTGACGGCTTCATCCTTCGCCAGCCCCTCAACAAGCACATCCGGTTCCGCCGCGTAGGAGCGGCCAAAGATGGCCCGTGTGCTGTCATCGATATAGCCGATTGAATCCTGCTCCTTGCCGCCGCGGCCGAAATAGGCGCGGTCCCGGTCATCGACCAAAGCGAAGATGCTGCGGCTGACGGATACCCGTGGCTGGCGGGTGTGACCCGCCGCCTTCCAGGCCTCGCGATAGGCTCGGATCTGCGCCGCCTGCTGCACATGGAAGGGCTCGCCGGTCTCGTCGTCCTTCAATGTCGAGCTTTGCAGGTTCATGCCGCGCTCGGCGGCCCAGATGGCGGTGGCATTGGAGCCAGCGCCCCACCAGATACGCTCCCGCAAGCCTTCCGAATGCGGCTCAAGGCGCAGCATCCCGGGCGGGTTGGGAAACATTGGGTGCGGATTGGGCTCGGCAAAACCCTGACCCTTCAGCACTTCCAGAAACACTTCAGCATGGCGCCGGCCCATATCGGCATCGCTGGCACCCTCTTCCGGATGAAAGCCGAAATAGCGCCAGCCATTGATGACCTGCTCGGGCGATCCGCGGCTCAGGCCAAGCTGCAAACGACCCTGCGCGATCAGATCGGCAGCACCGGCATCTTCGGCCATATAGAGCGGATTTTCGTAGCGCATATCGATGACGGCCGTGCCGATTTCGATCGATCTGGTACGGGCGCCGACGGCGGCGAGAAGCGGAAAGGGCGATGCCAGCTGCCGGGCAAAATGGTGGACACGGAAATAGGCGCCATCAGCCCCTAGTTCTTCAGCGGCAACCGCCAGATCGATCGACTGCAGCAGTGCATCGCCAGCGGAGCGCGTTCCGGACTGAGGGGACGGCGACCAATGGCCGAAGGAGAGGAAACCAATGTTTTTCATGGGTAAAAACCTTGCATCTGCAGAAAAGTGATTGTGCTTCCCTCGATATAGGAATGTGGGGGCCAAGTAACGAAGGTCAAACGGTGAACGGTGCGTTCGTTCTGCAGCAGCGGTTTACCAGGAGGCTTTCAGTTCAACGCCACATAGTTGCCGTCGGGCCCGCCGGCGCGCTTGATGGTGTCACCCGCTTCGATCGCGCCCGAAAGGTTCCGCGTAAGGGCTTAGTCAAGGCGCAACTGACGGTTTTGTCGCAAAATTTCCGGCTGATTTGCAGCCTCGATAATCATGCGGTAGATGCAGCCTGAAGAAAGCAGGTAGGCAGAGTTGAGCGGTCGTGGTCGATTTCAAAGGCAGTCACTATCCGAAAGAAGTGATTTTATAAGGCGTGTTTTTATATTTCCGCTATGCGGTTTCCTGCCGCGACCTTGAAAAAATCATGGCTGAAGGCGGTGTCAATCTCGACCATGCGACACTGAATAGATGGGTCGTGAAATACTCTCCGCTAATTGCCCTTCAAGCGAAGCGCCACAAATCCAAACCCAGTAGCTCTTGGCGAATGGATGAGACCTACATCAAGGTCAAAGGCAAGTGGATGTATTTTTATCGCACCATTGATAAGCACGGCAAACCCTTGATTTCATGCTGTCTGAGCATCGCAACGAGGCCGCCGCTACCGATTTTTTCGCCCACACCATAGAGAACAATGGCTGGCCGGACAAAGTCGTGATCGACAAGAGTGGAGCGAATTTGGCAGCACTGCAGAACATGAACCTCCTGCTGCTGTTGCGCGGTTGGTTCTGGCTGATCGAGATTTGCCAAGTCAAACATCTCAACACCATGATTGAGCAAGATCATCGTTTCATCAAGAAGCTGACCCGGCCCATGAAGGGCTTCAAATCCTTTCGGTCCGCATCAGCTACACTGGACAGCATCGAAGTCGCCCATATGATCCGCAAACAGCAGTTTTTTACCAGTGGCCAATGGGCCTTGAAACCGTTCTCCGCACTCGCCGCATAACTGTGTCCTGGAATAGCCCTCTCTGCGACCATGCCAAAAGTTTGCGACAAAACCGATGGCACATGTCCAACAACCTGGCTGTCCCTCAAAACATCACCATCCTGCAACTGCCGCCGAAATCGTCCGAACTTAATCCCGTCGAAAATATCTGGCAGTTCATGCGTGACAATCTGGCTCTCTAACCGCGTCTTCAAATCCTACGAAGACATCGTCGACCACTGCTGTTACGCTTGGCGGACACTGCAGAACCGACCATGGAAGATCATGTTCATCGGCCGGCGGCAACGGGCAAATGGGTTCTGATTATTGACGGCGGGTATTAAAGGTCGGATGCAAGAGATTGTGCTCGAGGTCCAGCCAAGTTGGTTGTTCTGCATACATGTCCTGAATCAACTGTTTCACGAGATCAATGTAATGCGAACTATCGCCAATTCGGTGGTTGAGAATGACTGGTGACGTTACGCCCTTTCCGTCAAGCAATCGGTAATGCACATCCGAGCGCATTTGTCGTGCGGAAGCCGGAATGATGCAAATACCAGCTTCTGCGGCAACCAAACCCAGAGCTGTTTGAATCTCCCGGACTTCCTGCACTTCGGCTGGGCGGGCATCGTGGCTCTGTAACAGAGCCAGCACCTGATCGGCATATCCCGGGCGAGGCTCCTTGGGGTAGACAATAATTTTGCAACCATTCAAGGCAGAGACAGAGAGGGGTGATGTGTCGTGGGCAAGCGGCGAGCCTTTCGGAATGGCCGCTACCAGGCGCTCTTCCCGCAGCAACAGACCAACGACATTCGGATCACTATGACGTACGCGACCAAAGCCAATGTCGATGCGCCCTTCCTTCAGCGCCGGAATCTGTTGGACTGAGACCAGTTCCAGCAATTGAATATCCAGGTCCGGCGCGTGTTCTCTCAGTTTTCGCACTAGCGATGGTAGCCCCCCATAAAGTGTCGAGGCCACAAAGCCGATGGATAGAACACTGTTCTGGTTCAGGCCGACCCGACGGGTTGCCGCCTGCATCTGTTCCACTCGCCCCAGAATTTGCAAGGATTGTTCGTAAAATAGCCGGCCAGCCTCTGTCAGCCGAATTGGTCGGCTTTTACGGATGATGAGCGGCACACCGAGTTGTTCCTCCAGCAATTGGATCTGCCGGCTCAACGGTGGCTGTGCGATGTGCAGGATCTGCGCTGCCCGCGTGAAATTCCGCTCCTGTGCGACCGCGACGAAGTAACGAAGGTGGCGGAGATCCATCGTGTCGGCCCTCTTGTTTTCAGTAAACACCTATCATTGAAGATATGTTGCGGTGCGGCAAGTGCCTATATGCAGATAATTTTTCTTCTATTATACCAAATAGGTATGATAAGCGATACCAATGATATTGGACGTCTTTTATGGTTGCGCTTACCGTCTCGCCATGAACACGACCTTTACACCCCTTGTCTCGAAAACAGTCGCTTTGCCCGTTGTTGAGCGAGTAGAAGCCATGCTTGTCGATCTTCCGACCATCCGGCCGCATAAGCTGTCGGTGGCGACCATGAACGGCCAGACCCTGATGCTGGTCAAAATTCATTGCAGCGATGGTGTTGTTGGCATTGGCGAAGGCACCACAATCGGTGGGCTGGCCTATGGCGGCGAAAGCCCCGAGAGCATGAAACTGGCCATTGATACCTATTTCAAACCCCTGATGCTGGGGCAGGATGCCACCACTGTCAGGGCATTGATGACGCGCATTGGCAAAATGGTCAAAGAAAACCGCTTTGCCAAATGCGCGGTTGAAACTGCATTGCTGGATGCGCACGGCAAGCGCCTTGGCCTGCCTGTCAGTGAATTGTTGGGTGGGCGGCTGCGCAACCGTTTGCCCGTTGCGTGGACGCTAGCGTCTGGCGATACCGCCAAAGACATTGCTGAAGCCGAAAAAATGCTGGACCTGCGTCGGCACAAGATTTTCAAGCTCAAGATTGGCGCAAAACCCTTGCTGGATGACATCGCGCATGTTGCAGCCATCAAGCGAGCTTTGGGTGATCGCGGTGCGGTGCGGGTAGACGTCAACATGGCGTGGAGCGAAACCGATGCCGCCTATGGCATGGCAGCCCTTGCCGATGCCGGTTGCGAATTGGTCGAGCAGCCAGTGGCCTCAACTTCTGCCTTGGCGCGCCTTGTGCGTCGTTTTCCCACCGCCTTGATGGCGGATGAATCGCTGCACGGTCCCGAAAGTGCGTTCGAGCTGGCAAAAGTCAGTGGAGCCGATGTGTTTGCAGTCAAGATTGAGCAAAGCGGTGGTCTATTCAACGCCCAGCGTGTTGCCGCCATTGCCGATGCCGCAGGGATTGGCCTTTACGGCGGCACGATGTTGGAGGCTGCTTTCGGCACCATTGCCTCCGCGCATGTGTTTTCAACCTTCAACCAGCTGCAATGGGGCACCGAACTGTTCGGCCCATTGCTGCTGACCGAGGAAATTCTCACAACGCCGCTGGATTATAGCAATTTCGAGCTCACCGTTCCCAACGGCCCCGGCCTTGGCATCGAACTGGACGACGAGCGCGTGGCGTTTTTTGTGCGCGACGGATTGCACAAAACCATCAGCGTGGCTGGATAAGGAGTGTCACTATGCTGTTTCATGTCCGAATGAACGTCAACCTGCCCCACAACCTGCCACAATCAGAAGTAGCTGACATTCTGGCGCGCGAAAAGGCCTATTCGCAAGAATTACAAAACAGCGGCAAGTGGCGCCACATCTGGCGGCTTGCAGGCCAATACGCCAATTACAGCATTTTTGACGTGAGCGACAATGCGGAGCTGCACGCAATACTCTCTGGTCTGCCGCTGTTTAAATTTATGGACATCGAGGTGATGCCGCTTCTGCGGCATCCTTCTTCCATCCGCGACAACGACAGCTAACGCCCGCAAAACAGCGCCAAGGAGAGTGGCGCTCGATTTCTAAAAGTCCTAGAGGAGGATGAATAAATGAACGTAGAGATCTTTAATCGGCCCGACATTCAGGCTTTTCTCAAGACGCTGAGCGGGCTTGATAAAGATGGCGGTAGCCCCCGCATGAAAGAGATCACCTACCGGATCATGTCTGACCTGTTCAAGGCCATTGACGAGTTGAACATCACACCAGATGAATATTGGACAGGCATTGCCTGGCTGAATGAGATTGGTGCTGCCGGTCAGGCTGGCCTGATCTCGCCCGGCCTTGGCCTTGACCATTTCATTGATGAGCGCCTTGATGCGATTGATGCCGCGCTTGGCATTGAAAACCCAACGCCACGCACCATCGAAGGCCCGCTTTATGTGGCTGGTGCGCCGGTTTCGACCGGCTTTGCCCGTCTGGATGATGGCACCGACGAAAACGGTCATCTGCTGATCATGCACGGAACCATTCATGGTGCCGATGGCAAGCCGGCTCCCGGCGCGACTGTTGAAGTCTGGCACTGTGACACCCGTGGTTTCTATTCGCATTTTGACCCAACCGGCAAACAGGCCGAGTTCAACATGCGCCGCACCATTATTGCCGACGACAAGGGCTGTTATAAGTTCCAGAGCATCCTGCCGAGTGGCTATGGCGTGCCTCCGGGCAGCCCAACGGAACGGCTGTTGTCAGCCCTTGGCCGTCATGGCCAGCGCCCGGCCCATATCCACTTCTTTGTCAGTGCCGATGGCCATCGCAAACTGACCACCCAGATCAACATTGAAGGTGATCCGCTGGTCAACGATGATTTTGCCTATGCAACGCGTGATGGCCTGATCCCGCCGGTGATTGAACGCACCGATGAAGCCAGCATCAAGGCCAATGGCTTGTCTGGCCCCTTTGCCGAAATCAAGTTTGATATTCATCTGACGTCTTTGGTGGACGGCGTTGATAACCAGATCAACGAACAGCGCAAGCGCGCAGCCGCCTGATTGGCAATGCTGGCGGCCTAGAAGGCTGCCAGCGCACAGGCCGAGGCCACACAAAAGCACCAAACAGAAACAATTGTCGTCAACGACTTGTATACAAAGTCAGAGCCTTTCACGCTCTATTTGGGAGATAAATCATGTCTGCGATTATCGACAAAGCGAGAGATCTCGACCATCTGCTGGCGACTGCGGTGCAGGACGACAAGGACGCTGGGATCTTCCGCTGCCGCCGCGATATCTTTACCAATGAAGACCTGTTCGAGCTGGAGATGAAGCACATCTTCGAAAGCAATTGGGTCTATCTGGCCCATGAGAGCCAGATTCCTGACAACAACGATTATTATACGGCCTATATTGGCCGCCAGCCCATTGTCGTCACCCGCGACAAGACCGGCGAACTGCATGCCATGATCAACGCCTGCGCCCATCGCGGTGCCATGATCTGTCGCCGCAAGCATGGCAATAAGGGCAGCTTCACCTGCCCGTTCCATGGCTGGACCTTTGCCAATACGGGCAAGCTTTTAAAGGTCAAGGACGAGAAGACCACGCAATATCCGCCACAGTTCGGCAAGGACGGTTCGCACGATCTCAAGCGCGTGCCACGTTTTCAAAGCTATCGCGGCTTCCTGTTCGGCAGCCTTGAAGAGGATGTGGCATCGTTGGAAGATTACCTTGGTGAAACCAAGGTGATTATCGACCAGATCGTTGATCAGGCCCCGGAAGGGTTGGAAGTTCTGCGTGGCAATTCCTCTTACATCTATGATGGCAATTGGAAACTGCAGATGGAAAACGGCTGCGATGGCTATCACGTAAGTTCTGTGCATTGGAATTACGCAGCCACCATGGGCAGGCGTAAGGAAGAAGGCACAAAGGCGGTCGATGCCAACAGCTGGAGCCGCTCGATTGCAGGCGTCTACGGGTTTGAAAATGGCCACATCTTGCTGTGGACCAAAACCATGAACCCTGAGGTTCGCCCGGTCTATAACCACCGCGAGGAAATCAAGGCGCGGGTTGGTGAGGATAAAGCCGATTTCATCATCAACCAGACGCGCAATCTTTGTCTATACCCCAATGTGTTCCTGATGGATCAGTTTAGCACGCAAATCCGTGTGACGCGGCCAATCAGCGTTGATAAGACCGAGATCAGTATTTTCTGCTTTGCCCCCAAAGGCGAGAGTGCAGAAGACCGCACGTTGCGCATCCGCCAATATGAAGACTTCTTCAACGTATCCGGCATGGGCACCGCCGACGATCTTGAAGAGTTCCGGGCCTGCCAACAGGGCTATGCTGGCACAGCCGCCCTGTGGAATGACCTGTCGCGCGGCGCGCCGCTGTGGATTGATGGGCCAGACGACAATGCCAAACGCATGGGCATGAATCCTCTTCTCTCCGGTGAGCGCAGCGAAGACGAAGGCCTGTTTGTGCGCCAGCATGAATATTGGACACATGTGATGCGCAAAGCCCTGTCTGCGGAAAAAAATGGAGTGGTCACATGAGCATTTCCTATCATGCCATTTGCGCCTTTCTCTACCGCGAGGCCCGTCTGCTCGATGATCGGGAATGGGCGGAATGGCTCACCTGCTATGCCGCAGACGCCTCCTATTGGATGCCCGCCTGGGACGATGATGACCAGATCACCGAAGATCCGCATAGCCAAATTTCACTGATCTATTATCCAAACCGTGACGGGTTGGAAGACCGGGTGTTTCGCATTCAAACCGAGCGTTCCAGCGCCTCAACGCCGGAGCCGCGCACCAGCCACAACGTCACCAATGTCGAAGTGTTGGCGGATCGGGGCGATGAAGTTGATGTGCGTTACAATTTCCTCACGTTGAACCACCGCTACAAAGTCACTGACCAGTTTTTTGGCACCACCTTCGTCACCTTGCGCCAGAGCGGTGATGCACTGCTGATCGCCAGCAAGAAGATCGTGTTGAAGAATGATTACATCCGGCAGGTGATCGACATCTATCACATCTGATGGGGTTTGAACTGAGCGGATCAGGAGGGTTCTATGACCGACTACAAAATTGCATTGAATTTCGAAGACGGCGTGACCCGCTTCATCACCTGTAAGGACGACGAAAAGGTTCTCGATGCTGCTTATCGCAACAAAATCAACCTGCCGATGGACTGTTCCGACGGCGTGTGTGGCACCTGTAAGTGCCGCGCTGAAAGCGGCACTTACGATCTTGGTGATGACTTTATCGACGATGCCCTGACCGCTGACGAGGCGAAAAGCGGTTTGGTGCTAACCTGTCAGATGAAGCCAACATCAGACTGCGTCATTGCCGTGCCAACCACATCAGCATCCTGCAAAACCGGGCAGCAGCGTTTTTCTGCAACAGTGGCAAGCGTAGCTCCTCACAATGATGCTGCCATTGTGCTGGAGCTGGATGTGGACGCAGCCCCCACTTTTCTTCCCGGCCAATATGTCAATATTGCTGTGCCGGGATCAAATCAGAGCCGATCCTACTCCTTCAGCTCAAAGCCCGGCGAAAACCGCATCAGCTTCCTGATCAAGAAAATTCCGGGCGGCGTGATGAGCACCTGGCTGGAACAGGCAAAGATTGGCACGACGCTTGACCTAACAGGACCGCTCGGCAGCTTTTATCTGCGTGATGTGCAAAACACGCTGCTGTTTCTTGCCGGAGGAACCGGGCTTGCGCCCTTCCTCTCAATGCTCGAAGTGCTGTCACAACAGCAATCACAGCAAAAAATGCATCTGATTTACGGCGTCACCCGCGATCTCGATCTGGTGCTGGTCGATCAGCTAGAGGCCTTTACCGGACGGTTGCCCAACTTTACCTATGCAACAGTGGTCGCAGACGACGCAACCAATCATCCGCGTAAGGGCTGGGTTACGCAGCACATGCCTCAGGACATGCTGAATGGCGGATATGTTGATGTTTATCTGTGCGGCCCTCCGCCCATGGTGGATGCGGTCCGCAGCTATTTCGACGACAAGGGCGTAAAGCCAAACAGCTTCTATTATGAGAAGTTTACGCCCAATAGCACCACGAAGGTGGCAGCATGAGCACGGCGGGTGTTGCTGGCCGTTTCAGCGGCAAAGTTCTGGTTGTTACCGGTGCGGCGCAAGGGATTGGTCGCGCAGTGGCCATGCGTGCGGCCCAAGAAGGTGGCCGCGTTGTGTTTGTTGATCGCGCCGATTTCATCGCAAACGTTGCCGCCGAGGTTGAGGGCGCTCAAACAGCTGCGATCAGGGTTGATCTGGAAACCTATGACGGTGCGGCCAAGGCCATGCGCTTTGCCGCAGACACATTTGGCGGCATCGACATTCTGATCAACAATGTCGGCGGTGCCATTCGCATGCGGCCCTTTGCGGAGTTCGAGCCGGAGCAGATTGACGCCGAAATTCGCCGCTCTCTGATGCCCACGCTGTACGGCTGCCATGCGGTGATACCGCATCTGTCTGCGCGCGGTGGCGGCACTATTGTCAATGTGTCGTCCAATGCCACGCGTGGCATTTATCGTGTGCCCTATTCGGCGGCCAAAGGCGGCGTCAATGCCATAACCCAATCGCTGGCTATGGAACTGGCTGAGCATAATATTCGTGTTGTCGCAACAGCCCCCGGCGGCACGCAAGCACCGCCGCGCATCATTCCGCGCAATAGCAGCGGTGATACGGAAGCCGAAAAGGCATGGATGACGGAGGTGGTGGAGCAAGTGAAGCAATCCAGCTTCATGAAGCGCTACGGCACGATTGAAGAACAGGCCGCACCCATTCTGTTTTTGGCATCAGATGAAGCAAGTTACATCACAGGCACCGTGCTGCCCGTCGCCGGGGGCGATTTGGGCTGAAGCCGCGGCCTAGAGTTTGTCAGGGAAAAGTGGAACCCGGTTTTCCCGAAAAGACAAACGAAAACAAGAAAATCTAGTGTCTGTCTGGTTCAACTTGAACCTGACAGACACTAGTGCAAATCACTTTGGGAGGAGTGAATATGCGCAAAATTGACGTGAATGATAAAATCGACACCAGCCCATTCGGGGGCTTTCAATGGGCTATTGTTGCGCTATGCGCCACGCTGTTGATTGTTGATGGTTATGACGTGTTTGTGGCGGGAACAGTGCTGCCAACATTGATTGCAGAATGGGGCCTGACGAAGCCACAGGCCGGTGCGCTGCAAGCGTGGGCGCTGTTTGGCATGATGTTTGGTGCTCTTATATTCGGCCAACTCGCCGACCGTATTGGACGTAAAAAGGGCATTGCAATCAGCTTCTTGCTGTTCACGGTCTCGACGCTTCTGACCGGATTTGCGACCTCACCCGATCAATTCAAGATTTTCCGTTTCATTGCGGGCCTTGGTTGCGGTGGCCTTATGCCCAACACTGTGGCGCTGATGAATGAATATGCGCCCAAGCGTCTACGCAGCACCATGGTGGCGCTGATGTTCTCTGGCTATTCGGTTGGCGGTATGGTCGCTGCTGGTCTTGGCATTGGCCTGATCCCGCAGTATGGATGGCAGCCGATGTTCTTCGCAGCCGCAGTGCCTTTGTTGCTTCTGCCGCTTATTGTGTGGCAACTGCCGGAATCCATTGGGTTTCTTCTTCGCCAAGGCCAACAGGACAAAGCAAAGCGCATCTACGCAAAGCTTTATCCCAAGACGGCGCTGGAAGCTGACGATACGCTGGTTTTTAGCGAAACCAAGAGTACCTCAACCTCGGTGACTGAGCTGTTTCGCCATCAGCGCACGTTGAGCACGCTCATGCTGTGGGTCGCGTTTTTCTGCTGCTTGCTGCTGGTGTATTTGCTTTCTTCGTGGCTGCCGAAAGTGTTGCAGGAGGCCGGTTATGCAGAAAAGGCAAGCCTCCTCAGCCTGTTCTCGCTTAATTTTGGCGGCATGGCAGGCGCAATTGTGGGTGGCTGGCTGGGTGACCGTTTCGGACTGCCCAAAGTGGTCGTTGGCTTTTTTATTGCCGCAGCGGTCTCCATTGCCCTGATTGGCTATAACCCGCCCTCAACAATCTTGTTTCTGATGGTGTTTGTGGCTGGGGCCGCAACCATTGGCACGCAGATCTTGCTCTATGCCAGCGTCGCACAGCTTTACAATCTTTCCATTCGCTCGACGGGTCTTGGGTGGGCGTCCGGCGTTGGCAGAATTGGTGCCATTGTTGGACCGACGCTCGGCGGAACCCTTTTGGCACTGCAACTGCCTTTGCAGCAAAACTTCCTGATTTTCGCAATCCCCGCAGCGGTCGCAGCTTTGGCCATGGTGGTCTTTGCCATCAGCAATGCTCGAAAAACCAAAGCCGTGGTGCTCGCAACCGCATGATCGCAACCGCGATGCCCGGTGCGAATATCTCTCAAAACCAAAGGAATACGGATCATGACCTTTCTTGAGCGCCCGGGATATCGCCTTCATTACCGCATTGATGGTGCGCCAGGGGATAAGCCCTGGCTCACTTTTTGCAATTCACTGGGAACTGACCTTCACGCTTGGGATGCGCAAGTTGAAGCGCTATCGGAGCATTATTGCATTTTGCGCTATGATCGCCGGGGGCATGGCTTATCCAGCGCGCCGCCGTCGCCTTATGCGTTAAGCGACCTTGGTGGAGACGTGATTGCTTTGCTCGATGCGCTTGCTATTGAGCGCACCGATTTTTGCGGCCTGTCGATTGGCGGGCTCACCGGGCAATGGCTTGGTATCCACGCAAGCGAACGGCTGGGCAAGATCATTGTTTGTGCCACCGCTGCCAAAATTGGCACCAAAGAGGGCTGGAACGCCCGTATCACATTGGTGCGGGAAAATGGCCTTGGCCATATTACCGCTGGCACAGCTGAACGCTGGTTTAGCCCAGCCTTCGCCACGGCCAAGCCCGCGATTGTGCAAGATATTCTAACCCGCTTTGTCGCGGTTTCCGCTGATGCCTACATTGGCTGCTGTGCAGCACTTGGAGACGCCGACCTCACAGATCAGCTTGGCAAGATCACCAACCCGCTATTGGCAATTTCTGGCGACGATGATTCCGTTTGCCCACCCGCCGATCTGCAAGCCATCGCCGATGGTGTGCAGCACGGACAGCATGTGTCTCTGCCCGGTCGGCATATTATCAATATCGAAGCGACGGATGCATTCAACGCGACCATCATCGCATTCCTGTCCGCTTGATCCACAATTCATGATTGATTTCTGTTTGCTTGCATCGAAATCATTCTGGAAATCCATAGGGAGTAAACCGCAATGACCTCATCCATACCCTTCATCAATCCAGAGCATCTCACAGGAGTTGCCTTTGACGGCGGCTGGAAAAGCTTGAGCAAGGTACAAGACAGTGTTGAGACGGCAACCGGCAAAACACTCGGCCAGATTGCCATGGCGACAGCGCAAGACATTGTTGGGGCAGCGGCCACGGCCCGCAAGGTTCAACCTGCATGGGCCGCAACACCCTATGAGCAGCGCGCCGAAATATTGCGCAACGCCGCCCGCATAGCAGAAAACAATCGCGATGAGATTGTTGACTGGATCGTGCGCGAATCCGGCTCAATCGCACCTAAGGCGGGTTTTGAAGTCGCCCTGACGATTAAGGCGCTGTATGAGGCGTCTGCCATGCCATCGCAAGCAGCGGGTCAGGTTTTGCCGACCCAGCCGGGCCGACTTAACCTCGCTCGCCGTCGTGCAATTGGCGTCGTCGGGGTGATTTCGCCCTTTAATTTCCCCCTATATCTTGCCATGCGCGCGGTTGCCCCTGCCTTAGCTGTGGGCAATGGCGTGGTTTTAAAGCCCGATCCACGCACTGCCATTTGCGGTGGCCATGTGATTGCACGGTTGTTTGAAGAAGCAGGCCTGCCCGCAGGTATTCTATCAGTATTGCCCGGCGATGGGGCAGCCGGGGCCGCCCTGTGTGATGCGCCCGATATTGGCATGATCCAGTTTACCGGCTCAACCACGGCAGGCCGCAAAGTTGGTGAGGCCGCAGGGCGTAATCTCAAAAAAGTATCGCTGGAGCTTGGCGGTAAAAACTCCTTCATCGTTTTGGATGACGCCGATCTGGATCTTGCCGTAAAAAATGCGGTTTGGAGCACCTATCTCCATCAAGGGCAGATCTGCATGTCGGCCGGTCGTATTTTGGTGCAATCCGGCATCGCAAAAGAGTTTATCCGCAAGCTTGCGGAACATGCGAGCGCCATGCCATCGGGCGATCCGGCCAGCGGGCAAGTGGCGCTTGGGCCTTTGATCAACCAAGCCCAGCTTGATCATGCGGCGCGTATCGTTGATGCGGCCGTTGCCGGTGGTGCTGAAGTGGTCACAGGCGGCGGCCATGACGGGCTGTATTTCCAACCCACGGTTCTTGCAGGCGTGAGCCGCGATAATCCGGCCTTCCATGAGGAAATCTTCGGCCCGGTCGCCGTGGTGACGGTGTTTGATAAGGACGAAGACGCCATCGCCCTTGCCAATGATACCGATTACGGCCTGTCGGGTGCCATCGTGTCGCGCTCCATTGGCCGCGCACTGGCCATTGGCGAGCGGCTCAATGTGGGTCTGCTGCATATCAATGATGCAACGGTGAATGATGAAGTCATTAATCCTTTTGGTGGCGTTGGTGCATCGGGCAATGGTACCAGCATCGGCGGGCCTGCGAATTGGGAGGAGTTCACACAATGGCAGTGGGTCACCATCAAGGCTGATGCGCCTGCCTATCCACTTTGATAGATTGCTTATTGTTATGGGAGGAGACTATTATGAACCTGAGAATTCAATGCACCGAAATCACCGCCGCCGTCACCCGCGCCCAAGGGGCGGCCTTTACCATTGAAAAGGGTGATATTCGCGACCCACAGGGAAGCGAAGTGCTGGTGCGGGTTGTTGCCACCGGCCTGTGCCACACCGATCTCATCGTGCGCGACCAATATTATCCCGTGCCACTGCCTGCGGTGCTGGGCCATGAAGGGTCTGGTATTGTCGAAAAGGTCGGGCCGCATGTTAAAACCATTCAACCGGGCGATCATGTGGTGCTGACCTATGGGGCCTGCGGCCATTGCAACAGTTGCACCGAAGGCCATGGTGCCTATTGCACCCATTTTTATGGGCGCAACTTTGGCGGAACCGATGCCAATGGCGACACCGCCATCCGCGATGCAGACGGAAAACCGTTGCACGACCACTTTTTCGCGCAGTCTTCTTTCGCCACCTATGCGCTCGCAGAAGAGAACAATACAGTGAAAGTGTCGAAGGACGCGCCGCTTGATCTTCTCGGCCCGCTTGGCTGCGGCATCCAGACGGGTGCCGGCGCGGTGATCAACGCGCTGAGGGTCACAGCGGGATCAAGCTTTGTCAGCTTTGGTGCGGGTGCCGTTGGCCTCAGCGCCATTATGGCCGCCCGAATTGTAGGTGCCACCACCATTATCGCCGTTGATGTGGTGCCATCGCGCCTTCAGCTTGCCTTGGAACTCGGCGCGACCCATGTGGTCAACAGCCGTGAACAGGATATGGTCGAGGCCATCAGAGACATCACCGGAACCGGCGTCAATTTTGCGCTCGAATCCACAGGTCGCCCTGAGGTTCTGGCGCAAGGCATTGAAACACTTGGCCTGTTGGGGATGATTGGTGTGGTCGGCGCGCCAAAACTTGGCACCAAGGCCGAGTTTGATGTCAACACCCTACTGCTCAACGGGCGCAGCATTCGTGGCATTGTGGAAGGCGACAGTGTGCCAAAAATCTTTATTCCGCAACTGGTAGAGCTTCATCGTCAGGGACGCTTCCCCTTTGATAAACTGGTCAAGTTCTATCCTCTGGCCGACATTAATCAGGCGGTAAAAGACAGTGAAAGCGGTGTGACACTGAAGGCAATCTTGCGCATGCCGGGTGCTTGATATTTTTCACGGCTCTGCGGATATCAACGAGAGCATGCGAAAGAGGGGCAGCGTTGCAGGAATCAGACTTTGGGCGAGATAACTCTACCCTTTGGATTGTTCATGCAACGCGCCTGAACTCGGGACGGCTCAGGGCTCTGTTGCAAAGATTTCAAATAGCAACGAAATTCCCTAATGTACTTTGTCAAGCGGACTGACTTTCGAGATTCTGGGCGAGCAGTGCCACGGCTTCCGTGAGAGCGCCCGGTCCGACGCCAAAAGCCCGTTCAACGATGCGAGCTTCACCACGGATATCGCCGGTCAGGTTGAAAATCGCAGCCTGCCCCTTGCGTAAAGCCCGCATCACCTCGAATCCCTTGATCGTAGCATAGGCCGTTTTCAACGTCTTGAATCCTCTCACGGGTCTGATCAGTTGTTTCAGCTTACCATGATCGGCCTCGACAACATTGTTCAGATACTTGACCTGCCGATGGACCAACTCTTTTGGGCATTTGCCATTGGCCTTCAGTTCTGCGATCGCGATCCCATAGGTTGGTGCCTTGTCGGTGTTGATGACCGTTGGCTTTTCCCAATCCTTCAGGCCGTTCAGCGCCTTGCCTAGGAATCTCTTGGCTCAATCTCGGGCGCAAATTTCTGAACCCAGCGATAGATCGTGGAATGGTCGACCAGCACGCCCCTTTCAGCCATCATCTGTTCAAGATCACGGTAGCTCACCCCATAGCGGCAATACCAGCGAACTGCCCAAAGAATGATTTCACCCCGGAAATGACGCCACTTAAAATCGCCAATCAAAAATCTCGCTAAAAATTACCAGCGTCTTTTTTGAGCATCATCGGAATTTTTGCAACCACGTCGAGAATTCTCACCCTCCCGTGCGACGACGAGAGCGACGCATGATGCGGTTCAAGTCGGCGCGGCAATGCCAGCGTTTCGTCTCAACCCACAGTCAGATTGCCAATCTTTTCCATCTTCATCGAAAACACCTGACCGCCGCCGATCATCGCCAACTCCGCGCTCACGCCAGCAGCACCTGGCGTGAGATCGCCTTGTCGATCAAAGTGTGATATTCACGCCGAAGCGACGATCGCGTGCTGTGCTCGGTTAAGGCGACGCCACCCTTCTCAGATTGTAAATTAAGTCGACGCCACCCCGGATTTTACCGCCATAAAAGGGTGTGCATTGAAACGATAGATAGAATTTGTCGCTTACATTTTATGCGACATTCGCCGCCGATTAAAAAATAGTCTTATGGTTGCTTGACAAAAAGCGCATGGCTATGTGAACTTTGTAAAGCGTTTTACTAAACCGCTTTACAGGGTGGATATGGTCAAAGAACGGGTCACTGGGCTAAAGGATGTTGCCGCCGCCGCTGGCGTGTCGGTGACCACCGTGTCGCGCATGCTGAATGGCTCGCTCGATCTTCCTGGCGAGACGCGCAAGCGGATTGAAGACGCCATTGTCGCGCTCAAATATCAGCCAAATCCGCATGCAAGACGTCTCAGCCGTGGCCGTTCGGACACCATCGGTCTTGTGGTGCCGGATATTGCCAATCCGTTCTTTGCAACTCTGGTGGCCGCCGTTGAAGAGGAAGCAGATCTGCGCGGTTTGGCGCTGTCACTCTATGCCACGCTAAACCGCCCGGGCCGCGAAATGGCATATCTCAGTCTGCTGGAGCGCAACCATGTGGATGGCCTGATCTTTATCACCAATCACCCTGACCAGGGTGAACTGGCGGCGATCATCAATCGCACCGGAAAAGTGGTTGTGGTCGATGAAGACGTGCCGGATGCGACCGTGCCAAAGCTGTTTTGTGACAACCGGCAAGGCGGAGAACTGGCTGGGCAGCATCTGGCCGGTTTTGGCCATAGCCATGTTCTCTACATCGGCGGGCCGGATGTGATGATCAGCACCGAGCGCCGCTTTATAGGCTTTGAAACCGCCATGCGTGCCAAGCATGGTGAGAATGCAGTGATTGAGCGCTACTGCGGCGATTACACCGCCGAGTTTGGCAGACAGGCAGCGCGGCGTTTTCTCGAGGGAGGCCGCGAGGCGACCGCAATTTTCGCCAGTTCAGACGAAATCGCCATCGGCGTCATTGAAGTGCTGCGAGCGGAAGGGATCTCCATTCCTGAGCAGATTTCGGTCATCGGCTTCGATGATGTTGGACCTTTGCATCTTTTTGCCCCGCCGTTGACGGCCATCCGTCAGCCGGTGCGGGGAATGGGAAGCCGCGCTCTTTCGCTGCTTCTCGATACGGATTGGCAACAGCCTGCGAAAGCATCGGAGGAATTGCTGCCAGTGGAAATCGTCGTGCGGAACTCCGTTGCACCGCCTGCGAAATAACAAAAGCAATGGGCAAACCTAACCAGAGGATGGAATGATGACCCGGACTTTCACACGTAGAACCATCAATGCAGCCTTGGCTGTCACGGCCCTCGCCGGCCTTTGCCTGACAGCAGGAATTGCCAATGCCGCGCAAAAAACCTTTGCGCTGGTGCAGATCAATCAACAGGCACTGTTTTTCAACCAGATCAATCAGGGTGCTCAGAAGGCCGCTGATGCCGCTGGCGCAAAACTGGTAATCTTCAATGCCAACAATGACCCTGCGGCCCAAAACAGTGCCATCGAGACCTATATTCAGCAGAAGGTGGACGGCATTGCCGTCGTCGCTATTGATGTCAACGGCATCATGCCTGCGGTCAAACAGGCCGCCGATGCAGGCATTCCGGTGGTCGCCATCGACAGCATTCTGCCTGCTGGCCCCCAGAAGGCACAGATCGGCGTCGATAACGCCAAGGCGGGTGCCGATATTGGCAAATTCTTCGTCGATTACGTCAAGAAGGACATGGGTGGCAAAGCCAAGCTGGGCGTTGTCGGCGCGCTGAACTCCTTCATCCAGAATATCCGCCAGAAGGGCTTTGAAGACACCATCAAGGGCGTCTCCGGCATCACGTCGGCAGGTGTGGTTGATGGCCAGAACGTTCAGGACAATGCGCTGGCAGCGGCTGAAAACCTGATCACCGGCAACCCTGACATGACCGCAATCTATGCCACGGGCGAGCCAGCGCTGCTGGGTGCCGTAGCCGCCGTGCAAAGCCAGAGCAAGCAGGACAGCATCAAAGTGTTCGGCTGGGACCTGACCGCTCAGGCCATTGCCGGCATTGACGCCGGTTATGTCGCAGCAGTGATCCAGCAGGACCCTGCTGCCATGGGTGAAACGGCTGTGAAAGCTCTGAAGACCATTTCGGACGGCGGCAAGGTTGAAAAGACCATTGCTGTGCCGGTTACCATTGTCACCAAGGCCAATGTTGAGCCTTACCGGGCCGTGTTCAAATGATTTCCGGTGGACAGCTCCCAACCGCTGTCCCTGGAGCCGGGGGAGTTGATCTCCCCCGGCAACCCGGAGAAGGCGGTGCGCGTGAACCCCGGATTTCGCTTCGTGGTATCCGCAAAACCTTTGGCTCGCATCAGGCGCTGCGTGGCGTTGATCTCGATCTGTTTCCCGGCGAATGCTTAGGGCTGGTTGGCGACAATGCGGCGGGGAAATCAACGCTCACCAAAGTGATCTCCGGCACCTATATCCCGGATGATGGCACCATCACGCTGGATGGCGAGGCGGTTCGGTTTTCCGGTCCCGCTGAGGCGCGCTCGCGCAATATCGAAATGGTGTTTCAGGATTTGAGCCTGTGCGACCATATTGATGTGGTGGGCAATCTGTTTCTGGGCCGGGAATTGACCAAAGGCCCGTTTCTGGATCGCGCCCGGATGCTGGTGGAAGCCCGCAAGATGCTGGATGCGCTGGAAATCCGCATTCCGCGCCTCACCGCCAAGGTCGAGAAATTGTCGGGCGGCCAGCGGCAGGCGATTGCCATTGCCCGTGCGGCGTCGTTCAATCCCAAAGTGCTGATCATGGATGAGCCAACCTCGGCGCTGGCCGTCGCGGAAGTGGAAGCGGTGCTGGCACTGATCAATCGGGTCAAAGCCAGAGGCGTTTCCGTGGTGTTGATCACCCATCGCTTGCAGGACCTGTTTCGCGTCTGCGACCGCATTGCTGTAATGTATGAGGGTACGAAAGTGGCAGAACGCCAGATTGGCAGCACCAACCTTGAAGATCTGGTGAAATTGATCGTCGGGGGGGAAAGACATTGACCGCCTATACTGAACGGGCCAAAGGCTCGCCCTTCGCTGACTTTATCACCGAAAATGCTCAGGTTCTGTCGATTGCGATTTTCTTCTTTGCCTGCATGGTGTTCTTCTCCGTCACAACCGATACGTTTTTGACGCTCGGCAATATTCTCAATGTTGTGCGACAAGCTGCCCCCATTCTGATTGTTGCCGTTGCCATGACACTGGTGATTGTTACCGGCGGTATTGATCTTTCCGTTGGCTCGCTGGTGGCACTGATCAATGCAACGGTGGCCATTGTGCTGGCAACCGGCCTGTCATGGCCCTTGGCCGTGCTGCTCATGCTGGTGCTGGGCGGCGTGATTGGCCTGATCCAGGGTTGGTTCATTGCCTATCAGGGCATTCCGGCCTTTATCGTCACGCTGGCAGGGCTTTCGATCTTGCGCGGCGTGGCGCTCTACATCACCCAAGGTTATTCCATTCCCATCAACGACGTGCCGGGTTTTTTCACGCTGGGTCGTGGCGAATTCGTGAGCCTTCCCGTTCCGGCCTTGATTGCCATTGCCGTGACAGTCTTTGGGTTTGTGTTGGTCTCCTCCACCAAATATGGCCGTCAAGTGGTGGCCGTCGGCTCCAATCTGGAAGCGGCGCGCCGGGTGGGCATGCCAGCCAAGTGGATAGTCGCCTCTGTCTATCTGGTGTCCGGGGTGGCTTGCGCCCTTGCTGGCCTGTTGATTGCGGCCCGTCTTGGCTCCGGCTCCTCCAATGCCGCCGTCGGGTTTGAATTGCAGGTGATCGCTGCCGTGGTTCTGGGTGGCACGTCGCTGACGGGCGGGCGCGGCACGATGCTGGGAACGCTGCTGGGCACCATGACCATTGCGGTGATCGGCAACGGCCTCATTCTCATGCATATCTCGCCGTTTTTCACGCAGATTGTCACGGGTGCGATCATTCTGGTGGCGATCTGGCTGAACACCCGGATATTTTCCGCTAACTTCCGCTTTGGCGCAGCGAAGAAGGGGTGAGATATGACCAGTGAACTCTCTGAGGCTCATATCCGCTCCGGCAAGGTGATGACGGTGGCCGGCCCCATCTCAGTGGACCAGATGGGCGTAACCTTGATGCACGAGCATATCCTCAACGATTGCCGTTGTTGGTGGCATCAGCCCAAAACGCCTGAGCGGCAATATCTGGCGGAAGGCTTTGTCTGCATGGAAATCCTCGGCGAATTGCGCCAGGATCCCTTCGTCAACAAGCACAATATCACCCTGGATGATGAACCTTTGGCGATCACCGAGCTGATGGATTTTGCCAAAGCGGGTGGCAAGACTGTGGTGGAGCCAACCTGTCAGGGCATTGGCCGCAATCCGCTGGCGCTGCGCCGTATCGCCAAAGCCTCCGGGCTGAACATTGTCATGGGCGCAGGCTATTATCTGGCCTCATCCCACCCCGCCAAGGTGGCGGAGATGACGGTGAAAGCCATTGCCGACGAAATCGTGCACGAGGCGCTGGTTGGCGTCGATGGCACCGATGTCAAAATCGGCCTGATTGGTGAAATTGGCGTATCGTCTGATTTCACCGCTGAGGAAGAAAAGTCACTGCGGGCCGCAGCCCAGGCGCAGTTACGCACCGGCCTGCCGCTGATGGTGCATCTGCCGGGCTGGTATCGGCTGGGTCACAAAGTGCTGGATATTGCCGCAGAAGAAGGGGCAGACCTGCGCCACACGGTGCTGTGCCACATGAACCCATCCCATGATGATCTGACCTATCAAGGCGAACTCGCCAGCCGGGGTGCCTTCGTTGAATATGACATGATCGGCATGGATTTTTTCTACGCCGATCAGCAGGTGCAATGCCCCAGTGATGAGGATGCCGCCCGCGCCATCGTCAAGCTGGTGGAGATGGGCCATCTCGACCGCATCCTGCTCTCCCATGATGTGTTTTTGAAGATGATGCTCAGCCGCTATGGCGGCAATGGCTATGCCTATATTTTGCGGCATTTCTTGCCGCGCCTCCAGCGTCATGGCCTCAGTTCTGACGCTCTCACCACCCTCATGCGGGGCAATCCCCGTTCGGTCTTTCAGGTTGCCGCCTGAGACCTGTTGCATAGATAAGGAACACATATCATGACAAAGAAAATTCTCCTCGTGGGTGAAAGCTGGGTCAGCTCCGCCACCCATTACAAAGGTTTTGACCAATTCGGCAGCGTCACCTTTCATCTGGGCGCGGAGCCGCTGGTGAAAGCATTGGAAGGCAGCGAATTTGAGCTGACCTATATGCCTGCCCATGAAGCAGTGGAAAAATTCCCCTTCGAGATGGCCGGTCTCGATGCCTATGATGCCATTATCCTCTCCGACATCGGGGCGAATTCCCTGCTGCTGCCGCCTGCCGTGTGGCTGCATTCCAAAACCGTTCCCAACCGCCTGAAGCTGATCAAGGCCTGGGTGGAAAAGGGCGGCAACCTGCTGATGGTTGGCGGTTATTTCTCGTTCCAGGGCATTGACGGCAAGGCCCGCTGGCGTCGCACGCCGGTGGAAGATGTTCTGCCCGTCACCTGCCTGCCCTATGATGACCGGGTGGAAATCCCCGAAGGCTCAACTGCCGATGTGATCAAGCCCGACCACCCAACCGTTGCTGGCCTCACCGGTGAATGGCCGCTGCTGCTCGGCGTCAACGAAGTCGAGGTGCGCGACGGTGATGATGTTGAGGTGGTTGTGCGTTTGCCAAAGGATCAGGGCAGCCATCCGCTGCTGGTCACCGGCACGTTTGGCAAGGGCCGCACCGTGGCCTGGACCTCGGACATTGGTCCCCATTGGCTGTCGCCTGCATTTTGTGAATGGGAAGGCTATGGCAAGCTGTGGAAGAACATTCTGGGCTGGATGACGCAAGCGCGGTGATGTTCTCAAGTGGCGAAGATAGCTGCCAACTCGGTCTGTGATGGAAACGCAGACCGGGTTCCCCGGCGACTGACGGTGATGCTGGCGGCCTGTGCTGCGTGGCGCAGCGCCAGGCCATCGGGCATGACATGGCGCAAACTGCTGGATGCCAGCGCAACCGCCATGAACGTGTCGCCAGCCCCGGTGGTGTCAACAGCAACGGATGGAACGGCTGGGATTGTGGTGGTGCCGGTGCGATCCGCCAAGATTGCACCCTTGCCGCCAAGGGTGATGATGACGGTACCAATACCGGCATCACGCAAGCATTGGGTGGCGGCTTCGCCGCTTTCACCTGTCAGCTTATCGGCTTCGCCCTGGTTCAAAAAGGCAATGTCGATCAGCGACCAAAGGGCGGCAAAGCCGGGCCGCAGCGGTGATGGGTTAAAGGCGGTGATCATACCACAGCGTTTGGCCTCGTGGAGGAGGGCAGCCGTGGTGTCATCGGTGAGATTGCCTTGGAGAATGGCCAGATCGCCGGGTTTTGCCGCCTGTAAGGCACTGGTAACATGCTCGGGCCGGAGGCTGGTGGCACAGTCTGTTGTGGTGATGATGGCATTTTCGCCATCCGGCGTGGTGAAGATCATCGAGATATCGCTGGCTTTATCGACAAGCTCGATCAAGCGGGTATCGATCGGCTCCAGAGACAGGCTCTGCCGGATCATCGAGGCGCGAAGGTCGTTGCCGACAGCGGCAATCAGCGTGGTGTCCAAACCGGCGCGACCCAGAACAATCGCCTGGTTGGCGCCTTTGCCACCCAGATCCGTGCTTTGCTGCTGGCCAAAAATCGACGCGCCGGCCTCTGGCATGGTCGGTACGGACATGATTTCATCGATTGCAACATTACCGATTACCCAGGCACGCATCACAGACTTTCAACACGCATGGCAGGCTTTCAAAAGGAAATGAGAAATGCTGGATATATCCGACAACACATCAAGCACTATGCGAGAAATTTTCGGGCGCGACAAGGCGCTGATCGGCATGATCCATTGCCCGGCCTTTCCCGGTGCGCCGCGCTATCGCGGCGCGAGCATGACAGAGATTTACGATGCCTGCATGCTTGATGCCGAGGCCCTGATCGAAGGCGGCATGCATGGACTGATCATTGAAAACCACGGCGACATTCCCTTTTCCAAGCCGGATGACATTGGGCCGGAAACATCTGCCTTCATGAGTGTGGTGACCGACCGCATTTGCCGTGCGGTTGGCGTGCCACTGGGTATCAATGTCCTGGCCAATGCACCCATTCCGGCCTTTGCCATTGCCATGGCGGGCGGGGCAAAATTCGTGCGGGTCAACCAATGGGCCAATGCCTATGTCGCCAATGAAGGCTTCATGGAGGGACGGGCGGCGGAGGCCATGCGCTACCGTTCCATGCTGCGGGCCGAACATATCAAGGTGTTTGCCGATAGCCATGTCAAGCACGGCGCCCACGCCATCACCGCCGACCGCACCATTCAGGAATTGACCCGTGACCTTGCATTTTTCGATGCCGATGCGGTGATTGCCACCGGCCAGCGCACCGGCAATTCCGCGACCATGGAGGAGATTGAAGAGATCGGAGCGGCGACGCATCTGCCTCTTTTGGTTGGTTCGGGTGTTTCCAAGGACAATATCGTCGAGATCCTGAAACGCACCAACGGGGTTATCGTCGCTTCATCACTCAAACATGGCGATGTCTGGTGGAATCCGGTCGATATCGAACGGGTCAAAGCTTTCGTGGCGGCGGCCCAGCCCGGTTTGAAGGCGTAAATACCATGGCACAGGCGGGTGAAGGACTGTTAGAGGTCAATGGCGAGCGGCTTTTGGCCCGATTGGACCAATTTGCAGCGATTGGCGCTACTTCCAAAGGCGGTGTTAATCGGCAGGCCCTGACGGCGCGTGATCGTCAGGCGCGGCAATTGCTTGCCGATCTCGGCCGGGCGCGTGGATTTTCCGTCTATCAAGATCCGATCGCCAACCTGTTCCTGCGCCGCGAGGGCCAGAACCCGGATTTGCCGCCGCTGCTGATCGGCAGCCATCTCGACAGCCAGCCCTCTGGCGGGCGGTTTGATGGTGCGCTGGGCACACTCTGCGCCTTCGAAGTTTTGGAAACATTGGAAGACCACGGCATAGAGACAGAGCGCGCAGTGGAAGTCGTTGCCTTCACCAATGAAGAAGGCTGCCGTTTTTCACCCGGATGCATGGGGTCCATGGCCTTTTCGCAGGGTGCCATTCCCGCCACATGGCCTATGGCGCGGGCAACGGATGGCGCGCTGTTTTCCGATGACTTGGCAGCAACGCTTGCTGACTTGCAAGGTGCTGACATGAGGCCGCTGGGCTTTCCGGTGTTTGCTTATCTTGAAGTGCATATCGAGCAAGGCCCATCCTTGGAAAAAGAGGGTCTGCCCATCGGCATCGTCACGGGCATTCAGGGTACCCGCTGGCTTCAGGTGACCATTTCGGGCCAGACTGCCCATGCAGGCACCACAGCATTGTCCTACCGCAAAGACCCCATGCGCGCCGCCGTCTCCGGCTTGAACGTGCTTTATAATGACATCATGCCACAAGATGCCCAATCACGCCTGACAGTTGGCCGGTTCTCGCTGGAGCCGGGGGCCATCAATGCCATTCCGGCAGCCGTGACGTTTTCGCTGGATATCCGCCACCCCAATTTTGAGCAACTGGATCTGATCGAAGCGAAGATACGCAAGGTCCTGCAGGATCATGCTGGCGAGAATGGATGTGATCTCGAAATTGAGCTGCTCTTCGACATGGCTCCAGCCCGTTTCACAGATCATCTGGTTACCATACTGGAGAGCGCCGCGATTGATGCCGGTTTTGCCCATAAATCCATGGTGTCCGGTGCGTTTCACGATGCACTCTTCATCAATCGTGTCGCACCCTCTGCGATGATTTTCACCCCATGCCGAAATGGATTGAGCCATAACGAAGAAGAGTATGTAAAGCCTGCGGATTCTGTCGCAGGGGCGCAAGTGCTGCTGACCGCGAGCTTGCAACTCCTGTCCAACTTGACGACACAGGCATCTGTGGTTGTCGCTCACCTACGTTAGAGTGCCAGGACATAGCCAATCAACTTAATCGAAACCATCAGCCGTTGGCGGATTCCCCATCCGGGTTATCCTTTTGGCTTTTCATGAAAGGCCGTTTGACAAGGCCCAGCAGGTCATCAACAAAGGTGAAAATGACGGGGATCACCAATAGGCTCAGAACGGTGGAGGTGAGCAAGCCGCCAATCACAACGATGGACATGGGTTGACGAAAACTTGTATCTCCACCGCTGAGGCTCAACGCAACGGGGGCCATGCCAGCGCCCATGGCAATTGTTGTCATCACGATGGGTCGGGCGCGTTTGTGGCAGGCATCGATAAGCGCCTCGTAGCGGTTCATGCCATTGCGCCTCGCCATGATGGCATATTCCACCAGCAGAATTGAATTTTTGCTGACAATGCCCATCAACATCAACAGGCCGATGACAGCGGGCATGGAGAAACTCGTGCCCGTCACAATCAACGGAAAGAGTGCGCCGCCAAGCGAGAGGGGAAGTGCCATCAGGATCGTCGCTGGCTGCATGAAATCGTGGAACAACAAGACCAGCACCGCATAAATGCAGAAGATACCGATGCCCATCGCCAAAGCAAAGCTGGTGAACAATTCCGACATCCGCTCAAGCTCGCCCTGCTGCACAACATGCACCCCCGGCGGAAGGTGGCTCAAGCCCGGAAGCGCCATCGCCTCTTTGTTGACATCTCCCAAGGCACGGCCGTTCAACTGAATGGTGAAGGTGATGTTGCGTGATCTGTCGATACGATCAATCTCAGAGGGGCTGCCCCCGATTCGGATTCCGGCAATCGCGCCGAGGGATACTTTGCCGTTTGTCCCGGAGAGTTGCAGTTGCGAGATGGCATCAAGATTGCGAATATATTTCGGATCAAGCCGGACACGGATATCGATCTGCCGCTGCGGAAGATTGAACTTGGACCGTGATGTGGAATAGTCTCCATCGGTTGCCACGCGCACAACATCCGCAATTGTATCCGAGGTGATCCCCAGCGCCGCCGCACGGGCAAAATTCGGGCTGATCTGGATTTCCGGGGCCTGTCTGGCCGCGCTGGATGTAATGCCGCCAATGCCTTTCAAGCCATGCAATTGTTCTCCCACAACAGCAGCGGTCTGATCGAGAAGGATCGGATCGTCGCTTGCCAGCGTCAGCTGCAGCTCGGTGCCATTGCCCCCGTTGCCGACTTCGACACGCACACCGGCAAGCTGCTGCAGGGCATCACGCATCTGCTGCTCGATTTGCGATTGCTTCAGTTTTCGATCATCGATTGGGGTAAGATCAACCACCAATGTCGCGGTTGTCACGTCGCTGGTCGTGCTGCTATCGGCACCGCCGCCACTTGTGGTGGAGCCGACGACGGTGAACACACGCTTTATATTGTCCAGTCCGGAAATCAGTTTCACGGCTTTCAGCGACATGGCTTCCGTGTCGGAAAGCTCTGATCCCGGTGGCATTGTCAATGTCACTTGCGTCTGCGCGTTGTCAGAGGCCGGAAAGAACCCGGTCTTCAGCAGAGAAATTGCCGAAAGTGACACGACAAGAAAGACGATAATGCCAAGACTGGTCAGAAAGCGGTGTCGCAGACATGCGCGCACAATGGAGAGATAGGTCTTCATAATGACCCCATCCACCTCAACTTTCGGCGTCGCCTTCATCATGTAAGCCGCCATCATCGGCGTCAGAAAACGGGCAACCATCAGCGATGCCAGCACGGCGACTGCGGCGGTCACGCCAAACTGCTTGAAGATCAACCCGGGAATCCCGGCCATGAATGCAGTAGGCAGAAAAACCGCAACCAGCGTGAATGTGGTTGCAATCACTGCAAGGCCGATTTCGTCGGCGGCCTCCATGGCGGCATCAAAGGGTTTTTTGCCCATGCGCAGATGTCGCTCGATATTTTCAACCTCAACGATGGCATCGTCAACGAGAATCCCCACCACCAGCGAAATCGAAAGCAGCGAAATCGTATTGAGGCTGAAATTTGCAAGATAGATCACAAGGAATGTCGGAATGATGGACAGCGGCAAAGCCACGGCAGAAAGAAGGGTTGCGCGAAAATCGCGCAAGAAGAGAAACACCACGACGATCGCCAGCGCCGCTCCCTCATACAGCATGTGCATTGAGGCTTCGTAGTTGTCGATTGTTGGCTGAACCGTTGTGTAGGCCTGCACAATTTCGACTTCGGGATGCTCGGCCGCAAATGTTGCCATCACACGCGCCACATCGGTGGCGACACCTGTATCGGAATAACCGTTGCTGCGCTTGGCCTCAACGGCAATCACCGGCGTCTGCCCCAGATAGGCAAGGGAAGACCTTTGGGAATAGTTATCGCTTACCTTGGCGATCTGGTCGAGACGCACGCTCTTGCCATTGGAGAACGGAATCGAAATTGCCGCAACCTCTTGTACGGAGTTGACTGCTCCCAATGTCCGCACGGTCTGATGCAGTCCGTTCAAATCTCCACGTCCGCCGGACGCATTTTCCTGCACCAATTTCAGCTGGGACGACACATCTGCCGCTGTAACACCAAATGCTGTCAGCAAGGCCGGATTGAGATCGACATGAACTTCCCGATCCACACCGCCAAAACGATCAACCTCTCCGACGCCTTGGGCTTTCAGCAAAGCCTTGGTCATATCGTTGTCAACGAACCAGGACAGTTCCGTTTCATTCAGCTTCGTTGATCGCACCGCATAGGTCAGCAGCACCGACGATTGCACCGTGACCCGTGAGACGCTTGGTGTCTGCATCGCCGATGGCAGATCAGTGACGCTGTCCACCGCATTGCGAACCTCATTCAGCGCTTGTTCGCCATCTTTTTCCAGGCTGAAGGACACGCTGATCGACACGGAGCCGTCGGTAATTGTCGTAGTGATGTGATCCAGCTTGTTGAGGGTCGCGAGCTTGTCTTCGATCTTGCGAGCGACTTCGGTTTCAAGTTGCGATGGTGCCGCACCATCCAGCGTTGCGCTGATCTTGATCGTCGGCAGGTCCATGTCCGGAAACTGCTGAACCTTGAGTTTCTCGAAGGCAATCAGGCCACAAACGGTCATGAGTGCAAACAGGAGAATGGCTGGAACCGGATTGCGGATGGAAAAAGCTGAAATGTTCATTTGGTGGCGGCCTTCACAAGCACGAGATCATTGTCGGACAGGAAGGATCCCCCTGCTTCCACAATCTGTGCTTGAGCATCAATTCCTGAAAGGATTTCAACCCGGCCGTCATTGCGTCGGCCAATGTCCACGCGCACACGCGTAACCCGGCTATCGGCGTTGACCCTGAAGACGTAATTGATGCCGTCACTATAAACCAAAGCGGTTTCAGGCAGGGTGAGAGCGGGCGTGACAGCCAGCTCGATGGTGCCGGATTCGTATAGGCCGACCCGGATATCGGGATCATCAGGAAGGGTCACATAGATCGTACCCCGTCCCGTATCATCGCTCACAATCGGGCTGACAAGGCGGACGGTTCCCTCACAACTCTTTCCCGACTGATCCTGGATGGTGGCCTTGGCCCCGGGATGGATGCGCGGCAGTTGATAGGATGGAACTTCAGCCTGCCACTCAACGCGCCCTTGGCGCACGAGGCGAAACAGCTCGGTTCCGGCCGAGACCACATTGCCGAGGTCGGCAGAGCGCGTTGAGACGATTCCGCTGTCCGGTGCGGTTATCGTTGTCTGCGCAAGCGTTATCCTGCTTGATTCAAGCGAGGCTTCATCAGACGCGAGGTCGGCTGCGTCTGTCTGTTCGGTGATGTAATAGCCAAGGGTGTCCTGATCGGACAGCGCGCCCGAACCGGTGACCTTTTTTGCCCGCGCGCTATCGGCTTTCGCTTTGGCGAGCATGGCCTTGGCAGAGGCAACAGCCGCTTCCTGTTTATGAACATCGGCGATGGCGCTTGCATCTGATAGCCTCGCCATCACATCGCCCTTCTGCACCACAGAGCCGACATCAACCAAGACATCCGTGATCTTTAAAGAGCCCGTTTCCGCAGCAACAATGGCTTCCTGCCAAGCAGCCAGCCAGCCGCTGACTGCGATCGTGTCTGCCCATTGCAATGTTTGGGGTGTGGTGACTGAGACGGTCAGCGTCGCTGACTGCGTGGTTTGTGTTTGCTCGGTCTTGGAAAAGACCATGGATGGGACGCCAAGACACGCCACCGACACAACAACCAAGCCCGCACGGCGGAAAACTAAACTCACTGTTTTACTCCTTTGGCATCTAAGTCACTTGCCATCACGCCGCCCGTTGCATTTGGGGTCCAGCCGCCACCCATCGCCTTGTAAAGAGCGACCCAATCGCGCACGGCATCGCGTTGATTTTCCACAAGCGTTAACTCGGCGGCCTGCAATTGGCGGCGCGCATCTTCGCGGTCGAGAACACTTGCCCCGCCCGCTTTCCAATTGGTGTCTATGGCTATGAAATACGCGCGGTAGTTCTTTGCCGCGACCACAGCATCGCCAATCTGACGCTCCGTGCTATCGACATTGACCATCGCCGTTTCCACGGCGTTGATGGCCGTCAGCACACCTGACTTGTAACTGGCAATCGCTGCCTTGTAGGCCGCTTCCTTGTATTTGACAGTGGCGCGAAGCGATCCCCCGTCAAAAATCGGGATTGAAACCGCTGGCCCAAACGACCATGGCAAGCTCGTGCCACTCGCTGTTGAATGGCTCGCCGTCAGGCTGCCGCTGAGAGAAAAGCTTGGGTAAAGATCGGCTTTGGCGGTTGCGACATCGGCAAGCGAGGCAGCGGCTTCTTTTTCCAGCGCATTCACATCCGGTCTTTGGCGAATAACATTGGCCGGAATTGCATCAACGGACAGTTTTGCGGGGCGCGGTATTTTCGACGAGCTTTTCTTGAGGATATCCCGCACTTTGCCTTCATCAACGGCTACGAGTTCGGTAATTGATTTGATCAGAACTTCACAATCCGCCACCTGTGACTTCAGGGACGAAGACGTGCTCGCCGCACTTGCTTTGATCAGGGCCAGATCGGAACTCGATTTCAATCCGGATGCGGTGGAGATCTCCGTTGCCTTGACCGTCTGTTGTTGCGAAGCCAGCTCGGCTGCATAAATGCCCTGCAACTGCCGGCATCCCCTGTATTGCACGTAATCATCGGCAACTTCAGCGGCAAGCGTTACGCGCGCATCATACCAGTCCGCCGTTTGCTCCGTGACGCGCTGGCGGGCGGCCTCGACGGTGTTGCGTGTCTTGCCGAAAAAATCCAGCTCCCAGGATGCGTCCAGCTCTCCGGTGCCTGTTGTGGAGGGTGCCACGCGGTTGGCTCTCGATCCCCGCGTTCCCGAACGGTCATAGGATCCAGAGCCGGTCAGGGATGGGAAATAGTCCGCCTTTGATGAGGCCAAGGTGGCACGGGCTTCTTCAATTTCGGCGGCTGCGGATTCGAGGGTCGGGCTGTTGGCTTCGGCCGTGCGCAAAAGCTCTGATAGGGCAGGATCATTAAAGGTGTTCCACCAATCAACCAGCTGTGCGGTGCTGCCCGAATGCGGCAACGTCGCATGCCAGCGGTCTGCCAATTTGGAAATGTCCACATTTGACTGGGTCACCGCCACGCAGGCCGACAACGGTACGACAATCAGGCTTAGCCACCATTTGCCATGCCGCCTCTTGTGCCTCTGAAGTGCATTGTCATGTGCTGGCGTCATTGATCCGGCCTTGGTTTCACAATCGTCAAGACCGATCTTTAAAGATGTGAATGTAAAGTGCCGTCAGGGACGTGTAAAATTGGGTAAAATAACATTCGCCAACCGTGAGGCCTGTGTATCCTATCCATTAGCAGTTCAAGGGCAGACCAGATCGATGACCAATGTACTCTTGATTGACGACGATACGGAACTGAGCACGATTCTGAGTGAGTACCTGACGGAAGAAGGCTTCACGGTATTTGCAGCGGTCAATGGCAAGCAGGGATTGGCCGAGATCGCAGCCCGCAAAATCGACATGGTCGTGCTTGATATCATGATGCCGCAGATGAACGGGATTGATGTTTTGCAACGGATACGCCGCGTCAGCGAGGTTCCGGTTCTCATGCTCACCGCCCGTGGAGATGACGTAGACCGCATTTCCGGCCTCAATCTGGGTGCCGATGATTATGTGGCAAAACCCTGCTCATCCGGTGAGCTTGTTGCGCGGCTACGCGCCATACTCAGACGCATTGGACCAGAAAAGGATATCGAGACCAACCAATTGCGATCCGGTGATCTGGTTTTGAACCCGGCCAACAGAACTGCGGAGTGGCGCGGCCTGCCGTTTGAACTCACAGGCACAGAATTTATCCTGCTTGAAGTGTTGGTGCGCAATGCGGGACAGCTGATTTCAAGACAGTTTATCTCAAAGCAGGCATTTGGCCGTCCGCTCTTGGCCTTTGACCGGCGCATCGATGTTCACATCAGCAGCGTGCGGCAGAAACTGGGGCGGCGGGAGGACGGGCAGTCCTGGATTCAGTCCGTTCGCGGACAGGGCTATCAACTCATCCAGGATGTTTGATGACAAGGCTGTTTCGCAGGTTCTTCATTTTCGTCTGGCTGGCGATGACCGTGGCCATCGTCGGCATCATTTCCCTCGATAGGGTGTTTCATTTATTCCCGCTGAAAAGCCAAAGGCAGCAAGAACGCATCTCGCTTGCCGTGCAAACCATGGGGGAAGTGCTTGAGCAAAAAGGCTTGGTTGAGGCAGGTAAGCTTGCGGAAATGTGGGCGAACCTCGCAAATCCAGTTGTCGTTCGCATTTCTCCTGTGCCGACCATTCAGTGCGCATCCGCAACCGACGACACCTTAAGCATTTACCGCCTGCGCGACGGCGCTTGTTTTCACCTTTCCAGTCAACTCAAACACTATAATTTCCTTGAGGAAGCGCTTCCCGATGCTCTGCCCTGGATCGCTACAGTGATTGCCAGTACCTTGTCTGCCTATTGGATCACACGCTATCTGGTCGGTCCGGTGGCCAAGCTCAGAAATGGGCTCAGTGCCTTGGCGAAAGGCGATTTTCATACCAGAATTGGCGGCAATTTCGGCAAAGGCCAGGATGAAATCACGGCGCTGGCCATGGATTTCGATGTGACAGCCGCACGCTTGCAGGAGTTGCAGGAAGCGCAACAACGGCTCTTTCATGATGTCTCGCACGAACTCCGCTCGCCACTCTCGAGATTACAGGCCGTTTTGGGTGTGTTGGACAAGAATCCGGGCCGCATCGATATGATCGCCTCGCGTATGGGGCGGGAAGTCATGCGGCTCGACGCCCTTGTCGACGAGATCCTGACGCTAGCACGCATAAGCTCGCCCGAACATGCACCGCCAGAACGCCAGACCATTGATCTCATTGATCTGATAACCCGGATTGTCGATGACGCCTGCTTTGAAGGGCAGGATCGGGGGGTCGATGTGACCTATAGTGGCTGCGACAGTTTTATCGCAACATTGAACGGAGAACTCATCTACCGGGCCATAGAGAATGTGGTTCGAAATGCAGTCAAATTTACAACGGACGATTCGACCGTTGCCGTCACGGCGCAGTCGTTTCGGGGTGTCCTGTCGATCAGCGTCACAGACAATGGCCCCGGCGTTCCCGCTTGCGATCTGGAGAGGATCTTTCTACCGTTTTCCCGATCCGAAATAGGTGAAACCGCGAAGGGTCACGGGCTTGGCCTTGCCATTACGCGCAAAGCCCTGGAACTACATCATGGCAGTGCAGTTGCCAGTCTTACACAAGAAGGTCATCTTTTGATGACGCTGAAAGTGCCAGCTTCACCTGGGTTATGAAACAGCACCGAAGGCATCGTAAAGTTAACGTGCCAATTCCAAGGAAGCTCGATATTTGCTTCGATCAGACAGCTTGAAGGCGAGCGACGTCTCGCCGAATATCCAAGGCTGCTGTTCGCAGTTCGCGATGATGGTTGGATGGAAGATCGTGGCGGGGAAGGTTGAAGAGGTTTGCGATCGGGTCGTGGATGGACGCGAAACGCTGAAGATGTCGCGCCGACTTGAAGCGCTTCATGATCTTTTTCCTTCGTCGGACGGGCTGATGGGAGTTCTCCGCTCGATTGTTCAGTCCCTTATGAGAACGGTGTTCGATGCCGGGCATGATCTCCCGTTTTGCCGCGCCATAGGAGCGTAGCTTGTCAGTGATCATTACATGCGGCGCGCGGCCTTGCGCTTTGAGGAGCTTGCGCATCAAACGCTTTGCCGCCTTGGCGTTGCGACGGCTTTGCACCAGCACGTCGAGGACAAAGCCGTCCTGGTCAACGGCGCGCCAAAGTCAGTGCTTCTTTCCACCGATGGTGATAACTACGTCATCAAGGTGCCATTTGTCCCCGAGCTTGCCCGCAGATCACTTGCGGATGTCCTTGGCTAAGTGTCTGCCGAACTTCTCGGCCCAAAGTCGAACGGTCTGATGAGAGACGATGATGCCCCGCGCTGCTAGCAGATCCTCAACCATCCGCAGGCTGAGCGGAAACCGGAAATACAGCCAAACGGCATGAGCGATAACTTCCGCTGGAAATCGATGTCGGCGATAAAGAGGATCACGGGTAAATCTGGTCATCCAGCCAGATCCCACATTTTGCTCGATGTTCGGTTAACGTTACGATGCCGCGCGGAGATGTTCTCGACGACAATCTCTACACCGCACCCGGCAAATTTGGCGGGGGGCAGGCACCACCTGGTTGGTGGGTTCTGCGCAGGATGTTGCCCGTTCCCTGAAAAAATATCAGGATCTGGGAATCACGCATTTCGTTTTATCAGATACGCCTTATCTCAGCGAAATTGCGCGGCAGGGGAAACAATTGTTGCCTCTACTTCGCGGGTAAGGGCGCTCACAGCAACAATGTCACGAAGGCCATCTCCATCGGACTTCGTGATATAATGTTCCCTCATAACCTCATGTCCGATAAACCCGCAGCAGCCCAGACCAATGCTATGCATTGCTGGACACCCCAGCCATGGCATCATAACTTAAATCAAACGGTCTCCAGCAAAAGTAGAGCGGTTCAGACGCAATATTGCTCGTTGGCGAACGGCGGCTACAGCGCCGTGCGCCACATATGGCGCACAAAGGTTCGCTATAGCTTCTTATACCAAGAGTCATTGAAAATGACTCTTGGTGTTCCTTTATCGAATAGCTCAAACCTTTGATGCATTTGAGATATTCGAAACATCTTCAAGGTGAGGATGCGTTAGCATCTTCGAGACTTGGTATTATATTTGTTGCATAATTTTCTCTTTAAACCGATTCCGGTTTAAAGAATTATGCAATAAGGCTCTGGAAGCTGGCGCGTTTCTCAAATGTGAGACAGTCCATTGTCGACCGACTCATCCATGGTTGGCCGTCATAGCAGATCACCGACCAAATGCGCCTGTGACAGCATCCTATTTCTGTCAGTCATGAAACGATCCACAAATTCGCCTATTCTGCAGATGGAAATGTTATCAAGCAGTGTTATAGCGGCGGCCGGCATGGCGGGCGGGAAGCCGGTTGCCTTCGCCAAACAGCCGATGCCTTAAGGAGCCCTGGCCATAGCTGGTCTTGTAAGCGCCCCGACTTTGCAATTCCGGCACCACAAACTCGATAAAATCCTCATAGCTTTCCGGCGTCACGGTGCGGGTGAGATTGAAGCCATCGATATCGCCTTCATCGATCCAGGAGATCAGTTCCTCTGCCACCTCGCCAGGCGCGCCGGTGATCAGCGGATAACGTCCACCGATGGAAAGCTCGTTCAACAATTGTCGCTTGGTCCAACCCTTCTGTTTGGCAAGTTGCGTGACGGACTGGATGGCATTGGTGGGGCCGTACTGGATAGGATCATCAAGCTCGTAGCGGGAGAGATCGATTCCGCTTCCGGCCGAAAAATGCGCCAGGCCCGCTTGCGGGCTGGCATAGCGGCGGTAATCCTCCAGCTTGTCGGCGGCGGCTTCCCGGCTTTTGTCAGTCACAACAGTAACACCAAGAAAAATCTTGATGTCATCAGGATGGCGTCCTGCGACGACCACCTCTTCCCGCAAAGCCTGAGCTGTTTTGCGTGCCGCGGCCTTGTCCGTTGCACCGATAAACACGCATTCGGCGTGGCGTGCGGCAAATTTCCGGCCCCTACCCGATGTGCCAGCCTGATAGAGTACCGGCGTACGCTGGATCGAGGGCTCGCTCAGATGGTAGCCCTCGGACTGGTAATAGGGTCCATGGTGCTGGACCTTATGAACCTTGGCAGGATCGGCATATATCCGCGCCTGCTTGTCGAGGCGCACGGCCCCCTCCTCCCAGCTTCCCTCCCAGAGCTTATATAACAGGTCCATATAGTCGTCGGCCTGGTCGTAGCGGGTGTCATGCTCGGTCATGCCGGTCTTGCCCAATGCCTTGGCGGCGCTATCGAGATAACCAGTGACAATATTCCAGCCGATCCGGCCTGAGGTGAGATGATCGAGCGTCGAGATTTTTCTGGCAAAGGTATAGGGCGCCTCGACACTGGTATTCACTGTGATGCCAAAGCCAAGATTATCGGTGACGGATGCCATGCCTGACACCAGCAGCATCGGGTCATTGACCGGTAGCTGGATGGATTCCCGCAATGTCAGATCAACCGAGTCCTGGTAAATATCATAGACCCCGACAATGTCGGCGAGAAACAGCCCATCAAACAGGCCGCGCTCCAGTGTGCGGGCAAGATCAGTCCAGTAGCGCAGCGACTTGTATTCATGGGAGCGATCACGGGGATGCGCCCAAAGGCCATGGTTGATATGCCCCACACAATTCATGTTGAAGGCATTGAGGATAATCTGTTTTCTGGGGGGCATGATACTATTCTCGATGGGAACGGACGCTACCGCGCCCGCAAGCGACGGACGATGATGTCTCCAGTAAATTGTACAAGGCAGACCGTGGCAATCAACACGATGATCACCGCAATCATCACTGTGGTATCAAACCGCTGATAGCCATAGCGGATGGCCATGTCACCAAGCCCGCCCGCGCCCACCGCCCCAGCCATGGCTGACGCCCCGATCATCGTCACAATGGTGATGGTAAAACCGCCCACCAGACCGGGCAGGGATTCGGGCAGCAGCACATGGCGAATGATATGCCAACGGCGACATCCAATGGCCTGCGCGGCTTCAATCAATCCATGATCCACCTCTCGCAAACTGACCTCGGCAATGCGGGCAAAGAAGGGTGTGGCGCTGATCGACAGCGGCACAATGGCGGCCCATACACCGATAGTCGTACCTGTTACAAGACGGGTAAAAGGCAACAATGCCACCATTAGCACAATGAAGGGTGTGGCGCGAAAACCGTTGATCAGCGCACCCAACACCCTGTTGGCGCGCGGTGCCTCAATCAAACCTCCGGGCGAGGACAGCACCAGGAAAACCGCAAGCGGAATGCCAACAACAAGGGCAAACAGTGCCGAGATGCCCACCATAGTGAGGGTGTCCAAAAAGGCACGCCCCAAGCGTTCATACATCAGCGGTGACATAGCCCAATATCCTCACAGAATGCGCCAAAGCCTGAAGCAATGGAGATGAAACATCGGGTGGATTGGCGGCAATGATCAATACCTGTCCCTGCACATGACCCTGAATGCGATCCAGATTGCTTTGAACAAGACGGCTGCCAGGGCCAAATGCAGCACTGATGGCGCTGAGATCAGGCTCCATCCCGCCCTCGCCGGTATAGGATAGTTCAACCACCGCCCTGCCATCACCACCAACCTCAAGACGCGATGCGAGATCGACCGGCAAACCGCGTTGAAGCGGCTCCAGCAAGGCCTTGGTGGCCGGGTGGTTGGGCTTGCCAAAAATTTGCCAGACGCGGCCCTGTTCGGCAATCTCGCCCTGTTCCAGCACCAACACCTGATCGCAGATTTCGCGGATCACGCTCATTTCATGGGTGATCAAGACGATGGTGAGTTTCAGACGCTGGTTGATGTCTTGCAAAAGCCTTAGGATCGAAAGGGTGGTTTCCGGGTCGAGCGCCGATGTTGCTTCATCGCACAGCAAAATCTCCGGCCTGCTGACGAGCGCGCGAGCAATGCCAACACGTTGCTTTTGTCCACCGGATAGTCGGGACGGATAAGTGGTTTCCTTGCCTTCGAGACCCACCAGTTTCAGCACATCCGCCACACGCTGGTTGATCTCGTTGCGCCCCACGCCCGCCACCAGAAGCGGGAGTGCCACATTGCCCCAGACTGTCTTGGCCGATAGCAGATTGAAATGCTGAAAGATCATACCAACGCGGCGGCGAAGGCCCACCAACTGATCATCAGTAAAACCGGCAATATCCTCACCATCCACCAGAACGCGCCCGCCCGTTGGCCGCTCCAACCGATTGATGGTGCGCAACAGGCTGGATTTGCCGGCACCGCTGCGGCCGATAATGCCAAAAATACTGCCCGCAGGCACGTTAACAGAAATATCTTTCAGGGCATGAACAGGCCCGGCCGATGAGGTGTAAACCTTGGAAAGGTTCTCGAACACGACCGAGCCAGCGCCTTGCAGCGCTAGACTTTTCTGAGGTGCAGCGGAAGCCCGCGATGCGCTCGCGGCGGAGCTATTATGCTCCACCCTGTTCGCATCGACCTGATCAAACAGGACTGTGCTCACTGCTGCCATGCCAGCGTATAAAGCTTGCGATCATGGCCGAAGGCCTTATCGATTGCAGCTTTCACGGCATCGGAGTGCTGATAGATCTCCACCAGCTTTTTCAACGCTGGACTATCAGCCTTGTCCTTGCGTGCGGCAAAGACAATGGCGAACTGCTTGTCATCTACGCCGGAATAGATCAGACCGGAGCTGGGATCAAACGCCTTGGCGGCAACAATGAAGTGAGGATAGCCAAGGGCCAGATCGACATCCCGGGTAATGCGGGCCAGTTGAGGACCTTCCACTTCCGTGAACGTGACGTGTTTTGGGTTATCGATAATATCGTCGAGCGACCCCTTGAAGCCAACACCATCCTTCAGCTTAATCAGTCCACCTTTTTGCAACAGCAGCAGACCGCGACCCTGATTGACCGGATCATTGGCGATGGCAACGGTTGCGCCATCAGGCACGCTGGCAAAATCCTTGTATTTCAAAGAGTAGATGCCGATGTTGGCAAGCGTGCCAATGCCCGCTGGCACAATATCATAGCCGCGCTGCGCCACCGCATTGTCGAGAAATGGCTTGTGCTGAAAATAATTGACATCAATATCGCCCGCCTGAAGGGCAATGTTCGGGGTGGTCCAATCACTGAACTCCACCACCTGCACATCCAGCCCGGCGGCATTTGCTTCCGGCACCAGCGCCTCGATGGAATCGGCATAAACGCCGGGAACAACACCCACCTTGATGGTTTCGGCATATGCATTGCCAGACAGTGCAATCAGTGTGGCTGCAAGCAGCGTTTTAACTTTGAATGTCATGACACCCCCTAATTTCTATTAGGACATAAATCTAATAGATTTAGTTGTTTTTAGGAGGCGTCTCGTACTCATCTGCGGGAAAAAAGGAGAAAATCTTTCTGCCGCAAGAGGAAAGCAACCGGCATGCCGTGCGCGACCCCTCTTGCGGCATCGTGATTGTTATCGTCTGTCCAGTTGTGCAACCAATCGATCACCCAGCCATTGGATACCGCAGACAAGGATGATCAGCACAATAACCACGGCAATCATCACCGTTGTTTCGAACCGCTGATAGCCATACCGAATGGCCAGATCACCAAGCCCACCTGCGCCAATCGCCCCCGCAATGGCCGAGGCGCCGATGAGGGTTACAAATGTGACGGTAAAGCCGGAAATAATGCCGGGAAGCGCTTCGGGGACTAGAACTTCGCGGATGATGGTCCAGCGATTGCCGCCCATGGCGCGCACAGCGTCAATCAGGCCGCGATCCACCTCCCGCAACGACACTTCGGCAATGCGGGCATAATAGGGCGTGGCCGCGATGGCCAGCGGTACAATCGCCGCCCAAGTTCCAAGCGCTGTGCCAACTATCAACCGGGTCAACGGGATGAGCGCCACCAGCAGAATGATAAACGGAATGGAGCGAAAGGCATTGACCACGGCTCCAAGCACGCGGTTGATCCATAGATATTCGGCAATGCCGCCCTTTGCCGTCACCACCAGCGCCAAGCCAAGCGGGAGACCCGCCACCAGCGAAATCAGGCCAGAGGCAACGGTCATCAATACCGTTTCCCAGAGAGCACTGAGGAGAAGGTCAATCATAACATCAGACATAGCCAAGGACCTCCACACGGGCATGATGGGATTTCAACTGGGCCTGAAGCTTTTGCAGCAGGGTCAGATCGCTGGCGGGAACTGTCAGAAACAACCGAGCAACCACCTGGGTTTGAATATGCTCAACACCCCCTTGCACCAGCCGCACGCCGTTTTGAAAACTGTCGGCGAGATCGGCAAACAGCCTGCCTTGGGCATAATCTCCCGCGAGATCGACACTCAAAACCACAGTGTCGCCCGTTTCGGAGCGCAGCTTTGAAGCAAGATGGCTGGGAAGTTGCGGTCTATTGCCCGACAGCAGGCTCTTGGTAATCTCGGCTTGCGGATTGGCAAAAACCGACCAAACATCGCCTTGCTCAACAATTCGCCCGGCATCAATCACGGCAACCCGGTCGGCAATCGAGCGCACCACATCCATCTCATGGGTGATCAGCACAATCGTCAGGCCAAGTTTTTTGTTGATATCCTTCAATAAGGCCAGAATCGAGCGGGTTGTTTCCGGATCAAGCGCCGAGGTCGCCTCGTCCGACAGCAGCAGGGCAGGCCGTGCGGCAAGGGCGCGGGCAATGCCAACCCGTTGTTTTTGCCCGCCGGAGAGGGCTGCAGGATAGGCCTTGGCCTTATCGCTCAAGCCCACCAGCTCCAGCAGATCGCGGGCACGGGCCAGGCGTTCTGCCTTTGCCATACCTTCGATTTTCAGCGGCAGCGCCACATTGACTTCCACGGTTTTGGCGGAAAGCAGATTAAAATGCTGAAACACCATGCCAATACGCCGCCGCAAGGGCTGTAATGCCTGCTCCGCAAGGCCAACAATGTTGCGGCCTTCAATACGGATTTCGCCCCGATCAGCCTGTTCCAGCCCATTCAGGCAGCGGATCAAGGTGGATTTACCGGCACCACTGCGCCCGATAATGCCGAGAATTTCGCCCTTACGGACATCCAGCGAAATTCCATCCAACGCGACGGTGTCTCCAAAGCGACGATGGACATCGGTGAGTTTAACAACGCTGTTGAGATCGGGATCAGGAACGGGGGTTGCCTCAGCAAACAATGGCTGACTGTTCATACACTATCACTCCAAACGGGCGAAGGCGGCGGGGCCAAAAGCCTCGCCGCCTCACCACTAAAACGCCGTTCAATGATCAATAGGCAACGATGCCGGTGCCTTTGTAGACCTTGTCAAACACGGCCTTGACCGTATCGTTCTGGTAAGAAGCCACCAGCGTCTTGACCCAAGCCTCATTTTCCTTGCCCTGTTTGACGGCAATGAAGTTGCGGTACGGGTTGTCAGCCGTTGGCTCCTGCGCAATGCGATCAGTGGGCTTGAGACCTGCCTTCAGCGCCCAGTCGGTATTGACGACAGCAGCGTCAAGGTCGTCAATGGCCCGGCCAACAATGCCCGCATCCAATTCCTTGATCTTGATAGATTTTGGATTTTCAGTGATATCGGCAATGGTTGCCAGAATGCCTGTGCCGTCCTTCAGCTTGATTAAACCCTGATCTTGCAGCACGCGCAGCGCCCGGCCTTCATTGGAAGGGTCGTTGGGAACGCCAATCTGCGCACCCTTGGAAAGATCGGCAACCGCCTTGTATTTCTTGGTATAGAGGCCAATGGGCCAGACACCCGTATAGCCAACCGGCGTGATGTGGTAGCCGTGCTGCTTGATCTGGTTATCCAGATAGGGCTTGTGCTGGAAGGCATTGGCGTCGATTTCGCCGCGCTCCAGCGCTTCATTCGGCTGGGTGTAATCGTTAAACACCACCGTCTTGATGGTCAGACCCGTCTTGGCGGCTTCCTGCGCCACCGCGCGCCAGACATCTTCATCTTCACCGCTGACGATGCCAACCTTGATCACCTTATCCTCGGCGTGGGCCTGCAATGCGCCGGTACCAGCAGTGACGGCCAGCGCCATCAAGGCTGCCAGACCCGCTCTGCGCGACAAAGATGGTGTGTTTCCGAATATTTTTGTCATTGTTGTCGTCCCTTGATGGAAGAAGTCATCGCTCCGATACAACCAACAATGACAGAGTGATCTTCAGGACGCGAAGGCGATAAAACCATTTTTTGCAATGCAAAAGAAATAGGCTTTTGCACAATTTCATTCCTCAAGAACAATAATCTATTGTTTTTATGGATTAATTGAATTCGGCAATGAAAGGGACGCAATTCGCATCCAGCTCTACGTCTTGATCGCGTCAGTCGGCGACTGATACGACGATTCATTGAAGATGACTTCGTATTCCTTTTGCAAATATCTCAAGCGGTGCAAGCATTTGAGATATTTGCAATGCCTTCAAGGCGAGGATGTGGTCCACATCTTTGTGGCCTTGGCATGAGCTGTGCTCTGAGCCCTAACCTTGGACCGCCGGAAGCTGGAGTTTTCCGGCTCTGATCACGATGACGGGCTGGTTGCGCCACCGGGATTATGCATGGAAATCGGGACGTTATATCCGATTGCGCTGTGAGGACGATCCTCGTTGTAGTATCGACGCCAAGTCTCCAATTTTTCGCGTGAATCTGCGTGAATCTGCAAGGGTTAAAAACCAATGCGCGTTCAGGCACTCTGCGCGCAGCTTGCTGTTGAACGCCTCGATGAAGCCGTTATCGGTCGGTTTTCCGGGCCGAGAGAAGTCCAGGGTGACGTTGTTGGCATAAGCCCAAAGGTCGAGGTCGCGGGAGATAAATTCGCTGCCGTTATCAACCCTGATCGTCCTGGGATAGCCAGTCCCCTTGCAGATACGTTCCAACGTCTGAACCACATCCTCACCGCGATAGGTGAACCGTGCGTCGGTGGCGGGGCACTAGCGAGAATGCGTATCCACAACGGTCAGGATGCGCAATTTCTTACCCGTCGAGAGCTGGTCGTGAACGAAATCCATCGCCCATACATCGTTCGGACCGACGGCTGCCTGACGGTCGTCCCGAAGCTTTGCCGTCACCCGACGCTTGGGGCGCTTATTACGCAATTGGAGACCTAACTCGCTGTAATCCTACGTGTCTTCTTCATGTTGATCTTCCATCCATCCCGGCGCAAGTGGACATGCACGCGGCGATATCCGTACCGCACACGCGTTTCGCATATCTCCTTGATCCGTCTTTCGAGAGGGGCCTGCCCGATTCCTCGGAATTTGTAGTGATAGCTCGAGGTGTCAAACATCAGGACCTTGCAGGCCCGTCGGATCGATATCCCCCAATCCACCAGCATCTCGCGATCCAGCGTCAGGTCGGCAACGATCCGTTTCAAGCGGTTGTTCTCGTCTTCCAAAGCCTTCAGACGCCGCATCTCGTCCGGCAGCAGCCCTGCGTATTTCTTGCGCCAATTGAAATAGGTTGCTTGGCTAATCCCCGCCTTCCGGCAAATCTCTGCCACCGGCGTGCCGTCGTCACCCTGTTTGAGAATGAACGCTTTCTGGACGTCCGAAAAGTTCGATGCTTTCATCGTTTCCGCTCCTGTTCCCAGCCGGGAATCGAGCGCAAAAAACTCCAATCAAAAACGATCCAGTTTTTGGGGATCAGAGCAATCTAGAACTCCATGACGATTGGGCACCCGTGCGAAAGTGACCACGCTCGCCTTGAAGGGATCTGGATCCCACAGACGGTATGTGACGGAATCGTGGCATTCGATCTATAGCCGGATTTGTATTCGGCGCCTTCCGGCGGCCGTCTCATAACTAACTAGCTTAGGCAAAGCGCCGTCAGGGATGCGGCAGGCATTACGATACTCCCAAAACCCAAGGCGACGATGGCGATACCGACGACTTTGCGCAGCGCGGCCTTGGGCAGCCTTGCCCCCATCACAGCAATTTGGACGGCGCCGGCAGCTGTCAGAGCCACCGCCGGAACGGTCGCCAGGCCGAAGCTCATCATGAACAGAGCGCCCGTTGCACCCGTGCCGCTGAGCATGGCAGTCATCAAGGCGTTGTAGACCATGGCGCAGGGCGCAATACCCCATGCCATTCCGAGCAGCAACGCTGAGGGCGTCTCGAAATGGACGCCCCCCTGACGACCGCCAAGCAAAAATGTCGAGGCGGCGATCACGCGACGGTCGATGAGCTGAGGACCTGGGACCATGCCAATTAGCGAAAGCCCCACCCACAGCAGCATGGCTGCGCCTAGGATCCGCAGCACAGGCTGTAGACCGGCGAGATCGAAAAGCTGCCCCAATGCGTCGCCGGCAATACCGACAACACAGCCAGCGATCGTGTAGGTCACCGTGCGGCCGAGCTGGGTGGCCAGCAAAGCCTGCGCTCTTTGCCGCCCGGAACGACCTTGACCCGTCGCGATCAGCAGCGACGAGGCGATGCCGCCGCATTGGCCCGCGCAGTGCAGGCTGCCGGCAAGGCCCATCAGGAAGCCAGCGGCAACGGTGCCCGCAAGCATTGGGAGATCCGGTATCATTTCTGCCTCTTCCTGTTCGCCAACGTGCCGTGCATGACGGATATGTTCATGCGGGGCAACTGGCCGTGTTGACCACCGGTGGCAGGTTGATAGCCGGATTGCGGTCGAAGAAGCCGCTCGGCATCAGCTTAAAGCCGGTGAACACGCAGGGCTGCACCGGAAAATCCTCGACACGCACGGGGTGATGCAGGCCAAAGACGTGCCAGAGCACGATATCAGTGTTCTCGATCGGCCGATTCTTGGCGACGAATTCTATAAGCCCGCCGGCTCCATCGGAATGGTTGACGAAGTCGCCCGCCGGGAATCTCTCTTCCGGATCGAAGGCCGTAACCCAGACATGATTTTGAACGAACGCAGCGCGTTTTCCGGATGGCGAATCCGGATGAACGAACGGGGTGACGCAATGGTTCGCCTCGAGCTTGTAGCCAACGGGAGCGCCGGTATAGTTCGTCTTGTTCGGGTTAATGACCTTCCAGTAGCGGTGCGATGCCGGATCGGCGCGGCGTGTTGCCTCGCTTTCCCGGCCAAGCACGGTTTGCTGCTCGAAGAAGGCATTGCCATAGGGGTTGGCGGGACCAAGCGGCTCGGCATAGGTGTTGCATTCCACGACGCTGTTGGCATCGCCGTCCACCGCCATGTCCAGGCGGGCGCATAGGATATGCTGGTGGATATGACCGACGACACCGGGTGCCACTTCGCGCCCATATTTCGGAGGCTGGCCGGGAATGCAGGCGGCAGTGTTGATGATCCCGGTTGCCTTGACCTCGTGTTCGATCGTCCCGTCGAGAAAAAGATACCAGTAAAGGCCGTATTCATAGTTGCCGACGGTGCAGATCGTTGAGACGACGAGCTTGGCGCCCCGGCGGATTTCGGAGCGTTCTGTCCGGAAATCCATATGCTTCCACAAAAGCCCGGAATCTTCCTCGTGAATGCAGATAGCCTTCTCGATCGTCCAGGGATCGCCGTCCATGGTGTTGAGGTGTACGTCGAGATACTTGATGACGCCCAGGCAATCGCAGCCGAGCTTCAGGGAATTGGCGAGCTTGCCGATGCCGTATTCGCCGATATCGAAGACATTCTTGCGGAAATGGCCGTTGTCCGGGCTGCCATAGGGCACCGTCATCTCAACGATCGAGGCGCGGTTAACGATCGGCCGCCCGTCGAAGCGGATGTCGTGAAGGGTGAGCGCCTCGCGCGCATTGAAGCCGACGACCAGCGACCAGTTGCGCCAGGTGATGCGGTGCCCATCGAAAGCGAAGTTCACGCCTTCTTGCTGTACCACGTCGATCGGCTTGGCCGTTGGTTGAAAGGTTTCTATGAACTGACTTTCATAGTTCACTTCCTGCATCGGAACGGGCACTACGCCATAGTCGTCGACCCGGATGACCTTGCCGGTGATAAGGTCGACCACCGCATTCAGCCCCTCGATCGGATGGGCGTAGAAGTTCTCGTTCTCGCGCAGCCGCAGCCAGCAGAAAATGTGGCAGAGATGGCGACCCTCCTCGCCGGGCACCCCAAAATTCCCTGCCGACCATGGGTCGACGCACACCGTCTCCATGTCGGTGATGCCGCGCTTCGCGCAGGCCGCTATAAACTCCGGATCGGTCCGTACTATACCTTCGATGGATAGGAACTGTTCGAGCTGGATCATCGGACGCTTGCCGGGGAAATCCTTGCGGGTGAGGATGGTTTGCGTATCGAGGCAAACCACGAGACTGGTGACGGTGACGGCGGCGGCGCTGAAAACGTTCACCCGTGCCTTGCGGGCGATCGGCGCGCCGGACGAAAACGCCCGAACCGTCGCCTTGTCCGGCTCCATCAGTTCGATCGTTTCAAAGCGGGTGTCAGCGCCATAAGGCGGATCCTTGCGCACGATCGTTGCCACCGCGCGGATTTCGTCCGGGGTCAGGGGCTGCAGGGGATGGGTGACGCTCAGCGGGATCTGACGGGGTGCAGCGGAAACACAGCAGGTATCCATGGTATTCTTCCTTAGTCTGTTCGGCTTCTGCAGCCGGAAATTGAAAAAGCACGGCGGTTGTGAGCCGCCGTCGCGGTTTTATCGAAGGGCCGCGCAAGTCTTGCGGTTGAGCCGGATCCCACCTTTAAGCGAAGGCGCGGCCGAGATTGGCGTAGATGGCCGGCTTGCGGGCCTTCAGCCACACTGCAAAGGTGGCGCCTGCGGCGGCGATGATGGCCAGGATGACCGGGAAGCTGGCGACGATCGGCGATTGTGAGCCGCTGATCAGCGGCAGGTTGATGATCATCAGCACTAGGCATGCTAGCAATCCGGCCATGCTGATGATCGGAGCCACGATCCACTGCCAGACGCCGACACCACGGGTATCCGTGCGGAAAAAGCCAATCACCGCCAGGCAGACCATTGTCTGCAGGAGCAGGATGCCGACGCTGGCGAAAGCGCCCATCCAGGCAAACACGACCGCGTAGGGATCCTGCCCGCTGAAGGCGAAGGCCAGGATCAGCGCGACCATCAGTATGGTCTGGACGCCACCCGCCATGTGAGGCGAATTATGGGTTCCGTGCGTGCGTGCGAAACCCGACCAGGCGATCCCCTCGCGGCCAAGCGAATAGAAATAGCGGTTGATGGTATTGTGGAAGGACAGCGCACAGGCAAACAGGCTAGTGATCAGCAGGGCGTTAAGGACAATCCCAGCCGGACCGCCAAGCATGGCCTGCACGGCGGTCACGTACAGCGTCGCTGTATTGGCCGTTGCCTCGGAGGCTATGTTGGACGGACCGTAATGCAAGGCAACGGCCCAGGTCACGAAGGCATAGAACACGGCGATGATGATCACCGCAAGGTAGGTGGCACGTGCGATGGTGCGCTTTGGATCGCGGGCTTCCTCGCCAAAGATCGCGGTTGCCTCGAAACCTATGAAGGAGGCGACGACGAAAACCAGCGACACACCTATTCCAGGCCCGGCCACGGCGGAAAGGCCGAAAGGAGCGACAGTAATACCCTCGGGTCCGCCGCCGGAGATCAGCACCGACAAGGCAAAGAGGGCAAGAATGGCAATCTCGGCGATCATACAGTAGCCGAGGACCCGGCCGGAAAATTCGATATTGCGGCGGCCGCAAGCATAGATCAGGGCCGCAAGCATGCAGGCATAGATCCACCAGGCGATGCTGGGGCCGCCGGATGTCTTGACAATGTCATTCATGAAGAAGCCAAATAGGCCGCAGACCGCCAGTTCGATGGCGATATAGGTCGCAAGGGCGACGAACGCTCCGGCCACCCCGGCCGGGCGGCCGAGGCCGGCAGCGATATAGGGATAAAAGCCACCGGCCGAGCCGATAAACCGGCTCATGGCCGTAAAGCCGACGCTGAAGATCAGGTAAAGCGCACCGACCAGCAGATAGGTGGCCGGCACACCAGCACCGTTTCCGAAGGCAAAGGCGGCAGGTGATGCACCGACCACCGCCGTCAACGGCGCAGCGGCGGCGACGACGAAAAAGACGATATGGCTGACCCCGATAGCATTGTGCCGGAGTTCAGTTCCGGCCTTTCCAACTTCAATCGTGGACATGGAAATCCCCCCAGATAAAACGTTCAGCTTTGATCGATTATGAACTGTATAGTTTGCTTATTACAGAGAAACGCAGCCGGTATAGTTTAGCTTTTTCGCTAAAAAATACAGGTTATATTTATCTATAATTTTGTTCTTTTGAGCCGAGTTTCTACTATGCAAAAATTTTAGGGCCTGTATTTGACACTTCATGCCAAAATGGCCGCCTGTCGCGCTGATCCATGTGGCCCGCTTATTGCATGGGCAGACTCGAAAGTTCATTTGGAGCAAGCCATGAAAACCACAGGCATCATTGCCTCCTCTGCCATGAACGGCCTGTTGGCTTCGATCCGTCTCGGAGGGCTCGACGCGGATACAGTGTCGGCGCGCATCGGACTTGGCAGCAATGCGTTGTTTGCCGAAAGCGATTTCATGCCGCTGGCCGCCTTCACATCCGCCCTTGAGGTCGCTTCTGAAGAAACGAACGATCCGATATTTGGATTGAAACTTGGCAAAGAATTTGAATTCCAAGCAATTGGCTCCCTGGCCGCCCTGTTTCTAACGGCGCCAACGCTCAAACAAGGACTGACGCAATTCAGTCGCCATTTTCCGGCATTGCAGAGCAACAGCCGGTCGGAGCTCGTCGTAGAAAACGATGTCGCCCGGTTTTCCTATTCCATCCATGACAATACGGTCCGTCACAAGACCCAGGATGCGGACTTTACAGAAAGCTTGCTGAACACAATGCTGGCAGCGACCATCGGTGAGGATTGGAAACCGTCCTGCATAGAGTTTGAGCATATGCCGGGCGACAATCTGGCGCTTTATCGATCACAGCTTGCCTGCCCTTTATCGTTCGGCCGCCGGGAAAACGCGATCGTGTTTCCGAAAAAGTTTCTTGATCGTCCGATCGGCGCCGGCGGGGATGAACATCGCCACTTGCGGATCGCCTGCGAACTGTCCGATCTTCTTTACCACCGGGAGAAACGTCTCGATCTCGTGGCCGCGCTGAAGGCATGGATCGCCGCAGCTCTTTGCCAGCATGCGAGCATCGATATAGACCACGCGGCTGGTGATTTCGGCATGAGCCTGCGCAGTTTCCAGCGCAAGCTCGCAGAAAACGGCGTCAATTATGCGGACCTGCGCAACATGGTCCGGATGGAAATCGCAAAAAGCCTGCTTGCCAACACACGGCTGTCTATCCCTGTCATCGCCGAGCAGCTTGGCTATAGCGAACTCAGCGCCTTTGCCAGAAGCTTTCGCCATCTGACCGGCTTCACTCCAGCTCGCTTCCGTCAGAAGTCCGGAAACTATACTAACGTGCTCAGGGGGTGAACATTACTCCCGCCTTGAACGGATCAGAACCTAAAGCACACCAAACCCCACAGCTCCATCCGTTGTGCTACATTGAAATACTTACCCAATCTTCATGCCCGTGGCGAATTCGCACTACGAAAATTTTCTCATCGTCTTCAACCCGATAGACAATAAGATGTGCTTTGAAGGGATGAATTCTGACGGCCGGTTCGATCTCATTTCGTTCGCGTGCGATGCGTGGATTAGCAGCTATCAGATCAAATAGTGCGAAAAGTTCATCATGGTAGGTTTTGCCTGGTCTACTCCGAACATACGGGCACCTTGCTCGGCGATCGCAATGATGTCTTCTTCTACCTCGACAGAAAGTTTAAAACTCATGACTTGCTGGCACGATCCATCGCCTCAGCAAAGAGTTCATCCTTTGATCGAATGCCAACGCCACTTTGGAGCCCGGCCTCGACGAAACTTTGCATGGCGGCAATCTTGTCGTTTCGTGTCTGGTCGCGTCGGATCAGGTCGCGCACGTAGTCGCTAGCGTTCGAATATCGCCCAGTCCTGGCCTGCGCCTCCACCCAATCCTTCATCGGGTCTGGAAGAGATACGTTCATTGTCGCCATCGGAAACCTCCATTTGAAGGAATCAAATTCGATTTTGGCAAAGTTTGTCAAATGTTCCTATATTTGCATGGGATCAGAACCGTCCCCCATTCTCTCTGCCGGTGGGATAACGCTTATTTATAGGGCTCTGTTGCAAAATTTTTTGGGGCCTCTGAATCGAAGAAAAACATTCCGCAATTCAATCTGAATTGCGGTTTTGAAAAGCCAAATAAGATGGTGCATGACCCGATGATTGTCGTTTGAGTGACAGGTTTTCTGTCCGTACGCAGACGTCGTTTGAAATTTCATTCTACGACAAAGAATTTTTGCAACAGTGCCCGTGATTTTGTACGCGGTGTTTTTCTACGTTCGATATGCCGTTTCGTATCGTGATCTGGAAGAGATTATGGCGGAGCGCGGCGTTAAAGTCGATCATGCGACGTTGAACAGATGGTTTGTGAAATATTCACCCCTGATAGCCCGTGAGGCCCATCGGCGGAAATCAACGACCAGCACCTTCTTTGCTCGCACTATAGGCAATAGTGGCTGGCCTGAGAAAGTTGTCATAGACAAGAGCGGCGCCAACCTTGCCGGATTGCAAAACATGAACTGGTTGTTGCAGTTCCACGGCTGGTTCTGGCTGATCGAGATTGTCCGGATCAAATATCTCAACAACATCATTGAGCAGGACCATCGTTTTATCAAGAAGCTGACGCGACCAATGAAGGGTTTCAAATCCTTTTCATCAGCATCGGCTACATTGGATGGAATTGAGGTCGCCCATATGATCAGAAAGGGCCAATTCCAAACAGCAGGCCAATCCGCCTTTCAGCAATTTGCTGAACTCGCTGCATAACTGCGTCCGGCGATATCCACATCTGCGACCATTTCAAAAATTTGCGACGGAACCTAATCTGCCGCAATCCTGATAAGCGCCGATGCGAGCCCGCCTTAATCGGCAAGCTGCACAGCGGCGAACGGTGGCTCGACCGGCGGTGCCAAGGCAGTACCCACCCAATAGGGTTTGCATTCAAAGGCTCTGTTGCAAAGATTCCGTTTGTGCTGGAAATAGGGGAGATAGTTTTCAGCGGGACTTTTGATGAGCGATTTCAAGTGGCGTCATTTTCAGGGCGAGGTGATCTTGTGGGCAGTTCGCTGGTATTGCCGCTATGGGGTGAGCTACCGCGACCTTGAGCAAATGATGGGCGAACGGGGCGTCGCCGTTGATCATTCCACGATTTATCGCTGGGTCCAGAAATATGCACCGGAAATCGAGAAGCGGCTGCGTTGGCACTGGCGGCGGCCCCAATCAACGAGCTGGCGGGTCGATGAAACCTATGTGAAGGTTCGTGGCAAATGGACATACTTGTACCGCGCCGTTGACAAGTTCGGGAACACGATCGATTTCTATCTGTCGCCGACGCGCAATGCCAAAGCGGCCAAGCGCTTTCTCGGCAAGGCTCTGAATGGTCTGAAAGACTGGGAAAAGCCAAGAGTTATCAACACTGACAAAGCCCCAACCTATGGAATTGCCATCGCGCAATTGAAAGCTGAAGGCAAATGTCCCGATGAGCTTGTGCATCGACAGGTCAAATACCTGAACAATGTCGTTGAAGCCGATCACGGCAAGTTGAAACAACTGATAAAGCCAGTGAGAGGGTTCAAGACGCTAAAAACGGCCTATGCGACGATTAAAGGTTTCGAGGTCATGCGGGCGTTACGCAAGGGTCAAGCGGCTATTTTCAACCTTACAAAAGACATCCGCGGAGAGGCCCGCATCGTTGAACGGGCTTTCGGGCTTGGACCAAGCGCTCTGACTGAAGCCGCAGCTCTGCTCGCCCAGAATCTCCAAGCTCACACCGCTTAACAGCAGAGAACACTGGAAGTCCCTCGCCGTTTGAAATCTTTGCAACAGAGCCGAATGATCACCTGTCGATGAACGCTGCACCAACGCCGAATCCGTTCATTCATCGACCGATGCAACAACGCCGCTAATCAGGCTTTTTCGAGTGCGATAAGCTTCAATGTCTCCTCGCGGATGTCGGACAAAATTTCGCGCTTGTAAGCACTGAAATTAGGATCTGTCAGAACCTCGTAGGAACGCGGGCGGTCAAGTTTTATCTGCATATCCTTTTTGATCCGGCCGGGGCGGCTGGCCAGGACGACGACCCTGTCCGCGAGGAAGATCGCCTCGTCGACATCGTGGGTCACGAATACGACCGTGACTTTGTGGTCTTCCCAGATCTTCAAGAGCAGTTCCTGCATCATCCCGCGTGTCTGGGCGTCGAGAGCGCCGAACGGTTCGTCCATCAACAGGATCGAGGGCTTGTAGACGAGCGCACGCGCGATCGCCACGCGCTGGCGCATGCCACCAGAAAGTTGCTTGGGATAGGCCTTTTCAAATCCTGACAGACCGACCGCATGTACGAAATGTTTGACGAGTTCGTCTTTTTCCGTCCTCGAGAATGTTGTTTTCTCAAGGGCGAAACGGATGTTGCGCTCGACCGTCATCCATTCAAATAGGCTGTACGTTTGGAAGACGAACCCCCGGTCACGTCCGGGGCCATTGACGGGGCGCCCCTCAGTTAGAATTTCGCCGAAGGTTGGCTCGTCCAGCCCCCCGATCATGTTGAGCAAGGTTGACTTGCCACAGCCAGACGTGCCGACGATCGAGACGAATTCATTTGCGTGGATAGTCAAATCGATACTGTCGATCGCGACCATGGTGTGGCCGGATACAGAGAAATTCTTGCCAATTCCAACGACGGAGATCTTGGCCTGGGGATTGGATTTTTCGAGTGGCGCGTTCATCGTGTCTGACTGCTCCATTTAAAAAGCGATTTGCCCGCGCGTTTGAAGAAATAGTCTGTTAACAGGCCAAGCAAGCCGATGAATAGCGTTCCGAATAGAATGGTGTCGGTGGACAGGTAGCGCTGCGCATCCATGATCCGGCGGCCGAGGCCGGCATTGGCCGCAACGAGCTCCGCGACGACGAGATAGGTCCACGTCCAGCCAATCGTGATGCGGAAGGTATCCCATATTCCGGGCAACGCTGCAGGAAGGATGATCCGCCTCAGGATCTCGTTATTGTTGAAGCCGAGGGTCTGTCCCGCGCGGATCAGATTGATGTCGATATTTTTCACATTATCCATGATCATCAGGGACTGCTGGAAAAACGTTCCAAGGAATAGGATTAGGATTTTCTGTGCATCTCCGATTCCAGCCCAGAGTATGGAGAGCGGAATGAGGGCGACAACGGGCATGTAGCGGACCGTCGAAATGAGCGGTTCGAAAAGGCCTTCGACCAACCGGAAATTCCCCATAAGGATACCAATCGGCACAGCTACGACCGTCGCCGCAAGCCACCCAATGACGATCCGGTAGACGCTGACAGACGCGTCAGCGAAAAGAATTCCTTCAGTCAGCTGTCGCCAGCCCTCGCCGATGACGCTTCCTGGGCTTGGAAGAAAAAGTGGCTTCACGAGACCCAACCAAGTGATCGCCCACCAGACTATAAGAATGATAGCGGGAATCACGAAGCCGGCCGTGGCGAAGATGCTATCGGGGATTTCCTGCCTCAGACGAAGCAGGCCCTTTTTCTTGGTTCTGGCTTCCCGGCGGACTGATTGAATAGCTGTCACGAAAACTCTCCAGTTTGTGGAGATCCGGCGATCGTTTCCGGTCGCCGGACAATCGGCTTACTGCTGAGCTGCAATGGCGTGCAGCTGATCCATCATCAACAGGTCTTCCGGCTTCGGGACGACCTTGATGTTCTTCGGGTTGGTTGCATGGGAAATCTCTCCCACGACTTGCAGTGAAGCTTGGAACTCACCCTTCAAAGCCTCGACGTTTTCCTTGATATTGTACAGGCGCACGCCCTTGAAGGCGGGTTCGAATTCTTTCATCGGGCTTCCAACGGCCTTGGCAATGATGCTCTTTCCATCTTCGGGATTTGACCGAATGAAATTAATCGCGTCGTCCCAGGCGAGGATGAGGCCCTTCACGTCGTCCGGGTTGGACTTGATCCACGCCGACGACGCTGTCAGCATGTCACCGATGAGTCCGGGTTTCTCGGCTGCGGTATAGATGACCTTGTAGTCTCCGCCCTGAGAAAGCGTTGTCGAGATATACGGCTCATAGGTGACGGCCGCATCAACGCGGTCGGCGATAAGGGCGAGCCCTGCCTCCGACGCCCCCATGGGGACATGTTCGATATCGGCGATTGTCATACTATTTTGCTTGAGGGCATAATTGATCAGCAAATCGCTCGTTGCGCCTGCCTCGAATGCCACCTTCTTGCCCTTTAGCTCCGTGATCGAGGCAATCCCCTTCCCCGCAATGATGCCGTCTGCCTCGAACGAAAGGTCCATGATCAGAAAGCCCTTCTGGTCGACACCCGAATTGAAGTTCGTGACCATCCCATTCGTCGCCCCGGCGATCACGTCGAGATTGCCGCTAGCCAGCGCTGCCGTCATATCTTGGTCCCAGTTGAAGGTAGTAAGAGCGACGTCAACATTGTGCTTTTTGAAGTAGCCCTTCTCCTCAGCCACCCACAGGGGACCATATCCAAGCCACGGTTGGAGGCCGAGTTTGATGGTATCGGCATGGGCCGAACTAAACGAGGAGGCTGCAAGAACTGCGGCAATTGCTAATTTCTTTATCATGATGCTGTCATCCCCTTTTCACTTTGATTTTTTGATGCGTGGTCAGCAGACCATTCCTCTGACGCCTTTGAAAGACGCGCGAGCAGGTTGAGCGTTATTTTTGCTACATCATTTGCTTCTTCCCCAGTTGGTAGAGCACCGAGCCACGCCACGGAACTGGCCGAGAAGATAAGCCCTCCAGATGCGAGATAGCGCACCGTCATTTCCGCGCACCGGCGGCCGGCCATCTCAGCCTCACCACCAGCGTACCATCGCGACGGGTCGTGGTAGAAGCTGTCGGGAAATCCTGTCGCGCGGGCGATAACTCGAGTGTCTCTGGAGGTACCCATTCGGAAATCCGTGGCATCTACTTCATAGCCTGCTGCTGCGCCGAGAACGATGCCGTCTTGGCCGAAAGTATCCGCTTCGACACCCTCAAAAAGCCATGCGTGTTCATCCGTGTAGCTCTCATCGACGCGTGAAAATGGTCGCCCAAGGCCGAAGCCCATCAAAGATATTGCGACACCTGTAAGGCTGAATTCCCCACGGCCGCGCGATCGCAAATGGCCGCCGGGTTCATTGTTGAGGGCTAAGGCCTGCTCCCCCACCGGACCATCCCATGTTCGGCCTGCTTCTAGCGGTGAGCGCCGTAGTTCCATGATATCGTCTCGGAAAGCGACCGTACCGGCGAAGCCATTGCCGCCGAGATAGGCTATGCTTCCACCTTGCGCCGCAAACGTGCGATAGGCAGTCTCCATTTCAACTGACAGATATTCCGGATGGCTGCCTGTTACTACGGCACGGTATCCGCCAAGTCCCGCCACCCCACGGATGTGGAGGTCATGGTCAGTGATCACGTCGATCTTGACGCCATGGGCGCGGCAAAATCGGAGAAAATGCAGATCGACCGGAAGATTGTGGGGACAATCTCCGAGTGGATAGCGATAGTCATCTCGCAGGGTCGCTTTAGGCTTCTCATATGAGCAGATCGACACGCCGCTTAGGTCATTGTGAAAGTCGTATAGCGACCTGAAATCATTATCTATAGCAAGGCGATGGCCTCGGTCGTCGCACTGCCACGGGTAAAGATGTTTAGGAAGCAATTCATCGGCGTATGCAAGGTAGGTCGCTGTCGGCACGATGAATACCAGGGGTGCGGTCGGCTTAGGCGCTGCGACGAAAAAGACAATCTGCTCAGTTGTGTCCCCGACCAGTATCTCGAATGCATATATACCCGAGCATGCGCCCTCGAGTATCGAGGCTCGGTAGGAGGCCGGCCAATTCAGCGACCCCATATCGTCGTCATGGCAATGGATGGCATCGTAGTGAGACGGGGCAAGGCGCGGGTCAAACGTAGAGCCGTCCCAGCGGGCGGAGGCGACGCAGAATGTCGGTAGATTTACAGCGTCCAACATTAGTTCGGAAGGTCCGCTGAACGAGGCAATTGGCCCATCGGGCAGGATGGTTGGAAATTTCCATCTAATCTGCCCATGCTTCGTTTCGATGGCGACAGATGCGAAGCGAGCGTTAAGGGAGGGCTGTGTGAAGTCAGCGCGCGAACCGAAAAGAATATCATCCGCACCTAGACCCGGGGCCACTTCCTGTAGTGACCAGGTGGCGGCAACAGGCGATAGAAGGTCACGGGAACTCAAGCTCACTGTGATGGATTGGTCTCCGAACGCAATTGTTACATGATTCCAGACCCGGGGGGGGAAGTCTATTTTGGTATCGTGACATTGCCCGGCGCAAACGACGAAGAGCCGACTTCCTGTCAGGGTGAAAACAGTTGCGCCAGCGTCCAACAACGTACGTGGCCCTTCGCTTCCAGTGAGAAAGAGTTCAAAGGCGACACCAGCAACATGGCCGACTTTCTGCAGCTCGGAAAGTGCGATTTTAAGGTAGGAGCCTTGATTGAAGCTTCGGTGTTCGGGTAGCGTAGACAGGTTTTGGACGGGCCAGTCAATTATCGGTAGACCCGCGATATCCAGCCGTCGCAGCCGAACCGCTTCAGGAAAATCGCTGCACGACAAGTGAAGGTCTACGGTGGCGCCATTCGCCACGGTCCACGGCGTCGTGTAACCCACAACGTTCATTGCAGCGTGATTGATACGCCTTTTCATGTGATGCCGCCCAGTAATTTGGCTGCTTTTGTGCAGCGTGACCCCGATCTGTTGATCTGAGATCAGATACCCCTTATTGATTGGACATTACTGTAGGCGAATCTCAATTTAGGGGTATAACCCGATGGGGGTATCCCACTATGCTCGGCACACAGTTGGGCAGTTTGGCGAGCGCGATCCGAGAAATCGGAGGGTCAGATTTTTACCAGCACGCCTGCGATTATCTATATTCCTGCCTAATACATCCCATACATGAGGTTGCTGCTCTCCTTAGGTCTTCGACAAACCAGGGCAGATGGTCTCATCCGCCGAGGGGAGCAGCAACCTCATGTATGGGATGTATTACAGCCAGCTTGAAGGTTTTGACATTAAGCTATCTTATCCGAGAGGTCAGTTGGATCATTGGAGACAGATAAAACGAAATGCGCACAATCTTTTGAAATGCATGAAAAAATCGACGTCTATATTGGGGGATTCAATTATGGGAACCACTTTGTCTGACAAACAGTTTTCGATGCACGAAGCCGCGAAAGATGCAGATGACCGCATTGAATACTATTTTTTGTTGGCGGATTTTGGAACTGCATACGGAAAATTGGCATTGAGCGTCGTGAACAACGACGCTGTCGGGGGGCAACTGCAAACTACTTTTTCATGAATCAAGCGTTATTTGAGGGGGTATCTCTCAGTAATGATAAGCTTGGACCTGATCTTGGACCTGATGGAGGCTAATTTTACTGCCCGAAAAGTATATGGAGGAGAGCTCAACTACGATGTCATACAACAGTACCACCAAAGCGTTTTCGGAACGTACAGCGTCAGCGCCGATGCGTGGACACCTAATTTTGCGCGGAATTACCAAAGCACCGAGGCCATATTCCGTGAATTGCTCAATTGCAGCAATCCGTCGACGATGCCGTTTAGTCGCGAAATCAATGTCTTGTTTTGTTAAGTCAGACGGAAAATAAATTTAGTTACATCTGAGGGACGCTCATGATTAACGAGAAAGAGAATTTATCTCAGGCGATATTATCAGTTGGAAAGCCGGATTTCTTTAACGATTTTTGCGCCTATGTCAGATCATTTGTAAGATATGACAATGTAATATTTATAACTTACCAAAACAGCTATGCACCAAATCTACATTTTCACTCGCATAGTGGGTGCAATGTATTTCGCTATATATATAAAGAATACATGTCAGGCGCCTTTCTTTTTGACCCGGTTTATCTATATCATAAAGAATCTGGTGGAGACGGTATATTTCGTCTATCAGATATTTCAAAAACCCAATTCGAAACAACAGAATATTATGAAACGTATTATAATCGGATCGGCATTACCGACGAACTGACCGTTGTCGCATGCGTGGATGCCAATGCCACGATGACTGTTTCACTTGGCAAGGACAGTACATCCGGACAGTTTTTTTCTTCAGGCGACGAAAGTCATTTGTTGGAGCGTCAGTCCATCATCATGGCTCTGCTGAAATCCCATTGGGAATGGGACGGCAGCAAATTCGCGTCCAACAAACAGGACCTGCTGGCAGGAGTGGCCGACTTCATCAGCCTGTTCCGAAGCCGGCACGGGATAAATCTTACGCAAAGACAGGCTCAGGTTGCCTTGCTAATACTGCGGGGCCATTCGTCGGAATCAATCGGCCTCAACCTGAATATCAGCCCCCAAACCGTCAAGGTTTTCAGAAAGCAGATTTATCAAAGGTGCCAGATATCTTCGCTGGCTGAGCTGTTCACCCTGATGATGCCTTTACAGGAAGAGATTTCGGCCATGCCCTACCGTGCGAAGACCACTCCCGCCAGCTTGTGTCTTTAGATTGCCGAATTTTCTGACCGGTACAAAGATGGCCGACGCTCACCTGTAGACAGCCGTTCCTCTGTCAGCGTGGTAAAAGACTGAACGGATTTTCGCAAATCCGGTAAAGTTCACCGTAAACACCCTTGCCCGCGGCCACGACAACCGCGCCCTGCTGCAACACGTTTTGGGCATCTGGCTGGAGAATCTCACCGCCCGCTTCCTCTATCAGCAACAGGCCTGCAACACAGTCCCAGGCATTCATGTGCTCTTCAACATAGCCAATGAGCCGCCCTGACGCGACATAGGCCAGGTTGAGGCCACCTGAGCCGGAGCGATAGAACGCGCCGCCATTGCCCAGGATACCAGAGATCAGGGGCAACACGTTTGCCACATCCTTGTGTCGGCAATAGTCAAGCCCCACTACACCGTCTGCGAGGCTTTTTGCTGATGAAGCGCTTATGGCAATCCCGTTCAAAAACGTGCCGCCTTGCTTGAAGGCATGGAAGGTTTCATTGCTCACCGGCTCATGAATAACGCCGATCTCTGCGATACCCCGCCTGCAGCAGGCAATGATGACGCACCATTGGGGTATGCCGCGAACATAATTTGCGGTGCCATCAATAGGATCGATCACCCAGACATAGTCCGACTGACCCGCAGTTGGCGCCTGTTCCTCGCCAACAATTCCGTCCTGCGGGAAATACCGGGCAAGTTCACTGCGCACAAACCTTTCCACCCGCCTGTCAGCCTCGGAAACCAGGTCGTGGTGCCCCTTGCTTTCAATGGTGATCGTATCGAGTCGACGATAATATTGCATGGCAAGCGCGCCGGCGCGCCTCGCAAGATCAATCGCAAAATCTGTTCGTTCATCTGCGTTCATGAGGTCTCCTGAAGCCAGGGCAGCGTTTGCATGATGCGTTGGTTTGCCGTGCTGCGGGGTTGCCGTTACTTCCAGAATATCCAGCCACAGGTAGAATCTGAGCACTATCCAGTGCGCGTCTTTTGAGCCCGACCGGGACCTAACCAATACATATATTTTGCCTGAGCCATACCACGTTGGGGGTATCAACGCGGTGCCTGATTTGGCCAAGACTCCAGCCGGTCAAGTTTGGAGTGGTGGGCATGTTCTTTGCCCCTATCCGATTTGGTAGAGATTCAAGTCTTCTCCCTCCCCCGGACGGCGAAGGCGGATTATGCGAGATACGATGACCTCAACCGCCCAGACACTGCGCTTCGACGGCCTGCACCTTTGTCGCGGGTCATACCCACTCGAAATCCACCCCGATGAAATTCACGTCTGGCTGGTGGCCTCTGACGTGTGGGGGAACAGCGCGGCACCTGATCGCAATGTTCTGAGCGCTGGGGAACGTGCCAAACTGTCCCGCCTGCGATTGGAGTCCGACCGCCGGTCTTATCGTGTTGCGCATGAAACACTGCGGCAGTTGCTCTCCGCCTACTGCCCGTCAGTGGAGCCAAAAGCATGGCAATTTGAGTACGGGACGGCAGGTCGACCGGACCTGAAGGCTTCAGAATCCGGGCTGACTTTTAACCTTTCGCATACTTGCGGCCAGGCTGCCCTTGCCTTCGCCCGTGACTGCCAACTGGGCGTCGACGTAGAAACGGTGATCGCCGATACTGATCTGGATCTGGCAGAATCCATATGCACCACCGACGAACTCCGAGCGTTGCGCGCCCTTCCACAGGTCGACCAACCACGGCGCTTCACGCAACTTTGGACGCTGAAAGAGGCTTATCTAAAAGCCATTGGCAAAGGACTGAGCCAGTCTCCACAATCAATAGGCTTTCGATTTTTGGAAAGTGTTGAGATCAGTCATCAGATTATGGAACCTCTTGATGCACCAAATGCAAATTTCCGTTTTTGCAGTTCCCAAGTCAGCGCCACCCAATCGCTTGCCGTAGCCTGGGGTACACCTGAGGCAAGGCCCAAACGCCGGCTAAAAATTGTCCGGCTAGCTCCCGATCAATTGGCTGCTGTGATGCAAGGCTGTTTCCCCGGTCATGATCAAGATACGCGAGCCCTTTGTTCGCCTTCAATCAGCACGGCAGTCGCTCGCGCGAATTTTGCCAAAAAGGGTGACCCATGCACAATGTCGGCGTGAGCGCAGAAGCTTCACATCCGCCAGCCCACACCTTGCCGATGCTGGCCCTACATGCTAATCAGGCGGCCACGCTGCTCAATCTGGCACGCACGTACCAAACCTCGTTTGGCGCTGTCTTGCGTGCGACGGTGGCGGCGATTTTTGTGGGGCCGCTTCAGCAAGAAAATATTTCGATTGAGATCAAGGGTTCGGACGGGAAGCTCAGGCTTCTTCCTGTTTCCTGCACCGATAAGATCATCCCATTTGGTTCTTATGCGAACGGTCTGGCCGCGGGACTGACTGAAGACGGCCACGCAAGGTCACCAGTTCAATTCCGGGTAAATCTTACTGATCCAAAAGCTGATGGCACCCGCACTCCATGGTTTTACGTCGACTGTACGTGGACCAATGGCGACGGCATGATTGAACTGATCCCCGGTTCGGAAGTATCGGGCGCATATCTGCGCTTCGTCGCCACAATCCTTGAAAAGACAGTTGCCATTGTGAGTGCCGATCCAGAGATCAGTTTGGAGCAATTGTCCGAGCAGGTGGAAATACCGTGGCGCTTGCGTTCATGGGAAATAGGGGATGACGGGATCGATCCGGATTTTTGTGTGCCCGATTTGCTTCAGTCGCAGTTTGACCGCCCCCCGGGTGGCATTGCGGTAGACGACGGGCAGGTAATTCTGACTTATGCGGAACTTGAAAGGCGCTCCGCCATATTCGCCGGACGATTGCAGGCCAAGGGCGTCGGCGTTGGCTCGATTGTCGGCGTTTTCTGCCATCGATCCGCAGAAATGGTGATTGCCCTGCTAGCGATCATGCGGTCGGGCGCTGCCTATTTGCCTTTGCAGCCTGACCTGCCGCAGGACCGTGTTACGTTCATGATGGCGGATGCAAAAATCGATGTGCTTACCTACCATCCCGATTATGCCTCCACCCTGCCCGACCATGCGGCAGTTTCCCTGGCCATTGATGATTGGAACGGTGACCGCGGACATTTTCTGCCGCCGCAGATCGCACCGGATGACCGCGCCTATGTAATTTACACCTCGGGTTCCACCGGGCGCCCCAAGGGCGCAGCCAATACACATCGGGCACTGAGCAACCGCCTGCTTTGGATCCAGTCCCTCATTCCGCTTGGTATCGATGACGTGGTGTTGCAAAAAACGCCGTTCAACTTCGATGTGTCAGTCTGGGAATTTTTCTGGCCCCTACTGGTTGGTGCGCGCATCGTTCTTGCAAAGCCTGAAGGCCACAAGGATCCGGATTACCTTGCCGACCTGATCCGCGAGAAGCAGGTTACCCTGTGCCATTTCGTGCCTTCAATGCTTCAGGTTTTTCTTCAGGAGCAACGGCTGCAGGATCGCTGCGTGACCCTGCGCAATGTTTTGTGTAGTGGCGAGGCGCTCTCAGGAGCGTTGCGCAACCGCTTCTTCTCCGGCCTTCCAGCCACTCGTCTGCACAATCTTTATGGCCCTACTGAAGCGGCCATCGATGTCAGCTATTTTGAATGCCGCACCTCAAACACCTGCCTATCGGTGCCGATCGGGTTTCCTGCAGCCAATACCATCCTCGCCATCATGGGTGCCGATGGGCAGTTTTTGCCACCAGGCGAGCGCGGAGAACTTTTGATTGGCGGGGTGCAACTGGCCGAGCAATATCTCAATCGGCCCGACCTGAATGCAGAAAAGTTCCGCCAAATTCATTACCCGCCGTTGGACCGGATGCAGCGCTTTTACCGCACCGGAGACATCGCCCACTACAATTATCAGGGTGAACTCATTTATGGCGGCCGTATCGACGACCAGGTGAAGATCCGCGGGGTGCGGATTGAACTTGGCGAAATCGAAGCATTGCTCAATCAGGCGCCGGGCGTGCTGGAATGTATGGTTGTGCTTGATGATCGCGCCGCACCGCGGCTTGTCGCGGGCATCGTCAGCGCGGAACCGTCAGAAGTCGACATCACAAGAATCAGGACATTCCTTGAAAAGCAATTGATGCCTGAAATGATGCCACAGGACATCCGCCTGATCGATAGCATTCCACTTTCGGTAAACGGAAAGGCGGACCGCAAAGCGGTGAGAGAAGTCCTGTTTGCGACCCCAAAGAAGCCTGCTGCGGAGGCCAATAGCGCGCCCCTGCAGCAGGATCAGGCTGAGTTGGCTGGCATCTGGTCGGAAATTTTGGGCCAGAAACCTGCGGGGGTGGATGCCGATTTTTTTGCATGGGGTGGAGACTCGTTGTCAGCGGCGCGCTTGGCCAACCGTATCCGCAGGCGACTAATGCGGAATGTCAGTGCGCTCGATGTACTGGGAAACCCGCGTTTTGGTGACTTATTCGCAATTTGTAAAAAGGCCTCGGCAGCGGAAGAAGAGCTACTTCCCGAAATTCGGCTAGAACACGCTGCCCGCCTGACGTCAACGCAGGAGCGGCTTTTTTTTCTTAACCAGCATCGCCCAAATGGCGAGGCTTACAATGTGCCGATAGCGCTTCACCTACATGGCGCGCAGGGGCCTGAGCGCCTGCGGCACGGGCTTCGTGCGATCGTTGCCCGGCACGAGATGTTGCGTATGAGATTCGACAGCTCCGGACCGACAATCACCCAGCAGGCTTTACCGCCGGATTCCAACATTGAATTTGAGGCTTCAAGCCGGGTCGAGACAATCGAAGTGGCCCAGAACACTGCTGAACGAATGGCCCGTCGGCGATTTGACTTTGATCGCGAAACACCACTTCGCGCATTTTACATTCCGTTCGGCTCCGATGAGGCGCTGCTTGTGCTTGTCATCCATCACATTGCCGTCGACGGCTTGTCGGAAAAACTGATCATAGACGAGCTTGGCGAATTTATACGGCATGATCAAATGCCGAAGAATCCGGAAACTGCGCGGTTTTCGGCATTTGCAAATGCACGGCGGACGATGCAGATGCGTAAGGATTTCGCGCGTGAAAAAGCCTATTGGGCCACAAAACTCGACAACGCGATCCCGGCGTCAATTCCGCGCATGGCTGACCTTTCCGACAGACCCTACGATTCAAATGTCGGAGAGAATTACGCTTTTACCTTCACCGAAGAGGCTAGCCGAGCCTGCTTCTCGCTTGCAAGAAGGCACCGAACCACCAGTTACGTCATCCAGCTCACGGCGTTCTATATATTGCTTAGCAAATATGCTGGCGAAAACGACCTGACGGTAGGCACCACCTCGTCATCGCGCAATGCGCAGGTCCTGGAAAATGTTGTGGGATGCTTCGTCCACACGTTGCCCCTGCGACTGCAAGTACCAATGCAGGCAAGCGTTGAGAATTTTGTCGCTCAGGTTTCTCAAACCGTGATTGAGGCCATTTCCCATCAGGACCTCCCTTTTGAGGATATGGCGGCCCTTTCCGGCGCCTCAGGCACCGAACATCCTTTACTGGACTGTTTTTTCTCCGAGCAGGACGGTTATTCCACGTCATGGTCCGAGGCCGGGGTTTCCTTTGAAACTGTCACCCTTGATCTGGGTACCGCGCAATTCAACCTGGCATTGCTGGTTGCGCCCGCTAACAATGGTCCGGTTCGCGCACGGTTCGAGTTCCGGTGCGACCGCTATCCGCGATCTTTCATTGCACATCTCGCGGGCCGAATGTCTTCCATTCTGGAGGCCATGCAAACGGCAACTACCGTCGCAGATGCCGCACTTGCCAGTCCGGCTGACATCGCTGAAATTTGCAGGATCGGCGCAGGACCTGTTGTTCCCCGAGAGGCGAATAGCGGCGTTCATACGCAAATTCTGGAGCACGCGTACGGACCCGACGCCAACAGTATCGCAATTGATGCAGAAGCTGACGGACGCTGGACCTATGCTGATCTGGAAAGGCATAGCAGACGGATTGCGACGGCGCTAAGACGCCACAATGTGGTCCCCGGTGAAATCGTCGCGGTGGAGGCCGTCAGCGCACCAGACACAATCGCTGCCTATCTCGCAGTCCTTCGCATCGGCGCGACGTATCTTCCTTACGACCCGCAGTTGGGGGTCATTACGCGCGACGAGATTTTCGACGAGAACAATATCAAGATTGTTCTTTCAACAAAATCCGATGCCACCCGATCGATACGCACATACCTTGGCTTTGACAGTTTGGGGGACGCGTTGGATGCCGATATCGATGCGCCAGTTCACCGCGACGATCTGGCCTACGTCATGTATACTTCGGGTTCGACGGGCAAACCCAATGGCGTGGCAATTTCCCATCGTGCCCTGTACAATTCCACACTTGCCCGGATGGAGCATTACCCCGAAACCGTAGACGCCTTTCTTCTCCTGTCGCCCTTTTATTTCGACAGTTCGGTGGCCGGCATTTATTGGACCCTTTGTCAGGGAGGCACCCTGCGCCTGCTGCCGGGGCACAAAGTGGATTTGGCCACGCTGACCACATTGCCAGGTGCTGACCGAATTTCCCACGTACTGACCGTTCCAACACTCTACCAGCTAATCCTGCAATCGGCGGGCGCATCCCGACTTACCGGATTACAGTCTGTAATTCTGGCGGGAGAAAAATTGGAAAGCGATACGGTAACGGCACACCACGAAACGTTTCCGGATGCCGCACTATACAATGAGTATGGGCCGACAGAAGCCAGTGTATGGGTATCAGGTTGGAAGGTTGAAGAGGGCGAGGAACGCATTCCCATCGGTCGTCCCATTGCCAATACCCGATTGTACGTTCTCGACCCTGATCAACGGATTCTACCAATGGGCGCCCTTGGTGAAGTCTGCGTCGCGGGTGAGAACCTTGCACGAGGCTATGTTGCACGGCCAGAGATCACCGGGGCAAGGTTCACTTCAATCTCTGTGGGCAACAATGAGGAGCGGGTTTACCGGACGGGCGACGTGGGGCGCTTCAGGATGGATGGAGCGCTTGAATATTTCGGGCGCATCGACAACCAGATCAAACTGCGCGGCTACCGAATAGAGCCGGAGCAAATCGAAAAAATCCTGAATACGGTGACTGGCATACGCCAATCGGTAGTAGTGCTGAACGGCTCGGGCGGTCGCGCGCGCCTGATCGCCTATGTGGAACAGGATCGCCCTGAAAGCCCACTGGCCGCCGAAGCATTGCGGCGGGCAATCTCTGAACGCCTGCCTGCCTATTATTGCCCGTCTGTGTTCGCCTCCCTGCCCGAATTGCCCCGAACCGCCACGGGAAAACTGGACCGGAAGCGGCTTTCGGCCCTCGCTGTTCCCGAAGCCGAAGTACAGCCGGACAGACCGCTCAGCCCCGACGAAAGCAAGGTTGCCGGGGTATGGCGGGATTTGCTCGGTGTACAGAATATCGATCCCGACCGGAGTTTCTTTGAGGTCGGTGGACACTCCCTTCTTCTGATGAAGCTGCAAAAAGAACTTAACCTGATTGCACCCCGCACCATCGGCATTGTGGAATTGTTTCGCCATACGAGCGTGACCGCACAGGCCAGACTTTTGCAAACCGCCAATACTGCCAACGATGCGCAGTCCCGACCGAAAAAACGTAGCACGAACCCGAATACCATGCGGCGTGGCGTGCAACGGCGCAGATTGGATTGATGTGACGATGGATATGGGTGAAGAAAACGGACCTCCGTTACTACGTGTCGCCATTGTTGGTCTTTCAGGTCGCTTTCCCGGCGCAAACACACCCGACGCACTTTGGGAAATGCTGGCCGAGGGCCGTGAAGGGATCGCGCGCCCGGATGAGGCAGCCCTGAAAGCGGCTTGCGTGCCCGAAGAGGTCTATAAGGATCCTGCTTACGTACGGGCAGCGGGAATGCTCGACACGCCTGATCACTTCGACGCGTCCTTCTTCGGCATTTCGCCGGCGGAGGCCGAGGCCATGGATCCGCAGCAGCGGGTGTTTCTGGAATGTGCCGTGCATGCCTTGGAGGACGCTGGAATGCCGATTGGCGAGATTGACGTGCCGGTTGGCGTTTATGCAGGCGCCGGTTTCAGTTCATACCTTCTGGCAAATGCCCAGGAACTCCTGCGCCGTGCCGATGGAAATCTGTTTGAAGCCCTCATCGGTAATGACAAGGATTTTTTGTGTTCGCGCATCTCCTATCTGCTTGGCCTCACCGGACCCAGCGTTACAGTACAAACAGCGTGTTCCAGTTCTCTTGTCGCCGTCCATATGGCCGCCCAATCTCTGCTGAACGGGGAATGCGATGTTGCCTTGGCGGGAGGTGTATCCATCAGTTTTCCGCATGGCACCGGCTACATATATCGTGAGGGCGGCATTCTTTCGCCTGACGGGCATTGCCGCGCCTTCGATGCGGATGCGGCGGGAACGGTCGGCGCAGGCGGCGCTGGTATTGTGGTGCTCAAAAGATACGAGGACGCTATCGCGGACGGTGACCATGTTCGCGCCGTTCTGCGTGCCACATCCATCAACAATGATGGCAACCAGAAAATCGGCTACACGGCCCCGCTCAGTTCGGGGCAGGCTGAAGTTATTTCAGAGTGCCTGTCCATCGCGCAGCTTGATGCCGAAGACATAGATTATGTCGAATGCCATGGCACTGGCACGCCTTTGGGCGACCCTATCGAAATCGAAGCCCTCAACATGGCATACGGGTTAAACCGGGCAGATCATCAATGCCTGATTGGATCTCTCAAGAGCAATATCGGCCATCTGGACACGGCAGCCGGCGTTGCAGGTCTCATCAAGCTTGTCCTTTCGCTTGAGCATGAGTTGCTGCCGGCTAGCGTGAACTATCAAACACCAAACCCGAAAATCCCGTTTGAAAACGGTCCCTTTGTGGTCAATGACCGGGCAACACCCTGGCGCCGCAATTCTGAACGACCCCGCATTGCCGGGCTTAGCGCGTTCGGCATCGGCGGTACGAATGCACATGTGATTGTGGAAGAAGCACCAGAGCGGCCACCTGCGCCTCCGCTTCAGCGTGTCCCTGTCATCATCCCCTATTCTGCCAAATCCGCGGAAGCTTTGTCGTCATTGTCCCTTCGTCTGGCCGGAGCAATCGAGAAGTGTTCGAATGTAGCGGCATTTGCAGATATCGCCTACAGTCAGGCAATTGGTCGGATCGACTATAGCCATCGGGCCGTCGTGGTCGCCGATACTGCGGAGCAGGCAGCACAGATCCTGCGAAAAGGTGAAAAAGATGTGGGGGTCACCGATGCGCGGGGGGCTGTATTCCTGTTCCCCGGCCAAGGCAGCCAGATGACCGGGTGCGGCGCCGTTCTATACCGGAAGGAGCCGGTTTTTCGCGATGCCATCGATAAATGCATTGAGGCGGCTTCCGGCCGCGATGTCAATTTGCGCAAGCTGCTGTTTGAAGTCGGTGCCGATACCCTGCGAGAAACCCGTTATGCCCAGCCAACAATTTTTGCCCAAAGCTATGCTCTGGCTGAGCTATGGGAAAGTTGGGGAGTCGTGCCCGCCGCCATGATCGGCCACAGTCTAGGCGAATATGTTGCCGCCTGTCGGACCGATGTTTTTTCGCTTTCGGACGCGTTGCATCTGGTGATTGCGCGCGGCGCGCTTATGCAAGCGCAGCCAGCTGGTGCCATGCTGGCTGTCGCACAGGAAGAGACAGAACTGTTACGCCTGTTCGAGGGGCGGCTGGACATTGCCGCCGTTAACGGCCCGGAACAATGTGTCCTTTCCGGTTCAACCGAAGACATAAAAGCGGCGGCGGAAGAACTCGCGGCGATGGATGTGCCTGTTCGTATTCTACTTACCTCGCATGCGTTCCATTCTGAAATGATGGCACCGGTCTGCGAACGTTTTCGCGACGTTGTTTCAAAGACAAAATTACACGCCCCAACCCGGCCATTTTTGTCCAATGTGACAGGCGACTGGATCAAGGACCATGAAGCCCTCGACCCTAATTATTGGGCAGGTCATATCCGGTCCGCCGTCCGTTTTCATGCCGGTATAGAGCGCATCAAGCAGGCGCATCCGGGTGCTGTTATGATTGAGGTCGGGCCAGGCAGGGCCCTTTCCGGGTTGGCTCGGCAGGCAGGTGTCTGGAGCATTTCGAGCCTGCCCGGCGATATGGATGAAAGCCACGAACTGGCGGCGGCGCTCGCCGAGAGCTGGCAGGCTGGCCTCAAAGTGAATTGGGTCGACTATTATGCCGCAGAAGACCGTCAGCGTGTCAGGCTCCCGAACTATCCGTTCGCGCGCAAACTTTACACTGTCGCGTCACCCGGCACCCCAAATGCCGGGATATTCCAACAGCAGCCTCCGTCAGGCGTTGTCGCGAACCCAGACAATAATATTCGCGAACCACCTGTTGCGATGGACACCGGGGAAAATGCCGGTGAGACACTCACCGATTATGAGCGCAAGGTGAAGATGGTTTGGACTGAATTACTGGGCATACCCAACATCAAGACGGACAGTGGTTTTACGGAAATCGGTGGCAGCTCGCTGGCAGCGATTAAGCTCGTTCGCCGCCTGAACGTTACCTTCGGCATAACGCTGCGGGTGCGCGACGTTCTGGAGGCGAGCGATATCAAGGCCCAGGCAGCTCTGATCGAGAAACAGATGTCGACTACGGCAGACAGCGCTTCATAAGGTCTCCCCGCATTGCCAGCCATTCCCGCCGGATCGTGAGAAACGCTGCGCCGAAAAAATCGGAACAATTCCTGAAAGTCAAAATATGACCGAGCGCAATATGCAGGAACTCACGATCACCTGTGAAAACGAAATTGGCAGACGTGCAAGACCGACCTGTGGCCAGCGATATATCTGGCGGGTTCTGCGAGAACTCCATGGCATTGAAACGCTCAATATCCCCGTTGTCATAGAGGTGACACGCGCCATCGACCTTGCCACGGTGAAAGACACAATTTCGTGGTTTGTGAGACGCCACGACGCCCTGCGCACTTTGTTTCCTGTGCAGAATAATGGTGAACCTGAACAGGTCCTGCTAGCAAGTGTGTCTATTCCGGTGACCATTATCGAGTGCGGTGATGGTTCGGTTGAAGACTCTGCTGAATCGCTTGCCACGGAGTTGGAAAATCAACCCTTCGACCTGCCCCGCGACCTACCCGTCAGGTGCGGCATTGTCACCAGCAATGGCACCCCTCAAACAGTCGTCTTGGGATTTTCTCATATGGTCGCTGACGGTTGGTCAAGCAGTATCATCCATGAAGATTTCTCCCGTGCCCTGAATGAAGGCATAGAGGGCCATTCATGGCCCTCCGTTTGGTCACCATTTGACCAGTCCGACTGGGAATTGTCCTCCGAGGGCCAGGACGTATTGACTGCCTCGGAAGAGTATTGGCGCAGCACAGTGCGGCATTTTCCCAGAGCCGTATTCGCCCGGCAATTGACTGACAGCCGGACCGATCAGTGGCATAGCGCCGAAATCCACTCGCTTGCCATGGGTGCTGCAGCCAAGGCAATCGCCGCGCGCACCCATGTCTCGACGGCCACCGTGTTATTGACCAGTCTTGCGTTGATCCTGTCCCGGTTGGTGAAAACACACGATTTTTGCGCCACCATTTTGTACTGCAATCGCACAACCGAAGAGGTGCAGCGCGCTATAGGGAGTTTCCCGCAAGGCACACCGGTCATAGTGGAGTTGGACAGCGGCGATTTTTCCAACGTCCTGACAAACACTCATTTCAACTTGATGGATGCCTATCCCAGCGCCCAGGTCTGGGTACCCGGCGTCGATGCCATATTGCGCGACATCGGCGCCCAAAAGGGAATGGTTTATGAGATCGATACCTCATTCAACATCAGCCACGACGCAACGCTGGACCTTTCAAATACCACACACATGGATGACATCGAGGCCTATCTTGCCGATGCAGCCAACACTGGCAGGATTGTTCATGAGCAGTCACGCGTGTTCGACCTGCACACTTTCAGCGTCAAATCCTACTCGGCTTCTGAAGTGTTCATTCTTGCCGACACCAACTATATCGACAAGGGAGATGTCACCCGGATATTATTCTGTCTGGAGAAGCTGCTGACCACACTCGCGCTCGATCCATCTGCGGACCCGGAAGAGTGCGTGACAAGCTTTGGTATTGCGGCTTGGGAACCATCTGCCGAGTGGCAGAACATTGGTGGTTCGTGGATCAACCTTGCGGCGGTAAGAGATCATTTTCTGGCCACTGGTCTGTTTTCGGATTTCGCCGTGTTTGTAGGTTCCGGCACCGGTCAAATGACCGCTTATTGCATCCTTGAAAAGGGCGCGGTCAATCTCGGTGAATTCATCAATTCCGACCACAAAGACCTGCTGCAAAACCGCAGCACAATGATCCCTCATGAATTCGTGTTGTGCGCAAAGGCGCCTGGTAACGCCCACAGTGAAGTAGACTGGTCAAATGTGTCAGTAGTGCAACGTCTGGTCAGGGATGCCGGCCAGTTCCGTGCCTAGTCATCCCAGAACGCACCGGCAACATATTGATCATAATCAACCAGCGCGCCGGTCATAACGCCGGATTGGGGACTGATCATATAGGCTATGAGAACCGCCAACTGGTCTGGTTTGACCAGTTGGCCCATTGGTTGGCCGGCTTCGGCCTCCTCCAGCCAGCCATCCGATGCGCCATGCCATTTTTTTTGCACCATGTCCTCGCCTTCGGTATCCATCCAGCCGGGCAACACGGCGTTGCAGCGAATGCGTTTGTAGCGATAGCTATGGGCAACGTTTTTAGTCAAAACCCCCAGCGCACCCTTGCTGGCCGAATAGGGTGTCAAATATGGCAGCCCGGCATGAGCGGTCATCGACATGACATTGACGATTGATCCGGGAGCTTCAGCTTCGACCAGTCCTTTCACCACACCCTGGCTCAAAAAGAAGGGACCGCGCACATTGGTGTTGAACAAATAATTGAACAATTCCGGCGTGGTATCGAGCAGCGTGCCGCGATCAGAAGCAGCGGCTGCGTTTACCAGTCCGTTGATCGTTCCAAAACGGCTTGTTGCCTCATCCACGGCCCACAGGCAGATGGTGGGGTCAGAAATGTCCGCCCTGATGAAGACGGCCTCTGCGCCGAGAGTTTCGAGTGCAGCCACAGCGGTTGCGCCCTTCTCTTCAGAACGTCCGACAAGAGCAACCGCTTTGCACCCTTCCCTGACAAGCTGCTTTGCGACAGCCAGACCGAGGCCTTGAGCGCCACCGGTAATCAGGGCGCGGGTATCTTTATTCCGCGTGTTTGAATCAGTCATTCTGGCGTCCTTTCAATCCAACAGGTAGCGATGGTGCGAACTATTGCCGTGTTAGGCTGGGAGTGGCAGGGTCGGCATATGAAAATGCAGCGAAGTCTTGCGGTCGGAGCGTTCTTTCGCCGAAGAGCAGTTGCGCTGAGTCCGGTAAATTCCAGTTCTCCGTGCCGTAATTAAAGGCAAAAACAACATCGCCTCGACGCCGCAGCCTTATGAAATCCGGCAGATCTGTCGTGTGGAGACCAGCCTTTGTCGCCAGCATCGCAATAACCTCATTGAGGAGATCTGCGTCCGGCCAGCAAGCCAGATAATGGTGGTTGTGTTTCGCCGTCAGCGCCAGCCCGCCATTTGCAAAACTTGCGAGGGTTTCCGCGCTCGTCTCGACATATTCCCGCCAGCATATCGCCTTGCCATTGACGGAACCCGAAACGGCAAATTCAAGACCCGGGCGCAGCGATGCGACCTGAATCACGCATACCCCGGTCAGATCGCCCAGGGGGCCGGGAGGCAGATTTGCAGGTATCTTGAACTGCTCGCATCGTGAGCCGCAACGCGGACCATAAAGTACCAACCCGTCGGCACTCTCAAAGGCTCTGATTGCATCCGCGTCAACCTGCACCAGCGCTGGCGCAAGAACTAGCTTATAACCCTTCAGATCGGCGCCGGGTCGGACGAAGTCAACATCAATGCCCAGCCTGCGCACGGCCTCGTACCAGCGAAACATTATTTCTTCAAAACGGTAATCATCACCCTGAGGCTGAATTTGCAGCGCCCAATAGCTCGCAAAGTCATGCACAATCGTGACTGGTGCCTGAACTGTTTCCAAATCGGCATCAAGATTTTGCAGATCTCGACTGACCTGTTGCACTTCATGGCCACCCGGTGACAATTCATGCGCATGTGGCAGGTTAAGACCGGTATGATGTTGTTCCTGTGCGAAGTCGGCCTGTCTCCAGCGGAAATAGCTGACGACATCTGCCCCATGGGCAAAGGCCTCCCAGGTCCAAAGGCGCACCATGCCGGGTTTGGGGACCGGGTTCCAGTCTGCCCAGTTCACCGGGCCGGGTTGTTGCTCCATAATCCAGAACCGCCCCCTGCCCAGAGCACGATAGAGATCGTGGTGAAAAGACGCGATATCGGGGTGCGAGGTCTCCGCAAAGCGCAATTTTTCATCCCCCGTGAAAAACGGCACACAGGACAGGCTCTCGATCGGATAGGAATCCCAAGCGACAAAATCCAGATCATCAGCGACTTTCCAGTGATCGAAATCATTCGCAAAACCCATAAAGTTATGGGTGATCCACCGACCGGGCGAGTGACGTCGAATTAAATCACATTGCGCGCGATTATAGGACGCGACCTGACTGGACGAGAATTCCCAGAAGTCGAGCCGTGCGGCAGGATTGGCCTCCGCGACGGTGAGATTGGTAAGCTCCACCTGATCAAAATCCGTCACTTCCTGAGACCAGAACACATTGGCCCAGGCAGTATTAAGCGCTTCAATTGTCGCATATCGCTTGGCCAGCCATTCTCGAAATGCGTCGCGATCCTCCAGCCCCCAAGAAAGTGTTGTACCGTGGCAGCCATATTCATTGTCGGTTTGCCAACCGACAATCCCTGGATGGTTTCCATAACGATGTGCCACGATCTCGACAATGCGCCGGGATTCCCGAAGCCAGTCGCGAGAGGAAAAACGGCAATGGCGCCGCGAGCCAAAGCGGCGCGATTTACCGTCGGCGCCGTGGGGAAGAACAGAAGGATATTCGTCCACCAACCATTTCGGCGGTGCCGCCGTCGGAGTTCCCATGACGATTCGCAAACCTGCTGAATGGAGGCATTCCACGGCACGGTCGAGCCATTCAAAGTCAAACTTCCCACGCTCGGGCTCAATCCTGGACCAGGCGAATTCACCTATACGGGCGCAGGAAATTCCCAGTTCAACCATGCGCGCGGCATCGCGCGAACACCAGCTCTCGGGCCAGTGTTCCGGGTAATAACAAACCCCTAGCTTCATGGGCGGTGACTCCCAACACGTTTCAAGTCACCCCTACGGCGTCTTGCGCGCGTCGACAACGCGTTCTGTTCTCGGAGGAACCCGCCTGTCGAAGTCGGGGCAATGGAAAATCTATTCTTCAGCAAACGATGTGCCGCATCCGCAAATCCAGTCGTGGGTGGGCAGGTTAATCACGCGGACCATGCGCAGTTATACCGCTTAGGGGGTATAGGCACGAGCCGATGTTCCCCTGAAGTTAGCTGGTACGCATGAATTGTGGTGAGACGCAACAAGCCGGAATTATGCCCGGTGGAACCTTGGATCAAAGCCGGTGAGAACTCGGGTCTGGCATCCTCGACGCGTCCCTCCACGCCATCAATTTATCCGACCGCGCAGGGGAGTGATTTCCGTCGTCGCGGTTCTTGTGTCGGGCGTTTAAGAAATGACTAAGTCCCTTAAGGCCAGCGTTATTATTCCAACCTTCAATCGTGCCGACATGTTGCGGCAAACGCTTGCCTCGGTGCTTGAAAGCAGCCCGAACACCGACGAATATGAGATCATCGTTTCCGATGACGGCTCAAGCGACGGCTCGTTCGAAAAAGTCGTCAAGCAATTTGAAGGTCGCGCACAGCTCAAATATGTCTATATGCCCGACGAAGGGTTTCGCGCGGCGCGTGCGCGCAATCTCGGTGTCAAAATATCGAGCGGGGAAGTAATCATTTTCTGCGATTCCGGGGTGCTCGCCCTACCCGGGTTCGTATCAGCGCATATCGACCTGCACAAAACAGCGACAAGGCCGCTTTACGCCATTGGTTATGTCTATGGCATATATTCAACGCCGGACGGCCTTGAAAGACTTGAGGCACTGTTTAGCGATCAGGCTGGTGCCGATACGCGTACAGCCCTTGAGGAAATATCACGCGCCGTCGCGCTTGACCCGGAGTGGGAAGACCCCCGGGAAATTGCCTACCGATATTGCAAGAATGACCTGAAGGCACTTGTTGCGCCCTGGGCGCTAACCTGGACCGCAAACGCTTCCCTTTTGCGGACATCCTTTGATGCGGTGGGCGGCTTTGATGAAAACTACAAGTCGTGGGGAGCTGAGGACATGGATTTTGGCCTTTCGCTTTTCCAAAATGGTATTGAAATCGATGTTGGGCGCACAGCCCGGTCGGTCCACATTCCTCACCATCAGGCTGAGGACCGGTTTGATTCAGACGATGACAACAAGGTCTATCTGCATGCTAAATACAATTTGTGGCAAACTGCCCGCTGCATGAGCGTGGACCCGATCACCCTTAACGTTTCCGGATTTCAGGGACCGGATATTTGACCACCTCACCAGTCAGCCTTCCTCAAGACCCACTGACGGCCATCTTCGCGCCTACGTTTGGCGGCGGCCATGACGCCATCTAAACTGTTTGGCAATCGCGCTTTTCTGTACGCGCTGTTCGCAACAGCCATCCCCTCTGCCCTCCAGCATTTCGCCTTCTCGGCCCAGCAGGTGGTTGATACCGTTATGGTCGCCCATCTGGGCGATGCATCGATCGCGGCCCTATCGTTTTGCGGCGCGGCGTTTTTCGTCATTACCAGTATTTTGTACGGACTGGTCATGGCCGCCGGAGCGCTCATCTCCCAGCATTGGGGAGCCGGTGATAGGCTCAGTGTACGAAAGACACTCTATCTGAGCACATTGATGACGCAGATTGTTTCAGTTCCTGCGGTGGTTCTATTCGTGATTTTCCCCGATTGGGTAATGCGCATGGGGCCGCAATCAGAAGAAGTGAGAAGCGCCGGCGTTTCCTATTTGCAGATTGCAGGGTGGAGCCTGCTTATGTGGCCAGTCATTGTCGGGGTAGGCAACGCGCTCAACATGACGGGCCGTGCAGCCCTCAGCATGGCGCTCAGCCTGGCTTTTGTCACCATTGCGGTCCTGTGCAATTACATTTTCGTCTTCGGCATGGGTCCCGTTCCGGCGACCGGCGTAAAAGGCGCGGCGCTTGGAACATTGGTGGTCAACATCATGTTCTTTTTCATCTATATCGCGCTTTTGAAGTTTCACCTAGCCTATCTGCTTTTGCGGCGCGACGAATTGCGGTTATTGCTGGACCTCAAGAAGGCCAGACAATTTGTTGCGCAATCGCTACCCCTCGCGTTAAACGGCGGCTTGTGGTCGGGTGGTCTGTTTGGCTATCAGGTCGTTTTTAGCCAGGTCGGTGAGCTTGGCTTAGCGGCCTTCGGCCTCCTCCTCCCCATCATCACGGTATATCTCACTCTGTTCAACGGACTGGCGACCGGATCTGGCGCCATGATCGGGCAGGCATTGGGGCGACGTGATTATCCTCTTGCATGGCAATATGCGGTTTATTCCGTCAACGTCGCCGCCGCATTCGGCATTCTGACGTCAATCGGACTGTTTTTGCTTCGGGATCAGGTGAATATTCTTTACCCGTCCATCTCACCGGAACTGTCGCAGGAGTTCCTGATCCTGTTTTCCGTGAGCATGCTTTTGCTGTGGATCAGGGGCATCAATATCGTTGTCATAAACGGCATATTGCGTATCGGAGCGGACAATGGATATATCCTGAAGATCGACACAATATCGTCGTGGGGAGTGGGCATTCCCCTGTCGATATTGGCGGCGGTCGTTCTGGGGCTACCCATGGTATTTGTGTATTTCGCCTCTTTTACTGAAGAGATCACAAAATGCATGTTTTCGATCTACAGGATGCATCGGAAAATCTGGTGCCGCACCATTTTCGGCGACACGCCCTGAAGCCTCAACTCGTCAAAATGCTGGGAAGATACAGACCATTTTGTTGCGCGCAGTCGCGAGAAATTTCGTAACCTGCATCCGCATGTCGCATCAAGCCAGTGGCCGGATCGTTCCACAATACCCGTTCAATCCGACGCGCCGCGTCATCGGGCCATCTGCGCAAATCACCATACCCGCATGTTGAGAAAAGCCCATTCCCACACCACCGCCATGATGCAAAGATACCCAGGTGGCATCCGACGCCGTGTTTATCAGGGTGTTGAGCAGCGGCCAGTCCGATACTGCATCAGAACCATCCTTCATCGCCTCGGTCTCGCGATTTGGCGAGGCCACCGAGCCCGAATCCAGGTGGTCGCGACCGATGACCACCGGCGCACTCAGTTCCCCGGTACGGACCATCTCATTAAAGGCTGGGCCGATTGGCCTTGTTCGCGGTCGTCTAGAACTGCGGCTATTCGGTGCCGAGGCTGTTACGGACGATTTGCTCCGCCATGACCGTATGGTTTGGATTGGTCGCAGTGATGAGGCTGGTAAGGCTTCTCTGACCTATGGTGGGGGTGCTCTTCCATTGATCGCGTGGGAAGCAATGGGCGTTCCCGACCGGAATTTACCACGGCGGCGCACGGGCTTGCGTGGTGGGAGAGTATCAAGCCTGACAAATTCTGAAACTGCACAAGCGCAGCCATTGCAAAGGAATTGATGTCGATTGAGCGACGCACTCCTGCGTTGCAATGGATCTAAAAGTTCCGTTAAAAGTGATGCGGCTGCCGGTTCAAGCGAACCATGATCCGTCACGCCGCGTTGTCGCTCACGAAAGCGGCGACTTCGCTCGGCATGCATAGCGCGGCCGCGAGCGCCTGCCTGATAGCGCCGACGAGCGCATCTCTGCTGCTCTTTTCGCGCAGCTTTGGCGCAATCGGGTGTGCAATATATCTGCCCTCGATCACAGCTTGAGCAAACCAGCGCTTGAGGCCGGCAGCGCAAACACAGATAGAACCGTGCTGACGGCGGATCTTCGCGATCAGGTCGCGCTGATGCAGGACGTGGCGGCACCAGAGGTTTCTCCTTCGACTTCCAACATCACGGTAACCCTCGTTGCAGCAGTAATCTACCAGGTTGACCAAACCGTAGCCTCACAATGAAGACATGTGCCTCCTCGACGCCATCACGCTGTGGTCCCAAAAGATCGATCGCGGCCTTCGGATTGCATGGGAGAGCTTGAAACCTCTTGCCCCTTCGCTTCGCTGCGCGCGGATTGCGCTCAGCTGCGGGAGCGGCCTACCGAATGGCGGCGTTGCGGGAACCTCCATCTCCAATCTCGGCACCGAATAACCGCACTTTCAAACAGCCATCGACAGGCCTGCCCCGGTGCATGACGTTCGGCGGCCCGAAGGTCGATGCGGCGGTTGCGCGCGAGTTGTTGCGCGCGGTAGAACCGTTAGCGATCGAGGCGACCTTTGAAGCAGATCGGATGAACCGGGAGCGGCAAGAAGACCAGCGCCACATTCACGATTTAGAACTGCGGCAGGCCCGCTACGAGGCTAGCCTTGCCGAGCGGCGCTATGCTGCATGCGATCCCGACAATCGTCTGATTGCGGCGCAGTTCGAGCAGAATTGGGAAGCTGCATTGCGCCGCGTGCGGGATCTGGAAGGGTGCAAGCCTGCCGATAGTTCTTCGACCATCGAGGTCGACCCAGGCACCTTCGCGAACTTAGCCGACAATCTCTTGGCAGCCTGGGCTTCGCCTGATGTGACCATGCGGGTGCGCCAGCAACTGCTGCGTACATACGCTCATCGCCGACATTGTCGTTGATGTCGACGATGCGGTGCGAGACGTGGTGCTGACGATTCATTGGAATGGCGGCCAGCATTCAGAGTTGAAAGTCCGCAAACCTCGTATTGGTGAACACGGCTGTACCACCACGGACGATGCTCTGGCGGTGATACGCAGCATGGCTGGTCGCTGGTCCGATGAACATATCGCCGCATCGCTCAATCGAATGGGCATGCCCACGGGGCAAGGAAAAACTTGGACCGCACACCGCGTCGCTTCCGTGAGACGGGTACGCGCAATCCACGCGTACAAATCAGCCGACAAGGACGGCGATTGGCTGACAATGACAGAGGCTGCGGCGGCTTTGGGCGTGACCAATCATCGGATACGCCATTTGATCTAGACGAAGGTGCTGTTCGCCGAACAGGTGGTTCGCGGTGCGCCGTAACAAATCAAGGCTGCCGACCTGGATTCTGCGACGGTCAAAGCCGCGATAGCCCGAAAGGGCAGCCCGTGTCGCATCGCCGACGCGGAGACGCTTCCAATGTTTACAGACACTTAAAGAAGGAGTGCATAATGACTCAGGTCTGCCCAGTGGTCGCATGGCTCGTTCAGCGATGTTGTTATCGATCTCGATGCGCCCGTCGTCGATGTAGACGCTCCAGGCTACCCATCGAGTGAGGGCATATCTCATCGCCTCGGCTAGCCTCTGCATTTGTGGCAACGCTGAGAGCGTAGCCTCGATCCAGGCCTTCAGCTCATCCAGAATGGGTGCAAGCGGGTTCGTTTGTCGTCCTCCCCCACGCCCGATCTGCGGCTCTGGAAATCAGGGATGTGAAAGCCGAAGTCGAAGCAATGGGCAGTGCCTACGGATATCGTTTGCTGGAACGGTTGGTTGGCCCCGCCGACCAAGGCGATTGGCCGGAACTGGAAGATGAGAATGCGCGAGCGCTTCTGCTTTCCTGCGTCCATCATGCGAACGATATGTCTTACTGCCATGAAGTTCGCGCCATTTCGCTTAGCGAAACCCCGGATGCCGAACACGCCGATTTCACGCGGGAAGCCGCTGGCCCGTGGCTCTTGGCGAAGGTGCCGTGGACAACGGCGGAGCATCGCATCAGCGCCATTAACGCTGACAGGAGTTCTGCTCAGACCTTCAAGTTGAGCAGCGGAACCGCCTGTCTCGTCATAGAGCGCAACCTGCAGAACCGCAATGTGGTTACCCATGTCCGTCTGACCCACCCCGGGATCGCGCATCAACTGGTTGCAAAACACACTCCCTTTGATTGACCGCCTGCTCGCCTGCTGACCCAGACCAAGCGCTGAATGAGGTGCTATTCGGTTCATCTCAAGCGGCTTTTGACAGGAATGCTGTGATCAATTGCCGGTAGGACGCTAAATCGCTCTTGTTCACCATTTCGACCGCGGTGTGCATGTTCTTGACCGGGCAACTCAGCACTATCGTTTTAACGCCCTGTCTCGACCTCTGGATCATGGCTCCGTCCTGACCGCCGCCCGAGATCAGGCTACGCTGGCATTTGATACCAAGTTCCGCAGCCAATTGTTCAAACTCGGCCACCAGTGACATGTCTGACAATGTCGTGCCGTCGGCTATGACGAGGGACACGCCATCGCCTAGCTGTGAGATATGTTCATGTCCGGGCACACCGGGCACATTGCAGGAGGCAATCGTATCGCATGAAATGCCTATTTCAGCCGCATATCCGGCTGCAACGGGACCGGCACCCCGCGACCCCAGCTCTTCCTGCGTGGTCCATACGGCGTAAATTTCGCAATCATGGTGGGTCAAGCCTTCCAAGGCACGGATTAGTACCCAACATCCTACGCGATCGTCCAGGGCGGCTCCCACTACTGACCTTCCAATCTCGCCGAACTCGGTGTCCAATACCACCATATCGCCGGGCCGCACCTTCTTGCGTACAGCCTCACCTGACATGGACAGGTCCACGTATAGACCGGTGGTCTCCGGCAGCTTCTTCATGTCGTCAGAACTGGCAATCTGCATCGGTCGTCCCGGTGCAAGGAGGATTCCCGGCAGGTCCCCGCCTCCTTCGGTGCATACGGTCACTTGGCGGGCGAGCAAAGTACGCACATCAAACCATCCCACGGGCAGCAGATAGAGTAAACCATCCGGCGTTATGTGTGACACCAGAAAACCGATTTGGTCCATGTGCGCGGCAAGCAATATACGCGTTGGCTTGTCGGATGGTGGTCCCGAAGACGGCCTTGGGTGCCGCAGACCAATTAGAGAGCCAAGAGCGTCTGTGCGTACTTCGTCAAATATTCCGGCTTTGAGAATATGCTCTTCAATGACCGCCCGCACACGGGCTTCGCGGCCGGGAACACCCGGGGTCCGTACCAGTCGCTCAAGTAATTTCATCCGATCTTTGACCTCACTTGAATTCGAAGCATCTGCTGTCCAAACCGCACCCGCTTCCGCACAACTCCAATGAGACACACCTACCGAACGACGTTTCGGGCCTATTCACCGCAGGCCGCCGTGACAGGACTTCAATCCGTCAATAATGGTTCTGGACAGGTCGTAGTTTCTCTCGGCGGAATTGAATTCACCCCGGTTCAATCCGTAAAATCTGGCTAGATAGGTGACTAGCGTTTCCGGGAAATTGTCGTTCCTGATCGATTCCTGAAAAACGGTTATCGCTCTTTGCCTTATTTTGTCCTGCAACAACGAGCCATCCAATTCCGCGATGTCGCCGAGTTGGATCATGTCGTCGTTGTTTCGATAAATGCGGGCCAACTCCGCAGTCTTCATTGAGGACCCAAGGGTCGAGGAAAAGGGAACGAAGCTCCAGGAGTCCTCAATGGAATTCCCCGAACAGATGGACAGCAATTGCCTGCGCGGATCGGTTGCAACCCAGAACGCGGAATTGTAGCTGGCATGGCCATACTGGGGAAACAGGTCTTCCGTCTCGCTCCGGATGCCGAAAATGGCCGACCCGATATAGGTATCCTCGCCAACATCGACCGCATAATTGTAGCCACCCGCCGCGCAATATGCGGACAGCCGGAACGCGATATTGGGTCCGTCAGTTGGAAAGAACGGATCGCCCAGCATTGCGCCGGAGGCCAGCGCCATTTTTCGGCAGTAAATTGCCCTGTTGCCGAGCATCAACTCCGGTGCACTGAGCGGCAGTCCGGTATAGTCACGTCCAAACTGGTCATAGCCGTAAAATACAGGCCCGGACAGTATATCGATTTTGGGCGATCGAAACTCTTCGAGAGTGATCCGGGCATAGTCATTGGGCACCGCAACGATGTCGATATCATTGGAGGTAATGATGGGGTCTGAAAGCCCGGCGCGCTCCGCTGCGAGCGTGACGCCGTCTGCCAGAATGCCCCGGATCGTGCTCAATGGCTCCCGTTTTGGGAATAAATTCGTCACCACCGAAATGCGATCATGGCTTTTGGTTTCCACGAATCGCCCGCGCAATCTGGTGGCAGCCTGTTCGATAATTCCGGTCGTGTCGCCACCATCAGCGCCGTTCACAAAAATGACTGTGTGACCGCCGGCCGCGGCAACACAGTCCACCAAGCCCTCCAGATTGAAAGACTCCGTGTCCTCTTTTGCATGGCACAAAATGCAACAGATAATCCTGGTGCCCGGAGCAAAATCCATCGCGAGGGAAATTGCGTCGATGACATCCCTATGCGCACCGTGCCGGTTCGAAAGTACGCGATCCTTGTAAAGAGAGACCTCTTTGGCAAAGTTCAGAGGCGCACTCCGCACCTGCCGTCCGAGCGTGGGACTGTAAACCTGTTTGTCCCGAATGATTGCGCCCTTGGCGAGCAGGTCATCGCGGCGGTTCGGTACTTGAAACTCTTCCATGGCTCCCCTGGTTCCCTTGAGAACGCTTCAACCCGAGACGCGTCATTTGGACGGGGTACGGATCGGAACGCCTCTGCCTGCCGGTGGACATTCTTGTCGAGATTATAGCCTGCCCGCGCGAAGTACACCGCGCACCGCACTTCTCCAGCTGCCGCGTCTCGCTATTGGGAACATTAGGGTCGGTCGAGCGGATCCAGACATACCACGATCGGGGTATTTGTTTCGTGTTTCAGATGACGCGTATTGGCATCCGAGCCTTACCCGAAGGTCAAAACCCTTGGATATTGGCGATGAAAAGCAGGCTCTAAACCAAACTGGAATGACCGATGTTTCCCATTTTACAAGCCGCTGAAATTGACAGCAAACTGGGGGTGCTTCTCGAAAAGCGCTCGTCCATTGCTCATCCGGAGTTGGAGGCTGCGGTTGTTAGCGCGTTTGATGCTCTTGAGCAGGATGGGGAAAAAGCCATTGTCGACTATACCCGGCGTTTTGACAGCGAAACGTTTTGCGAGGAAGGCATTTACCTGACTGACGCGTTCGTGGAGTCATGTGTCAACGGGCTGGAACCGGACTTGCGCGCAGCCATCGATCTGGCGATCAAAAACATCTCCACGGTCAATGCGCACATCATGTCAACATTGATCGACTGGACCAGTGAACTGGCACCGGGGCATTTGGTTGGCGAGCGCTGCCTGCCACAGGACAGCGCCATGCTGTGGGTGCCCTCACGCAAGGCCCCGCTGGTATCGACCGCCATCATGTTGTGTGCCGCCGCCGCCACGGCCGAGGTGAAAAACATAATTCTGGCAACTCCGCCCCTGGCTGATGGTTTTCCTGACAGGAATACGGTTGCCGCGGCCTATCTTGCGGGCGCACGTCATTTTGTATGCGGAAACGGGCTCGCGATTATTGCCGCCGCGTCAGTTGGAAACTGGCGTCATGGACGCATGAACGCAATCTACGGTCCGGGACCGCAGGCCATTGCGCTGGCCATGCACCACGGGGCGAAATATGGCGTTGCAACGCGGCCGGGCATCGGCCCGTCAGACTCGCTTGTGATCTTCGAGAATTCTGAAGAGGATGGTTATTTCGACAGGCTGGCACGCAATTTTCTCACAGAGATCGAACACGGGCCAGATTCCTTCACCTACGCGCTCACGACCAGTGCCACTGCCGCCAAACAGCTTCAGAATGCTCTGAAGGACACGTCTGACCTGCAATATGGACGAAACGACCACTATGCCAGCATAGCTGAAACGGCACATGGTGGCGTTCTCGTATTTGCCGACATTGACGCGCTTGTAGCTTTTGCCAACCGATTTTCGTCGGAGCATTTGATGATCAATGTCACCGGAAACGACCGGGACTATGTTCTCGGCAATGTTGTGTCCTCCGAACTTCTGGACGGACAATTCACACCGTTTGCAGCAGCAAATTATTGCATTGGTATCACGGCAGTTTTGCCGACCAACGGCTTCGCGCGCTCATGCTCGGGCATCACCTCACGCGATTTCATTCGTTTTGCAACCTATGCACGGCTGGAACGTCAGGCCTTGTCAAACCTGTTGCCGGCAATTGAAGCCATCGGAGCCGTGGAACGCCTTCCCAATCACGTTGAGGCGGTCAGACAGAGCGTTGGCCGATGCCCCGAAAGGGTCGCTCAAAACTAGATTTGATTATTCACAATTTGCGGAAACGTGAGACAGAAGAGTTAAAAATATGCGCGAACTTATCGTAACAGGCGGAGCTGGTTTCGTTGGTGCCAATCTCATCAGATTTGCGCTTGAACAGGGTCGAAAAGTATATTGCCTAGATGTGGGCGACCGGTTTTCGCGCATATTCGGCACCGATATTATGGACCACCCCAAGTTTGAAATCATTGCCGGAAACCTGGCTGATGGCATACCTGAGGACAGACTGCCCAATGAAGCCACATGTGTGCATCTGGCGGCTTTAGCCCATGTCGATTACTCGATGCACAATCCCTCAGAGACGTTCACCAACAACATTCTGGCGACGATAAACATATTTGAAACGGCGCGCCGCAAAGGCTGGCGGGTAATTTTCGGCTCATCCGTGGAAACATACGGAACCGAGGTCTCGGATATTATTACCGAAGTGTGCCCCCTCAATCCGCTCTCGCCCTATGGTGCTTCCAAGGTGGCGTGCGAAAGCGTTGCCCAGAGCTTCCAGCTTTCTTTCGGGGTGCAGACCTCCACGGTACGCTTCACCAACCTGTACGGGCCATGGCAACTGCCGGACCGCATCATTCCGCGCCTGATTGCGCAAAGCATTCTAGGATTGCCGGGTGAAGTCGATCAGGGCCGTGTCCGCGATTATCTTTATGTGGGCGACGTAATTGCAGCGATCATGCAGATCGACGCCAATGAGATCTGGGGTGAAGTGTTCAATATTTCCTCGGGCGAAGGTGTATCGAACTACATGATTGCCGATCTTGTCGATGGCGCATCCTCCAAGCAGGCGTTCATTCACAAGCGCAACGAGCGAGGCAACGATGGGAGGGGAGCATCTCTGGTGAGTTCGTCAATGAAACTGCAGGGTGCCATCGAATGGGCCCCGCACAAGTCAATCGAAGACGGCATAACGGAAACCTACACCTGGTATATGCAGAACACGAAGTGGCTGGAACAGTTCAGCCAGTTGGTCTCCGAGCCGCGCACGTCGAACAGGTTTATTGCAGATTTTGTATTCCCGCTGACGGTTCAAGGCGACAGCGGCGTCAGCCAGCTTCAGCCTTCCGCCTGAGCGACGACACGTGGTGCGGCGGCGCGGAATTTGGCGACTATTTGAGGGCAGAACCGACAGATCTTCGGGCTATCAGCCAGCCAAGTCAAAATCGCGCCGCCATGTTGTTTTCCTCTTTGCAATGCGCGATGGGAGTGGCCTTAGGTGAGCTCTGATTTCATGTTTCCGCCTGTTGATCGAGCCGATCAGGACGAGCTTACAGCCCGCTATGGCAAAATCTGGGAGAGCAGTCGGCCAGGCCTTACGGAAAACCGGGTATCGATAGATCCGCTTCCGAAACAGGGGGATCCGCGCTGGGGCGTCAGCCTCGTCTTCCGCCCGGAGATTCCGCCGGACGTTTGGACACGGCTTCAAGGGCTTGCCGCATTGGCCGGGCCGGACCACTCCTATTATGCGCAACACAATGTCCACATCACCATAAGAACGGTCGAGCGATACAGACCAGACGTGTCCGCCGACGAGCCGGCATTGCGTCAATATATTGAGGCTACACGGGCTGCTCTGGCGCGCTGCCCTCGTTTTGACATTGAATTCAGGGGGATTGTTGCCGCCAAAACATCGATTTTGCTCTGCGGATATCCACAATTTGATCTGCAAGGCTTACGTCGGGGCCTGCACAAAAATCTCACAGAACTGGGCTTCACCAGCGATAGTCCGGAGCCGGATATCGCCGACGTCAGAAACACTTGCCATGCAAGTCTGGCCGTATTTGGCGGCCTGTTGTCAAACCCTGCCGGGTTTGCCGACCTCATTGATCGTTTTCAACATCTCGACTTCGGAACCGGCCCTTGCGGCGACACCGAGATCGTGTCCTTCGCAAGAACTGGCAATAATATTGCTATCAACCGGCTGTGTTCGGCATGAACGACATTGTTGCAAAAGAAAGAGGTTTTCATCGCGGGGGTATTTCTCGATTGGCACGCGACCTGCCCGTTTCGATCAGGTACGGTGCGGGATCGACATTGTTCACGGACGATGGCCGGCAATTTCTCGATCTTTTCGCCAATGCCGGAATTGCCAGTCTGGGCCATGGCAATCAGGCCTTCGCGGATCATGTTTCCGGTCAAATCGGCAAAATCATCTGCTCGCCTTTTGCCAATGAGGCCAGGGTTGAGCTATGGGCGCAACTGAGCCAGCATTTACCCGATGAGATCAATCGTGCCTTTTTCTTTTCCACCGGGGCGGAGGCGAACGAGGCGGTGATCCGTTTCGTACGCGCCAGCACCGGGCGCCCCGCCATGGCCGCATTCCATTCGGGATTTCATGGGCGGACACGCGGTGCCGCCCAACTATCCGTACAGGGGGAGCAGACCTACCTGTTTGACTATCCGGTTCGGGGTGACAAACCTGATGCTGACCTGGTCGAGGATTGCCGATTGTCGGTCCGCTCTGTTTTTGAAGAAGCCGGCGACAGAATAGGCGCACTTTTTGTCGAACCCCTTCAAGGAACCGCCGGCAATCTGGTGCCACCTCTGGGCTTTTTGAAAATGCTGCGGCAGATTTGTTCAGAGTATGGGGTGTTGCTGGTCATTGACGAAGTGCTGACGGGTATCGGCCGGACTGGTGGATGGTTCCGGTTTTTGAAGGAGGGGGCCGTTCCTGACCTGCTGGTGCTTGGCAAAGGGCTTGGCAATGGCGTGCCCATTTCAATGGTCCTGACCCGCGATGCGATCGCTGATTGCCCTGTGCAGCTTTCGAGCAGTTTTGGGGGGAATCTGCTTTCAGCCGCAGCGGCGAATTTTGTTTTGAGCCAAATCAATACGCGAAACCTGAACAGTCATGCTGAATTCGAGGGGGCAAGGTTCACAGCCGAACTGAACTTCGAGTTGCAGCAAAACCCATTGTTCGATGCAATCGACGGCGCAGGCCTGATGATCGGCCTGAAAATGCGCAAGCCTGATCAAGCTGACCGGCCTTTGGATGACGATGGTGTTGATCTGGTATATAGATGCCTGCTTGATGAAGGCCTGATAGTTGGCAAGGCCGGACCTCGATTTCGGATAAATCCGCCACTGGTCATCACGGCGCAGGAAATCGACACCGCAATTGCTGCTTTCGGGCGGGCATTCACAACAGCTGCCGAGGCCTATCCGGCCACGCTTGCCGGAGTTGACTAAGTCGGCTCCAAGTGGATGACTATCGGCCTACGCTTTCAGCCAGGTCACTTGCTCACGCGTCAACTGGATTTCAAATGCCGCTAGGCTGTCTTCCAGCTCTGCCAAGGATCCTGGACCGATTATCGGTATCAGCGGAAATGGCTGGGCGAGTGCATAGGCCAGCGCAACCTGTGTGCCGCTTTTGCCAACCTGATTGGCCAGTTCCATCGCCCGGTCCCGTCGGGTGAAATTGCGGTCGGAGTACCAGGCGCTCACCATTTCCTCATCGTCAAGTTTGTCGCGCCCCGCACGATCGGAAAAGAAGCCCCGGGCCTGACTTGACCAGGCAAAATTGGGCACCTTGCGATCCAAGAACCAACGGTGCCATGTTTCATCTGATGATGAGATGCACCCGGGCCAGATCACGTCCTGCATCTCGCCTAGCGAAAAATTATTGGACAGGACGCCTGGGGCCTGTTTGCCCGACTTGGCGGCATAGGCCACAGCCTCGTCGAACCGCTCACGCGTCCAGTTGGAGCCTCCGAATGTGCCCCGAATGCGGCCCGCGCGAACCTCCGCATCCATCGCATCAACAAATTCGGCGACTGGAACATCCAGATTATCGCGGTGCATAAAGTAGATATCGACATAGTCGGTCTGCAGACGCTCGAGGGACCGAGTCAGTTGTTTGCCGATATTTTCGGGCGTGCACAGTGGCGTGTGTGCGCCTTTGCCAACGAGCGCTATTTCCTCTCTGACACCCCGTTCGGAAATCCACGCGCCGACCAGTTTTTCAGTCAGGCCATCCCGATAGGCAAAGGCCGTGTCGAGGAGGTTCCCTCCCCGTTCAGAAAACCTGTCGAGGACAGCCGACACATCGGCCAAATTGTCGAACTCGAGCAGTCCAAGCGCCATCGACGATGACGGTTTTGACAGACCGGGAATGGCGGTTTTCGGGATATGGTGCTGGCCCATCTTGGTGGCTCCCTGTTAGCTAAACACGGCGCGTCTGCTGAGATTTCGCGCGCGCGTGCAGCGGCATAGTACGAAGGTATTTGTCGTAACCTGCCCAGGCTGCATATACCCCGGTAAGGGTATTCAACATGTCGGCAAGGTCACCGACCTTGCAGTTACAAGATGGATGCCAAATGCACCTATGAGTTTCGTTGCGGTAGATTATTAAGCGCCCGTGGGCTTTTCGACCAGACTTACGTCTCGGAATGACATGGGGACGCAAAGCGAAATCGGATGAAAACCAGAGATGAACAATTGCGCCGTTAGAGTTGTCGGATGGGCAAAGCCGCATCTGGAAGCAGGCACGGCTTCTACCTGCATGCTGTTTTCATGCGCTCACACACCTCACACGCTGCTCGTGGATTGCGGACACGGGGCGGTCTCCGTCATCTTGGAGGCCGATCTGTTGGGATCCATCGGGGCCGTGCTACTGACCCACCTTCACCCCGACCATTGGGCCGACCTTTTCGCCCTGCGCAATGCGCTTCTCAATTCGGGAACAGACAAAAAAGTTGATCTTCATGTCGGGCCAGGCAATGAAGAAGTGTTGGCGCGAATTTGCGACACCATGGCAATCGGTCGCGGGTATTTTTCCGACTTTTTCAATCTGCACGAATACGAGCCTGGTATCAACACTACTATCCTTAGTTTCGAAGTATCCTTTTTTCGCACACGGCACAGCGCGGATACCCATGGCCTCAAAATCCGGCATCAACAGGGTCCAGCCATTATCTTTGCGGCGGATACGGGCCCCTACCCGCAATTGCCGCAAGACCTTCAGGGCGCCCAGCTTGTCATTCTTGAATGCAATACCGAAGAGCGCGCGGAAGGCGATGCAGTACACATGTGTGTGGAGGATTTGCTCGTACTTCTCGGTAAGTTGCCGGACTGTAAATCCGTTTGCATTTCGCACTACCCACTAGGCGCCCGTGAGCGCATTCAATCGCGGCTGAGTGACGCCTTTCCGAAAATTTCGGTGCATATGGCGACAACAGGCCTGGAACTCGGTGTTTGACACGCTCGCACGCCGGGGTGAATCGCGATCAAAACCCAAAGCATTATGGCTCCAATTCAATTATGGGGTCAGAACAAGAGCAGTCCGAAATCGTACGCGGCCTTTATCAACCAAAGACAGCTACGGCCGATTTGATGGTGATGCCGCCATCCGGGCTTCTGCGCATCTGACGGCCGGTAGCAGCGCGGAACACTTGCACCAATTGCAGCGCCGGCGGCACCCGCGACCAAAGGATTTTCATGCTCTCCTTGCCGCTTCGGCTTTTTCGCACAGCCTGGCCGGTTACGATGCGCTGGGACCAGCGGAAGCCTATTTCATGGAAATACAGATCGGCAAGTTCCGGGCTGATATGATGAAAAACACCTGCGATGGTTCGGCAAACCCGAGCATTGAACCCTTCAACTGAATTGACGTGGACGGTATCACGGACATATTCACGGCTGGGGTGGTTGACCGTCTCGTGTGCGGCAAAGCTCTCGCCAATAGCCATGAATGCCTTTGCTTCGTCACTCATCAAATGTGCCTGAAGCTTAACTTGTGGCACAATCGCACCTACGGCAGCACGCAATGAAAGGCCGGTAACGACGGCGGCGCGAGCATCGCCCGCAGCGGAACCCGGGGTGACGGCATCGTAACGTTAACCGGACATCGATCAAAATATGGGATCTGGCTGCATGACCAGATGTAGCCGTGATCCTCTTTATCGTCGCCACCGATTTCCAGCGGAAGTGATTGCCCATGCCGTTTGGCTGTATTTCCGGTTTCCGCTTAGCCTGCGGATGGTCGAGGATCTGCTGGCAGTGCGTGGCATCATCGTCTCTCATCAAACCGTGCGGCTCTGGGCTGAGAAATTCGGTAGACATTTTGCCAATGATATCCGCAAGCGATCTGCCGGCAGGCTCGGGGACAAATGGCATCTCGATGAGGTTGTCATCACCATCGGTGGAAGGAAACACTGGCTTTGGCGCGCCGTTGATCAGGATGGCTTTGTTCTCGACGTGCTGGTGCAAAACCGCCGCAATGCCAAGGCGGCAAAACGTTTGATGCGCAAGCTCCTGAAAGCCCAAGGCCGTGCGCCGCGTGTGATGATTACCGACAAACTACGATCCTATGGTGCAGCAAAGCGGGAGGTCATGCACGGCTTTGAGCATCGTTCTCACAAAGGATTGAACAATCGGGCAGAAAACTCGCATCAGCCCGTCCGACGACGGGAGAGGATCATGAAGCGCTTCAAGTCAGCACGACATCTTCAGCGTTTCGTTTCCATCCATGACCCCATCGCCAACCTTTTTCACATTCCCCGCCACGATATTCCATCCGTCCACCATCGCGAACTGCGAACAGCTGCCATGCAAGCATGGCACCAAATCGCGCGCCTTCACGCCGCATGAACTAATTCATCACGCCAAGATGTTGCGTTCAAGGCGATAAGTTTACAGTGCCTGGATTAGTTCAGCGGGGCAAGGTCAGAGGCGAGTGCCAACAGGTATCATACCTGGGCTGCATCCTTCGTCTGCCGCGCCAGCCGCCGGAGACGTTCACCATCAAAATCTTCACGTAACGAAATCCCCGATGGCATCGTAAACCTCCCCTTTGCGACAGAGATTCAGATTCACCGCGTTTTGGGAAGGCCAAAGAGTGGAAATCAGTGAGGCTGCATCTAAGCCGACGTCAGCCAGAAATTCCACTTATCCTAGCCGTGCAGATTTCCAGAGCCAGCTCTCATCAGTTACGTCGGTTGTTACCAAAAGCGATCTTCTGCGCCGTTCCGTTTGGCCATCTTGTCCACCGCGTTGCACGAAACCGACTCACATGGATGGACCAACGGATGCAAAATATTGTTCAGGTTGCCGGCATTATTGATAGCGAAGAGGCGAAGCTCTGCTTTGAAAACGGCGCGGACTGGATCGGATTTCCTCTGCGCCTGCCGTCGGGAAAAGACGATATTTCTGAAGCTGACTCTACGACCATCGTCAAAGGCCTCAAGGCACCGCAGCGCGCGGTTCTAATCAGCTACATGACGACCGCCGACGAGATATCGCAATTTTGCGACCAGCTCGGTCTGGATGCGGTGCAGATTCATGGCGATATTCCGATGGCGGAGCTTGCCAAGCTGCGTTCCGATCGGCCGGATCTTTACCTACTCAAAAGTCTGGTTGTGTCCGCCGACAACCTGCCGGAGCTGCGCAAATTGATCGATGACAGCGCCGAGTATGTCGATATGTATATCACCGACACGTTCGATCCGAAAACCGGTGCGAAGGGCGCAACCGGCTTGACTCATGACTGGAATGTGAGCGCGGAATTGGCCCGCTACTCCCCCAAGCCCTTGATGATGGCGGGCGGTCTATCGCCGGACAATGTGTATGACGCGATCCTTGCGGTGCGCCCAGCAGCAGTGGATGCGCATTCCTTGCTGGAAGGAGTGGACAAGCGAAAATGCGCGGAAAAGGTGCGGGTCTTCTGTGCCGAAGCCAAAAGGGCATTTTCCGAACTTTCGCTCCAGGTTACCCAGTAGAGCGCCGCCATGCCTTTGATCGAACTTCCCCAAACGCAGAGGTTGCGGGCGCTCCATGCAGAGATGCGCCGCGCGACCGCCCCCCGCGAGACTTTCGTCGCCAACGCCAATTGCGTGATCCGCAATGTGCTGGAGCTTTGTCTTGACCAGTTGCCCTACTGTGATCGATCGGTGCAAACCCCTGTCGGGGCGACCTATCTGGGTGCCGAGCTGGATGCGCCCCTTTGCGCCGTTTCGATTGTGCGCGCGGGAGAAAGCATGGAATTCGAATTGTCCAAGATGCTGCCCGCCATCCCTATCGGCAAGATCCTGATCCAGCGCGACAAGATCACCAAACAACCAAGACTATTTTACAGCGCGCTGCCCGAAGATATCGCACAGCGCCATGTGATTATGATGGAGCCCATGCTGGCGACGGGTGGCTCAGCGCTGATGGCTATCTCGGAATTGCTGAAGAAGGGCGTGCAGGAAAAGCATGTCGTCTTTGCCAATATTCTCGCCTCCCCTGAAGGGATCAAGCGTGTCAGCGCGCGCTATCCCCATGTGACCATCGTGAGTTCATCGATCGAGCAGCAACTAAACCAGGAGGCGTTCATGATCCCGGGGATTGGAGATTTCGGGGATCGTTATTTCGGCACAATCAGTTCTGGAGGGCAAAATGGACAACAAGTCGAGGCAGCGGTTTGATCTGTTAATCACGGCATTGGTTCCGCTCGTTTGGGGCAGCACCTATCTCGTGACAACCCAATTCCTGCCGCCCGGTATTCCGCTGACCGCGGCCGTTTTACGCGCTTTGCCCGCAGGGCTTATTCTGGTGTTGCTGCAAAGGAAAATGTTGCAGGGCCACTGGTGGTGGCGCGCGGCCCTTCTGGGGGTGCTGAATATTGGTGCTTTCTTTTACTTCTTGTTTCTGGCGGCTTATCATCTGCCCGGCGGGATTGCGGCGCTGCTGATGTCGATTCAGCCGGTTATCGTTCTCATTTACAGCGCGATTCTATTTCGCAACCCGGTGCGCGCAACGCAGATTCTGGCGTGCCTTTGCGCGGCGGTTGGGGTGGCGCTTGTCGCGCTGCGCTCCGATGTCATGCTCAATACCCAAGGGGTGACTGCGGGTCTGGCCGGGGCATTCTCGATGGCGACGGGGATGGTACTGGCCAAGAAATTCGGTCGTCCCGACAATATGTCGCTGCTGGCGCTGACCGGCTGGCAGCTGACCTTTGGCGGCTTGGCTCTGGTGCCCTTCGCGTTGATGACCGAGTCCTTTCCCGAAACGCTCACGCTGCGGAATATCGGCGGACTGAGCTATCTCAGCCTGCTGGGGGCGCTCGTGACCTATGCGCTTTGGTTTAGGGGAATCGCACGTCTGCCTGCCTTGACCGTGTCGTTTCTTTCGCTTCTCAGCCCGCTGACAGCGGCCATTTTGGGGGCGATCTTTCTGGGCCAGACACTGACTTGGATTCAGTTTGGCGGCGGTATGCTGGTCCTGGTTTCGGTCTATCTGTCGCAGCCACAGGTGAGTTTCTTCGGCTTGGGCTCGGCGTTTCGGAAGCAATTATCAAGCAAACCGGCCCAAGGAGGATAATGCAGGTTACTACACCCATGTTGTGTACGTCTTTCACTCGTGAATCTCCCATCAAGAAAAGCAATTTTGATCATGACATGTAATAATGACTCCCCTTATTTATGTGCCGTGCGACCCGAATCGGACGGCAGCTTTGTGATTGAAACGGTACATGACGATGGACCGCATTCCAGTCTTGCTGCGATGCTGCATAAGGTCTCTTTGGCGCGGCCGCAGGATTTAGCGGTGCTCGCAGAGGCTGGGACTGGCTTCGACCTGACCTTCGCCGAGCTGGCGCGCGGCGCCGCGAGTGTGGCGGCGGCCTTGCAGGGGCTGCGGGCTGCGGATGTGGCAGGTATGTTCGTCGAACCGTTGGTATTGATGAGCCTCGCCCTTTGGGGGATCGTCTGGTCCGGGCGCGGCTATGTCCCGCTGGCGCCGGAATACCCGGATGAACGCCTCAGCTACATCATCGAGAGTAGCTGCCTGAAACAGGTGATCGTACAATCGTGCCTGGTCGATCGCCTGCGCGCGATCGCTCCGGCGGATGTTGAAATTCTGCGAATTGAAGAGCTTCTGGCGGGGTTTCGCAGCGACACACGGGCCGCGACAGAGATCGCACCGCTGCCCTCGGGCGGCGACCTGGCCTATGTGATCTATACGTCCGGCTCGACCGGGCGGCCCAAAGGTGTCGAGGTGCCGCGGTCCGCCCTTGTCCACCAGATCTGCTGGCTTGCCGAACAGCTTTATTTAACGCCCGACACGCGTATTCTGCAAAAGACCCCGATCAGCTTTGACGCCGCACAATGGGAAATTCTGGCCCCAGCGGTCGGCGCCTGCACGGTGTGCGGGTCGGTGGGCATCTATCGCGATACTGACGCGCTGATCGCGCGGATGGCGCAGACGCAGGTCACGCATTTGCAGGCCGTGCCGACGCTTCTCAGCGCTTTGTTGCAACACGAAGGCTTTCGGGCGCTCAATGACTTGCGCGCGATTTTCTCGGGCGGGGAAGCCTTGACCCGCAAACTGGCGGGGTCGATTCTTGCCAATATGCCTTGGTTGAAGCTGGTCAATCTTTATGGCCCGACTGAAACCACGATCAATGCCACCGCCTACGAGGTGCGCCCTTATGATCTGATCAATCTCAATCCGGTGGTGTCCATCGGCCATCCTGTAACAGGAATGCGTTGTCACGTCCTGGATGCCGATCTCAAGGCGACGGCAGTCGGCCAAGAGGGCGAGCTGTACATTTCGGGGCCGCAGGTGGCGCGCGGCTATCGAAATGCACCGGAGCAGACAGCCGAGCGGTTCCTGCCATGTCCGTGGGGACAAGACGAACGTATGTACCGAACCGGAGACAAATGTGTTTGGCAGCCTGATGGCACGCTGCATTTTCTGGGGCGCATTGATAACCAGATCAAGCTGCGTGGATATCGTGTCGAGCTTGAGGAAATCGCATCTTCTATCGCTACTAGTCCGTGGGTGAATGCCGCAGCGGTCGTGGTGACCAAGGATGCACGCAGTCAAGAAGACCGGTTGATCGCTTGTATCGAGCTAAATCCGCGTCAGGCAGCTGTGATGGATCAGGACGTGGCCGAAGGCCACCATCTCTCGAAACGGAACAAGCTTCAGGTCAAGCCGCAGCTTTCGAATGTCGGGTTACGCGCCGAAAGGTCGGACGAACCCGTCGTGCCCTTGGTCGGACAACGCGAGACCGAACAGATGCGCGCCGAGGTGTTCGCCCGCAAAACCTACCGTTTCTTTGATGGCTCGCCATTGGATTTGCAAGCGCTCACGGCCTTCTTGCAAGATTGGCGGGCGCGGCTTTCGGGCGGCAAGATCGGGGCGTTCAAGCCGCTGACGCTTGAGCGCCTAGGGACCCTTCTGCGCTGGATGGGACAATTTCACAGCGAAGAGCGCTTGTTGCCCAAATACGCCTATGCCTCACCCGGCGCACTTTATGCCACGCAGCTCTACCTGGAAACATGCGGCGTGACAGGGCTGCAAGACGGGCTGCATTATTACGACCCCGCGCAGCATTGCCTGCGTTTTGTCGCCGCCAGCCATCCGCAAAGCGATCTGGACCGGGGCGCGGTGCGGTGCCATTTCGCCGGGCGCCATGCGCCGTTCGAAAGGGTCTATAAAACCAATATCGCAGAGGTCATGAAGATTGAGGCGGGGCATATGCTCGGGGTTCTAGCGCACCAGCTTGCAGCCTTGGGGCAAGGCGTGGCGCCTGCACCTACCTTGCGAGGACCTGATCGCGCGTCTGGACCTGCCCGAAGAGGATTACAATATCGCCGCCTTCGATATCGTGCCGGCGGCACAGCGCTGGATGCCTGAACTGGATGTCTTTTTGCAAGCCCATTCCGCGACGCTGAGCGGGTTGCGGACGGGCACGTATCGCGTTCTCGAGGGGGATCTGACGTGGATCTCCGAGGAGATGATCCGCGAGAACGATGTTATCGCGATCAACCAGTCGATCTTTGCGCGATCCTCCTTTGGCCTTACCTTCGTGGGCCGCGATACGGATGAGACGCGCAACTATATTGGCCTTGGCTTCGCCCAGCATTGCGCGCAGGCCAACGCTGCATTCTTCGGTTTCATGGCGTCGGGCTATAGTTCGCATTCTGATCACCCTCTGCCGGCTGCCAAACGATTCGACCGTATTCTGGCGGGTTGCGGCATCGAAACGGGGCCCAGCTATTTCTCCCTCGGTGGGCGGGTCAGCTGGGCGCAGATCGAAAGCCAGGGCATGAATGAAGATGCGGTCCATATGGAAGGGCCCGCAGAGATGATCCGGAGGCAGCTGAAATGCAGCCTGCCCGATTATATGATCCCCAGCGATGTGGTGCTCTTCGATAAATTGCCGCTTTCGGCCAATGGCAAGATCGACTGCAACGCGATCAAATCTGCGCCGCAATTGCTCGAAGCACTCGCACCGCGTCCCTATATCGCGCCGGAAGGTCCGACGCAGATCGCTCTAGGCTGTAGTGATAATTTAATCATTTGATCCATAGCATTATGCTGGCGAGCTTAATGAACCCGAGAAAGTTGGCGGCGAGTTTGTCATATCGCGTGGCGATACGCCGCCACTGCTTGAGCTTGGCAAAGAAGCTCTCAATACCCCATCTCTGCCTGTAAGCGATGCGATCATAGGCATGCTGGTACTTGCGATGCCGTCGCGGCGGAATGACCGGTTCACCGCCTTGTTCGAGAATGACATCGTGCAGATGATCGGCATCATAGGCACGGTCTGCAAGCACCTTTTGAGCTGGCAGTCCCCGAACGAGGTCGCAGGCTGGAGCCATGTCATTTTGCTGTCCGGGCCCGAGTTGAAAACGAACCGGCAACCCTAGCGCATCAACGACCGCATGGATTTTGCAGCCAAATCCACCTCTGGAGCGACCGAGAGCCTGGGCTTGCGGTCCCCCCTTTTTCGGCGTCCGCCAGCGGCTTGCGCCTGAGCCCGGATCACAGTGGCGTCGATGGACAGCCACTCCAAATCCGGGTCCGCAGCGACGGCCTCGAAAATCTCGTCGAAAATGCCCTGCTCGATCCAACGATAGTAACGCCGTTTGACTGCCTGATAAGAGCCGAAGCGGTCTTCCGGCAGATCTCGCCAGCGGGCTCCAGACCGGGCAAGCCATAAAATCGCATCAAAGAACCGCCGACCGTCGCTGCGTGGGCCGCGTTTACCTTTACGACCGCCGGGAACAAACGGTTTCAAACGCTCCCACTGGTCATCTCGGAGAACCTCACCATCCATCGCTAAACCTCCAAAAGTTAGCGTTGAATCTGATTTGCGACGGAAAGGGAATCCCAGTCGTTAATTTGTCACTACAGCCTAGCATCGCTTTGGGCATCGCTGCTGTCGGTCGGTGAAATTTCGCAAGAGGATGATTTTTTCGCTCTTGGCGGAAACAGCCTTAGGGCGATCGCGCTTTTGCACCGGATCAAACTGACTTTCGGCTGCGCGTTGCCGACCCAGGCGATTTTCGAACATACCGTCTTGCGCGTGCTGGCGCAGGAAATCGACAGGGCCCGGATAACCGACGGGACAGATGCGCCGAAGCGCTTAGTAAGACTGAACCAGCAGAACCAGGGACGGCCTATCTTCATCTGGCCCGGACTGGGCGGCTATCCGATGAATTTGCGGGCGCTGGCGCAAGAGCAAGCGCGTCCCGTCTTCGGCATACAGGCCCAAGGGCTGAATGAAAGCGAGACCCCCGCTGCAACGATTGCCGAAATGGCGCGCGACGATATTGCCGAACTTCTGGCCCGCCACCCCGAGGGGCCGGTGACGCTGTGGGGATATTCCTTTGGCGCGCGAGTGGCGTTCGAGGCGGCATGGCAGCTTGAACAGCAGGGGGTCGAAGTCGACCAACTGGTTCTAGTCTGCCCTGGCAATCCCTCGCTTCCGCCCGAGCTTGCCGCGCTCGATCCGACCAACAAGGCTCTCGCGCGCCCACGACAGGCGGTTTTGGGCGACCCATCCTATATGGCGATCCTGCTCTCGGTATTTGCCGGTCAGATTGATATTGCACGAACCCGCCGGATGCTGGCTATTGGCAATAGCGAGCCGGCCTTCCTTGACCATCTTTGCGCGGAACAGCCCGAAATGCCGCGGGAAATGGCAGCGCGGATCATCGGGATCGTCCGCACGACCTACCAGTTCGACTATACATTTGCCGAACTGCTCGGACGCCGGATCAACGCCCCGATGACGGTCATCAAAGCGAAGGGGGATGACTATTCCTTCCTTGAGCAGGCCACTGGCTTTGCTGCCAGCCCCGTGACCACTCTGACCATGCCACAGAACCATTATCAGGTGCTCCAGCGGCCATACGCGGCCGATCTGGCACGCCTCATCCAACACTCGGCCAGCCAGCAGGCTGGTGCGATTACCCCAGCTTTTCAGGATTAGACCTTGCCACATATCGATCTCGCTTATTTCGACCGCCCCCTCAGCGATGCCCAGCGCGCGCGTCTCGATGCTGCTCTGACCCAAGCGCTATGCGAAAGCCTCGACGTGCCGATTTCGGCCATCTCCATCGCGCTGGAGCCCGTCGCGCCAGAGGACTGGAACGTAAAGGTTGCCTTGCCGCGCATCGTGGCAAGCGCTGACAGGTTACTGCGGCGTCCCTGCTACACCTTACCGGAGGTATGAATGAAACAGGTTTCCCTGGATCACGGGCTGACACTGAAGTTCCAGTCCGAAGTAGCGGACGCTTTGGCAGAAGGCCGTCCGGTCGTGGCGCTGGAATCCAATGTGATCACCCACGGCTTGCGCTATCCGCAAAATATCGACTGCGTGCAGCGTATGGAAACCGCCGTGCGCGACACGGGGGCGGTCCCGGCCACAATCTTCGTTGACGAGGGAGCCGTCATCTATGGATCGGATGAGCGGCTGCTTGCGCGCTTTGCTACGTCGGAAGGCATTCCCAAAGTTTCCAGTCGCGATCTGCCTTTCGTGCTCGCCAAAGGCGGGACAGGAGCCACGACGGTCGCCTCTTCGCTGGTCTGTGCACAATGGGCAGGCATATCCGTCTTCTCCTCGGCGGGTATTGGCGGGGTCCATCGGGGCGCCACACACAGCATGGATGTGTCGGCAGATCTTATCCAGTTCACCCGAAGCCGTGTCACTACGGTTTGTGCGGGGGCAAAGATGATTTTGGATTTGCCGCTAACGCTGGAGTTTCTGGAGACCCATTCCGTGCCGCTAGTCGGGTATAAATCTGACTATTTCCCGGCTTTCTTCTGCGAATCGAGCGGCTTGAAATGCCCGCAGAGGTTGGATGATCCGGCAGATATCGCGCGTGCGATCATCCTGCATGCGGCCTCGGGCGCTCCAGGCGGGGTGGTGGTTACTGTGCCGCCGCGGCCCGAAGACGCGGTGCCGCTGGAACTCGCCGAAGCCGCCCTCACCACGGCCCTGCAACAGGCGCAATCTGAGAATGTGACGGGCCCGGGCCTGACCAAATTCATCATGCGCGCGCTGGACACGGCCACTCACGGTAAGACCTCGCGCGCCAATGCCGCGGTGCTGGTGAGCACGGCACAAACCGCCGGAGATATCGCCGTAGCACTTGCGGAAATCGCGCCGCAGCGCAACGCGATCTTTCAACCAGTCAACTCATGAAAAGATATATCAGATGATAACGGATCTTACTTTCCAATCTACAGCTTATGGCGCCATTCGCGTCGCCAACCGCCTTGTCATGGCCCCGATGTCGCGCAATCGCGCTACGGTGCAAGGTCATGCGACCGCGCTGATGGCAAAATACTATGGCCAACGGGCAAGCGCTGGTCTGATTGTCAGCGAAGGGATGCATCCCTGTCAGGTCGGGCAAGGGTTCGCAAATGCGCCCGGTCTTTTCACCAATGAACAAGCGGCAAGCTGGAAGCCTGTAACCAAAGCCGTGCATGATAAAGGTGGCAAGATCGTCGCCCAACTCATGCATGCGGGGCGAATCGGGCATCCCGACCTCTATCCGTCCGCGCATGGTTCGATTGCGCCTTCGGCGGTTGCAGCGGCCGGAGAAGCCTATACGCGGGGCGGGATGAAGCCATACCCTCTGCCGCGAGAGATGACGGTGGCCGAAATCGAACAGGCCATTGCCGATCACGTCAACGCGGCCAGACTGGCGATTGAAGCGGGGTTCGACGGGATCGAGGTACACGCCGGCAACGGTTTTCTAATCCATCAATTCCTGTCGCAAAATACCAACCATCGCATTGATCAGTTTGGCGGGCCTGTCGAAAATCGTATTCGTTTCGCCCAGCAGACAATTGCGGCCTGTGCCGAGGCCATCGGGGCAGGCCGCGTGGGGGTAAGGATATCGCCCGCAAACCCCTATAACGACATTGCCGAAGGCGATACGGATGCGATCTATCGCGCATTGGTCCCTAGTTTGTCGTGTGATCTAGCTTATCTTCACATCATGGAAGCCAATAACCGTGACATGACGCAGCAAATCCGCGCCTTGTGGCAGGGGCCTTTCATCCTGAATCCGCATAAAGATACGCGGTCCTGGCCGACCTCTACCGAGGTGATCTCTCCAATCTTGAACGAGAACCTCGCTGATGGCGTGGCGCTCGGAGCATTGTTCCTTGCTAATCCTGATTTGGTTGCCCGTCTGAAGGTAGATGCTGTGCTCAATCTTCCCGACGAGGCGACCTTCTATGGCGGCGATAGCCGTGGCTACACCGACTACCCGACGCTCGATCAGGTTGTCTAGCATTTATGATCTTTGGGCTGCGCCTCCCAGGTCGCTGACTACGGGAGGCCGAAGGAGCAGGGGCGGTCTCGGTCGCCCCACGCAGTCTGGCCCACACGGCTCAGAGCGTGTTTTCATGTCCAAGACGTTGCCGAAGAGTATGAGATTATGAACCTGCTCATTCTAGGCGCGACCGGTATGGTCGGACTCCATTAGGTGAACGCGTCACCGTGATCATATGGAGACGGCTTGCGCGCGTACCCCTTCGCCGTCGCTGCCGGCATCGTCCGACCTGCGCTTCGAGGCTCTTGATATTCTGTCGCACCCCGGACGGCTGGAGGCACTTTTCGCCCGTGATGATGTCACGCTATCCGCGCTTAATCCCGGCATCGGCGGGCAGGAGGGCTTGTTGGTGACCATGACGCACGTGCTTCTACAGCGCTGTGCGCCATATATGGCGCACAGCGGTTCGCTGTAGCGCTTTATATCTGCTGCATAATTTTCACCTTAAATCGATTCCGATTTAAGGAATTATGCAATAGAGGCAGTGGGAAAAGCCAAAAAGCGCCTCTATCTGAACGGCGGCGCAGCGCCGCTTTATTTGGCAGATGGCCGCGGTCATACGGTTTTATCAGCACCCGGATTTCTGCCCGAGGCTAGGTTTTTCGCCCGATAGCCGAAGCCTGCGACCGGCAGGACCATCTTTTGAGCGAGAGCGACGGTATGGACTGGATTTGCTTGCGTCCGGCGGCGCTTCTGACCGAGGAGCGGCGCACCGGACGCTATGCGCTTGGCCGCGATACGCTGATGACCCAGGAGGACGGGGTTTCACTCATCTCTTGTGCCGATTTCGCTGTCGCCATGCTGGACCTTAGAGCTTCGTGCGAAAGCGGGGCAGCGCCTTACGGTCGGATGGTAGGACCAATGCAGAAGCTGAAGCGTCTTCAAGCTTCGATTCCGATGATATGTCCCCCCTTCAGCGCGTTCACCGCGAACGGTGATCATAGCGGCCCCGCATGATGTCGTCGCAGACTGTCGCTTTCCACGCGACTGGCTTTCCTCAGAAGAGCTTCATCGTCTGGGCCATTTCCGCTCCGCGCTTGATCAGAGGCGGTTCGAAGCCGCGCATCTGCTGAAACGTTCCGTTCTTGCGCGACAGCGATGTGCATTTCAGTCTCAGCCACTGCAGCGCTTGGGTCGGGCTAGCCCTGGACCGGATGGCTCCTGTGGGGCTCGATATCGAACAGATGCCCGCCCGGGCTGTGTGGGGTGACGTTCTTCCGAATCTTGCGCCGCTTCCCGCCGGACTGTCGGCGCTGCAATACTGGACCGCCATCGAAGCCACGCTAAAGGCCCAAAGAACGGCCTTTGTCTTGGATCCACGGCTATTGCAGATGTGCGCCAGTGAGGACGGCTTCCAGGCCAGGTCGCCAGAATTCGCTGTGTCGGGAAGCTGGTGTCCTGCCGACGACCATCACCTTATCGCAGTGGCCGGCGGTGGGATCCAGCGCCTTTGGCATATTTCCCGCACCTCCAAAGATCTTGGAACACGGCTCGGGGCTCTGTAGCGCGGTGTTTTGGCCTCTCACCAACATCTGTGAAATCGGTTAGTTTACAAGCGTCTGTCAGCAAATCACTGTTTACATCTGCCGGAGCAGACTTTCATCGAATCAGAAATATGATATTACACAACAAATTTTCGGTTGTATTTAAAAATAAAGATTTTCAAGGAATGCGTTAATGGATCGATTTACCGCGTTGAAAGTATTTTGCGCAGTTATCGAAGCTCGAAGCTTTACTAAAGCTGGAAATAATATTGGACTCTCGCGTCCCGCGATCAGCAAGAATATTCGCGAGCTTGAGGCCCATGTTGGGGTGACCTTGGTCAATCGCACCACGCGCGGTGTCATGCCCAGCGAGGCAGGATCGCGATATTACCAGATTGTGAGCGAGCTTTTATGGCGTCACGAACAAGCCGATGAAGTTGCCAGCCAGAGCGGGGCAGAGCTTCGCGGGACCTTGCGCGTGACCATGCCTGTGACATTGGGACTGCATCTGATCCTTCCGGTCCTTCCGCAGTTCAATGAGGAAAACCCCGAATGTTCGCTGGATCTTTGCCTCAGCGAAGAGAAGCAGCAACTTGTTGAGGGAAATTTTGACGTGGCTGTGCGGGCCAGTCAACGTCTGGAGGATTCGACGCTGATGTCGCGCTGCATCGGCTCGGTGACCTATGCCATATGCGCAGCGCCCAGTTATTTGCAGAAATCGCAAAGCCTCAAAAGCCCGAAGGATCTAGAGGATCATCAGCTCGTGGTGCACGGTGCCAATATCGGCGACCAGAAATGGCGTTTTTCCGCTCAGGGGGAAAGTTGCTATGTTAGCGTCCGTGCTCAGCATAAATCGAATTGTAGCGAGGCGATCAAATCGCTGACCGTGGCAGGTATGGGCATTGCTCGTATCCCGCGCCCCTATGTGTCCCGAGAGCTTGCGGAAGGACGCTTGGTGGAACTGCTCTCCGACTGGACCATGGAACCGCTGACGATATATGCCATGTACCCGCAGAGCAATTTCCTGCCACGGCGCACACGTCTCTTCATCGACTTCATGTCACGTGCCTTGAAAGTTTACTAAGTGTAAGTTTTCAGGATATAGCAGTTGATTATCGGCAGAGTCTGACCCAGTTTGTAACTTCGCCACGATCCACGCTCTACTAGGAAGAGCTTTTTAGTAGAAGCTCTTATCCTCGCTTAGGCGGGACAACACCAAATGATAAATTGAGTCAAATCTGGCCTATATCGTACAATTGAAGGTTTCCGTCATTTCCATGAATGGCATGTCGTTCTCGACGATGTCGTTGATCGGCAGAGTCTGACAACGTCCTCAAGTCCAATTCTGCCTCTGCACCTCCGGCCGGCTCTGCTGGCCGGGATAGCTATCGTTGAGCGTTCGGGGCCAGAGATGCTCCAAATGCTTCACAGTCAAATGATGGGCGAGAACAAGGCGCGCTTCAGCAGTGCCATCATAAGCTCCATCGGCGGTGAATTGGTTGATCTCATCTTCGATCTGATCCAGTAACGGCTCCAGCTGCGAAGCATCGCCAGCTTCTTGATCTGTCAGGCTATGGGCAGTGATCTCGCCACTGTCGGCATCAACAGCCAGATGCAGTTTTCGCCAGCCACGCCGGGACTTCGCTCCGTGTTTTTCTTCCAGCCATTGGCCCGCACCATAGATCTTCAGCCCAGTGCTATCGCACCAGCACATGAATGGTTCCGTCCGCAACAGGCTGACGGTCGTTGCTTCTGTCCGATGGCCTCCAGGTTCTGGCCCTCCTACTCAGCTTGGTGGTATCGGGCACAGGTAAATCCAATCGCATCTATCAAGCACCGAACCCAGAAGCCCTTCGCTCTGGCGCAACCGTAATCCGAATACCATGCCCAGCATCAGCGTCGTTTCGATCGCCAGATCCGAATAGAGTGGCTGGCCACCAGGTATCTCGCGATGTGGAGCTGCCCAGCCCGCCAGCGCCTCCGGCGTTATCCAAAGGATCAAGCTGCCACGACAGCGAAGCCCTGCCTCATAGTCCGCCCAGTTCGTTACCTTGAACTTCATCTTATCGATGTGATGGCGGCGGGCGGCGTTATGTTTGTGCGGGATGCGGGATCAATCTTGCTATTTTCGATCGCAGTCACAGAGTTGCAAAATGTTGAAATTTGATCCCCGCACCAACGCCTCGATATATCCGGTTTTTTGCGCCATCGTCCATTAATCCAACAACCTCGACGCCCGTCCGCTTCTTCGTGTTGCGCTGTTGTAATAGCTCGAGGCCTGCTGCAAGGATCGATGTCGCGATTGTTCCATGGCCTCAGGCAGCGGAATGCCACGATTGGCCGCTTCGGTGAGATATCCCGATCGCAGGCCATGGGCAGAAAACTCGGCCGGATCAAGTCCCGCCAGGAGCGCGCGCTGCTTGACGATGTCGTTGATTGCCTTCGGATCGAGCGCGCGGGGAGACACATTCCCCCAACGATCGATCGCCCGAAACACACTGCCATGTTCAATGCGTGCAGCCGTAAGCCATGCATTCAGCGCCTCGACGGGACGGCCGGTGAGATAAACCACTTCGTCATTGTCCTCACCACTGGTCTTGGTCCATCCCAGGTGGATGGAGAGCGAGATAAGGGGAGAACCGCTATCAACGGGAATGGGCCCCTCTCTGCTCAGCTGTTCCATGCGCAGCCCGGCAATTTCGCTGCGGCGCCGACCGCCGGAGGCAAAGGCCACCATCAGAATGGCCCGATCGCGCAGATCCTTGAGGACGTCTGTGCGGCACGTGGCCAGCAGTTGCGAGAGGACGTCACCCGTGACCGCCTTGGCACTCTTGCGCTTCCTCGGCTGCGGCGTGGCACGCACCGAAAGCCGGATGGCAGACTTGAGGGCAGGGGAAGCGAACATTCCCTGCAATCCTCGCCATTTGGTCAGCGTCGACCAGGTCGCAAGCCGCCGGCGCACAGTGTCAGGCGCATGCGGACCAGAGGCCCTTAAGAAGCCCTGACCACGAAGACTGCTCTCGACCTCGGTCGGCATGCCATGCTCCGGATCGCTCGAACGCTTTTCCGGGTCCCAAAGATGATGGGTGACGAATTTCAGGAGCATTGCTTCGGGGGCAGGCCAGGGGAGAGCGTTTCCTGTCGCCGCCAGTGACCAAGCCTGCAGGTAGGCGAGATCCGAGGTGAAGGCGCGCAGCGTATTGGCGCCCATGCCTTGGTTGACGAGGTGCCGGAGTGTCTCAACATCCTGGTCGGTCAACAGTTCTGCGAGTTCGTCGCGCCGCTCCATCGGGAGAACGGCGGCGATCGTGTCGAGTGTCGCCATCCGTCCCGCGAGTTGGGCGGGACGATCAATGCTCATGCTCAGCTGGCCCAAAGAGTGCAACACCTTCAGCGCGTGCAGCTTCCGCCAATCGGCGATCCAGTGTGGCAAGTGGGAGTTGCTCAAGAAGCGCAAGAGCGAGATAGGCGGCATCATAAGCGCTGAGACGATATTTCCGGGACAGGCGCACCACCTCTGTGTCGTCTCCGGGGCCGGTTAGTTGCATAGGCAATCCGCGAAACCGTGCCAGAGCCGAATGAACAAAGTCAGCCGAGATGCGCTCGCGCCTCTCGGCGCTCAGGAGAATGCTGCGAATTTCGTGGCGAAGCAGATCGGGCGCTATGGCATCTTCCTCAGCCATGCGCGTCATCGCCTGTTCAGCGATCATGTTTTCTTCGTCCGGCAACAGCCACGCGCCCGCAATCGAGGCATCAACGACAAATGCCATCAGCGCCGGCCTTCCTGCTTCCAGTCCTGAATTTCCTGATGGGTGACAGGCTTGGCCTGGGCGCGCAACGCGCGAACGGATTCGATTGCGGCCATACGTTGCCGGCGTTCGTTTATGGCCACCAGGCGCGCAACCGGATCATTGCCACGCGCAATAATAAAGTCCTCACCGGCCTCGACGCGGGCCAACAGTTCCGACAGATGCGTCTTCGCCTCGGCGACCTTGATGGTAACAGTCATAACACTTCCTTCGCTGATATTGGCGCATTGTACCTAAGAGTAAGGGCGAAGCCGACGTTGGTCAATGGGTAGACTACATAACATCCGATAAGGGATACTTATCGATGGTTAGAGCTGCCGTTATGGTTAATAATTAGTTACAGAAATAAGGGCCAGATTGGCACTGTAAACTTATCGCCTTGAACGCAACATCTTGGCGTGATGAATTAGTTCATGCGGCGTGAAGGCGCGCGATTTGGTGCCATGCTTGCATGGCAGCTGTTCGCAGTTCGCGATGGTGGACGGATGGAATATCGTGGCGGGGAATGTGAAAAAGGTTGGTGATCGGGTCATGGATGGAAACGAAACGCTGAAGATGTCGTGTTGACTTGAAGCGCTTCATGATCCTCTCCCGTCGTCGGACGGGCTGATGAGAGTTTTCCGCCCGATTGTTCAATCCTTTGTGAGAACGATGCTCAACGCCGGGCATGACCTCCCGCTTTGCTGCACCATAGGATCGTAGTTTATCGGTGATCATCACACGCGGGGCGCGGCCTTGGGCTTTCAGGAGCTTGCGCATCAAACGTTTTACCGCCTTGGCATTGCGGCGGCTTTGCACCAGCACGTCGAGAACAAAGCCGTCCTGGTCAAGGGCGCGCCAAAGCCAGTGTTTACTTCCACCGATGGTGATGACAACCTCATCGAGATGCCATTTGTCCCCGAGCCTGCCGGCAGATCGCTTCCGGATATCATTGGCAAAATGTCTACCGAATTTCTCCGCCCAGAGCCGCACGGTTTGATGAGAGACGATGATGCCACGCGCTGCCAGCAGATCCTCGACCATCCGCAGGCTAAGCGGAAACCGGAAATACAGCCAAACTGCATGGGCAATCACCTCGCCGGGAAATCGGTGGCGACGATAAAGGGGATCACGGCTGGATCTGGTCATGTAGCCAGATCCCACATTTTGATCGATGTCCGGTTAACGTTACGATGCCCTAATCCATTTTGAAATAAGCTCTGGCCCATTGAGAGGACCAGAGAATGAAGCGCAACCGTTTTACAGACGAACAGATCATCGGCAGGCAATGTAAACTTAGCGCTTCACAGTCATGATCTGGGGTTGAGGTTATGCTTTAGGCGGCTTGAATGCCAGCGATTTGGTACCATGTTTGCATGGCTGTTTTTCGCAATTCGCGATGATGGGTGGATGGAATGTCGTGGCGGGGAATGTGAAAGAGGTTGGCAATCGGATCGTGGATGGAAACAAACCGTTGAAGATGCCTCGCTGACTTGAAGCGCTTCATGATCCTCTCCCGTCGTCGGACGGGCTGATGCGAGTTTTCTGCCCGATTGTTCAATCCTTTGTGAGAACGATGCTCAAAGCCGTGCATGACCTCCCGCTTTGCTGCACCATAGGATCGTAGTTTGTCGGTAATCATCACACGCGGCGCACGGCCTTGGGCTTTCAGGAGCTTGCGCATCAAACGTTTTGCCGCCTTGGCATTGCGGCGGTTTTGCACCAGCACGTCGAGAACAAAGCCATCCTGATCAACGGCGCGCCAAAGCCAGTGTTTCCTTCCACCGATGGTGATGACAACCTCATCGAGATGCCATTTGTCCCCGAGCCTGCCGGCAGATCGCTTGCGGATATCATTGGCAAAATGTCTACCGAATTTCTCAGCCCAGAGCCGCACGGTTTGATGAGAGACGATGATGGGACTGGCACAAGAACTGTTCAAAATCATACGGTAGCCATGAACGTATTAAGAACCTGCATTTGACAGCAATGGTGCCCTTGGAATCCATTTGCCAATTCTTCTCGATCCATTTTCATGTTCCCTGAACACGTTTGATTTCAGGAGACCAGTGATGGGTCGCAGAAAGCTCCTTAAAAGTGATGAGAGACGAGCGGTTTTCGGAGTGCCGACCAGCGACGATGGTTTAATCCGGCACTACACGCTATCCCTTTCCGATCGGCTTGAGATTCAGACCCGCCGCCGGCCGCCCAACCAGCTCGGCTTCGCCGTCCAACTCTGTCTCATGCGCTATCCCGGGCGAACATTGATGTCGGGGGAGAGCCTACCCCTGGCAACACTCGGGTTCATTGCTCGACAACTCGATATTGAACCACACGAGTTCAATCTTTATGCGCGCCGCCAACCGACACGGATGGAGCATGTCGCCTTTCTGTTGAGCTATCTGGGAATGCGAACGCCGACTTCTGAAGATCGACGGATGGCACTATCGGCCGCCATTGAGGTGGCTGCGGCAACAGATAAGGGCGTTACCATCGTTAACGCGATTGTAGCAGCGTTTCGCGAGCGCAATGTTTTGCTGCCTGCGGAGGACGTGATCGAAAGGCTTGGGCTTGCTGCACGCGCTGTTGCTCGCCGCCGAGCAGAAGCGGCATTGTTGGCGGGTTTCTCCGAAGCGCGTTTGGTCAATCTCGACAATCTTCTTAAGGTAGATCCGAAGATTGAGCACACTCGCTTTCATTGGATTAGGTCTGCCCCCGATGGGCCAAGCGGTGATAACCTCGTCGGATTGATGGAGAGACTGGCGTTCATCCGATCCTTGGAGATCGATCCTCAGCTTCAGAGCCGAATTCATCCGGAACGCTGGAACCAAATGGTTCGCGAAGGAGACGTTACACCGGCGTGGCTTATCGCCGACTTCAATACCGCACGCCGTCGGGCAACTATCGTCTCCCAGCTTATCAAACTCATACAGAAGCTGACCGATGATGCGGTAACAATGTTCTGCAAACTGATAGGGCGTTTGTTTTCTCAGGCAAACAACAGAAAAAAGCAGCGCCGCACCGACGCGCATCATGAAACGGCAAAGGCGCTCAGGCTGTTTAGAGACACGCTGCGCGCGCTCGTTATCGCCGACCAGACCGGGGCGGATGCATTGGACACGATCGACCGGCAGGTGGGATGGCACAAATTGCTGCAGGCAAAGCCTCTTGTTGAAGCGATGGTCGAGGACGCTGATCCAGACCCGCTCTTGCTGGCGGTCGAGCGCTATGGCGGCGTGCGCAAATATGCCCCCATGTTCCTGCAAGCCTTCACTTTTCGCTCATCACGCCGGCATGATCCCCTGCTTGCTGCGCTCGACATGCTGAAGTTGCTTTCTAACGACGGGCGGCGGGGGCTGCCCACTCGGTTTCCAGTCGGCCATCTGCGGGAGCAGACGCGCAAGCTGATCTCTCGGCAGGACAAACCTGACCGCCGTCTCTACGAGATCGCAACCTTAGCCGTATTGCGAGACCGATTACGTTCCGCGGACGTCTGGGTAGAAGGTAGTAAATCATATCGGCCCATGGATGAACTCCTAATGCCAATGCCAGCATTTAGAACACTTAAGGAAGACGGTGACCTTGGACTTGGCGTCCAGAGCGATGGCGCTGCCTACCTTTCTGAGGCGGCCCAAGCTCTCGACTTCAATCTCCAGCAGCTCGCCTATCGTGCCCGAAACGGAAAACTTGACGGTGTCCGCCTAGAACACGGCAAGTTGCTCGTCACACCTCTCTCGAGCGAAATACCCGCAGAGGCAGAAGAATTGAATTGGGAATTGAGCGGTATGTATCCACTCGTCGAAGTTCCGGATTTACTCAAAGAGGTTCATGAATGGACCAGGTTTGCCGATCAATTTACGCATGTGCGCACCGGCGATCCTCCGCGTAATAGTTCAGCGATGTTGGCCGGCGTTCTCGCCGATGGCACCAATCTCGGGCCCAAACGGATGGCGATAGCGTCGAAGGGAATCAGCGCTCATCAGATCAGCTGGATGCGGATGTTTCATGCGCGTGCTGAAACGTATCGAACAGCCCAGGCCTGTATTTCCGATGCCCATTCCCGCCATCCCCACGCTCAGCTATGGGGTAATGGTGCGACGGCATCGTCTGATGGCCAATTCTTCCGAGCGAGTGACCGTGCCGCCAAGCGCGCCGATATTAACCTGCACTATGGTAGCGAGCCCGGCATCAAGTTCTACAGCCATCTCTCCGACCAGTATGGTTATTTCAGCATCCTGCCGATCAGTCCAACTGAAAGCGAGGCAGCCTATGTACTCGACGGCCTGTTCGATCATGAGACGGCACTCGAGATTAAAGAGCATTTTACCGATACCGGTGGTGCCAGCGACAACGTCTTTGCGTTGTTCGCCCTGCTCGATAAACGGTTCTCGCCTCGACTGCGCAATCTTAACGATCGGAAATTCCATACGTTTGAGAAACCGGACATCTATTCAGGACTGGAGGGCCATATTGGTGCGCCAATTAACGGCGATCTGATTCTGGCCCATTGGGACGATCTACTGCATTTGGCCGCTTCGATTAAAATGAAGATGTTTGCTCCCTCGGCAATTCTGAAAAAACTAGCGGCCTCGCCCAACCCGAGCCAGCTCGCGAAGGCACTGCGAGAGCTGGGGCGGCTTGAGCGGTCGCTATTCATGATTGAATGGTATTCCGGCCCGGCGTTACGGCGGCGTTGTCAAGCGGGATTGAACAAGGGTGAGGCTGCCCACAAACTCAAGCGGGCCGTCTTTTTCCACGAGCGTGGTGAAATTCGTGACCGTTCGTTTGAAAGTCAGGCGTTTCGGGCGTCCGGCCTCAATCTCGTCGTCAGCGCAATCGTCCACTGGAACACCATTTATCTCAGCCGAGCTGTGCAGCACCTCCGTCAGAAACGCCGCATCATTCCGAATGATATGCTCAAGCATGTTTCACCGTTGAGTTGGGAACATATCAATTTGACAGGTATCTATACATGGGACGAGCCGCCAAGCTTCGCGGATAGTGGTTTCAGGCCGCTGAGAACTTCAACCGCTATAGCGCGGGCAGCCTGAAGTTCGTTGTTTGTTCACGGCTAGCGTATGATTTTGAGCAGTTCTTGCTCTAACCCCAACAATCGCATTGCGTGGCATGGACGCGGCTGGAATGTCGATCCGCGATAATATTTCGCTGTCTACAGGGCGGCCTTTCAAATCCGGCGCGCGCGAGATTGTCGTTGGTGATCGCTTTGCCCGTGAGTTGGGATTACATACGGGTGATACGGTTCGGCTCGGGACGGTCAACTGGACCGTTGTCGGGCAATTCTCCGCGCAAGGCAGCGCCTTCGAATCCGAAATATGGGCCGATCTCGATGCAATTCGTTCAGCGTTTGATCGTCAGGGACAGGTCCAAAGCCTACGACTACGCTTGTTTAGCCCGACATCGCTTCCAGCTCTTCAAAACGAACTCGCAACAATAACCACAACGCCGCTGATCGCTGTTTCGGAAACTGATCTTTATGCGGCACAATCGGGCCGAACAGCCAGCCTGATACGGCTGTTCGGCTGGCCTCTTGCAATCTTGATGGCAATCGGCGCTACAGCAGGTGCGTTGAACACCATGATGAATTCCGTTTCTGATCGTAAGGTGGAAATCGCAACCTTTAGAGCCTTGGGTTTTACGCGTTTCTCGACATTCATCGGAACTTGGATTGAGGCAGTTCTTCTTGCTGCAATCGGTGCGATAAGCGGACTGGCAATGTCATGGCTGGTCTTCAATGGATGGCAAGCCAGCACGATCGGCGCGAATGACGCTGGGGTGGCATTTCAGTTAGCGGTTACTAGCGACGTCATGCTCGTCGCGGGAGCACTCGGGCTTACAATCGGCGTCATAGGTGGGGCATTACCAGCGATCACTGCCACAAGGCTTCCTATAGCAACGGCTCTAAGGTCGAACAGATAGTTTTTCATTACCCGACACGGTTCAGCGAGATGGGATCTGATGTGCTCTCGAAGGAGAGCTAATGCATAATTCCTCAAATCGGAATCGATTTCAGTAATTATGCAGCAGATTTAAAGTGTTACAGCACCGTGCGTTTATAAAACGCACGGTGCTGTAACACCCGACTCAGCAAGCGGGGCGACCCAGATGGACGCAATCAATGGGCTGGGCGAGGACGAAGCTTAAAATTTACGCGCGGTTATTCGCGAAAAAATGCATATAACCGCACGCTTTGTCATCAAATAAATGCGTCCGATAATCTTGCATTATCGGACATTTTTGTCATTATAATGAAATGGCCCAGCTCATCGAGCAGAACAGCGACATTCCCCTCCAGGAGAGCCCTGCGCCGTCGCTCGGCACGGCGGCTGGGGGTGATGTTTCCACCTCGCAGGTGTCGGCCGCCGACACCTCGATGCAGGCCCCTCCCCTCTCCTCCACCGACGAGCAGATGCCAACGCATCTCGCCAGCCTGGCGAGCCGCGCCCGTGACTATGTGGAGGCGGCAAGTTCTGCAAATACCCGCAAGGCCTATGCCTGCGACTGGAAGCATTTTTCGGCGTGGTGCCGGCGATCGAACCTGGCTCCCCTCCCCCCGGCCCCCCAAACCGTGGGGCTCTACATCACGGCCTGCGCTTCGGGCTCAGCAGAAAGGGGTGCCAAGGCCAACTCCGTCTCGACGATCGAACGGCGCCTCTCGTCATTGTCTTGGAACTATGCGCAGCGCGGGTTGATGCTCGATCGCAAGGATCGGCATATCGCCACCGTGATGGCCGGTATTCGCAACAGCCACGCACGCCCACCCGTGCAGAAGGAAGCGGTGCTGGCCGAGGATATCATCGCCATGATCGAGACACTCGATCGGGGAAACCTCAGAGGTTTGCGGGATCGCGCCATGCTGCTGATCGGCTATGCCGGTGGCCTGCGGCGATCCGAGATTGTCGGGCTCGACATCAAGGCTGACCAGACTGAAGACGGACAAGGCTGGATCGAAATATTCGACAAGGGCATGCTCGTCACCCTGCGCGGCAAGACCGGCTGGCGCGAGGTCGAGATCGGCCGTGGCTCCTCCGATGCTACCTGCCCGGTGGTGGCTGTGGAAACCTGGATCACCTTTGCCAGACTTGCCCATGGCCCCCTCTTCCGCCGCGTCACAGGACAAGGCAAGTCCATTGGTCCGGACCGCTTGAACGATAAGGAAGTGGCAAGGCTGGTGAAGCGGACCGCCATGGCTGCCGGGGTTCGCGGCGATCTCAGCGAGATTGAACGCGCCTTCAAATTCTCCGGCCATTCGCTTCGCGCCGGTCTCGCCTCCTCCGCCGAAGTCGACGAACGCTACATCCAGAAACAGCTCGGCCATGCCTCAGCCGAGATGACCCGCAGATACCAGCGCCGAAGGGATCGCTTCAGGGTCAATTTGACAAAAGCCGCGGGGCTTTGAATTTGTTCGTTTGAACCAGAAAATTTGCATCCCATGAATTGCTGATCACAATGGTTGCACCTGGAAATAGGATTTTTCGGCCTCGACCTGTTTCAGGCTGGTTGTTTCACCAGGATTTTGCATGGCAATTGAGACTGCTGGTCCAATTCTGCTACCTGTCAAAATGCACGTCAACATAATCCCATCATTACCGAAGATAACATCGGTTTATCGCGCTCATCGCGTCGAAATCCCTTTCCGCGCCACACCCCGCCCCTTTAGCCTTCATGACAGCCGATTAGCGGTTTCGGTTATTGATGACATTAAAATCGAGTGCGCTATGGCGGGTTTTGGACGGCATTCCGTACGCATCTTCACTCCGGCGGAAGCGGAGATTCATGGCAAGAGAAAAGCAACGCCGAGAAGGCTATGGGCAGTCAGCAGAATCGGATCGCTTCCTCAATCCGTAATCGCGCTGGTCGTTTGTTCAAACCTATTTCCAGACGGCAGAAAACAAACAACTCTATTTCTACCGGTCTGCTTTGCCCAATAAAGGCGCCGATCCGCCAGTTGCAAAACCGCTTCGGCGTCGACTGCATCGTCTGACATTGCCACTCCGATACTGACGGACACATTCAGCCCATCGGCAATTTCGGACCAGTCAAAGTTGGTAATTGTCATTCGCAGTCTTTCTGAAACCCTTTCCGCGTGGGCCGGTGTTAGGTCCGTCATAAGTATGACGAACTCTTCGCCACCGAAGCGAACTGCGAGATCTGTTTCACGAACAACAATTTTGACCAGTGCCCCGATTTGCACGAGGACACGATCACCAATAATATGGGAGAACGTATCATTGATTTTCTTGAAGTGATCGACATCAAGGATCACCAGCGCATAACTCGCGCTTCGAGTATTAATGTCAGATATTAACGTCTCCAAATGCCGCCGATTGGAAAGTCCCGTCAGCGGGTCCGTATTTGCCGCTTCCGTCAGGACATTGGTCTGCTGTTGAAGCGCCTCTAATGACCGGGCAATTTCTGCGGAGCGCTCTGCCTCTGTATCAAGCATTGTTTTGAGTTTTTTCGTTTCATAACGGATCTCCGCCATACGGGCATTTTGCTGGATCCGCTCCGCAGTGAACTGCTGATGTAGTTTGTGATATTTTTTATGAAAATCCAGCGCAGGCTTAAATGCTCCAAGATACTCATGGGCCTTTGACAGAGACAGACAGGCATGCATTAAGGTCTCGAGATTGAAATTCTCCCCGGCGAGCAAGTGGGCCTGCTCGAGTGGAACCAAGGCCTCATCATAGCGCTTTAACGAAACAAGCGTGCTTCCCAGTGTAACCAGATAATGCCCCTCACCCCGGACATAATCATCTCCCGGAATATCACGGTACCGCTCCAATAACATTTCTGCGGCGGAAAAATCGTCAACCGCATTAAAATATTCCGCTAAATTTGCGATACACAACCTCTCGGCCCAGGCGTCTTTAAGTGATTGAGCGAGGCTGAGTGCTTGTTTCGTAATATCTATTGCGCTGCTAATCGACGTTTCGAATTTTTGATTATCGGCTTCCTGAGAGAGATAAGCATCCTCTGCATGCGCTCCACCGAGATTAATCAACCACCAACATTCGAACGTAAGATCATATGCCTCTCGAGCAAGCTCCACAGCTCGACTGCAATAGTCAACAGCGAGAGATGGTTGACGCGTCATCCAGAATATCACGCCAATAACATTTATCGCCAAAGATCGAGATCGGAGGCTACGGCTCTGGTCGGCAATGTTGAGTGCCTCTGCGGCAAACTCGACAGCCTGCTCTAAATTACCGAGTTCCAGATGCAGCCAAGCACAGATACTAAGAGCTTGCGCCTCAAGCACCGGCTCTTCAAGGTGCCTCCACAGAGAAATTGCTTTCTCAATGTATACTAGCCCCGTCTGTGTCTCACCAAGTTGAAAGCAATACCAGGCACATTGCTGAGAACTGCCCGCTATAAGACCTTGATCTGCTCGCCGTTCTGCTGAAGCCAAAACTGAATTTGCTAAAGAAAATGCGCGAACGGAACGACCCTTGCAGGCTAGGTCCCAAGCTTCATCCAGCGCGGCTGCCGCGTCCAAATCAAAACTATTTTTACGATTGCCAAACTGGTGGTTCAATATCATCAGCTCATCTTGCGCAACGATCAGACAGAATACCCAGAAAATTTAGCAGAGATCGATTTAAGGGAGTCCTAAAGCCACTATTTTTCACAAGGCCCCTTCTTAAGTTCCTTGCGATCGACCGTTGCGAAATTACGTAAGCATCGGCTACTCAACGGCGAGCAGACTTCTCCTCCCCTCGTCTCTTACTGCGTTGTTAATCTCGCCAAAATTTCCTCTCTTTTTATATCGCTCATACCAACCCAAGAGTTTCTATCAGATTGAGATTTCGGTCCACTATCATCATAGAGTTGTAGATAGCCCGCATCGGCCGACTATTCGTAAACAGCTAACGTTCAAAGAACAGATGGAGACTGCCTTGGCGAGCATCCGCAGAGGCCAGGGATGCCGACTTAATGAGATGCCCGACGACCGAGAAAACGAATAATGCAACCAAATTTATTCCTACAGCCACAGTAATAAGAATCCTCGTCGGCCCCTGCCCCTATGGTTCGGCACTCGCCAACACCCAACTCCAGGGGCCAGAAAACACATAAATTTATAGAAAGAACGAAACAATGCCTGTCAAAAAAACACATGCACTCGTCGTCGGCGCCGGCCAGGCTGGTATCGCTATGAGTGAGCATCTGACTAGGAACAATGTTGCACACCTTGTCCTTGAAAAGGGAAGAATAGCGGAGCGCTGGCGTTCCATGCGGTGGGATTCTCTTGTCGCCAATGGTCCGGCCTGGCACGATCGTTTTCCAAACCTGACCTTTCCCGGCAATGCCGATACGTTTGTTCCCAAGGAAGGCGTTGCTGACTATTTTGAAGCCTATGCAAAGAAGTACAACGCGCCAACACGCTGTGGAACCGAGGTAACTCAAGTCGAGCGTCTGGACGGTCGCCCTGGCTTCCGTGTCGAGACATCTAACGGAGTTATCGAAGCACGCTACGTCGTTGTGGCGACCGGTCCGTTCCAGTTGCCGAATATCCCGTCAATCGTTCCGCCGACCGCCAATATCAACCAGATACATTCCAGCGAATACCGCAATCCTCACCAGCTCGGGGAGGGGGCCGTTCTCGTGATTGGCGCGGGCTCGTCGGGAGTGCAGATTGCGGAAGAACTCATGCGAGTGGGCCGCAAAACTTATCTTTCGGTTGGTCCGCATGATCGTCCTCCACGCGCCTATCGGGGGTATGACTGCGCCTGGTGGCTTGGCGTTCTCGGAAAATGGGATGCCCAGGTGAAGGAATTGCAGACAAGCGACCATGTTACGGTCGCTGTCAGTGGTGCGCGAGGCGGAGAAACTATCGACTTCCGTCGTCTTGCAGCACAAGGAATGGTTCTGGTTGGCATGACCGAAAGTTTTAAGAACGGCAAATTATCCTTCGCTGAAGACCTTGCCAACAATCTTGATCGTGGTGACCAGACCTATCTATCACTGCTCGACGAAGCGGATGCTTTCGTTGTATTGAACGGCCTCAACCTTCCGCAAGAGCCGGAAGCCCGCATTCTTGGTCCGACGGCCGATTGTATTATCAATCCGATTCTAGAACTGGATCTTACCGCGGCAGACATCACCACCATCATCTGGGCCACCGGCTTCAGATCCGACTATAGCTGGTTGAAAGTGCAGGCCTTCGATGAAGCGGGTCGCCCTAGACATCATCTAGGTGTCTCTTCTGAGAGAGGCCTCTACTTCCTCGGCCTTCCCGGACTTTCCGGGCGCGCCTCCAGTTTTATCTGGGGCGTCTGGCATGATGCCAAGCACTTGGCTGATCACATCACCATTCAGGATAACTACCTGGCTCGTATGCCGCAGGCCTGATCTTATTTTGACGTCTTACCTGGCCGCCCGAATAGTGGTGTGGATGTATCCGGATTAGAGATACCGCAAACAATCTGCACTCTTTTTCTATTGTGATGATCAAGGCAGAAGCCCAATATCTCGCTTACACCGACCAATTTCACCGCAATCCGCATTTTTCGTGTAAATAATCACTCACAATCTGGATTTCATAACAGCATTGAAAAACCCTGCTCTTTCAAAGACTTATGTTGGTGGTCAGCTGACCACCAAATCACACCCTCAATTGCTCGCATTTTGACTCCAATCCGTCTCGATTTGGAGGATTCGCTTAACCTTTTACCCGGTCTTTATACCCGCTTCTCCGTTGGTCCTTAACAAAGCCATCATCATAGGCCCGAGAGAGAATTCTCCCTGCTGTGACCGACGGGTTAGATCACGCAGATAACCTCCTGCCGAATTGATAAAATTTGTACGCTCTAAAATACACGCAATGGCGGTTGCCGCATTCTCTTGACCCATGATTTCGCAAGCTTCCTGATAGGCGGACGGACTTACTCCCAACATAGATCTAACCACCACCGCAGCTGTCATTAAGTCACGCCAATTCGCGATCGTTCCATCTGGTCCGTAATCGCCAACCGAAGGGCAGGCCTTCAAAACCATTCCAAGCGGAAATGACTTTATCGGCAGTCTGTTAGGCGGATTGTTTTGCTCCTTAGCCGCTTCTTGCTCTTTTCGAGAGCGAGGTTCAAATTCAGTTATGTAGTTTGTGTTTGAATTCTGTATGTGGTGCTCAATTTGAGCAGCATTGCCGCTTTTTTCTTCTGAATTAACTAGATTTTCCAGTCGTTTAACGATGTGTCTCTTGAGGTTGTTCATCTCATCTAAAACCAATGTGACCTCAGAGAGAGCCGGGGTTCTGGATATTTTGCCGACGAGAGAGATATAAGTGCATTCGATCTCGTGCCAGTCACCTTGCGCGCCCTCCTCGATCGCCGCCGTGATCAGCTTGCGGACGTCTCGGCGGCAAATGGTCAGGCTTTCCTTAGCTTTTCTAAAGGTGGCGCGATCAGCCATCACCTGTTGCGCCATCATCGCAAGCTCCTCTGAGCGTACGAGGAGGGGTGATAAATCGAAGCCAAATGCCTGCTCGATTTGACCGGCATTATCCTTGCGCGCGTAGCGTTTTCCATTGGCGCTATCTTTGCGAACGATCAGGCCTGCATCTACAAGCACTGCGATATGCCGGCGTAAAGTCGCCCCGGCTAAGCCGTGCGCGCGGAGAGCAAGTTGTGCATTCGAGGGGAAGACAACAAGCTGTGCATCCTGCCGCAGTTCATTCTCCGGATAAAAGCTCAATAAGGCATCGAGAACCGCAAGACTGTTGGATTGTATCCCAAGTAAGTCCATTGCGGCTGAGGCATCCCTGAATATTTTCCATTTATCAGCACGTTTACCCGGCTTAATGTCGCTTGTAGCGACCTGCCGACGCACCAGCGCAAGCGTCATACCCCGCCGCCCGAAGGGCGTCGTTACATTTCCAGTCTCCATCATCTTTTACCTTTCAGCAGGCAAAAGAAAATCACTCACCAAAACGGCGCATAAACTCTTGACGAGGATTCGAGGAAATGCGATTCTGTTCTTGCTAGAGAGACAGAAGGGCTTCCACGACGGCGACGTTGGGGGAGCTCTTTTCTTTTGCGGACTACTCTCCTTGTTTCTTCTGGTTCTGTGCTCGATGCGCCTGATAAAGCGCAGGCAAGTGATCAATGACGAAGGCTGCGAAATCCGGCGTCGCCTTTCTGTCTATCGTTATTTCCAATTTGGATTTGCTTTGCGAAACCTGAGCCAATCTATCCCCATCAGGGGTCGACATAATTTCCGGAAGTCCGCGAGAGATCCTCGGAGGCTTAAGGCTGACCAACACTGCCTTGAACCGCTCCGCCGATGGCAGTGCTTGTACTTCACGCGATAACGCGTATTTCGAGACGTCAGAAGGCGAGGGGGCCTTTTCGATAAACTCCGTGAGTTGCTGCCAGCTTGGTCGGCCGACACCTGGTGCGGGGCCGATTGCATCGATCAACTCCGGGGGGAGGGTGTCGACAAGCAAAAGCATCTTCGACAGGTTACTCTTGTCGATCGACATCGCGGCAATCACGATCTCGCGTGAAAATTGCTTATTCAAGCGATGAGCAAAACGTGCTTTCTCAATAAAGGTGAGATCCTGGCGCTCGTTATTCTCCTGGCCCTGTGCAATGACCAATTGTTCGTCGGTCAAATCGCGAACAACCGCTTTGACCGGAAGACCTAATTCAGAAACGGCCTGAAGCCGACGGTGACCGAAGCCGACCTGATAGCGGCCCGGCATATCCGGGTGAGGACGCACGAGGATTGGGACCTGTTGGCCCTGCTCTCGAATCGATTCGAGAAGCCCGTCGATGTCGCCAGGCATTCGGTCCTGCACGAAGGATGGATCTACCGTCGAGACATCCAATTCGATAACCGCTTGTCCTTCAGCAAGACGCCGCTCTATCTCTTCAGCGCGGCTCAACCGATCATTCTGCTCACGCAGTGCGTTTCCAATATTCGCAGTCAGCTTTGTTGCCGGGTCGCGTTCTTTTCTGGCGACACCGAGAAGCGGCATTGACCGCGTTTTCCCTGCCCGATTGTCAGACGGCTTAACGTCTTGGGCGTCCGTCGAGACGCCAAGGATGTGCTTCCGGCTCATGTGGTTCTACCCCATGCTTTTTTGATCAGAGATTCAATCTCATCATTGACAGCGTTCATAGCCTCCAAGGCGCGATCATAGGTTGATCGGGTAAACTGACCGCGTTCCACTTCAAAAAGGGTTTGATTTGTCAGGCCCGCGTCTGAGACAGCCGTCGTTTTGAGCATTGGAAAATTAAGGACGTTCTCACCGAAAATAGACCTGAGATAGCCAACCATTTGATTTTGTGGCCCATCACTCGGTTCGAAACGAGTGATAAGATAGCGCATCCAATTGAACTTGAACTCCGCACCGGCGCTCTCAATTTCCCTCAACAAGTTCGATGTCATTGCCAGAAATTGGTTCATTGACATCACATCGAGCATCTGGGGGTGAACCGTAACAAGGATGGATGTCGCGGCCGTCAATGCTGAAAGCGTGAGGTAACCGAGTTGCGGAGGGCAATCGATGACGACGACATCATAATTATCTGCAATGTCTTCAATGGCTTGACTGATGCGACCATAGAAGAGCGTGTCACCTTCCTTGCGCTTCATCAATGCGCGGGGAGTGTCATGCTCAAACTCCATAAGTTCGAGATTGCCGGGAATGAGATGAAGGTCCGGAATATATGTTCCTCTAACAACCTGTTCGATCGGCACTTGCTCATCATCATATCTGATAGCGCCGTAGAGGGTCTCGTTTGGACCGACGTCCGTCTCCGGTTGGCTGCCAAAAAGCGCAGACAGGCTTGCCTGAGGATCGAGATCGATAGCAAGGACTCGGTAACCACGCATTGCGAGATATTGAGCCAAATGCGCAGCGGTCGTCGTTTTGCCCGAGCCGCCTTTGAAATTCATGACAGAAATGACTTGGAGCTGTTCGCCGTCTCGACGATGCGGAAGGTAGCGACGGTTTCCACGACCGATCTGGTCCATATGCTTACGGATCATGTGAATATCTTCAATCGAGAAAATGCGCCGGCCCCCAGGGCTCATGCTGACATTCAACTCTGGCATTTCAGAAGCAATCTGTCTTAGATAAGACTCCCCAACGCCAAGCAACTTGGACGCTTCAGACGGCCCGAACGTCCTAATCCCCTTTTCGGAGGTCGGCGGGAAAACTTTCAAATGATGTGCTTGCAACTGGCTGGAAAGCGCGTCAGCGTGACGCTCCATCAAGGCAGTCAACCCCTCAATCACGGTATCAGTTTTCGGGGCGATCTTCGCCAT